>CAKVEC010000001.1 GCA_934728255.1 uncultured Bacteroidales bacterium
GGGCTTTGCCAAGGAGTCAGTTCCGCCATCGGGTCGCAGGTATTAAACCGCCCGATGGTAGCGTCATAATGTCGAAATCCGTAGTCATATCGGTTATATCCAAGTGTGCTAATCAACTCCTTGCCGTTGTATTTCTTCTGTTGTAAACCTTGCCCCGTACTCATCTCCATCGGTACTCCGCTTGGATAATAAAAAGTCCTCTGCTCGGTAGTGTCTTTGGTTGCATTCCATACGGCTACGACATTCCCCATATAATCTTTTCGGTAATAATACATCTGCGGATTTGTCATTTTCCCGTTTGCAGCCTTGTATTTTGTATAACCTTCCGAGTTGTAAATTGTAAGCGTGTAAAACCGGTCGCCCCACGAATCAAGATGTATCCTGCGTTGCTCCCAATTACCATCATTGTAACACCCCGTGCGTTGTTATACTGCTCACGCCTACGTATGGAATATAGGTATATGTATTTGTTTGATTGCCGATTGTGATGGCAGAAAGATAGATATCATCCCACTGATAAGTTGTCGCAGGTTGTCCGACAGGAGAAATCGTTTCCGGTTTTATCCAATCGGGAGTGTAAACCGACCGGCAAACTATATTTACAGATGTTGTATCTGTCCGCTCTATTATGATCGGACATAATACACTATCTTTTACATTGGAAAAATCCCAGATACACTTATCGCCGTTTTCTCCCTCTTCAAAAGGTAATGTTTGCATTATGTATAGAGTATCCGATATTGCAGGAAGCCCAAAATCAATCCCCCGTATTGGTTGTACATCTGTTATACAACACAATAATACCACCAATATGCTTCTGCTCTTTGCCATTAGATTGTTAGGTCATATTTCATGGTGCAAAGATACAAATAAAAATTAAATACTGCAAATCTCCACTATAATAAATAAAAATATACACTATATGCACTTCCTATACCTCATAATACCAATTACGTAGAAAAGACGTAGAAAGGACGTAGAAAGAATTGGAGTTTATAAGGCTTTTGAGCGGTGTTTTTATACACTTTATGCACTATATATGTTGCATAAAGTGTATAAAATTGTTTTGATGCGGTTGCCCTGATGATAGTAAACGCAAATATACACTATGTAATTCTTATACCTCATAATACCATTTACGTAAACGACAGCAGTGGATAGGCTGCCGATTTTATGCATTGTTTTGCATTTGCGGCATTCGGAAATTTTGTGTATCTTTGCGAACGGAAAAGAAAGGACTGACTATGCAGATAGAAAATATACATATCGGGGACGAGGTGCGTTTTCTGGACAGCGTAGGCGGAGGCAAAATAAGCCGTATCGACACCAAACGCAGGATGGTGTATGTGGAAGATGCCGACGGTTTCGAACTGCCCACGCCCCTTGCGCAGATTGTGGTGGTGGCATCGGCGGAGCATACGCATATCGCCGATACAATGGCTACGCCCACGCCACGGGATTTGAAAAAGAAAGAGCAGGGGACAAGCCATATCCCTACCGCGGAGGAACGCAAAGCCAAAGGCAAGAAAGAAGCAAAAAAAGAGGATATACTCGAGGTAGACCTGCATATCAGTGCGCTTACGGAGCGTTGGCGGAATATACAGCGCAATGAGATGCTGCAACTGCAGTTGAGTGTTTTTCAGCGTACTATGCGTGATAATATCCGCAACAAGGGCAAAAAGATAGTCTTTATCCACGGGCGGGGCGAGGGCATACTCAAAGCCGCTATTGCCGCTGCGCTCAACAAAGACTATCCTTCGTGCGACTACTACGACGCGTCGTTTGCACAATACGGTTTCGGTGCCACAATGGTGGTGATTTGACAATTTGTAATTAGTAATTTATAATTTGTAATTGATTATGGAGTACAGATATTCGGGTAAAAGCGGGTTGCAACTGCCGCTTGTTTCGCTGGGGCTGTGGCATAATTTCGGTAGCGTGGATTCGTACGACAATGCACGGGCAATGCTTCTGCGTGCATGGGAACAGGGCGTTACCCATTTCGATATAGCCAATAACTACGGTCCGGAGCCGGGGAGTGCGGAAGTGACTTTCGGGCGTGTGCTGCGCTCTGACCTGTCGGCGCACAGGGACGAAATGATTATTTCCTCGAAAGCAGGTTATATGATGTGGAATGGTCCCTACGGCGACGGCGGTTCGCGCAAGTATCTGATGGTTTCGTGCGACCAGAGTTTGCAGCGCACGGGACTGGACTATTTTGATATTTTCTATTCCCATCGCTACGACCCCAATACGCCGATAGAGGAGACTATGCAGGCGTTGGTGGATATTGTCCGTGCAGGCAAAGCATTGTATGCGGGTATCAGCAACTATCCCGCTGACAAGCAGCAGGAATGTTACAATTATCTGCGTACGGCGCATGTGCCGTGCGTCATCAGTCAGTACAAAGCCAATATGCTGTTTGAGGATACCTTGCGCGACAATTTGCCCGTTGCCCGAGAGAATGGTTCGGGTTTTATCTGTTTTTCGCCATTGGCACAAGGTTTGCTCACCGACCGATACCTGCACGGCATACCCGAGGGCAGCCGTGCTACCAAAGAAGTGTTCCTTCATCGGGCGCAGGTAACTGAAGAAGTGGTGGCACGCACGCAGCGTTTGGGCAAGATAGCCGCCTCCCGCAGTCAGTCGGTAGCGCAGATGGCATTGGCATGGCTGCTCGCTCGTGAGGGGGTAACAAGCGTTATCATCGGCGCAAGCAGCGTGGCACAATTGGATAACAACCTGTCGGCTGTCAATAACATAACGTTTGATGAACAAGAACTGCAGGCTATCCGCCAAGCCATAGCAGAATAATACTATGTCCGCACCTTTTTTGATAGCAGGACCCTGTGCGGCAGAGAGCCGTGCACAAGTGGTCGGAACCGCCCGTGAGATTGTTTCCCTGTTGGGAAAGCGTGTTGTTTATCGTGCGGGGGTATGGAAACCTCGTACCAATCCGAATACTTTCCAAGGGGTGGGGGAGGAAGCCCTGCTGTGGTTGCAAGAGGTGAAAAAAGAGACCGGTATGGCGGTGGCTACCGAGGTGGCAACGCCTGAACATATCGGACTGGCTATGGCGGCGGGTATTGACTATCTGTGGTTGGGCGCACGCACCACAGCCAATCCTATTTTGGTGCAGCAGTTGGCGGACGCTATTGCGCATCACCCGAAGCGTGAACAACTGCTCGGAGTAATGGTCAAAAACCCGGTGAATGAGGACGTACAACTATGGCTGGGAGACATAGAGCGTATAGAACGTGCGGGCGTACCTGTGATGGCGATACACCGTGGTTGTGGTCATCGTCCCTGTTGGGCAATGGCACATACGCTGCGGCTGCTGCGCCCCGATATTCCGCTGCTTCTGGACCCGAGTCATCTGGGAGGTGCTGCCAACAAAATTATGCCTTTGATGCATTATGCGCACAACCTGGCATTCGACGGAGCCATGATAGAAACGCATATCACCCCCCTGGAAGCATTATCGGACGCCCGGCAGCAGATCACACCGATGCAACTGAAAGAACTAACGGACACCTATCCCATGCCCTATATGCCCACGGAGCAAACCGAACTGCAATGGTTGCGGGCAGAGATAGACGAGATAGACGATAGGTTGTGGGATTGTATTGCCCAACGTATGGAGGTGAGCCGGCGTATCGGCGAATGGAAGAAAGCACACAACACCCCCCCGTTGCAACAAGGGCGTTTCGAGGATATTTTGCGCAGACGGACGGAATGGGCAAAACAAAATGAGATTTCCGCTGATTTGGTGGAGAATATATTCCGCGAGATACACCGCGAAAGCCTGAAGCGGCAGGAATAATCAACGGCAGACGGCTATGTCCCGCTGTATCTGCGCTGCCAGTGCTGCCCTGTCGGCAAAACGCTGCTCATCGCGCAGACGGTTCAGTAGCCTGATCTGTATCTCTTGTCCGTACAAATCGTTATGATAATCGATGATATGCACCTCTATCGTTTGCTTGTGGTTGCCTATGGTCGGATTACTGCCTATATTGAGTACTGCCTTGTGCCACTCATTACATATAAACGCCTCTGCTTTGTACACTCCCTCTTCGGGTACTAACTTATGCGTATCCGACAGGCGGATGTTGGCTGTCGGAAAACCCAATTCACGCCCGATAGCATTCCCGTGTATCACCTCGCCCGTGAGGGTATAGGGATAGCCCAACAACTCGTTGGCATCAATTATTTTCCCTGTTTGCAGCAGCATTCGTATTTCGGTAGAACTGACATGTTGGGGCAGCCCGTCTCCGGCGGAAGCCACCTGCGGCATATACTGCGGCAACTGCTCAACACCTACGCCCGCTTGTTCGCCTGCTTGGGTATAGTCGCCGAACGAGGACAATCCGTCGCTGCCGAAACGGTGGTCATAGCCCATAAGTATCGCCCGCACATCATATCTGTCGTGCAAATAGACCATAAACTGCTCCGCCGTGAGCCTGTATATATCGCCAAAATCAAGGACGAGTGTTTCGGCATAGGTTTCCAACAGTGTCTTGCGTTCTGCTAATGTGGTTAGCAGTTCGGGTACATACCCGTCCTGTAACACCTCGCGCGGGTGCTGGCGGAACGTTACAATCAATGGCTCCAAATGCTGCTCTTTCGCTTTGGTGAGCAGACACTCAAACACATACCGATGCCCAAGGTGGACACCGTCGAAAAAACCTATCGTGGCAATACGGGACATTACAGACTAATTTTTGTACCTAATTCTGTTTGCAAAATTACTGCTTTTTTGTGATATACACAAATGGCACCTCGCTAATCGATTTGCATAAGTCCGAAAAATTGCGTACCTTTGCGGCTGTGTTTTGAATACCACGAAAATGATTACGTTTATACTTTGTTTGATAGCCTTGGTGGTCGGTTTTGCGCTCTATGGCACACTCGTGGAGCGAGTTTTCGGTATCGATGCGAAAGCACAGACGCCTGCGCTCACCAAAACCGACGGTGTGGACTATGTCCCGATGAAACCATGGCGGATATTCCTGATACAATTCCTCAATATCGCAGGATTGGGACCTATCTTCGGTGCAATAATGGGTATATTCTTCGGTCCTTCGGCGTTTTTGTGGATAGTGTTCGGAACGATCTTTGCGGGTGGCGTACACGACTATCTGTCGGGGATGCTCTCCGTGCGCAAAGGCGGTGCCTCGCTGCCCGACATCATCGGTGATGAACTGGGCAAGGGCATAAAAGTGTTTATGCGCGTATTGTCGCTTGTGCTGCTCATCTTGCTGACAACCACATTCTTATCCGGACCGGCTACCCTGCTGCAAGGGTTGTGCGGATTGCCCTCAATGTCTTTCCAAGCCCATACCATTCCCATTGTTTGGGTACTGATTATTTTTGCCTACTATGTATTCGCTACTATTCTTCCTGTAGATAAACTCATCGGGCGTTTCTATCCGATATTCGGCGGTGTGCTGCTCTTTATGGGGCTTGGCATTATGGTGGTTATGCTCGGCTGGCATAGCGGCGAGATGCCCGAACTGACCGACGGATTGCAGAACCGGCAGACCAACGGATTGCCGCTGTTCCCGATGATGTTTGTCAGTATCGCCTGCGGGGCTATCTCGGGTTTCCACGGCACGCAATCGCCGCTGATGGCGCGTTGTATCACCAATGAGCGGCAAGGACGATGGATTTTTTATGGCGCAATGGTGGCAGAGGGAATTCTGGCTCTGATTTGGGCTGCGGCTGCGGGGACATTTTTTGCCGACCCGGAAAAGGGGCTCTATGGCATTGATGGTCTACAGGCGTTTGCGGCACAGCACCCCGGCGAGAACATCGCTGCGCTGGTGGTGGACCGCGTCTCCCGTTCGTGGCTTGGTGCTGTAGGAGGTATCTTGGCGATAGTGGGGGTTATTGCTGCGCCTATCACTTCGGGCGATACCGCCCTGCGCTCGGCACGACTCATTGTAGCCGACTTCCTCCATCTTGACCAACGCCGTATCGCTAAACGCTTGATGATCGCCATCCCGCTGTTTCTTTGCGTGTTCGGTATGGTGTTTGTGGATTTCAATATCGTATGGCGATACTTTGCTTGGACCAATCAAACCCTTGCCGTATTCACTCTGTGGGCGGGGACCGTTTGGCTCTACAAGCAGCATCATACTCGTTTCGGATATGTCATCTCGCTTGTTCCGGCACTCTTTATGACGATGGTCTCCTCGAGTTATATCCTTATTGCCCCCGAAGGCTTCCATCTTCCTATGGAATGGCGTTGGGCAGGCTATTGTGCCGCAGGGATCGTTACTCTCGCTTGTCTTTTCGGCTTTATCTACTGGACACGCCACCAACGTATAACCACCCAACGCAACGCCACAAACGTGAGTGCTGCGAACTAATAAGTGATTTTATGATTCATTCCGCCAAGTTTGTTATTTCCAGTCCCGATGTAGCCGATTGCCCCAAGAGCAATCTGCCCGAATATGCTTTTATTGGACGTTCTAATGTCGGGAAATCCAGTCTGATAAATATGCTGACCCATAACCCGAAATTGGCAAAGACCAGTCAGAAACCGGGTAAGACGCTGCTTATCAACCATTTTATTATCGACGACGCTTGGCATCTCGTCGATCTGCCCGGGTATGGCTATGCTCAGACAGGGCAGCAGCAGCGTGCCAAACTCAAGGCGATGATTGAGCGGTATTGCCTTTTGCGCGAACCGCTGTGCAGTCTCTTCGTACTGGTGGATTGCCGCCATGAACCGCAGAAAATTGATATGGAGTTTATGGAATGGCTCGGAGAGAACGAGGTGCCTTTTGCTATCGTTTTTACCAAAGGTGATAAACTCGGCAAAGTTCGTCTGCGCGACAATGTGGAAGCCTACAAAGCCAAGATGCTTGAGACATGGGTGGAACTGCCCCCAATGTTCATTACCAGTGCCGAAACCGGTCTCGGCGGCGAGGAAATAGTGAACTATATAGAGAGTATCAATAGGGAAATCCATGCGGAATAATATGCTTCACTATCCGACTTTCTCCCCCTCTTGGACGGGAGTGAGTGGCGTCCTTATTTTTATACTCTTTCTCTGTACGGCGTGTGGCAAAAAAGATATACCGCATAGCGGGGAAGAACCGCTCTATTTCCGCATTGCGGATACATCGGGTATGCGTGTCGTCGATGTATATAATCCATGGCAAAAAGGCGAACGTCTCGGGCGATATTACCTTGTCGGGGATTCTGCTACAGACGTCCCTGCCGACGGCGTGCGGTTGCAAGTGCCTTTGCAGCGCATTGCCACTACCTCTGCTACACATATCGGTTTCTTACACGCACTATACGCAATGGATCAGGTGGTGGCTATGGCTACGCCACAATTGGTGTATAACCGACCTTTGCAGCCAGTTGCCGATATCGGGGAAGATTTGAACCCCGATATTGAAAGACTATTGCTATCGCAACCCGATGCCATACTTGTCAGTGCCTACGGGCAAAATATGCAAAATACGGAACGAATCCGGCAAGCGGGAATCCCTATTGTATATATGGTGGAATGGCGGGAGGATAATCCCATCGCACGTATGCAATGGATACGCTTCGTCGGAGCATTGATGGGCAAAGATAGTCAAGCCGACTCTATTGTCTCCGCTGTATGCGAGGCGTACCACCAAGAGCAGACCATCAGCAGAGATATACATCAGCACAGGTCAATTATGTCCGGAGCATCTTTCCGCGGAACATGGTATGTTCCGGCGGGTAACTCGTATATGGCACGGCTGTTTTGCGATGCCGGGGCGGACTATGCTTATTCCAATACGAATGAGGATGGGTCGATTCCCTTGAATATGGAGCAGGCTTTGCAAGTGTTTGGCAATGCGGATGTATGGGTGGGGGTGAATGCCCACTCGCTCAGCGAATTAAAATCTATTGACGAGAAACAGACGTGGTTCCGTGCATATCAAAACGGTGAAGTTTATAATTTCTATCGCCGCCAAAACGACACGGGCGGAAATGATTTCTGGGAAACGGGGATTGTACACCCCGAATATATCCTCCGCGATATTCGTTTCGCACTTTATCCCGAAACGATGCCCGATTATCAGCCTGTATTTCTGCAACGGTTGGAATGAAATGTGTGTTTATGCTGTGTGATAAGTAGTAACCCCTCCCTATTAAAAGTTAGAAATATGGAAACATCAAATGAAGGATGGTCTTACAGCGGTGTGTTTATTTGCATATTGTCTATTGTCTTTCTGGTTATCGCAATACTATCTTCTTATATTGATTTCTCGTTCAATATGTTTTGGGTAGTAGGAATAACCCTTGCGATATTCCTGTTATTCTATTGTATTACAAAAGGTTATTCTCGCGAAAAATCTATCTTACGGAAGCGTTTAGAGTCTCTATCAGCGGATAAGGAAGATAGTGACGAAATAAAGATTATCCGGGCTCACATGCAGTATCTTCGCGATAAGAAGAAACCCTCTGCATATTACGATACGACACAGACTGTAACAGAAACGGAAATTACAGCATACCAACACTTTTGCGATGCTTTTGCAGGTTGCCTCACTATGTCTGCCATTTGGCAAGTTGAACAACAGAAAACATATACCACTACAAAGAAACCGTTATCGTGGTGTTTGGCAACCAATCGTTCTTATATTTTGCCCAATCCGACTCCTGCAATTGATACGCTACAGCAAGGTCCTGTTTATTTTTATCCACATTTTGCACTTCATTACATTACCAATGTAAATTATGAAGTATGGTATTACAACCAAATAGATCTCTCGGTAGAGCATACCATTGGTATGGAAATAGAGGGGCAAGTGCCATCGGATAGCGAATGTATAGACAGAACGTGGCTGCATACTACCAAAGATGGTTCTCCTGATTTGCGTTATTCTTACAATCCGACGTTATACAATCTTAAATACGGAGTGGTTCGTTTAGAGACTCCTATGGGTACACTGGTGTATTATACCAGCCGATACAATGGTCTCGTAGCGTTGGAAACTGCCTTTGAAGAATTGAAACATCCCAATAAAACCAAGGTCGGGGATACGATTGAACATCCCAACAATGCTTTGACAGGCGACATAGTATCGGAGCCTCATACAATAACACACTCCTATTTTGACGACCTCACAGAGGTGGTATGCAATCTATATAATTTTATTTGCAAGCAGGCAGAAAAGGTTATAATGCAGATTATAATTGAGGAGTCCGATATAGAAATAGATTTCGGCAATGGGGCATTGAAAGATCCGAAAGACATTTTGCTGACGCTCACCTATATAGATCTGATAGGAGGGCATATGCGTATGGGACATCTGATTGATACTCGAGAATCACAATCATTAGGTATATTATTGTTCCATTATATGCAAACTTGCAATGGTGAGACTTTGCCTTATAAACGTATAGGTAAGATAGACGATGACCTCTATCAATCTGAAAATGGTATTATCTATAATGATATCATCCAAAATCTTGCCAAGCAACCACAAAAGGATACACTCTTTTTGACAGTTCCTATAATGCGGAAATGCCGACAGGACGTTTTTGACGAGTACAAGGTAAAAATGTATCGTTATTTCTCTGTTGCTTCCAAGGGAGATGCTACGGTGAGCAATGATGAAAGTGCATTTCTGTCCTCTATTATGAGTTTGCCATACGAACAGCCAACACCCCATAGTAATGATGAAACTACGCTTTCCAAAAAACAAACCGCAGATGTAGTAATGGACATACCGACAATAGATCCAATGTCTGAATTAAAAGAACTCATAGGTTTGGATGTCGTCAAAAAGGAGATAGAGACACTGACAAATTTTATAAAAATTCAACAACTACGAACACAAAAAGGACTCAAAACATCCTCTGTATCATATCATTGTGTGTTTACTGGTAATCCGGGAACAGGAAAAACGACTGTAGCCCGCATTGTGGCTTCTATTTATAAAGATTTTGGTATTCTCAAAAAAGGACATCTTGTAGAAACGGATCGTTCGGGTTTGGTGGCAGAATATGTAGGTCAAACTGCCGTGAAAACAAACAAGAAGATAGATGAAGCATTAGACGGAGTCTTATTTATAGATGAGGCATATTCCCTTATTGGCGATGGGCAAGATTATGGGAAAGAAGCAATAGCAGCACTTCTAAAACGAATGGAAGATGAGCGTGAGCGTCTGGTGGTAATCCTTGCAGGATACTCCGATGAAATGAAACAATTTATAGACAGCAATCCCGGTTTGCAATCGCGGTTTAACCGATATATCGAATTTCCAGATTATTCGGCAAACGAACTGATGCAAATTTTCGAGTTCAACATAAAGAAATTTGACTATTCCATAACTCCGGCAGCGAAAAATGCGCTGCAAGATTTTTTCGATCAAGCCGTTGCCTCTAAGGATAAGAATTTCGGAAATGCTCGTTTTGTCCGCAATATATTTGAAAAAACACTGGAACGCCAAGCCAATCGTCTGGCGGCGATTAGTAATTTGACGACAGACAAATTGTCGACAATAGATGTGGAAGACATACCACTCGATAATGAATAGAAAAAGTATATACAATATCATAGAACCTTCGAAGGGCTCTATAATGAGCCGCATATACGATGTGTTTATGATGATACTGATTGTTTGCAGTATCATTCCCTTAATGTTCCGAAATACAGCGATGTCTGTATTTGAGATATTAGACAAGGTTTCCGTATCGTTCTTTATAATGGATTATCTTTTGCGCTGGTGTACTGCCGACTATGCCTATCCTCATAAAAAGAAATGGCAAGCGTTTATTTTATATCCGTTTACGGGATTTGCCATTATAGATTTGCTCTCGATTATTCCATCGTTTAACTTGATCAGTAGAGCATGGAAAGTGTTGCGTATAGCCCGACTGATCAAAATTTTGCGTGTGTTTAAGTTTGTGCGTTACTCCAAAAATATACAATTGTTATTCAGAGTGTTGCACAAAGAAAAAAGCATATTATTAGCCGTAATGTGCATTGCCGTGGCGTATATCTTTACTACTGCGCTCATTATGTTCAACTGTGAAGATTCCGCAATGTTTGCGGACTATTTTGATGCGCTCTATTGGGCAACAACGACACTTACTACAGTAGGCTACGGGGATATATGTCCGCAGACAACGATAGGACGTGTGATCAGTATGTTTTCCGCCTTGATGGGGGTTGCCATCATCGCCCTTCCTTCAGGTGTTATAACTGCAAGTTATTTAGATGAATTAAAACATAAAAACCAATATGAATCAACTTCAAACAGCAGTCAGCCAACAACTAACCAGGAATGAGTATCATCCGGTAATAGTCAAGTTACTTCAACTTATTCTGTCGGATAAGATGAATAGTTTGGAACGCGATAAAGTGTTACATTCGTGTGGTATAAGGCGTATCACGGACATTAAATCGCACACATTGCCGGTGATCTTAGATTATGCAATAATAAGTTTAGAAGATAACTTCCTCGAAGATGTCGAAATGCACAATATAAAAATGCTCAAACTCTTTTTCGGTATTGAGGAAGGGGATTTCTATAAAAACAACCTTCAAAAACGAGTAGAGGAAATCATTACTATTCAACTAAAACGTGTCTATGCCGATGGTGTGGTAGATACATCGGAAGCATTGCAGATTGGGGAATTGCAGAATTTGTTCGGATTATCTTATGACCAATTTGAAGCCATAGTGCATCAGGTGAAGTAAAGATACATCTGTTTTGTTTAATCACATAGTGAAAACAAGTCTTCCCGAGGATTGATAAGCATAACGGGAACGGTGGAGCGGCGGATGGCGTGCCGTTCGGGAGGGCCAAACAATATATCATCCAATCCGTAATCACGACTGGCAGTGAGCAGGAGCAAATCGGCATCCAATTCGCGCACACGTTCGCTTGCTTCGCGCACCAAAGAAAAACTGTCTTTCTTTGCGTCTATCAGTTCGTACGATATATTTTCACCCGTCCGCTCTGCTACACCTCGGATATGCGTAATAATACGGTTGGTATTCTGCATAGCCTTGCTTCCGTAGTCGTGCGCTTTGAGCAAAAGGATGTGTGCGCCGGTCTTACGCGCAATGTAGGTACACATCTCTGCTTTATACACCTCTTCCTCCAACATCGTTACCGGCACCAATATCCGACGCAACGGGTTGATAGTCATTGTATTGGTAATAAATACGTAAGGACGGCGTTCTTCACGGCACCCGTTGAGGTGTTGCTGAATAGTGCGACCGGAGTTGGGACACTCAATCAAGCAAATATCGTCATTATTATCCCACAGCATATTTATTTGATGTTTCGTTGGTCTAACTGATGCCGGTACTCTACAGCCGCTGCTGCATGCTGACTATAGTGGGAACTGAATATATGCGTACCCGAAAAATCAGGATTGGCACACATATACAGATAATCCGTTGCAGGTGCATTGAGCACCACATCCAATGTTTGCGGGGCAGCACAACGGATCGGACCGGGCGGCAACCCCGGATATTTGTAGGTGTTATAAGGCGAATCAATGGCAAGATGGCGCTTCAGCACACGGCGCAGCGTAAAATCTCCATTGGCATAGATTACCGTCGGACACGACTGCAGCAGCATACCCTTGTGTACACGGTTCAGATACAGACTTGCCACGATCGGCAGTTCCTCCTTGTTGTGCGTTTCCCCTTCTACTATACTTGCTACTATCGCTACCTCCACAGGCGACAACCCTAACGAATCCGCTTTATGGCGGCGTTGCTCGTTCCAGAAACGGTTATACTCTTTGTACATCCGTTCAAAGAGTTGGTCCGGCGAGATTGTCCAATAGACTTCGTAGGTGTTCGGGATAAAAAGGCAGATGGAAGTCTCTTTGTTTAACCCGTATTGCGCCATATACTCATCACTCTCTAAGCGGCGCAATATATCCACACTATCCAACAACAAGGTAGATGCCAACTTACCAGCCAATTGCTCGCGCGTACGGATATAGTGGTTGAAGGTAAGACGTACAGGCGTTTGCTCACCGAGTTGCAGACGGCGGATAAAATAGCGGTCGCCCATTATGGCAGGAAAACGATAATAGCCCGGTTGTGGTTCTGTAAGCCCCATATTCTCGGTGTGCAAATCAAAAGCCCACGGCGAACCGATTTCGTAATCGTTTTGTACCAATTTCATCACCGAATCAAGTGTGCTTGCGGGGTAGATATGATACCCGTGCTGCTCACCATCCGTACTGCGCAGATTGCTGACATTCAGCCGGTAATACTGCTCCACGCACACTGCTCCCGCTACGACCGCCAGCACAACCAATATAATCAAAATGATTTTATAACTTCTCTTCATACTCTAAACTCTAATCCTCACATATTTGCATTATAGTATCTCGGATCGCCTGTTACTTCCTCCCCGACAAAATCTGCTTTGGCATAGGGGTAATCTTCTGTAGGCAACTCCAGTTCGGCAAGCGTCAGTCCTGCCAATCTTCCGTGAAACTCATCAATCTCCCATTTTAGCCCGTTCTCTGCGGGGACGATATAGCGTGTTTTCTCTATTGCACCAGGTAAACATAGAGTGAGCAACTGACGTGCATCCGCTACATCAATCTCTTTCTCCCACTCAAAACGCGCGATACCTGTTTTTCCGTTGCCCGATTTGATAGTAAGGAATGCGCGTGCATCGCGTATGCGTATGCGTATAGTACGATCCTTGTCTTTGCACAGGTAGCCCTGTACAATCTCGTAGCGGATACTCGCTTGTTGGCGATAGGAAGTATTGGTAACAAGAAACTTGCGTTCTATCTCTGTATTTTGCATAAATCAATCTCAGAATTTCCAACTGTTATTATCATTATATGTTGTCAATTGGTAGGCGATAGATTTAGGTTCGGCAAGTAAAATCGGCTGCAAAGGTACGACAAAAATGCGAGATATACAAAAAAAAGCATAAAACGCCAAACAGAATTTGCACAAGTCAAAAAAAAAGCGTACCTTTGCACCCGCTTTTGAAGAAAGAGCGACAATTCAGACGAACAACCGTCTAAACGGAGAGATGGGTGAGTGGCTGAAACCAACAGTTTGCTAAACTGTCGTACGGGTAACCGTACCGGGGGTTCGAATCCCCCTTTCTCCGCCAGAGAAAGAGAATTGCTAATGCAGTTCTCTTTTTTTTGTTTCCATTCCTATACGCCCCAAAATCATATTAGATATAGTATAATTCTACAAGCACATAATGCCCGTTAGCAGCCATAGTAACTCCAAACAACATTTATACACTTTATGCAACACATATAGTGTATAAAGTGTATAAAAGCACCGCATAAAAGGTAATCTTTTCTACGTCCTTTCTACGTCTTTTCTCCGTAATTGGTATTATGAGGTATAGGAATTGCATAAACTGTATATTCGGGAATAATGTACGTTTGCAAAGAAGGTCCCCCCCCGGCATAGAGATTATCCGGCATAATCCGGCTCCGGACTATCATCTGATTTTGGCGGTTGTCCTGATTAGCAGCCGGTACAATGGTCATTTAACGGCTTATTATATGGAGACAATACGGCTTTGGATGGGGAAATTAACGAAAAATTGGCGGAATTTAACGGAGAACTGTTTTTTTAATGGTTTTGCATGGGCATTAATGGAGACAAAAATTACAATTTGCTGTTCAGTTCCTGGTAGTATTTGGGAGACACCGGCACCGCCTTGGTATCGGCAAAATCCAATTCGGCAACAATAACCCCTTCTTTGTCTCTGCGGAGCACTTTCACGCGGTGCGGATTGACAAAATACGACCGCTGGCAACGTACAATACCGTGCTTTTGCAGCCCCTCCTCGATAGCACGCATTGAATTGCGCAAAGCATACTCTTTCTTTCGCTCTCCCTCTGTGTAGTGGATATGTACATAGTTTTCGTCGGCTTGTATATACAGGATAGCATCTGCCGCAATCACCAGTTTAAGCCGCTGTGTACTATCATAAAAACGCATTAGGTTGTCCTCTTGCGCTGTTACCGGTTGTGTGCGTGTACAATACATCAGCAGATTGATAATCACATAGGGGTAACTGATGGTAGCCAGCAGGATCAGCATACACTTGCCTGCACACAAGAAATACCCCTGTTCGCCACGATACATCAGTGCCATATAAAGTGCCCCGAACAATGCCATCACCACCATTTCCGCCAGGCTCCATAGTATATAGTACACCCACGGCAGGTGCAGATGCTTGCGGCAGGCGGTCATCGGTATGCGGCTTCCGCATAGTACGGCAATCATAATACACATCAGTATGAGCGTGTTGAAAACTACCATATCACGCCCCATACCCAAGAAATCCAGCATCCATTCCGATTGATAGAGCAATATAAAACACAAAAAGAATGGCGGTAGAGCCAAGACGTGCAGAAGCAGCGAGGTAAGGCTCAATGTAGAAGCGGGTATCTGTTTCATAAAATATAATTTGTCTATGTTTTGTCCCTTTTTGGGGTGTATATTTTGTCAATTTTTATAATGGGACGAAAATGGAAATGACCTGTTTTTGTCCCATTATTTCCGTTTTAGTCGTCATCTATATATGTTTCGTCAAAAATTATGCCACCTTATCACTATTGTTTGCTTGTCCATACAAAAGCCCGTAATTTTGCAGTCGAAAACAAAAAATAAAACAGCAAGAGTATGAAAACAGTAGTTATATTAGGTGATTCTATATCACGCGGAATTATTTTGAATGGAGAACGCTATTCTATATCCGATAAAGGATTTGCGGAGCAGTGTGGCAATGCCCTAAATCTGGATATACAGAATTTTAGCAAGATGGGCTGCACCATTACACGTGGCGCACAGATATTGGAGCAGCGCAAAGAGGCTGTTGCAAAAGCCGACGTTACTCTATTGGAATACGGGGGAAACGATTCGGATTTTTTTTGGAATGAGATTGCGGAGAATCCACAAGAGAGACACAATCCGAAAACATGCCTGCTACAATTTCATAGCACATATACCCGGATGATACAGCGTGTGCGGGAATTAGGCAGCCGTCCCGTATTGCTCAGTCTGCCGCTGATGGATGGTAAACGCTTCTTTGATTTTACCACACGCAATATGTCCTCTGTTGAACGTGCGCATATCCTCGAGTGGCTCGGTGGGCAGTTGGAGCGCATTCGCAACTACCACGATATGTACAATTTGGAAGTATTCCGTATTGCCACCCAGATGAATGTCCCGATATTAGACATTACATCACCATTTCTTGGCAATCAAGACTATACGCAGTATATCTGCGCAGATGGTATCCATCCCAACGAGGCGGGACATAACTTGATAGCCGCACGCATAACTGCATACTACCGCTCGCTGCTTATGCGCAGAGCGTAGACTGTAGCATCCGGTTACTCTATTCGGTTGCCATATACATTATATACGGCATCATCCACACGGATATACAGGCGACTATTGCGCAGCACTTTCTCTGCGGCAGGGGCTTTCTGTACGTTGCTGCCGTCTGCAGCCTCGGGGATAGTCTGCTCGCATGACGGCAATACGACACCATCTTTGCGTGTGAGCAATACATAGTACGATGCCCCTGCGGGGAAAGGTTCTTCTGTATGGTAAATCGAAGATGTGGCACCCTCTATCGGCTGCCCGTCTTTGTACCACTGATACCCTGTAAACTCGTAGCCGCCATTGAAAGCCGACAGATAAACCGCCAGCACATTGCCGAACTTCAACTTAAATATATTGCTCGGATAATATACCAACAGATTATAGTCGTAGGTGAGTGTCTGGTCGCAAACCTCATCATATACACTTATTTGTGCGTTATAACTACCGGGGAGCAGACTGCTTGTAGCCACTTGTAAAACGGTGTCTTGGGCATCAATCTGCGGCTCTAATATGAGGTCTTGTGTACCCAAAAGCAGGTGTGCCTCGCTAATCTGCCCTTTGGTGTAATGGAACGGGATACTAAATATCTCATCTTCCGAGTCCGGACAGATATAGGATTGCTCCGGATTGTTCGGAATATCCATCTCTAAGCAGGTGAGTATCGTCAGATCGTATTTGTAAGCGTGCGTATGTGTACAGCCATCGGCGTTGGTGCGCTCTGTCGTGCCTTCCACTATGCCCTTACCTTGCGGGAATGAGTTGGAATAGTACCATTTCTGCTCTTCGGGGATATAAACGCTATCGTGTGCCACTATTGCGGTATCCAATATATCGCGTGTATCTCTGCCATGCACAATGGTGCGTATCTCAAAGTTGTCGGTCGCACAATTATCGGGTTGCACAGAGTCGGTCTCCTGTACAGGGCTGGTGGTGTCGTCCCAAGCCAGACAATCACCGCGCACTACGGTTTGGATGGTATCGGGGCGGCGCACACGGAAAGAGAAACGCACCTCCTCCGCAGGGTATTGCGAATAGGGACACTCTTTGTGAGCATAGATATTAGCCGTGATGTCGTACCAGCCCGGTGAATCGTAGATATGTGTGGTTTGCGGTGTGCCTCCCACTTCTGACACACCGTCACCGAAGTCCCAGTCCACCTCGTCGATCACATCCGTTCCCACCTGTGCATCAAACGAAATCTCCGTGCCGATGCAATACACCGTCTCGCTGATATATCCTTCGGTATAATTCTCTCCATCCACTGCCACACCGCGTTTTACTGCCGAAGACCCCACCGAATAGGCATATGATTCATTTGTACCACTACCATAAACGTGTGCAATAAAACCGGTTTTATTACTCATAGTATATACTTTGTCCGGATTCTTGTCGTCTGTATCAACGAGAAATATCCGTGCATAAGAATATTGTGGGTTTCCTGGAACTGGGGTAAAAGTGGCGGGTATTTTAGCACGTTGGTCAGAGGACAATTGAAAAGAGGCTATATCGCTTGTCAAACATACAGCATTTACATAATGTCTATTGGTGTGCCCCTCGCTACCACTTGTGCCGCAAGCACCAAATGTAATTTTGTTAATGCGTTGTTGCAAAGGTGAAATCCATACCATAGACGGGTCGCCTATTTTGTTGGTAGTTGTCTTATGCACATAACCGCTACTTACATCGTAGCCATATACAGCGCACGGGCAAGATGTTTGGATGTAATGGGCATCCCCGTTCAAAATGTCGGGTATGTCGCGTCCTGCTTTGGCTATGTCTTTAGCCATATCGCCCGATGCCAAGTTTTCCGACATCTCAAATTCGTAGGTTTCACCGGAATTTATGTTTTTTACAAAATGCCCGTCTATATTGATTTGTGTTCCGTCTTCTTGGGCTGTGATACGGATACGGTTGGCATCTTTTTCCATAGAGCGGGTAACAACAAATTCCGTACCCCAATAATCAATAGGCATAGCCTGTTCATACAGGCAATCACGTGCGGATTTTCCGCCGGGAACCTGTGTAAAGTCTGCACCTGAAAATATCGCAATCTTTTTGCCGTTTTTTGCTTTTATGCGTGTGCCGGAGAAAGTCTGTTGGTCAGTGCTTACTACCTGATAAGTTTGTCCTTTGTTGAGAGGAACGCTAAAGGTCGTATTTGCCGTTTTTCCTTTTATAGTTGGAGTGGATGGGGTGATCTCAATAGTCGTGTTGTCCTCGGTAGCAACGATAACAAAGGTACTATGTGCTTCTCCTTCCGAGTTATATGCCGGATAATCTTGCAGTATATATTCGCTTTGCAGGACGGCTTGCGGCAGTACATTCGTGGCATCGTATGAAAACTCCATACGCATAGCCGCAAATACGGAAATATCTTCAGTTGATTTGACAAAAATACCCTTTTTGTCCACATATTCCGAAGCCGAATTGGCAGTCCAGTTGAGGTCATACCATTGTGCAGTAGGGATATTATTGACTACTGTCCATGAGTTGGCTTGTAGATTGCGTGGTTGATCTGACCAACCGGTCGAGGGGTTGGATATCGTAACCTGACAATTCTTTTTGGCGGAGATAGCAATGAATGGTTCAAATTGAGATATATCCCCATTAGGAGCATTGGATATGGCAAGTGCCACCCAAAACTCTTTACCTTCCGTGGAGGCTTGTGCAAAGAGAGGGGCGGAAAAACTGCTCAACATTGCCACAAGGGCTATAATCATCCAACTGCGTTTCATAAGCAACTGTATTTCGTATGTTGTGTTATTTGTGTCTTTATTAATATAACGTAAGTCCAAAGATTTGCTTAGATTTTTTGCTCATAGAGACAAGGGAGTTTTTATTTCGAACTCACGTTATTTAGTATGCTATATTCATCAATGGCAGTCTGTCGCCTTACAATACCTCCACCTCTACACGGCGGTTGTTCTGCCGTCCTTCCTCGGTGTCGTTGGTGTCTATCGGACGGGTTTCGCCATATCCCTCGGCTTCTATACGTGTCTCGTCAATTCCGCGTTTGATCAGGTCTGCGCGAACGGCATTTGCACGACCTTCCGACAGACGTTGGTTGGCGGCGTCCTTACCCACATTGTCAGTGTGTCCCATAATCTTGATGCGTATCTCGGGATTGCGCTCCAGATAGGAATACAACGCCTCCAGTGCTTCTTCCGATGACGAGAGAATACGGGTTTTGTTGGTGGCAAAATGTAGGTTGCGCATTACAAACACTTCACCTTTTTTGATAGGTGTCAAGACTACGTGCATACTATCGCCGATATGTGCAATCGGTGCTTCATACTCCTCGTAGCCCACTTGTGCAATACGCAGTGTGTAAGCCGCCGTATCTGCCAGATAAGCCTTGCTTGCGCCGTTAGCGGAGTCGGTCGCCAGTGTATAAGCAGCTTGGCGCATTCCGCGCGGGAATATCTCTACCTGCGCAGGTACGGCAGCCCCGGTCTCTTTGTCGGCTACGCTCACACGGAACAGCGGCATACGACGCATGCGTATCTCCATAGCGGTGGTAGTACCCGGTTCGACAATGCTATATGCCACATTCTCAACATAATAATGCTCTGCTTGAGCGGTTATCGCATAGTTGCCTACGTTGGTGCGCTGGCGTGCTGTCCCCTGTGCCAAAACTTTTTGTTTCATAGCAGGGCGGTAGTTTTTGGTATTGATAATCTCCACCGCAGCCCCGTTGAGTGTCTCGCCCGTAGCGGCGTCCACAATATGTATTGTGGTGTACGAAGGAGGTGGCGGCACGGGACGAGCGGTCTTGCCGGGTACCTCAAACTGTACCGTGAATTTCAGACCTACAAACAGATTATTCAGTTTGGTATCGCTCAATGCCAGCATTGAGTTGGTCGCTTGCGGACTATAATCATTCTTCCCGTTGAAAGTCAGCGGCATTGCTCCTGTCGGGTTATTGGTATTCAGTACACCGTATTCGGCAAATGCACTCACTTTGTAGTGGATATGCTCGCGTCCGAAAGGCAGTCTCTCGCCCGGTTTGACGCGTTTCTTGCTTTTCTTGTCGGGCTGTGCCTGCATCCACTCATCCAGGTCGATGCCAAACTCGGCGCACAGGCTCACAGACGGTTGGCGCATACTGAGTTTGCGGTTGTCGGCGGCGGCTTGCGGCACATCCACAATGCCCATTCCGTAAGGCTCTAATATCTCTTCATCCAGTACCATGATGTCATACAGTCCGCGTTGCGAGTAGTTGCCAAACAAGCCATAGCCCACTTTGGCTCCCAGCATAAAGAAATAGCGGTTGAACTGCGCACCGAACATCACCGGCAAACCGATATATCCCACGTTGCGTACCTCGCGCAGGTCATCGGTTGTGTATGTATAGGTTTGATGAATGGGTGTTGCCCCCTCCGCTGGGTAATAGTTATTGGAGCGTGTAAGGGCAAAACCGTAGTCCGAGCGGGAGTTTAACCATGTGAAATCCAATCCTGTCTCAAAGCGGAAAGCCCCGTATTCGAGTTCATACGTGGCGGACAAACCTGCTCCTGCGCCACCGGTCAGCGACTGGTAAGCATATTCGCTCTCCAACTGTCCGGGGCGACTGATATTCGACAGGTTACTGCCCATCTTGTCCATCATAGCGGCATAACCGATTTTCGCACCAATATTAAAGAGACTGACCGCCTCTGTGCGTGGTGTCGGGTCTGCCAACTCGGCCTGCTGTTTCAGCCATGCCTGCTTCTGTGCCTCTTCTTGTGCCTGTTTCTCGGCAGCCGCTTCTGCTTTGGCGGCTTGCTGACGCTCCTGCTCTTTCTGGCGGGCTAATTGTTCCTTCGCACGCTGTGCGGCTTGTTTGTCGGCTTCTTTCTGCCGTTCAGCCTGCTCTTTTTGCCGCTCTGCTTGTTTCTTTTCGCTGGCTTTCTGTGCAGCGGCTTTCTTCTTGGCTTGCTCTTTTTGCTTCTGTGCCTTGGCTTTCTCCTGCTCTTTCTTTTTCTTCTCTGCAGCCTTTTGTTTGGCGGCTTTCTGCTTGTCCTGAGCCGATGTCTCTTTGGCTACCGGTTCGGGCATTGCAGCCGCCAACACATCGCTGCAACTGAGCGACAACATCATCGCACAAACCAATATACTACGCACTATATTTTTCATATTTGTATCAGATTCAATGGTTATTTCGTTACAAGAAATTTGAAATTACGCACTTGTTCTTCCGTGCTGACGCGCAAGATATAAAAACCTGCTTCACCCGGAACCGTGATAGTACACCCGCCTGCAGGCAAAGAAACCTCGGCAAAAATATCACCATTCACATTAATCCACTGTGCCGTAGCGGCTTCTTTGGCATTGACAAAGATGCGCTCGCCCGCTTGGGCAGTGGTGGCAATCACTTCAACACCATCTTCAAACTTATTGTAATCCTGTGGATCGGGGTTAAATGCTTTGGCACACGTACAAGTCTGTACCTCACTGCTCGTCCCCTTGTTGATATAGAAACACAGATAATACGAATCGGTGGCATCCACATCCTCTAAATGCAGCACACCGCTCACTTGCCCTGCAATCGCAGTGCTGTCGCTTGTGCGATACCATTGGAAATCGGTTAATGTCTTGCCCTCAAAGGAAACGTCTTTCTTTAGTCCGAGTATGTTCGTGAAACGCTGCGTAAGCACATCGTTGTCGTAATTGAGCATAAAGAGAAGGGTTGTATCTGTTCCGCCGCAATCCGATTCTATCTTCAGGTGAATACCATATTCCTCGCCCGCTTTGGCACCATCGGGTATCACAATACCGAAATAGTTATCGGTCTCATTGATAGTCAGTTCGCTGTTCTTGAAACCGACAGCAAGAGCCGCGTCCGTATATTCAATGGTGGTGTTCTCGCCTTGCATATCCACACCCGACTGATTATCAAAGAAAATTTTGCCCACAAATGGTTGTCCCTCTACTTTGCAGGGAATATCCATACCGGTAATAGAGAATGTAAATCGCCCGATATTTACCGTAATGGGTATGCTGTCCATTATGCTCTGACCGACGCACACGTTCGATGACGAACGATAGATGCAGGCATAAGCCGCATATACACCACTCTCCTTATAATAGTGATCCACTTTTGATTCACTTGCAGGACCATTGGTTGTATAGGTCTCTCCATCGCCGAAACCCCAGACAATCTTCTCAAACTCATAGTTCAGGTCGCAACCGAAATGAATCGTATCCTCGCCGCAAAGCAGGTTGTGGCTCTCGGGCGTAAACACTTGCCCGTTGATCGTAATCGCCTGCGTCAGTGGCTTTGTTGCTCCGCCGGCAGAGTAACCGTAACTCTCGTTTTCTGTAAAACCATATACGTGAGCAATAAAATTACTGCCATCGCTTTTTAGTGTATGTGTAGCGGCGGTTGTGCCGAGACTCTTCTGTGCAAAATAGTATTGAACGCCATTGATTGTACTCCCAACAGGCTGAAAATCACCCTCAATAGAAACACCGTCTAATAGCATCAATTCCGGTTTGTCTGTTACAATGTTCGTGTAGTGGTTGGTGGTACCATTGTCGCTTGCATAAGTTGCAAAGGTAACTTGGTCTATCTGTTGCTCTATCGGGTTAATCCAAAGCATTGCAGGGTCGCCATCGCTGTTTTTGTCGCCGTGATATTGCTGTGATACCACAAACAGGTGCACTGCACAGGCACAGGAAGTGCTAACCACGCAATTGCCGTCTGTTGCATACTGACCTTGCGGACCAATTTCGAACTCCCAATAGTGTTTCTTCTCTGTCGTAAAATCAAAGGTATGAACCAATTGTCCGTCAATCCGAACTTCCGTTCCGTCATTTAGTGCCATAATGCGGATTTTATCGCATGGACGACTTTTCGAAGCCGTCAGCACAAACGTGTTTCCCCAGTATTGTGTGGGCATCGCCTGCGAGAAAATATGGTCGCGTTGTTTCACCTGATACGGGATATTTGTGTGAGGGCAACCTTGGAAAACGGCAATCTTTTTGTTGCTGCGGGCTTTTACATAGGTGCCACTCAAGTCGCCGTCTTCGCCGTCTTTCTTACCTGTCCATACATAAAATACCTGTCCTTTCTTCAAAACAGGAGAATGCAATGTATCGCGTCCATATTGATACTTCAATAGTGCCGATTCCTCATCGGTCAATGTATAACCATTATTTTGCTTGTAGATTGCGCTATTGATGGCTTCTGTATTGACTGATGGACAATAATCCACTATCGTATTGTCCTCTGCGGCTATGATGGCAAAATGTGAACCCTGTGTTTTCCCTACGCCTCCGTGGTCGGAAGGTGTATAAGTCTGTACTACATAACTATCCAACAACGAACTTGTTGGCAACACATTTGTGGCGTCAAAAGTGGCTCTTTTATAGTTGGTGGCGAACAGAGAAATATCTGCTGTTGACGTTACATGTAGAGCGCATGTATCCGCTTGCTCCGAATTGACAGCGTAGCATACTTTGCCGGTAGTCGCCATTGCGGAACGGGCACTCTGAGTAAGTACATTGCCTTCGTACAAGTTCACAATCTCCAAGCCTCCGGCATTCACCTGTACCTTTTCTGCGTAACCGGTATAGGGATTTTCTATGGTTACTTCGCAATCGCTGCGTGAGGAAATTGACAACGACAATTTGAGCGTGTTATTCGGATCTTGGTCTGCTTGCAAAAAGGTTACCCAAAAGTCCTTACCTTCCGTGGACTGACCGCCCGATGTCTGTGCCGACAAAGTCATCACCGGCAGTGCGGCAATGCAAAAAAGAAATGCACGATAGAGTTGTTTTTTCATCGTATTAGGATAGAAAATAATACATAATTTTACGAGTGCAAAATTACGCATTATTATGCGTGTCTATGTGTAAAAAACGGCGGAATGTGTAGAATTTGCCATATAATGCTTTATCCGTTTGATGTAGCAAACTTTACATTCGGATAATGGGAGTGCAAAACATAGTTTTGTGCATCAGCACGCACTACCATTATTCGCCTATGTCGGAAATGTTATAGCCCCCTCATCTCCTCTCCCAGCACCCCGTAATATCTCCCGTCATACCAAATATATATCCGTCCGTCTATCAGCACTTTCCGTGGTGTCGGGTAGGGGGCGTCTTTGGTCGTTTCTATATCCGTCGCCGTGGGGATAACCACTCGCACCTCGTTGCTTTTCCGTCCGTTCTCAGTGGTCAGACGATAGTAAACCGTATCTGTCCCCATATTTGCAGGCAATGCTATATGCTCGCTGCAATAGCGGTTCGGTTCCCACGCTACGTCCAATATCTGCGGGTATCCCTCCACGCTGCTTGTGTGTTCCTCTTGGTCGCCTTGTATTATGTACAACTCCTGCATACACGCCCGTTTCTTCGTGCTGCCGCCTACAGATAGTATTTGTATGGACTTTGTTCCTGCTGGTATGCTCAGGCGATAATATCTCTCGTCGCGTGTCTTGTTGGCAGCGGGCAGATTTATGTTTCGCACTGCTTCACCATCCAATGATATTTGCAGTTCTCCTGCGTCGGCAAACGGATAAGCGCTCGCACGGAATACCAATTCTGTCTCCTGTGTGAGTGTCAGTCCGTCTATCGTGATGTATCCGTCATTGCTGCTTTTGCCCATTGTGAGAGCGTTCTGTCCTGCTTTCGAGTTGCTGCAGTTTTGTGAAGCGGTGTACGGATTATTGGCGAGTATCTTTTCCGACAGGGCAGGCAGGTTAATCAATGTATCGTTCTTGCCCGTGTAAGTTTGTATGTAAACATCTATTACATACTCCGTTTGCAGGTTGCTCCATACGGCGGTAAAGCCCTCACGGCTCACATTCTCTGCCTGATATGCCTTGAAATTGTTGAAATCGGGTGCGGGTACATAGTCGGGCGAGGCGGTACAAATCAACTTTGCAAAATCCGCTTTCTGCCCTTTCTTATTACCCCATATATATTCCACCAACTCGGGATAATCAATATACGGATTTCTATTGTGCTGTATGCTGCTCACGGCGTCCGCACGCTCTATCTCTTTCATACTTACGGGGTCGGCGCGGTGCCAGTCGAGCAATACCTCTATCAACCACGGCTTGAATTCCAAATAAGAATCGTTATCCAGATAGTCGGTGGCTGTCCAATTCAAGTCCTCGTATGCCGTGGCGATATAGAAATACGCCCGCGCAAAGTCGCCCCTGTATTCGGGCGCAGGCTCAAAGCAAGCCCAACCGTATTCTGAACTCTTCGTTGCGTCCATTCTGAACGAATCGTTATCCAACTTGTCGCCTTTTTTTACATGCCCGGGCGGGTAATTGCTCTTGTTGTTATTCGCTTGTGCGTCAGCGGGATTCAGGTGGTATAGGTCTCTATATGCCCTGTAACCGACAGAATCGGTCTTTCCGCTGCTCTGCGATGTCCACCCCCACCACGATTTCGGAAAACAATGCTCTATCTCCAATCCGCAGGCGGAACCGCCATCGTAGGTGAAATAGCGCCGTGTGTTGGAATACATATCCCATACCGTGCCGTCTGCCCGTCGGTCGGTCAGTGGAAAGAAATTCCACGTTGCGGGATAATAGACATTGTCGGGATAGGTGTAGCCTTGTGTGCCGTATGATACCCGCACACCTTTGCAGATAGTGTCATGTAAAGCCGTTTTGAGTGCTTTGTCGCTCAATCCCTGCGCATTGTCATAATACCCTTTCGGTATCTCTTCCGCCCTGACATTTACCGCTATGCCGACAAGCATAGTCGCCAAACAAATATATTTTACCCTTTCCAGCACAATAAAAATGAATGGTTTAATTATATGGTTAATTATATGTTCCCCAAAAGAAACATTACACGATAATTAACGTTCTTTCTTTGGCGAAGGCATACAGAATAGCAGCACATTCAGTGCTACATACCACAGCACGCAAGCCGCTCCCGAAAATACCGCCAGTTCTACGTGCTTGCACATACACGCTTTCACCACGCAGAACGCAATCAGCACCACCGCCCCGATAAGGAACAGGTATTGCGTGGAGTGCTCTTTCCAACCGAACCCGTGAAACTTGAACGAGAAAAATGGTATCTCCGCATTCAGCAAATAGCAACTCAACAGGCTCATCGCCAGCAACGCCCACGGAATCCAGTCCGCCGACAGCATAGCGTACGGCATACACGTCAGCGAACCCCAGAATATGGCATTCGGCGGGGTAGAAAGTCCTATAAACGAGGTCTTCTGCCGTTCATCTACATTGAATTTTGCCAAACGCAGTGCCGAAAAAGCCGCCATTAGGAACGCCAACAGACACCACCAGCCAACCAGCGGACGCAAATAGCAGCAAAGCATCATCGAGGGGGCTAATCCAAATGTAATATCATCGGCAAGCGAGTCCAACTGCACACCTATCGCACTCGGCACTTTCAGCAGCCGTGCCGACATCCCGTCGAAAAAATCGAAGAACGCCCCGCCTAATATAAACAGGAACGCATACAAAAACGCGTTTTGCGTGGCCATAAACACCGCCATACACCCGCATAGCAGGTTGCAGCAGGTAATACTGTCCGGAATAATTCGTTTGATATTCATTGCCTTAAAATCTTAATTCATAATTCATAATTCATAATTGGTTCCGTACCGCCCACGCCACTGCAATACTCGGCACGCAGCACGCCATCACCACGCCGAAGAACCCCAAGTACCCCATTGGCTCCTCTATATATCCCGCCACCATACCGGGCAGCATCAGCCCGAGGAACATCACCGCTGTGCAGAGCGAGAAATGCGCCGTCTTGTGCGCTCCTTCCGCAAAGTGCATCATATACAGCATACACGCCGTATAGCCTAATCCGTACCCCAACTGCTCCAACCCGATGCATACCGAAATCACAAGGAACGACTCGGGTTGCGCCGCCGCCAAATAGACATATACCGCACTCGGCAGCGTCAGGCACAACGCCATCGGTAGCATCGCTTTTTTCAGTCCCACGCGGCTTGCCCATAGTCCGCCTGCTATCCCGCCGAGCAGCATCAGCACCACTCCTATTCCGTATATCTGCCCAACCATCGCCACACTCAGTCCCAAACCGCCCTCTTCCGCAGGTGCCAGAAAGAAAGGATTGCATAGTTTGAGCAGCAATGCCTCGGGCAGGCGGTAAAGCAGCATAAAACACAGTGCCAGCCCGATGCCCGGTTTGCGGAAAAATTCCACAAACGTTGCCCCTACTTCTTGCCAAATGCCCCTGCCCGAAGTCGGGTGGATGTCCTGTGGATATGCTGTGGATAACTCATTGTGCATTGTGCATTGTGCATTGTGCATTGCATTGTGCCTTGTGCCTTGTGCCTTGTGTATTGTTTTTTCTGCTTTCGGCAGAAAAAACGTATGCCACAGTGTGATTCCTGCCATAAGCCCGCTGCAACCGAGCAATGTGTATGTCCACGAGGCTGCCACCGTCGTCTTTGTCTGCAGCCACCCCACCAACATCAGCAGCAGCGACTGGCAGAAGATGTTCGCTATCTTGTAGAACGTCGAGCGGATACCTACAAACGTCGCCTGTTGCTTGTCTGTCAGGGCAATCATATAGAATCCGTCAGCGGCAATATCGTGCGTTGCCGAGGCAAAAGCCGTTATGGTGAAAAATATCAATGCCCACGTGAAATACCCTCTCGGCGCAAGCCATGCGAGCAGCAGTATTGTAACGCACATCAACGCCTGCATCAGCAGCACCCACCAGCGTTTGGTGTGTATCACATCTACAAACGGACTCCATAGCGGCTTGATCACCCATGGAAAGGTAATCAGACTCGTGAACAATGCCATCTGACCGTTAGGCATACCTAATTGCGTAAAAAGCGTGATACTCACACTTGTTACCAAAAAATACGGCACACCCTCCGCAAAATACAGCGTCGGCACCCACCACCATGGCGAACTATGTCTGTTGGCTTTCGGCATTTCGTAACCTCTCGCAGGTACCGCTTCCGCATTAACGACTGATTAACGATAATTAACGGAGAACTTTCCCTACGTATTGCCCGCAAAGTTACGCTTTTTTTTCGGACTACGCAAATCCGCTGTGTATATGCCCTCTATTTTCTAATTCTCTGCTCTATACTCTCTATTATCTTCGTGCTATCAGGAGTAGGTGATTAGTAGGTGATTAGTGGGTGATTAGTAGGTGATTCCCGATAGGATGCTTTGTCCGTTTTCAGGTTGACTCGGTTACGGGTTCGGCACAACCGGTGTGTGCGGAGCATGCGCCGCTATCAGCCGCTGGCGCTTGCTGTCCGGGTTTCCCTTGGCAGCCATACTTGGCAAAATGGGCTTTTTGCTTGTGTGTATAGTGGATTTGTTGTAATTTTGCGCCCTCAAAAAAAATACAAAGATTGTGTTAGGTTTTTTTATTATTCTGTTATTCCTCGTGTTGGGGAACATTCTTTCGTGGGCAATTGGGGAAATTATCCCTGGTAGCGTAATCGGTATGTTGCTGTTGTTTGTCTGCCTCTGTCTCAAATGGGTACACCCACACCAAATTCGTACTGCCGCCGATATGCTGACGCGCAATATGTCATTTTTCTTTGTACCCGCAATGGTAGGGATAATGGAGCAGTGGAGTATTATTCGCTTGAACATAGCCGGTTGGTTGGGCATCTTGGTATTGACCACAGTGGCGATTATGGCAAGTAGCGGACTGACCATGCAAGGGGTGGCACGCTTGCAGGGGCGTTTTAATAGGAAAGGAGTGCAACATGCATGATGTCCTATGTTCTATGCCCACGCTCCTGATGCTCACTTTCGGAACCTACTTGTTGGGCGTGTTTTTGCAGCGCAAATCGGGCTGGACTTTGTTGCACCCGTTCTTGATATGTATTCCGGTTTTATTGGTTCTGCTGAAAGTGCTGGATATTCCGTATGACACCTACTCGCAGGCCAATCGACCTATCACTTTCCTTCTCGGACCGAGTGTCGTGGCATTGGCTTTGTCCCTTTATGAAGAGTTGGAAACCATCAAACGCAATGCACTGCCGATCTTCGTAGCAGTGATAGTTGGTGCTTTGGTAGGAGTGGTGAGCGTCTATTTCTCGTGCAAGATGCTGCATATGGATAGTATGTGGGTGCGCTCTTTGGAGGCTAAGTCGGTAACTACCCCGATAGCCATGGATGTTACGCGCTCGCTCGGTGGCAATGAGTCGCTGGCTGCCGTATCGGTGATTATCACGGGGTTCCTCGGTTCTCTGATGGGACCATTTGTCTTGCGGCTCTGCCATATTACCAACCCCGTGGCGAAAGGCTTGGCAATGGGCTGCGCAGCCCACGGACTGGGGACGGCGCGTGCTATCGAATTAGGAGCGGTCGAGGGGGCTGTCAGTGGTCTCTGTATCGCCCTTATGGGGGTCGCCACCGCCCTCCTTGTCCCCCTATTCCATATCGTCCTCCCTATTTGGTAATATATATCAGAACCATACTTTTATTTGTATAAAAAACGCGGGGCGTGTTGCAAGATTCCCGCAAGCAACGCGTAGTGGGATGTCGGTTGCCCTGTAAGAAAGGTTTTGACAATTTTGTTTTTATAAGTTCTCGTTACATCGAACTTACGTTAAATTAATGGAAAATTAACGGAGAATTTAACGGCAATGTTTGCGGAGTATCTTTCGGCGTATGCACGCCACACCGGGCGACAGCGTCTCTCTGTCCATAAACTGCAATAGGGCAACGAGTTCCGACAATAGTTCGGGGTATTGCCCGCAATGTCGGTAAGCCAGTTTGATGCACAGCATCCGTATGCCCGTCGGTGTGGTCGGGTTGCTCAATGTATCCAAACAAAAATTCAGGAAAGCGGTATTGAGTGTGGCATCCGTGGCAGGTATATCGTGCAGCACGGTGAGTAACATTCGTTGCAGACTTCCGTCTTTGGTCTGCATACATAGTTCTGCCAACTCTTGCAGATAGGGTGCTAATACATTTTGTTTTTCCTTGTCTCTTGACACAAATGTCAGTATCCACGCCGCATTATCCGCCACCCGTTTTTCCTCCGAATAAAGCAAATCCACTAATTGGCGTTCTGTATTCCCGACCTGTGTCTCATATGCCAATACCTGCAAATCCGCCGGATGCAACCGCCTGTTCAGTTGTTTATATAATAATGCACTATCACCCACCATGTATTACTGGAAATTTAACGACCAATTAACGATGATTAACAGAGAATTTTTAATGGTTCTGCATGGTCTTTAATGGAGAACAGAAACATTAATGGCCACCCGCTCTTTCTTCGGCAGTTTTTTGTTTACTTCTTCGTAGGCGTGCCGTACCAGTTCTCCGATCAGTTCGTCGGGTACGGAGCCGTCCAATGAGATTTGGTTCCAGTATTTTTTGTTCCAGTGGTATGCCCCCTCAATGGCGCAATACTGCGCCCGCAATTCCTGTGCCCGTTCCGCATCGCATTTCATCGTTTTTACCGCCGTAGGCGAATAAAATTTATGGCAATTTATGGATGCAAAAGCAAAGATTTACTTAGATTTCTTGCCCGTGAGGAGAAAGGAGTTTTTGTGTCAAACTCACATTAAAAAACATAGTTACCTACGAAATCTCCGACCAATTATGTGCCTCAATCCGCAATAGGTCAAGTTGCCGCTTGTAGATGCGGTTGTATTCGTCTTCAAGCAGCGGGTCTTTCTCTAATATGCTTTCTGCGGCTTGACGGGCAATTTCTAATATCTGCCCGTCGGTGGATAGGGAGGCGATATGCAGGTCAAATGGTAGTCCCGATTGTTGCGTGCCTTCCAAGTCCCCGGGACCGCGCAGTTGCAAATCCGCTTCGGCTATACGGAACCCGTCATTCGTCGCCACCATTATATCCATACGCTGGCGCGTCTCTTTGGTCAGTTCCAAGCGGGTCAGCAGAATGCAATAACTCTGGTCTGCTCCGCGTCCCACACGCCCGCGCAACTGGTGCAACTGGCTCAGTCCGAACCGCTCGGCGTTCTCTATGATCATCACGCTCGCATTCGGCACGTTTACCCCGACTTCAATTACCGTTGTTGCCACCAGTATCTGTGTCTCGCCGGAGGCAAAACGTTGCATCTGTTCGTCCTTGTCTTTGGCTTTCATCTGTCCGTGTACCATCGAAATCTTGTACTCGGGAAATGTCTCGCATAGTTCGTTGTATCCGTTTTCAAGGTCTTGCAGATCCAATTTTTCGTTCTCCTTGATTAGCGGAAAAACTACATACACCTGCCGTCCTGCCTGTATCTGTCCCCTGATAAACTGATTTACCGACTGCCTGCGCTGTATAGAGTAATGCAGCGTCTGTACGGGTTTGCGTCCGGGGGGCAGTTCGTCTATGATACTCACCCGCAGATCACCATATACGGTCATCGCCAATGTACGTGGGATAGGTGTGGCGGTCATTACCAATACATGCGGCGGACATACGTTCTTGCTCCATAGTTTGGCACGTTGTGCCACGCCGAAACGATGCTGCTCGTCCACTACTACCAACCCGAGGTTCGCCCATTGTACGGTATCTTCCAATAGTGCATGCGTACCAATCAGAATATCTATCCGTCCCGCTTGCAGGGCAGGGTGGAGCAGGTCTCTTTGTTTTTTGGTGGTAGAACCGGTAAGCAGGGCAATCCGCAAACCATCAGGATTAGTCTCGCTTGCCAACAGCGGTTTGAGAAAACCGCTCAATGTCTCATAGTGCTGGTTGGCGAGTATCTCCGTCGGCGCCATAATACACGTCTGATACCCGTTGTCAATCGCCAGCAGGCAGCACATCAGTGCCACTAATGTCTTGCCGCTCCCTACATCGCCTTGCAGCAGGCGGTTCATCTGTCTGCCCGATTTCAGATCTGTGTGTATCTCGCGTATTACCCGTTTCTGTGCATTGGTCAGCGGAAAAGGCAGACTTTGATACATTGCATTGAAGTTCCGCCCCACTATCGGCATAGGAAAACCTGCATTCTGTTCGCGGCGTTTCATCTGCCTCAGTATCTGCAACTGGATATAGAACAACTCCTCGAACTTGAGCCGCTCTTTCGCCCGCTGCATCGCCGGTGTATCTTTCGGAAAATGGATGTTTTGCAGGGCTTCTGTCAGTCCCGGCAGGTGGTATCTTTGCAATATATCCGCTCCTATCGTGTCGGGGACTCCCATTGCCAAATCGGGCATCAAACCGGCAATAATCGTACGTATGATGCGCGAGTTAATACCCGCTTTCTTCATACGTTCGGTAGTGTTATAGTGCGGTTCCAGCCCCTGCGTCATCTCGGGTCTCACCTGCGCCATAGGTGTCAGTTCGGGGTGTACAAAGTTATATTGGTGGTTGAACCGGCTTGGTCTGCCAAACAGTAGATACCGCACCCCTTTTTGCAGTTTCACATACTGCACACCCTTGAACCACACCAGTTCTATCAAGTGCGTCCCGTCCGAGAACTGTGCGCTCAGCCGTTGTGCCTTTCCTACACCAATAGTATGCCACTCGGTTACTTCGCCCACAATCTGCACGTAGGTCTCGTCATCCTCTATCTCCGCAATCTTATAGAACTTACTGCGGTCAATATACTTAAAGGGGTACTGACGGAGCATATCAAGTGCTGTCAGTACCCCTAATTCTTTACGAAGAATGTCGGCGCGTTTTGCGCCGACACCCTTGCAATAGACTATATCTCGATGGTTCAACTCCATCGGAAAAATGCTGATCGTTATATTATTGCAGGCGGAAGTTTACAGGCACCGTGTATTTTACACGTACTGCCTTACCACGCTGCTTACCCGGATTCCATTTAGGCATCGACTTGATGACACGTACAGCCTCTTTGTCGAGCGACGGATCACCACCGGAACGAACTACCTCTACATCCACAATCGCACCATCTTTGTTTACCACAAACTGGCAGATTACACGACCTTGGATACCGTTCTCCTGCGCAATAACAGGATACTTCACGTTTTCACTCAGGTATTTGAACAAAGCCTGCTGACCACCGGGGAATTCCGGCATCGTCTCTACAACTACGAATACGACTTCTTCTTCCTCTTCCTCTACAGGAGCCTCAACGGGCGGAGCAATCACGACCTCAACGTCTTTCTCGTCCTCGGTGTTGATTTCGATAGACTCGGTCTCTACATCGTCTTCCACAACGTTCAGCACCTCAACCTCTTGTACGGCAGGAGGTGGGGGCGGAGGAGTGGTCTCTTGTTGCGAGGTCTGTTGGATCTCTACCTCTTCCTCAAACAAGAAATCGGTATCGGCAACCTCATACTTGGTAACCTCTTTCTCTGTCCATTCAAAAGCGACATAGCAAACGCTCAAGACGAAGACGAAGCCCATCAATACATAGATGACCTTTTTGTCTTCCAGACTGGCTTTTTGTGACTTTTTAACTTGCATATTCTGTAGTTATTAGATTTCGTCGCACCAATATCGGTACTCTCTTGCTCTGTGATGCCTGCGCAAAAGAGCATTCTTGCAAAAACGACTGCAAATTTACTGCTTTTTTCTGAATAGCGCAAATATCCGTGCTATTTTTATGTAAAAATGTTTGATAGTTTTTCCTGTTTTGTCTATAAAATCGCCCATTAGTCCCATTTATGGCAACGGGAACCGTTTTTTGAGGACTATTGCATTGAAACAATGTCTATCTATACAGTTTATGCAGAGTATATAATGCATAGACTGCATAAAAAGAAGGCTTAAGATCAGCATAAAAGCCAATTCTTTCTACGTCCTTTCTACGTCCTTTCTACGTCTTTTCTACGTAATTGGTATATGGAGGTATTGGGATTGCTTTGCATATTTTTTTGAAAAAATAGATGTAGTTGTTTTGTCTGTTTTTGCAAATGTTGCATAGTCCGTAAAATTTGTGTACCTTTGCAGACACGATGAGTAAATTCCGTTTTCTCATACACTCGGCAGGCGTGCGCAATTTTGCCAAACTCTTGTCTGCAAACGTGGTGGCGCAAGCCATCGGGCTGTTGGTTTATCCACTCCTTACTCGTCTTTATGCGCCCGATGACTTCGGATTGCTGAATCTATTTTTGAGCATAGGGGGAATTCTTGCCTTGCTCGCTACTGCTGAATACCAATATGCAATCGTCTTGCCGCGGGATGGCAGAAAGGCACGTGCCATACTGCAATGTGGAGGTTTGATAACTTTTTGCGTAGTGGGGATTGTTCTGTTGAGTGTTCCTTTCTCACGCCCAATAGCCATCCTCTTTAATGCTCCCGATTTAGCCAAATGGTATTGGTTGATGCCGGTCTATATATTGGTATCTGCCTGTTGGGTGTTGCTCAATTATTACTACACGAGGCATAGGTATTTCGGGGCAATCAGCCGCTATCAAATGTCGCAGTCTGTTCTGAACGCCGGTGCCAAAATAGGCTGTGGCTATGCCGGTTTCCTGCATGGCGGATTGCTTTGCTCTACGGTTCTTTCCCCACTGGTGGCATTGGTGGTTAGTATTGCCGGCGCGTGGAAAAGGGGGTTGTGCGAAGTGCTGCATATTGATAAAAAGGTGTGCAGGGAGGTGGCACGGGAATATGCTAACTTTCCGAAATACTCGTTGCCGCGTGCGTTGGTGAATAACTTGAGTAACAGTTTGCCGTCCCTATTGCTGACACCTTTCTTCGGACTGGCAAATCTCGGCTTTTGGGGAATGGCACTTACTTTGGCATTCCGACCGATTAATATGATAGAGCAATCGCTGTATCAGGTTTTGTATCAGCATATTGCCGCCAAGGTAAATCGTCGGGAAGCAATACGTCCGATTCTGCGGCGTTTCAGTTTCTATGCTATGGGAATTACTATCCCGTGTTTTGTGGCTCTCTACTTTGTTTTGCCATGGCTTACGCAGTGGCTGCTCGGCTCGGAATGGGAGATTACCGGTCATTATATCCGACTAATGCTGCCGTGGTTGGCTATGAATATATTGGGGGCAACTATATCTTTTCTAATAGATGTTTTCCAGCAGCAGAAAATTAGTTTTTATATCGAATTAGCCTACATCGCCTTCCGCCTGGCGGCTTTGTTGGTAGGCGTGTTGATGCATAATTTTTACTATGCAATAGCCGGATATTGTATGGTAGGATTTGTATTTAGTACGATACAATTAGTGTGGTATATGCGTATGGTCAACGCTTACGAACGCAAGTTGTAAATCGTATCTTCGACCATTTGGACAAAGGGTGTTTCTACCAAACTCCAATTATATTTTTTTTGAGACAGGGTCAATGCTGCCTGACAATGTGAAAAGTATAAGGCGGGATTTTGTATATATCGGCTGATGACTTGTGCAATGTCTGAAGCAGAATCTGCCAATGAGGCGCAATCTTCAATCTCGGGAACTCCTTCTCGGATGGCTTTTAGATTTGTATATACGGACGGACGTCCGCATGCCATATAATAAAATAATTTGATTGGGAGGCAGTAAGTGTTTTCTATATCGTTGTCGCGTAAATCCAAGAAAAGATCATATTGTGTAATGGTTTCGCAAAATGCCTTGAATGGTAAATAAGGGAAGTATCGAGTTGTTTCTTTTTTTGCGGAGTTGCCAATGTGGGTGTTGGTGATAATGTCCAGTTGGATTTGTGTGTTCGGACATAGTGCCCTGACTCGGTTGATCACTTCGAGTACACGAAAATATCCCTTTTCTTTGGTTAGGGGACCTGCGTATAATAGTTTGCAGCATTGTGTAATGTTGCGTGGAGGCAATGCTGAAATGTATTTCAAGTCGGGATAATAGGGAAGGTAGGTATATGGTTTATTCGGGAATAAGCAACGGAACGGACGTGATTTATAGTATTCCCCAAAGATAAATGCATCGCTCCTGTAGCCGGTCCATAGGCTTGCAATGCACATAAGTATTGCTTTTGGAATAATGAGAAAAGGGTTTACCCGAAGGTTTTTTTTAGAAGGATACCATTCGGTTATGTCATATATCAATTTTGTTTTGCTGTTGCGTGCTTTCCATAGTGCTCTCGGTGTGTCCGCAATGATTACATCTGCATCAGTGGTGTCTGCCCGAAATGTAGCCAATTGATCCTTTCCGAGAACTTCTACGTTTATGCCGTTTTCTTGTAATGCGGCTGCTTGATGATACCAGACTCTGTCATCATTGGCATAATGTGCCGATTGTAGAAAAAGTACTTTCATATTTTATCATCTGACCAACTGTGTCCAATGTCCCCATGCTCGTCTATTACAAACGGAAAGTCTTCAGATAATCGGATACGAAAACATCTGTACAAATTCTGTTAATGTGGCAGATAGTATTCTGCATTTCGCATTACCGGTATCTTAACTCTCTGATTTTGTTCCACCATACCGCTAAACGGAATAGCGGTTTGTAGTATTTCTCTACACTATAATAGGTGGTTGGTGTGCTACCGAATTGTTTGTAGTGGTTTGCCACCCCGCGTATCATACTGCCTTCAAAATCGAATATCACTTGCTTCTCCCGTGCCAATTTTATGGATTCCAGTACCAATAATGCCCCTGCACCGGAGTTCCTGTGCTCCAGACTATAGCAGGGTATTAGGTAATACATCAATCGGTTGTCCCATACCAAGAACGCAGCGGCACATACATCGCCATCGGCGTTTTTGGTACATAGAATTTCGCATTGCCCGTTTCGCCGTGCCTTGCGTTCCAATACCATAAAAAACTCTCGTGAATAGGTCAACTGTTTGCGCTGTTCCGTCATGCAACGCGAATGGAAACGGTAAAAATCTTCGGGCGACATACCCCGCTCGGCGTGCAAACTCAATGCCCGTTGTAGTTGGCGTTTCTTGTTTTTGGAGAAATTGTCAATTACTTTGTTTAGGTCGCTCAAGTCCTCTATCCTGTATGTTATGCGCTCGCGTGTCTTAAAGCCCAACGCCCGCATAGCATCTACGCAAAGACTGCCCGCAGGGTATTGCTGATAGTAGTATGACAGGTGCAATTGATCTAATTGTTCGCTCAACCGGCGGCACACTTCGGCGGTTTTCCATTTGTCTTCGGTAACCTCTGCGGCTACCCATATTCCGCCAATCTGCGTCTGTTGCGGCATAATGATATACCGCATCCATGCCCGTTTACGAAGCAGATAGGGGAGAACGGCCAGTATCTCCCCCTCTGCATCTTCTGCAATCAGAACGTCCCATTCTTTTCCTGCACATACCGCATCCAGCCACCATGGTTGCATAGTCAGCGGCATATACTCCTGCTCTTTAGCCCATTCGATGAAACGCTCCTTGTTGCTCATATTTCGAAAATAATGTTTTTGCCGGTCTTAGAAGATGTTTTCTTCTTGGAACCCGTCATTATCGCCTACCGGTTCGGTAGTGTTTTCTGCGGGTGTGGTGTCTGCGTTGTTGCGTCCTGTATTCTGGTATTCAGCAGGGCGGTATAATATCTGTACATTCTCTGCAATCACTTCGGTTTTGCGGCGGATTTGTCCGTCTTTTTCCCAAGTGCGGGTCTGCAGTTTACCCTCTACATATACTTTCATTCCTTTGCGCACATAGCGTTCTGCCCATTCGGCGAGATTGCGCCAGAGTACAATGGCGTGCCAATCGGTTTTGTCGGGCACTTGTGTGCCGTTTTGCATAGTGTAACCGCGCTCCGTGGTGGCAAGGTTGAAATTAGCAATGGCTACACCGCGATCCAAGTAGCGTACTTCGGGGTCGGAACCCACGTTTCCAATGAGGATAACTTTGTTTACAGATGACATAGTTTGGTCAGTTTTTATTAGGGTCGTTATAAAAATTGTGTTTCGTGCATATTTGCTGCAAAATTACGACTTTTTTTGCACATATCAAAATTTTGCTATAACTTTGCAGCGATTTACTAACTTTCCGTTATGAGACACACATCGCTTTGGGTATTGTTATTGGGCTTACTGCTCTGTTCATCCCTTTTTGCGCAAAACGAGACGTATGTGCGCTGTATTGCCTTTTATAATCTCGAGAACCTATTTGATACCATTCACGACGAGGGTAAAAACGATTATGAGTATTTGCCCGATGGCGGAATGAAATGGACATCGCTCAAGTATGAGCACAAGATTCATAATATGGGGTATGCGATCTCACAACTCGGTACGGACGAAGATCCGCGCGGTGCAGTCTGTGTGGGTGTTTCCGAGGTGGAGAATATGCGCTGCATGGAGGACTTGTGCGCCGAGACCAACAAATACGATCGCCGTTACAAACCCATTCTGCTTGAGGGTCCTGACCGCCGTGGTGTGGATGTCGGATTTATGTACGATAGTACAGCTTTCCGACCGGTGTCTGTTCGCGGACACGAACTGCACGCCCATTATGCGGATGGCGGAGTCGTGAGGAGTCGTCTTCAATTGCTTGTTTCCGGTTATCTGATCGGCGAAGGCTCCCCAGAGAAAATACATATACTGGTGAATCACTGGCCGAGCCGTTATGGCGGTGAACTCTCGTCGCGCCCCTCACGAGATACAGCGGCTATGCTCACCCGCGACATCTGTGACAGTATCTACCGCCGCGAACCGCAAGCCAAAATTATCATTATGGGCGACTTGAATGATGATCCGTTCAATCATAGTTGTGCTGAAGTTCTTGGGGCAAAGAAGACCCGCGAAGAGGTGGGAAAGCAGGGGTATTTCAATACTATGTGGCAGAAATTGGATCGTGGTATCGGTTCGCTGGCATATAATGGTAGTTGGAACTTGTTTGACCAGATTATTATCTCCGAGCCGCTGATGAATGCCAAACTCGAATCGGGCAAGTGGACTTATTGGAAATCGCAGATATTTAATAAGGAGTTTCTCACGGTGCAGGAGGGTAAAGACAAAGGTACGCCTCTGCGTACGCACAAATCGGGCGTTTGGCAAGATGGTTACGGCGACCACTATCCCACAATGATTTACCTTATCCGCAAGAAATAAGATGCGATACGGATACAAATGTTCTATTTTACCGAGAGAATAAGGTATGCGTATCCTATAACCATCCACCTCACATCCACCTTACTTTTCTATAGTGTGGAAAAGACGAAAATGTTGTATTTTTCTTCAGGACTAACTTCTAACAGCGAACGCAGTGAGCGTTCTAATTTCTAACAGCCGTCAGGCGGTCTAAAAAACAATGAAACAGACTTTGACACGTAACACCACGCCCATTCGTATGCGCAACTACGGGCGTATTATTCAGGATATGATTGCCTACGCCTGTACTATTGAAAACCAGCAGGAGCGTGAGGCATTGGTGCTGTATATTGCGCAGTGTATGCGCCAAAAGAATTTGGTTTGGAACAAAGACCAAGAATCCGGACTCAGTCGTGTTCGTGAGGATTTGGAACGCCTGTCTGACGGAAAGATTCGTTGTGATTTCCCTGCTTTCGAGGCACTCCCCGCTGCCCGCGTTTCCGCTCCCGACCAAAACAAGAAAAAGAAAAGATAGGGGTCTTGACAGGCGGCCCTGCGGAAGTCCGAGTTAGTCGGTTTGTTACGCCGATGAGTTCGGAAGGACGCGAGGGAGATGTGCTTGACTCAGGTTTATAAACTTTTTTCCTTTCGTGGACTTTTTGCAAAGTCCTCAAACAAAACATTATGGCAACAGAATTAAGTCCGTACAAGGTTTTTGCGGGCTCCAAGGGTGAAGCCCTTGCACAGCGTATTTGTGAACAACTCGGCTGTAAATTGGGCGATGTACACATCGACCGTTTTTCTGATGGTGAGTTTGCAGCCTATTTCAACGAGTCCGTTCGCGGGCATTCGGTCTATCTCGTGCAATCCACCTGCCCCAGCAGCGACAACCTTATGGAGTTGCTTCTGATGATTGATGCCGCCAAGCGTGCCAGTGCCTACAAGGTGATTGCCGTCATTCCGTATTTCGGTTGGGCGCGTCAGGACCGCAAGGATAAACCGCGTGTTTCTATCGGTGCCAAATTAGTTGCCAATATGATTCAGGGTGCGGGTGCCGACCGTGTTATCACCGTTGACCTCCACGCCGACCAGATACAGGGCTTTTTTGATATTCCTGTTGACCATATCTATGGTTCCAATGTGCTTGCTCCGTATGTGGCGAGCCTGAACCTGAAGAAACTGATTGTTGCTTCTCCTGATGTGGGCGGTTCGAAGCGTGCTGCGGCTTTTGCTAAGAAAATGCACGGTATGACTGACCGCGATGTGCCGATGGTAATCTGCTACAAGAACCGTGAGGTGTTCAACCAGGTGAGCGAGATACGTGTGCTGGGTGATGTGTATGGTAAAGATGTGATCATTGTGGACGATATGGCGGATACGGCGGGTACGCTCTGCAAAGCGGCAGAGGTGATGAAGAAAGCGGGTGCGAAGAGTGTGCGTGCGGTGGTCAGCCACGGTATTATGTCGGGTCCCGCTTGCGAGCGCATAGAGAACAGTGAGTTGGAGGAATTGGTGTTCACCGACTCCTTGCCGTTTGATACCGCCCGTTGCAGCAAAGTACATGTTGAGAGTCTGGCTAAACCGATTGCCCTCACTATCCAGGCAATCCAGACCCACTCCAGTGTCAGCGAACTGAATATCCACTAACGAATGATAGCACCTATGGTGTCCAATTGCGGTCGCTATGGGTGCTATTTATTATGTTCTATTCAGCCCTATTAGTCTAATTAGTCCCATTGGTCTAATTTTAATTAACGTTTCCTGTCAGTCAAATGAAGAAATCTCTTTTCGGACTATTGATGTTGCTCTTGGTATTTGCGTCCTGCGGCAACAAGAAAGCCGCTCCCGTAGAGCGTCCTGCTTTTGCAGCAGACTCGGCATACCAGTTTATCTCCCGTCAGTTGCGTTTTGGACCGCGTGTGCCGAACAGCAAATCACACACAGATTGTGCCATATTTTTGATGCAACAACTGCGTGCCTATGGTGCGGATGTTGAGTTGCAAAAAGGTTCAATGCTCGACTATAGCGGACGCCCGCAGGCGGTTTTTAATATAATCGGGCATTTCTATACCGACGATACGCGCGACCGATCGCGCGTCCTCCTTTGCGCCCACTACGACACGCGCCCTTGGTGTGATGAGGAAGAGGAGTACGAAAACCGTTTCCTGAATGTCCCCGGTGCCAACGATGGTGCCAGCGGGGTGGGGGTGCTGCTTGAGGTGGCACGCCAACTTGGCAAACAGATAGCCGACTCCACGCTTTCTGCACCTGTGGATATTGTTTTCTTTGATTGTGAGGATATGGGTACTCCGCAGTTCTATACGGGTATCGAGCGCGAAAATACATGGTGTCTTGGCAGCCAACTATGGGCTTCCGAATATGCCAAGAACGCAAACAACGCCAACAGCGTGAAATACCGTTTTGGCATTCTGCTTGATATGGTTGGTGCGCCCGATGCGTCTTTCCCGCGTGAGATGTATTCCGTACAGTATGCCGAGAGTTATGTAGAAACCATCTGGCGTGCTGCTGCGGCATTGGGCTACGGGCGGTATTTTGTCAATCAGCAGGCGTACCCCATAGTGGACGACCACTATTATGTCAATACCCTTGCGGGTATACCCTGTGTGGATATTATCCACTATGATACACGTAACGCTACGGGTTTTCCTTCGTGGTGGCACACGCAGCAGGACGATATGCGTAATATCAGTACCGCTACTCTTCAAGCCGTAGGCGAAACCATTCTATCTGTCATTCGCTAACAATCTTTGTGAAACATAAGTTTTTTTCTATATGGTTTGTTTTGGCAGGTTTGCTCTTTTCGACAGACCTGCTTGCGCTGACGCGCGAAGAACGTATGTCAGCACGCAATGAACTGCGTATCGGTTGGGGAGATATGCTTTATGAAACGGCAATGTACCACAACTCCAACAGTACCAACCGGTATCGCTATACAGGACATATCTTTGCCGAGTACCAGTACTATCTTCGTCCGTGGTTCTCGCTTGGCGTGCAGGCTGACTATGAACAAGTATGGTGGGATGTTACTAAAGAGGGCATTCAGCCGCTGCCTGCTCCGAGCAAAGACCATTCGTTTTACAATGCCTGTATTCTTCCTTCTATGCGTTTCACCTATTGCCACAAACCGTGCGTCAATCTCTATTCGGCACTGATGTTCGGCGTGGGTGTCAATGGCGGTACGGAAATGGATATGTACGGGCGTACATTAGCATGGACACCGGCATGGGGTTTTACGCTATTGGGTATCAAAGCGGGGGGAAAGCATTGCTTTGCATCGGTTGAGATAGGTGCTTTGAATGCCATTGCAGGGCGTAATTTCATCTATATGCTCGGGTCGCGAATGTTCTCCGCCTCTATTGGTTGTAATTTTTAGGAGTATGAAACGCATACATTATATATATGCAGTTTTGCTGGTTGCGGCTATGGCATCGTGCCGCCCCATAGAACCTGAGTATGTGGATTTTACAAAGTACAAAGGGCAGGCGAATGCGTTTGTACCTATGCGGGAGCATGTGTCAGATATACGGGACGAGCAGCCGTGGAACAATGTAGAAACAGACCTGCCGCAGGTGGCAGATACCGTCCGTCAGCCGCAACGTACCTCGCCTCTTACGGTTACCGATGTGGCACGCGGTTTCCTGGAGTCGATGCTTACCTACAAAGTACATCAGGTGGCGGGAACGTACCGCAGTATCGATGTGCGTGGCGACTCGCTGACCGTCTCGGGCAAGTTCTTCTATCCCGAAGACGGCGTTATCAAGAACCTGATGATTGTCTCCCACTATACTATCGGTGCCAACTATGAAGCCCCGTCTGAGACATTCAGTTTTGAGGGAATGTATGCGGGGATGGGATATGGTGTGATCATGGCGGACTATATCGGTTATGGTGTTACGGTGGATAGTATCCACCCCTATCTGCAGGCGGCTACTACGGCGCACAATGTCATTGATATGGCACTTGCCGTGCGTCCGTTTATCGCAGAGCGCGGACTGAAAGTGCTGTCCGACTCGGTCATCCTGATGGGCTATTCGCAAGGCGGAGCCACTACGCTCCATGTCCAGAGAGTGATGGAATCGTTTCCGAAATATGTGAGTGAGTTCAAGATAAAGAAGGTGTATGCCGGTGCAGGTCCGTACGACATTGCCCGCACATATGACTATAGTATCAAACTCGACAAAACGGGCATTCCGTGTGCCGTACCGCTCATTATCCAGGGTATGAGTATCGGTATGGACAAGCCGTTGGATATGGCGTTTTTCTTCAAAGAACCTCTGCTGAGCAACTATCCCGAGTGGATCAACTCGAAGAAATATACAGTCAACCAGATGTCCACACTCATCGGTGTTAATCGCTTGAGTGAGATACTGACACCCAACGGCACCGATCGTACCAACCGCGAAACCGCCCGTTTCTATGATGAGTTGGCGAGCAATAGTATTCCAGAGAACTTTATTCCGCAAGCCCCGCTCTATATGTTCCATTCCGAGGACGATGAGACGGTGCCGTTTATCAACTCGCAGTTGATGCAGCGGCAGTTCCGTGACAAAAAAGCGGATGTTGTGTATAACTTTGATCATTACGGCACTCATATGCGGGGGGCAATCACGTTTATGAAAGCCGTGGCTGACGACCTGAAACGAATCAATCCGTAGTATGAAAAAGATCTATATTCTGACCCTGTTGGCGGTCTCTTTCCTCTTGGCTGCATGCGAGATGAGTGTAAACGACAGCACGCTGGATATGACGGTGCTGCGTGTGCGGTCGGAGCAGGCTGGGATTGAGATATTTCCGCAGTCGAACGATTTTTACTATATCTATGGTGTGGTTACTGTGGAGAAATACAACTCTTTCCGCAACGACCGCCGTTTCATAGAAGCCGATTTTGACGAGCAGGAGGAAATCTGTGAGACGCTCAATGAACTCTTTGCTGAGTACGGCTATCCACAACAGCCGATAGAGGAACTGCTTTTCTATCAGGGTGCGGTAGATGAGATGATTACCAATCTGCAACCCAATACCGACTATTATGCATATGCCTATTGTCTCAATTCGCGCCATCGTCCTATCCATAAACTGATCAAGACGCCGTTTACTACGCCAGCCAAACCTCATTCGAATATCGATTTTGACGTCAGAATGGCAAACAACCGGACAGTGGTTATCACTCCGACCAACGGCGATACCTATTTCTATGAAACCGCTACCAAGACCGCTGTATTCGACTACTATCAAGTGGATATCCGCGACACTACCTATGATGCTTCACTGATGATACCTACGTGGTTCGCACATATCTTGTATAACCGCTATCGGCAGGATTTTAACCTCACCGTAACGGGACAGCAGCGCGTTGATCTGGTGCAAGAGACCGACAACCTCCGCGACGGCGATATATTCTATCTCGGCTGTGTGGGCTATACCACCGAGGAGACTACTAAGGAGAAGTTATATCAAATCATCTACCATTCAGCACAGCCCTCGGAGATTGAACAAATAGACAGTTGGCTCGACGATGATTCCGCAGGGGATGACGATGAAACTATCGCTCCTGCGCTCAACCGCCTGCGCCGCAATCCGAAGATGGTATCCGCTCTGCAACGGGGCAGATAAAAAATGTACGATTGTTAAGATTGGGTCTCCTGCTACTTTCCGTTGATCACTAACAATCAACTACGAACCACCGTCGAACCACCTACGAAGCAGCGACGATACAGCACCAACCTACAGGAAATGTACGATTGTTAAGATTCTGTACCTTACGCATTATGAATATCTATATTCTTCTGGCAGGGCTGCTTGCCGGTCTGTTGAGCGGGGCGGTCGGCTTCGGAGGCGGTATGGTGTTGCTTCCTGTTGCCACTTCCATGTTCGGCATCGGAGTGGCGGTGCCTGTGTGTACGATTGCCCAGTTGGGCAGCAATCTCAGCAGAGTGATAATGGGATGGAAAGACATCGAATGGAAACAGGTGGGCTTCTTCCTGATAACAGCCGCCCCGCTTACCGCACTCGGTGCATACGGCTTCTCGGTATTCAACAAGGTGCTGATGACCCGTCTCCTCTGTATATTCTTGATTGTTTTCGCAATAATGAAATTGTTGGGCAAGATGCATCTGCCCAAACACCCTGCCACGATGCTTATCGGGGGTGGCATTACGGGGCTTATCAATGGTTTGATGGGTATATCGGGACCATTGAGCAGTGCCGTATTCCTTTCGCTCAACCTCTCGCCCGTCGCCTATATCGCCAGCGAAGCCACTACGGCAAGCGTTATGCACATCATCAAGATCATAGTCTATGGCAAACTGAATCTCGTGGACTGGAATATCTTCTGGAACGGACTGGCTATTGCTGTGGCGATGATTGTCGGTAATTTCGTGGCTATGAAACTCATACGCCGTTTCCATACCAAAACCTATCAGCGCATAGTCGCCGCCTGTATGATCGCCCTCAGTCTCTATTTGTTCTTCACTGTCTGATCAGGGGAAACGGTTAATTCCTGTATGATATCGTACAGATGATTGACCAATAAGACTTGCTGTTCGTTAAAAAGAACGATACATTGGTTTTGCAGTACGCTGTCAGCGGCATAAACGGACGCCAGCGAATCACGCACAGACTGCCAATCCATATTCCTGTCAAGCAACTGCTGATAGTGCAGGAAGTCCCCCTTGGGGGTTTGCCGGAGAATACCCTCCAACCGTTCTTGCTCCTTGTGCTGGCAACGGATTACATCGGCACTCATCTGCTGCTGTTGATTGTACATGTCAGCATAGTGCAGTCGCGGACGGTTGTACCCTTGCCATATACCCAGTGTGGAGAGTATGGTGGCTATGATTACGAGGATATCAGTTCCTGTCTTAGCCAGTACTTTTTGAATGGAAATACCCCTGCGCAGTTCGGCAATGTTCTTGTAGCGCCGTTTGCGGCAGGCACGGGCTATAGGCTTGTATCCCCGCAGGTGCAGCAGGTCGATTAGGTCTGCCAGATGGAGCAGGTCGTCTTGCACGTCGTTGGGCGTGGGAGCGGCAGAATCGTCGGTATCGCTCAGTCCGAAATCAATCAGTTTGACGTTTTCGCCGTTGCGGGTGATGAGGATGTTACCGGGCTTGAGGTCGTGGTGCACCAACTGCCGTGCGTGCAGATACTCCACTGCGTCCAGCAGTTGCATCAGCACCCGCTCGCGTTTCTGCCTGCCGGGTTTGGCGGCAAGCCAGCAGTCCAGCGTTTGCCCGTCCACAGCCTCCATAATAATACAGCGACCTATAGCCGGCACCTCTTCCAATGAGTAGGTGGCAACAATGTTCGGGTGTACCAACTGCATACCAAGGCGGAACTCCCGCTCTTGCAGCAGACGGAAATTGGTCAGCGTCTGCTGCTCGTCGGTCAGCCCTTTCAGTATAAACCAGCGTCCGTACCGTTTGCCGCGGTAGAGCGCACTATGCCGGCGACGCTGCAACGGCGTTATCTCCTGCCAAAGCGCAGAGACATCCCCGGCAACGATAAAACCCGAATCCGAGTACTCTGTGTATTCCATTTTCCGTTAGAGTATATTGGCACTTACGAGCCCGTTCTTGCTGCCTGCCACGTATGAGGTGGGGGCGTTCTCCCCACGGCGCAGATTGTCAAGATACATAGGCTGCCCGATTAGGAAACACGCCGTATCGAAGTGGTCGCCTGCTTGCAGTTTGCTGTTTTCTGCGTTCTCGACATAGAAGTGCGACCCACCCTCGTAGCGAAAGACACAACGCCTGTTGGGCAGCCATGTAACCTCGATGCGGTCGCCCGGCATCAGTTGGTCGGTGTGGATACCCTCGCCCGCAAAGGTGTCGCTCTCCACCTCACTGCGCAGACGGAGAGCGGCAAGGTATGCTTCCCAGTCGGCAAACCCGAGAAACTGCGACAGCAGACAGAGCGTACTGCGGCGGGTGGTGTCTGCGCCGTCTATATACCCCCACAGACGCTTGAGCGTGGTGGGGGAAATGTTCTCATGTAGCCGCTCCCATATCACACCCGCCAGAAACTCAAAATCATACGGCGTGCGTATCTGCCGTTTCACTTCGCGCTCTATATCCTGTCTGAGCGACAATATCTCCGGTGCTCTCTTATCCATAATCTGCGTAACAGGTTTGTTCTTGTGAGGTAGTGTATTCTTTCAATTGTCCGCAAAGTTACAGATAATTTTTCTCCTGCACAAATTCTTTTTGGTTCATATTCCCGTAGTAGTGCAATATATTGTATAAAAAATGAATATTATGCATAAAATAGCGGCTTAAACACCCTGTAAGATGCAATTCTTTCTACGTCCTTTCTACGTCCTTTCTACGTAATTGGTATTATGATGTATATGAATTGTATATTTTGTATATTTTCTGCATAGCCGTCTAATATATGTACCGGGTGTCGGTTTTGCATATTTACATTTTTTTTTGTAATTTTGCAACCGAATAAAAGATGTGCTATGTGTAATACACGTATCTCTGTTTTCTCAGGTCGTTTGGCGGTGATGGCAATAGTATTGCTGTGCACCCTTTCGGCGTTTGCCGAGTGGGTTCCGTTGGTGCGTACGTTTACGCCGGACGACTATGAGGCGGGTACGCAGAACTGGGCTTTACTTCAGCAGCAGAACGGCTGGATATATGCTGCGAATAACTATGGCATGTTGGAGTATGACGGCAGCCGCTGGCAACTATACGGCATAGGCAATGGTACGGTGGTGCGTGCCATAGCCACGGATACGGCGGGGACTGTCTATGCGGGTGGAACAGACGAGTTTGGTGTGTTCCGCCCCAATGCGTACGGCACACAGGAGTACCACTCGCTGGTGGAGCATATCCCGGCACGTTACCGGCATTTTGGCGAGGTGTGGAAGATATTTTGGAGCGACGAACGACTCTATGTGCAGACCCGCAACTATATTTTTCTGTTCTCGGAGGATAACCATGTGGAGGTGATAGACCCCGGTGATGTGATACGTACCTCGCTGTTGGCAGGCAATGAGTTCTTTGTGGCAACGGCGCGTGATGTCTATGTGCTGAGTGCGAACCGTCTGCATGCTTTGCGCGGGTCGGAAACCTTGCGCGGCTCTGTGGTATGTGCATTGTTGCCGTATGCGAATAATGGGATATTGATAGCCACAGACTTCAAGGGCGTGTACTTGTACGATGGTGAGGCGGTGCGGCGTTTCTATACGGAAGCAGACCAATATATCATTGACAACCAGTTATATACCATGGCGGTTAATGAGCGGTATATGGCATTCGGAACAGTCAGGAACGGCGTGGTGCTGACGGACAGGCAAGGACTGTCTCCGCAGTATCTGACCCGTGAGAACGGACTGCAAAACAACACGGTGCTGAGTCTGCTTTTTGACCGGCAGGATAACCTGTGGGTAGGCTTGGACAAGGGTATCGACTGTGTGCAACTGATGCTGCCGATAGAGCGGCTGAACAATACCCAAGTGGATTACGGTTCGGGTTATACTGCTTGCGAATATGCCGGAGCCTTGTATCTTGGTACCAACCAGGGGTTGTATTGCTTGCGCAACGGACGGCTGACGCTTGTGGAAGGTTCGTTGGGGCAGGTGTGGAGTGTGACCGAATGGAGCGGCAGGCTGCTATGCTGCCACAACCGCGGTTTGTTTGAGGTGCGTGGAAACCGTTTCCTGCCCATAGAGACCGCCGACGGGGTATGGAGCGTGAAGGTAATGCATAATGCGCCATATGCTATTGTGGGGACGTATGTCGGTTTCGGTGTGCTGCAACAGACCGCCACCGGTTGGAAACTCAGGCATCTGAATGGTTTTGCGGAGACGGCACTTTACTACGAGTTGGACGCTACAGGGCATATCTGGACGCTTACTTCGCGTGGAGTGGAGCGCATGCAGATAGACGAGAGTGGCGGTACTTTGCAATGCGAGGTGGTATTACCGCACCCCGCAGCACGGCAGACCTATTCGCTCTCGCGTGTGGGTGATGAAATATATGTGTCGGGCGATACGTATATAGGAATAGTAGGTACAGACGGCGTGTTGCAGGAGACGGGGGCGGAGAAGACACACCTGCCATATACCACGCGCTATCCGCTTATTTGCAAAGATGCAAAGGATAATCTGTGGTTATTGTGCAATGAGAAATTGTTGGTTTGTATGTACGACACCGCTCGGAAAGCCTACGCCGAACCGATAGAGATAATGCCGGTGGGCAAGTTCGTGATAGGCGGCTTTGCCAATATAGCATTCTTGTCGTCAGGCGAGGCGGTGTTGGGCGGAATCAGTGGTTTTAACAAGATTGGTCTGTCTGCCCAGCAGGTTCTGCGGCAGACTGCCCCGTCAGATAACACGCTCTATATCCGCTCTGTGCGTACCAGCAGTCCGACTATGGAAAAAGTGTATGGCGAGTCGTACCCGCAGCAGATGGGCGATGTGCAGTTGCCGTCCGATGTCTATTCGCTCCGTGTTGAATACAGCGGGAGCAGTACCGCCACAGACGCTACGCTGTTTGAGACCCGTCTATGGCCGGCAGAGAAAGAGTTTACGGCTCCTACGACAGCCGTTTACCGTGATTTTACTGCTTTACGGGCAGGCGACTACCGGTTGGATATACGTATGCTGACCCCGCAGGGAGTGGTGGAACGGGGCTTGTCTATCTCGGTGGCACGCCCGTGGTATATGACGGTGTGGGCAATCGTGCTGTATGCTCTGGCGGGTGGGGTGCTGGTGGCTTATATTGTTTGGCGTGTGCGCCGTCGTATTCGGCGAAACAAAGAGCGTATTGAAGCCAAAGCCCAGGAACAACTGCACGAACAGGAGTTGCAAATTCTGAAATTAGAGAACGACAAGGCACAGTTTGAATTGCGGCAGAAAAGTCAGGAACTGAGCAATATGATACTCTCGGAGAATAACCGAAAGGAGTGGACGGACGCCGTGGTGCGCGATGTACACCGTGCGGTGGATATGCTCAATGCCGGGCGTGAGGACGATGCCAAACAGCGTATGCAAGCACTCTTGGAGCGACTGCAAAACAATACAGGAACATCGGTTGATTGGAAACGGTTTGAGGATAATTTCGACATTGTCAATGACCAGTTCATCCGTCGCCTGAAAACGAAATATCCGTGGATGAACAAGCAGGAACGGCGTCTGTGCGTATATATCAAGATGGGCTTGCAGACGAAGGAAATTGCACCGTTGCTCAATATGACCACGCGCGGGGTGGAGATGATACGCTACCGTTTGCGCCAGAAAATGGAACTGGATTCGGATATAAATCTGAAACAATACTTCAACGAAATGTAACAGCAATGAAAATAGTTTATATACATGGTTTTGCGGGGTCGATACACTCCAATACCGTAGGGGATTTGAACAAGTATTATCCGCAGTTTGAGTGGTGTCCGATAGAGGTGAACCATAATGTGGAAGAGTCCGTGGCTAAGATCAACCGGTTTGTAAAAGACAATCCCGATGTGAAATGCTTGATAGGCAGTTCGTTAGGCGGGTTCTATGTGCTATGTGCCGATTTTGCGGGACGTAAGTTGGTGGTCAATCCTGTGCTTAACCCGATGTCCTCTCTGAAACAATTTGTGGGGACAAACAAGTACCGCGGGCGGCGTGAGAATGGTGATACCGAGTTTAAGTTCACTATGCAGGATCTGTTCCGCTTCAAGAAATTTACACCGCACGATACGCCGATGACGATATGCCATTATACGCCCAACGACCAACTGTTAGGCGACATCAAGCGGGACTATCAGAAGTTCTTTGCGCATAGCGAGATGACCCCTGATCTGCAGAACCACTTTATGAATGAGCATTATATCAAGCACAAGTTGTGCGAGGTGCTGTTGCCGTTGTTAAACACAGAAGAAAAATGAGAAGACTCTTTAAGGTTGCGGAGCATATCTTTGCCATAGAGACAACCGCAGAGCAGTTTTCTCTGTTGGGCAACTATACCCCATTTGAGGTGGCAGACGGTGAGCCGCTGTTTGTGCTGCATATGTCCGATAAAGCATATCGGGAAACCGATGGCTATACCCGTATATTTGTGGATTCGTCGGACGACGATATGCCACGCATCGAGGTGTATGCTACAACGGACAGGTGGCGGTTCGATGTATCGAAGTGGAAAGGCAGCCCGATATGCCTTCGTCTATGTACGAATGTGCGTTTCTCCGATGCTGTGTTATATGTGGAGGATACCGATGTGCGTTTTGCCGTAGATAATGCGGCGATGCTGCTGTTTGCTTTTGCCACAGCGGGGTTACAGACGCTTGAGATGCACGCTTCGGTGATAGTGAAAGACGGCTTCGGGCAACTATTCCTCGGGCACTCGGGTACGGGCAAGTCCACCCATGCACGCCTATGGCAGGAGGCGTATCCTGATGCATGGCTGCTCAATGACGACAACCCCGTGGTGCGCGTGATGCCCGACGGGGAGGTGCGCGTTTACGGTTCACCGTGGAGCGGCAAGACACCTTGCTACAAGCAGGCTTTTGCGCCTGTGCGCGGGATAGTCAAACTGTCGCAAGCCCCGCAAAACGAGATGAGCCGCTTGCGCCTGCCCGAGGCATACGCCTATATGCTGTCGTCGTCCAGCGGGCTGAAGATTGTGCCGACGATGATGGACTCGCTTTATAACACCATTGTGCGGGTGATAAGCACCATCCCTATGTTCGGACTGAAATGTTTACCCAATACTGATGCTGCCATACTATGCAGAGAGACACTGAATACAACCGATATGACTGCGCAGTAGCCGCCTGTTTGCGTGCAGCGGTGTGGCAAATGCCCTGCGATATAGATACCGGCATCTTGACGGACGGGCGTTTTTGGCAGGCGGCTTACCGCCAGAGTTGCGGGCATCTGCTGTCGGTATGGGCAATCAATAACGGGCTGCCTGTTGCCGATGCCGCACGACTGAAAGTGCAGGTCTTTTCGATTTATCAGCGCACCGTCCGCCAGAACAGGTTTTTGTCGGATTTGGTTACGCTGCTGCGCCGCAACGGCATAGAGACGGTACTGCTCAAGGGGTACGGGTTGTCGCTGCTCTATCCCGATCCGGGAATGCGGGAGTATGGTGATATTGACCTGTATGTCGGTGAAGAAAACTACGACAGGACGGTTGCGCTTGTCCGCCGGACCTATCCGCAGGCGTACTGGTTCTCGGAGGAGCATGTCAGTCATCATTTTCTGATGCAGTTGGACGAGAACTGCGACTTAGTGGCGGAGTTTCACAATATGGCAATGGATTTGCCGGGAATGAAAAAGGCGGAGCAGGCGTTTACGGCGTTTACCCGCCGCGAACTACCGTCAGTACGGGTTATCTCTCTGAATGATACTGATATAGCCATACCTTCCGTGCGCTTTAATGCCGTGTATGTCTTTATTCATGCGTGGCATCATTTTGCAGGCAGCGGGGTAGGGTTGCGCCAGTTGGCGGACTGGATGCTGTGTCTGCACGAGTTGGCGCAGACACTTCCTGCTGAAGAAAGGCAGGTTTATGCACACGATTTGGAATGCCTGTTGCGGCGGATGTCGATGCTCGAAATTTGGCAAACTTTCGGTTGTGTGCTGGTGTGTCGTCTCGGTTTGCCGAAGGAGGAGTTCCCGCTCTATAACGCTTCGTTGGAGCGGCGTGGGGAGCGGCTGTACAGGCAACTCCTGCACGACGGACACGGCTATCGTCTGGCGAACAAAGAAAAAGGGGCTACTATCCATTCGTTCCCGTTCCGGCGCCCGGAAAAGAACCGCATAGCGCAGGTGCTGTTCACCTTGGTGCGCATACCTTACGACACGTTCCAGTTGGCAAAGATATTCCCGCGTTTGGCAATACGGCAGTTCTTCGGCAAACTCCGTCTGGGTTTCCGCAGGGTACTGAAAAAGACCGCTTCTGCATAGAGGCGGTCTTTTCTTTTGGGGGCTTCACGTCCCCGCTTGCGGTGGCGTAGGAGCAATAACCTATTCGGGAAACTCCATCAGATAGGCTTTGATAAACCCGTCGATGTCGCCGTCCATCACAGCGTTCACATTCGATGTCTGATAGTTGGTGCGATGGTCTTTTACGCGGCGGTCGTCGAATACGTATGAGCGTATCTGGCTTCCCCATTCGATTTTCTTTTTGCCCGCTTCCACTTTTGCTGCGGCTTGGCGGCGTTTCTCCAATTCCAGTTCGTACAACTGGCTGCGCAGGTGGCGCAAAGCGTTCTCGCGGTTCTTGGGTTGGTCGCGCGTCTCGGTGTTCTCAATCACTATCTCGTCGGGCTGGTTGGTAAGCGGGTTGATGAACTTATAGTGCAGGCGCACACCCGATTCCACCTTGTTCACGTTCTGTCCGCCCGCACCCGACGAACGGAATGTATCCCAACTGATACCCGCAGGGTCCACATTGATTTCGATAGAATCGTCAATCAGCGGCACCACAAACACCGATGCAAACGAGGTCATACGTTTGCCCTGTGCATTGTACGGACTGACACGCACCAGACGGTGTACCCCGTTCTCGCTCTTGAGGTAGCCGTAAGCCATATCACCCTCTACATTGAATGTAACGGTCTTGATACCCGCCTCATCGCCTTCCTGCAGGTTGGTAATCGTTACTTTATAGTTGTGCTTTTCGCAATACCGCTGGTACATACGCATCAACTGCTCTGCCCAGTCCTGTGCCTCTGTGCCGCCGGCACCGGCAACAATCTTCAGTACGGCAGGCATTTGGTCTTCTTCGTGCGAAAGCATATTCTTCATCTCGAGGTCTTCCACTTCCTGCACAGCGTGGGCATAAGCGGTGTCCACCTCCTCTTCGGTAACGAGTTCCTCTTTGTAATACTCAAATGCCAGTTGCAACTCTTCTACCGCACTGCGCACACCTTCGTAACCCTCAATCCAACTCTTGATGCTTTTCACCTTGCGCATTTGGGCCTCGGCAGCCTTCGCATCGTCCCAAAAACCGGGGGCTTGGGTGTGCAGTTCCTCTTCTTCCAACTGAATACGTTTCTCGTCAATGGCGAGATACTGTTTCAGTTTATCTGCCCTGCTCTGAACGTCCTTTAATTGCTCTATCGTTATCATTGTCAAACTATTTATCTGAATGTGTGTGCCTTACTGCACGTAAAAATCGTGCAAAGGTACACTTTTTTTTGCACATATAAAAATTTTGTTGTACTTTTGTCGCGTAAACATAAGGGGTGTTCTATAAATTGCTTTTGCGGTGATTTTTGATTTTTTTGTTTGATAGATGTTTGGCTTGAATGAAGGAGCAATGCGGGCATTGTGACTGAACGAAAGGCAAACAGATACAAACTGAAAACAAAAAGCAACCAAAAAGTGCATTAAGACCTCTGAATGTACAACTTGTAAAACGGGGAATTTATAGAATACCCCTTAAAAACTTGCCGCACAAGGCATTCTAACTCTGCCGTTTAGGCACCAACGTACCGCGCCGAAAGGCGTACTATGCTTTTATGGAAAACGAACAACTGACAGCAACCGAGCAGCCGCAAGTAGAGACTGCACAGGAAGAGAAACAGACGGAGACCGCACAGCAGACTCCGCAAGAAACCAAACAACAACTCGTAGCCGAACTTAAGACTCTGCTGGAGCAGAACGTGTCGGAAGTGAAAGACCGCGTGGAGATGCTCAAGACACAGTTCTATCGCGAGTATCATCAGGAATTGGAAGCCGCCAAGAAGGCTGCCGAAGAGGCTGCTTCCGCTGCGGGGGAAACACTCGAGATGTGGCAACCGGCTGTAGATGAGGCGGAATTGCAATTCCGCGAGTTGCTCAACCAGTATAAGCAGAAAAAAGCCGAGGCGACTGCCAAAGCAGAAGCGGAGATGCAGCAGAACCTGCTGCGCAAGCAGAATATCCTTGAGCAGATGAAAGCCATGGCGCAAGCCGAGACGGCTGACGTGGCAGACAACGTAAAGAAAATGCGCGACCTGCGTGCGGAATGGAAAAACATAGGTGCCGTACCCCCGCAAAATGTGCAGGAGTTAAGCAAACTCTACCAGCAGTATCAAGAGCAATTCTATGATTTGGTCAAGATCAACATCGAGTTGCGCGACCTTGATTTCAAGAAGAACCTTGAGGCGAAGACGCTCCTTTGCGAGGCTGCCGAGAAACTGCAGGAAAACCCGAATATCGTTGAGGCAAGCCGTGCTTTGCAGCAACTCCATGAGGAGTGGGCAGAGATTGGCCCCGTAGCCCGCGAACTGCGCGAAGATCTTTGGAGCCGCTTCAAAGAGGCGTCTACTGTTATTAACAAAAAACATCAGGCGTATTTCGACGAACTCCACGCCAAAGAGGCGGAGAACCTCGAGAAGAAACAGGCACTCATTGCACGCCTGCACGAGATAGACTACTCGACTTTCAAAAGCAACCGCCAATGGGAGGAGGCTACAGAGAAAATACAATCCATCCAAAACGAGTGGCGCACTATCGGTTTTGCACCCAAAAAGCAGAACCAAACTATCTACGAGGAGTATCGAGCCCTCTGCGATGCGTTCTTTAAAGCCAAAACCGCTTTCTACAAGGATTTGCGCGAGGGGTTGAACGAGAACCTCCGCAAGAAACGCGAACTCATCGAGAAAGCCGAGCAACTCAAGACCAGCACCGACTGGAAAACCACTACCGACGCACTGATTGCGCTACAGAACGAGTGGAAGAAAGTCGGTCCCGTGGCACGCAAGTACTCCGACGAACTATGGAAGAAATTCTCCGACACATGCGACGAGTTCTTCAATGCCAAACGCGAAGCCAACAAGGGCGCACGCGAGGCATATGAGCAGAAAAAAGCAGCGGCTAAGGCGCAGTTTACCAAGCGTGTGGAGAGCCTGACCGACCGTCAGAAACTGACACGTATGTATGCTAATCTCCAACAGGAAATCAAAACTGCTGAGAACAACATCCTCTTCTTTACCGGCAAAACCAAGACTGCCAACAAACTGGTGGACGATATGCAGAAAAAGATTGATACCCTCAAATCGCAACTCAAAGAGTTGGAGGAGAAAATCAATAAGATGGAGGACTAATCCCGAATGGCAGCCGAACTGATTAAATATCAAAATGTGGAGATACATCAGGCGGAGCAGATTGTGCTGACCGGTGTCAATCTTACCGTGCAGGCGGGTGAGTTCATCTACCTGCTCGGCAAGGTCGGAAGCGGCAAGTCCAGCCTGATGAAAACTATCTACGGTGCTTTGCCTGTGGCGGCAGGTTCTGCCGAGGTGCTCGGGCAGGATATGCACAAGATTCGCCGCCGCCAACTGCCTTATCTCCGCCGCCGTCTCGGTATTGTATTCCAGGACTATAAGTTGCTCACCGACAGGAGTGTGGAGGATAATCTCCTCTTCGTACTGAAAGCCACAGGCTGGAAAGACAAGACGCTTATGCGCAACCATGTACAGGAGGTATTGGAGCAGGTGGGGATGGAGAAAAAAGCCTACAAACGCCCGCACCAGTTGTCGGGCGGCGAGCAGCAGCGTGTCGTCATCGCCCGTGCTTTGCTCAATACGCCCGAGATCATCCTGGCAGACGAACCCACAGGCAACCTCGACCCCGAGACAGGCAACGAGATTATGGAACTGCTCCATAGTATCAGTGGGGCGGGCATCACCGTCCTTGTCTCCACCCACAACACTCTCTGGCCGGAGCGTTATCCCGGTCGCCGCTGGGAGTTCCGCGACGGACACATTACCGAGTTGTAAAAAGTGTACGATTATTAAGATTTCATTGAGCATTGTGTATCATACATCGCCCATTGAAAAGTAAGGTGGATGGTTATAGGATAGTTATAGGATAGTAGGTGCTTGCCACTCTCTCAAAAATGTACGATTATTAAGATTCCCATCCGAAAACTGACAACCAATAAATGTTCCAAAATCTTATCTTTGTGATGTTGGGCGGGGCTGTAGGAGCAGCCCTGCGCTATTTGGTAGGGGTGTTTTGTGCGCAATGGAATACCACTATGCCCATAGCGACATTGATAGTGAATTGCTTGGGCTGTCTGTTGCTGGGTATTTTGGTGGGCTTGGGTGAGCGATATACTCGTTTCGGTGATTCCACGGCATATATGATGCTATCGGTCGGTATTTGTGGTGCTTTTACCACCTTTTCCACGTTTTCTGCCGACACCATCCGCCTGATGGACACCGGGCATTTCCTCCTTGCGCTGACATATCTGCTTGCCACCATCCTTCTCGGCTTTCTCCTCTTTTTCTTCGGTAGAAAAATCGCCTAATTGCCATAGAAATTAACGGATAATTATACGATAATTAACGTTCCAAACAATTCCAATGCAAGGACTAATCATCAAATCTACAGGTAGCAGTTACCTCGTTTATTTCCCCGATGGCACTCAAGCCGAGTGCCATATCAAAGGTAATTTCCGTATCCGTGGTATACGTTCCACCAATCCTGTAGCGGTAGGCGACCATGTGGAGGTCTCCACTCTGCCAGACGGCACCAACTGGATAACCGATGTCTGCGACCGTCGCAACTATATCATTCGCCGTTCCACCAACCTCAGCAAGGAATCGCATATCCTTGCCGCTAACATCGACCAGGTGGTCCTCCTTGTCACGGTCAACCACCCCGCTACCTCCACTACCTTTATCGACCGTTTTCTCGCTACCTGCGAGGCGTATCGTGTACCCGCCGTCCTGTTGTTCAATAAGATTGATCTCCTCAATGCCAACGAACTGCAGACTTTGTCGGATCTCCGTGCCCTCTATGAGTCGCTCGGTTATCCCACCTATGCCCTATCTGCCAAGACCGTCAGCCCGGACGAGGTTGAGCAACTCAAGCAGTCGCTCCTCTATGGCAAAGTTACGCTCCTCAGTGGCAACTCGGGTGTGGGTAAATCGACGCTCCTTAATGCTATATTCGGGCGAGAACTCGCCCGAACGGGTGCTATCTCCAATGCCCACAACAAAGGCACTCACACCACCACCTTCTCCGAGATGTACCCCCTGCCGCAATGCACAATGCACAATGCACAATGCACAATGCCCGAAGGAATAAATAATACAACATCCAATCTTATATCCCCCTCCTTGAGGGGGGCGGGGAAGTCTGCCGGTTGGCTCATCGACACTCCCGGTATCAAAGGCTTCGGTACCATCGATATGCAGAAAGAGGAAATCGGGCATTATTTCCGCGAGATATTCCGTATCAGTGCCGGCTGTCGCTATTCCAACTGCACCCATACCGGCGAACCGGGTTGCGCCGTCTATCAAGCCGCTCTCGACGGTACCATCGCCCCCTCACGCTTCGAGTCCTATCTCTCTCTCCTCGGCGACTGCACCGAAAACAAATACCGCTAACCGCTGCACAATGCGTAATGTGCAATTTTTTTTGTAAAATAAATTAGGAAAAGCAATATACAACATTTTTATCCGGATTTGGCTGTTCGTTCAAAATAATGCGCTCAAAATAAATCAATTATATCCCCCGTATGCTTAATGTCCCTAATGGAAAAATACATAACATAGCAATTAAATATACCCTATATTTCCACTAATATGATTAAAAATGCAGTTTTCTTTCGTATTTGAACAAACGTTCAGAGAAAAAGCACTACCTTTGCATCGAATTTAGCTTAACAATTGGATTTGGCTTGACTTTCGGGCTGTTTAATTGTTGTTATTTCTAACGACGCTAAACATCCTATAGTCAAAAAAGTAAGGCACAGCCGCGACGGTTCTGCCTTATTTTTTTTGTTACAATTTACAAATTTACAAATTTACAAATTATTCGTCTTACGCCTCTTTAATCAGTCCCGTTTCGTATGCCGTCAGCAGGTGCTCCAGGTTGTCCACCTGTGCTTGCAGTTCGCGACCGCGGTCGGTGTCGCGGATATGGATGCGGTGCTCGCTGAAATCCTGCAATAGGGTGCGGCTGTGTATGTCGCTGCCCGAAAGAATCGCCTGTTCGCGGCTCTCGAACGACTCATGCTCCACCAATTGTATGCCGTGGCTGTTATAAATCAGCGTATAACCCGCAATACCCGTTTTCTTCTGATAGGGCTTGCTGAAACCGCCGTCTATCACAAACCGTTTACCCTCGGCGCGGATGGGGCTTTCCCCCTCTATGGTGCGCACGGGGATATGCCCGTTGATGATACGCCCCGTCTCGGTGTTCATTCCGAACTCCTGCAATATGCGCACGCACGTCTCCTTTTCATTTGCTAGCGTGTAGTATGCCCCTTTTTTCTCTTTCCATAGGTCTTCATCTGCTACGAAATACCGTTCCAAGGTGGTCATCTTGTCTTTGTTGTAGAGCGGCGAGTAGGGACCTTCCCACAGATAGAGCATATAATCCAAGGCATTGGCTTTCTCTTTGCCGTTGCCGTAGTATGCCACACGTACCACCTCGTCGGTGCGCTCCATCAGGCGTCTGCCGCTTACACGCTTGCCGCATACGTCCACTTCGGTGAACCCGCCGTCGTCGTTGAGCGGGATAGCCGCATGGTAGAGCAGGAATCCGTTGCGTACAAGGAACATACTGCCGTGCTGGTAGAGTAGGTGCAGGTGCTTTTGCATCTTCTCCGACTTGCGGAAACTGCGTGCCAACTGGGTCATCAGTTCCTGTTCCTCGGCGGAAAGGCGGTAAGGCTCTGCTTCCGACAGCGTGGGCAGGTTGGTATCCAATAGCGGATAATCCTGTCCGTTGATGCGGATGGTGCCGTGCCGCTTGTCTATCTTGTCCAATAGCAGACGATCGTCCATTCCCCATTCGGGGTGGCGCAGGATGGTCTGTCCTTCCAACTTGAACTGGATGATTGAAATTGCCTTGTGCATCTTTGCCATCAGGGCGGCGGAGCGGGTCAGGCGCGGGTTGTTCTCGAAGTCCTTGGTCTGGAATACCTCGCACGGGTCGTCGTGATAGGTCTCCATGGCGAAGTTAGCCAGCGGCAGCAGGTTGATACCGTAGCCCTCTTCGAGGGTCTCTATGTTCGCATAGCGGATCGAGACGCGCAGCACTGTGGCTATCAGTGCGGGATTGCCCGCCATAGCCCCCATCCATTCGATGTCGTGGTTCCCCCACTGGATGTCGTAGTCGCGCAGGGTGGAGAGCACGTCCAGTATCTTGGCTGCCCCTGAACCGCGGTCGAAGATGTCGCCCACCACGTGGAGCGTGTCTATGGTAAAACCGTGTATCAGGTAGGAAATCGCCGTGATGAGTTTCTCGGCGCAGCCGAGGTTGATGATTGTGTCAATGATGGCGTTGTAATAGACCGCACGGTCGCTCTCGATGTTCGATTCGTGGAGCAACTCGTCTATGATATACGCATAGTCCTTCGGCAGCATCTTGCGCACTTTGGAACGGCTGTATTTGATCGTTACCGCCCGTGCTACCACTACCACTTGGTGCAGGCGGATACGATACCAGTCTTCCATACTGAATTCGCCTATGCCTTCGTCCAGACCGTCTATGTGTTCGCTCAGGCTGCGTTGTACCAATTCGATGCGCTCGTCGGGGTAGTAGATCAGGGCGCACAGGGCGCGTTTCTCGGTCTCACTCATCGCTTCAAACAGGTCGTCAATCTTGTGCCGTATAACGCCCGATGCGTTCTTGATAGTGTGGATAAACGCACTGCTCTCGCCGTGCAGGTCGCTCACAAAATGCTCTGTGCCTTTGGGCAGAGAGAGAATCGCACGCAGGTTGATCAACTCGGTAATGACCGCTTTGCTGTTCGGGAAACGCTCGCTGAGCAGCGTCAGGTATCGCAGGTCGCTTTTTATATCTTCTATATTCATCATAAATACCTCGTTTGTGCCTGCAAAGTTACTGCTTTTTGCCCACATAGGCAAACTTGTGTATCAACTACGACGCAAACACGAAGGATATACGAGAGATACACGAAGGATAAAGCCGTTTTTGTAAGGTGTTTCGGCTGTTGGTGGCGCATAATACCACTATGTGCGCAGCACGCGCCACCATCTGCCGCTAATTCGATTTGCTGTATCCGTTTTTTTTTCGTAATTTTGCAATCGCAAAACAGAACAGAAAAGATATGTCAGCAGGCAAATGGATATTAGGCGGATTGGGGTTCGTGCTGGGCGGTCCCATCGGGGCGTTGATAGGTGTGTTTATCGGCTCGCTTTTCGATTCGAGCGACCGTGTCCTCACCGACGGTGATACAGCGGACAACGGCAATAAGCAGACAGAAGACAACAGCGAGACCTACAACAGAACCTACCGGCGTGCGTCGGTGGGCGATATCCGCGTATCAATGGTGGTGCTGTTTGCGTGCGTTATGAAAGCCGACGGACGCGTCATGAAATCGGAGGTGAACTATATCAAGCCGTTTCTTCTCAAGAACTACGGGGAAGACGGTGCTATAGAAGCACTCCACTTGCTCAAAGAACTGCTGCAGAAAGACATCGATCCGATTGCCGTATCGCAGCAGATTGCGCAGCACATCAACTATTCCACCCGCTTGGAGATAATACATATCCTCTTCGACCTTGCCAAGGCGGACGGGGAAGTGTCTGAAGCAGAGGAGAATATGATTTCGCTCATTGCCACGAATATGCGTGTGCAGGATGCCGATTATCGCTCGCTCCTGTCTCTCTATCGCAAGCAGGCGGACCCCAACTGGGCATATACTGCGCTTGAGATAGAGCCCTCGGCAAGCGATGAGGAGGTGAAGAAAGCCTATCGCCGTATGGCTATGAAATACCACCCCGACAAAGTTGCCAATGCGGGCGAGGAGGTACGCCTGCAAGCCACAGAGAAATTCCGCTCGATCAACGAGGCGTATGAGACTATCAAACTCGGACGGGGAATGAATTAACCGGTGAAAATTAACAATTAATATACAGAGAATATGAAGCGATATATTTTATGGAGCCTGTTGGTGCCGCTGTTGGTACTGACAGGCTGCGGCAAACAGAGTGGCGGACGGGTGCTGACCAGTGCCACGGGAACAATCTACGAATGTCTGGTCGTATCACCCAAGCAACCGCTTTCGCAGGAGTCTCTTAACCGGATTGCCGCAAGCGGTATCGAACACCCCACCGGCAGTGCGTATGCCGAACCCATCGCCACCACCTACGACCTCGTGCGGGCTACTATGGGCGAGGATATGCCATGCTTGCCGCAGATGGAACCGTATTTCGTGCTGACCAACGTGTCCAATGCTGCGTTTGACGACTATCTCAAACCGACACGCAATATCCTTTTGGTGGACATCAATCCGGAGAAATATACCCAACTAAAGGTGCGTGTCTCTACTGATGTTTGGTCGCACCCGCAGGCGGTATATCGTATTCAAGCCGCTTCGGAGGAAGAGTTTGTTGACTATTGGTTGCAGCATGGCAACGAGGTGCGCGACTGGTTTGTGCGCCGGGAACTGCAACGCCAAACCGCTTTCTATCGTGCCAATACCAATGCCGATGCTCGCAAGGTGCTGCAAAAGGAGTTCGGCTGCGATATGCTCATTCCCGAGGACTACATACTCATTATGGACACTACGCTCACTATGCCGGAGGCAGATAGTGTCCATTTGCTGTGGTGCTGCAACAACAAAGGTCCTATGCGCCGTGATGTGGTGGTCTATTCATACCCCTATACCGACCCGAATACGTTCACGCTCGATTACCTCAATGCCAAGCGCGATGAGGTCTTGTCGCGCGTAATCAGTGCCTCGGTCGAGGGGTCGTATATGGGTACGGAATATAAGGTTTTTCCTCCGCAAATGCGTAATGTACAGGCACTTAAACCCAAGAAAGACGACGGTTTCTATGCCACCGAAGTGCGCGGACTGTGGAAAATCCGCAACGGCGAAGCCATGGGCGGACCGTATGTCAGTCTCACCCGCCTCGACCAGGTGCGCGGCAATGTCATCACTGCTGAGACCTTTGTCTTTGCTCCCGGTCAGAAGAAACGCAACGCCCTCCGCCAGGCGGAAGCCATTCTCTATACTCTGCAACTTCCTGCCGATACCATAAAATAAGCCCCGTCTTGGTCTTATAAATGTTCTATATTTCTTTCCTGTAAAAGTGAGGAGGATGTGAGGAGGATAGGCTTAGGTTGTGCTTCTTTTGAATGTCTTTTGTTCGGAAAAATACAACATCCTAAAAACGGCTCTGCCAATCGGTTTCCCGATCCCGCAGAGCCGTTTCCTTATTTACTCATAATTTTGGATATATCTATGCTTGCGGCTTCAATGCCCTGCAACCAACCCAAAACTCTAAACTTTTAACTTTCCAACTTCTTTCAACCCTCAACTAACTCTCAACTTAGCGCAGCAACCACGTCTTCCACCATCTGTCCGGCGGTCAGGCGGTTGGCTTGCAGCAGGTCGGTGACGTGGTATCGGTCTTCGAATTGCTTGCGCTCGCCGCGAACCAACACGCGCATATCGCTGTCGCCGTAGTAGCGGGCAATCTTCTCGCCCCAACCGCCGTCTATCTGTCCGTCCTCGAGGGTGATGACCACCTTGTGGTCGGCTTTCAGGCTTTCGAGTATCTCTGTATCCAAAGCGGTGATGATACGCGGGTTGATAAGCGTGGCATCGATGCCCTCTTTGGCAAGTGCCTTGCGCAGTTCCTCGCCGAGATGGAAGTATTCTCCCAATCCGAGTATCGCCACTTGACTGCCTTTGTGTGCCACCTTGTAGGCAGGCTTCGACCAGTCTGTTTTGGCATCAGGCATCGCGTCTTGGGCGTAGTGCATAGTCAGCGGCACGCGGATAGCCACGGGGTGTTCGCGGTAGGCAATTGCCCAGTCCATCATGGCGAGGTATTCCTCTTTGCAGGTCGGTGCCAGGTAGATGAGGTTCGGGATATTCATCAGCAGCGGAATGTCGTAGAAACAGGTATGCGTCACGTCGTTCATGCTCTCGATACCGCCCCAGAAGACAAGCATCAGTGCGGGGTTGTCGTTGATGCAGAGGTCTTGCTGCAACTGGTCGTAGGTGCGCTGGATAAACGTGCTATACACGCCCCACACGGGTTTCGCCCCGCGTTTGGCAGCCCCCGAAGCCAGTGCCACTGCCGTCTCTTCGGCGATACCCACGTCCACAAACTGCTTGCCCGCACGCTCACGACGCGGCTTCGTAAACCCGAACACCGCCGGTGTGCCTGATGTGATGGCAAACAACTCGGGGTGCGACGGCATCAACTCAAGCAGATGTTCGGCGGTGAGTGTCTCGTAGTCTTCGCCTGCGGGGGCAATGAACTTCGGCTTGCCCGTCTCGAGGTCGAATGGCATACCCCAGTGCCAACGTTCTTTGTTCTGCTCGGCAAACGGCAGACCTTTGCCCTTTAATGTGTTGATATGTACCACAATAGGGTGGTCGATGTCCTTTACCTGTTGGAATGCCTTGATGAGTGCGTCCACGTTGTTGCCCTCGTCCACATAGAGGTAGTCAAGCCCCATCGCACGGAAGAAGTTGCAGGGTGCTTCGCCATTTGTCTCACGCAGCAACTGCAGGTTCTTATACAGCCCGCCGTGGTTCTCGGCAATTGACATCTGGTTGTCGTTGACAATGATGATAAAGTTCGTGCCGAGTTCCGAGCCTGCCACGTCCAATCCCTCCAATGCCTCGCCGCCGCTCAGCGAACCGTCGCCGATTATGGCAATCACATTCTCTTTGCCGCCCTGCAAATCGCGGGCTTTCACCAGTCCGCAAGCCAGACTGACGCTGGTCGAGGTGTGTCCGATAACGAAGTGGTCGTGTGCGCTTTCCGAGGGCTCGCTGTAGCCCGACACGTCGTCGTAGTGCCGTGCGTCCATAAACGCCTCTTTGCGCCCCGTCAGTATCTTGTGCGGATAACTCTGGTGCGACACGTCGAAGACAATCTTGTCTTCGGGCGAGTTGAACACGTAGTGCAGTGCCACCGTGGCTTCCACCATGCCGAGGTTCGGACCGATATGTCCGCCGTGTTCGCTCACTTTCTGCAGCAGGTAGTGCCGTGTCTCGTCTGCTAGTATGTGCAACTCCTTACTGTTGAGTTGCTTGATGTCCTTCGGACCGTTAATCTTTTCGAGTACCATAATCTGATTATGAATTATGAATGAATAATTACGAATTAAATTGTAGAATCAATTAGGAATACTGCACATATTAATTGTTAATTCTTCATTGTTAATTGATTTCTGGCACAAAAGTACGGCAAAAATAGCATATTGACAAACCATATTATACAAAATACGGAATATGGGTACCCCTTTCCGTAATCCGGGTTAGCAGAACTAACTCTCTGTTGTAGCAACTGTCAATGTTTCCGTAGCGGGCTTGGAAAGCCCGCTGTCAGTCCCTTTTCTGTCTCCGCAGCATCCATATTTGGCTGCCTGTTTCCCATATAGTGTTTGTTGTGTAAAAAAGATTTGTGTATATTATTTTTTTTAATTATCTTTGCAGCCAAAATAAAACGAGAGAATTAACGGAGTATATTGGAGCATAATGGCAACCGCAATAGAATTTAATCACGTCAGCAAACAATACCGCTTGGGGGTAGTCTCCACAGGCACTATCGCCCACGACCTCGACCGTTGGTTCCAGACCAGCATCCTGCGCCGTGAGGATCCCTATCTGAAAATCGGCGAAGTCAACGACCGTGCCTCCAAAGGCAATTCCGAATACGTCTGGGCGTTGCGCGACATTGATTTTAAGGTGGAGCAGGGTGATGTGGTCGGTATCATCGGCAAGAACGGTGCAGGCAAATCCACACTCCTCAAACTGCTTAGTAAGGTTACTGCGCCTACCACAGGCTCTATCCGTGCCCGCGGACGCATAGCATCGCTATTGGAGGTGGGTACGGGTTTCCATGGCGAGATGACCGGTCGCGAGAACATCTATATGAACGGTGCCATCCTTGGTATGACCAAACAGGAAATCACCTCCAAACTCGATGAGATAGTTGCTTTCTCCGGCTGCGAACGTTACTTGGACACCCCTGTCAAACGTTATAGTAGTGGTATGATGGTGCGTTTGGGCTTTGCTGTTGCCGCCCATTTGGATCCCGAAATCCTGGTTGTAGACGAAGTCTTGGCAGTCGGTGATGCCGAATTCCAAAAGAAAGCCATCGGCAAGATGCAGGACATCTCCCACGGCGACGGTCGCACCGTCCTCTTCGTCTCCCACAATATGACGAGCATCAAGAGCCTTTGCAAACACGGTGTCATTCTCCAAAACGGGCAACTCATTGACCAAGGTGACATTGACCCCATCGTAACCCATTATCTTCGTGGTGATAGCGCGATTGATAACCACAAGTCGTGGTCAGAACCGCAATACAAAGGACATGGCTTTGAACTCCTCGAAATAGGTGTCCGTCCTACGGGGGGGGATTATACCGATGTGATGCACATGACTGATGCGTTGGAAATAGTTATGCGCTATCGTCTTACAAAGCCAATGGAGAAATTTTGGATAACCTTGCATATCAAAAACGAGCAGGGGGAACGGTTATTCTCAACATCTGGCGCAGGTCGTTGCTATGACAGACACCATGAAGCGGGTGAATACGAACAGATATGCCACATCCCGAATGATTTCTTCAATTGGGGTACATTCTCTATCGATTTTATGGCTTTCAACCAACCGAATAATATCGAAGATTTGCTCTCGGAAAACGATATTATCTCTTTCGTCCTAGCCAATCGCGCCATAGAAATTGGCGGCTGGATGGGCAAAGAACCCGGTGACATTACCCCGAGGTTTGAATATACAGATGTAAAACTAAACTGATGAGATGTAAAATTTAATGTTGTATCACTTCTGCTGAACATAGGGGGAAGTACTTATTCGTTTTTTGTGAAACTATTAGAATTTATGGTAGAATATGGAGAAAAATAGTCATCCTCTTGTCGCCATCAAGTGTTTCGTATATAATCACGAGCCATACCTTCGAGAATGTCTTGATGGATTTGTGATGCAGCAGACCGATTTTCCATTTGTGGCTATTGTACATGATGATGCATCCACTGACCATTCTGCGGACATCATTCGTGAGTATGCTGCTAAGTACCCGGACATCATCCACCCCATCTACGAAACAGAGAACCAATACTCAAAGCAAGACGGCTCTCTTGGTCGCATTATGGATGCCGCCATCAATGCCACTGGTGCCAAATACATCGCTATGTGCGAAGGCGACGACTATTGGACAGACCCTCACAAACTCCAAAAACAAGTGGATTATCTCGAAGCACATAAAGAGGTCGGGTTATGCTATACAGATTGCGATATATATTATGAAGATAATAAGAAATGGGAAAGAGCCATATACGCATCTGCAGGAGAATCTTTTAATGCAAAAACTGTAAAAGAGCCTATGACCGTGTGGTATAAAGCAAACAATACGTGGCTATACAGAAAATCGATATCTGATAATATAGAACCCAATAAGGATTATATAGATGGTGCGTTATATTTTCTTTATAATATGTGTCTTTTGGCAGGTGTGGAGTATATTGATGGAGTAACAGCTGTGTATAGACGACATATTGGAAGTGCAAGTTGTTTTGCAGGCAAAGATGATGCACTGAAAAAATATTTGTATAATAAGAATTGTTTTTTATTAGAAGATGAGTTTGTCCCTAAATTTCCAAATAGTAATATAAACCTGAGAAATCTATATAATTCAGTGTTGTATTCTTTGTATGAACGAGCATTTATGCATAAAGATACTGAAATTTTGAATAAAATAGATAACTATTTTTCTCCTTTAGTAGATATGCAAATGTTTAGAAAAAACATACTTATAGGGCAGCAATTGGAGAAAATCCAGCACTCTCATACATATCGGTTAGGACATGCATTGTTAGCACCATTCAAGTGGTTAAAATCCATATTATGAAACTTAGCATCTTTGTTGTAACATATAATCAAGAACAATATATTCGACAGGCATTAGATAGTATCTTGATGCAACAGGTGGATTTTGCTTATGAGGTGATTGTTGGAGATGATTGTTCTACGGATGGAACGGGTGCGATTTGTGATGAATATGCTGCGAAATATCCGTTTTTTCACATCTATCACCACAAAACAAATCTCGGATTGGTTAAGAATTGGGAATTTGTTCTAAATCATTGTACGGGGGAATATGTAGCAATGTTAGAGGGGGATGACTATTGGATAGATGCCCATAAACTTCAGAAACAGGTAATGTGGTTGGATGAACATCCTGACTATGTAATCACAAGCACCAATGTTCGTGTTCTATGTGAGAATGGAAATAACACAGAGACAAATCTGTGGTTTAACCCAAGGAAAGAAGGAGAGGTCGCGCCAATAGAATATCTTTGTCCTGGTATATGTCATACGAGTTCTGTTGTGATGCGAAATGTGTTATCCGATATAAAATATCCTAATTGGGTTTTTATCACAGATACGTTGACATTTCTCTTGGCTGCAAAGTATGGAAAGGCATACCATTTTGAAAATGAGATGTCGATTTATCGCCGCCATGGTAACAATGTGACGCAACAAGACTCATTTGCCAATATTCAATCCACAATGCGTTGGGCTACCCAGCATAGAAAAATGCAGGATATGTTCCCGTTTTTGAAAACTCAATTGGCAACTTTTGAAGATGGAGAGTTACTTCACCTAAGCCAAGTTCCTTATAAGCAGGCATCACATAGTTTGTGGAAATATCGTGTGCGTTATATGTGCTTGCACAAGCATTTGTTTTTTTCCAAGTACGCATTAAAAACGCTTTATATAATGTTGCGATTTAACAAGTCAAATCCTTGTCTTCGATGAAATCTCACTTTGCTCCGATAGTCCTTTTTGTGTATGCTCGTCCTCATCACACCCAACGAGTGATAGAGGCTTTGTTAAAGAATGATTTAGCCAATCATTCGGATTTGTACATCTATGCCGATGGATCTAAAATAACAGCCACAGAGCAAGAACGCAAGAATATACAACTTGTCCGTGAGTATATTCATACGATTGTAGGATTTAGTAGTATAACTATCATCGAACAACAATCTAACAAAGGGCTTGACCCTTCTGAAATAGATGCAATTACAGAGATAGTAGAGAAATACGGAAAAGTTATAGCATTAGAGGATGACACAATACCTCATCCCTACTTTTTGCATTTTATGAATGATGCACTCGAATTTTATGAGAATAATAAGAGGGTTTATGCTATAGGTTCTTATTCTCCCAAGTTGCCGTTCTTACATTCAATGAAGAATGACGTGTATGCATCATATCGTTGTGAATCTTGTGGGTGGGCTACATGGTCTGACAGATGGAAACAATGTAATTGGAATATACACACCTATGATATAGTACAGCACCCAACGGCATATAAAATTTTCAAGTATAATCGAGGTGGTGGAGATTTGTATGATTCTTTGTTGGATGTCGTTGAGGGTAGGACGGATGCTTGGGATGCGCGATGGCAGCATTGTCTCTATTTGCATAATGCAGTTTGTGTCAGACCTACTCGCTCTCTATCCTATAACATAGGCTTTGATGGAACCGGTGTACATTGTGGTACTGTACAATCTTATGAAACATCAGTTTGGATGCCAGATATGTATGATAAACCACAATACAACTTCTCTTTTTCCAAGTGTATCTGTGTCCCGCCATCTATAGTGTGCAAGATGAGAAACTTCTACCGCTATGACAAGACCCCGTGGTGGGTTAAACTAAAGCGAAAAATAAAACGCTTTCTATTCGCGTAATGAGCAGAAAAATTTTGCATATAGGTACCAGTACACAAGGTGGGGCAGGTGCTGCAATGTTGCGCATCCACTTTTCTTTGTTGGAGTTAGGTGTGGAAAGTAAAGTCTTGGTCCGAGATACACTAATGCAGCAACGAGAAGTCTATGTCGCTTCTACCGCATCGCATCATGGCTTTTGGTATGCCACTAAAATGGGACGTTTCATTCGGCGTTTTTTACATCGAATGAATAGCTATATATCCAATAGAGATTATATACTATCTCAATATGCAAAAATTAGGAATACTCGGCAATGTTGCATTACGCTTCCTATATCGGAATATGATTTATCCGCTAACCCTTTGATAGAATGGGCGGATATTATTCATTTGCATTGGGTGGAAGATTTCTTGGATTACCCTACTTTTTTTGCTAAAGTGAACAAGCCTATTGTATGGACGTTCCATGATATGAATGCATTTATGGGATGTTTCCATCACATTAGATTGAGAGACAAATATACAACTTTGTTGGGAAATCTGGAACAGCGTTGTTATGATACCAAGAAACAGGCATTATTCAACTGCTCCAACCTCACTTTAGTGGCGTTATCCGACGAAATGCACACATACATAGGAAACAACGAACTTTATAGAGGACGACCTGTTTTTGATATTCCCAATAGTGTAGATACAGATATTTTCAATATTGGAAATACACATAAAGCAAGGTCTTTATTTGGAATACAAGAGAATGTATTTGTCTTTTTATTTGCGAATGGGAATTTGAATGATACGGAGAAAGGGCTGCAAGAACTCGTGGATGCGTTTCAATATGTCCAACATATTCCCGCCAATTCTTGTTTGTTATGTGTGGGGAATGGCGCAATCCCACCTTGCTCTATTCCTGTAATACATATTTCTAAAGTAAGGGAGTCTGCTACAATGGCTCGCCTCTATCAGGCTGCGAACGTATTGGTTATGCCGTCTCATCAAGAAGCCTTTCCTTTAACTCCTATAGAAGCCATGTCTTGCGGTACTCCGGTCGTTATTACGCCTGTCAGTGGGGCTGCGGATATGATGACACAAGATACGGGTGTCATCGCGGAGGACTACTCTCCTAAGGCTATAGGACAAGCGATAGAGGTTGCTTTGGAACGCACCTACAATCCGACTGATATCCGTCTGCACGTGTTAGAAAATTATACATTGCAGCATATTGGCACATTGTACCGAAATTTGTATAATCAACTATAGTCATTGACACAATGATCCCCCACACGAAAATTATATACAACAGGACTAAACCACTTTAAACTATGTTATAACTATTCCTTTACTTTATGCTGACAAGAATAGGATATTGATAGGTGATTAATAGGTGATTAATAGGTGATTCCCGATAGCATACCGAATTTTCCTCGTTCTTTTTGTCTCAATATGCCCCGAATATCGCCCAATATCTTGCAAAACCTTATCCGCACTTGCACAATCCAAATCTTTTCTATACCTTTGTAGTCGTAACAACCAAGAGAAGTAACCAACTATCAATAGCCGATATACCAACAGAAGAATAATGGACGACAAAGGGCAAATACTGCTTTACCGGACTGCCAATGGCACAAGTCGGATAGAGGTGCGCTTGCAAAATGAGACCGTTTGGCTTACACTTGACCAAATGGCAGAACTCTTCCAGCGCAACAAATCCACCATCTCGCGCCATATCAAAAACATCTTGGAGACTGCGGAACTGCAGGCGGACTCAACTGTTGCGTTTTTTGCAACAGTTCAAACAGAGGGGGAACGGCAAGTGGAACGCACAATGGCTTTCTACAACCTTGATATGATTATCTCCGTAGGGTATCGGGTCAATGCCATCAACGTTCGCACACCGAACCATTAACACATAGTCATTCACATTCGCGCAAGCGAATCATCAACGCGGCTCTGCCGCCAAGAATATGAGTAAAGTCATTTTAACCGACCCCGTAGAAAGTCTCAAAGGCAAAATTTCCAAGAAAGGGGAGACTGTTTTCCGTTGTAAGCAATATCGTGATGAGCATGGTCATATTGTGAGTCAGGGACCTCAAGAGGCATACGTCATTGCCAATCCACGCAATCGCAAGAAGAATCCGCCCACGGGTGCAGAGAAGCAGCATCTCAAACTCTTTGGTGAGGCAAGTCGCCGTGCCAAAGCCGAGTTGGCTATGGACTCTCCGCGTCGTGCCTATTGGTTGCAGCGTTTCCAAGCCCAACTCTCCAAACCCGAGCATATCAATCCCGCAGACCCGAATTCCCCGCTGCGTAAAACCTACCAACAACTCCATCCCTTCGTCCGCGCCACTATCTACTATGACTTACGAGCCCAACAATGATTTTTCACTCACAACTATTCTATATATGGGAGTTGTTGTAATGTCAGTCTGCGTTAGTGTGGTTGTGTTGACTAAAAGTGTAAATATATACATAATTTGATAGTATAAACGGATGGTATTTAAGAGAGAAACATATGTTCAGCAACTAATCTCGTTGCGTCATAATGGATTAGTGAAAATCATTACAGGTCTTCGACGTGTTGGAAAGTCGTACCTGTTATTTACCCTTTTCAAACAGCATTTGTTGCAAGAGGGTGTCGCTGAGGATCATATTATTGAGATACAACTGGATTCGTTTGCAGACAGACATTTGCGTAAGGCAGAGACTCTTTATCAGTTTGTATGTGATAGGGTGAAAGGAGATAATAGTTTGTTTTATGTAATCATTGATGAAGTTCAGATGTTAGAAGACTTTGTTGATGTATTGAATGGTTTCCTGCATATTAGTAATGTAGATGTGTATGTTACCGGTAGTAATGCGCGCTTTTTGTCTTCAGATGTTGCAACTGAGTTCAGGGGGCGTGGAACGCAGATATACCTGCAACCGCTTAGTTTTAAGGAACTACACGAACAAACAGATTCCGATGTACTTCAATTGTGGCGCGATTATATGTACTATGGTGGACTGCCTATGGTTGTATTAGAAGAAGATCCTGTCCGAAAGACGCAGATATTGAATGACCTGATACATGAAACTTACATAAACGATATTATCAATCGGAACCACATAAAGAGTGATAGCGATTTGGAAGAATTATTGGTTATGCTATCTTCAAATATCGGTGCACTAACCAATCCTACAAAATTGGCTAATACGTTTAATAGTGAAAAGAAATCTGGTATATCACATAATACGGTCAAGCAATATATTGATTATTTCATAGATTCTTTCTTGGTTTCTCGTGCAATACGTTATGATATCAAAGGACGAAAGTATATAGATTCTCCATATAAATATTATTTTGCCGATTTGGGGTTGCGCAATGCCTTGATTGGTTTCCGCCAAGTGGAACCCACACATTGCATAGAGAATATACTTTATAATCATCTGATAGCAATGGGGTATTTGGTAGATGTAGGAAATATTTCTTATATCGGTAAGAACGCAGAAGGAAAATTACAACGCTCAACTTTTGAAGTAGATTTTGTATGCAATCGTGGTAGCGAACGTATATACATTCAATCTGCTTATAGTATTCCTGATGCCGCTAAGTTGCAACAAGAGCAACGCCCGCTTATACTGACAGGAGACTCGTTTCGAAAATTGATATTGACTACGGACAATATTCCTTGCCATTCATTGGATAATGGCATTGTATTGATGAATGTATATGATTATTTGCTACAGTAAGGGAGTATTATTGCTAAAAGACGTATTGTATTGGAACAAAATATATGAAACTCTCTATCATCACTATCAACTACAACAACCTGTCGGGTTTGCGCAAAACGGTTGAATCCGTCTTTGCACAGACTTGCCACGATTTTGAGTATATCATCATTGATGGTGCCAGCACCGATGGCTCTAAAGAATACTTGGAAACCATTAAGGCAAATGATGTTGCAGATGAGGCAAATACAGCGGGTAAATTACAAATTACAAATTACAAATTACAAATTGTCTCTGAATCCGATACCGGTATATACAATGCTATGAACAAAGGCATCCGTGCCTCTCACGGGGACTATCTCCTTATGCTCAATAGTGGCGACTATCTGGTGGATTCCCGTGTTGTAGAACACATCCTCCCCGAATTGGACGGCACCGACATTATTCAGGGCAATACAATTTGTACCAAGAATGGTCAAACGTTTGTTAATAGAGGCTATGGAAAATCAGACATTAATTATATTGATGTGCAGAAAGGTTATTTCCTACATCAAGCCTCATTTTGTAAAAGAACATTGTTTGAACAATACGGTTATTTCGATGAGAGTTACAAAATAGACGGAGATACGGTTTTTTATATTCGCTGTCTTGGAAACGGAAATGCTACGTTTCGCTATGTAAACCAAACTATTGCGTATTTCGAGGGCGGTGGAATGAGCGATAGACAAAATTTGCAATGGCAGCAGCAGCGTGCATTGGAGTTTCAACGTTGGTCAACAGAAGAATTTAGCACCCGACAATGGAACACGTGCATTGAATATGATAAAAAGGGACAGTTGTATGACAAACTGTCTCGGCATAAATGGGCATGGGGTATTGCGATGTTGATGTCGAAAATCATTGATAGAATGGAAAAATGAAATCTCTATTGACCATAGCGAAGCGCAAGTGGATGCATCTGTGTTTGCAACCAATCCGTGTATATTGTCTTCATCACGTATGTGCGTACTTTGATGCAGCATCAATGTATAAGACAGATTGGATGGCTATTGAGAATTTTAAGCATAAAGTATTGACTTCGCAGCAACAGGGAGTAGAATTCATTTCTCTTTCAGAGGCCTTCAAAAAGTTGCAAAAAGACCACATTCGTCTGAATAAATATGCAGTACTTACGTTTGATGACGGATATGCCTCTCTCAAAGAGATACTTCCATGGCTGATACAGCAAAATATCCCTGTTACGTTATTTATAAATCCAGATTATGCGGAAGGTAAGGCTTATCGTGATACACCTACAGAAAACTATTTAAGCATAGCAGATATTGGAAATTATGTAACTACCTCGCATAGTTTGATAGAAATAGGTTTGCATGGTTTGCAGCACAAGGATGTAACCACTATGTCTGAGCAGGAATTCATTAACTTTGTTACCAAATCAATAGCCGCAACTTCAAAAATCAAAGGTTTCATTCCTTTCTGGGCTTACACATGGGGGCGACATACCGCAATGACAGACATGATACTACAAGCAAATAACATCATTCCTGTCCTTACCGATGGTATGAGAAATTTCAATGATACAAACAGCATACATAGGGAACTGTTTGTTGTTAATAATTAACCTTTTATCCGAATATAGTTGAGAAAAAATGAATTTCTAAAAAAGCAATGACTATTTTCACTACCCCTATACTGCTTATTACATTCAATCGTTCTGCTCACACCCGTCGTGTGCTGGAGCGTATTCTTGAAGCAAGACCTCAAGAACTCTATGTGTTTCAAGATGGTGCGCGTGCGGGTAATGAGAACGATGTGCAGAAGTGTGCTGAGGTTCGTCAAACCATTGAGGAACTATGGAATAACTATACGTCTAACGCAAAAGTGCAAACCGAGCCAACGATGCATCGTTACTATAGCGACACCAATCTTGGTTGTGGTCCCGGACCGGCGGTGGCTATCAGTTGGTTCTTTTCGCAAGTAGAGCAGGGTATCATCATTGAGGATGATGCTGTTCCGCATCTTGATTTTTTCTCCTATTGCGAGGAACTGCTCAATAAATACAAAGATGACAATTCCATACGTGCCATAGCAAGTATGAATGTAGACACGCATAAATGGGGCGATGGCAGTTATTATTTCTCTATGATGAATCGCAATCTTTGTGCGTGGGCGACATGGCGGCGTGCATGGAATGATTTTGACCTCTACTTGCGGAATGTTCATTGGCGCACATTGAACAAAGCATTAAAGCGATATGGTTGTGGATTTTATGAGCGGGAATACTGGCTTGACCGGCTTAAAGAGGCGCAAACGGACGGACAAGGGGGCAAAAGTTGGGATATGCAGTTTTTTATGTCTATATGGTTGCACCATGGAAAGGGCATCATCCCCAATGTTAATCTGAGCAGTAACATCGGCACCGTAGGCGAAGCCACACATCAAATGGCTGAGGGAAATCTCATAGATAATGTGCCTACCAAACCTATTCTTCCATTGGTGCATCCAAGTACCACCAATATACAAAACAAGGCGGACCGAGAGTTTCATCATCGGTATTTTGAGCCGCAAAAGAATAGTCTGATGCGTTTTATTGCCAAAGTGAATAAACGAATCAAACGTATGGTAGGACACGAAGGTTCGTGGATTAAGAAGTAAACAGATATGAATATCAAGCGTTTAATACAATTGTGGTTGGCTAAATGGCTTGCCGAACCGGAGATACCTAACGGAAAAACAACCGGTTATTCGTTGGTTCGTTCCGAGAAAAGCAACTGCCAATTCGGAACAGAAGCGTATGCTGTTGCTCCGTACTTGTTGCAACACGTAGAATTAGGCAGTCATTCTTATTTCGCACGCAATGCCCAAGCCGCCTATCTGACAGTTGGAAAATACTGCTCTATCGGTCCGAATTTCTGCTGCGGCTTGGGCATTCACCCGACGAATCTATTGAGTACCTCGCCTTGTTTCTATCGTGGCAAAATAGAAGAGCACAAGCATACTACCATAGGTAATGATGTCTTTATCGGTGCAAATGTTACGGTATTGGATGGTGTCTCTATCGCAGATGGTGCTGTCATTGGTGCCGGTGCGGTAGTAACGAAGGATATTCCCCCTTACGCTATTGCCGTTGGTGTTCCTGCAAAGGTCGTGAAATATCGTTTTGATGAAAAGACGATAAAGGAACTACTCAACGAACAATGGTGGAACAAAAAGGAAGGTTGAAAGTTCAAGCCCCTTGAATTTTGAACTGGAGGCGTGAAGCCTTGAGATTATACTATAGCAGGGAAAAATAGTGGGAGTTAAGGCTTACTCTTGGCTATGAGTTTTTATTGATAGTAAAGTAACAGTGTATATCTTATTCACGATAACGGTTGCATACATTCGCGAAATGTTGTATTGTTGCAACGTTTTGGAAATACATAGAAATGGTGTGTGCGTTCTTTTGGCATAGATATTGTAGTAGTTTTGTAAAGTTTGTTTTATAACAAATAGTTTATTTTGTAAAGTGTAGTTAATGAAGATAACGAAAGATGTCATCTATAGATGTGTCCGAGACAAACGGGACGAGATAGAGAGTGCAGAGGTTGTTCATCGTCCATTCTGTTTCGAGGACGCTGCCAATTATGTGATGGTGGGTGTACGGCATGTGGGCAAGTCCTATATGCTCTACCAGCGTGTCAAACAATTGATTAGCGACGGACATGGCTGGGATGAGATACTCTTTGTGGACTTCGATGATGAACGCTTGGCTGAATTTACAACAGACGATTTCAATTTGCTGTTGGAGGCGCACTTGGAGCGGTATGGCAAGCGACCGTATGTCTTTTTGGATGAGGTGCAGAATATTCCTGCTTGGGACAAATTTGCCCGCCGTTTGGCAAATGAGAAATACCATGTATTCATTACGGGGAGCAATGCAAAGATGCTCAGCAAAGATGTAGCAACCACATTGGGAGGGCGTTTTCAAATAGTGGATGTATATCCTTATTCGTTTCGCGAATACCTTGACGCTAATGGGGTAGTCCTGTCTGCGGATTGGCAATACTCTACGATAGAAAAGAGTGAAGTGCTTCGGTATTTCAGAGAGTATTTTGTATATGGCGGTTTGCCTGAGATATTGAATTTCAAGCAAAAACGCTCTATGTTGTCCGGGTTGTACCAAAAAATTTATTTGGGTGATATTTGTCAACGAAATACTATAAGGAATAGCAAAGTACTTAATTTGATTATCAAGAAGTTGGCAGAGAGTGTAAAACAACCCATCTCCTTTAACCGGCTGAAAAATGTGGTGGTATCTACGGGATGTCAGACGACTATCCCGACGGTGATTGATTATACCAATTATGCAGAGGATGCCTGGCTATTGCTCCCCATAGAGAATGAACTTGCCAAATTGGCAGAGAAAGAATCCAATAAAAAGTATTATTTTGTGGATAATGGTATTCTCAATTTATTTTTGATTGATGACGATACTTCTTTGTTAGAGAACTTGGTGGCTATTCATCTTTGCCGCTTGTATGGTCGGGAAAATGTATCGTACTACAATGCGGGTAAGGAAATTGACTTTGTCGTAAATGAGGAACGGTTGGCGATACAAGTTTGTTATTCCATAGTAGACTCCGCTACTTATGAACGTGAGGTGACACCGCTTCTTCAGTTTGCAACCACACACCCCGATTGGCGGCTTCTGATTATTACGTATGATGAAACATCGACAATAGAGCAATCCGCTCATACCATTACGGTTCAACCTGTGTGGCAATGGATGTTAGAAGAAAAGTAATCGTGTTTTGTTTATGCCGAAAAACTCACTTGTATAGGGGGCGAATCTGTGTTTAGTACAATGTATATTGAAAGAGGTTGCCTACACTTGTTAGACAACCTCCGGAGGCGGGAGCCTTAGGAAGGCGGTGCGCCTTGAGACTACCGAGGTAGGGGGAACTAATGCGGATGGTAGGGGCTATTGTTGGTAGTCAGACCATTCCTGATTGAAGACATACTGGTACAAGGTGCGGTACACGTTTTGAGACTTAAAAGCAATGAGATCCTGCTGTACCTGCAATCGCTTGCGGGTAGCCGTTACCACCGCTTTGAATCGGGTATGCATATCCACTTCGGATTGGGAGTAAGGCGTTTTCCGAGTACCTACTACAGCACATCCTCGTGGGTGCTGACCGAATTGCCGATACACAGCGGTGAAATTGTACCTCTTGCCGTAGATCTTGCCCGATGTGTAATCAATGGGCGGCAGATAAAAAACTTTTCCTGCCATAGTCGTCAATCTGTTAGTTTCGCATACTCCTGTGCGAACATAAAGCCCCGCAGGGTGGTGTACTTGGATTTTTTCTGCGAGAGCCATTGCTTTTCATACGCCTGAATCTGCTCGGAGGTAAGCGATTTGAGTGCTTCCACTGCCTGCTTGTACCTCTGCTGCACTTTCAGTTCGTTTTCCGAGTAAGGGTTCTTGCCCAAATCCCGAGGATTGCACATTCTGCCGGAGTAGCCGGTTTTTCCTCGATTAGCGAGGTAGAAGTCGGAGTGCTCACAAATTTTTCCGCTCCAACTTGTTACTAAATCAATAGGTTTATACTTTGCCATATTATTAAAAAATTTAATTTATTTGTTTTTGTTGTTTAGGGCGATTACCCAGCAGTTGGCACCAAAGGTATCCTATGCCGCAAGCGGCAAGAAAAATGGAAGAAAATAAGCCTAAAGTCGCTTTTTTGACGACGCGAGACGCGTCGTCTCCACACTTTTGCGCTCCAAATTACCGCGGACGAGGCGTCCGCGTCCCCAGCGGAAGATTGGTGCCAACTGCTTGGGAAACACCGTTGTTTAGTCGTCTCTCTATAGACGACCGGTGTGGAATAAGCGCACAGCGGTGGCGCGTGTATAGATGTAATACTCATATGTGTATAGATTTGGGTTGTTTGCAGGTTATCCATTATGTGGTGTCGGCTATGCTGCCCGAGGTGTTCATGGGCGTTGGTTTCGGTTGGGGGTATGATAACAGGTTGGGCAACTATATGCTTGGTCATTGTGATAGTTGGTGTGGCTGTGGAAGGAATGGTCGGCATAGCAGTTTGTGTACTGTTGCGCTCAAGGTATTGTTGTACGCTTTGTTTTCCTTGCATAATACCCCGTATCTGCTTTTTGGGGAGTGCCTGCACGTGCAGAACCCGTTGCGACAGAGGACTATGATGACGATGTCTGCCAGCGTATAGGCGAGCGAACTGTTTGTTCCATGCCTTTTGCTTCTCCGACAACCGTCGGGGACAACGCTGTATGAACACTTTGTCGTGTTTGTTGCGCCGGAAATAGAATTCCGACTTCATAGATAGTTTGCCTATACAATAGTTGATTGGTGGTATAAATGCTACTTTCATATATATAATCTTTTAAGTATTTCGGTTGTTCAATGAGTACAATAAAAAAAGCACCCGAATTGAATTTTCGGGTGCAAAGGTACGGCAAAATTTACGGCTGTAAAATGGGCGTACTTTTTAGGTAAATGAAAAATAAATTAGGAGTTGCTCATTATCAGTAATTTATGATGCTCATTTTCTTTCTCTACTTCTATTTTGCTGTATATCTTTTAAGTCATCAAAAGCATCATTTAATTGCAGTTCTATTGTACTTTGCAGTTCATTTTTTAGTTTTTCGATGTTTCCGCCATTGTACGTATATTGACTGAGCAGTTGTGAAATACTCTTGGTCGAATCATGAAAGCCATATTTAAGGATATGCGTTACCACTTCATTTCGATTGCTAATGTCTCCTACTCCATGAAAATAATGTGCATAGAACATTGCCGACAAAATAGCAGCAACCTTTGTTTTACACTTGCTTTCTATCTGTATATAGCCCTCTGTCGGTGTGGCGAGGGTCTCTATTTCTTCGTGCAAAGCCGCTATTTCTTCGTCTTTCTTTTGCAATGATTCTTCGAGGTCGGCAATCTGCTTTCTGAGTTGCTCTGTTTCTGCTAGGTAGTCGGATGCCGGTAGCGTGAGTACATCCTCTACTGGCTTTCCTTTTGCCAACGATGTCGCTATCTCGTTTGATATGAGATGGTCGGATGCAAAATAAGTTTGAATAAATTCTATCAGGTGCATTTTGTCTGTTGGGCAATAGTCATCGGAGTTTCGCATCATCTCTATGCTATGTGTATAGATAGGGGATTCGTCTGTTAATGCCGATAGAATACCTCTTTGCAGTGATAGATATATCTTGCTATTTTTGTTTACAAAGTTGTGTGGCATTGTGTAATTCAGATCTTGTAGTAGGTATTGGGATAACCTATCGGCTTTGGGGTCTCCAAGCAAGCGTAGTAGAGTGTGTAAGGTCAGTATCACCAGCAATCGGTCGATGGTGCAGTTGTATTCTCTGAGTGAATCCGGATAATTGCATTCATCAAGAAGGCGTTCTACTTCAAAAGGAATGCATTGGATGTCGTTTTGCAATTGGCAATCACCAAGATCCTCATACTGCTTCATGTGGTCCAGAAATTGGAAACAGATGTAGAACAAACTCTCTTGCGACAAGAAAAATTGATCTTGTTTGAATAGCAAACAGGGTCGTTTGAGCCACTGAAAGACAATGTTCTCTTTGTAGTCTTGTTGGATGACATTTTTTAGAATACTGTTTGCTACAATAGTCAGACTAAAATCTTTCATTATATTGAAAATTTAATTCCTGCAAAGTTACGAAAAAAGATGTATATATGCAATAGTGTGTATATAAAAGTCCCGCCAAAGGCGGTTACTCAGAAGTAGGCACCAAAGGTCTCTTATGCCGCAAGTGGCAAGAAAAATGAAAAAAAAGAAAACGAAAACTGATAAAACAAAACTTACAAAACTCTTCTTGCGGCGCAACACGCACCGCGCTCATAATATTTCACACCGCAAAATAAAGTGTATGGAAAGGTTGTTGGGTGCCAACTGCCAGATAAAAGTCCCGCCCGACGAATTGCATCGTCGGGCGGGACTAAGATAAGGGGTGTGTATGATTAGTGAGCAAAGAAGTCGATGATGACTTGGCAGATTGCGCGGACGTCGTCTTCGGTAAGGTCGTAGTACATAGGCAGACGCACCAGACAATCGGCATACCGGTCGCACTCGGGTAAGGCACGTCCGTCGTGCTTAGGTGCGTAATACGGACTGCTATGAAGACTGAGGTAATGGAAGACTGCCAATATGCCGTTCTCTTTGAGGTGCTTGATGAGCGATGTGCGTGTCTCCAAATCCGGCAAAACCAGGTAGAACATGTGGGCATTGTTGGTGGCATAAGGGGGAAGGTCGGGCAGAGACCAGTTGAGAGTTGAGGGTTGAGCGTTGAGAGCAGCGGAAAGTAGCGAGTAATAGAGATTCCACAGGCGTTTGCGTTTGGCTTGGATATTATCCATATCTTCCAATTGCGCCCAAAGGAACGCTGATACGACCTCGCTGGGCAGGAAAGAAGAACCCGTATCCACCCAACCGTATTTGTTGACCTCGCCACGGAAGAACTCGGCACGGTTGGTGCCTTTTTCCCATATTATCTCCGCACGACGGATAAAACGCTCGTCGTTGATACCCAACATACCACCCTCGCCGGAGATGATGTTTTTGGTTTCGTGGAAAGAGAATGCCGACAAATGTCCAATCGTACCCAAAGCACGTTTTTCCCCTGTACGGGGTGAAATGTAGTAACTGTCAATCGCCTGTGCCGCGTCCTCTACCACAATCAGATTGTGGCGGTTGGCAATGTCCATAATGGTATCCATATCACACGCCACACCCGCATAATGTACAGGTACGATAACGCGGGTACGCGGGGTAATAAGCGACTCTATTTGTTCGGCATCAATGTTCGGGTTACGCCGCATGGAGTCGGCAAAGACAATCTTCGCACCCTCGCGTACAAAAGCCAAAGCCGAAGATACAAAGGTGTAACTTGGAACGATGACCTCGTCCCCAGGGTGTAGTTCGCACAGCAGTGCCGCCATTTCCAACGCATCGGTGCAAGAGGTAGTGAGCAGGCACTTACGGAAACCGTATTTCTGCTCCATAAAGTGCTGACAACGTTTTGTAAACTCGCCATTGCCCGACAACTTACCATCGAACACCGCCTGATACATATAATGGGCTTCTTTGCCCGTAAGATGCGGTTTATTAAAAGGGATATTCATAGCCGATATAGTCTATTTATTGTACTTTTACGATTGTGAAACCACATGCACCCCTATCAATAAGAATATCTCCAACGGAGATGACCATATTATTGGCATCAGGGATGAGTTCGTTGTTTTCAATAGGCAGAATATATGTTCCTGCTTGTCTTTCAAAACGGTTAACTATTTGCAGTTCATAATTTTCTTTGCCTATTTGCCATGCAAAAAGCGTCTCTAAAGAATGGTGTAACCAATCACGTTGTACTAGGCCAAAGTTTCCTGTTTGTTCATCATCTGCTGGTGCATACCAATACAGATTATCTCCTGCTTTGTATTGAGTTGCCAATAGTCCTACCACTTCCGCAGTCCCTTTCCGACCATTCTGATTGTTTTTTATATATCCGGGGACCTTGCGGGACATAAACAATGCCAAAGCCAACATAATAAGCCAAGCCCATTTAGAACCGAGATATTTGTGCAAGTAGTGAACTACTGCGGGAATGGTAAATATGGATGCAAGGGAGTAGTATAACACCCAATTGAGTTTCATAACAGCACAACCGCAACAATATGCACATCCAGTAAGCAAAACAATATCCCAAAACTCAAACCGGTCTTTTTTTACAAAGATGCGGTATGCTCTCCAACAAACAAGAATCAGCACGAGCCATAACACTTTCTGAGCGACAAACATCCGGATTGCATTGCCAAACAGGGTGATTTCTTGCCCATGTGCACCATCATAAGCCTCTTCTATATGCAAGAAGCATATAAAAAAGTATAGCAGCAAGAAGGTGGTTCCGATGCCAATCAAACTCCATAGATATACCTTTTCCAACTTAGTGGATTTTTCCCATGTACAGAGCAGACCGATGATGCCATAAGCAAGCGGAAAAACAAAATTTGTTTCCAAACAATATGTGAGATATGTAATACTCAGCAGACCGATGATTAAAGCCGGTTTGGATTGATGTGTATGTACATAATAGCAGCATAGCGCCCAAATCATCACCAGCGTGTAATCTACCCATATTGTGGAATATGCGTCCAAGAAATTGTTGTAGGCACGCGCTATGCATATTACGGCAGCCGATAATACCAATATGCCGTCCTGCCAAGTCAATGGTTTCGCATCAACAGCCTTGCAGCAAGCCCATAATGAGACAACACAGAAAAGCACAAATACCAATGTATGCAATGCAAAGTGTGCATTGGCGGAACATAAGTTGCATATTGGCAATATGTTGTAAATAACATAAGCAAGCGGATAGAACCGCCCTGCAGCAGGTAGGGTAGTGTCTGCCGGATTAAAGAAATGTCCCCATCCAGTATGCGAAACAACAATTGCATCATCGCCAATTATCCACCCCGCATTGTATATGATAAAGAAAGCCAGAACTCCTGTGAGCAAGGCTGACAAGCCATAGAATAGACTTTTAACCAATGTTGTGTCCATATTTATACAAAAAATAGTATTACACCTGTGATTATGATTGCTATTGCTGCGATTTTGCGGCGAGTGATTTGCTCTTTGAACAAAAGGAAAGCCAAGCCCGGCACAAACAGGTAACTCAATGATTCGATGGTACTGACCTCTTTGGCTTGAACACCACGGCTCATACAAAAGATGTTCAACACCAGACAGCCCGCCATAACAGCATAACCGCTGATGACCCATATATTCAGGTACTGCCGCCACCACGGGGTATAGCCTTTTGTTGCTCCCTGCTTGAGAAGCATCTGTGCGCAAGCGGCGGCAAAAACGGATAGTAGGACGAGAACGATGTACATCTGGCTTTTTTGAACGGACGGCTGCGCCGTATTACCACATATTGACCATAAATTTTATATTTCCCAATTATATCGAACTGACCTTATTTATTCCAAAGCATACAGGACAATTCCCGCAATGATGACGCATGCACCGATGATGTTATGGAACGTGATTGGTTCGCCAAAGAGGGCAAAGGCAAGCAACATCACAAAGACGAGGCTTGTGCCTTTGAACATATAGGCGGTGCTGAGTTCAACGCGCCGGAGTATTTGTTGCCAACATACGGCATATATACCCATCACACTGACTGCACCGCACAAACCCAGCAGGTATTTAGCCGACATAAAACTATGCTGCGATGCGTACTTTGTAAAAATAGTAACACATGCATACAGCAGGTTGACGGCCACCAATGCGGTGTATTTCAGCACAATATGTACTTGTTTTCTTGTCATCGAAGCCACCAATGGTATATAGGCATTTCGGATTGAACGGCAAAACCATTCTTTTCGTACCAGCGGCACGCATTGGTGTTGGCTTTTTGGGTGGGGACTTCCATAGTCTTTACGCCGCGTTCAAACAGGTAGCCGTCCAAGGTGGACATCAGCCGTGTGCCAATGCCCATGTGCTGCGTATCCGTGTCCACTGCCACCAAACCGATATGCGCCGATGTACCCTGATAATCCACGGTAATCATACCCCGGGCGATTCCGTGTGCGTCGGCGGATATCAAAATCTGTTTGTTGGTGCCAGCAGACGGACAGGCATTCTCTATCCAACGACGGTACAGGCGTTCGTAACTGCCTGCGGGAAACCGGTGGTCTAACTTGAAACGGGAATAACCGCCGCTAACCAATGCCAAACGATACAAGGCATCGGACGGCTTGTTGCTCCGGTAGAACGAGATGTCTGCAAACGATTTGCGGGGCTCGCAGGTCTTGGCATACAAAACCTTCTCATCGACCAGCCGTGCGCCTGCCACAGCGAAACCCACCCGGTTGGTATCGAAGACATACAGCAAATCGTATTGCCGCTTCAATCCGGAATGTTGCATAGGCAATTCGGCGGCATCAGCCGGTGTCTGCAAATCGATACGACCTATACGCAAACCGAAAAAGCGGGAATCCCAGTCTAAAGGTTGGATAATCATTTGTCTATATTGATTTTTTCAGCGACAATAAAGGTAGGACGATGTTTGACGGTATCAAACATCTTACCGATATACAATCCGACAACCCCCAACAAGGAAATGATGATACCGGCAATAGCCCACAGAGATAGGATAAGACTGGTATAACCCAGAACCACAATGTCGCCCAGCCAAAAACGGACAAGATAGACTATGGCAATCAGGACTGAGAGCAGTGTGATGACAAAGCCGAACTTGACCATCAGTCGCATCGGTTTGTCGGAGAAAGAGATAACGGTATCCAACGCGAGGCGTATCAGTCGCCCGAAGTTGTACGACGATTTGCCTTCCGCCCGCTCTGCGTGCTGCACGGGGAGATAAGCCTTGCGAAATCCGACCCATTGGACTTGCGTCGGGAAATAGCGGAAGCGGTCGCCCATAGACAAGATAGCATCTATCACACAACGGCGATAGATACCGAAATTGGCAACCGAAGCATCCTGCCGGGTGTCGGTCAGATAACTGAAAACAGCATAAAAAAGCCTGGAAGAAAGGCGTTTGAGCCATTTGTCTTCGCGGTGGACACGCTGGGCAAAGACGGAATCGTAACCCTCTCGGGCTTTGGCATAAAGGTGCGGGATTTCCTCGGGGCGGTCTTGCAGGTCGCAGTCCATAACGACCACCCATTCACCGGTGGCATAAGTCAAGCCGGCGGTAATGGCATAGTGCTGACCAAAATTGCGCGAGAGGTTGATGCCCTTAACGCAAGGATGCAACGCACATTGCTTTTCTATCTCCTCCCACGAGCGGTCGGGCGAAGCATCATTAATGAGGATTATTTCGTATGCGAATATACCGCTATGAGAATCGGGGGGGGTATTCGTAAGAACGGCACCACAAAGACTATCCATAGTGTGCATAATACGTGCTACCAATTCGGCAACCATATTTTCTCCGCGATAGACGGGAGATACTATGGATATATGACAAGGATGTGTCGGCGTAGTCATCTTAAAAAAGGGCGAATCATTCATTCGGCTTGCAAAGTTAGTATATTTTGGCGGATTATGCAAATAAACTTTAATTTTAATCAGTGCGGCGGGCTTTTGTAATGAGGGATAAACATATAATGACCATGTAATTAACCATTAATTTCGATGTCTTTGGTGTGCGTGCGCTGTTGACAAGAGGGGGCAAGGGAAGATTTTTAAGGGGGAAAATATATACATGAGTGGTACAAGAGCAATGAGTGGTAGGGTAGTGGTAGGGCGATAGATGCGACAACGGAGGGGGAGAAAGCGGTTGGGCATAGTTGTTTTGTAAAGTTTGTTTTATAGTAAGACTCTATTTCTATAAAATATAATGTAAATCTCTCGTGGGGTTGCATATATTCGAGAAATGTTGTAATTTTGCATCGTTTTAGAAATGAATCAGTGTGACGTACCTGCAGTTTTATAATCAGTGGCATCCGTTTGCGTGTTTCAGTACGCAACAGGTAAAGGCAATATATCCTTCATTTAACCGTAGCAACTATACTATGTGGCTGCGCAAGGGGTATATCATTTCTTTGCGTCAAGGGTGGTATGCTTTTGCGGATTATCTGCATCAGCCCGATTATGCGCGTTACTTTGCAGGACAAATTTATGCACCATCCTATATCAGTTTGCACTCGGCATTGTCGTTCTATGGAATCATTCCGGAGCAAGTGGTTGAGATAACGAGCGTTACAACGCAAAAGACATCTCATTTTATAAATGATTGTGCCACATATAGTTACCAAACCATTCGCCCGAATCTGTTTTGGGGATATTCGATGATGAATATGCAAGATGGTAAGGTGTATCCCATGGCAACTCCCGAAAAAGCCATATTGGATTTGTTATATTTATATCCTCAATATCAGACAGCAGCCCAGATGTTAGACCTTCGACTTGATGAGGACTGGTTGGATGATGAATTGAATCACAACCGTTTGCAGGAATATGTGGCACGCATCAATAGTCCGACCCTCACCAAACGACTTGATTTACTGAAAAAAGCATACAAAATATGATAGACTTGACATACATTCGGGGCTTTTACCCTCCGGCAATTGCGAATAACGCCGTTTTTCAAAAGCATATACTCAAAGAATATGTTGAGTTGTTGGCTTTGGAGTGGTTGTCGCGTTCTGTTTACGCCGAAAAACTCACTTTTATCGGGGGAACGAATCTGCGTCTGGTACAAGGTATAGACCGTTTCTCGGAAGATTTGGATTTCGATTGCAAGCAGTTGAGTGAAAGCGATTTCGTGGCTATGACGGATGGAGTAATCCGTTATCTCCAACTGCAAGGCTTGCAGGCTGTCGCCAAGGACAAAGACGGAGGCGCTTTGAAAGCATATCGGAGAAATGTGTATTTTCCGGAATTGCTGTTCTCGTTGCAATTGACTGGGCATCGTGAGGAGCGGTTTCTGATGAAGATTGAGGCGCAGGATCAAGGGATACAATACGAGCGGGAGATGGCTACCGTTCAGCGATTAGGTTTCTTTTATCCCATTGCAGTTCCTCCATTATCAGTGCTTTTGTCAATGAAATTATCCGCTTTGCTTTCACGCCAAAAGGGTAGGGATTTTTATGATACATTGTTTCTTTGGCAGCGGACGAAACCGGATTTCCGTTTCTTGGAACAGCGTTGTGGTATCGGGGATATGCCTGCGTTGATGGCGGTATTGCAAGAAATGGTGGCTCACACCAATCTGACGATGAAACAACGCGACTTTGAACATTTGCTGTTTGAGCCGAGAAAAAGCGAACAGATATTGCATTTTATGGAGATAATATCATCTCATAGTTCCTATTAACAGTATGAAACTATCTATCATCACTATTACCTACAACAATCTTGCAGGGCTGCGCAAAACGGTGGAGTCTGTGCTGGCGCAGACGGTCGCTGATTTTGAGTGGATAATCGTGGATGGCGCCAGTACGGATGGTACCAAGGAGTATTTGGATGCCATTGCGGCAAATAATGCGGGCAGGGCTAATTTACAAACTTGCAAATTTGCAAATTTACAAATTGTCTCCGAGCCCGATTCCGGTATCTACAACGCTATGAACAAGGGTATTCGCCTTGCGCAGGGCGAGTATATCCAGATACTGAATGCGGGGGATTGTCTCGCGGCACCGGATGTTACGGAACGGATGCTCGCTGCTCTTGCACAGTATAGCGAGAAACAGCCTGCGGATACGCAAGGGAAACAGCCCATTGACCTCCTCTATGGCAATATGCTCAAGGTGGATGCCCATGGCAAACTTATCAACAAAAGCGGCTATACGGAGTACTCGCTGCGGCAGTTCTATTCCTCGACGCTCAATCACGACTGCGCTTATATCCGTCGTGCGCTTTTCAATGATGACCAATACGGGCTCTACGATGAGAGCCTGCGTATTGTGAGCGATTGGAAGTGGTATTTGCAAGCCATCGGACTCGGCAATGTCCGTCCTGCATATGTGGATATTGATGTTACTCTGTTTGACGGCGGGGGCATCAGCGAAACCAATCTGACGCTCCGCAACCAAGAGCGTCGCCGCGTCCTCGAAGAGGTGCTGCCGCCTGCTGTCTTGTGGGACTACGACCACCACGCTTTTGAAATGGAGCAGATGAACCGTCTCCGCCGCCATCACCTCTATCCGTTGGTTTATTTCATGGAGCGGGTTTTGTTCAAGTTGGAGAAGTGGGGAATACTCAGAAAGAAATGATGCCGTTTTTTTCCATAATCATTCCCCTTTATAACAAGGCGCCGTATATACGCAAGGCGTTGGAAAGTGTCTTGGCGCAGACGTATGCGAATTATGAGTGTATCGTTATGGACGATGGGAGCACGGACGGAAGTGCAGAGGTGGTTCAATGCACAATGTACAATGCACAATGCATAATGGGTGAGAAAATTCGTCTCCTTTCGCAGCCCAATGCAGGTGTGGCTGCTGCGCGAAACCATGCGGCGAAAGAGGCAAAGGGGGAGTATCTCTGTTTCTTGGATGCCGATGACTGGTGGGAGCCGACGTTCTTGGAAGAGATGGCGCAACTGATACACGATTACCCCGATGCGGGGTTGTTTGCTACCAACTACGTGTACTACAAGCCGGGCAAAACGCATGTGGCTTTGGATATGCCGACGGGGTATATCGATTATCCGAAAGCATATCTCCGAAGTACGGCAATGCCCGTCTGGACGGGGGCTGTGGCAATGCCGAGGCGTGTATTTGAGGAGATGGGCGGTTTCCCTGCGGGGGTTCGTTTGGGGGAGGATTTCCTGCTGTGGGCAAAGACGGCAATGCGCTATCCTGTGGCTTTCCTCAACAAGCCCCTCGCGTATTATAACAACGACGTGCCTGCCACGCTGCGGGCGACGCGCAATCTCCATACCCCGAAGCATAATATGCTGTTTCTGCTGGATACCATCGCACAAGACAATGCCCTTTCGGCGGATTGGAAAAGCCTCTTTGACCGACTTCGCGTGAACGGTTTGTTGGATTATTGGTTGAGCAACCAATATCACGATGCGGCGGAGACAGAACTTCGCAAGGTGGACTGGGCACAGCAACCGCGCTCTGTGATCAGGACGTACCGCACACCCGTTGGGTTGCTGCGGGCGAGACGAAAAATTATGCAAATCGGCAGTTGGTGCAAGCAAAAACTCTATGCTCTCTCGCCGTTTTAATGCGATTGGGCGAGCAGTTGCCGTGCATTCTCCATAGCGGCAGGGGTGGGGTGTTTGCCCGAGAGCATAGTGGCGATCTGGCTGACACGTTCCTCTTCTGTGAGACGGCGTATATGGGTCTCGGTGCGGGTGTCGGTATCGGCTTTATAAACAAGGTATTGCGTATCTCCTTTGGCGGCAATCTGCGGCAGGTGGGTGATAGCGATTATCTGGCGCGACTGAGCCATCTGTTGCATAATATCCCCCATCTGTGAGGCGATCTCGCCGCTGACACCGGTATCAATCTCATCAAAGATAATCGTTGGCAATCCGTTTTTGGAGGCGATCAATGCTTTGATACACAGCATAATACGGCTAATCTCACCACCCGATGCCACTTCGCTTACACGGCGCAACGACTGGTTGAGGTTGGCAGCGAACATAAACTGCACATCGTCTTTGCCGGTTGGGGTGAACTCATCGGTGTCGGCGAGAGCAATGTCTATCTGTGCATGGGCTATGCCGAGACGGGTCAGGTCGCTTACCAATTGTTCGGAAATCGGTTTGCGTACCGCTTCGCGGGTCTTGCGCAGAGCGATTGCCGCCTTTGCCAGTTCCTTGGTTCTGGTGTCCAATTCTTTCTGCAGGCGGGCAATGTCCACATCAAACGAACCGATTTGGTCGTTTTGCCGTTGCAGTTCGTCCCGCATCTGTATCAGTTCTTCTTCATTTTCGGCGTTGTATTTGCGGAGCAGGTCGTTCAGCAGACTCAGGCGTTCTTCCACCTGTGCTAATCGCTCGGGGGCGAACTCGGTGCGTTCGGCGATATGGTTTGCCTCGTCGGCAATGTCTTTTATCTCAATCGTTACACTCTCCAAACGCTCTTGCAGTTCGGGTGCGGCGGTGGACAGGTTGCATATCCGGAGCAGATCCAATACCGAACCTTCCTCGCCGTTCAGCGCATTGACCGCAGTATCCAATGCACCGCGTATCTCTTCTGCGTGGCTCAGGCGGAACTGCTCTTCTTCCAACTCCGCCATCTCGCCGCTTTCGAGGTGGGCATCGTCCAAAACCTTGTAGCGGTAGGCGATATAGTCGGCATCGGCTTGCGTCTTCTTAGCCTGTGCCTGTAGATCACGAAGTGCTTTTTGTGCTTCGAGGTATGCCTCATAGCGGGTGGTGTATGCTTCCCGCTCGGCGGTATTACCAGCCATGGCATCTACTATAGAGAGTTGAAAATCATCGTTCTCAAGAAGCAGGTTGGCGTGTTGCGAGTGGATATCTATCAGGCGTGCTGCCAGTGTCTTGAGTTCTGCCAGCGTTACCACCGAGTCATCCACAAACGAACGCGATTTGCCGTTGCTGTACAGTTCGCGGCGAACGATACACTCGTCAAACTCCGCCTCAATGATACACTTGTCTTCGCCGTCGGTAATGGCTTTTGTATCCGCACGTCCGCCCATTACCAGATTGAGCGCACCGAGGATAATACTCTTACCTGCACCCGTTTCGCCGGTCAGCACGGAGAAACCACCCTCAAGGTCAAGGTCGAGATGGGTGATAAGCGCATAGTTTTGTATATGTAGATGTTGCAGCATAATATATCTATTTCAAACGCACAAAATTACTGCTTTTCTATGAGATATGCAAATGGTGGAAAGATTTAGAAGCAAACGCCGGTGGAGAAAGATACCTGCCAAGCGTGGGAACGGGGGGCATAGTAGGTGTAAGCGGCGGCAGGTTGAATGAACCATGAATAGCGCGATTTGAGAGGAAAAGTATAGCGGATACTCGCCTGCACATCGACTTGGGAAGCAAGCAGATAAGAAGCAAGCGAAATAAAGGGTGTGTCAGTAAGCCCCTCCTCTGGAGGGATGGGGGAGGTCGCAGTCTTATGTAAATATGCCGCATCGGCCGCAAAACGCATATAGCCGACCGGCAGATTGAGGCGGTAACTGCCGGTGAGAGAGACTGCTATTTGCTGCTCGGCGTAGTTGGTGGAACGGGTAAGGAGATTGAAATAGTTGTTGGCGGCTTCGCCATAGATGTATTGTGTGCCGAGACGTAGGGCATAACCCGCTTGGGCGGAGAGACGCCAGAGCGGGGCGGCATAACCGAATTGGGCGGTGGCGGTATGGGTATGCAGGTCAGCAATCGGAATGGAGGTCGTGCTGCTCAGTTCCTCCGTAGCACTGAAATAGTGGTACCCTGCGCCGGCAAGGAAACCCTCGGTACGGGGTTGGAGCATGAAACGACCGCCTGCTGTAAGTCCGTGATAGTAAGCCGATTTATAGCCGCCCGAGAAACGGCTATAGGGTGCGGACGGCTGCACTAAATGGTACACCATTGCCTCGCCGAGTTCGGAATAGAAAGCGATGTCGTTGTTCTGCTTGTAGCGTCCGACCTGTGCCATAAACGAATAGGCATAGCGGTTGTCGGTATAGCCGACCGACCCCTCAACGCTCAAATCCGCCACTTTGTTTTTGGGGCGTGGGTCAATATCGCGATAACTCTGCAAGGCACGGTATTGGAGTGCCAAATGCCAGATAATATGCGCTTTCTTCCGGCGGTAACCGCCACGGAACCAATATGTTTCCGAGTGCATACCGCCCCCGATGGTGTCGCAGGTCAGGTACGGGTAAAGCAGTTGGTAGTCCGCATTTTCCACCCATTGGTTGCCTTGACTTTGATTCCACGAGTAACTCGCCTCGCCAAAGACGCGGTTTGCTGCATCGATGTCGTACACCGACCGTGCCTGCACACTGAAACCGCCAGCCGAGGTACCCTCGATAGGCATAGCCGATTGCCTGTACTGCCCTTGTAGATACGCCTCGGTGTGCGCCGTATCAAGCAGCAAGGACGTGATTATGACTAAAAACAGATTCAATTAACAAGTAATAATTAACAATTAATATGCGTGGTATGCCTATCCAGATCCTATCCTCCTTACATCCCTACCTCATTCTGTAATGCATAATGCGCAGTGAAACATGGAAAAATTCCTCATTCCTGATTATCAAAGTAGTGTGGGTCTGCGGTTTGGGCAGGCAGGAAGTCGTATGTGGAGTTGTTGGTATCTTGCAGGATATGGCGGGTGCCCTCGGTGTAGAGCGTCTTGCGGCGTACCGACTTGCCATAGCGTGTCTTGTCGCTGCCGAGTTCGCCTACGTAGGTATAACCTCCGTCCAACTCGGGGGCGACCGCCGCCCACTGGTACGCCGAGCGCGGGCAGAGATTGACGGCATCAATAATCCACTCGTTAGGCACCAGATAGGTGTCAGAGGACATGTTGAATGTACCCGCAGAGGTTACATTGATGTAGTTGTAGTGGAACTTATACTGTGTGAGGTAGTCCTCTGTGCTGAGGCTGTCGGGAAAACGTGCCAGTGCAAACGAGGTGTTGCCTTGGCTGTTCGGAATCCAGATAGTCAGCGAATAGCAGAATATCTTATCGAGGTTCGTCACATCGGGATTGTCTATATCCGTAACGCTCGCATTGGTCGATTGGTCGTACCACTCGAAGTCGGCATCGCTCAAATCAAACGAGTTCTTATTGGCTTCGCGGTGATCCATGGCATTGTCCACAATAAGCAGACTGCCGCCTGCCTGTACGGGATATTGCGTGCCGTCACCCGGAATACGATAGATGGCATCAGCAGCAAAAGACTCACTGCGGAAATCGGGTTCGAGCGTGTATTTTTGCGTGTTTTTCAGTTTGGATTCGAGCAAAACCAAGCCGTCGGCATAGAGCGTCATACCAGAGTTGTTGTAGATGACGAAATAGCGGTCGCCTACGTATGTTTTGCCCTCGGGGGTCTGTGTGCCGGGCGTGAAAATCTCCGCAAGGACAAAGGTGCGCTCCATTTTCACTGTGGTGGCTTTGGCTGTAACTGTTTGCGGTTCTGTCAAACTGAAACTCTTTAGGTAGGAGCGGAAGAGATTTTCAGCCCCGTCAATGAGCAATGTAACGGATATTTCAACATCGTAGAACCCGACAGGTTGCGTGGTTTGTACTAATAGAACGGAATCCGTCCAAATGATAGAATCGGGGGATACTGCATATTGTTTTCCCATATTCAAATCGTTGAATAGCACGCTCTTGTCTTGTACTCTGACGGACGCAGCGGCATCGACAGGAGGCAGTTTGACCTCTATCGAAACAGGGTAGGAGGTGGTCTGAACAAGTGTATCCAATACCTCTTGCCGGCAACCGCAAAGTAGCAGACACCATAGCAACACCCAAACGGCTAAAATATGTCTCAATATATGTTTTTTCTCCATTTCCTTCTGTTTTTCTTGCCGCTTGCGGCATAGGGCATTATATCTTCAAGTTGATTTCCATACCGAAATATGGGCTTGCACTACGGTGAATCGTAACGCCATCCACCTTGTAATCAGGCAGATAATCCAACAGTTTGTTTACAAAGAAAGCCAGGTCGGCATATCGGGTAATGCTTTTCTGCACGCGCAGATTCAGGTAGCCCGCAAAGGGTACCACCTTGCGGCGGAACTGGTCTTCGTTATAGGAAAAGACGAGCCATTGCAGATATGTGTCTTGCTTGCTCTCGTCGGTGTAGGGCTTCAGTTCGCCGCTCAAATCCATATAGGCGACAGGCGTGCCGTTCTTGTAGAGCGTCTGCGAGGCGGTGTACCAGTTTAGTTCGAGCGTGGCACTGACGGTAAGTCCGATCTTGGGGATATACACATCGGCTATCACGTTGGTATTCAGGTTCTCACGTATGGTTCCGTCCGTCCAATCGTAGTAACCGATATATAGATCTTTTACCGCCGTATTGCCCACCACGGCAGACAGTTTCTCGGTGGAGAACATCGCCTGCGAGTTTTGGTAGGTAGTGCGCAGCCACGCCCCGTTGACGGTGAAACGCGTGCAGATGGCGGGGATACGCGGACTGGAATACTGCCACTCCACACCCTGTTTGCGTATCTCGCTGCCGTTGGTGGTCATTGAGTAGGTCAGCAGTTTGCTGTACTCGGTTGCCACGCCGTCGGTGTAGATGGGGTAGGTGAACGGCAGGCAGTCTTTCCACGAGCGGAAACCGTCATTCATACGCTCTTGGAAATACGTAACGGAGAACTTGTGTTTCTGTATCTCGAAACCCGTACGCACCTCCCATTTCAGATTGCGCGCGGGAGTCAGGTCATCGTTGGTCGGGTCGATGATGTGGGTGTAGATGTTCATCGTGCTGTCGGTGGCGGACAGGCGTGCATCCGGGGCTTTCAGGTCCTCGTAGATCAGGTTCGGATAGAGTTGCAGCAGCGTCGGCATCTTGGTGTGCTGCCCGATAGCCCCCGCTACAAACACTTTGCCGCCTCTGAAAGGGATATTGTATATTAGGTTCGCACGAGGGTCAAGATAGCACTTGCCATACATCGTATAGGCTTTGTCCAAACTGAGCAGCGAGGTGCCGCGCAAACCTATCTCAAGGTCGAAAGAGGTCTTGCGTATGGGAATATGTATATCGTCCTGAATATACCATGCCAACTGGTTGCTGGCGGGAATATCATTGTAGGCACGCGGGCGCAGACTGCTGGCGTAGTTGAGCGGACGGGTGAGGTCATACACCTGCCCGAGACCGAAGTTCTTGTCGTATTTCCATTCAATGCCCACCGCCGCCTTATGCTCCAATGTCCATGTATGGAAGAAAAAGTTGGCTTTCGGGCGAATAAACACATTCAGCGGCTTGCCGTCCACTGTATGCTGCGCTACATAGCGGTAAGGCAGCAGCGAAACATCTTTGTTGCCCTCTTCCATATTGTCTATAGCGGGCTGGATAGGGGTAGTCAGTTGTGTGAACTTGGTCTGGCTGATCCGGTCGAGCGAAAAACTGAGGTTCGTGGTCAGTGCCGCCGACCACCATTCTTGCTGCTTCCGGTTGATATTGAATGTATTACACCATTTGATTTGGTGGTATTCGCTGCGGTAGGAGTCCTCCTTGTTGTGATTGATGTCGGGGTCGATCTTATCATTGTCGATACTCCCCGTATAGTCGAGGCAGTTTTGCCAGCGGATATTCACGTCATCGGCTGTCCAGCGGTTCTGCAGCCGCACCGAGGCGGTGATACGTTGGTAGTTCTCGAGGGTGTTGGTGGGGTCGTTTTTCGCATTGAGGTAATCCAACCCCACGTTCAGCACCGTCTTGTTGTCGCGCCAACCGAACCCTTTGCCTGCATAGAACAGTTTGCTGAACCCGTCTGCCTTGAACCGCGCCCGCCACGGAGTAGGTTTCATCGTGCGTTCTATCTTGACCACGCCGCTCGTTACATCGCCGTATTCCGCACCTGCGATACCGCGGATAATCTCCACTTTCTCAATGTCGTCGGTGGAAATCGTACGCATATCCACGCCTTTGTTCACCACCTGCCGTTGCCCGTCCTCACCGGTGTTGCTCCCCTGCACATACTGCATATTCGCATCGGTGGATACGGGCGCACCGTCCACCACGAAACTTGTGCCGAGCGAGGCAGCATCGTAGTCGCTGTTGGTGGTGCCGTTGCTTGCCTCGCGCAGGCGGATGGTGTTGGCGGAGGTCAGGTTCGGGTCCTGTGTGCTCGCCCCGGGGAGCATACTCACGATGTCTGCAAAACTGGACGGCTGCAGGTGCTGCATCGCCTCTTTGCCCACCACCGACGAGGTGGTGGCGCCTGCCGACTCGCTTGCCGTAACCACCACTTCCTCAATCGTCTGCGTCTGCTGCACAAGGCGCACGGCAATGATCTGTTTGGCGTTTTTAATCTCTATCGGGAGTATCTCCTCGCGGTAACTGAGGTGCGTGATATCCAATGTGTGAAAGCCCTTGTTGAGAGTGAGCCGTGCCACGCCTTGTGCATTGCTGATACTGCTTTCGCCGCTCTCCAATGCCACTACTGCCACATCGCTGATACGCTCGCCCGTCAGCGAGTCGGTCAGCACAACCTCCACTTGCGCACACACAAGCAGCGGAAACAACAACAGCCATATAGCGGAAAGCAGATGTTTCATTCAGCAAAATTTCCGCTGCAAAATTACGAAAAAATACCTATATATGCAAGTCCCGAAAAATGGGTATATTATACCAATGCGGCTATGAAATAGTAGGTCATCAGACCGCAACAGATGAGTTTGAGAATGGTGCCGGTCATCAGCCCTACAAACGAACCCCAACCGGCACGCAGAGCCGCACGGGTGTTTTTGCCGTCTATGAGTTCAAACACCACCGCTCCGATAAACGGACCAAGGATTATTCCCCATACTCCGAAAAACAGCCCCACCAGCATACCGATAGTGCTGCCCCATACACCCCATTTCGATCCGCCGAAACGCTTCGTCCCCCATGCGGGGACAAAGTAGTCCAACGCTTGTACCACGACCACCACCACTGCCCATATCACGAGAAACTGCCACGTGAACTGCACACGGTCGGTCAGTTGTAGCAACAGCATACCTACGTATGCCAACGGCACTCCCGGCAACACGGGCAGTACACAGCCAACTATGCCCGCCAGTAGGCATATCGCTCCTAATATAATCAACAGAATATCCATTCTATGCTTCGCATTAGTGGTTCGCTGTGCGAACGTCAGTGGCGGCTGTTGCCGCGTTTATGGCATTGCGTTTATGGCATTGCGTTGTTGGTTTGTTTCACGTTTGTGGTTATATATTGTTGGCTTTGCGTTAAAGCAGGGATGTATGTTAATTATTAATTATTAATTATTAATTATTAATTATTAATTGTTAATTATTAATTGTTAATTATTAATTGTTAATTATTAATTGTTAATTGATTATACGTCTCCAACGCTTTGCGCAGCACAACCATCGCCTTGGACAGGTCTTCTTTGTTCAGCACATACGCCATACGCACCTGCTTGCGTCCTTCTTCGGGATCGGTGTAGAAACCGCTGCCTGGAGCCATCATCACGGTCTGTCCTTCGTATTGAAAATCCGTCAGACACCATTGGCAGAACTTGTCCGTGTCGTCCACGGGCAACTGCACCATCGTATAGAAAGCCCCCATCGGCGTGGGCGCAAACACACCCGGTATCTGGTTCAGTTGGTCAATCAGATAGTTGCGGCGCGAGAGGTACTCGTCGTACACCTCCTCCATATACTCCTGCGGGGTCGAGAGCGATGCCTCGGCAATAGCCTGCCCGATCAGCGGGGGCGAGAGACGCGCCTGGCAGAATTTCATCACCGCCTGCCGCACCTGTTTGTTCTTCGTGATCAGTGCACCGATACGGATGCCGCATTCTGAATACCGCTTGCTCACCGAGTCCACTAGTATCACATTGTCCTCGATACCTTCCAGATGGCAGGCGGAGATATACGGACGCTTGGTGTAGATAAACTCGCGGTACACCTCGTCGGAAAAAAGATACAGGTTGTATTTCTTCACCAAGTCGCGCAACTGCAGCATCTCCTGCTTTGTGTACAGGTAGCCCGTTGGGTTGTTCGGGTTGCAAATCAGTATCGCACGCGTCTTGTCGGTGATCTGTTTCTCAAATTCCTCCACAGGCGGCAGTTTGAACCCGTCCTCTATGTGGGTTTTCACCGATTTGACCACCGCTCCGCACGAGATGGCAAACGCCATATAGTTGGCGTAACTCGGATCGGTAACGATAATCTCGTCCCCGGGATTCAAGCACGCCATATAGGCAAACATAATCGCCTCCGAACCGCCCGAAGTAATGATTATCTCGTCCGGCGACAAGTCTATGCCGTACTCGGCATAGTAGCCCACCATCTTTGTTCTCAGCGATTTGGTGCCTTGCGACGGCGAGTAGTCCAATATCTTTTGGTCGAAGTTATGCACCGCTTCCAGGGCGCAAGCCGGTGTCTGAATATCGGGCTGACCGATGTTCAGATGGTAGATGTGTATGCCGTTGCGTTTGGCGGCATCGGCATATTTCGCCAACTTGCGGATTGGCGATTGTGGCATATTCTGTGCTCTGTTGGATATTTCCATAAATAATTTACAAACTTACACATTTACACATTTACAAATTTCTTGGGGCTGGTCAATCAGGTAGTCCGGTTGTGCGGCTGCCAGTTCTTCGCGCGCCACAAAGCCCCACGTGCAGGCTACAACCGGTACTCCCGCATTCCGGGCGGTCTCTATATCTACCAGACTATCGCCTACATACAGCACTTTCTCGTCGGGCAGTATCGCCAGTATGTCGTGTACCACTTGCGGATTGGGCTTGCGGGGTACGCCTTCGCGCTCGCCGAAGACTACATCGAAAGTGTGCGGGTAATAATGCGCCACTATCTTTTGGGTGGCTTCCTGATACTTGTTCGACGCCACTGCCAAACGCACACCGGCTTTTTTCAGGGTTGCCAGCACCTCGGGCATACCCTCGTAAGGCATGGTATGATCACAGTTGTGCTCGTTATAATAGGGGATAAAATCCTTGCGCAGACGTTGTACCTCCGTTTGGGTCTGTTCCTCGGTCTGTTTGGCTTCCTTGGGCAGCGCACGCTCTATCAGTTTGTTTACGCCGTTGCCTACTAAGTGCGGATATTCCGACAAGTCGTGTGTCGGGTAGCCCCCCGCTGAAAGAGCGTGGTTGCACGCCAAACCCAAATCGGCAATCGTGTTGATAAGTGTTCCGTCTAAATCAAAAATAACCGTCATTGTACCTTAATTTTGTTGTGTCTGAATTACAGACTGACAATTTCCCTAATCCTTCAAATAGAATGCAAAGATACAACATATTTCCGATATATGCAAATATACTCATACAGGGCAACCGCATCAAAATCGGATGATATTTCGAATACGAATTATACCAAACAATCTCTATGCCGATCAGTCTTGCATTCTTCGTAAGGATATATCCCCAAAAATATACAAAATATACAATTCTTATGCATCCTAATACCGATTACGTAGAAAAGACGTAGAAAGGACGTAGAAAGAATTGGAGTTTATAAGGCTTTTAAGCCGCTTTTTATACACTTTATGCACTGTATATGTTGCATAAAGTGTATAGAGTTGTTTTGATGTGGTTGCCCTGACTCGTATATACTTTCCGTTGATTATATCGGGTGATTAACGGGTTATTCAGCATAGACTGACGAAAGAGTGAGCATAGAAAGAATTACAGAAATGGAGAAAAACATTGGCAAAAAACATATGATGTTTGCTCATTTCGCTTTTTCTTTGTACCTTTGCAGCCTAATTTGCGCCATAGTGTACGCATATTCTGCGTGCATATGCGCCTAAAATCGAACTGAATGGAACATATCTACACCCTTGAGTTTTTCAACAATCTCCTTTTTATAATGGCTCTGGTGGGGCTGGTCGTGTTTATTGCCCTCTATTTCGTGGACGCCGGGTATGGCAAGATGCGCACCGAGAAATGGGGACCCGCTATCAACAACAAAATCGGTTGGTGTCTGATGGAAGCACCCGTCTTTATTGTAGTGCTGTTCCTTTACCTGCGCTCGCTCAATCTCTACGATGGCGTTACGCGCAATGCACCCTATTGGGTGTTCCTACTGCTTTTTGAAGCACACTATTTCCAACGCTCGTTCATATTCCCTTTTATGATGAAAGGCAAGAGCAAAATGCCGCTGGTCATTATGGGCTTGTCCGTACTTTGGAATCTCATCAACGGTTATGTGCAGGGCTATTGGCTCTTCCATATCGCCCCGTTGTATAAACCCGAACTATATACTGCTTCGTGGGTAACCGATCCGCGCTTTATTATTGGTACGTGTATATTCATTGCCGGTATGATTATCAATCTCCATTCCGACTATGTCATCCGTCATCTACGCAAACCTGGCGATACCAACCACTACCTGCCCAAGAAAGGGCTCTACAAGTATGTAACGAGTGCCAACTATTTCGGAGAAATCACCGAGTGGCTCGGCTTTGCTATCCTTACCTGGTCGCCTGCCGGTCTGCTGTTCTTCTGGTTCTCGTGCTGCAATCTTGTGCCGCGTGCCAACTCTATCTATCACAAGTACGAGCAGGAGTTCCCCGACGAGTTCGACCGAAAGAAACTCAAACGAATTATTCCGTTTATTTACTAATCGACTAACATCTGAGTCCCTAAGGTCTTTACCGACCTTAAGGACTTTATTATTTATTACTATGGAATCCAAACTCTTTACTCCTTGCCAATTAGGACCTGTCACGCTCCGCAACCGCTTTATCCGTTCGGCGGCGTTTGAAAATATGTGCCACAACAACACCCCCTCGCAGGAGTTGCACGACTATCACGTTAGCGTAGCCCACGGTGGAGTGGGAATGACCACGGTGGCATACTGTGCTGTGGACCTCAGCGGTGTCTCTTTCGACGGGCAACTCTATGTGCGCGACGAGGCTCTGCCGGGCTTGAAGAAACTGACGGACGCCATTCACGCCGAGGGTGCCAAAGCAAGTATCCAACTCGGGCATTGCGGCAATATGACACACTTCTATACCTGCCATTGTATGCCTGTCAGCGCAAGCAACGGTTTCAATCTCTATTCGCCTACTATCCACCGCCGTCTGCGTGTGGACGAGATACACCAACTCGTAAAGAAGTTCGGCGAAGCGGTGGACTTCTGCCGCGAGGCGGGTTTCGATTGCGTGGAAATCCACGCAGGGCATGCCTACCTTATTTCGCAGTTTATCAGCCGACGCACCAACCACCGCCACGATGAATACGGCGGCAGTTTTGAGAACCGTGTGCGCTTTATGAACGAGGTACTCGACGAGGTGATGAAACACGCAGGCAACGATATGGCGGTGATTGTTAAAACCAATATGTGGGACGCATGCCGTGGCGGCTCGGATATAGAGGAAGGGTTGCGTGTGGCGCGTGAGATACTCAAGCACCACGTCCATGGTATTGTCCTCTCGGGCGGTACGGTCAGTGCCTCCCCTATGCGTATCCTCGGTGGTGCTATGCCTATTAAAACGCTTGCACACTATATGCCGATGAAGAGTTTCTGGTGGCTCAAAGCCGCACTCCTTTGCGGTGGCGGTGCATTGATGATACCTACCGTACCCTTCAAGGAACTCTACTTTATGGAGCAGGCTAAACTATTCCAAAAAGAACTGAAAGACGAACTCGGCGACACCAAACTGATATACGTAGGTGGTGTGCAGTCGGGCGACAACTGTCAGACGATTATGGACGAGGGCTTTGAACTGTTCCAGATAGCCCACGTACTCATCAAGGACCCCGATTTCGTCAATCACGTACACACCAACCCGCACTATCACGCAGGTTGCGGGCGTTCCAACTATTGTGTCGGACGTATGTACACCCTCGATATGAAGTGCCATGAGTGCGTGGAGCGTGACGGAGAGCCAATCCCCCAATGTCTCAAGAAAGAAATTGCCCACCTCGAAGCCAACGCCAAAAAATCAATGGCAGAGAAATAAGGCTATAGAAAGATAGAAAGGATCGGGCATATTAATTGTTAATTCTTAATTGTTAATTTATACAAGGTGTTAAGTCTCGTTACAGGTGCGAGCAGTGGTATCGGTCTGCAGTATGCCACGCAGTTAGCCCGCGATTATCATACCGACCTCCTATTGGTCAGCAATCAGGAGGAAGAACTCCGCAAAGTGGCGGAAGACCTCGAAACGCAGTACAAGGTGAAGGCTGTCCCTCACTATGCCGACCTCAGCAAGCAGGACGCAGCGGAAGAACTCTACAACTACTGCCACGCCAACAATCTCGTGGTGGATATCCTTATCAACGATGCAGGGGTGTTCTTCTTCAATCCCTATTGCGAGACCTCTATGCGCCGCATCGAACTGATGCTCAACTTACACATGACCACGGTGGCAAAGATGTGCCGTCTGTTTGGCGAGGATATGATTGCCCGCCAGTTGACCGAGGAAGAACAATCACAGACCATCTGCGGCAAGCCCCGCAAGAAAGGCTATATCCTCAATATGTCGTCTATGTCCGCATGGATGGCTATGCCCGGTATCCAGACCTACAACGCAACGAAAGCCTTTATCTACAACTTCTCCAAGTCGCTGTGGTATGAACTACGCCCGCAGGGCGTGAATATCACCGTCATGACCCCGGGGGCAGTGGACACCGCCCTCTTCGGGTTGGCACCCAACTTGCGTAAGTTGGCAGTCAATCTCACCGTCTCTATCCCCCCCGAGAAACTGGTCAAGCGTGCCTTGCGCAGTATGTTCCGTGGCAAGAAAGCCGATATGCCCGGTGTAATCAATCATCTCTGCACTCCGCTTCTCAAGCATACGCCCGATTGGCTCGTCTTCTTTGTGATGAAGCACATCGGCAAGTACCAGAAATAATACAACAATCCCCTGTAAGTCGTTTGCCTTACAGGGGATTGTTGTATATGGGATTATTGTATCACCACCTCTATCGCATCGGCGTTAAGTCGTATGCGTAGCCAGTCTTGCAGTTTTCCTCGTTCTGTGCGGGTGAGCGTCTTCTTGTGTGCCAAATGTACGGAAACCAACGTGATAGGTTCCACTTGCGTGGTATCATTGCTGTAGGTGATGTGCTCGCCCAATGCAAACGTGATGCTTTCCACTGCAGGGTATTGCGTGCGTATCTCTTGTGTGAGTTGCTCGGTGGGGAAGGTATGCTGCGTGTTGAGCCGTTCTGCGGCGGCCAACTGGGTGCGCAGGTCGCTGATCTGTTGTTGGTACGCCTGTATCTGTTCGTCCTTGGTGGCAAACAGGTCTTTGATCAACTGCTCTTGGCGGAGGTCGGTGTCGTCGGCGGTAAGTGCGTCTTCGTGCAAGACGATAGAGGTGGAGTCGAAGCCCGCCTGCATAGCGTCGGCAAGAAACAGTTTGCGGTCAGCCTCCGACAAGGTCTCGCCTGCAAGAAAGAAATCAATGGTGGAGGCGGTTGCGTCCACTTGTGTCTGATAGACGTAACTCATTCCTATGGTCTTGTGCTGCGCAATGAACGTGTTGGCACGGCGGCTGAAATTGTTTTCGCGCACTACCGAGATGGCGGATATGATACTCGGCACAATCAGCACTAATATGACGAGGGTGATAGAGACGGCGCGGCGGCGTTTGTTGGTGGTCTGCTCCTGCACTACCGGGTAGCGTAGATATTTCACGGCAAGGAACGTTGCCAAAGCAATAAGAATACTATTTATAAGGAATAAGTACAATGCCCCGACAATATATTGCCAGTGCCATGTGGCGATACCGAAACCCGCTGTGCAGAGCGGAGGCATCAGGGCGGTGGCAATAGCCACACCCGACATCACAGTGCCGCGCTCTTTGCGCGAGGTCTCCAGTATGCCGGCGAACCCGCCGAACAGGGCGATGAACACATCGTAGATGGTTGGCTTGGTACGGGCAAGCAATTCGGTGGGGTTCTCCATCGAGAGCGGTGAAATCAGAAAATAGAGAGTGGAGGCAAGGATACTGATACTGACCATCACGGCTAAGTTTTTGAGCGATGTGCGTACCAAGTCGGTGTCGTTGGTGCCAAGCCCCATACCGAACCCCATAATCGGTCCCATCAGTGGAGAAATCAACATCGCACCGATAATGACCGGAATGGAATTGACATTCAGTCCAACTGAGGCAATGATGATTGCAAAGAAGAGAATAAAAACATTCGGTCCGCGGAAATACACGTTCTGCCGTATGGTTGCGCTTGCCGCTTCGGTATCAATATCCTGACTGAGCGATACCAACTGCCGCAGATACCTGACCACGGCATTCTTGTTCCAATTCCATTTCATAGATTCTGTCTGTGCTGAAAATATATTATAATTAACATCAGTTCGATATAATTTGGGGATATAAAATTTATGGCTAATTTGTGGTAATACGGCGTAGCCGTCCGTTCAATATAGTCCCGATAATGCCGATTGGTGGTCAATTCAATGGCAATTCGTGTTTACAACCTGTAGTGTATACTCGTGTTTACAACCTGTAGTGTATACTATATTGTTATCTGTTGTGCATAGTTGTTGTCAGTTGTTGACCGACAAAGTCTCTTTCTTTATATCGAACTCACATCATAATAAGGTGCGCAAAATGTATGCCAAAAGATTTTTCTTTTTTTGCGATGCCCCATAACAGAGCATTTCAAACCCAAATATGGAATGGAACAGAGGCAAAATGGTGGAGAAGAACTGGATTTGTGTATATCATTTTTTTGTTGTAATTTTGCACCCGAAAGGCTGCGTTTGCCTGGCAGACGACCTTTCAAATGTATTTATTAACAGCGTTTATTGACGCTCTGTTCTGACATATCGAAATCTCGCAAATTTCATTAGGATTCAGGACTTAGCAACAATGAACGCCTGCAAGGTATGAGTATCTTGTATGCCTGTATTCTGCGCTTCCGTGTGCGGATGTAGGCGTATGTCGTGTATATACTTATATCCGATGTGGGCTTTCGTGTTGCCAATTCTAATCCTAAAGGCAATGCGAGAGCCTCGATATGCGGAATTGGCAGACGTCAAGTCCGCATTTTTTTGTATATATATGTTTCGTAAAAAACTCAAAGTCTTTGAAGGCTTTGCAGGATATGGTGGTGCTTCTTTCGGGCTAAAAAGGTCGGGGTTAAATTATGAGGTAGTGGCAATGTCTGAAATTGATCCTTTTGCCAGTGCCTTACTATCTGCCAATTTTTCTAACATCCCGAATCTGGGAGACATTACCATTTTGAGCGAACACCCCGAAACCATTCCTGACTTTGACTTTTTTACGGGAGGTTTCCCTTGCCAGCCTTTTTCCTCTGCAGGATTGCAAAAAGGCGAAGAAGATTCATATGGACGAGGAACACTCTTCTATCATATATTCAAGATTTTACAAGCCAAACACCCGCAGTACGTTCTGTTGGAAAATGTAAAAGGACTGACTGCCGCCAAGTTCGCCCCTACTTTTAATCGTATCAAGGAACTATTCAGAGAATTAGGGTATGGAGAAATGGCATACGCCGTACTCAATTCCAAAGATTATGGTATCCCGCAAAATAGAGAGCGGCTTTGGATGTTCGCTCGTTTAGGCGGATTACCCGCTGATTTTAATATGATTCCTCCCAAACGGGAATTAAAGCAATTCTTCGGCGATTTTCTTTATCCTGATGAAGTAGATCCTGCATTGCGTCTGTCAGACGAGCAAATAGCCCACTTGAAAGTCAAACACAACATCAGTAGTTTTGCAGTACAGGAACCGCTCTGTTTGGATATATACAACAAGAAAATAAAGGAAAATCGTTTGTGTATTACCATTACTCAACCCGAACATAACAGTTTGCGCGTAATAGAACCGATGAAAGACGGCAAAGAACGTGTACGCAAAATGTCTGTGGAAGAACAATTCCATTTTATGGGCTTTGAAAAAGGCGAACTCAATTTTGCAGGGCAATCCTATTCGCAGTTATCCAAGCGGGCTGGCAACGGCTGGGATGTCAATTTAGTGGGAATTTTACTTAACCATATATTCAGCCAATTATGATACTTAATTTAGGGTCTTTAGCATTTAATGCCAACATAGAAGGCGGCGGAGGAACGCCAGCATGGGGAACGGAATTAGGACAAGGAGAGGGCTATCGTTTTCAATTTGAAGACGCAGAGAATTTTCTTACATCTATGCTCTATATGTCAGTCTCCGATACAGAAAACATTTATTGCCCTTTGGGTAAAGGAGGAGGACGCAAAGATGACTACGAATTTGTGGTAGGCAGTATCTATGACAAGATATTTGTAAACGGGATGAGAGTTCCCGATACAAAATTTATCTTATTGATTGTTAAGCAAATAAATGGCGACTATCATATCGGACGTAGGTCGTTGAAATATAATCCGAGAATGACTTACCATAAGCGGGCATATAACGAAGAATGTTATCAGCGTATGCCTTCCGTCTTGGGTATCAATGACGATGCAGCGTGGTTTATTGATGAGATATATACGGAAAATCAAGACGAACTGCATTTCACCGCTTATGTATTAGATGCGCAACAAGCCAAATACTATCATTCTAATGAAGAACGTAAAAAAGGATTTTCAATCAAAAATAGAAACCGACAAAAGTGTAAACAGACTTTCAAAAAGATATACCTTTCAGTTTGATTCCTCCTTTCCCCTCCAACAAATCTATTTTGGTGCACCGGGGACGGGGAAAAGCCACGCTATCAAGGTACTGACCGAACCATACTGCGACACCACCATCCGCACCACGTTCCACCCCGACAGCGACTATTCTTCCTTTGTCGGCTGCTACAAGCCTACTATGCAATATGTAGAGCAGACCTATATCGTGGAGGGCGAGCAGAAACCCGTACTGAACGCAAAGACCCAAGAGAAAGCCTACAAACAGGAAATAGTCTATGCCTACACGCCCCAAGCCTTTCTCCAAGCCTACATGATGGCGTGGCAACGGCTGCAAGACAGCACGCCCGTATTCTTGATTATCGAGGAAATCAACCGTGGCAACTGCGCACAGATATTCGGAGACCTGTTCCAACTCCTTGACCGAGACAAAGACAGCGGCTACAGCGAATATCCCATTCGTGCCGACCGTGATATGCAGACCTGTCTGCAAGCCGCATTTGCAGAGCATACCGACCTGCCCGAAACTATCCGCACAGGGAGGGAATTGCAACTGCCGCCGAACCTGCATATATGGGCAACGATGAACACCTCCGACCAGTCGCTCTTCCCCATAGACAGTGCTTTCAAACGCCGTTGGCAATGGCGGTACTGCCCCATTGTCAATATGCCCGATTTGCACTACCGGATACAAGCAGGCGGGCAGACCTTCGACTGGTGGCAGGTGATTGAACATATCAACCAAGCCATAGAAGACACTACAAAATCGGAAGACAAGAAACTCGGTTATTTCTTTGTCCAAGACGATGGCGGAGGCATTATCTCGGTAGAAACATTCGTGAACAAAGTTGTTTTCTACTTGTGGAACGATGTATTCAAAGATGCCTATTCCAATACGTTATTTACGGACGGACTGACTTTCTACCGATTCTTTTGCCCCGATGGCGAGATAGATATGAATGTAGTGGTGCAATTTTTGGAACACATAGTGGGCAACGAAGCCTAACCCCGTGAAAATCATTATCGAGGGACATAAGTATGCGCAAGCCGATGTACAACGCTACCTGTGGGAGGGGGCGTTCCGTGATATTCTGGGTTATGTGAGTATCGGCTATGTGGGGTATTACTACAACCCCGATATTGCTGATTGTGTCTTTATCCTGCCCAAGGTGCTCTTGGAGGACAAAGAGGGCGAAGAGCGGGTATTCGGCACATATCGCCCCGAAGACATTCTTTCCATTGACGACCATTCCCCTCTGATGGAATACGAGCGCAAGTTTATCTACGAGTTCTCGGTATGGATACATCGTGCTATTATGGTCTATGCGCAGGATAATCCGACGAGCCAAATAGTCTTAAGTCCGCGCCCTGTCAACCGAATGGGCAAAGGGCGGCAACGCCAATCCTTCACGTTTCTTGATATAGTGCTTGCCTTGATAGATTTCAACCGCGAGCATCGCGATTTTATCCTTTTTACGCTGCGTAACCAACACAGCGGCTTTCGTAAAATCAATTGGACACGCACCATCTCCCGCGAGCAAGCCCTTATCCAAAACGGCAAACCGCTGTATCTGCATATACAAAACAAAAAACGGGTGGTGAACTTTGATGAGGAACTGCTCATTATCTACTACTCCATTCTTGCCTATATCCGCCGGCAATACGGCTTCCCCGTGGATATTCCCGTGGGGTTCGACTTGATAGGCGGTGCGCAATTTGAGAACTACATTGCGGGCTATGGTTGTTTGCGCTTGCAGCAAATCAAATACAGGTATTTCTCCGATACCACGCTGCAACTATGGGAGATGTGCTTCGCTTTCTTTGAGCATGCACACCATATTGCCGTCCGCATGCAGGAAGCACAGTATCTGTTGGTCAGCAGTTTTGAGATTGTCTTCGAGGCAATGATTGACAAGTTGGTGGGAGACAAACGCGAAGACCTGCCCGATGGACTGAAAGACCAGGACGATGGCAAGCGCGTGGATCATCTCTATCAGTACGACAGCCTTACCAACAACAGCGACTCCGACCGCCGTATCTTCTACATCGGCGACAGCAAGTACTACAAACGCCATACCCCGCTCGGTAAAGAGGCTGTCTATAAGCAATATACCTACGCCAAGAATGTGATACAATGGAACTTGAACCTGTTCCTCAATAGCAGCGAAGACACTATCCGTTCCACCCAAAACCGCTACCACGGACTGCGCAAACTGCGCGACGATGTTACCGAGGGCTATGACATTACGCCCAATTTCTTTATTAGTGCCAAGGTGAACGACCACCTTGACTACGCCGAACAACTGACACTCGTTGCCGACCATAAGCAACAGACCTACAACCTGCGCCAGTTTGAGAACCGCCTCTTCGACCGCGACACGCTTCTGTTGGCGCACTATGATGTTAATTTCCTGCATATTGTCTCGCTCTATGCCCGTGACAATCAACCGCAACAGGCACAATGGAAACAGAAAGTGCGGGCGGAGTTTCGCCGTGCCATACAGGCGATGCTGAGCGAGCAGTACCGCTTCTATGCCATTACACCCCGTGAGGGCGTGAACGCGGAGCAGTTTCTGCAAACGCATTTCGGGCAACTCCTCGGCAAAGTCTTTTCGCCTTATGACAACCTGTCGGAGCAAGTGTTCTACTCCGTGGCGTTGGAGCAGGGTGAGCGGTTTGCAGCAGAGAATGAGCGGGTATTGGCATTGTTAGCCCCTTCGTTTTATGTGGCGGAATGTCCGATAGGTACCAATCCCGCTGACGTATTGCCCAAAGTGATGCCGCAAGCAACAGCAATAGCACCAGCATCGCTCCTCTCTGTGCATTATATCCGGCGTTATGCGGAACAACGTTTCCTTATCGGTTGTTATAAAAACGAGGCGCACCTGCAATGGATATTGGGCAAGAACGACAAAGGCACTATGCTTTACAATGTGCGTTTGCAGACCAAAGGCATCTCGCGCAACGGCACTTTTCCGCGCAGTTGGTTGGAGAAAGGCGATGTGCGTTTCGTTATCTTGTACAATGAAGAGATACTGCTGCAAAATGAATATCGTGTTTTCCATATCCACCACCATGCCGTACTGAGCGAAGAGCGTATGCGCCAAGCCTTGTACCCTAATCCGCAAGGCAACTATTTCTGTTTTGTATTCGATGAAGAGGTGCAACTTTCTCCACGTATTGATGTAGCCAAAATCATCTCTTTTGCCCGCCTCAACCGAGACCACGAATACATTGACGGCACACCCATTGTCATCACAGGTGCCGAATTGCAACAATATATCCTATCATCTTAATTCTCCTAATATTCATACTATCGGGTGTATGTGATTATCGGGTGATTATCGGGTGATTATCGGGTGATTATCGGGTTGTTCACGATAGGATACCGTATGTTTACCTATGAGTTGGCACCTATCTTCTGCAGAGGATACGGACGCTACAGGTTCCCTGCAAGCCATCGCCGGGGACGCGGACGCCTCGTCCGCGGTCAGTTTGGTACAAACCATATGACTATGCTATGTTTGGGAGACGTGAAGCGTAAGGCAGGTGTGCGCAGCACACTGAGTGCCGACACGACACGAAAGCCAGTGGCTTGAGTAGAACTCCTTATCGTCTCGCATCGTCAAAGAGTAACTTTTGGTTTATTTTCCCATTTTCTTGCCTCTTGCGGCATAGGAATTCAAGTCTTTGTTTCTTTGATTTCTCTTGCTCTGCGCTTATACATAGAGGGTGTTTACGCTTTTCTATATTGTGTATTCCAAAGATTTTTTGTAATTTTGCAGCCAAATTGGAGTATCGTGGCGTATTCCGATATAATTAAGAAAATACTGCTGTGGTTTGCAAAAGCATAGTGGAGAAATAAGACAATAATATGGAATTATCTGAACAAGAACAAGTGCGCAGACAGAGTCTGCAGACGATGCGCGATATGGGTATCAACCCGTATCCTGCTGATGAATATGTAGTTACGGGGTATTCGAAAGACATCAAAGAGGGCTTCAAAGACGATGACACCACTGCCGAATGGTATACGGGCAAAGAGGTGCGCATTGCGGGACGACTGATGTCGAAACGTATCATGGGCAAGGCATCGTTTATCGAATTGCAGGACTCGAAAGGGCGTATTCAGGTGTATGTGAGCCGCGATGATATTCAGGCACCCGTGCCCGAAGGCGGGACCGCTACCACCGTGGAGCAGCAGATGTATAACGTGGTATTCAAGAAACTGCTTGATATAGGCGATTTTATCGGCATTGAGGGCTTCGTGTTCCGTACGCAGATGGGCGAGATTTCGGTGCACGCCAAGAAACTGACCGTGCTGGCAAAGAGTCTGCGCCCGCTGCCTATCGTGAAATACAAGGACGGTGTGGCGTATGACGGGTTCAACGACCCCGAGCAGCGTTACCGCCAGCGCTATGTGGACTTGATTGTGAACGATGGTGTGAAGGACGTGTTCCTGAAGCGTGCTACTATTATCCGCACGATGCGCCGTGTGTTTGACGAGGCGGGTTATACCGAGGTGGAAACGCCTATCCTTCAGCAGATTGCGGGCGGTGCATCGGCGCGTCCGTTCATCACACACCACAATGCGCTTGACGTGGATATGTATCTGCGTATCGCCACAGAGTTGTACCTCAAACGACTGATTGTGGGCGGTTTCGAGGGCGTGTATGAGATTGGGCGCAACTTTCGCAACGAAGGTATGGACCGCAGTCACAACCCCGAGTTCACCTGCATGGAGTTGTACGTACAATATAAGGACTACAACTGGATGATGTCGTTTACCGAACATCTGCTGGAGACAATCGCCCTTGCCGTGAACGGTACGACCAAAGTGCAGATTGGAGACCACGAGGTGGACTTCAAGGCACCTTACCGCCGCCTGCCGATATTGGAGGCTATTCAAGAAAAGACGGGGCTCGACCTCTCCGCGATGAGCGAGGACGAGATTCGCGAGGCTGCCAAGAAATACGGCGTGGAGGACACCGAACACATGGGCAAAGGCAAACTGATTGACGAGATATTCGGCGAGACTTGCGAGGGGACGTTTATCCAGCCGACATTTATCACGGATTACCCCGTGGAGATGTCGCCGCTGACGAAGATGCACCGCTCAAAGCCAGGTCTGACGGAGCGTTTCGAGTTGATGGTGAACGGCAAAGAGTTGGCAAATGCGTATAGTGAGTTGAACGACCCGATTGACCAGTACAACCGCTTTGTGGAGCAGATGAAACTGGCAGACAAGGGCGATGATGAGGCGATGGTGATTGACCACGACTTTATGCGTGCACTCGAATATGGTATGCCGCCCACCTCGGGTATCGGTATCGGCATCGACCGTCTGGCTATCCTGATGACGGGGCAGCCCACCATACAGGAGGTACTTCTTTTCCCGACGATGAAACCGGAGGCGTAATGCCATGCAAATACGTAAAGTTGCTATATTGGGTTCGGGAAGTTGGGCGACGGCATTGGCAAAGATTGTGCTGACCAACCAAACCGAGATTAATTGGTTTATCCGCCGGCAAGAGGCGATAGATGAGTTTGTTGCCACAGGCAAGAACCCGTCTTATCTTGGTGCGGCGGAGTTCGATGTGTCGCGTATTCATTTCTCTACGGACATCAACAAGGTGGTATCGCAGTCGGATGTGCTGATTGTGGCTATTCCGTCGCCGTATGTAAAGCAATCGCTCAACAAGATCCGCCGCAATATGACCCGCAAGATAGTCATCTCGGCGGTGAAAGGTATGATACCGGATGATAATCTGTTGGTTACCGACTACTTGCACACCCGTTTCCGTATCCCCACGGAGCAGTTGGGCATTATTGCGGGACCTTGTCATGCAGAGGAGATTGCGCTGGAGCGGTTGAGTTACCTGACTATCGGCTGCGAGAATTTGGAGAATGCCAACGAGTGGGCGACGCTTTTTCAGACACCCTTTGTGCATACCACCACGAGCAACGATGTGCTCGGGTTGGAGTACAGCAGCGTGATGAAGAATATCTACGCCATTGCGGCGGGGATGTGCCAAAGTTTGCACTATGGCGACAATTTCCAGGCCGTACTGCTCACCAACGCTATGCAGGAGATATTGCGTTTTGCCACTGCAGTTTCCCCTGCTCACCGCGACATCACGGCAAGCGGCTATTTGGGCGATGTGCTGGTAACGGCGTATTCCAAGTTCTCTCGCAACCGCCAGTTCGGACAGATGGTGGGACTAGGGTACTCTATCAAAGCCGCACAGATGGAAATGGAGATGGTGGCGGAGGGATACTATGGTACGCGCGCGATACATATCGCCAATGAGCGTATGCAGGTGAGCCTGCCGATAGTGGACGCTATGTACGATATATTATATAACCGCAAATCGCCCACCAAAGTGATACGTGAACTGACAGAGAAGTTACAATAAAATATAAAACTATGAAGGATATTCAATTTTCCTACGCCAAGGCGGTAAGTGCCGAGGCGGTGAATGCCTACAAAGAGCAGGTGGCTGCGTGCCAGGAGATGCTCGTTAAGGGTACCGGTAAAGGTAACGATTTCTTGGGTTGGATGAACCTCCCCGAGGACATCAAACCGCAGTTGGAAGATATTCAGGCTACAGCCGAACTGCTCCGCAAAGAGTGTGAAGTAATCGTTTGCATTGGTATTGGTGGTTCGTACCTTGGTGCGAAAGCCGTGATTGATGCGCTGTCGTCTTCCTTCGCTTATCTCGAAGGCAACAAACCCGCTATTGTCTATGCCGGTCAGAACATCGGTGAGGACTACCTCTATGAGTTGCAGAACCTGCTGAAAAATAAGAAATTCGGTATTATCTGTATCTCCAAATCGGGTACAACTACCGAGCCCGCTTTGGCTTTCCGTCTGCTCAAGACGCAACTCGAGAAGCAACAGGGCGTTGAGGCTGCACAGAAACTGATTGTCTGCATCACCGATGCCAAGAAGGGTGCGCTCCGCACGCTGGCAACCCAAGAGGGCTACAAAACATTCGTTATCGAGGACAATATCGGCGGACGTTTCTCGGTGCTTTCGCCTGTAGGTCTGCTGCCTATCGCTTGCGCAGGCTTCGATATCAAGACACTCATCGATGGTGCGGCACGTATGGCGGAGGTTTGCGGTATCAATACGCCGTTTGAGGAGAACCCCGCTGCGCAGTATGCAGCAGCCCGCAACAGTATCTACTCCGAACAGGGCAAAAAAATAGAGTTGCTCGTCAATTTCCACCCGAAATTGCACTATGTCAGCGAGTGGTGGAAACAACTCTACGGAGAGTCGGAGGGCAAGGAACACAAGGGAATCTTCCCCGCAAGTGTGGACTTCACCACCGACCTGCACTCGATGGGACAGTATATCCAGGACGGTGAGCGTCATCTCTTCGAAACCGTTATATCGGTAGAGCAACCGAACCATAAAGTGGAGTTCCCGTTTGACGAGGCTAACCTCGACGGACTGAACTTCCTCGCCGGCAAACGTGTGGACGAGGTCAACAAGATGGCGGAACTCGGTACGATGCTTGCTCACGTGGACGGTGGTGTGCCCAATATGAAGATTACGATGCCTGCCCTCAATGAGTATTATCTGGGCGAACTCATCTATTTCTTCGAGCGTGCCTGCGGTATCTCGGGCTATATTCTTGGCGTCAATCCGTTCAACCAACCGGGCGTAGAGGCATACAAGAAGAATATGTTTGCTCTCCTCGACAAACCCGGCTACGAAGCCGAGTCGAAAGCCATCAAGGCAAGATTGTAAGACACATATGTAGCCTGCTGTATAGCAAGTGCGGCGTTATACAAAGCGATGTAGAGACAACGATTGTTTCTGCATCGTTTTTTTGTGTACAAAGATGGTTTTGTCAGTCAGATGATAGCCAAACATTTTGCGGAGAGCGGCATATTTGGCGAAAAAGATTTTGCGGAGAGAGGTATATTTGGCAAAAAAGATTTTGCGGAAAGCGGTATTTGCTTGCGTAATCAAATAAAAATCAGTACCTTTGCAGCGTTAAAAATAAGAACATTATGTCAGAGCGGGTATTCAAGCGGAAAGCCTATCAAAAAATGCTTCGTTGGAAAGCAGAGTCGGCAGGTAACAGTGCATTGCTGGTAGAAGGTGCACGGCGCGTGGGAAAATCCACGCTGGTACGGTATTTTGCAGAGCAGGAATATGAATCCTATATTCTGATTGATTTTGCCAATCTGCAACCGGAAATAAAGGAGTTGATGGCCACCAATATGGCAAATTTAGATTATTTGTTTATGCGGTTGCAACTCATTTACAATGTGGTGCTGCGAGAGCGGAAGTCGGTTATTATTTTTGACGAGGTGCAACTTCAGCCATTGGCGCGGCAGGCTGTCAAGTATCTTGTGGCAGACGGACGGTACGACTATATCGAAACAGGGTCGCTGATTAGTATTCGGCAGAATGTGCAAAATATCGTTATTCCGAGCGAAGAGGAACGAATACAAATGTACCCGATGGATTATGAGGAGTTTCGGTGGGCGTTAGGAGATGAGGCGACGATGCCTTTGCTACGGCAGATGTTTGACAAACAACAACCTTTGGGCGAAGCCACACATCGTCATCTGATGCGTGATTTCCGGTTGTATATGTTGGTGGGAGGTATGCCGCAGGCTGTGAATGAGTATCTGGAAACCAACAATTTGCAGAAGGTTGATTTGGTCAAACGGCGCATTCTCAATTTGTATGCAGATGACTTGCATAAGTTGGATAGTACTAATAAATTGCGTGCGTTGTTCCTGTCCATACCTTCGGAACTTAGTAAAAATGCATCGCGCTACCAAGCCACGACTGTGATTGAGAATGTGAAACAAGCCCAAATGCAGGATCTATTAGAGACTTTGCGCGAGAGTATGATTGTGAATATCGCCTACCAATCGTCTGACCCGAATGTGGGTTTGTCTCTTTCGGCAGACAGAACACGCTACAAGATGTTTCTTGCCGATACAGGCTTGTTTGTTACATTGGCTTTCTGGGACAAAGGGTTCACCGAGAATGTTATCTATCAGAAACTGTGGGCAGATAAGTTGAGTACCAATTTGGGATATGTCTATGAGAATATGGTGGCACAGATGTTGCGTACTTCGGGGTATGAATTGTACTATCATACTTTCCAGCACACGAGCAATCATAATTACGAGATAGATTTTCTGCTTTCGAAGGGTAGCAAATTGCTGCCGATAGAGGTTAAATCATCAGGCTACAAGACACATAAGTCATTGGATGTGTTCTGTGAGAAATTCTCGGAGCGTATAGGTGAGCGGGTGCTGCTTTATACAAAAGATTTCCAAAAAGACGGTGCAACGATGTGTGTGCCGATCTATATGACCCCATTTTTATAAAATAACAGCATCATTTGCCCGCCTGACAAACCCGGCTACGAAGCCGAATCAAAAGCCATCAAGGCAAGATTGTAATTATCTACATACAATAAACACAAATAGCGGCATTCAATGCCGCTATTTGTGTTTATATGAATTCCATAAATTGCTAAATTTCATCATTATACAAGTTTTTTATTCTCATTTGATAATAAGAAACCATAATGTAATACATTATTTTATTTCCATTGTTCATTGCCTTCTTAAATTGAATTATAATCGGTAGATAGTTATAGTCGTCAATATATGCGCCACAAGCATAAATTTTCTCATCATCCTCGTCGGTAATAGTTTTCATATTTGAATACTTCTTTTCATATTGTGATTTTACAGATTGTAAAAACATTAGAGCCGCTTCTTTTTCCCATAAAGCAAATGGTTGATCAAAATATGCAGTAGCCAATTTCCCTTGTATAAAACAGAATGTAGCATATTGGTATGTAGTACCACCAAATCTTGTCTTATAATATTCCAATGTGTTTGTATCGGAATTCAATAACCGTTCACTTTTAGGTGTTATTACTCTGCGTACGGTTTCTTTATCATCACCAAATTTCACTCCAGCAACACCATACACTTTGTTTTCTTCACTATAGTTAGGGTCATTTCTATGAAATATTGCATCGAGAAAAGCACTATTGAATTTGTCCATAGTATCCGTTCTAATAGTTCTAATGGTATTATACATTTGTCTATCATTATACTCACATAGAAACTTGTTGTCTTGAGAAAAGAATATAGTTTCTATTATTGTAGATTTGTCTTGTCGAGACCACATTTTAATTCCACAACTTGTAGCAATATCTATACTTTCCTTTGAGTGTAGTATAGTGTCCATAATTTCATAGGAACCATACTTTTGTGCAAGATTTGTTTGTACAATTTGAATTGTATCTGCATAATATGAGCAATTTTTCAAGCAACTATCTGCCAAAAGTATGCTATAAAAAGTATCATTCCAAAAACTTATACAAAGAGAAGAAAACTCTTTGCCCTCGTGGTTGTATTTTCCTTCATAGTCATATTCAAAAATTTCTATTCCCCAGAAACTATCCATTTTATTCGTATGACTATCAAGCAATTTGAAGCCTTGGGCGGTCATTGCTGCTTGTACTTCTTGGCTGGTAGATTTTCCCAGTGTACAGCCAAAGAATGTGTTTTGGATACTTGTTTCTGCAGAAATAGAAAGAGCAGAAAAGATTGCCATAGCAATAAGATAAAATCGTTTCATATAGATATGTTTTTATGGTTTGCGAATGTTGCATCATCGGACGAAGAAACAAAAACAAAGGCTTCTACAAGAAACAAAAAAGCAGATGTTCTCTCATCTCTTGTCGCGTGGCTGTAGGAATTGCCAAAAATAAGAAAGACAAGTGCAACATCTGCAAACGCAGACGCTCACAACTTATCCGATCTTATTTTGCCTTTTAGAACTTCCTACATTCCGCGACAAATACCGAATAAATAGCAAACGCTATTGAATAATAAGGAGTGGTATGTATTGCAACCCCGTGGCGCACTCCTTTCCGTCCAAAGGTTGATTTTGGCTGCAAAGTTACGGAAAATAATCAATATGCACAATGGGGGATAAATATACACAGGGTAATCGCATTAAAAGCGGCTGATATTTCGAATGTGAATTATACCACATAATCCCTATGCCGATAAGTTTTGCATTCTCCGCTAGGATATATCCCCCAAGAAAAATATGCATTATATGCAATTTCTATACATCATAATACCGATTACGTAGAAAAGACGTAGAAAGGACGTAGAAAGAATTGGACTTTATAAGGCTTTTGAGCCGCTTTTTATACACTTTATGCATTATGTGTGTTGCATAAAGTGTATAAATTTGTTTTGATGCAGTTGCTATGGAATGTACCGACAATATGCATTCGTTTGCGTAGGGAGTGGTCAATTACGGCAAAAAGACGGCAGCGAGATAGCCTTTCATAAGGAGAAGTCGTTGTAATTTTATGTATCATATGCACTTTTTTCAGTATCGCATACATGTTTTTCAAATTTTATTGCCTGTTATTTCTATGTTTGGTATTTTTTTTGTAACTTTGCGGGCTGAATGGATATGCGAAAACGATTTGGATATATAGTATCGCTTTGTTTGATGGTGCTTGTGGCACCATCCCTGTTGGCGCAGAACGGCACTTCATCGCCTTTCTCGCGCTATGCTTACGGCGAACTGAATGATAATGTACCGAATACCTATCGTGCTATGGGCGGAGTGGGCATAGGTATGCGTAATAACAAGGTGATCAACTCCGCACAGCCTGCTTCCTATACGGCGTGCGACAGTCTGACTTTTATGTTCGACCTGTCGGCAAGCGTGATGTGGTCGCGGTACAGTGATGCCACAGGAATGCGCAACAAGGCGAACGGCAACCTTGATTATCTGACTATGCAGTTTCCGCTATGGCGCAGATACATCGCCTTTTCGGCAGGCGTGCTGCCCTATACGGCGGTGGGGTATGATGTTACGATGTCCGATTCTATCGGTTCGGGTTACCATTTTACAAAATCGTATGTCGGTACGGGCGGTATCAGCGAGGTATATGGCGGTCTGAGTTTCAATATATGCGATTGGTTTGCGCTCGGTGCGAATGTGTATTATATGTTCGGCAAGGTGGATAATACACGCTCGCTTGCTTTCAGCGAATCGGCACTCACAAGCACCACGCAGAAAGCGGTGTTCTCGGTGAGCAGCGTGCGTTTCCGCTATGGTGCGCAGTTCTTCCATACGTTTGGCGACCACTCGTTTGCCTTGGGCGGTATCTTCGAGGCAAAGCAGAAACTGCACAGCACTTATACCGCCTATGAGACGACATTATTAGATACCGTTTCGGCAAGCAGCGACGGCTATGAGGTGCCGATGGTGTATGGCGGCGGAGTGAGTTATACGTGGGCAAACCGCCTGACTTTGGCTTTCGACTACCAGCGGCAGTGTATGAGCGGTGCGCTCTATGAGGGGCAGAAAGGGGCTTTGCGCGACCGCGACCGGTACAGTTTCGGTATGGAGTACCGCCACGACCCGACAGGGCGGCGCTATGTGGACAGAATGGAATGGCGCTGCGGACTGAATGTGGCGAACTCGTACGTACTGAACAACAGTGCAATGGATTATACCGCGAGCATCGGTGTCGGGTTTCCGCTCCGTACATCGGCTACGGTGTTTAATGCCACTTTGGAGTATGGACACCGCGGCGGACAAACGGTAGGGCTGACAGAGAACTCGCTCCGGCTGGTGTTTAATGCGTCCATTTCGGAGAACTGGTTCTTCAAACGCAAACTCTGATTGGCACGCTATTTGAACGGGTGGAACAAGACCCTATGAGGACAGACAAACGACAACCTAATATAAAACGAAACACTTAATTTTGTAAGTAGAAATGAAAGTTAATTCATTACTGATTATGGCTATCTGTGCGGCAATGCCTGCTTTGGCGTGCGCAAAGAAACCGAAAAATGTAGAGGCGGCACCCGCTCCTGCAGAGCAACCTGCTGCGGTAGAGGAAGAACCTGCTATCACCGAAGATTGTCTCATCAATGTATCGCTTTTCAACGAGAGCGTAAAGAATAAGCAGTTTGCAGATGCTTATGGTCCGTGGTGGGAGGTGTATAACACCTGCCCGAATGCCAACAAGGCTATCTATACCCAAGGCAGCAAAATCATCGATTGGAAATATGCCAATACGACCGACCCGCAAGAGAAAGAGCGTCTGCGTCAGTTGATCCTTGAGATGAGCGACAAGCGTATCAAGTATTTCGGCGATGATCCGAAGTATCCGACGGCATATATCCTTGGTCAGAAGGCGTTGGACTATTGCCAGTATTTCCCCGAAAGTTCTATGGAACCGGCTTACGGTTGGCTGAAACAATCGGTTGAGGGAATGGGCGTAAAGAGCCAGATGCAAGTGCTGGCAAAGTTTGTGGATGTATCGTATGCGCTGTTCAAATCGGACAACAACAAGTATGGTGAGCAGTTTATTGCTGACTATGAGTTGGCAAGTGAACTGCTGGCGCAACAGGCTGCCGACCCAACTAACAAGAATGCCAAGTATGCCGCCCAACAGAAGGATTATGTGGACAATGTCTTTGCTGTTTCGGGGGCTGCCGACTGCTCGAAGTTGGACGAGATCTATGCCCAAGTGGTAACCGACAATGCCAATAATCTGGATATGCTCGGCAAGGTGATTGCGTTGTACAAACGTGTCAAATGTACCGAGTCGGATGTGTATTTTGCGGCTTGCGAGAACTCGCACCGCTTGCAACCTACCGAGGAATCGGCTGCCGGTTGTGCCCGTATGTCGGCTAAGAAAGGCGACTATCGTGCGGCTATCAACTACTACGAGGAGGCTATACAGCGTGCTACCGAGTTAGATCCGAAAGATGAGGATATTGCTGACTACCAGTATAATATCGCTTTGATTAACTACTCCAATCTGAAGAACTACCCGCAGGCACGTGCGTATGCACGCCAGTCGCTCAACAGCAATGAAAACCAAGGACGTTGCTATATCCTGATAGGTCTCTGCTATGCCGGTTCGCAACCCTACTCTTCGGCAGATTATCCTGCTGCCAAGGCGGCTATTCTCAACAAAACCGTGTTCTGGGCGGCTGTGGACAAGTTCGCACAGGCAAAGCGTGTAGATCCGGATTGTGCGGCTGATGCCGACAAGCTGATTGCGGCATACAGCAAGTATTTCCCCACCAAAGAGGAGATGTTCGACCTGCCGAACGAGTTGGGCGGCGCAACGTTTACCGTAGGCGGTTGGATTGGTGAAACGACGGCTTGCCGCGCTGCACACTAATGCTGCTTAAATCCTCTACAAGGCACAATGCGCAATGTGTTTTCCGCAACACATTGTGTGTTGTGCTTTGTTTTTTGTCTATACTGGCGGTATCTTGCCACCGAGGGGAGGTGAAGATTGAGCGCGAGGCACTGCAGGCAGACAGGTCGCAAGTGCCTATCTTAGATGCCAACGAGGTATCAACGCTAATCTCCGACTCTGGTATAACCCGCTATCGCATCAATGCCGAGCGATGGCAAATCTTTGACAAGGCTGACCCTCCGTATTGGAACTTTGAGCAGGGAATCTATATCGAGAAATTCGACGAGGATCTGAATGTCAATGCATCGCTCCGTTCCGATTATGCGCAGTATGACGAGACGGCGCAGATTTGGCGCCTCGAAGGCAATGTGTATGCTGTCAATCAAGAAGGCGAAGTGTTTGAGACGCCGCTGCTTTTTTGGAATCAGAAGACTGAGCGGGTCTATTCCGATTCAGCAATCCGTATCACCCGCGAACTATCTATTATTGAGGGCGTTGGTTTCGAGTCCAACCAGGAGATGACCAAATACACCATCAAGAACCCCACAGGGGTATTCCCAATCAAGGAATAACGTTTATTCTTTGTTGTAGAGTGCTCAAAGGGTAATGATTTCTTATCCCGTGCTCTGCATATTAATTGTTAATTTTTACTTGTTAATTGAACATGCTTCAAGGTAAAACCGCTATTATCACCGGTGCCGCACGCGGTATCGGTCGTCAGATTGCCCTTCTGTTTGCCAAGGAGGGCTGTAATGTTGCTATCACGTATATTGTCACTACAGAGCCTGCGCAAGAGGTATGTGACCAGGCGGAGGCTATGGGGGTAAAGGCAAAAGCCTACCTGAGCGATGCGGCTGATTTCGAGGCGGCGCACAATGTGGTGGAACAGGTGGTGAAAGACTTCGGGCGAGTGGATATATTGGTGAACAATGCAGGTATCACGCGTGATACGTTGCTGATGCGTATGTCCGAGCAGCAATGGGACGATGTGCTGCGTATCAACCTGAAGTCGGTGTTCAATTTCACCCATGCTGTTACTCCGGTAATGCTCCGCCAGCGCAGCGGTTCGATTATCTCCATGTCGTCGGTGGTAGGCTTGAACGGCAATGCGGGGCAAGCCAACTATGCGGCTTCCAAGGCGGGAATTGTCGCTCTTATGAAATCGACAGCCAAGGAACTTGGTAGTCGCGGTATTCGTGCCAATGCCATTGCCCCGGGGTTTATTATGACCGATATGACAGCAGCCCTGCCGGAAGAGACACTTAAACAATTTATCGGATTGATACCTATGCGCCGTGCAGGACAACCCGAAGAGGTTGCGAAAGTGGCATTGTTCCTTGCTTCCGACCTGTCTTCATACATATCGGGGCAGGTGATACAAGTGAACGGGGCAATGGGATAAGCAGCGTACACCTATGATTCGATTATACAAGGAGGCTGTCTGACAAGTATCGTCGGGCAGCCTTTTTGAGTGCTGCTATTGGAAAGGGTAATTCTGTTACACAATGGGGCTACCCGAATTACGGAAAGGCGTACCTATATTCAGTATTTGTGGTGTACGGGCTTGGCAGTGAGTGATTTTTGTGGTATTTTTGCTGCGCAAAACGAAAGCATTATGAAGAAACTAACAATTATCCTGCTGTCAGCATTGTTGTGCGGGCAGCAATTAAAGGCTCAACAGACTATGGATACAAATGTATTGGCTCCGCAACAGGAGTCGCTCGTGGCACTGGCAGCGTATGAGGCTACGGGCAATCTGGCGCAACTCAAGCCCGCCATCGAACAGGCTTTTGCCAACGGCTTGACGGTAAATCAAGTGAAAGAAGTGTTTTCGCATCTCTATGCTTACACGGGTTTCCCGCGTTCGCTCAATGCGTTGGGCGTATTGCAAAACGTCCTGAAAGAACGTGAGCAGGCGGGTATTGCCGCCGAAACGGGTGCGGAGGCTTCGCCGCTTCCTGCCGATTATGATGCGCTGAAACAGGGTACGGCGGTGCAGACGCAACTATGCGGCGGTGCGTTCAACTATACATTCTGTCCCGTAGAGGATTACTACTTGAAAGCGCACCTGTTCGGGGATATTTTTGCCCGTGATGTATTGACTTATCAGCAGCGTGAGTTGGTGACAGTCAGTGCATTAGCCGCAATGCAGGGAACAGAACCGCAGCATACATCGCACAGTCGTATTGCGCAGACGGCAGGTGTACCTGCCGAGACGGTGGCGGCTGCCACCGAATTGGCAAAGCGATTGGGTTCCAAAAGCCGTCTGACCTTCGAGGTGGGCAATACCAATGACGCCTATGCGCAGTATTTTACAGGGCAGTCGTATCTTGCGCCGCTGGTAGGGGGAGAACAGCCGATCAGCAATGTAACGTTTGAACCCGGTTGTCGCAACAACTGGCATATTCACCACGATGCACGCCAGATTCTGATTTGCGTGGCAGGCGAGGGATGGTATCAAGAGTGGGGCAAACCCGCCCGCCGACTGAAGCCGGGCGACGTGGTGGATATTCCGGTAGGGGTGAAACACTGGCATGGTGCAACAATCGACAGTTGGTTTCAACACGTGGTTACACACGCGGCAGCAGAGCCTTTGCCGGGGGATACCAAAACGGGCACCGAGTGGCTTGAACCCGTTACGGACGAACAATACAACGCACTCTGATTTGCCAGACATAGTATGCGGGCTGCTCCATACGAGCAGCCCGCATGTGTGTCAAAAGGTTTCTTGTATTGCATATTCGGCAAAAAAGTTGTAACTTTGTCGGCAAATCAAAAATGAGGAGTATATGAAATTGCAAAATCTTTCGTGGCTTAAGTATGTCATTGCGGGCATTGTTGTACTGGCTGTCGTACCATTGTTCCTTGTGCGTTGCACGCGTGTGGACAGCAGTGCCGTTGGGGTAAAGTTTAACAAACTATCGCTGACAGACCAAGGCAAGTTGGACGCCACGCCCGTAACGGGATATGTGTTCTATTGCCCGATAACTACCGATGTGTTTACCTATCCGACCTTTGTACAGCGTGTCGGCTATCAGCCGTTCACGGTTACAACACGCGATGCCGCCATCTTTACGATGGATCCGACTATGGCATATTATCTGAATCGGGACAAGGCGGTGGATGTGTTCTTCAAGTACCGCCGCGACCTTGATGAGATAGAGACGGGCTATATGCGCACGGTGATATATGACGCCTATCGTATTACGGCGAACAACTATTCGAGCGACGAACTAATGGCTAACCGTGCGAAATTCGAAAACGAGGTGCGGGTAATGCTGGATAGTACGCTTACTGCGGAAGGCTTTACCGTAACAGAGTTTACCTCGCAGATTACGCCTCCCGAGAGCCTGCGCCAGATGATTGACGCTAAGAACGCGGCTGTGCAGGCGGCACTGAAAGCGGAGAATGAAGTGAAAGAGGCAGAAGCCAATGCGAAGATTGCCGTGGCGAAAGCAGAGGGTGAAGCACGGGCACTGAAGATAAAAGCCGATGCGGAGGCATACTATAACCGCACTATCTCGGCTTCGCTTTCACCGCTGATAGTGCAAGAGGACTGGATAGAGAAATGGGACGGCAAACTGCCTTCTGTGCAAGGCGGAGAGAATATGATGCCGGTAATCAACTTCAAAAAATGACAAGTATTTATACCATCATCTTTGCTGCCATACTGCCGGCTTTTCTGCTGGTGCTGTATATATGGGGCAAAGACAAATATGACAGGGAACCCTTTTCGCAGATAGTGAAGGGCGTGTTCTATGGTGTACTGTCGGCGGGTATTGCCTATTTTCTGGAAGTGGGGGTGCAGATTTTCGGTTTGGCACCGGAAGAACCCTATACTTTTTTGCAGGCGGCATGGAAAGCGTTTGTAGGTGCGGCTATACCCGAGGAGTTTGCCAAACTGCTGATGCTCTGGTTGCTGGTGCGTAATAACCGCCATTTCAACGAGCGTTTCGACGGAATCGTCTATGCCTGCTGCGTAGGTATGGGGTTTGCCGCTACCGAGAACCTGATCTATCTGTTTGGCAATATATCGCAATGGGAAGGCGTGGCGGTACAGCGGGCTATTTTTGCCGTGCCGGGGCATTTCCTCTTTGCCGTGGCGATGGGCTATTTCTATGCGATGGTATATTTCGGCGACATCAGTTGGCGCAAGCGCAGCCGTATTTTCTGGGTGCCCGTGCTGCTCCATGGCACATACGATTCATTGCTGTTTATGGCGAATCTCGGTACGATGCTGAGCGGGGCGTTGCTGATTATTTTCTATGTTTTCTGTTGGAAAATGCTCCAATACGGACGAAAGAGTATCAGGGATAATATGGAACGCGACCGTCAAGATCCAAACCAAATGGCATATTGGAAAGAACGGTGAGCATTTATGGGTTGATTAGTTTAAAACTAAGACAAAATGGTAAAATACGAAGAAGTGATGCTTTCGCTGCGGCAGGGCAAGTATGCCCCTGTCTATATGCTCTGTGGCGAGGAACCCTATTATATAGATAAGGTGAGCGACTGGATAGAGACCCATGTGCTGGACGAGATGGCACGGGAATTTGACCAGACGGTGGTCTATGGCAAAGATCTTGCGCCGAGTACCTCGCCCGATATAGCCCCTGTCATTGCTGCCGCACGCGGTTTTGCCATGATGGGTGGGAAGAAAGTGGTGCTGCTCAAGGAGGCGCAACACGTCAAGAAGTGGGAGGCGCTGGGCTTTTATCTCGACAATCCGCAGCCCGATACGATGCTCGTTATCTGCTACAAATACGGTACGCCCGACAAGCGGCAGACGTGGTGGAAAAAGTTGGAGAAAAGCGGGGCGGTGGTGATGCAGAGCGACAAACTGCGTGATTATCAGGTGGAGAAATGGATTACCGACTATGTGGCACAGAAGAATCAGGAACTCCGTCAGCAGGGCAACGAGGTAAGTATTGACCCGCGGGTAACACGTATCCTTGCCGACAATATCGGTACAGACCTGTCGGCGATTGTCAGTGCATTGCAGAAACTGATTGATGGTCGCCCGGCTGGCGTGAAGGTGATAGACTCGGCTCTGGTGGAGCGCAATGTTGGAATCAGCAAGGATTTTAATGTCTTTGAGTTGCAGACTGCCTTGATCAAGGGCGATGTGCTGAAAGCCAACCGTATCACACATTATTTTTCTACCTCGAAAGACCACCCTATGATTAAGGAACTGGGCGTGTTGTACGGTTTCTTTGTCAATCTGCTGATGTACCACTACCTGCCCGACAAGAATGAGCGTTCCGCTGCGCAGGCATTGGGTGTAAATTCGTTTTTTATAAAAGACTATGCCGCTGCCGCACGCCGTTACCCCGCTGGCAAAGTGTTCCGTATCATTGGTTATTTCCGCGATACCGACGCACGTCTTAAGGGTATCGACAATCCTTCCGCTACCGATGCCGACCTTTGGAAGGAACTGATCTATAAGATAATGCACTGATACCGGACGAAGGCGGAACGTGTGCAGCGTCGGAACTTTATCATCAACACAATACCATTGTGTTGCGAAGCAACGTGATGATAAAGTTTCGCACTATAGAATAGAACAACCGGACAATACTAATCAATACACAGATGCCAAACTCCTACTACCAACGAAAAGTATGTATAGATACCCGGCTCGCTAATACGCCGGATGCCTTGAAACGCAGTCCGAAGACCGACTATACATCGGGCTATTTCTTTGTAACACTCAATGTCCGAGGACGTAAGCCTTTGCTCGGTTCGGTGGTTGGACACTACGACCCTACCACTTGTCAGACCCAAGGAGCGGGAGTGCGGTTGTCTGCTCTTGGGGAGAAGATTCTGCAATGTTGGCAACACATACCCAAGTATCATCCGAGTGTACAGGTGATTGATGCCCAAGTGATGCCCGAGCATTTCCATGGGTTGCTGCAAATTACGCCATGGACATACCATTATGAGAAAGATACGCAACCTATTTCCCGCCCGATGTGTATAGTGATGAATGAACTAACCCGCCTGATTAGCGGGCAGCCGGATGATTGGTGGAAGGGATAATAGTCTCTTGCTATCTTTATCCGCTTGTTCCAATCCAAATATGGCGTGCCAAAACCGCTTGGCACGCCATGTCTTTTTACAATATAATAATAGGGACTTGTTTCTATCAATGTATAGTTGTGTTGTTCCCCAAAAGTAATTTATGGTTGTTATATATATAGGTGGTGCAAAAGCAGGTAGTGGTAGGGTAGTGGTAGGGCGATATGTCCGAGATCGGACGCAGAAATGGCGGATATAGCAGTATGCCTGCCGAATAACCATTCTACCAATGTAGTGCTTGTTGTTTTGTGTCTTGTTTTCTTGTTTTATCCGATTAAATTTTGGAAATCAAGTCTTTTTGATGTAATATTTTTGATTTTTGCAGAAAAATGAAGAAAAAATGCGTAAAAGTTTGTGTATATCGTAGAAATACAGTACTTTTGCACCCGAAAACAAAAAAGCAATGCGAAGCCACCAACGTACAACCACCAACGTGAGCGAAGCGAACCAATTAATGTGCAACCAACAATGCGGCAAAGCCGCCATAAACACAATACAAAATGAGCAACATTCGATTTGAAGCATTGAAGAATGCCTGGAGCCACGAGCCTGTGGAAGTGAAGAACCCGAGCGGGCGTGCGAGTGTCATCTTTGCGCAGAACGTGTTTACGCGCGAGAAGATGAAAGAGTACATCGCCAGCAACGTCCTCGAACAACTCTTTGACCTGATGGACAACGAGAAGACGTTGAGCCGCGACATCGCCAACAGTGTGGCTATCGGTATGAAAAAATGGGCAATGGAGCAGGGTGCTACCCACTACACCCACTGGTTCCAACCGCTGACGGGCGGTACTGCCGAGAAACACGATGCGTTCTTTAGTTTCAGCGAGGACGGTGCGCCGATGGAGGAGTTTTCCGGTAGCGTGCTGTATCAGCAAGAACCCGATGCCAGCAGTTTCCCGAGCGGCGGTATCCGCAATACCTTTGAGGCACGCGGTTACTCGGCATGGGACCCTTCGTCGCCTGCTTTTGTGATTGGCGACCGCCTCTGTATCCCGACTATCTTTGTTGCTTATACGGGTGAGGCGCTCGACTACAAGACCCCGCTATTGCGTTCTATATCAGCCGTTAACAAAGCCGCTACGGCGGTGGCTAACTATTTTGACCGCAATGTGAAACGCGTCTATAGTTATCTCGGGTGGGAACAGGAGTATTTCCTTGTGGACGAAGCGTTGTTTGCTGCGCGTCCCGACCTTGTGATGACGGGGCGCACGCTGATGGGGCATTATGCCAGCAAAAGCCAGCAGTTGGACGACCACTATTTCGGTATTATCCCGGAGCGTGTTCTCAATTTTATGACCGAACTCGAAATTGAGTCGCTCAAACTCGGTATTCCTGTCAAGACACGCCACAACGAGGTAGCCCCCAACCAGTTCGAGTTGGCACCTATCTATGAGGAGGCAAACTTGGCTTCCGACCACAACCAACTGGTGATGTCGCTGATGGAGCAGGTAGCACGCCGCCACCATTTCCGTGTCCTTTTGCACGAGAAACCCTTCGGCGGGGTGAACGGCTCGGGTAAGCACTGCAACTGGTCGCTCGGTACCAATACGGGTACCAACCTGCTCAGCCCGGGTAAGAACCCCTACCAGAACCTGCAGTTCGTTACGTTCCTTGTCAATGTACTGATGGCGGTACAGCGTCATAACGGTCTGCTCAAAGCGTCTATCATCTCGGCTACCAATGCGCACCGTCTCGGTGCCAACGAGGCACCTCCCGCTATCATCTCGGTCTTCCTCGGTACGCAGATTACCGATGCTCTCAATCAGATTGAACATGCCGACTTGGACAAGGGTATCATTATCAATGCCAAGAAAGAGATGAAACTCGGTGTGGGTAATATCCCCGAGATTCTGCTGGATAACACCGACCGTAACCGTACTTCGCCTTTCGCCTTCACGGGCAATCGTTTCGAGTTCCGTGCCGTCGGTTCGTCGGCTAACTGCGGTGCCGCTATGCTGGCACTGAATGCCGCAGTGGCAGAGCAACTGACCCTCTTCCGCGAGGAGGTGGATGCGCTTATCGAGAAAGGCGAGGCCAAAGAGCGTGCGCTGTTTACGGTTATCAAACGCCTGCTCCACGAGTGCCATGCCATTCGTTTCGACGGCAACGGCTATAGCGACGAATGGAAAGCAGAGGCAAAGAAACGCGGTTTGGACTGCGAGACCAGTGCTCCGCTGATTATCGACAATTATCTGAGCAACAGTTCGGTAGAGATGTTCGCCAAGACCAAAGTGCTGACCAAAGCCGAGTTGCTCTCTCGCTGCGAGGTCAAATGGGAAAACTACTCCATGAAGTTGCAGATCGAGTCGCGTGTGTTGGGTGATTTGGTCATCAACCATGTGCTGCCTGCTGCCAAACGCTACCAGACGATGCTCCTGCAGAACGTGCTGAGTGTCAAACAGGTATTCCCGGAGAACGAAGTGGGCAAACTCAACCAACAAGACTATGTCATCATACGCCAGATAGAGGAGCACGCTGCGGCTATCATAGAGGGCGTGGAGAAAATGAACGGAGCGCGCAAGCATGCCAACCATATAGAGAACCAGCGCGAGCGTGCCATCGCTTTCCACGACAATATCGTGCCGCTGATGGAGGATATACGCAAGCACGTGGACGACATCGAGATGGTCATCGACGACGAACTATGGACGCTGCCTAAGTACCGCGAAATGCTTTTTATCCATTGATAGTCTGTTACTTGCAAAAAGATTGTGTGCTGTGTAAATCCTATGAGCGAAACGGCTCATAGGATTTGCCTTTTACACTTATTTCGAATGCTTGCAAGGGACTAAACATATAATTATCCACAAATTATCCATTAATGGTTCAATTATATGGTTAATTATATGTTCATAGAAAATATGTTCCGAGAAAATTTAACGTCTAATTAGACGTTAATTAACGTTATAAGTAAAATTAATGGTTAATTCGTGGTAATTAATGTTCAATAAAAAAATCCATTTCACCAAGATGCAGGGGCTTGGCAACGACTACATCTATATTGACGCGCGTATGCGCGAGATACCGGATTTGCCTGCCCTTGCCCGCCGCTTGAGCGACCGCCATTTCGGTATAGGCGGTGATGGTATCGTGCTGATAACCCGTAGCGCAACCTGCGATTTCGGAATGCGTATCTTCAATGCCGACGGCTCGGAAGCGCAGATGTGCGGCAATGCCTCGCGGTGTATCGGCAAGTATGTCTATGAGCGCGGACTGACCGACAAAACAACGATCACATTGGAGACCCTTGCGGGGGTAAAAACGCTTTCGCTCCACGTCCGGGAGGGTAGGGTAGAATCCGTGTCGGTGGATATGGGGCTGCCCCGCTATCTCGGGCAGGTGCAACTCGCCATCGGCAACGAGACCTTTGCTTTGGAGCGGGTGGATATGGGCAATCCGCATGCCGTCTGTCTTACCACGGATAAGCAACTGTTGGATAGGATACAGACCATAGGCAAACAGATAGAAAACCACACGTTTTTCGCTCCCGAGCGCACCAATGTGGAGTTTGTCTTTGTCCGCAACCGCCACGAATTGGATATGCGTGTGTGGGAGCGTGGCAGCGGGGAAACACTCGCTTGCGGCACGGGCGCATGCGCCTCGGTGGTGGCTGCATATCAATGCCACAAGGTGGAGGACGATGTCCTCGTCCATCTACGCGGGGGAGACTTGCGCATCGCTTTCCTTCATAACGGGCATATCGAGATGACCGGAGGTGCTGAGTTTGTCTTCGACGGGGAAATAGAAATATGAAAAGAAAACAGGCATATATTCTCTCCCCAAAAATATACAAATATGCAGAATATACAATCCCTATACCTCCGTATAGCGATTACGTAGAAAAGACGTAGAAAGGACGTAGAAAGGACGTAGAAAGAATTGGAGCATATGCGGTGTTTTTTATACACTTTATGCACCGCATATATTGCATAAACTGCATAGATGTTTAGAAACAGTGTACGTGCCTACTCTGCATATTAATTATTAATTGTTAATTATTAATTGTTGATTGAACTATGATACATATCAATAGCAATTTTTGTCGCCTGCGGGCGGCGTATCTCTTTACCGAGATTCAGCAGCGCACCGACGCTTATATCGCGCAGCACCCTGACAAGCAGGTGATCCGTTTGGGGATCGGTGATGTGCGGGGACCTCTGGTTCCTGCCGTTATTGAGGCAATGCAACATGCCGTTGCCGAACAGGCGGACTCACGCACGTTTCATGGCTATGGTTTGGAACAGGGCGCAGAGTGGATGCGCCGGTCTATTGTTGATTTCGACTACCATCGTCGGGGAATTGAGATGGATATCGACGAGGTCTTCGTTTCCGATGGCGCAGGGAGCGACCTCGGCAACCTGAGCGACATACTCGATACCCGTAACCGCGTGGCGATAGCCGATCCGGTCTATCCTGCGTATGTGGATGTGAACGTGATGGCGGGGCGTGCCGGCGAATGGACGGGCGACCGCTGGAGCAACCTGATTATGCTTCCCTGTACGCCCGACAACGCTTTCTGTCCCGCTTTCCCCAACGAAGTGCCCGATGTGATTTATCTCTGTTCGCCCAACAATCCGACCGGCACCGCTCTTACTCGCGACCAACTGGCTGCGTGGGTCGATTATGCCCGCCTGCACCATAGTCTCATCATCTTCGATTCCGCCTACGAAGCCTTTATCCGCAGCACCGATGTGCCACATAGTATCTATGAGATCGAGGGGGCGAAAGAGGTGGCTATCGAGGTGCGCAGTTTCAGCAAGACTGCGGGTTTTACGGGAGTCCGCTGCGGCTATACCGTTGTGCCAAAAGCCTTGATGGGACGCAACGACCAAGGCGAACCCGTTTCGCTCAATGCCCTGTGGTATCGCCGCCAATGCACCAAGTATAACGGTACGAGTTATATCTCGATGCGTGGTGCGCAGGCGGTTCTCAATGAGGAGGGGCACCGACAGGTAATGGAGCAAATCAACGGCTATATGTGCAATGCCGACCTGATACGCAACAGCCTGTCCGCTTGCGGCTTGGAGGTCTATGGAGGGCAGGACGGACCGTATGTCTGGGTGCGTGCGCCGCATAATATGGACTCGTGGGCGTTCTTCGACCAACTCCTGCAAACCTGTCAGATCGTCTGTACTCCCGGCGTCGGTTTCGGAGCGCATGGCGCAGGGTTTGTCCGTTTCTCCGCTTTCGGATCTGCCGACCAAGCCGCCGAGGCTATGCAACGCATAAAAAGTACGCTTTAGAGATAGAAAAAGTACGCCATAGAGATAGATTGCCGATTTCATCGCTGTATCTTATTTCTATGAAAGAGACTGTCTGAATTCAGACAGCCTCTTTTTTGTGTTATATAAAATTTATGATAATGTATATAATTTTTATTACAAGGTTGTGTATCTCGGATATTATTAGTACTTTTGCGGCACGAAATGTTCTGTAATGGTATTTTAATTTCCATTTTATAACAGGTTTACAATTAGTATATATTAGAATCAATTCATATTATGACAAAGAAACTACAATCATTATTGCTGCTTGCCGCCTTTTGGTGCGGCATAAGTGCGTATGCCGCGCCCGGCGGTACGTGGACAACTATCGAACACACCGCCTATCCGACGCCGCAGAACGTGAGGGCGGAACTTGACGGTTCGAAGGTAAAACTCTCGTGGGATGGCGTGCAGTGGCCTGCCGACGGTTTCCCCGAGGAGATTGACGGCAAGACGGTGCCTACCAACTTCACCTACAGCATCGAGTGCCGAGTGAAGACCACCGGCACGGACACTTGGAGCGAATGGTGGATGCGGACAACACGCAACCGGTTGGACAACAACGGAGCATTCGTCAGCCACTGGGACATCGAGGACGATGTCGAGTCCGGCAAGACCTACCAGTACCGCATCCGCTGCTACAGTTATATCCAGCCGGATAATCCGCACTTACTGGAGAATCCGACACGCGACGGCTACTTCAGCGAGTACTCCGAAACAGTGACAGCCTACAAGACCCTCGACAAACTGGCAATCACTGAGGTTAGCACTTCCCACCCACTGAATGGATACACCTCCATCAGTGTTAAGTACACCTACACCTCCTCGCGCGAGGCAGAGGGCGAGGAGCCGCTGTATTTCACCTTCAAGGCGATTGAAATTCCTTACCCTGCACCCGGCACTACCCCCGAATCCCCTGCCGCAGGAGGAAAACCCTATGCACGGAGAGACGGCACTCCCCTTACGGTACAGTCGCTCACGCTGACGCCGCCCAATACGACCAAGTCGAAAAAAATTGCTGCGGACAATTTCGCTCTGACCTCTTCTGCCGATGCGGGAACCATCACGTGGGACGCATATCAGGATTTGAAGAATTACAGCCATGATGACGTAACCATCTGGATACAAGGCTGGGCAAAGTCTGCGACCGAGGGCGGCGAACCGCGTCTCGTAGTGGACGAAGCCATTGGGAAAGTAGCCATTGACACGCGTCCTTGTACTGCGAAACCGGGTACAGACGCCAGTGGCAACCCCGCAGTCATACTCACGTGGCCGAAAGAACCGACCGCTGCAACGTACAAGATTAGCCGTGGAAACAACAATACGTATATAACTATTGCCGACAATGTCGCCGATACGATATTTGTGGACACGGAGGTTCAGCCCGCTGTCCGCTATGCCTACCAGGTGATAGCAAAAGATTCTACCGGCAAAGAGTTTGTCGCAAGCAGCCCGTTTGATGGATATAGTACACTTGAGAAGATAGAGTTTGTGCAGGCACGTCAGTTCTATCCGTGGACGACACAAGTCGCCATCGACATCTACTACAAGAGCGCACGCCAATCGTCCACCGACGGCGAAGTAACTTACGCCCTCAAAGCCAAAATGGCGGACGGGACGGAAATTCCTATTGATAGCAAGAATCTTACCCTTGAGACGGTGGACGGGATGCACCTCCTTCCTAACGACCTCCCGTTTGGCTCAAAAGGATTGCCTTCGGGTGCAACAACACGTCTCTGGTGGAATGCTCCGGCTGACCTCGCTACGGTGCAACTCCCGTCGAGTGTGCTCTCGGGTATCACCCTGCAATTAGTGCCGACCCTCGCTGAGGGTGCACCCGCAGGAGCGAAACCCGCACCCACAACGGTTACCTCAGCAGGCATCACGGTGGACTTGCGCACCCAACGCACCGTAGCGTATGGGGAGCAGATACCTGTCGTATGGGAGTGGTGGCGCACGGACGGGCGCGTAGAGGCGCATGACAAAAACGTCTTCTATGTCAAACCGGAAGGCAGCGAGACGGACGAAACTATGGTATGGCACACCCCCGAACATTCGGGTGAAGGAACCATTGAGGTGCCCGAAAACGAAGACCTGTGGCCGAGTTTCCGTCTCGTCAAGCGCGAGATGAACACCGACGACACGGACGAGGCGCAGCAGATAACACTCACCAGTGAAGTCCTCTTCCAAATGCCGGTGGCTGTGCCGCAGAACGTGCAGGCAACCCGCGGCAACACCGATGCCCTGACCCTCACTTGGGACGCGGTGCCTTACGCATATAAGTATCAGATCGAAGTTACTACCGTCAATGAACGAGGTGCAACGTTTCAGAGAACGCAGCACGTCTTTGATGACACCCAATACATCGACCAAAATGCCCCTGCGTTGGGTATTGTAGGCTATAAGGTGCAGGCGTGCTTCCCGAATAATGTAACGAGCGACTTCTCAGAGCAGGTTGTCGGTTGGCGTGCCATCGACCAGGTGGAACTGAAAGGAGTCTCCACACGCCGCCCGTGGAACGGCACGGTGGATATAGACCTTACCTACAAGACAGTGCGCAACCAATTTACGAAATTGAACGGCACCAACCTGCCCGACAGGAAAGTCTCAGTTACGGCGAAGACCGCAGATGGTGCGGAGTTTGCCGTCCAATCACTCATGAAAGAGACGCTGGATGGCGATATGATTTGGCGCAAGCAGGTGGACGGTAAGTCTCCGTTTACTCTTGGAAATGCCAGCCGTATCACCGACCGTATCACATGGAACGCACCGGCTGATGCACCCCGTATGTATAAGCCTAATTCCGTGATAACTATCACGCTGCAGGGCGACGAGTACAGCGAAGAAATCAAGTTTGAGCGCACTTTCGACCTGGATACCCGCATAGGGGTTATTGACGTATCGTCTTCCGAGGTGAATATACCTATCCCATGGTCCACACGTTGGATAATGCCGGAGGCAACGGAAGTCGGCGTCAGCGACAACTGGTATAGCGTAAGGACGGTGCTGGCGGATGCTACCGATAACAATAACCCTGTTGAGATGCTGAATACTGAGAGTAAGTTGGGCGAAGGCTCGGTTAGCACATGGACACCGAATAAATGGGGGCTTATCACGCTCACGTTGAAATTCAGCCCTAGAGACGGTGGCAACATAACGATGGAGTACGCTGCAGTTTTCAATGTAGTACCCGACTTTAAGTTCACCGTCACGCAGGGCAACCGCGACAGCATCATCGTGGAGTGGAACGAACTGCGGAACATACACACTTATTCCATTCGCCGCCGTGCGGCACACACCTCTGACGCCTTTGAGGAGGTGGCTACCTGCACCGACACCACCCGCTGGGCGGACACGTCTGACGAGACCATAGTGGGCGAGTTCGAGTACACCATCATGCCGCTGAACGCTGACGGTACGGACGCATGGACGCAGTTCAATCCCGTAGTGGGCTACCGCGCATTGGATATAGCCCGACTCGTTACCATTGTTCCTGCCGAGAACGGCACCGTAACCGCCGACAAAGAGACGGCTAAGTACGGCGAGACGGTAACGCTGACTATTACTCCTGCCATAGGCTACGAGTTCGACCGGCTGACCGTGCTGGACGGTGAGACGCCAATCAACACTATGCAGATTGCCGAGTACGAGGGGGCTTACACTTACACCTTCACGATGCCTGCCGGCGATGTGAAAGTGCAAGCAACCTTCAAGGCGATTGACTACCCCATTACTATCGAGCCTACCGAGAACGGTATCGTGACTGCCGACAAGCAGACGGCGCACATCGGCGAGACCGTAACGCTGACCGTTACCCCCGACAAGGGCTACGAGTTGGACGAAATCCATGTGATGTTCGGTGAGACGCAACTGACTACGGTTTCGGAGAGTGAAGGCATCCATACCTTTGTCATGCCTGCCGGCGATGTGGTAATATCCACCCTGTTCAAGGAAGCCACCGGCACGGATGTCATTGCTCCCGACGCAGTGAAGGCTACCACCCGCAAGGTCATCCGCAATGGTATTGTCTATATCATCCGCGATGGCAAGACCTACACCGCTACCGGTGAGGAAGTGAAGTAAGAGACATCCCCCCAACCCCTCCAAGGGAGTGGCTCAATAGGACGGAAATAAAGCCCCGTTTTATCGAACCCGCTCTTGGAGAGTGTTTTGGGACTCTCGTTTCTTAATCGTTCTTAACGGCAACCTCGCAGCAAGGGATAAGCAACCTATAACGAAAGGTCACACCATAGATAACGAACCGATAGTATAAAATAACCTAATGGATTTACAGATGCGGGCGTTTACTCACCATACACTGGGAAAATGCCGACAGACTTGTGTAAGTGATTTATTATTAGTAACTTTGTAGGTGATTAGACGATATATATACATTGCAACATGAGCACGATACCTCTTCAAACTCCGGCACTGCACCTTGTGCAAGACCTGCGGCAAATCATACAGGACGCACGCGGACGCGTTGCCGCGCAAGTGAACTCCGAACTGACACTGATGTATTGGCACATCGGCGAGCGTATCAACCGCGATGTGCTTGATAATCAGCGTGCTGAGTATGGTAAACAAATTGTGTCGGCAGTGTCGACACAATTGCAAGAAGAATTCGGGCATAAGGGATTTGAGCCCCGGAACATCCGCCGAATGATGCAATTCGCGCAACTTTTCCCTGATTTCAAGATTGTGTCGCAGACGGCGACACAATTGACATGATCGCACATCATAGAGATTCTGCCCCTTAAGGACGACCTGCAACGGGAATTCTACCTCACCATGGCATCTGCTGAGCGATGGAGTAGAAACACCCTCCGCGACCGCATCGACAGTATGCTCTATGAGCGCACCGCCATCAGCAGCAAGCCCGACGAACTGATACATCAGGAGTTGGCGAACCTCCGCGACAACGACGTGATGACCCCCGAACTGGTGTTCAAGAGTCCGTATTTCCTGTCGTTCACGGGGCTGACGGGTATGTACAGCGAGAAGTCGTTGGAGGACAATCTCATCGTTCACTTGGAGCAGTTCCTGTTGGAGTTGGGCAACGGCTTCACGTTTGTGGAGCGGCAGAAACGTATGATTATCGACGGAGAGGACTTCTACCTCGACCTGCTGTTCTACCATCGCCGTCTGCACCGCCTGATTGCCATCGACCTCAAGTTGGGCAAGTTCAAGGCGCAATACAAGGGGCAGATGGAGTTGTATCTGCGTTGGCTGGAGGCGCACGAGATGGAGCAGGGTGAAGAGACGCCGCTTGGTCTGCTCCTTTGCACCGAAGGCAGCAGCGAACAGATAGAGTTGTTGCAACTCGACAAAGCGGGCATATAGGTGGCGCAGTACCTTACCGAACTGCCGTCGCGCGAACTGCTGCAGGCACAGATACAGAAATCCCTTGCCGAAGCCAAGCAACGTCTCGGCGAAGAATAATAACGAACTAACTAAATATCAAACGTATGAACAAATCTTTACTCACTTTGGCACTCGCTGCCATTGCTCTCACAGGCGCAAGCACACAGGCAAGCGCACAGGCACCCGCTGACGTACAAGCCGTTGATCTCGGTCTGCCGAGCGGACTGAAATGGGCATCATGCAACGTAGGTGCCGCCTATTCACAAGGCTATGGCGACTATTACGCATGGGGTGAAACCGAATCCAAAGATTACTATGGTTGGACTACCTACAAGTACACCAACGGCGGGTACGGCAAAATGACCAAGTATTGCAACGATGCTTCGCACGGCAACAATGGTTTTACTGACAACAAGACCATTCTCGAACAGGAGGACGATGCGGCTGCCGCCAACTGGGGCAATGCGTGGCGTATGCCTACCGATGCCGAGTGGAAAGAGTTGCTCGAGCAATGCACGTGGAAATGGATAAAGTATAGCACCGACACATTCGGCTACGTGGTTACAAGCAAGACCAACGGCAACTCTATTTTCCTTCCCGCTGCGGGCTATCTGGTTGACGACAGCCGCTACAATGCGGGCATGCGCGGCAACTATTGGTCGGCATCGCTCAACGAGGGCGAAGCGAGTTATGCACAATACATTGACTTCAATTCAAGCAAACAGGAAAGAACCCAATACGGGCGTTTCTATGGCCGTTCCATTCGTGCTGTCCGTGAAACAGCCATAACCACAGACATCGCCGCCCCCACTGCCACAGATACCGCCCCTGCCCGCAAAGTATTCCGCAACGGACAAGTGCTGATAGAGCGCAACGGCAAGACCTACACCCTCACGGGCGTGGAGGTGGAGTAAGCATAGCGGTGAAGCGGTGTGGTACTTGTGAAACAGAACAAACATTCGCTGTATTTACTTGTGAAATGAAACAAATATCTCACCATTTTACTTGTGAAATAAAACAAACAAACACCGCAATCATTGCATAAATCAAATAAAATCAGTACCTTTGCGGCGTAAAAACAGGTATAACAAACCACAGTAATCTATGTTTCAGAGAAAAGCCATTGAAGATTTACGCCTTTGGGCGGCATCCGAACACCGAAAACCCCTTGTGTTGCGCGGTGCAAGGCAGGTAGGGAAATCGACCCTTGTCAGTGAGTTGGGGCGCGAGTTCGACGTGTTTATCCCGCTCAATCTGGAGCGCAAAGAGCACGCACGTCTTTTCGATTATGATATCGATGATACGGTGCGGCAGGTGTTCCTGTTGGCGCGTCGCCCGATGGACAGGAGCAAAAGAACCCTGCTATTCATAGACGAGATACAGAACTCGCCCAATGCAGTGGCGTTGTTGCGGTACTTCTACGAGGACTATCCGTGGATACACGTCATCGCTGCGGGGTCGTTGCTCTTGACATTGCAGGAGCAGCACATCTCTTTCCCTGTCGGACGGGTGCAGTATATGCGGCTTAACCCCTGTTCGTTCGCAGACTTTCTGCAAGCGACGGGGAATGAGTTGCTGCGCAATGAGGTGGAGAGTCTGTCCGTCAATGCGGCTTTGCACGACATGACGATGCGGCTTTTCTCAGAGTTTGCCTTGGTGGGCGGTATGCCCGAAGCCGTGGCACGCTATGCCGAGAACCGCGACATAGTGGCATTGCACGATGTGTATGATACCTTGCTCCGCAGTTACAGCGAGGACGTAGAGAAATATGCCAAGACGGAAACCATGAAGAATGTTATCCGTCTGCTGCTCAAAAGCGGCTGGACATATTCTACGGAGCAAATCACACTGGGTAATTTTGCCGAGTCGAACTACAAGGCACGCGAGATGGGAGAGGCGTTGCGCACATTGGAACGTACCTATTTGCTCGAACTGACCTATCCCATAACCACGTACGTACTGCCTGCCATACAAGAGCATCGCCGCAAACCGAAACTCTTTTGGCTGGACGCTGGACTTGTCAACTATGCTGCCAACATACAGCAGGAGGTGATGTTCTCGGACAACATCATGGATACTTGGCGGGGCAAACTGGCAGAGCAGTTGGTGGCGCAGGAGTTGCTGTCGGGCAAGACGGACGCTGATACGCACCGCGACTTCTGGGTGCGCAATACGCCCAGTTCCACAGCGGAGTTGGATTTTGTGTATATGTACCGTGGAAAGGTGATACCTGTTGAGGTCAAAGCGGGGCATAATGCGCACCTCAAATCGCTGCAACTATTCATGGACGGCACCGACCACCATACCGCCGTACGTGTGTGGGCACAACCGATGCAGGTGGACAAGGTGCAGACACCGCACGGCAAGCCGTTCCGCCTGCTCAGCGTGCCGTTCTACTATGTGCATATATTGGACAAGGTATTGGATAAATATGCCTGACTCACCGCAAAAGTACCGACTGAAACACCGCAAAAATGCCGATTGAAATACCGCAAAAATGCCGATTGAACGGCATAACTTATTTGTTATTAGAATTTATCAAACTAACTAAATCCAACGCATTATGAAGAAATCATTCCTCACCATCGCTCTTGCAGTGCTTGCTCTTGCAGGCGCAAGCACACAGGCAAGCGCACAGACAGCACCCGCTGACGTACAAGCCGTTGACCTCGGTCTTCCGAGCGGGCTGAAATGGGCATCGTGCAACGTAGGTGCCACCACGCCCGAAGGCTATGGCAACTACTACGCTTGGGGCGAGACCGCACCCAAAGCCGACTACTCGTGGGCAACCTACAAGTATGCCAATGGCGATATCAACAAACTCACCAAGTATTGTTATGATGCAAGTTACGGTAACAATGGTTTCACCGACAGCAAGACCACCTTGGAGTCGGAGGACGATGCCACTACCGCCAATTGGGGCAAAGAATGGCGTATGCCCACCGATGCCGAATGGACGGAGTTGCAGGAGAACTGCACGTGGACTTGGGCGACGCAGAGCGGCGTAAAAGGTTACCAAGTATCAAGCAAAACCAACGGCAACTCTATATTCCTTCCCGCTGCGGGGTATCGCGACGGCACGGTTCTCAATGGTGCCGGCTCCTACGGCAACTACTGGTCTTCGTCACTCCTCACGGTCAGACCGTACGGCGCGTGGTACGTCTACTTCTATTTGGACAACGTGAGCAGGGGCAGCAGCCGCCGCTACTACGGTCAGTCTGTCCGCCCTGTGCAAGTAAGTGGGATCGGTACAGGTATTGGCGACACGGCTGCTGACGTTGTTGCCACCGATGCGCACAAGATTATCCGCAACGGACAAGTGCTGATTGAAAGAGGGGGAAAGGTATATACCATAACGGGACAGGAACTGACCACCCCCTCCAAATAGAATGGGGAGACTCCCCCAACCCCCTCAAAGAGGGGGCTCAATAATATGAGTAATAAAAACAAATATAACTAATTAACTAATGTGTCCTCTCTGAAAGCCCCTCCTTTACGGGGTCCCCACAGGCCCGAACAGGGCGAAGTGGGGTGCTCTTGGAGGGGTTGGGGAGGTCGGAATCTTTACTGATATGAACAAGCATCTACTTATTATGGCGTTGGCATCGGTGTTGCTGACGCTCGCGCAAGGCGCAAAAGCCGAACAGACAGACACAGGTGTGTCTGCACCCGCTCACGTAGAGACTATTGACCTCGGGCTAAGCGTACTATGGGCATCGTGCAACCTCGGTGCCGAGTCACCCGAAAGATATGGCGATTATTATGCATGGGGCGAAGTGGCACCCCGTGGGTATTACGCGTGGCAAACTTATAAGTATGCCAATAACAGTACTTTCAAATTGACCAAGTATTGCACTTATAAGAATTATGGCGACAATGGTTTCACCGACAACAAGACGGTCTTGGAGCCCGAAGACGATGCCGCTATGGTCAACTGGGGCGAAGAATGGCGTATGCCCACCCATGCCGAATGGACAGAGTTGCGCGAACAATGCACATGGATTTGGACAACGCAAAACGATGTAAATGGTTACCGAGTAACAAGCAAAATAAACAGAAACTCTATCTTCCTCCCTGCGGCGGGGTATCGCGGCGGCGAGTACCTCCGTGATGACGGTTCCATCGGTTACTACTGGTCTTCTTCGCTCTACGATAACAGCCAGAGAGCATGGTATGTCTATTTCAGGTCTGACCTCGTGATTGGAAGCGATCGCGATCGCACTTCCGGTCACTCTATCCGCCCTGTGAGAGCCGACAAAACAGGTACGGGCATTACCACTCCGCAGCAGGACGATGCTTCCGCCACCGGAGTGCGCAAGGTGCTGCGCAACGGACAAGTGCTGATAGAACGCAACGGCAAGACCTACACTCTCACGGGCGTAGAAATGAAGTAATAGAATACCTCCACAACCCCTCCAGAGGAGGGGCTCAATAGAATGAGTAATAAAACAAAACTAACTAACGTGTCCTCTCCGATAGCCCCTCCTTTGGAGGGGTTGGGGAGGTCTTAAATCAACCTATATGCTTACATCCTTTCTAGCATTGTGTACGGTGGTAATCGCTACGGCACAGACTACCAACGCGACACCCCCTGCGGGGGCAATCAACGGCCGTTTCGCAGTATCACCGACACGGCAAGTCTATTTCTCGCAAGGCAACTTGCAGTACACCCAATCTACCGCAATATGGTCGTTTGCAGAACAGCAATACGACTGTCTCGGGACTGCCAACACGACCACCGACGCCGATGGCAACACCGTAGCAGCCGACAAGACGGACCTCTTCGGCTGGAGCACCACGGACACAGACCTTGCGTGGGGTATTCCGTGCGCCAAGACGGATGACTACACAGGCACCGCCTTTGTGGACTGGGGCATGAACGCCATCAGCAACGGTGGCAACCAACCCTATCAGTGGCGCACGCTCACACAAGACGAATGGAAGTATCTCTTCCGGCACAACCGCTGGACTGTCGCCGAGATAGACGGCACGGGTATGTTCGGCTGGGTACTTGTTCCCGACGGGGCAGTGCTGCCGGAAGACCTCACTATGGAGTATCTGTCGGACGGCAACATGGCAGAGAACGAGGCGCAGAAGACCTACACCCCTGCGCAATACGGTATGAACAGGTACCTGCCGGAAGACTTCAAGCGTCTGCAAGCCGCCGGCGTGGTATTCCTGCCCTTTGCGGGATTGTGCGACGAGAAAGGCAACGTAACCAATGTGACCACTTGCGGCTACTACTGGTCGGCTACCCATGTTACCGCAGACTTGCCCGCTGCCTACAATATGGTATTCGGAGACAAGTCATCTATGGCCTTTCTCAGTTCTTTGAACATCAAGCACAGCGTCCGTTTGGTGCAGAACGTACCTACCGAGACCGACCTGCAAGACGCACGGGAGGTCAGGATATATGAGTATTGCGACCACAACGGCACCCGAGACAGCATTGGCGTGCGTCCCAACGACATACAAGCCATCGACCTCGGACTGAGCGTGCTATGGGCGTCGTGCAACGTGGGAGCCACACACCCCGAAGAGTACGGCAACTACTATGCGTGGGGCGAGGCGGAACCCAAGGAACGCTACGAGTGGACGAACTACAAGTATTCGGACGGGAACGACGAAGACTTCACTAAGTACACCAACCTGATGACGCCCGACCACAAGCCTGACAACAAGGTGCTGCTGGAAGCGGACGACGATGCAGCCACAGCCAACTGGGGCGGCACATGGCGTATGCCCACCCGCGAAGAGTGCGCGGAACTGCTCGAGAAATGTACATGGGAACTGCAAACGGTGAACGGCACCGACGGCTACAAGGTATCAAGCACCACCAACGGCAATAGTATCTTCCTGCCTTTGGCGGGCTTCAGGAGCGGGACAAACAGTTTTATGACGGGGAAAGCGTTTACCTACCTGTCCGCTTCGCTCAATGAAGAAGACGTCGCAAGTGCGTGGGGCATAGAATACTACGCTACTCAGCCTGCCCTTGCTTCCTGTTCGCGCGACAGGGGACATTCGGTGCGCCCTGTATGTACCGCTGCGCCCGAGACGGAACAATGCTACACGCTCACCCTGCAAGCCGACGGCTGCGAGGCGGCAAATGTGATAACCTGCCGCACCGGTATATACGTTAAAGCCACGGCACTGCCCCGCGACAAACACCGTTTCGTGCGTTGGACGGACGGCAACACCGACAATCCGCGCCTGCTGTTCATGGCGTACGATATGACGCTGACGGCAGAGTTTGCCGAGGACGAAAATATGGCAGTGGACAACACCACCCTGTCCCCCGCCCCCGAGGTGCGCAAGATTATTCGCAACGGGCAAGTGCTGATACAGCGCAACGGCAAGACCTACACGGTAATGGGACAGGAACGCTGACAGACTCCCCCAACCCCCTCAAGAGCACCCCACTTCGCCCTGTTCGGGCTTGTGGGGACCCCGCAAAAGAGGGGGCTCAATAGAATGAACAATGAACAACAAGTATAACATAAATAATTAATTAACGTGCCTTCTCTGTATCCCCTCCTTTGAAGATGAAGGAAATACCGCCTTATTGCGGATTTCCGATTGATGCCCTGTGGGCATTATAGAACACCTTCGTCAGGGGTAGGGGAGGTCATAATCATTATTTGTATGAAAAGAAATCTACTTTCTCTCGCAGTGGCAATCGTTGCCATTGCAAGTGCGCAGGCACAAGTGCCTGCCAACGCTATCGCGGGCAAGTTTTCCGTAGCAGCAGACAAGCAAGTGTATTTCTCCAAGGGTAACTTGCAGTACACGCAATCCACCAGAACATGGGTGTTTGCTGAACATCAGACAGACATCATTGGTGAGGCGAACTTAATCATTGCTGCCGCAGAGAGTGAGAACACCCTTGCTGACAAGATTGACCTCTTTGGCTGGAGCACCAACAACCCCATGACACCCTTTGGCGTAAGCATCTCCACTGTAAGGGACTACTATCGCGGTGACTTCGTGGACTGGGGCACCAACATCATCAGCGGCGACGCTGCCAACACATGGCGCACCCTCGCTGCCAATGAATGGGAGTACCTGTTCCTCACCCGTACCAATGCCGACAAACTCTTTGCACTTGCCATAGTGGACGGCACCAATGGGCTCATCCTTTTGCCCGACGGTTGGACTACTCCCGACGGCGTTACCTTCACACCGAGCACCGATAAAGGTATGGTATTATGGATGGAAAGTAATGGGCATAAATTATATGGGGACTCAACAACCAAAACCAACCATTATACAGACAATGTCTATACGGCAGCCGAATGGCAGAAGATGGAAACCACAGGGGCGGTGTTCCTGCCCGTCGCCGGTCATCGACAGGGAACAAGCCCTAACAGATTGGAAGCAGGGGAATATTGGTCAGCCACTCCTGTGACAACAACAGGTGACTTTGCAGGAGAAATGGCAGGATACTGTGAATTCGCTCACTACGAAGATTTGGGAGCAGTTCTTGACCCCAATTATACGGGTTGGTCGTTCTGTAGTTGGGGACGTTCTGTCCGTCTCGTGAAGGACTATTCCGGAGTCAATACGGGCATAGTCAATCCGTCCGCAACGAATACAGAGGTACGCAAAATTATCCGCAACGGACAAGTGCTGATAAAAAGAGGCGGCAAGACGTACACTCTGACCGGCGTGGAGGTGAAGTAAACAAAAATCAATTTACTAACCCAATAAACTAATAAACAAAAAACATGAAAAAGAGTATCATTCTTTTTGCACTGGCAATAGGTGCCATTGCAAGCGCAGAGGCGCAGGCGCCTCAAGACGCAGCCAAGGGCGTGTTCTCCGTCAGCGAGAGCAAGCAAGTGTATTTCTCACAGGGTAACCTGTATTATCTCCGCAACCAGAAGGAGTGGCATTTCCACCCGGAGCAGTACGAGGTCTGCACCGTGACAGACTTTGCCAGCGACAACGGGATAGACCTCTTCGGGTGGAGTGCCGACAACACCACCGCATCCTATGGCATCAGCACATCGCAGAAAAACGCCGACTATGCGGGCGACTTCGTGGACTGGGGTACACTGCCTATCGGTGGCGAAGGCGCGCAAGCAGGAGTGTGGCGCACACCCACTGCCGACGAATGGACCTATCTGTTCAACCGCAAGCACAACGGAGCCTTCCTCTTCGGGCATGCCAAAGTGCATAACCGGATAGGTGTCGTGCTGCTTCCCGACGTATTCTCGCTGCCCGATGGGCTGACGTGGAACCCCGACCAAGCCCTCACAGAGGACGACTGGTCGAAGAATGTCTATGACCTCGACCAATGGCACAAGATGGAAGACGCAGGGGCGGTGTTCCTGCCCGTATATGGCTATCGCAGCGGCACACGGCTTATCAGCCCGACAGCAGGCAGCAGCATGAACTGGAAGTCCTACTATTGGTCATCCACATCGTCTGACCCCGAGAAAGCCGACGCATTCTGTGTGGCAGACGGCAAGACGGGGCTGGTCAACGGTGATGCCCGCGTGGTAGGCAATTGCGTACGCCTGGTACAGGACATCACGCCTTCTGCCGATGTATGGGAGATGAGCGTGGACGAGGACTGCACACAGAACGGCAAGTCGCTGGGTATCACCCCTATGCCCGACGACGTACAGGTGGTGGACCTCGGACTGAGCGTGGCGTGGGCGTCATGCAACGTGGGGGCTAAGAAAGCGACAGACTATGGCAACTACTACGCATGGGGCGAGGTGCTGACCAAGGAAGACTACAGTTGGGACACCTACCGCTACGCCAACGGCAAGGACAAACTCACCAAATACTGCAGCAATGCCGCCCTTGGCAATGAGGGCTTTACCGACAGCAAGACCGTACTCGAACCCGCAGACGATGCCGCATATACCAACTGGGGCAGCGCATGGCGTATGCCGACCAAGGCGGAGTGGAACGAACTGACGACGAACTGCACGTGGACAGCCGCCACGCAGGATGGCGTGAAGGGCTACAAGGTGGAGAGCGATGATACAGGCGAGTCTATCTTCCTGCCCGCTGCGGGATGTTTCTTCGGCACAGATACTCAGTCTGTCAATGCAAATAACCACTATTGGTCATCCGAACTCAACACGGAGAAGCCATCAGCAGCATGGCTTCTCTACACGGAGGTTTCTGAGGATGGATTATATGTTGTTGCCAATGATACCCGTGAGCAGGGCATGTCGGTCCGTCCGGTATGTGCCAACTGGGCACGTCCCAAGTCGTCGTATTGCACACTGACGGTCAATGCGGGAGAGTGCGGAAAGCCCAACCTGATGCGTTGCCACGCAGGGCAGCAGGTGCGCGTTACGGCGGCATCGAGTTACAAGGAGCGTGTGTTTGTGCGTTGGTCGGACGGCAATCTGGACAACCCGCGCCTTGTTACCGTGATGGCAGATATGACGCTGACGGCAGAGTTCGGCGACAAAGGCACCGGCATCCTCTCGCCCTCTTCGGACGCTGACAACACCTCTGCCACCACCGCCCGCAAGGTGCTCCGCAACGGCACTGTCCTCATCGAGCGCAACGGCAAGACCTACACCCTCACCGGCGTGGAGGTGAAGTAACTTTGCGCTAAATGCATAATGATTGCATAGTGCGCGACCCATCATAGGAACTGCCTGACAATGTAAAGTTGTCAGGCAGTCTCTTTTTATTGTGTCCAGCCTCCGCCATACACTATACGGGTTTGATTACCCCCCTTAGAACATATCGTCTGTTTTCAACAGGAAATCAAACAAGCCGACCATCTGTATGCCGTCTTCGTTGTAGTTCGACAGATAGCGGTCGCCGGCGATGATAACCTTGCGGAAATTATCAGGCAGATACAGCAGCGGTCGTTGCTCCTGCATAGTCTTTTCTTGGTCGGGCAACATATATGCCGACTGGATATACACACGTTCCGAACCCCTGTTTACTACAAAGTCCACTTCCAGATTCTTGCGTACGGTTTTGCCGTTCCTGTCTTTCTCGAAAGTATGCACTGCGCCCACGTCCACCGAATAACCGCGTATGCGCAACTCATTGTATATCACGTTTTCCATGATATGATTGAACTCTACCTGGCGGAAATTCAGCACCGCATTGCGAAGACCCATATCCTCAAAATAATACTTGGTCTCCGTACCGATATATTTGCGCCCCTTGACATCATACCGCAATGCTTCACTGATGATAAACGCATTCTGCAGATAGTCAATATATTTGCGTATCGTGGTGTCCTTGATGACGGCTTTCTCTTCCGACAGAAAGGTGTTGGCAATCCGGCGCGGATTGGTACTCGCCCCAATATCGGAAGACAGCACTTGCACCAAGCGGCGCATGCCGTCTTCGTTTTGCAAATGATTACGCTCCATAATATCGCGCAAGTAGGTCGTCTCGTAGAGGTTTTTGAGATATTGCTCTTTCTCTGCGGACGTTGTCATAGCATATACCTGCGGCAGACCGCCATAGGTGTAGTATTCATGCAGCGCCTCTTGCTTGTCGCCGCCTGCCACGGCATAGTACTCGGCAAAACTCAGCGGATGCACATGTATCTCCCAACCGCGTCCGCGGAACTCGGTCACTACATCGCTGCTCAGAAACTTCGAGTTGCTCCCCGATACATATATTTCTACATTCTGGGTGTGCATCAGGCTTAGCAGTACCCCCACGAAGTCTTCCACCAACTGCACCTCGTCCAATATGACATAATACTGTTTGCCGTTTTGTTCAATGTGTGTATCAATGTAGGCAAGCAACGCATCCGGTTGTGTGAGAGACCGGTTACGTCTGTCGTCCAAGGACAGGCAGATGATGTGGTCTTCCGCCGTCCCGTGGTCTAACAGGTACTGCCGGAAGATATTGAACAGCAGAAACGACTTGCCGCAACGGCGGATACCGGTAACAATCTTCACCATTCCGTTTCCTTGTCCGTTGATGAGTTTCTGCAGGTATTGTTTACGCTCGAAAATCATATACAGGGTAACTTTTTTGTGTATTTCCACACATTTTCGCCCGCAAAGGTACTGCTTTTCGGGCAAACCTGCAATAGAATGACCACAATTAACCAAGAATATCGGGCGAAAATGTGTGGAGATACACATATTTTCGCCCCTGTGACCTCTAACCTCTAACCTCTAACCCCTAACCTCTAATCCCTAACCCCTAACCCCTAACCCCTAACCTCTAATCCCTAATCTCTAACCCCTACAAAACTTGTGTATATCAAAACTTTGTAGTATCTTTGCGCACGAAATAAATATGTAAAGGTGTAAAGCGACATATCATATATGCGGTTTGCGCCAATCGTCGTATCAACCCAGCAACATATAACCATCAACTAAATTCAACGTATTATGAAGAATTTCTTACTCACTATCGTCCTTGCAGTCCTTGCTCTTGCAGGCGCAAGCACACAAGCAAAGGCACAAGCCCCCGCAGGCGTACAAGCCGTTGACCTCGGTCTGCCGAGCGGACTCTACTGGGCGTCATGCAACGTTGGTGCCGCCTATCCGCAAGGCTATGGCGACTATTTCGCTTGGGGCGAGACGGAAACCAAAGATTATTACGCTTGGAGTACCTACAAGTACACCAACGGCGGGTACGGCAAAATGACCAAGTATTGCGACGATGCTTCGCACGGCGACAATGGTTTCACCGACAACAAGACCATTCTCGAACAGGAGGACGATGCGGCTGCCGCCAACTGGGGCAATGCGTGGCGTATGCCTACCGATGCCGAGTGGAAAGAGTTGCTCGAGCAATGCACGTGGAAATGGATAAAGTATAGCACCGACACATTCGGCTACGTGGTTACAAGCAAGACCAACGGCAACTCTATTTTCCTTCCCGCTGCGGGCTATCTGGTTGACGACAGCCGCTACAATGCGGGCATGCGCGGCAACTATTGGTCGGCATCGCTCAACGAGGGCGAAGCGAGTTATGCACAATACATTGACTTCAATTCAAGCAAACAGGAAAGAACCCAATACGGGCGTTTCTATGGCCGTTCCATTCGTGCTGTCCGTGAAACAGCCATAACCACAGACATCGCCGCCCCCTCTGCCACAGACACCACCGTTGCTCGCAAGGTTCTTGGCAACGGGCAAATGCTTATTCTCCGCAACGGCGTTTATTACGATCTGCACGGCAGAGTATGGAACCCGTAATATGACCATCAACTAAATTCAACGTATGATAAACAAATCCTTACTCACCATCGTCCTTGCTGCCATTGCTCTCACAGGCGCAAGCGCACAAGCACCCGCTGACCTACAAGCCGTTGACCTCGGATTGCCGAGCGGACTGAAATGGGCATCGTGCAACGTAGGTGCCACCACGCCCGACGGCTATGGCGACTATTTCGCTTGGGGCGAGACCGCACCCAAAGCCGACTACTCGTGGGAGACCTACAAGTACGCCAATGGCGCTTCTGACAAACTCACCAAGTACTGCAGCAAAGCAAGATATGGCGACAACGACTTCACCGACAACAAGACAGTCTTGGAGCCCGAGGACGATGCTGCCCACGTGAACTGGGGCGAAGATTGGCGTATGCCCACCCATGCGGAGTGGACAGAGTTGCGGGAGAACTGCACGTGGACATGGACAACGCAGAATGGTGTGAACGGTTACCAAGTAACCAGCAAGGCGAATAGCAACTCCATCTTCCTCCCCGCGGCGGGCGATCGCTACGGCACGAGCCTTAGCGATGCCGGCTCCGACGGCTACTATTCGTCTGCATCTCTCAACGACTACACCCCGAGCAACGCATGGTGCCTCCGCTTCGCCTCGGGCTATATGTACGGGGACAACTTCCCCCGCCACGGCGGTCGGCCTGTGCGCCCCGTTGAAGCAATAACAACCCCCGCCAACGTACAAGCCACGCAGGGCGACACCACAGACGTTACCGTCACATGGAACGCAGTGCCCGATGCCGTCAGTTACGAAATCACGGCAGAGTCATGGGACGTTGCCATCAACAGGACCGTGCGCACCTTGACGGCAAACGAGACGCATATAAAAGACACTATCCCCGTGCGCCCCGCACTGGGTCGCTACACGGTGAAAGCCGTCTTTGCCGACGGCAGCAAGAGCGAGGCATCGGAACCAGCTATCGGCTACGCGGTACTTGAGACCATGCGGCTACGCGGCATATCCACACGCTGGCCGTGGAACGGCAAAGTGGATATCGATATTGAGTACAAGACCGTGCGCTACCGCTTCCAAGAACTCTTCGGACAGCCCAACTTGCCGTACCATGACAACGTGACGCTCACCGCACGCACCGCCGACGGCAAGTCGCTCCCCATGCGCACACTCGAGAAAGAGCCTGCGGTGGACAAGAACTACACGGTCAACCGCCGAACGGTACAGAATGGCGAACAACCTGAAGCCATCAGTAATAAGATATTCAGCGGCTCGGGCTGGCTGCGCATTGTGTGGAACGCAGACGCGGACACGTTGGGCATCGATGCACCCGGGACTACCATCACGCTCACGGCATCCGACGACTATGCCCATATAACCGACTCCGCCACCGTAGATGTCAATACCACCAAGCCGGAGTTCATTATGCTCACCGAGAAGGATACGGTAGTATCGCTCCCGTGGGCGGCACGTTGGGCGAACGAGGCTTCAAGGTCGCTCAATATGCAGGACGGTACGGATATACAGATACGCGTTATCACGAGATACGGTACAGACACGACCTTGGTGTTTGATGAGAAACAGTTGTCAGACGAGGGGGGAATATGTAGGTGGAAAACGAATGATGCCTTTGGTGTCATCCCAGTGGTGGTATTGGACAGCAACCGTGCAACCGCAGAAAAAACGGTCTATAAGAGCAAATTTTTCCGCTATATAACGAAGAACCATGTCACGGTGGAACTTCATTCAGCAGGGGATGCCCTTAACATCTGGTGGACAGGTTCGGGCGACTGCACTTACTACCAAGTTATCCGCCGTGAGGTGTACCGCGACGGCACACGCAGTGCTTGGGGAAATATGGCACCGGTTTCCACCTATGATACAGATATGTGGGGCTACCCCGCAGGCACAGGCAGGTATATAGACATAGGTATCGTGGGCGGAAAGACCTACGAATACGCAGTTCTGCCCATATATTATGACCCGGATACGCATAACGCAATCACAGCACCACTGACCGATTCGACCTTCTGGGGTGCAGGCAGGGTGTCTATGGGCATTACCCTCAATGCACAGCCTGCCGAGCAGAACAGTATCAGTCTCTCGTGGACGGATGTTCCCGATGCATACACCTACGATGTGTATCGCGACAACGGCAACGGGCAGGACCAGAAGATAACCAGCGTGCCTTACACGGCGACCACCTTCACGGACACACGAGTCGAACCCGGCAAACGCTATACCTACAAGGCTGTGGCACTCAATTGGGAGAACGACACATTGGAAGTGAGCGACCCCGCTACCTCTTATGCGCAATTGGACGCACTCTATCTTTACAACCTGCAGCCGCGCTTCCCGTGGAACGGACTGGTGGACATCTTTGTCGGCTACCGCTCGGCACGCGAGGTGCAGACAGACGGCACACCGCATTTCCAAGTCGTAGCCGTGAGCGGCAACGACACCCTTGCCATCAAGACCCTGACGCTGGCTTCCGCCCGGACGCTTGACCCGAACGACTTTACGCTGCCCGCTGATGGCACACCGCAACGCCTTGTATGGGACGCACGTACCGACCTCGGCGCGGCGTACTTCCCCAAAGGGCTTGTCCTGACCGTCTCCTGCGCACGGGTCGAACCCTATCAGGAAACAGCCACCACCAAGGCTTTTGATGGCAGTTATGCCAACGGCGGCTTCGTGCCTCTTGACCTGCGCCGCACACCCGAAGTGCAACTCGGAAGCCCCACCACCATCTATACCGACCTCGGTTGGTTTGAGGGAGCCACACGCTTGGAGGTCTTTGTCAACGGCACAAGCGTATTCTCCACCACCGACGAGAACAACGACTCTTTCACCATCGGCAAAGAGCAACTGACGATATGGGGCATCAATACGCTCAAACTGAAATCCGACAACGGCATGGAGCAGACGGCGCAAATCAAGTACCCCGACTTCGTCTTCACCGCCACGCAGGGCAATCGCGACAGCATTATCGTGGCGTGGAATACCCTACAAGACATACAGGCTTATTCCATTCGTCGCCGTGCGGCAAACACCGAAGACGCTTTCGTAGAGGTGGCTCTTGTGAGCGACACCACCCGTTGGGCGGACACGTCGGAGGAGACTTTTATCGGCGAGTTTGAGTACACCATCATGCCGCTGCTTGCCCACAGCGAGGAGGCAGGTCCGCAACCCGCTGCCGTGATTGGTTTCCGTGCGCAGGAAATGGGTATCGAAGATGCCACAGCAACGGATGGCACTCCGTACAAAGTCATCCGCCACGGACAAGTGTTTATCCTCCGCAGTGGCAAAACATATACTCTTATGGGTGTAGAGGTCGAATAGATTAAGGCTGGTTCTTCACCGTTTTGCACAAATCATAATAGAAACGTTGATACTCCTTTTCGGAGATGGCTTTCGGGGCTGTCAGTACCACCAACGGGTGTGGCTGGCAGCCCTCTCTGTAGGCGGGGTGGCGGTGAGGGTAGGGATTGGTATGAAAATCGCAATGCGTATAAAACGCTCGTTGGTGTAGCCCGCCAAGTGATACTCTGCCTGCTCGAAAGCCCACGCCTGTTGTGCCTCGGTGCGCTACTCAAAGACGGGAAAACTACTACTATACAATGCCTTAAATTCACTATACAGACTATCACCTGTATCCTTAATGTCAATCTCTTGTATCATTTCTTTTTACGCTTGCGGTCGGCTACTATATCTTCCAAATTAGCCACCGCCCATTGGAGCATAGGTGCGCAGGCTTGCATAAACGATTGTGCCCGCTCAGTGAGTTGATAGTCCACGCGGGGCGGCACTTCGGCATACACCGTCCGCACTACAAATCCGTCTTCCTCCAGTGTTCGGAGGGTGGTGGTAAGCACTTTCTGCGAGATGTCCGGCAACGCCCGTTGCAGCGCATTAAACCGCACAGGTTCAGCATTCTGCTCCAAGGTGTGCAGCACCAAGAGCGACCACTTGTCGCCTACCCGTGACAGTACATTGCGTATCGGGCAGTTCGGGAATAACACATCCCGTGTTTCATTATTATGTAGCATATCTTCCATAGGTTCACAGGCAAACGGAATTACCGCCTGCCTGTTTTCGCACAATAACTATGCCAAGCATTTTTATTTGTATAGTGCTTTTGCCAATCCTTGCAGGTTGTCTTCGCCGGGCAGGTTGGGGTAGGCTTTTTGCATAGCGGCTACCAACTCATCTGCCGTCTTACTCTTAGCGAGCAGGCTTTTCAGCGTCTTTAGGTACGCAATCTTAAACTCCACAGCGTCTTGCTCTGTTGCCCCGCCGTGTCCGCCGATGAAGAGTTCTGCTCCCGATTGGAGTGAACGCTCTGCCTCGGCTATCTCGGCATCAATGGCGGCTTTTGAACTTACCTGCAACGGATTGATATGTGCCTTGACCGGTGTCCAATGGGTGTAGTACACGCGTTTGCCGATCAGGATGCTGGCTGCGGGGAAGTCGGTGGAAGCCCCGTGGCGGAACTCAAACGGTACGCCTGCGAAGGTCTGTGTGCTGCCAAAAGCCACCTCCGATGTTTTGCCCGTGGGCAGGTCGGTGATGGCATTGCCGAAGATCTTGGCAAAATTCTGCATCATACCGCCATAGATTTCGCCTTTGGAGAAAGCGGGCATCCCCTCTGCCATCAGAATGTCGTGGTCGTCAGTTCCGCCTACGTGGTAGTCGGCAATGCGCTGACTGACAGGCTTGTTGATTGACTCAAGATAGGTGTTGTACTCGGCGATGTTGTCTTTGAAGAGTGGTTGCTCCATCGTAACGAGGGCATCTTTTCCCTCAATGATGTAACTGGCATCGCCCAAGGCGTCGTTGGTGTAATAGACGTGCAGTTTGAAAGTATCGAAATCGTACACTTCCACTTTGCCTTTCGTTTGTGCGTTTCCACCGAGTGCGGCTACACTCATCAATGCTACAATAGTTTTTTTCATTACTGTTGTTTTTATAGGTTTGTAAAATATGTTGTTGAAAACTGTGTCTGTCTTGATCGGTTTATTCAGGCATATTTGTTTCAAATGACACTGCAAAAGTACTGCTTTTCTACATACTGTACAAGAACGCACTTGATTATCAGTTAGTTACTTATTTGTAACCATTACAGAATATCAGTCGTTTGAGCGAAATAAAAAAATGCATTTTTTTTTGCTCTATGTGCATATCCGCTATTGTATGGTCTGTGTTGTGTCAAAAAGTGTAAAATGCGTTTTGATTTTCCGAGAAAAAAACGTAACTTTGCAACCGTTTTTGTAAATACCAACCAACTTTTTTATGTGTGGAATTGTAGGCTATATCGGGAAACGGGATGCATATCCTGTTCTCATCAAGGGGCTTCATCGCCTCGAATATCGCGGTTATGACAGTGCCGGTGTGGCACTCATCAGCCCGCAAGGCAAACTCAATGTATATAAAACCAAAGGCAAAGTCGCTGATTTGGAGGCTTTTGCTTCCGACAAAGATGTGAGTGGCACGGTCGGTATCGCCCATACCCGTTGGGCTACACACGGCGAACCCAATACCGTCAATGCCCACCCGCACTACTCCGAGTCGGAGGAACTCGCTATCATTCACAATGGTATCATCGAGAACTACGCCGTCCTCAAGCAGGGCTTGCAGCAGCATGGCTACACGTTCCGTTCCCAGACCGATACCGAGGTGCTGGTGCAACTCATCGAATATACCAAGCGCACCGACAAGGTGGACTTGAAAACCGCTGTCCAACTGGCTCTCAATCAGGTCGTTGGAGCGTATGCCATTGCGGTACTCGACCGCTCCAATCCCAACATTATCGTAGCCGCCCGCAAGGGCAGTCCGCTGGTGGTCGGTATCGGTCTGGACGAGTATTTCCTTGCCTCCGATGCCACGCCTATTGTCGAATATACCGACAAGGTGGTCTATATCAACGATGAGGAGGTGGTTACTCTCGAGCGTGGCAAAGAGATAGACATTACTACTATCGGCAATGTCCGTAAGACGCCGGAAATCAAGCGTTTGGAGTTCACGCTCTCCCAGTTGGAGAAAGGCGGCTACCCGCATTTTATGCTCAAAGAGATTTTTGAGCAGCCGCGCACGCTTGCGGATTCTATGCGCGGGCGGGTCAATATCGGACACAACAACATCGCCCTCTCGGGTTTTATAGATAACAAGGAGCGTTTCCTCAATGCCAAGCGTATCATCATCACTGCCTGCGGCACCTCGTGGCATGCGGGGCTGATTGCCATGTACGCTATGGAGGAGTTCGCACAGGTGCCGGTTGAGGTGGAGTATTCCAGCGAGTTCCGCTACCGCAAACCCGTCATTCACCCCGATGATGTCGTCATTGCTATCTCCCAATCGGGCGAAACGGCAGATACGCTGGCGGCAATCCAACTGGCAAAAGATAAGGGGGCATTCATATTCTCTATCTGCAACGTGGTCGGTGCCTCTATTCCGCGCCTCTCCGACAGCGGCTGTTACACCCATGTCGGTCCCGAGATAGGCGTCGCTTCTACCAAGGCGTTCACCGCACAGGTTACGGCTCTCACGATGCTTGCGCTCTGTATCGGGCGTGAGAAAAAGACCATCAGCGAAGAGAAATACCTCACTATCGTCCGTGAATTGTCGCTTATTCCCGAGAAAATAAAGACCATTCTTAATCAGGATAGTGCAATCGCTGAGTTTGCCAAGACATTCACCTATGCGCAGAATTTTATCTACCTCGGGCGAGGGTATAACTACCCTGTGGCATTGGAGGGTGCACTCAAACTCAAGGAAATCAGTTATATACATGCCGAAGGCTATCCTGCTGCCGAGATGAAACACGGACCTATCGCCCTTATCTCGCAGGAGATGCCCGTTGTGGTCATTGCGCCGCATTGCGGTACATACGAGAAGGTGGTGTCGAACATACAGGAGATCAAAGCCCGAAAGGGGCGTGTCATCAGCGTTGTTACCGAGGGTGATATCCTCGTCAGCAATATGTCCGACTTTACCATTATCGTCCCTGCTACCGAGGAATGTCTCACACCGCTGCTGACGGTCATCCCGCTGCAACTGCTGGCGTACCACATTGCCGTGGTCAAGGGCTGCGATGTCGATCAACCCCGCAACCTCGCCAAGTCCGTAACCGTGGAATGATGTTCCCAAAAAGAATTAATGGTCAATTAATGGCAATTAACGGAGAACGTAACGCGACAATGCTTTTTAATGGTCTTTTAATGGACATTAGTGGAGTAAAATCCCCTTTAACGGAGAAGAGAAAAATAGAACATCTCTATGCTTTCAAAGTCAGGTGGATGTGAGGTGGATGGTTATAGGATAGGCTTAGGATAGGTAATGGAAATATAGAACATTTATGGATACAAACATTCATGTAGCCGTACTCGGCTATGGTAATATAGGTCGCGCTGCCGAGCAGGCGGTTTTGTCGGCACCCGATATGGAGTTAGCCGGTATTTTTCACCACAATGACAATCTCGATGCCATCGATGCCGATGTGGTGCTTCTCTGTACTCCCACTCGTGAGGTACCGCATTTTGCGGAGCAACTCGCCAAGCGGGGTATCTGTACGGTTGATTCTTTCGACATCCACGGACAGATAACCGACCTCCGCTGGCGGTTGATGCCCGTCAATCAGGCTCATCAATCCGTCAGTATTATTTCTGCCGGTTGGGATCCGGGTTCCGACTCTATGATACGTGCTATCCTCCAAGCCCTTGCGCCTAACGGACTGACCTACACCAATTTCGGCCCCGGTCGCTCTATGGGGCATACCGTGGCGGCGAAAGCCGTCTCGGGTGTTAAAGATGCTCTTTCCATGACCATTCCGCTCGGCACGGGTATCCATCGCCGTATGGTCTATGTCGAATTGGAAGACGGAGCCGACTTCGCTACCGTTGAGCATAATCTGTTGCAGGACGACTATTTCGCCCACGACGAGACGCACGTCATTCCCGTACCCTCGGTGGCTGCCCTCAACAACGTGGCGCATGGCGTCCATCTGGTGCGCAATGGTGTCTCGGGGACAACGCACAACCAGCGTTTCGAGTTCAATATGGAGATCAACAATCCCGCTCTCACAGGTCAGGTAATGACCTCCTGCGCCCGTGCCGCTTTCCGTCTCCGCCAAGAACAACGTTATGGTGCTTACACAATGATCGAACTCTCCCCGGTTTCTCTCCTCCCCGGCTCCCCCGAAGATCTCATCCGCCAATTAGTCTGATTGACATTTTATGCCTCCTGTCTGTTCCTATCCGGATGCAAAGTCAGTGGTCGTTTGCGGTGACATGCATGGCGAGTTTCTTACGCTCGTGCATAAGATGTGTGTGCAGTATGATATGCACGACACTCTTGTGATTGTGGCAGGCGATTGTGGTTTTGGGTTTGAAAAACAGGGGTATTACGACAATATCTATCGTCGTATTCAAAAGCGGCTGACGGCGAACAACTGTTGGATTGCTATGGTGCGTGGCAATCATGATGATCCTGCTTATTTTTCGGAGCAACTCATTCATTATGAGCGGTTTCGTACCATTCCGGATTATAGTGTGCTATTGGCTTGCGGTCGTCAAATACTATGTGTCGGCGGGGCGATCAGTATTGATCGCCGTGTGCGGTTGGAGGAAATGTGCCGTTCTTTTGCTAAAACCTACTATTGGGCGGATGAAATGCCGGTTTATTCTCCCGAAAAACTCAATGAAATAGCGGCGGCAGGTATCCGTATTGATACCGTTGTTACCCATACCGCCCCCTCTTTTTGTGAGTTGGTGCTCAAGCACGGGCTTGACCTTTGGGCGCAAGACGATGCCGCTCTTTTGGGCGATAGCCAAACCGAACGCCGGACAATGGATGCTATCCTCAATCATCTTCGCCGCGATAACCACCCGCTAACCCGCTGGTATTATGGTCATTTTCACCACTCTTGGCATAGTGAAATAGAGGGTATATTCTATATCATGCTCGATATTATGGAGTTTCACGAATTATCCCGCACAGAATAGCCGCTCAATAGCACAAAAACGCCTGCCTAACCTTATTGGTAAAGCAGACTCTCTATTATATGATAATAAATAACTTGTTAATCCTCAAGGAGATGCTCCGCCAATGCTTCCAAGGCGGGTATGTCGGTCGGCTTGAGCGTACTGCGGATGGATACAACTGGTTCTACAATCGTGATGTCTTTCATCTGTTCCAACATACCGCGCATTATGCGTGCCGCCTGTGGTGCCCAACTGCCGTTTTCCACCAGTCCCACACGGCGTGATTGGTAAGTTTTCAGTTGCAGTTTGTGTAGGAAATTATGCATCGGCGGGAATATATCCGCATCATACGTTGAGCAGCACAGCACCATACGGCTCATACGGAATGCATTCTCTACCGCCTCTGCCATATCGTCTCTGCTGAGATCGGTAACCGCCACTTTCTTTGCTCCTTTCTGCCTAAGTATATCGGCTAATTGCAGTGCCGCTTTGCGCGTATTTCCGTGGATAGATGCGTATGCCACCAATACTCCGTCTGTCTCGGGCTGATAACTGCTCCATATCGTATAGAGACGCACTGCCTCTTGCATCTTTTCGCCTTCCAATATGGGTCCATGCAATGGCGCAATCGTCTGTATATCAAGCGTGGAAACGGCTTTTAGTACGTTTGCTACGGGGCGTCCGTACTTGCCACAGATATTGAAATAATAGCGGCGTGCCTCGCAAGCCCAATCGTTTGGATCAGCGTCATATACGCCGAACTTGCCGAAACCGTCTGCCGAGAACAGCACTTTCTGTTCGGGGACATATGTCATCAGCACTTCCGGCCAATGTACCATCGGAGCGGCAATAAACGAAAGCGTCATCCCCCCTAAGTTCAATGTGTCTCCGCCCTTTACCTCTTTCGTCTTCGCTGCCTCGATACCGAACTGCGGCAACATCTGCAACGCTATCTTGGAGCCAACCAATGTTGTATTGGGGTAAGCCGCAAGAAAGGCGTTGATAGAACCGCTATGGTCGGGTTCCATATGCTGAATAATCAGATATTCCGGTTGTTTGCCGTCCAATGCAGCAGTCAGTTTAGTCAGCCATTCGTCCGTCTTGCGCGGGTCAACGGTATCCATTACGGCAGTATGTTCGGCGCAGAGCAGATAACTGTTGTAGCACATGCCTTCCGGCACAATGTACTGACTCTCAAACAAATCCAAGTCGGCATCGTCGCAGCCGATATATTTGATAACCTTTGTATTCATATCAAAGCAAATTGGTATCCATATATATTTCCAACAAACGGCACTCCCCGTCTGTCGGAGTAAGAATAATATCATTCAGGCACGCAGGCAAAAGCACGGCTTCGCCTTTGTGCAAAGTAATGGTCTGTTCCGTTTTGTCCGCTTCTGGAGCATTCAACTGCATACTGCCGCCTACGCACATATAGAGTACAAACGAATCCAATGGTGCATAATCGCGTTGTACCGGTTCGGAGAAACGGATGACATTCGTTGTGAAATAGGGTGTTTGGGCAATGTTCGCCACTCCGTTTGCTGGGTAGTCAGTATGCAAAATAGCACTCTCTTTGGGCATATCGTAGTCTAATACATCCAATGCCTGCTGCAGTTTGAGCGGGCGTTTCTTGCCATCGTTGCCAATACGATTGTAGTCATACAGGCGGTAGGTTATATCGCTGTTCTCCTGTATTTCTGCCACAATAGTCCCACGTTTCATCGCGTGTACAATTCCCGCAGGTAGCATTACCACATCGCCCTCTTGTACGGGATACTCACTCAAATACTCGCTCAGATTGCCCTCCTCAATGGCTGTGCGTATCTGCTGTTCTGTCATAGGCTGTTTCCAACCGCGGATGACCGATGCATATGGCTCTGAGTTCATTACATACCACATCTCGGTTTTGCCAAGTGAATCCTCGTTCTCGAAAGCATACTCGTCATCGGGATGCACCTGGATGCTCAAATCATCGTCCGCATCAATAAACTTCACCAATACGGGGAACGTATTGCCGAATACTTCATACACCTTGTCTCCTACCAACTCGCTCATATATACTTCAAGCAGTTCTTGCAGGTCGTTGCCTGCCAGATGTCCGTTGGCAACTTTGGTTGGAAATTTCTCCTGCGCGGAAACGAGCCAACTCTCGCCCACGTTCTCGAAACCGTCGGACTGCGGGCTGTACCATTGTTTGATATGTTGTCCACCCCAAATCTTATGAAACAAACGGGGCGTGAATTTTAGCGGATATAACGGCATATGATATAATAAGTAGTGTACAAAAATGTATAGTAGTGTGCGATAGTATTATGGTGCAAAGACAAAAAACAGGCGACAATACCACCCACACAGAGTTGTATAGTCGTCTGTTATAAAATGATTTATTGAATGTTGCGCAGATGCTTTTCCCAGTTCCAAGCGGACAGGAGCACATCTTTGATCGGGGTCTCGGCTTTCCAACCCAGTACGGTATTGGCTTTGGTCGGATTAGCCCAAACCTTCTCTATATCCCCTTCGCGGCGACCGACAATCTCATACGGGATTTTTACACCCGTTGCGTCCATAAAGGCATTGACAATCTCCAGTACACTCAGTCCGCGACCTGTACCGAGATTGAACGTCTCCACCTGCTCGGCGGCTTCGTTCTTGAGCATACGCTCTACGGCTTTCACATGGGCTTTTGCCAAATCGACTACATAGATATAGTCGCGGATACACGACCCGTCAGGTGTGTCGTAATCATCGCCGAACACTTTCAGTTCTTTGCGCAAACCGGCTGCGGTCTGTGTTACAAACGGCAGCAGGTTGTTCGGTACACCATTAGGCAATTCTCCTATCAGAGCCGACGGGTGTGCACCTATCGGGTTGAAATAGCGGAGAATTGTTGCGTGCAGATTGGCATCTGCGTGTGCCTCATCGCGGATAATATCCTCGTTGATTTGCTTGGTGTTGCCATATGGCGAAAGGGCTTTCTGAATAGGAGCCGTCTCGTCCACAGGCAGGTGCGCCTTGTCGGGCTGCCCGTAAACAGTACAGGACGACGAGAATACAATGTTCTGTACCTGATGACGTTTCATCACCTCCAAAAGGGTGATGAGCGAACCGATATTGTTGCGGTAGTAGAGTAGTGGTTTCTGTACCGACTCACCGACAGCCTTGCTGGCTGCAAAATGGATAACACCCACAATATCAGGATACTGACGAAATACACTATCCAAATTGACAAAATCATTGCAATCGATGTTTGCGAACTCAGGGCGGCGACCGACAATAGCGGTAATACCGTCCAATACATCCACATTCGAGTTGCTCAAGTTATCTACAATCGTTACATCGTAGCCTTGTTGCATCAGTTCGACAGCGGTATGCGACCCTATGTAGCCAGCACCGCCCGTTACTAAAATACGTGCCATAATCTGTATGGGATTTTTACTCCCTTTTAATAAAGTATTGAGCGTACTGTGCATTAAGCGTCATTACGCCCGGTCAGTTAAAATAGTTTCTCAGGATATTCACCTGCTTTAATCAGGTTGTTTATCTTCATTACCACCTGTGGTCTGTCCTCTGCGTAGGTTACACCGAACCACTTGGACGGCGTATCCAACACTTTGCAGGTGGCTTTGCCTGCCACGATAAGGTCATTGACTACGGTCGGTATATAGAGTTCTTTTTTTAGTTCATTGCCATACTTGGTGAGGAACTCGCGGAATGCCTCTTCCGAGTAATCAAAATATTCAGGTGTGAAGCCCCACATATTCATCGAAACGGGTGTGTTTGGCGCAATAACGGTATCCACACCGTCTTCTGTGAATACAATTTTGTCTCCAATCTCTTCAATCTTTGTACGCTCTACCACATCGGTTAGATAACCGTTTTCATCGGTAGTACATATGCCGCGGCTTACGCTGCCATTCTCGCTCAGTGTGTTGGCAACACGGTAGCCAATCATACAGTATTTGCCGGTCGTACCCTCGATGGTCTTGAGGTAGTCTGCCAAGATTTGGAATGACTCTTTGCCATAGAAATCATCGGCATTGATAACAGCAAATGGTTCATTGATAATGCCTTTTGCCATCAATACGGCATGGTTGGTACCCCATGGCTTCGTGCGCTCGGGGTTGTAGGTGTAGCCGGCAGGCACTTTGTCAATCGATTGAAAACAAATCTCGCAAGGTACTTTGTCTTGGTATTTGGAGAGAACCACACGGCGGAAATCCTCTTCGAAGTCCTTACGGATAACGAATACCACCTTGCCGAATCCGGCACGCAGAGCATCGAATACGCTATAGTCCATAATAGTTTCTCCGTTAGGACCTAATCCGTCAATCTGTTTCAGTCCACCATAACGGCTACCCATACCGGCAGCCAGTACAAAAAGTGTAGGTTTCATATTTTTAGTTTGGTTTGTAATGTATTTCTATTTATCCAGCATCTAATCTCTAACATCTAACAGCGCAGCGGTCTAACCTCTAACCTCTATCAGCCTTGGCATCACTCCTCTGTATCTATCTCCACCCGTCCGTTGCGTTTCTTATGTTTGAACCACAATCCGTACACTTCGGAGCAGTTGCCTGCGGTGGTGAAAGCATGTATGTCGTTGGTGCGCATAAATTTCATAAGTGCTGAGAACTCGTCTTGCGTGAGCAGGGTCTGTATCTCGATATAGTCCTCATCACTATAACCGCCTGTAACCTTATATAAGGAACATCCGCGCACGAGGTCGTCAATGATGTAGCGGCGTATCTTTTCATAGTCGGACGAGATGATACATACTCGTTTGCGGCGGTTGAACGATGCGGAGAAATAGTTGATAACCAATCCATTAATCCATGTACCGATCAACCCGATGACCACCATACGAAAATCGTTAATCAGGAACGCCGAGCAACAAATCAATGCCCCGCCGATGGATACCGATGCCCCTATGTCAAAATGTAGGTACTTGTTGATAATCTTTGCCAAAATATCCAACCCGCCTGTGGAAGCGTTGATACGGAACTCAATCGCCTGACAAACAGACAGTAAAAAGACAAAGCATACCAAATCAAACCACACATCGCCCATTCCCAATCCTGCCGACATCACCGAGTCTTTCACCTGTTCCAATACTTCCCCAGAACGGCTCAACAGGTACGGATTGTCGTGTGCATCCAGCACCTTTTCGCCCGCTATCAGTCGTGCCTGAATATCTGGCGCAATGATTACTTTGTGGGTTAGATTGGTATAAGGAAATACCCAATCCCAAAACTGTGTCAAAGGTCCCAATATCATTGCGGTGTACACCGTCTTTGCGCCAAATTCATTGCCAATCAGCAAGAACGCCATCACCAACAAGACGGCATTGATGCCCATCACCAAATAGGAGAATGTGTCTGCATTGCCTCCTATCAAAGTGTTTATCACAATGCTCAAACCCGAGATTGTTCCTACAATCAAGTGGCTTGGCATAAGGAAGTAATAGACTGCCGCCGCACCGAGAAACATGCCTGCGGTCATCATTACTAATTCTTTCCAGAACTTACGGGTGTGCATAGCGTGCCAAAACGACAGGCACAAGTTCTTCCAATACGCTTTCGTAAGGTACTGTTGTATGTATTCATTCATGGTGGTAAGGATTTATTATGGTCAAGTGTGCTTTTTTATTATGCATTACGCATTACGTATCGCGCCGTACGCCGGGTGGTTTGGCTCAGCAGGATGGTTCTACCCTGTGTCTCGCGGGTGATGATTTCCTGCGTGGTACCGCGTATGGTCAGTAGCGAAAGTCCCTCATTATACGTAACCCGGTAATCTCTTTGCAACTCTCCGATGGCTTCTTCTACATAGCGGGAACTATCCACACAAACAGAAATCGTAACTGCTGACGATTGTATCAAAGATACTTTTAGGCGGTGTCTGTGAATAATATCAAAGATACGGCTCAAACTTTCTTCCAATACAAAGGCGAAATCCTTGGCACGCATTGTGATGAGAATTTGGTTCTTTCGCCATATATATACGGGGACATCTATCGGTCCTCGGGCGGTGGCACTGATGACAGACCCTGCCGCCAACGGATCTGCAAATGGCTTGACATACAGTGGAATAGACTTGTTCTCCAACGGACGAATGGTCTTCGGGTGAATAATCTGCGCCCCCGAATAGGACAACTCCACAGCATCGTTATAGGTCAGTTCCGGTATCAGCACCGTATTCTCCATCAACCGGGGGTCAGCGTTGAGAATACCCGGCACATCTTTCCAAATTGTAACCGATTCGGCATCCAGCATATTGCCCAATAGGGCGGCTGTATAGTCGGAACCTTCGCGTCCGAGTGTGGTACGCAAGCCGCCTGCCGTTCCGCCGATAAACCCTTGTGCCACAAAGACATGTCTGTCGGATTGTGTTACGGAAGAGCGAACTTGTAGGGCAGATACCCCCATATCCACATCGGCATCACGAAATGTGGCATCTGTTCGCAGCAGGTGTGTCATATCAAGCCACTCACTGTCAATGCCTTGTGTTTGCAAATAGGCGTTTACGATAGTGGTGGAGATAAGTTCACCCCAACTGACCAACTGATCGTAACTCAAGTCGTAGTTTGTTGCGTCTTGCAGCGCAGGTATATCGTGTATTGGCAGAATGTCGGGTGGCAAACCCAACTCGTGCAATATCGCCGTATGGTAGCCTATAAGCGTTGTCCACTCTTGCTGTGCTGTGGCAGTATCGCCCGTCCATAGTGCGTTGAGGACACGCTCCAAAGCATTGGTGGTTTTGCCCATAGCCGACACCACGACTATCAGGTCGCTCTCTGCGAGCGAGACAATATGTGCCAAATTGCGTATTCCTTCCGCATTGCGCACTGATGCACCACCAAACTTATAGACCCTCATAGGTTTTGAATTTGTAAATTTGCAAATGAAAAAAATGAATCATTTACAAATTTACAAACTTACACATTTACAAATTGTTCATCACAGGTTTGCCATATGAATGGCAGTTACGGCTCCTTCTATGCCCTTGTTCCCCAGTTTGCCGCCGGCACGGTCAAGTGCCTGCTGTTTGTCGAGTGTGGTCAGTACGGAGAATATAACCGGCACATGCCCCTGTGCATTCAGTATCGCCACACCTTGCGTAACCGATTGGCATACATAGTCGAAGTGCGGCGTATCGCCTTGTATCACACATCCGATTACGATGATGGCGTCCATATCGGCATACTCGTTGATAGTACGTGCAGCCGCATAGGTCAGTTCCACTGTCCCTGGTACGTGTAGGATTACAATGTTGTCCTCATCTACCCCGTGTTTCTCCAATGTCTCCAAGGCACCTTGCGCCATCGGATAGGTGATGTCCGAGTTCCAATCTGCCACTATAATTGCATAGCGCTGACGTTTTAGAACGTCAGCGCTTGGCAATGTAGTCGCATCATATTTCGACAAATCAGTAGTCATTACTCTGCTGCGATTGCGATATATTTCTCTATATCCTGTGCCTCTACAGAAGTAGGATAGTCGTTCTTGATAGCCTCAAAAGCCTTCTTTGCGGCTTTCTTGTTCCCCTGCTCCAGATATACGAAACCTGCTTTCTTCAGGCTCATCGGAGCAATCAAGTCGTTGCTCGACTTGGCTGCTGCCTCAAACGCCGAAACAGCCTTGCCATATTCACCCAATTCAACATACGCATCGCCGAGCAATTGTGAAGCCGCAGGATCAATAGTCAAATCCTTTGCCGAGAATTTCTTGAGATATTTGGCAGCCTCCTCGTACTCACCGAGTTGGTAGTAGCAGATACCGGCATACAAAGCAGCCAACTTACCGGGTTGGTACATCTTGTAGGAATTGGCAATCTCCTCAAAACCGATGCACTCAGCACCATCGCCATTCAACGCCTGCTCAAAATCGCCCGCCATAAAATAGACAACTGCCTTGGCATTCTCGTTGCTCGCCTCTATGGCTTTAGGCTTGAATACGTACTGATTGAGGGCAATAATACCGCAGATAACCACCACAATAGCGGTGATAGTCCAACTCAGTACTGCCGAGTGTTTCTCAATCCACAGACCTACGGTCGAAAGTCCTTCGTTCACTTCCTCCAAATGCTGGTCTTCCTTCTGGAATTTCTTTTCTTCTTCTTTTTTCTTAGACATAATTATGTAGTTTTATATTATTCAATTTTGTTATAGGATGCGCTTAGGATGCGCATATGATACAACGTGCAAAGATACAACATTCCGCCGACATACACAAAATTTATGATAAAAAAAGCGCGAAAAGCCGATTTTATGCTTTTCGCGCCAATATACTTTGGTGGTATTTATAGGCGTTGAAACTCCAGCATACACCAGTCGCCGTCCGTGCGGCTGGCTGTGTGGGTGAGTCCGGTTTTCTCCGCAGTGGCAATTAGGGTGGGGCAGTCGGTGGCATAGAAACCGCTCAGCCAAAGCATCCCCCCCGTGTTGAGATAACGGGCATAGAGCGGCATTTGCGCAAGCAGGATATTCCTATGGATATTCGCCATAATCAGGTCGTAATGCCCTTCGGGCGGTGTATCGCCAAGGGTAGCCGCTATCTGTACGCCATTGAGTGTAGCGTTCTCTTGTGTGTTGAGAACACTCTTGTCGTCAATATCCACTGCTACAACGTGTGCAGCACCTCGAATAGCGGCAAAAATGCCCAATACACCTGTGCCGCAACCGTTATCCAGCACATTCTTGCCCGTTAGGTCGGTGTGCAAAAGAGCATCAATCATCATTCCTGTAGTTTCGTGGTGTCCTGCCCCGAAAGCGCAATGGGGAATGATCTTCACCCCGAGTGGCAGTTCTTCTATCGGGTGTTCCGCCTCCCATGTCGCGTTCCAATTCTCATCGGGACATTCGTCTATAGAGAACAGCGTAACGCCACTTGTACGGGCAATGAGTTGCTCTATTTCCGTCCTATGTGTAGCAAGTACATCGGTAGGGATATAGGCATCGCTGCCGTCCAACGTGTCAAAACCCAAGTCGAAAAGCGACTGGGTAAACAAATCCTCTTGCCACGACTCGGCAAAAGAAAAAGAAAAACGGGCTACGGAATACTTCATTTAATTAACAATGAATAATTAATAATTAACATGCCGGTTGTCTTGACATCCACCTGACATCCACCTGTGTGGGATATAATTATTCCCAGCCGTTGTAGTGGACGTTGGAAACGGAGTACTTGTTCTTCACGGCAGGAGTTTCTGCAGGATAGCCGACAGGGACGATGCACAACGGAATGATATGCTCCGGCAAACCGAGAATACCTTGCAGTTGTGCCACTCGCTCTGCCGATGGGTGAACCCCCGTCCAGACTGCACCAAGCCCCATAGCATGTGCGGCAAGGAGCAGGTTCTCTGTGGCAGCCGATACATCGTTGATCCAAAACTCGGGCAGGTCGGGAATGGCTTTGGTGAGGTCCCCGCAAGGTACGAAAGCGCATGCCGGGTGGTTCTGGCAGCGGGAGTTGGGCATCTCGTCGCCGATACGTTGCAAAAGTGTAGTGTCGGTGATGACGATGAATGCCCACGGTTGTTTGTTGATAGCCGATGGTGCTGCCATTGCGCATTGCAATAGGGTGTCAATCTGCGTTTGCGAGAGTGCCTCGCCTGTGAACTGGCGCACCGAGGTGCGGGTCAGAATGTTGTCAATAGGAGTTTGCATAGTTTGTTGGGATTGGGTGCAACTGATGAGTGCCATACTCACGAGTGCTGCAAAAAGTATCTTTTTCATATTAGTGTGTATTTGGGTACAATTTCAGTGCAGTGCCGACTACGTAGTTGCTGCCGCCGATAAAAATAATATCGTTTGGCGTAGCAACGGATTGCACACGGCGCAATGCTTCCTGTATGTCGGGGATCGCCTCTGCTGTAGTGTCCTCGGGGTGCACCTGTTGCCAGCGTTCCAACATCTCTTCGGCGGGTATGGCACGGTGGGTGTCGGGTTGCACAAAACAATACCGTACCTCCAGCGTCGTGCCGTTTGCAATGCGTGTCGTAGGAAGCAGGTGCATTACCACATCCACATCTTTGTCCGACACCATACCGAACAGTACAAAAAGCGTGCCTTGGTGCTGCTGTTGCTGGTCGGTAAGTTGCTGTGCCACATAGCGCAACCCGTGTGAGTTGTGCCCCGTGTCGCAGATAGTAAGCGGCTTATCGGAAAGTATCTCCCACCGTCCGCGCAACCCCGTCTGGGTACATACTTCTGCAAATCCTTTTCTGATAGCCGCCGTGGTGATATGTGTCCCTATCGGACTGTAGTTCTGCAAGACACGCAGAGCCACATAGGCAGTCTGTTGGTTCTTGTCCTGATAGATACCGTGCAACTGACATTCGGGTATGTCGCGCAACCGGCAACGGCGCAGATAGCCGCATTGGTCGGCGAACCAAAGCCGGCAACCGGTGGTCTCCAACCCCTCGCCGAGAATACCGCACGTCTGCGCTTTTTGCAGAAAGACAGGGGCTGTCTGCGGGTTGGTTTCACCGATGACGCACGGCACGTCGGGTTTGATGATGCCCGCTTTCTCGGCGGCAATCTTCGGCAGCGTATCGCCCAAAAACTCGGTATGATCGAAGCCTATGTTCGTGATAACCGACAGCATCGGGGTGATGATATTGGTGGAGTCTAATCTGCCGCCAAGACCAACCTCTACAACCGCGACATCCACCTGCATATCAGCAAAATAAGCGAAAGCCAATGCCATAGTGGTCTCGAAAAACGAGGGGCGTATCTGTTCCAAAAACGTTTTGTTTTGTTCTACGAACCGCACCACATAGTTTTCGGGAATCATCTGTCCGTTGAGACGTACGCGCTCGCGGAAATCTACCAAGTGCGGACTGGTGTATAGCCCCACACGCAAGCCCGCAGCCTGCAGCGAGGCGGCGATGAGGTGTGAAGTGCTGCCTTTGCCGTTCGTGCCCGCTATATGCACCGACCGGAAACGCCGGTGCGGGTTGCCTATGTGCTCCATCAGGCGGAGCGTGTTGTCCAACCCCGGTTTATATGCTGCCGCACCCACCAAATGGAAGGCGGGTTGCGAGGCATACAGATATTCGAGTGTTTCCTGATATGTCATATTATTTTTGCGTTATCGAGAAATCAAGTACATTGTCTAAGCGTTTCATATTCAGCCATTTGTAGAAAACCGGCGAGATATGGACGCGCTTTGACTTCGAGGTCATTGATATCTGCTGGTGGTGTACGGGGTCGTGAATCTCTATCTCCAAGTGCGCCTGCCCGGGGTGATCGTTGCACATCGCTGACAACTCGTCAATCAGTTCGCGGTTCACATTCTCTATCGGAATTATCACCTTGAGTGCCTCCAGGTGTTTGTCCTGTACATCTTTGAGCAGTTCTACTTTGGTGATAGCCAATTCAAATTCTGCTTCCTCGTCTTTTTTCTCATGAAACCATTGCATTCCGGCTCCGCGTTGTTGAACTGTGCCTGTCATGCTCACATACAAATTCGGTTTGAGCAGCGAAGAGCACTCTTCGTAGGATTTGCCGAATAACACCAGGTTATAACTGCCAGAGTAGTCCTCTATGGTGTATCGTCCGTACGGGTTGCCCTTTTTCGAGATGGCTTCTTCTGCATTGGTGATGATGCCGCCTAAACGGACAGCCTTGTTCTTATAGGTTTGGAAGAACTCCTTGGGGGTTATTTTTTCTTTCCCATCCTCGTCATCATCGCTGTTTTGTGCCTGTGCGTCCGCCGCTTTGCGGGCATCTGGTGTCCGCCACCCTTCAAATAGTGTCAGTTTATGCGCATTGATATTGCCCATTTCCTGCACCTCAAACTCATAGTCGTCCAACGGGTGTGCCGAAAGGAAAATACCTATCAGCGATTTCTCCATATTCAGCCGCTCGATAGCCGACCAGCGCGGTACTTGCGGCAGTTCGGGGTGCTGAATCTCTACGGCGGCTCCAAGGTCGCCGAATAGCGAGTTCTGCTGTTGCTGCTTGTCCTGCTGGTACATGTTTCCGTAGCGCATCAGGGTCTCCAATACATTCTCACCCTTGCTGTTGGTGCCGAGGATCTGCTCGCGATACAGCCCGTCAAAGCAGTCGAAAGCCCCGGCATAAGCCAGGTTCTCCACCGTCTTCCGGTTGCACGCCGAGAGATTGACGCGCTCCAGGAAATCGAAGATGTCCTTGTACTTCCCGTTATGGTTGCGTTCGTTGATGATTGCCTCCACAGCACCTTCGCCCACACCCTTGATGCCGCCCAAACCGAAGCGGATATCGCCTTTACTGTTGACGGTGAAAGTCAGTTCCGACTCGTTGACATCGGGTTCCAGCACTTGTATCTTCATCGCCTTGCATTCGTCCATAAACTTCGTTACCTCCTTGATGTCGTCTTTCGACACAGTCAGGTTGGCTGCCATAAACTCGGCAGGGTAGTGCGCTTTGAGATATGCGGTCTGGTACGCTACCCACGAGTAGCACGCTGCGTGCGATTTGTTGAAAGCATATGAGGCAAATTTCTCCCAGTCCTTCCAAATCTTGTCAAGCACTTTCTCATCGTGCCCGTTGGTTTTGCCGCCTGCCATAAACTTGCCCTTCAGTTCCTGCAGTATCGCCATCTGCTTCTTACCCATCGCCTTACGCAGTTTGTCGCTCTCGCCGCGGGTGAAGTTCGCCAGCAGTCGCGATAGAAGCATCACCTGCTCCTGATAGACCGTAACACCGTAGGTATCTTTCAAGTACTTCTCCATAATCGGTATGTCGTACGTTACGGGCTCCAGCCCCTGTTTGCGGCGGATAAACTGCGGAATGTAGTCCATAGGTCCCGGGCGGTAGAGGGCGTTCATGGCTATGATGTCGCCTATCACGGTCGGCTTCAGTTCCTTCATATATTTGCGCATACCCGGCGACTCAAACTGGAACACCGCCACTGTGCGCCCCTCTTGGAATAGTTTGTAGGTCTCCGCATCGTCAATGGGGATATGGTCTATGTCCACATCAATGCCACGCGCTTTCTTGATGTTCTTGAGACACTCCTTAATAATAGTAAGCGTGATGAGCCCGAGGAAGTCCATCTTGATCAGTCCCACGCTCTCTATCACGTGTCCGTCGTATTCTGTAACGAGTACGCGCCGTTTGGTATCTTTGTCTTCCACACTCGATAGCGGGGCGAACTTCGTCAGGTCGTCTGCACCGATAATCACACCGCAGGCATGGATACCTACTTGGCGGATAGTGTCTTCAAGTTGCATCGCATAGTTGAGCATACTGCGTATTTCGGGGTCGCCGGTCTCAAACTCGCGCTTCAGTTCGTCCACATACTTGTAGCAGTTCTTCAGGTTTACCTTGGGCGACTTGCCTTTCTCGTCTTTGATGTTGTCGGGGAAATTGCGGTCGGGGATATACGATTTCAGTTCGTTCACTTTGGCTAATGGCACACGCTGCACGCGTCCCACATCGGCGATAGCCGATTTGGTCGCCATCTTGCCATAGGTGATGATATGCGCCACGTGCGTCTCGCCGTATTTCTTGCTCACCCAGTCCAATACTTTTCCGCGACCCGCATCATCAAAGTCGGTATCTATATCAGGCAGCGAAATACGGTCAGGGTTCAGGAAACGCTCAAACAGCAGGTCGTATTTCAGCGGGTCAAGGTCGGTAATGTGCAGACAGTAGGCTACCACCGAACCCGCTGCCGAACCACGACCCGGACCTACACTCACGCCTAACTCCTCTCTTGCGCCGCGGATAAAGTCCATCACGATAAGGAAGTAACCGGGGAAACCCATCGTCTTCATTACGTGCAACTCAAACAGTATGCGGTTCACTACCTCGCGTTGCCGCTCGTCCAAATCCGCTGCATCCCAGTAGTGATAATCCAATCCCTTCGTATACTCTAAAAATGGCTCCAATTCGGGGTAACGCTTCTTCGCACCGTTCCACGTGAGAAAACTCAGGTATTCCGCCTCAAACTTGATACGGTACATACGCTCGTACCCGCCAAGGTTCTTAAATCGCTTCTGTGCGTCTTTCTCGCTCAGTGGATTTTCTCCGTGTTCGTCGTTCATAAATTCCTGCCACAGGTCTTCCTCCGTGTATTTATGCCGTATCTCGTCTTCCGTGCCGAAGTCTTTCGGAATGTCGAATAGGGGCATAATGGGACCGTGGTCGATGTCGTATATCTCCACTTTGTCCACTATCTCCTGTGTGTTAGCCAACGCCTCGGGAATGTCGGAGAATATACTGTACATCTCTTCGGGGGTCTTGAGCCACTCCTGTTTTGTGTAGTGCATACGGTTCTCGTCGTCCACATAGTGGTTCGTGCTGAGGCAAATCAGTCGGTCGTGCGCCTCAGCGTTCTCCTCCTCAACAAAGTGCGAGTCGTTGGTGCAGATAATCTTCACCCCGTGTTTCTTTGCTAATTCTATCAGTATGGGGTTCACCTCTTTCTGACGCTGATACACCTCCTGATCACCGCCTGGTTTGTCGGTCTGGTGGCGTTGCAACTCGATGTAGTAGTCTTCGCCGAACACCGACTTGAACCACTCTATCGTCTCCTCCGCACCCGCTATATCGCCCGCCATAATCTTCTGTGGCAACTCGCCGCCCAAGCATGCCGACGAGCAGATAATACCTTCGTGAAACTCCTGCAGTAGGTCTTTGTCAATACGACTGGTATAGTTGAATGCGTCCGACATAAAACCTGCACTCACAATCTTGCACAAGTTGTGATAACCGGTCATATTTTTTGCCAGCAGTATCAGATGCCAGCCCGAGCGGTCGATGATGTATTGTTTGCCCTCACCGTTTACGGCTTTCTCGTCAGTCATCGAGTGCCGCCCGCGTCGTGCACAATAGGTCTCGCACCCCACAATCGGCTTGAAAGGTACAAACGGCTGTTTCTCGTAGGTCTCCCCTTTCTCCGCTGCGGCTTGGGTCTGTTCCTCCTGTTTGGCGTCCCATGCCTCTTTGTTTTTGCCGTTCACTTTCTTGCAGTAGTCAAGCAACTCTTTGATACCGTACATGTTACCATGGTCGGTCAGGGCTACGGCACTCATGCCGGTCCGCAAACATTTGTCCACTATGTCGGGTACTTTGCTCATTCCGTCTAGTACCGAATACTGCGAGTGTACGTGTAGGTGTGTGAAATTCATTTTGTTACGTTCTTTGGGTTATAAGATGGCTTAATTCGAGTGTTATCAGTTGGCTCAATCCGTCTGCAAAGTTACGAAAAAAAATATAGATATGCAAACGAAAAAGACGTATGCCGTCAGGTCTATGTTGCTTGTATGTGATTCGTATGTGATTCGTATGTGATTAGGCGGTTTTTGCTTGTATTTCAAGCAGTTATGTGTGTTTCTTTTGGCCAATCTGCTTGGCTGGCTGAACTAATCTTTTTACAATCAACTTGTTACAATGCAAGAGGCTGCCCAACTATTTTTGTTAGACAGCCTCTTGACTATGGCACTGCAATGCGTTTTTTTATTTCGCACGGATAAATAACTGCACCGGAGTTCCGTTGAAATCCCACCATTCGCGGAGTTTGTTCTCTAAGAAACGGCGGTACGGCTCCTTTACATATTGCGGCAGGTTGGCAAAGAAGATAAATGTAGGCACTTGCGTATTGGGCAACTGTGTACAGTACTTGATCTTGATATACTTGCCCTTCGTTGCGGGGGGCGGATAGTTCTCTATCAGCGGGAGGAACTTGTCGTTCAGTTGCGCTGTCGGTATCTTCTTGTTCTTGTTCTCATAGACATGCAATGCCGTCTCCATCACCTTGAAGATACGCTGCTTGGTCAATGCCGAGGTGAAAATAATCGGAAAATCGGTGAAAGGTGCGATACGGTTGCGGATAGCCGCCTCATACGCCTTGATGTCCGCATTCGTCTTGCTCTCCACCAAGTCCCATTTGTTGATGCACACCACCAGTCCTTTCTTGTTCTTCTGAATAATCGAGTAGATATTCAGATCTTGTGCCTCGATACCGCGTGTCGCATCAATCATCAGGATACATACATCGGAGTTCTCTATCGCACGGATAGAGCGCACCACGGAGTAGTACTCCAGGTCTTCGTTTACCTTGGCTTTCTTGCGGATACCCGCTGTGTCCACTAAGTAAAAATCCTTGCCGAACTTGTTGTAGCGGGTATAGATACTGTCGCGTGTCGTTCCCGGTATGTCGGTTACAATGGTTCTGTCCTCGCCGATAAATGCATTCAATATACTGGACTTACCTGCATTCGGTCGTCCTACTATAGCGAAACGCGGCAGGTCTTCGATCTCCTCGCCGCTGTCGTCTTTTTTGAAGCGTGAGCAAATCTCGTCCAACAGGTCGCCCGTACCCAATCCGTTCTCTGCACTCAAGATAAATGGTTCGCCCAGTCCGAGTTTGTAGAACTCCGGCGCACCGTACTGCATCTCAAAGGTGTCCACTTTGTTCACGCCGAGAACGGTCGGTTTGCCGGCCTGACGGAGCAGGTGTGCCACCTCCATATCGAACTGGGTAACGCCCTCATTGACATCCACCACAAGCAGCACTACATCCGCCTCGCGGATAGCAAGATCCACTTGGCGGTTGATTTCGCTCTCGAAAGTGTCGTCCGAGTTTACTACCCAACCGCCGGTGTCTATCACCGAAAACTCCTTCCCGCACCACTCGGCTTTGCCGTATTGGCGGTCGCGTGTCGTACCTGCGGTGTTCATTACTATGGCCCGCCTTGTTCCCGTCAGGCGGTTGAATAAGGTCGATTTCCCTACGTTAGGACGACCTACGATGGCTAAGATATTTGCCATAAATTACTTCGTGTTTTTTTTTTACTCGCGCGTGCGAGCATTAATAATATATGTTATTTGGTTCGCGTTCGCTCACGTTCGTGGCATTGCGTTCATGGTTCGCTGTGCTCACGTTGTTGGCTTCGCGTTGCCGTTACTGTAAGCCCCTCCTTTGGAGGGGTTGGGGAGGTCTCATTCTCACTCCCCGCATTCACTGCAACTGTGGTTGCCGCATTTCTTGCAGCCCTCGTCGCCTTCGCCGCAATGTCCGCTGCAACTGCCGCAACCGCCTCCGCAGCCGTGATGGCGTATAGCCTCCAATTCAGCAGGATCGGCATCCCGCACCTCGACAATCTCACCTACGAAATGCAGGTTCTCGCCTGCCAACGGGTGGTTGAGGTCTATTGTTACTTTCAGCGGCGACACTTTGGCTACTTGTGCATTCACAATCTGTCCGTCGGTGGTCTTCATCGGGATGATATTACCTGTATAGACACGATCGGAGTCGAACTCGCCGTCGGCATTGTAGAAGAGGTGCTTGTCGAGTTCCAATAAACCCGCTTCGTCATATTCACCGTAGGCATCTTCAGGAGCAAGACGGAAATCGAATTTGTCCCCCTCTTCTAATCCCGCAAGGGCTTCTTCAAACTTCGGCAGCATCATTCCCTCGCCATGGCAGTACACCAGCGGGGTTTTGATAGTGGCTTTCTCTATCATCTCTTCTTTGCCGTCCTCGCCATCGATATACATCTCATAGATGGCTTTCACTACTTTCTGATTTTCAATTTTCATATTCTTTGTAACATTAATTATCGTATGATTAGACGTTAATTGTGGCTTTATATTCGTTCTGTATTCCCCTCCTTTGGAGGGGTAGGGGAGACCTGGGTCTTTGAGGTTTCTCTGCCTTACCACCAGTTCACTCGTGCATTAGTGCTTTGCGTGCTCGATTTGTCGTACTTTAGGTCGGCAAGCATCGAGGCGTTCACACCGATGTGGAATGTGTAACTCTTATATGGTCCGAATGGTACGAAACTGGCGGTCATATTCCAACAATGCAGGTCGCGACTGACATTGAAGTTCGCACTCGCAAACTTCTTTGCACGGAAGTCGTAACTCGTGCTGGCACTCACTTTCCAGCCCTGTCCTAAACCTAAACTGCCAGAGAATGAAAGGTTGTGCGTGAATACCATCTTGTAGTACATCTTGTCGTAGTCAAACTCGCTGCCCGCACCGTAGCGCACCGAGTAACTCACCGACAGACTCCATGGTATCTCGGTCTTTACATACCCGTCGTCCATCTCCTGTTTGGTGTTGCTGTTCTTGTTGCTGTTCAGTTTGCCGTTGGTGGCTAATCCGTCGTCGCCCACAGCGATGTCGTCCATGTTCTGGTCGTTGTTCTGACTGCCTTTTTTCTTTTTGTCCTTGTCAAACCACTTGCGGAACGTCTGATTGTTAAAGGTGTAACTCAGGCTCGTGCTGGTACCGAGGAAGTGTGGGAAACGTCCGTTGCTCCAGTATTGCTTGTTCGTGCGCACGGGCGTGCCCAACGCATTCAGTTCATACATATACGGGTCGAACTGTCCGCTGAGGTTGATCGTGTAGTTCACCTTGGGTATCTTGATACGCAGGTTTACCGCAAAATTGCTCCAGTTCATCGAATCGGCAATGAAGTTGTATCCGCCCGAAATGCTGAAATTGTCAATCAGGCTCACCACCTTGAACGGATTCTTGCCCGTGGTATCTTCTTTATTGATAATCTTCATCTCAAGGTTGTTGCCAAGGCTGAAACTCAACGCTGCCGCTGCGCCTTGGCTCGCATTGCCGTAGATACCGTTTGCAAACCGCGAATAGGTCTGATGGAGCACCATCGGGTTGCCCGCCTCGTCCGTTTTCTGTATCTTTCGCCCTGTCTCGGGATCGGTCTCCGTGCCGTACACTGGCTGGTCGTAACTGCCGTAATATCCCCAGAACGACTTGCCGAAGTCGGGGTGGTAACTGAAACTGAGTGTCGGGGTCAGCACGTGGCGGAACTTCTCCACTTTGCTTTTCGGGAATAGTTTTTTGCTCGGCGTATAGAATCCGTATAGTTTGGTCGAGAGCGAGATACCTACGTTGAAATCAAACACGTTATAAAAACCGTTGGTTGTGTCGCGCTGCAGTTGCTGCTCCTGCTCGTCCCAGGTTTGGTCAATGCGCTGAAAATACATACGGTCGGTCATATTGATACTCGGCGTAACGCTCAGGTATTTGAATAGCATAAACGATGCCGAGATAGGTATCGAGTGTTTCAAACCCGTCTGCCAGTCGCGCAGGAAATCGGAGTGCAGAAACCGGTTTTCCTTGATGTTGTTCACCGCAATACGCCCGTTGCCCGAATAACTCATACTGATTTTCTCATACCATTTCTCCTTTCCAACGGGTTTCTTGCGCTTGAAGGGATACACACGGCTCATACTCACGCTCAGTTCGGGCAGTGTCAGTGAGAGGGTCGAGTCCTTGGTACGCTGGGTTACCGCCGCACTCAGGCTCAGGCTCCACGGACTGTCGGGAAAACGCTGGGTGTAGTTGATGGTTGAACTCTTGGTATTCTCCGAGTTCAACTGCGGGTTGTAGTAACTGTTGATATTACTGCGGTTGTAGCCGCTTGTCGAGAAATTCACGCTTGCCGAGAACGTGCTGTATGGGTTCGCCTTGGCGTCCTGCGAGTGCGTCCACTGGATGCTGAAGTTGGTCGCCTTTGAATAGTTCGGCAGGTCTTTTTCGCCCGTTACGTCATTGCGGTAGTTGATGCTGATATTGCCGTTGAACTTATACCGCTTTATGTATTTTGATTGGGCGCGTACCGCCCACGTTCCGCGCGTGTATATATCGCCCGTTACTTGCAAATCCATATAGTCGTTGATGGCAAAATAGTACCCGATACCGCTTAGGTATAGTCCGCGCGTACCGTCATCGCCGAAGTTCGGCATAATTAGTCCGCTTGAATACTGGTTCGTGAACGGGAAAAAACCGAACGGAATAGCCAGCGGCACAGGCACATCGCCCACCACCATATAAGCAGGACCGGTAGCGATATATTCGCCCGGCACCACCTTGGCTTTCGTCATCTTCAGGTAGAAGTGCGGGTGGTCGTGCTGGTCGCACGTGGTGTACATTCCGCCGCCCATCATCATCGTGTTGCCTTCCGTCTTTTTGGTCTTGTCGGCTATTACATAACCCTCGCCCTGCTCCGTTACCACCTTGCGGATAAAACCCTTTTGCGTCTTCAAATTATAGGTGATCTGGTCTGATTCGTAACTGTCCTTTCCGTCTTTGAATACGGGACGACCGACCCATTCGCCCTCCACCGAGTCCAATACGCCCTGTGCAAACACCTGACTGCTGTCCATATGCACACGGATATACTCGCTGGTCAGTTCCATCTGCTCGTATTTCACATCGCTCTTGCCGTGCAGATATGCTATTCCGTTGCCCATCAGCACAATCGAATCATTCGCCACATAGTCAATCGGCGCAGTAATAGCACTTGGCTTCCGCTTTGGCTCAGTAGTAAGTGATATTGTATCATTACTTTGCGTTGTGTCCGTACTTTGCGCACTATCCACTACCGCAAGCCCCTTCTCTGAAGGAGGGGTGGGGGAGGTCTTCGGGGTGGGGAAGACCTCATTCTGTGCATACCCTTGTAGTCCCAAGAGCATACCTACCCACAGAGCAATATGTTTCCCGTATGTGCGCATATACGCAAAATTAGCGTGCAAAAGTACAAAAAATAATTGACATCTGCAATACCCGTTTCTGCAAAGCGTATGCCGCAGGCTTGCCAATGTCTTCGTACAGTGTGCTTCCGCTGCGGGCTTGCCAAGCCCGCTTTGCTTTATATTCTACGACACAAACATGAGAGATACACGAAGGATAACGCTGTTTTTGCCTATGGTATGCTTTGTATATGCCGTTCGGCTGATAATGGCGCACAATACCATTGTGTGCGCAGCACGCGCCATTGTCTGCCGCTGCGTATTAGCACCATTTTCCTTTATTTCTTTCATTTCTCTCGCACCGCGCAGCGAGTGCATAAGACATTTCCATTCCATTTCAGCCTTATAGGCTCCGCAAAAATTATCTAATTTTGTGGTGAAGGAAATACCGCCTTATTGCGGATTTTCGACACTCAAGCCCGTGGCTTGAGTAGAAATTACGGCGACCTAAACTCGTGTAACGAGTTTCACTGCCGCAAATTCATTTCGACGAGGCATAGGAGACCTTTTGTGCCAACTTTTATATAATCGGCGGGGTTGCCTATATCAGATTTTATGTGTAATTTTGCAAGCGTTTTTGAAACTGTATATGCATAGGCAAACGTACATATTTGTCGGATTGAGTATCCTTTTGCTCGTGCTGTTCGGGCTGGATCTGTGCTGCGGCTCTATATGGCTCAATCCGTTGCAGTGCTTTGGCGGTTTGGACGGAACTCTCGCCATCGAACAGCAGATTTTGCTCAACATCCGTTTGCCCAAAGCCCTCACGGCTATTATGGCGGGGGCGGCTCTCTCGGTGTCGGGACTGCTGATGCAAACCTTGTTCCGTAATCCGCTGGCGGGTCCCTACACACTCGGCGTATCATCGGGGGCAAGTCTGGGTGTAGCATTTGCTACGCTCTGTGCCACGTTTGCGGGATTGAGTGTGGCCGGACGTTTCTCCACTGTGTTTGCCGCTATTGTCGGTAGTACTGCCGTCTTGTTGCTCGTTATGCTGGTTGCCAAGCGGGTGAAAAGCAATGTCAGCCTGCTCATTGTGGGAATGATGTTCGGGTCTATAGCAGGGGCATTGGTCAATCTCTTGCAGAACTTTGCCAACCCCGATGCCCTCAAATTGTTTATCGTCTGGACGCTCGGCAGCCTTGGCAGTGTCGGGTGGGTTGAGATGATATGGCTGGTCCCTGTATGGTTGATCGGAATGGTGGTATGTATCATTGTGATGAAGCCGCTTAACGGGCTGTTGATGGGTGAGGACTATGCTCGGGGATTGGGCATACACATAGAGCGGACACGTTTGCTCATTGTATTGGCAACCGGCTTGTTGGCGGGAGGTATTACGGCGTTTTGCGGACCGATAGCATTTATCGGTGTGGCGGTGCCGCATATGGCACGTGGATGGTTCCGTACCTCCAACCATCGCATCACATTGCCCGCTTCCGCTCTCATCGGGGCGGATATGCTCCTTGTGTGCGATCTGCTTTGCTCGCTTTTTACCTACCCGCTGCCCGTCTCTACGGTCAGTGCACTCTTCGGAGCACCGATCATTATTTGGATAATTATAAAAGGCAATAAATAATATGCAAGAAGTATTTGAGTTTTTGAAGGCCTGTGGCACCTATTATCTTGCCACAATGGACGGAGAACAGCCCCGTGTGCGCCCGTTTGGTTCGTATGCCGTATATAACGGCAAGTTGTATATAGAGACCGCCCATTATAAGGCTGTCAGCCATCAGATAGACGCACATCCGCAGGTGGAAATTTGCGCTTTTGACAACCAAAGCCGCTGGGTGCGTATCGCTTGTCGGTTGATAGCCGATGAGTCATATGAAGCCAAACACGCTTTTCTCGAACAGATGCCCGAACTGCGTGATATGGGGTACGACGAGACGGGCGACAAGATGGCTATCTACTATATGGCGGATGCTGAAGCCACTTTCTCCTCTTACACAGAAGCCCCGCGTATTGTACATTTCGGATAACCTATGAGACAGCGTTTTTTCTCACTATATATAGTGTTGTGCTTCTGTGCAGGCGTATGGGCATACACCAATCCCGTTCTGCCTTACGACTACTCCGACCCCGATGTGTGCCGCGTGGGCAACGACTACTATATGACTTCCTCGTCGTTCAACTGCATACCCGGTTTGCAGATACTTCATTCCACTGACCTGATCCGTTGGAGTCTCGTGGATGCGGCACTGCCCGACTATGTACCGGGTACCGAAGATGAGAACACTCCGCAATACGGCGGTGGTGTGTGGGCACCCGCTATCCGTTACCACAACGGGCGGTTCTATATCTACTACGGCGACCCCGACCGTGGTATCTGGTGCGTTCGCTCGGAGGAGACCACCACGTTGCCTTGCCGCTGGGAAAAAGCCGTATTGGTCAAGCGCGGAAAAGGTCTGATAGACCCTTGTCCGCTGTGGGACAACGACGGGCGCGTCTATCTCGTCCATGCTTTTGCGGGAAGCCGTGCGGGCTTCAAGAGTGCGTTGGCGGTTTGCGAACTGTCGTCCGACGGGCTTTCTGCGCTCACCGAGAGCCGTCTCGTCTTCGACGGGCACCCCGACAATCCGACCTGCGAGGGACCGAAATTCTACAAGCGGAACGGCTACTACTATATTTTCTGCCCTGCTGGAGGCGTCTCTACGGGGTGGCAGTTGGCAATGCGCAGCCGCTCGCCCTATGGTCCCTATGCGGTAAAACGGGTGTTGGAACAGGGACAGAGCGATATCAATGCTCCGCACCAGGGTGCATGGGTAACTTCAGAACCTATATCCACTGACCTCGGTACATTCACCGATTGGTTCTTCCATTTTCAGGATGTAGGTGTCGCCGGACGTATCGTCCACTTGCAGCCTATGCGTTGGGCAGACGATTGGCCGATAATGGGTAATAATGGTGAACCCGTGCGCGAATGCCGTTTGTTGGAGAAAAAACGGGTGCCTGTTCAATCTCAGTCAGGAATCAACCCCGTATGGCGTGATGATTTCACTGGCAGTACATTGGCACTCGGTTGGCAATGGTCGGGCAACTATCGCCCGCAGTATGTGTTCTGCAATGCCTCGCAGTCGCTCCTGCGTCTGTTCTCCTATCCTGCTGACAGCGTGCAGGTGGCTCCTAACCTTCTCCTGCAAAAAATACCGGCTGAACGTGCGTTTACGGCTACCGCCAAAGTGCGTTTTATCCCGAATAAAAAGACGGCGCAGTATGAGCGTGCAGGACTCATCGTAGCCGGGCGTAGGTGCTTTATGCTTGATGCACCCGCCGATGGTGCATGGGTATGGCTCCGTGTCGAGATGACCGCCGCACAAGAGGGGCGTTTCTACCTCTCGCGCGATGGCAAGACGTATATGCCCGTCGGAACACCGTTCCAAACCGTGGAAGGCGAATGGATTGGGGCAAAGATCGGTCTTTACTGCTCCCGCCAACCTGTTAAAATCAACGATTCAGGATATATGGATGTGGATTATTTTGAGATACGCTGATCACGAATAATTAACGTCTAATTATACGATAATTAACGTTTGCATTTAAGATTAATGGTTAATTAATGGTCAATTATATGTTCCAACATATGCAAAAAGGTCTGTTTCTATGGGCTTTTATTGTTACTGCCCTTGTGTTTACCGCCTGCCATACTACCCAAAAAGCAGTAGTTACCACGCCTGCTCCCGCACAGGTAGTGCAACAAGCGGACACCACTGCCCTGCCTCCATTTCCTGCAGAAGCATTGTATATCATCGGTCGCGAGTGGGAGTGTATTCACGATTCTGCTTCGGAGAAGTTTCTCACTCCCCGTGCTGTCCAAATTCGTGCAGGCGAGATGTCTATGCAGGACTATATTGAGCAGCGTCTCATCGAATTGTATCCCGAACGTGCTTACCCCGGTTATATCCGGAAAGTGGAGCAGATGGCGGAGATGTTGATCTATGCCAATGCACAGACCGCCTCGATCTCCAATTTGATGGGTAGCGAACTGCCTACGCCTGCGCAACTCAATGCCCGCTATAGTGCGGATCAGTCGGCGGCATTTTCGGCTGATAGTCTCGCACAGGAGATTGCTTTTCTCGAACTGACAGGCGACGAACTGTTGCGTTTCCAAGCCCTCAACCGATTTGCCGAGCAGAGCCGTTGGGTGGGGCGTGCCACATTGGATTCGCTATCGCTAACCTCTGTAGAGGAGGAAAACCTCGGTATAACCATTCTCCTTTGGCAGGGGCCGCGTATGTTTTATCGCGTGTTCCAGAGCAAAGAACGTGCTACCAATATGGCGGAGTATTACTATCCGGGGGCTACCTCTGGCGGGCAGATAGGCGATGCTTACCGACATACTCTCGTCAATGCGCTGCTGCGTACATACGTTGGGCTTCCTATGACTTATGTGATTATGGATTTGTTTTGGGAAAAGGCGCATCCCAATGCGCCTTGCGACACCTATATGGATTTGCACAACAATGTGGTCGGTCGTCGCACACACTATGCCGACTTTGTCTATTCTGAACCATCAGATACACCTTCGTGGTTGCAGTGGGCGGAGCATGTACATACCTATATTGCCGACTCCACCAATGCTACTATTTGCGATTGGAATACGGAAACGCCCTCTATTGTCATTATTCCGCAAGCCAATGCTGTAGACAGCCGATCCTATATTATTTGGGGTAAATAATGCTGTATGGGGTAAATAATGCTCCTAATATATGCGAAAAGCACTTTTTTGACCAAAAAGGTGTGAAAAAGTTGTACATCTCCGATTTAAGTTGTACCTTTGTGGGCTTTTAGATAAGTCCGCATAGCGGTGTTATGCGGGGATTGTAAAAGTATATAATTAACCTTAAGTGAAAACGTAATGAATCGTAGATTATTTTCTTCGTTTGTTTCTGTATTATTGGCTGGGTGGGCTATTGCCGCTTCTGTTACTCCTGCCGAAAATCTTCCTGAATATTATGCCGCTGTAGATGGCAAATCCGGCAAAGGTTTGTTCGATGCTGTGCATACCGTAGCCAAAGTGGGTTATCACTCGTTGGGCTATGATGGCTTGTGGTCGGCATACAAAGAGACCGATGTACGTGCAGACGGCACAATATGGGATATGTACAGCAATTGTTCTTTCCGTTTAGGGACGGGCAAATGTGGCAATTATAAGAATGAATGTGATTGCTACAATCGTGAGCACTCTATTCCTAAATCCTGGTTTGGTAAAACTACGAGTGGTCCGGGGTGCGATATTTTCCACTTGGTACCTACTGATGGTAAAGTGAATGGCATGCGTAGCAATAATCCGTTTGGCGAGGTAAGCAGTGCTTCTTATACATCGGGCAATGGAAGTAAGTTGGGGTCATCGAAGAGTATTTCCGTAAACGGGAAAACAATAGCAGGTAATAATATCTCTGCCACTTGTTCTTGCACTGTCTTTGAACCTATAGACGAGTACAAGGGCGATTTCGCCCGCGGTTATTTTGGTACGATGATCAAATGGGCAGGCGATTACCAGGCTTTTACATCGGGGCAAGGCGGCACAACTTTTAGTGGCAACTATACCGCTTCGGGCTTCTTCGGTTTGACCAAATATGGTGTGGCTTTGTTGCTCAAATGGCATCGTGAAGACCCCGTTTCGCAGAAAGAGATTGATCGTAACAATGGCATTCAGAAAACCCAGGGCAATCGCAATCCATTTATCGATTATCCTTACCTCGCAGAGTTTATTTGGGGTGAAAAAGCAGGTGAAAAAGTAAATCTTAACAATCTTATCAGTTCATCAGACGAGCGTTTTGAACCGGGTAAGAGCAATGGCTATATGGGGGTAGAGACTGGCGTTGACGAGGTTACATTCGAGCCAATCCAACCGCAGGCCGTCAAGGTTCTTCGCAACGGACAACTCGTCATTATCAAAGGCAACAAAGTCTATAATGCGCAGGGCGTATTAATTGAGAATAATAATTAACAACATAAATCAATTTTATCATGGCAGAACAAGAATTGAATTTGTTGGCTGATTTTCCACCTGTGTCCACCAAGACATGGAAAGACAAAATCATTGCCGACTTGAAAGGTGCCGATTTCGACAAGAAACTCGTTTGGCGCACCCCGGAAGGCTTCAACGTACAACCATTTTATCGTCGTGAAGACCTCAAGGGACTCAAAACAACCACTTCCGCACCGGGAGAATTCCCCTATGTACGCGGTACAAAAACCAACAACGAATGGGCTATCCGTCAGAACATCTGTGCTTGCAAGAATGCCCGCAAAGCAAATGCAAAAGCATTGGATGTGCTGAATAAAGGGATTACTTCGTTAGGTTTTTGCTTGGACAAAGAGAAACTTACCTACCACTTTATCAAGGTGCTTTTAGACGGCATCAAGGCGGATGCTATCCGTATCAACTTCACTATCTGCCCATGTGCGGCTCCGCAATTGGCAAATATCCTCGTGCGCTATTATGGTCGTATGGGATATGATGTGAAGAATATGCAGGGCAGTATCAATGTCGATCCGATAAAGCAGATGCTTATCAAAGGCAAACTGCTGACACGCGAGCAGGTAACGGAGAAAATTACGGCTACCGTCAAGGCGGCTAAATCGTTGCCAGGTTATCGTGTGGTAGGGGTTAATTCGGTGATACTCAACAATTCGGGCGCATATTGCGCACAGGAATTGGCGTATGCTTTGGCATGGGGTGCTGAATATATGACAATGCTCACCGAGGCGGGTGTGCCGAATTATAAAGCCGCCAATGCCATTCGTTTCAATATGGGTATCGGTGGCAACTATTTTATGGAGATTGCCAAGTTCCGTGCAGCTCGTATGCTGTGGGCAAAGATTGTAGAGGCTTATAAGGCTCCTGTTTTCACCGCTGCGCTCAAAGACGCTGCCAAGATGAATGTCTGCGCAGAGACCAGTCGCTTCAATATGACCGTTTTCGATGCGTATGTCAATCTCCTTCGTTCGCAGACTGAGACTATGTCGGCAGCCATTGCCGGTGTAGACGAGATTGTCGTAACGCCGTTTGATGTTACCTATGAGCAACCTACCGAGTTCGCAGAGCGTATCGCCCGCAACCAGCAATTGTTGCTTAAAGAGGAGTCGCATTTCGACAAGGTGGTTGACCCGGCTGCCGGTTCGTTCTATGTAGAGAACCTCACCCATGCTATTGCACAAGAAGCATGGAAACAATTCCTCGCCATCCAAGAGCAAGGAGGCATGTACGAGATGGTGGCTTCGGGTAAGGTGCAGGAGGCTATGCAAGAGAACCTCACCAAACGTCTCTCGGATGTGGCAAGACGCAAAGAGATATTGTTGGGGTCGAACCAGTATCCTAATTTCACCGAGAAAGCCGCAAAGAAAATCAAAACGACTGATTGTGGCTGCGGTTGCTGTGCTACTCACAAGGGTGAGATACCTGCATTGCCTGTAGCACGTGCAGCAGAGGAGTTTGAGGCATTGCGTCTTGAGACCGAAGCCGCCAAACGGCAACCGGTTGCCTTTATGCTCACTATCGGTAACCTCGCTATGCGTATTGCGCGTGCGCAGTTCTCGTGCAACTTCCTCGCATGTGCAGGCTATAAGGTGATTGATAACAACGGTTTCGCTACCGTGGCAGAGGGTATCAAGGCGGCACGCAAAGCCAAAGCCGATATCATTGTGCTTTGCTCCAGCGATGACGAGTATGCAACGCTTGCTCCCGAAGCATGGAAAAAACTGAAGGGGGCGAAGGAACTCTTTATCGTGGCAGGTGCGCCTGCTTGCTCCGACGATTTGAAGGCGTTGGGTATCACCAATTTCATCAACGTCCGCAGCAATGTCCTCGAAACTCTCAAATCCTATAATGCACAACTCCTTAATAAATAAGTAGCGAAATGAAACCAAATTTCAACGATATTGATATCAACAAAGTGGCTACTTCGCATGTAGAAGGAGCCGTTGAAGCCAACTGGCAAACGCCCGAACTCATCGACGTGAAGCCAATCTACACCAAAGAAGACCTCGAGGGAATGGAACACCTTGACTATGTGTCGGGTATCCCGCCTTTCCTGCGTGGTCCGTATAGTGCGATGTATCCTCTGCGTCCCTGGACGATTCGTCAGTACGCCGGTTTCTCCACCGCACAGGAATCCAACGCTTTCTATCGCCGTAACCTCGCCAGCGGTCAGAAAGGTCTGTCTGTGGCTTTCGACCTGCCGACTCACCGCGGTTATAATGCGGATAATATGCGTGTTGTCGGTGATGTAGGCAAAGCCGGTGTAAGCATTTGCTCGCTCGAGGATATGAAGGTTCTCTTTGCCGGTATTCCTTTGAACAAGATGTCCGTCTCTATGACGATGAACGGTGCCGTACTGCCTATTCTCGCATTTTATATCAATGCAGGCTTGGAGCAGGGTGCCAAACTCGAAGAGATGGCGGGTACTATCCAGAACGATATCTTGAAAGAGTTCATGGTGCGTAATACCTACATCTATCCGCCGAAGTTCTCTATGAAGATTATCGCAGACATCTTCGAATACACCAGTCAGAAGATGCCTAAGTTCAACTCTATCTCTATCTCCGGTTACCATATGCAGGAGGCAGGTGCTACGGCCGACATCGAGTTGGCTTATACCCTTGCTGATGGTATGGAATATCTCCGTGCGGGTATCAATGCGGGTATGGATGTGGATGCGTTTGCACCGCGTCTGTCCTTCTTCTGGGCTATCGGTATGAACCACTTCATGGAGATTGCCAAGATGCGTGCAGGCCGTATGCTGTGGGCGAAGATTGTCAAGTCGTTCGGTGCCAAGAACCCGAAATCTATGGCTCTGCGTACCCACTGCCAGACTTCCGGTTGGTCGCTTACGGAGCAGGATCCGTTCAACAACGTCGGTCGTACCTGTATCGAGGCGATGGGGGCCGCGCTCGGTCATACCCAGTCGCTCCATACCAATGCGCTCGACGAGGCTATCGCCCTGCCTACCGATTTCTCTGCTCGTATCGCCCGTAACACCCAGATTTATATCCAGGAAGAAACCAAGGTTTGCAAGGAGATCGACCCGTGGGGTGGTTCCTACTATGTAGAGACCCTCACCAAAGAGATTATGGACAAAGCGTGGGAGCATATACAGGAGATTGAGAAACTCGGTGGTATGGCTGCCGCTATCGAAACGGGTATTCCTAAGATGCGTATCGAGGAAGCCGCTGCCCGTACGCAGGCGCGTATTGACTCGGGGACGCAGAAGATCATCGGTGTGAACGAGTACCGTCTCGACCACGAGGATCCGATCGATATTCTCGAGATTGATAACACCGCTGTACGTGAGGAGCAGGTGGCGCGTCTCAAAGAGTTGCGTGCCAACCGTGATGAAAAAGCCGTGCAAGAGGCACTGGCAGAGATTACTGCTACCGTTCAAGAATGGGCGGATGGCAAGAAATGCTCGCACAACCTGCTTGATTTGGCTGTCAAAGCCGCAGGTTTGCGCGCAAGTCTGGGTGAAATATCCGATGCTTGCGAAAAAGTGGTAGGTCGTTATAAAGCAACTATTAGAACTATTTCAGGCGTGTACGCAGCAGGAACAAAGAATGATAGTGATTTTGAGCGTGCTCAACAACTCACTGCAGCCTTCGCAAAGAAAGAAGGCCGCCAACCTCGTATTATGATTGCCAAAATGGGGCAGGACGGACACGACCGTGGTGCCAAAGTCGTCGCTACAGGTTATGCCGACTGCGGCTTCGACGTGGATATGGGACCCTTGTTCCAAACTCCTGCCGAGGCTGCCAAACAAGCCGTAGAGAACGATGTACACGTACTCGGTGTTTCGTCTTTGGCTGCAGGTCATAAGACCCTCATTCCGCAAGTGATTGAGGAGTTGAAGAAACTCGGTCGTCCCGACATTATGGTTATCGCCGGTGGCGTTATCCCTGCACAGGACTACGACTTCCTCTACAAAGCAGGTGTGGCGGCTATTTTTGGTCCGGGTACCAACGTGGCTAAATCCGCTTGCACCATTATGGAACTCCTGATGGCTGAATAGAAAAAACAGTCTATAGATTTATTCGAGCCGTCCGACAAGAAATGTCGGACGGCTTTTTTTATGCATAAAAAGCCGAATATGCAACTCATATACTCCATAATACCGATTACGTAGAAAAGACGTAGAAAGGACGTAGAAAGAATGGGATTTTATAAGGCTGTTAAGCGATATTTTTATGCATATTATGCAGTCTTTATGCATTATGTGTATAGATTTTTTTTGAAAAGTGCCATTAAAATTTATGTATGAATTATTTTGCACAACCTTTGCACGCAGAAACAAATAAACATAAATAACCCTTAAAAACAAAACAAAATGAAAAAGTTATCTTTCATTGCACTTGCCATAGTTGCAAGTTTGACTTTCACGTCTTGTGGCAATTCTGCTGAGTCGTTGGTCTCTCAGTATGAGAAAGCCTGCAAGGCAGGAAAAACTGAAAAAGCCATAAAAATTGCAGAGAAAATGGAGAAATTAGACGAAGACGAACTGACCGAAGAGCAGGCTCTCCGTATCTACAAGGCATCGTTGCAATTATCTGATTTCTAATTGTATAAATTAACAATCAATCACTATGAAACAAAAAATTATCTTGGGTGCTGTGGCACTTTGTTTGGCAGTAGGACTGACTTCTTGCGGTGAGAAACAGGAAGAACTGACCAAGATGATTCCCGCTGATGCCGTTACTTTCTCGGGAAAACACAAAAACCTTTTGACCATTCCCGCAGATGTTGATTCTATCAAAATTATGCTGGTTTGCGCTGATCAAGAAAATGGAAGATGGGATGTGCGTGCAGTGATACCGGTACAGAATACCAAGGCGTGGAGTCGGATACCGGGTACGGATACACGTAAGTCCACGCATTTCGAGCCGCGTATTTATACTATTGCCGACAAAGGACGGCTCTTAATATAGTGTGGGGAATTGTCCTTTTTTGTCTTTTGGTGAATGGGGCGTATCAAAACATTGTCCATTAGCGGAGCGGGAAATAAAAAAGCAGTCTGTTTGGTTGTGGCAGACTGCTTTTTTTGTGTGTATGGTAGTTATTATATTATTTTTTTGCTGCGAAGGCAAGGGCGTAGAGACGCATTTGCTTGAGCATTGCCACCAGACCATTGCTGCGGGTGGGGGAGAGATGCTCGCGGAGGTTGATACGGTCGATAAAATAGAGGTCGGCACCGATAATCTCTTGCGGTGTATGACCGCTCAAGACATGAATGAGCAATGCCACAATACCTTTGACGAGAATGGCATCCGAGTCACCGTGGTAGATGATTTTGCCGTCTTGCATCTCTGCCGTAAACCATACTTTCGACTGGCATCCGTCAATCAGGTTCTGCTCGGTGCGGTCGGCTTCTGGGAACGGTTCAAGACCGTTGCCGTACTCAATGAGGAGTGAATAGCGGTCCATCCAATCATCAAAGGCGGAGAATTCGTCTATGATTTCGTCTTGTATTTCGTTGATAGCCATAACAGGAATGTTTGTATAATTGTTGTTAAAAAAATAATCGTATTAAAAGAAGCCTATCCTAAGCGCATCTACCCGACATCCACCCGACAAAACAATACGCTGGGTAGGGAATTGTTTTTGTTGTTATTTAACATTTACTCTTTGCCCCGAAGGGACTGAATGAGGTGGTAAAGGTGGTCGGCGATACGCTCATCGGCTTGCTCGTCGCACTCGCCCAACGGCGCATCAATGATATAGTCGGCTTGCGAATAGAACGGTTCGCGCGAAGCGAGATGCGGGGTGATGAACTGCAGGAGTTCCTCCTCGGTGCGTCCTTGCAGGACCGGGCGTTCGTTGAGGTCGGTGAGCGCAAGGCGTTTGGCGAGGTGTTCGGGACGCCAACGGATATAGATACTGGTGCCGAGTTCATGAAGGCAATCGATATTGTCCTCCCAGCATGGGTAACCACCCCCGGTGGCATAGATGACCCTGTCCATTGGCAGTTCGGAAAGTTCCTCCACCAAGTCTTTCTCCTTGTGGCGGAAATCCTCCATTCCATATGTGCGGATGTAGTCGGCGGTGCTGAGTCCGTAAAACTCCTTAAACGCATCGTCCAAGTTGACGAAATGCCAACCCAATTTGTCGGCAAGCAATCGACCGGCAGTGGTTTTGCCGGCACCCATATAACCTATCAGATAAACGGGAAGTTCCATTGTTTTTAAAACGTTAATTATCGTGTAATTAAACGTTAATTGAACCTATAATTATCCATTAATTAACCATATAATTAATGGCATTATAACCGCTTTTTTTCTTCGTCATCAAGGATTTCGGCGGTATTGTCTTGCCAGATGAGTTGTCCGTTGCGGATAGTGGCAAGAGGGAAAGTACACTCCTTGGCAGGGCGCACTTCACGGAGGGGGCGCCACTCTTTATTATATACGTGTACGCACGAAGAGCAGACCGGGGCGCAGACGGTTTGCACTACGAGAATGCTGTCGCCGTAGTTCTGCACCTCGATATAGCAACTATCCGCCATACGGATACGGCTGTAATTACCGCTTTCTTCTTCCACTACGGGACTGCCACCCAATGCGGTAACATCGGTAATCCATTGCTTGACAAGGTCGTTCTGCGCTTGTATGAGCAGGGCAGACAGACAGCATAGTATGGTAAAGAGAATTTTCTTCATAATCTTATTGTAGCAGTACTACCGCATAGGCGGCAATACCTTCTTCGCGACCAACAAAACCGAGGTGTTCGGTAGTGGTGGCTTTGATAGAGACGGCACTTGTGTTCACGCCCATCACTTCAGCAAGACACTGCTGCATAGCGGGAATATACGGATTGAGTTTCGGCGCCTGCGCACAGACGGTACAATCACAATTGCCCAATTCGTAGCCCTGGGTATGTATCATTTCTATTGTGCGGCGAAGTAGTATCTTCGAATCAATACCTTCATATTCGTTACCTTTTGTATCAGGAAAATGATACCCGATGTCGCGCATATTGGCAGCACCAAGCAAGGCATCGCAGAGAGCATGAATCAGCACATCAGCGTCCGAATGACCGAGTAAACCACGTTCTGAGGGTATATCAATTCCCCCCAACCACAACTTGCGATTGGGGGCGAACTGATGTACATCATATCCGAAACCGATTCTCATTTGCGGTTGTTCACGAGGTCTTTGATACCGGCGAGGTCGAAACCAAGCGTGAAACGCATAGTCTGGTCGAGCGGGTTGGAAGCCGACAGGCCAATGCAGTAGGCTACGTCCAACGAGAATATACTGAGATGGAAACCGGCACCTGCTGTGAGGTAGTTGCGGTTACCTTTGTAGTAGTTTTCGTAACTATAGCCGAACCGTGCGAAGAACTGCTTGTTGTAGGAGTATTCGAGACCAGCCCCCCAACGCACTTCGTTGAACTCCTCGAGCGCACCGCCCGGTGCATCGGCAAATGACTGGAATATACCCTTGACGGAAGAAAGGGCGGAGTAGCCCTCTTGCGTCCATGTGCCGCTCTCGTCGTCGGCAAACTTCGACTTACGAGACGGAACCATCAACTTGTCTGCCTGTACGCCGAAAGTGAGGCTGTTATACTTATCGAAAGGCAACTCGTAGTTGACACCGATACGCATAGTGGCAGGGATAAAGTTTTGAGTAATCTTGTCGTAGGTCATCTTACCGCCGAGGTTTTGCAGCGCAAAACCGAGCGAGAAATAACTGGTTCCCATCGGCAGTTCGATAGGCTGGTGGTAGTAGAGCGAAACGTCTGCCGCCATCGTCCAAGCGGGGTACATCTCACCCGCTGTAGTGGTGGAAGTGTTGTAGCCGTTGTTGAGGTCGGAGTACATAAAACGCAGTGCTACCGCCATGCTGACGTATTCGTGCAACTTGCGATAGTAGGAAAGGTCAAGCGACCACTCATTGGGGCGTACATCTTGAAGCACCGTACCATTGGCATCGGTGAGCGAAACGTTACCGAGCGAGAAATAGGTGAATGAAGCCGCAATACCACCGGCAAGGTCGCCGAAATTGTAGTAACCGGCGATGTGTGCAAGGTCAATGTCGCTGACCAGTTTGCGCAACCACGGGGTATAGTTGGCGGTAATACCACCTGCACTCTGCATATAAGCGAATTTTGCAGGGTTCCAGTGGAGCGAGTTGAGGTCGGCATCGGTGGCTACACCGATATCGCCCATACCGGCTGAACGTGCATCGGGTGCAATGCTCAAAGAGGGCATTGCGGTAATAAGCGGGTTCATTGTTTCATCGACAGTCTTCGCTGCTTGTGCGCTGACAGCAAGAAAAGCAATGGCTGCGAGGGATAAAAGAACTTTTTTCATTATTGTTTATTGAAGAATGTGATTATATACTTATTTGATTTTCTGATAAATACATCAAGAAATATGCTTCATAGGCTTGAGTTGTTTTTATTGTACGACTACGATCTTGCCCGATTTGGACGAATAGCCGCTGTTTTCTGTTTTGATACGAATGTTGTACATATATAGTCCGGGGTAAAGCCCCATTTCCGACAGGTTGAGTTGCACTTGGTCAGGGTTTTTCTGTGATTGTTGCCACATCAAGCGACCCGACATATCATATACGTATATCTCCGTTTGTACTATCATATCGGGTTGGTCATAGTTGACCACCATATTAAGAACACCGGAAGCCTGTACGGGGTTGGGGTAGGTAACCACGGAGTAGATGTTCGGGTCAGCCCCCTTTTCCACAATGAAACTGAGTGAGGCGGTGCTGCTATTGTTGAGCAAGTCCCATGCACGGAAAGTGAGATTATGTGCACCTTCGGCGAGTTCCTGCATCAGGTAACTGACCTGTCCTTTTTTGTAACTGCCGTCGGCAGAGGTAAAGAACTCGTTGAGCACATAGGTATGCGAGGCACTATTGTCCACCACCAGCATCAGGTCGTGTCCGATACCCGTACCGACGGTGTTGATACCATTCTCGTCCTCTATATCGGCGAAGAAACGCGGGGTCTCGTAGGTGGTGCCTCCGTCCACAAAGGCGGGGGTGTTGAGATAAAGCGAGATTTTCGGTCCAATAGTGTCTTGGGTAAAGATAGAACCGGTACCACCGACAACGAAATTCTCAAAGTGTCCGACTCCCTCGACATTTTCAGCAGGGTCGTATGCGTAATAGACGATACGCCCTTTGCCATAGTTGTAGCGGATGTCTTTGGGGGTCATAAACGTATAGGAGAAACGCCCATTCTGCACGTCTGCCAATCCACTGAACAGGGTATTGGGGTAGTCATTGTAGGTAACGGTTTGTTTCTTGTCGGCATTGCTTTCATCGTTGTCGCGGGTGGTAACACGCTGCATCTTGTCATAGACGGTGATGTTCACTTTGCCGTTGAACCACTCTGCCGGTTGTGCCTCAGAATCGGAGATATATCCTTCAATCTGCTGTACATCCAAGGCGTGGAGTGTATCCACCTTTGTGGTGGTCATCACTTGATAGTCGGTAGGGTATGCCAAACGTAGAGCGGGGTCGCCAAGCAAGACATACGACATCTTGTTCTCGTCCGTACCCGTCATATTCTTTGCAACAGCGAGGGCTTTGCCGATGGTCATTTCGTACGAATAGGGGTCTTTGTGTCCGAAAAGGGTATCGCAGAAATATCGGTTGATATAGGTGTTCTGCGTAGCATAAACGGTACGTCCAGCCGAGATGACGCCGATGGCACCACCGTTGGGGTTGAGGACAGCCTCTTCTGCCGCACAGCGTTTGCCAGAGTCGAAATGGGCGAAACTGCATGTAGCCAGCATCCAGAGTGCCTGGTTGGAATTGGTCATACTTTGTATGCTTTTGAGGTTCATCATACCCTCGTTGGTGATGGCATTGTAGCCGCCATGTCCGGAGTAGTTCATATAGAGTGCTCCGTTCTTGAGCAGGTTATCCAACTTGTTTTTCGCCAGAGGATAACTCTCGCCCGAGGCATCTGTTTCCTGCGGGTATGCATCGAGGTAGATTTTATTGACCACAAAGTCAGGGTTCTTCCTGCGTACGCGCTCTGCACCCTCTTCCGCCACACGTGTATGGAGGTTGTTGTCGCCGTCGTCAGCCAGGAAAATCAGTTGGTTCTTCCATTTGCCGAAACTATTGTTCTCCATATAAGCGACCAACTTATCCACCATTTGTTGCGCTTCTGTAACCGTGTTTACAGGCAGACGACCGACACCGATGTCCATGCGTCCCTGTGTATCGCTCTCGCCCTCGTTGTTGTCGAGAAAACCGAAATAGTCGTCGCTGGCGTATGCCTTGGTCTCCACGGTGGAGTTCTTGGCCTGGTAGGTGAGCAGGGTGTTCTGTCCCGAAGTGGTAAGCAGTTTGCGGTTGTCGAACGTACCATCGCCCATCAGCAGAAGCCAACTCGGCTTTTTGCTGCTGCCTGTACCGCGGTCGTAGAGCATCTTCATCAACCAGCGGTATGCCGTAGCATCGGGTGTGCCACTTGAGAACTCGTTATATATCTGTTGGTCGGTGGCAACCGCCCACGTGATGCCCTGTTTGCGCTCGTGGGCTTGTGCGAGACGGGTAGCCTCGGAAACAAAATCCGCCGGGCAGATAATCACATAGTCGATGTTCTTGAGCCGGTGGAGGTTCTGGTTGCCGACAGAGCCTATGACGGTGGGGGTCAGCCAATCGGAGCCATTGGTGTTCACTGCTACATACTCCTGTACCGCTGTTTCGTTGCTGCCGACGAAAGTGAGTGTTGTACCCGACAAGGTAGCAGGCACGCGCGTGATGTTGGCACGGTCGGTGATGTTCCAAACCTGTGTATTGCCGGTGGCATTGGTTATAGAATAGACAACCGGAGTGGACGAACCGTAGTTGACGGGTGTGCGGAACGGCATATAACTGCCCGTCATTGCCAAACGGCACGTAGCGGATAACTCGATATAGTTCAGGTAGCCGACTGCACCTGCTGCAGGATTGGAGAAACTCAAGGTTACCTTATGGGTATTGCCGGAGGCGGTATAGTCCCGATTGAAGGTAGCCAATGTCCCTTTGGTGTAGAAATCGCTGACAGGGATAGAGTCCATACGCAGCGTATTGTTTGTTCCATTGAGCCCCAGCGTGAAACGGGACGGACTGGAGGAAGCCGCCGCCACCTCGCTGCGAATGCGTACAGGAGAGGAAGTAACAACATTTGGTGTGGTGAACGAGAAAGTGCGATTGGGGGCAGTAGGGGTGAATGATTCGCCATAGAACTCCCGTCCGCCGCCGTCCACGCCGCTCTCGCGGTCAAGCAGGTTGATCAAGTCCTGCTCGTGGATCTGATAGTTGATATACGTATCCACTTGGGTGCCGTCGGTGCCGTCAATAGAGGTTGCGACAGGCATACTGCTTTGTGTACTTCCGTTGTCGGTAAGGAAATAGTAACCGTAATCGGAGTACGGATTGCGGGTGTGGATGAATTGCGTGCCGTTGTATTCCCATGAGGTGGTACCTTGTGCATAGAACAGGATATAGTCGCCTGCGCCGAAAACGCCGTCTGCGCCTTTTTCCATATAGAAACCGACAGCAGGCAGGTCGTCAATCTTGACTTTGTTGAAATTCTGCGTCAGCATAGCACCGCCATAGCCGTACACACGCACATTAGCGGGATTGCTCAATCCGGCGGCTTGCAGTTCCTCGTAGGTCATACGATAGACGCCGCTTTCGCTAACACGGATCTTTACCCACGAACCGCTGCTTAATACAGATGACTCTGTATAAGTATGCGTAATGGCAAAAGTGTAAAAAGCGATGGCTAACAGACTGAATATGGATAAGAGTCTTTTCATTTGATTTTGCAATAGAGTTTTTCTTCCCGATTGGCGACTGCACGCAGTATTTCATTGGTGCCGACGGTACGTGCGTCTACCTTTTGTTGTATATAAATCAAGTCGCCTTGGCGAATGGTCATCACCTCGCTAACGCGATGTATAGCCTCATCGGGGCTGATAACCCATTCATTGGACTGAAGTTGAGTTTCCGTTCCGTCGGAATGCACAAGACCCCATGTATATTCCGTATTGGTGCCGAACTCGCCTACCGACAACGAGAAATCGAAAGCCGTGGCCCGTAACCAACTATGTCCGTTGGCGCAGGCGTCTGCCAACACATCGTGCGCCACAAAGTCCGCTCCCGGTGCAACGGCATCATAGTAACGGCTACCGAACCGTGCGGCAATGTTTTTGCCCAATCGGCAGACACGCAAAACGATACATGGTGTGAAACGCAGGTCGTGCGTCCAATCGGGAACAAACATCGGTTTACGACCATTGAGCAACGAGGAATCGCCTTTCAGCACCATCTCCGTCTGCCCGTCTATGTATGTAAAACCGATAATTTTCACTTGTGTCCTAATAAACCAATTTGCCGACAAAGTTACGATTTTTTTTTAAGATATACAAACAGGTACAAACATTTGTACTTTTTTTCATAAAGAATGCCACCTATTTGCGAAATAGGTGGCAAACGGAAAGTGCTTGTTTATGCATAAAGATATTGTATATTCTGCATAAAAAGGCGGCTCAAAAACCTTATAAACTCCAATTCTTTCTACGTCCTTTCTACGTCTTTTCTACGTAATTGGTATTATAAAGTAAAGAAATTGCATATTCTGCATATATTCTGCATAAATACTTGGGATAATTATTCGATAGTGAAAGAGGGAACGACCGGCGAAGCGATAGTGCCAAGTTGTGCATCAATAGAAAAAGTGAATGCTGATGGGGCTATGTAGATATAGCGTGTGCGGGTGGAGTAGTAACGGAGTGTCAGATCGACCTGTTGTTCGGAATTGACACTATGCGGGCGGTTGATAAAGAGAAAGAAATAGGGTTGCTTACCGACCCACTGAATAGCAGTTGTTCCCCAACAGACATCGTTGCAGAATGCAGCCACCAAGTCGGCGGTATCGGCTTGAGTGGCAAGCGAGGTCGGCAGCACGCCTGTAACGGTCATAGTGCTTTCGAGGTCGGTGGTATCGGCAACCGTCCAGAGCGGACGGTCGTGTTGTTTCCATTCGGGGTCGTTGGTATGGTTATGTCGGCAAGCGCAGCATAACACCATAATGACACTGATGCAATACACCCAATATGTTTTTTTACACGTGTTCATATTTTATTTCTGTTTGATGAGTTTAACGGTTTGTGTTTGTTTTCCGGTGCGGACTACAGCAGAATAGATACCGGCAGGGACGTCGGTAGCCTGCTGCCAATCGTAGATATAGGTGCCGTTTTCGGTTTGTCCGTCGACCTGCGTGATGAGTTGTCCGCCGGCACTATAGATAGCAACAGATACAGGTTGCTCCGATTCTGCGGTAACAATGATCTGCACTTTGTCCACAAAAGGCGACGGGTACGCCACAATGCTGTTGCCACCGAAAGCGACAGGCAACGGGTGTGCCAAAGAACCGACGATGCGGTTGGCTTCGTAGTCGAACAGCGGTGCACCGGTAGCGATAGTTTTTCCATTCTGCTCAAGAGCAAAACGGATAGGAGCGGGGTTTTCGGAACCGATAGTGAGGAAGAACAGCGGCATACTATCTGTGTTATGAACGGCTACACGCCCTGCCAATTCGTTGCCCGCATACGCTGATAGCGTCAGCCCGTCGGTGCTACCATGGTAGTCAGCGAGTGTGGCGATGACGTTCATATTGGTGGCTGCATGATTGACAAACAACGGGGTCTGAACAGCGTTGGCATGTGCATTGCGTGGGTGGGGTGTGATATTGTATGTGTAGTAGGTGAAGGTACACGGTTCCCCCTGACGGTAGAGCAGATAGCCTTGTCCCGGTTCCATATAGGTGAGATTGCCCTCCCATTTGGACGCGGCGGAGAACACGACAAAACGGTCTTTGCTCTTGATGACATCGCCCTCCTTGGCATTGTTGAGATAGTCCGCCATTGCCTCGGTAACAGGCAGATTGGTTTCCAACAGGTACGGTAGCACATTCCATCCAGCAAATAGGCGGAGTGTGCGGTCTTGCTCTGTCAGCGGTTCGCCCTCTATCTCAGGAGTCAGTGCGTTTTGAACCGAGAACATATAGATGCACCGGTAGTTGAAGCGGTTGAGTGTACCATACCATGCCGCAGGCTTACCGGCTATTGCCGTTTGATATTGGCTATACATCCGTCCAAGCGGGTCTTTGACAAGATCCCCTGCCGTCCATTGCGCTTGTGCAGATAGCATACGGTTGATGTTGGTGCTATAGGTAGGATTGAGGTGGAAAGACACCCAGTTCCAACCTTCGCTTAACATCAGTTGCTGTATCTTGCGATCGGAGGTAGTCAGTACAATCGGTACATCGGGCGCACAACCATAACAACGCTTGTGGGTAAAGAGCAGGTCTTGAGCGGCATTGAGAATAAAGATCTTGCCTGTAGAGGCCTGCCACAAGCGCATCTGTACAGGGCTATTCACCATGTTCTCATTGCCATAAATGGTCATATAGACATGGCTGGCAAGGGTGGCATCGTCGTAGGTGATGTGTGTCGTGCCGACACAGCGGTCGTTGATGAAAGCGGCAATGATGTCGTTGGTGTCGGTGTCGTAGGTGGTATCATTGGTATTTGTCAGCAAAACCTGCCCGATAAGCGACATAGACATCGGCAAATCCTTGTGGTCGTCCGTCCATGGGCAGATAGATTCCACCTTGACGGTAAGCAAGAGCCGCTCGAATAGGTCTTGGTCGTCCTGGAGATAAATGTATTCGGTATGCTCGCCTACGTTCAGCCCCTCTGCCATAGTGAAACGGATAGTTTGTGAAGCCTGCGGTGCCAGACTGCCCGAGGCGGGTACGGCAGTGAGCCACGAAGGCAGCGAGGAGAGGTTGTATTGGCGTGTAGTGCCGCCCGTGTTGGTGATGGTGAGGTCGAAAGCGGTGTCGCTGTTGAGCGTGGTGGAGATGGTCTTTTCGTTTTCCGACCAACGCAGTTGATTGCGATCGACATAGACTGTCCACGACATCGGGTTGAGCATACGGTTACCATTGAGGTCCTCTACATTGCGGACGGTAAGGAAGATGTTTTGCTTGTTGATTTCCTTGTCGAGCATCTTGAGGTTGAGCATCAGTTCATCGCCGTTGCAAGCCCAAGAGAAGTTGTAGCGTGTCCGCGGCAAGGCATCGCGCACAGGGGCAAAGTCGGACTTATCTGCCATCTGTGAGGCATCGGAGAGGATAAGCCGTTGCTTCTTGTCCACCACTTCGCCGTTGGCATCGCGGAAGATACGGGCATTGTAGGGCGAGTAGCGCAATTCGAGACGTCCGTTGTCGGAGAGTTGCCGGGCGCAGAAAGGCAGATAGGCGATAAGTCCCATCTCTTCACCCGACGGAGCCATATTGTGGAAGTTCTGAATACTGCTGTTCGGCAGCGATTGCTCGTAGAGAACCAAGTGGTCGATGTGTCCCGAGAAAGCGTATCTGGGTTGTGCGATACGATTGCCGAGGGTGTCGGTTAGCGTCCAATGACATGCGCCAAGCCACATCTCGTTGCCCGACATACTTCCGATACGGTCGGCAGCAAAGGTGGTGGTTTGCTTGCCGTCCACAAACAGGTTGCCTATGTTGTAGGTGCGGTTGAGCGTATAGACCAATTGGTGCCATTGTTGGTCGGCATAATGTCCGCGGGCGATGAACTCTTGGCTCCGGTGGCGCAAGACGATGTTGCCGTTCTGCAAGCCGAGGAACACTTTGCCTTCGGCATCGTCTTCCGTGGCAAGTCCGCCGCCGGTAGAGAAGATGGCAGCGGTGTCGGGCGTCTGCGTGTCGGTCTTGAACCACAGCATAAGGGTGAGGTCCTGGATAGCGGAACGCGACAGCAGGTCGTGTGCCAGGCGGACACCATCGGTGCCGTCCAACCGCAGCGACATACCCTCTGGGAGTGTCCAAGAGGTGCCTTGCAAACGTAATACGGCTCCGTTGGCGAGGTCGTGGCAGGTGGTGCCGCGACCCTCGTTCATCGGGTAGTATGCCATCAGTTCCTGCTCGTAGCCGGTGAGATGTTTCTTGTAGGTGAGTGCAAGTTCGTCCTGCTCCTGTGCTTTTGTCCAGAGGCGTGCCTCGAGCATATTGCCGTGGAACGGTTCCTCGCCGTCCGCGGTGTTGCCGAATAGCAGTGTACCATTGCCCGTATAGTGTGGCAAGGTTGGTTGGTTGGGCAGAGTAATCTCTTTCGTGCCTGCAAAGAAACGCACCACGCCCGTGGTGTCGTAGGTCATAGCGCAGCGGGTGAAGTCCTGAACAGGCTCCATCTTCTCGGAGGTTACTGAGACATTACCTACCTCTGCGCGGAGACAGTTGTCGGCTGTCAGAGAGAACCGTAATTTCTGCTTGGTGTCGCCGAGAGCAAAGATGGTCATGGCGCGCCCTTGCTCGGCTGGGCGGATGAGGGCTTCGATAGTGAAGGCACGATTGCTCATATTGCGGTGTACCGAGGTGCGGGCTACGCACGATTTCTCACCGCTGAAAGCAAGCGAAGTCGTCTGCGTGATGTCTAAGTTGTTGGTACCGCCCACTATCTCGAAGTTGGCATCCTCGTCCAGATAGTTGCCGGCAACCGGTTCGCTGAAACGGAGCGATAGCACATCTTTGACACTCAAGATGCCGTCAGCAGGTGTCGGCAGACCGAATACCTCGGGGCGGCGTGTATCCTTGATACCATGGAGTACAGCCGAAGAGCGGGTGATGAACCCGTTCCCGTAGCGTGCGAAACTGACGGCACGCAGGTCGTAGTGCTGTTCCATAGGGTCGCGCTCGCCGTAGAAACGGATATTGTCAATCTTGCCATTCTCAATCATTGCCTTGTTGCCCGAAGCCTGTGCATAGAGACTGTCGTCGGCATAGTAGGAGCAGAGGTTCACCCAGTCGTTGTCCGATTGGTTGAGTTGTTTGTATTGGAGTTCGATATGGTCGAAACCATCAGAATGGACATCGAATCCGTCAATCACTACGGGCAGATAGTAGCCGGCACTGTCGTGCGACGATTGTGTGTTGAGTACCCATTGGTCGTGCGGTGCGGTCAGGTTGAGTGCGGTGGCTGCCGGTACGAAATGAACGGAGATTGCGGTTTCGTCACGCTCTTCAATGTCGCAAATGGAGCGCAACCGGATACGGATATTCTCGAAGTCGTATCCTTGTCCGCGTTCCACCTCCAATACTTTGTGAACTGCTTTGCCATGCGGTATGGCAATCTTCATCGGGGTGAAGCCCAATGCTACACCGTCGATAGATAGTTTCAGTCCGTTCGGGTTGGACGCAGGCACAACATACAGTTCGAAAGAAATAGAAGATGCTGCCATTCCGATGTCCGATGGTTGCTCGTTGGAAAGAGCCAGGTTGAATACGGCTTTTTGGTCGGCAGGTACACTGCTAATTTCACGTTTGTCCACTGTGATATGCGGGTTCTCTATTGCTATGGTCGGGTTGCTGAGCGGCGTACCCGGTTGGTAGAAGAGGGTGCTGTCGCCGCCTTCGTAGGGGCAACGGCTGGCACCTGCCATACCATAGAAAATGAAACTGCTGTAGTAGTAATCCGTGGACGGTGCGGAGGACGCATCTTTATTAAAGGTGTTGATAGTATCTTTCTTGCGATAGACATTCACATCCATATATCCGTATGCGTCCGGCGAGAGGGTATAAGAATAGGTGCGCGATGCCGATTGGCTTTCTCCGTCCACGTGGTTGAAGTCCACGTCGGCGATAGGGGTAATCGACAGTTTGAACTTGCTGCCTGTGGTGTTGGCTTCTATATCCACCGCTTTGTTGCCGTTTTCATCTTGCCCGACCCCTATTACCTCGATGAGCCGCACAAACTGTTCTCCGCCTTTGCTGATGAGTGTCGGAGAAATCGATTTGAGCGAGTTGAGCAGGTTGCCCGGAGTGGCATATTGCGAGTTGGAACTGCTGCTGTAAGACACTGTCTCCGAGTGCGTTACCGGTGTGCCGCCCGTGATAGAGTAGGTCTTATAGGGTTGTGTGCCGTTGATAGCCTGCACTTTCTCTTTCTCGTTCAGTGCTATGAGTTCCGTCCATTGGAGGATAGCACGATTGTAGGCTGCAATGGTATCGGAAGTGAACGCCAACGATGTATTTTGCGGGTCTGCCCAATGGTAGTTCCGTAGGGCAAAATCCTTGTCTTCAGGCGTAAGAGCCGTGTAATAGACACGCTTCCCGGTGGCGTCTGCCTGGCTTTGCGCCGTCAGCGAGTCGGTGGTCAGTATCAAGGCGTTACGCTCGCGCAACAGGGTTGGAATGACGGTGGTGAGGATATGCTCTTGGGTGTAGGTGAACGTAGCCCCTGCCCCGAAACTGTACAGCAGTTTGCGGGCAACAACCAGATAGCGCAGTTCGCCTTGGTCGTTGCGCGACGTGGCTATCACTTTCATCGTGCCGTTTTTTGTCTGTGCGGACATAGCAGCATAAGCCGTAGAATCCAGAATAGTCATTCCGTGTCCGATACCGTGGTACATATTCTCGGTCGTACCCATATAAACATCTGCACCCGATCCTACGTGGTAGGCATCGCTGCCGGTACGCACTTGCTCGGAGGTGGTGTATTGGTACTGGCTGCTCCAGTTGAAAGTGCCGTTGAAACTCAGCGGAATGGAAACCGGTGTGGCTGTACTGGTTTGTATCTGTGCGCCTGTGAACGAGCCGATACCTGCGGGAGCGGCTACAGCACCTACTACGCCGGTGTAGTTGGAGCCGAATGACATATTGATTTGCATACCCGCCTTTACGCTCAGATGGTAGTTCTCGCTCTTCTGGTAGGTGGCTCCCGAAGCCAGAGAGGAGTAACTGCCCGATCCGGGCGGGTCGCGCAGAATATCAAACAAGCGGATGCCGACCGGGGTGATATTCACCGTCTCTACGCCGCTGAGGCGGTCGGCAAACACATATACGTCCACCGGCTCCGATTGTACGTATTCTCCGTTGTGTTCCACTGAAATCAGTATCCGGCGTGTGGCATCGTCGCCCAAACGTGTGTAGGTCGGATAGTCGGCTTGCAGGACGGCTTCCGTGCGTCCGTTGCTGTCCAACTCACGGCGGATAGTCTCCGTTTCGGAATGCATACCGTTGTATATCTGTACTTTGCCGCCGCGGAGCATTACACGGTCGTGTGCGCCTTGCGTACGGTTGCCGTTGTAGTAATAATCCTCATGTGCCGTAATGCGGAAAGCGTATTTGCCCTCCGTGAAGATAGGCTTACCGAACAGATATTCGTATTCGCCCTGTGCGTTTTTGTACACCACGTCTTGTGTGTGCGCCACGCTGTCGAAGTCCGTGAGATAGGTCTTTTCTATACCGAGGAAGCCCAACTCCATACCGTACTGCAACTGGCAGAGCGATATGCTGACCGGACTATGGTAGATATGGCGGAAGGTATCGTTGCAGAGCACCTCTATACCATTGTTGCGTAGGGTATCGGGCGTGAGACGGTTGGTTAGGTCCAGCACTTGCATGGCACTATTTCCGTTGGTCAGCGTGCTGTAGCCCTGCGCGGTCAGTTGCGTCAGTTTGTATTTGACGGGGAACAAATCCACAAAGAACTCGCCTGTCTCGGTGTCGGGATAGACCATAATACGCTTTTGCTGATAGGTAACGTTGGTATGGTGTTTTCCTACTGCGTGTACTACCGTGGTATCAATGCGGTCCATGGTCTTGTCCTGCGGGTCGTACACTATTTGCGCTGTGTTGTCGCCTTCCAGTTCCAGCACCATCAGGATACTGTCGCCTATGTTGTTGCGGCTGAGCGAGAAACCTACAGGCAACGTGCCTTGGTCGTTACCGCCTGCAATGCGCCCTATCAGGCGCACCTTGGTCTCGTCCCACATCCGCAGCCCGTCCATATTGCCCGTTGGGGTGAACAGGCTGTCGCCGTCTATATGGAAGAAACCGCCGCTTGCAAAACGGTGTCCGTCCATCACGGCTTGCACCGTAACAGGGGCTTTGGGTACCTCAAACTCGAAGTTCCCCGCCGCATTGGTCTCTATCGGGTTGCCCGCCGCGTCGGTTGCCAATACGCCGTTGACGAGGAAATGCGCACCCCTGACAGGTATTGTGGAACGCCGGTACAGCACACGTCCCGTAAAACGGACTGCCTCGGTATTGACAAAGTCAATGCCTGTTGCCTCGGGACGTTTCGGGTCTAATGCCACGGCTGCAAAACCGGCAGATGTACCATTGTAGGAGAACTTGCCATGCTCGGAGGTGGGGGTAACATCGTAGGTCATACCCTTGCCGAAAGGTATGCCGCCTATGCAGTAGTCGCCGCTCTCGGCAGATACCGCCTTGTAGGTCAGCATAGCCGCGTCCGGTGCGTCGGTCGTGCGTATCTCTCCTTCTTTTTGCTTGATAACAAGGTCATTGCGCTGTGCCAGGTCAGACGATGTACATGCCATATTGCTGACGTGGTAGGTGCCGGCAAGCGTTTGTGTGTAGTCGAACGGATAGTAGCAGAGCAAACCGTCCTCTTTGCCCGAAAGGTAACTATGGGTGTTGTCTGCTATTTCCCGCTCTGTCAGCGCACGGCTCCATACACGCACCTCATCGATGCACACACCCTCCGTCCCGTGCAGGAGATACCATTTGCTGTCGGGGATTGTCGCGGGTTCTAACGGTTGCTGCCCGATGGCTTTCCCGTCGCAGTACAGGGCTGCCGTCTTGCTGTCCGTATCGCATACCACACTGACGGCAGTCCACGTGTCGGGGAAGATGGTAACGGTGAAAGGCAGTACCTGCGCCCCGTATTGCAGCCTGAGGACTTTGTTTTGGTCGGTCAGCGACAGGGTAATATCGTCCGAGTGGAGGTTGCGTGTTGTGAATAACTGTCGGTCGGTATTCACGTCCTGTTTGTCCGTTTTTATGAGTAACTGGAATGTGCGTGAGCCGCTCCAGGTCATTGGTTCTGCAGTGGCAAACGTATGTGCGCTGCCTGTCGGTTTCAGGTAGCCGTGTGCGTCCGCAGGGGTTTCGCCTTGCGCTACGGCACGCACTTCCACACCAGCATTGCCTGTGCCGTTGGGGTAACTGATACGCCCGCTGATACTCCCCGTCTGCGAGAGCCAGCCCGTGGCCGTCGCAGTATCTTGCAGCGTGGTGCCGTTGCACGAATAGGCGCAGATGATACGGTAGTCGTACAGGTTTCCCGCCTCTGCGGTGATGTCGCGGTAGTAGTGCTCTCCCTGCATTTCGGCTATGCGTGTCCACGCGTCTTGTGTATTGCAGAGACGCCGCTCAATGTAGAATACATCGGCATTGCCGTCCGTCTGGTTCCATTGCAGGAACACGCAATCGGGAAAATAGCCTTTTGATGCCTCAAAAGAAGCCACACCGGCAGCGTCGGTATAATACAGCGATGGCCCCTTTACGCTGATAGGCGATGTTCCTCCGCATTTCAGGTCGCTGTTGCTGTCATCTATTTGGACACTATAGGTATAGTTGGCGCACGATACCTCGGCGGTCAGTTCTATTTCTGCGCGGTAGGTGCTGTCCGCTTGCAGTTTGAATAGCGAACCGCTTATGACGCGAGTGCTGCTTTCTGTTGTCCCTCCCGTTTGCGTCTTGCGGGTGATAACCACTTCGGCGTTCTTGTCCCACCAGACGTATTCGCTTTGTTTCTGCGTGGAGATGACCATCCGTATCTTGCGCGTGCGGTCGAAGTCGTCCGCTTTGAGGTAGTAGGTGCTGTCGTCGAGGATAGTGAGCAGGCTGTTGTGTTTCAGCACGCTGTCTTTGGCAGCCCACTGATGCCCATCGTAGCCCCAGTTGGTCGTACCGGCACGGTTCACGCGGTAATAGACAGGCTTCTCCCGATGGCTATGGTTGTACACGGCATAGTCAGTCGAGTCAATGTACGAATAGCGGGTGTGCGTCGAATCGAATACGATAGGTAGTATGCCAATCGTCTCTGCGTCCGAGAAATCAGGTTCGTAGGCACGCTGTATCTGGAATATGTCGCTCGGCATAATGTCGGTCGCTTCGGGGGTGCGTACCGACCAGGTCAGTTCGGTGTAGCGACCGTCAATCTTGCCGTTGGGGCGTTCTAAATCGGCGGCACGGAAATCATAGATACGGTGGAATGCCGGTATCTTCACCATATTCGATGTTACCTCCTGCGTCTGACCGCCGTCGCGCTTTACTTTGAAAGTGGCATAGAAATCCTGTTGTACCGTGTCGGTCGTCATCACAAACATCTGCCCCGACCGGTCGGAAACCTGCACGGCTGAGGCTGCACCTGTAAAACTGGTGTAGTACGACAGAGGGTCTTGATATACCACGTATGGTATCATCACATGCCCCAGACCGGCAACGCCGTTCTCCCCTACACTATAAAACACAGGGTCGAACAGCATAGGTGCCTGCACCGATGAAGCACTGTAGGTGCCCAGCGTCCAGTTGCGCTCCCAGGTAGCACCGGTCTTACGCGTGTCCACTATATGCGCTTTGGCAGTGTACTGCTTGCCGTCAAAAGCAGTGGACGGATACCAGTCGAACTCCAGAAAAGTCGGCGTGTCGCTTTCGCCCGTGCGGCTCAGCCAATAGGTGCCGCTCTGTCCACTCTGCAGGTGGACGGGCACTTGGTCGTATGTGTTGGTGATAACCACCGTACCGTCCTCCACGCGGAGACTCACCCAACCTTTGTATTTGCTGTCGCAGTTGTAGTTGTTGTCGCCGCTGTAGTAGAGTATTCGGCGACTCACACCGTTGCCTTCCGCATAGATGTAGGTGCCGCCTTTTTCATCGCAAGCCCAGTGGTTTTGGGTGCTCCCGCGTGAGAAAACCAGCACTTTGAAGTGCACTTTGCCTTGTCCTAACGAGTACGCCATAAAGTTGCGGCTCTGCTCAAACCATGTGTTGTCAGCAAAAAGCGCAGCGCACATCACAAGCATCATCGCTGCGAGCAAAAGTCGTTTGGTATTATTCCATTTCATAATGGCTTTATTTGGATTTATATTGCTTTGTATATACTTTCCGTTGATTATATCGGGTGATTATCGGGTGATTATCGGGTGATTATCGGGTGATTAACGGGTGATTAACGGGTTGCTCCCGATAGAATGTCCTGTGAGTTACGCATAACTGCCCGCGGCAAGGAACAGGAGACCGATGACAATGCCGATCAGGCACAGCACTTTCTTCCACGGATCTTTTTCTTTGAGCACCAGAATGCCGTACAGGAACGGAATGATCGTGCCGCCGCGCCTGATGGTGGATACCACTGAGATAAGCGAATCCGTATCGCTCAGCGCAAGCATATAGACATAGTCGCTCAATACCAGAAATATGGATATTCCTGCAATCGCCCACGTCCATCGGAAAGCCGCTGCCGTTGAACCGGCTGTATGGCCGAAGTAGCGTTTGCGGTTGACGATCAGTGTGGCAATACCCATCATCAGTGCCTGATAGAAAGTGTAATACACCTGCACGGCATTATGGTCGAACCGGCGCATCATATATTTGTCATATAGCCCGCTGGCGGAACCGATCAATATCGCCAACAGCAGACAGACATAGTATTTGCGTTGGATCTTGGGTGTATGAAGATCGCCTTTCCCTGCACGGTGTTCCACTAATGAGAAAGCAAAAATACTGCCCAATGCGCATACTACGCCTGCCCATTGCCAGCCGTTGAGCCGCTCCCCGAACAGGAGCATGGCGCCGATAAGCGTCCACATCGGGCGGGTCGCCTGCATTGGCGATACCACGGATATGGGCAGATACTTGATCGCTACGTAGGCACATACCCACGAACTGAGAACAATACACGATTTGAGCAGGATAAGCAGGTGCGCCGTCAGCCCCACGCGCGGCACATAGAAGAGAGTCCCGCTCATCATCTCGGGGCAGCAACGCGATAGCAACAGCGGTACCGCCAAAATACCGGAGGAAATAAGCAAACTGATACTCAGCACGTCCATTACGCTGTTGTCGCGCAAAGAACGTTTCTTGCTGATGTCATAAAAGCCCAAACACAGGGCGGACAATATGGCGAGAATAACCCACATTTTAATTATGAATTATGAATTACGAATTATGAATTGTGCATTATGCATTGTGCATTATGCATTGAGAAATATCTGATACCCCACTTCGCAGTTCATACAGCGGCTTGACTGGCAATAGTTTTGATACAGGTGTATCAATGCTTGCGTGTCGGCGGCAGAGTGCACCTCTTGTCCGAGCAAACGCCATTGACGGATAATACTGTTGTTTTCAGGGGCAATCTGCTCCATTAGCAACAGGGCTTTGTCAATCGCTGCGCTGTCCTTGTGCGCGAGCGCATACGCGTACTTATAGGGTATCACGCTGTTGATAAGCAGTATATCTATCGAACTGCGCCCGATAGGGGCAGGGAAACTGATTCTGTTGGGCGTATCTTCTTCGGTAGGGTGGAGTGTCAGAAGCGATACCAACTGCTCCAAACCGCTTTCTTCCATCAGACGGGAGAATAGAAACTCCGATTGGTGTATCAGTTGGGCAAACTGGCGGATACGCACTTCGGGAAATGCCTGCGGGCGCATTCGGGCTTTCTTCCACAGGTAGCCGTCTATCGGAGTAAGGGAAAACTTCTTTTGGAGAAACAAATACTCACGTAGCAGACGCAGTTCCTCATCGGTCTGTGCCGTTTCCTTGGTCAGCAGACCCGATTGCCCGAGCAGGATGGCGGTCAGTTGAAAAAGACTGTTGCGATGTTTCTGCAGGTAAGCGAGCGGCGTCTGTATAGCCATCGTCTCAAAGGGAATACCATTGGTATGAAAACCGAAATTATGTGCCAGCGTGATGTAAAAAGCATGCTCCCAACTGTGCTGCGTAATGCCTAATAGCCGCTGTATCGATTGCTGCTTGCAGTCTAATCGTTTCTTCAATAGTGCTTTGCGCCAACCGTCGGTGAGCAGAGACGGGTCTTGCAGCAGCCGTCTCCCGCAGTCTATCACTTCCCCGGCGGAGTCCATACGTTGTGCCGCTTGGACAAGCCCGGTCAGGTAGTCTTGATTGCCAGGATAGCGCAGTTCGCATTGGCAGATGGCTTCGCCTTGCGAATTATATACACGCTTGTCTGCATGCCGCACTACATGCAGAACCACAGAGTCGTATGCTTGATCCAAGTGGTGGCGGTGTTTGTACCAATCGGAGGCATTCAGGTGTATCTCTACATTGCCGAACCACTCCTGCTCACCTATACGCAGATGCACATCGCTGAAGTCCGGACCGGCATCTGTGTTGTGACGCCCGACGGAGAGAATCTCTATCGGCTTGCCGTCAGTACTTGTCTGTGGAAAAGACTCCCACAAACGCTTTTGCCAGATGTAATGCAGTAATATCTCGGGGAAAGTGCCGCTCATTCGGACGGCAAAATTACTGCTTTTTTTGTGTATATGCAAAAAAAGTACTACCTTTGTCTTAATTTTGAGGATATATTAGGGGAGTGATAACTATTAAAAACAAATGTTGTTAGAATGAAGAATCATTATTTGCATTACCTCGGCGAGGTAATGGCGCATCAGTGGAATGATGCTGCGTTGACGGATTATGGGGAGGAGAAAACCTACACATTCGGAGATTTGGCAGTGGAGATGGAGCGTTTGCATGTGTTGTTTCGTCAGTTGGGAATTAACGAGGGGGATAAAGTGGCTATTGCGGGGCGCAACTGCGCCAACTGGGTAGTGGCATATCTGGCGGTTGCGTCCTACAGGGGCGTGGTAGTCAGTATCTTGCAGGATTTCAAGTCGGAAGATATAGCCAAACTCCTGGTGCACTCCGACGCAAAAGCCCTTTTTGTAGGTCCCTACGTATGGCGTGAGTTGCAGCAGCAGCCGTTGGAGCAGTTGTCGGCAGTAATCTCAATTGCGGATTTCTCCGTTGTCCGCACCAAAGAAGGCATACAGGTGCCTGCCAAAGAAACCATTGATGCCGAACTGAAAGCCCGTTATCCGCATGGTATGCAGCCGTCGGACGTACACTACGAGGTCAATCCTGACGATCTGGCACTTATCAACTACACCAGTGGCAGCACTGGCTCGCCCAAGGGCGTGATGCTCAACGGGCGCTCGCTGAGCAACAACGTGGAGGCGGCTATGCAGATCCTGCCCGTCGAACCGGGGCAACGTCTGGTCTCTATGCTCCCGCTGGCGCACATGTTCGGGCAACTGGCGGATTTCCTCTACCCGCTTTGTGCCGGTACCCACATCTATTATCTGACCAAGTCGCCCACGCCGAGTATCCTGCTGCGTGCCATGGCGGATGTGAAACCCTATATGGTGGCTACCGTGCCGCTCGTGATAGAGAAGATCCACAAGCAGAAACTCGATCCGCTGTTGAGCAAGAAAATACTGAAAGTGTGCTGGTACACACCGGTGGTGATGAATATCGTGCGAAACCATGTTCGCAAGGCTCTTGTAAAAGCCTTCGGCGGACAGGTGCGCTATTTCCTTTGCGGTGGTGCGGCTATGAACCCGCTGGTGGAGAAATGTCTGATGGATGTCCATTTCCCCCTCTCTATCGGATATGGTATGACCGAGTGCGGACCGCTCGTGGCAGGCAATCCGCCCAAGTATTTCAAGCGTCGCAGTTGCGGTGTGCCCGTGCCGAATATGGAGGCGAAGATAGAGAACCCCGATGCCAAAGGCGAAGGGGAGATACTTGTGCGCGGCGAGAATGTGATGCTCGGTTATTACAAGAACGAAGAGGCTACCCGTGCGGCGTTCACCGAAGACGGATGGATGCGTACGGGCGACCTCGGCTATATCGACAAGCGCAAGAATATCTATATCCGCGGGCGCAACAAGACGATGATCTTGGGGGCGTCGGGACAGAATATCTACCCCGAGGAGATCGAGGACAAACTGAACGTGCAGGAAGGTGTGGGCGAGTCTATTATCGTAGAACGTGAGGGACGTTTGGTTGCACTCATTTTCCCTGACGAGCAGACCCGCAAACGCCTGTCGGTGGAGGAGTTGCAGCAACTGATGCGTGAGAACATCAAGAAACTCAACAAACTCATTCCCGGTTACAGCCGTGTAAGCGATGTGGAAATCAAGCAGGAGCCATTTGAGAAAACTCCGAAAAAGTCTATCAAACGTTTCTTGTACAAGTGATCAATCTACATAGAAAAACGTTAATTTTCGTATAATTGGACGGTATTCTTGGGAGAAGAACATATAATTGACCATGTAATTTGATCATTCATTTTATTGATGGAGAATTTGTGGCTGATTATATGTTCTAATCGTATATATATATAACAATTAGGAACGTTGTTTTTTGAGAGAAACACATAGATCCCACTTCTTCAACCCCGTGAAGACGATGAAAGACCTATTACCGACCGCAATATCAGTAGGCGAGTTGGCGGATAGCATCCGGTAGGTGGAAACTGACACGTGCAAAGTCTGGTTTGCGTACTTGGCAGCGTGCACCGTGCGGGAGGTAATGGATAGCCTTGTTGCCCAATGCACGGCGGAAAGTTCGGTTGATGACGGACATTTGTTTATCTAAATTCTTATTGGAAAAGTCGGTTAGTTGCTCTATCGTATGCTTGATTTCTTTTGTATTATTGCGTTTTGAGGTGATGGCATACAGGGCTTTTAACTCGCTTTGGCAGTCGGCTATCTGCTTGCGAAATAGTCCTTCCGGATGGCGCAGATAGAGCAGGTATATGGCTTTGGCTAATGGCGGCAGGTCTATAATAAGTTCGTACAACGGAAGGCGTATCTGTAATTCCGAGTCCACAATAAGCGGACTGAGTCCCTCTTGTTTCAGCAATTCTATATATTTTCGTATGTCGTCGGCAAAGATTATTTCCACTTTGCCGTCTTGGCTTGCTTCTTCTATGATTTGCAGAATTTTGTGCGCTACTTGCAGGTTGGTTTGGCGCATATCTTCGTTGAGCATTACTTCGCTAATGCCGTTGATGGCTTGCTCGCAGGTGATGACGAGACAGGCGTCTATGGTAGGTAGATGTGTGTGCATATCGAGTGCAAAAGTACTATAAATAAGTGAGATACGCAATACAAACGGCGTGTTGGTAACCATAAAGGCGGTTTCATGGTAACCATAGAAAGTCGTATTTTATTTGTCGTGTGTTGTTTTTGTACTACCTTTGCGGTGGTTTTAGAAGTAGCGAAAGTTCACGCATATTGGAATGTCTCATTTTATTGTTTTTTTGATATGAAAAAATCTATCTTATTATTGACCTTGTGTCTGTTTAGCAGTTTGGCTGTTGTAGCCGAAGAGTATGATTTGATTATTACCACCGATCGTAGTCAGATTCATTGTATCATTCAGGAAATCAGTGATGTATCTGTGCGCTATGTGCGTAGTGACCGTCCGCAAACGATTGTTTTTTCCACTCCGCTGAGTCAGGTTGTTGCCATCGTCTATCGTGATGGCACGGTAGAGCAGATAACGCCACAAACCTCGTCTGTCGAGACTGCAGCGCTGCCTGCGAATGAACCCACTACTGCGAATCCACAAGGAACCACAATCGTGCCACAGGAGACCACGCTCACCGATACAAAAGAGGAAGCAGCCGAGCCACAGAGACAACCAACGATAATGCAGAAACCGAAGACTGCAAAACCAACGTTGGCGAAAGGTGGCGGGCGCATCTATCGCGAAAAGAATGAATATATGTATAACGACAGTTATATCTCTGCTAAGGAGGTGGGGCGTATCCTGCAAACCAATGCGGTGGCATACGATTCGTGGCAACGTGCTCATCGTCTGTCGGTCGGAGGCATCGTGTTGTCGTCGTTAGGGGCGGGGACGTTGATTGTTTCGCTGTGTTGTATTCCCGCTGGTATAGAGGCGAGTATGGGTGTTCTGGGCGGCGGCGTAGTATTATCTTCAGTTGGGGTAGGGTTGCTTTGTGGTTCTCTATCGCGCTACGACAAGGCCATAGATATATATAATACCACTATCGACAGCCGAGTGCAACTTCATGTATTTGCATCGCCTACCGATGTGGGGTTGGCGTTGCGCTTTTAGTGTACTGGGCATTGGGCTGTAGTATAAGTCTATTGCCATCAATCCCGGCGGAAGATGTCGCGGGTATAGACTTTGTCTTTTACGTCGTCCAAGCAGGGGTCGTAGCGGTTGGCGATGATGGCTTGGGAAAGAGATTTGAACTTCTGCAAGTCGTTGACAACCAACGAGCCGAAGAACGTGCTGCCGTCGGGCAGGGTGGGTTCGTAGATGATGACCTGTGCACCCTTGGCTTTTACACGCTTCATAATGCCCTGTATCGACGACTGGCGGAAATTGTCCGAATTGGACTTCATCGTCAGGCGATAGACGCCTATCGTACAGGTATGCTCCTCGCTCGGGTTGAAATCACCGCGGTTGTAGTAGTCGTAGTAGCCCGCTTTTGCCAGCACACGGTCGGCAATGAAATCCTTGCGGGTACGGTTGCTCTCCACAATTGCCTCGATGAGGTTCTCTGGCACATCTTGGTAGTTGGCGAGCAACTGTTTGGTGTCCTTGGGCAGGCAGTAACCGCCGTAGCCGAAAGAGGGATTGTTGTAGTGGGTGCCGATACGCGGGTCGAGGCATACGCCGTCGATAATGGCTTGTGTATCCAGTCCTTTCATCTCGGCGTAGGTGTCGAGTTCGTTGAAGTAACTGACGCGCAGGGCGAGGTAGGTGTTGGCAAAGAGTTTGACTGCCTCCGCCTCGGTGAAGCCCATATAAAGGGTGTCGATATCCGTTTTGATAGCCCCCTGTTGGAGCAAGCCCGCAAAGGTGTGCGCCGCCTCTACGAGACGAGTGTCGTTGAGGTCGGTGCCGACAATGATACGCGAGGGGTATAGATTGTCGTAGAGTGCCTTCGACTCGCGCAGGAACTCGGGCGAGAATAGGATATTGCGGCTGCCTGTCTTTTGGCGGATACCCTCGGTGTACCCCACGGGTATGGTCGATTTGATGACCATGATGGCATCGGGATTGGCTTCCATCACGAGACGGATCACCGTCTCCACCGCCGAGGTGTCAAAATAGTTTTTCTGGCTGTCGTAGTTGGTCGGCGCAGCAATCACCACAAAATCAGCGTTTTTGTATGCGGCGTGAGCGTCCAGTGTGGCGGTAAGGTCGAGCGGTTTCTCGGCGAGATACTTCTCGATATACTCGTCCTGAATGGGCGATTGGCGACGGTTGATCATATCCACTTTTTCGGGGACAATATCTACTGCGGTAACATGGTTGTGCTGCGCCAGCAACGTGGCGATAGACAATCCTACATATCCTGTTCCGGCGATGGCGATGTTCATTTCAATTAACAATTAATAATTAACAATTAATAATTAACAATTAATATGCATTCTCCTGCTATCCACAGGGTATCCACCCGACATCCACCCGACATCCACCCGTGTTTGCTATATAATCGGTGGCAAAAATCCATTAATAATTTATAAGCATTTATCGTATGCGGAATGCCCTGCGATTTGTTATAGGTTGCGCATAGGTTGCGTATCCCTTGCTGTTTGTTTTGTCTTTAACTTTATTAACTTATAGCCGTGCATCCACAAGGCTGCGGTCGATGAAGTTCTTCACGTCGAAGATGACCGCCCCCTGCTCTTTGTACTTGCGGAAGTCGAAGGTCTTGAACTGGTCGTGGCACACGCAGGCGATAACGGCGGCGTAGGGCTTGTCGGGGTCGATGGCGGGAATAAGGTCTTTGCCGTACTCGCGCTTCACCACCTCGGGGCTTGCCCACGGGTCGTAGATGTCCACATGGCAACCGAAATCCTCCAACTCGTTGGCGATGTCCACCACCTTTGTATTGCGGCAGTCGGGGCAGTTCTCCTTGAACGTTACGCCGAGAATCAACACGTTGGAATTGAGGATTTTATGGTCTGTTTTGATCATCAGTTTGAGCGTCTTGTCGGCGATAAACTTGGCGATGGAGTTGTTTACGGCACGCCCGCTGAGAATCACCTGCGGGTCATAGCCGAGCGATTTCGCCTTGTGCGCCAGGTAGTACGGGTCCACCGAGATACAATGCCCGCCGACCAGTCCGGGGCGGTATTTGAGGAAGTTCCACTTGGTGCCCGCCGCCTCGATGACGTCGTTGGTGTCGATGCCCACGCGGTCGCAGATGAGTGCGAGTTCGTTCATAAACGAGATGTTCACATCGCGCTGGCTGTTCTCCACCGCCTTTGCCGCCTCCGCCACTTTCATATTCGGCGCACGGTGTGTGCCGTTCTCCAGAATCGAGTTGTAGAGGGCGTCCACTATGTCCGCCACCTCGGGCGTGGAACCCGACGTAATCTTCTTGATTTTGGTTAGGGTATTCACCTTGTCGCCGGGGTTGATACGCTCGGGCGAGTAGCCGCAGAAAAAGTCCTTGTTGAATTTCAGTCCGCTGTTGCGTTCCAGTACGGGTACGCAGTCCTCCTCTGTGCAACCCGGGTAAACGGTTGATTCGTAGATAACTATGTCGCCCGCATTGAGCGTTTTGCCGATGGTCTCGCTCGCCTTGAGAAGCGGCGTGAGGTCGGGGTTGTTGAAACGGTCGATGGGAGTGGGAACGGTAACGATATAGGTGTTCACCTGCCGCAGTTCCTCGGGGTCGGAGGTGAAAGTGAGTCCGATTTTATGCGTGGAGTTGTAGGCCTCGCGTGCCTGTTTCATACCAATCAGATCGGCTTCGAGGGTGTGGTCTTTTCCTGCCTCCAATTCTTCTACGCGCGGACGAAAGACATCAAAACCGATAACGCGGTATTTCTTTCCGTACTCGATAGCCAAAGGCAGACCTACATATCCGAGACCTACCACGGCAATGGTTCTATTTTCTACCATACATTGAATTTGTTAAAAAAGCCCACAAAAATACTGCTTTTTTTTGATATGCACAAGCGCGCACACACGATGTGGCTGCAAAACCAAGAAAAAGATGAGAAAAAGAGGAAAAAATATGGTACGGATTTTGTTAAGTGGGTTGTGTTGCGTAATTTTGTACGTAATTTGCGGCTTTTTCCATTAATGCACGTTAAAAATCCATTAAAAGCGGGTCAAGGCATTCTCCGTTAATTGCCGTTAATCAATCGTTAATAAAGTCTGCGGATTTGCTCTGCAAAATAATAAAAACAATACAAAACAAGTAATGAAAAAATTCAATCTGTGGAATGCGGTTTGCGGTTGGGTGGTGTTTGCCATAGCAGCAGCAACGTATCTCTTGACCATTGAACCCACGGCGTCGTTTTGGGACTGCGGTGAGTTTATCTCAAGTGCTCACAAGTTGGACGTGGGACACCCGCCCGGAGCACCGTTCTTTATGCTGATGGGGCATTTCGCCCAGTTGTTTGCTTCCGACAATGCCCACGTGGCGATGTGTGTAAATGCGATGTCGGCGCTGGCATCGGCATTCACTATCCTGTTCCTTTTCTGGACGATTACCGCATTGGCACGCAAGTTAGTGAAGCCCGACACGCTTGCCAAAGGTATCGGCGTGCTGGCTGCAGGGGCTGTGGGCGCATTGGCATACACGTTCTCCGATACGTTCTGGTTCTCGGCAGTGGAAGGCGAGGTATATGCTTCTTCGTCGCTGTTTACAGCCATCGTCTTCTGGCTCATTCTCAAGTGGGACGAGCATGCCGACGAGGAGGGCTCTGACCGCTGGTTGATACTTATTGCCTACCTCATGGGCTTGTCGATAGGAGTCCACTTGCTGAACCTGCTGACCATTCCTGCCATTGTGTTGGTCTATTATTTCCGCCGTTACGACTTCTCGTGGAAGGGCGTCATCTGTGCGTTTCTGGCATCGGTGGCTATCCTTGCGGTGGTGCTGTACGGTATCATCCCCGGTTTCCCGACTATCGCGGGCTGGTTTGAGTTGCTGTTTGTCAACGGTTTGGGCTGTCCGTTCAATACGGGTCTGGCAGTATATATCGTGCTGACAATTGCCGCGCTTGTATGGGCAACCGTCGAGACTATGCACAACGACGGCGGTCGCCTGACCGTGCGCCAGATCATCTCGTTTGTGCTGGCATTCGCTCTGTCGGGTGCGGCATTCCTGTTCGAGAGTTGGTGGATCGGTCTGTTGCTCAGTGCGGCGGTAACGGGTCTGCTTTTCTGGAAACGCAACGTGGTCTCCACGCGTCTGCTCAATACCGCCACGCTGATGATTGCGGTTATCCTGATCGGTTACAGCAGTTATGCAGTATTGGTCATCCGCTCGAGTGCCGACACTCCGATGGATCAGAACTCGCCCGACAACGTATTCTCGCTCAAGTACTACCTCAACCGTGAGCAGTACGGCGACCGACCGCTGTTCTACGGTCAGTCGTACAATGCGCCGGTGAAACTGGAAGTGCGCGGCAATATGTGTATCCCCGTAGAGAAACAAGGGCATGCGCAGTACGCTCCCGCGCCCAAGGTGGAGGGCGAGAAAGACCACTACGCTATCACGGGCTACAAGACCAACTATGTGTTCATGGATGAGTTCTGTATGCTCTTCCCGCGTATGTACTCGTCGCAACCGAGCCATGTGGAGGCATACAAAGAGTGGGCGGATGTCAAGGGCAAGCGTGTGCGCTACGACTACTGCGGGCAGCAGAAGACCGACTATGCGCCTACGTTTGCGGAGAATATGCGTTTCTTCTTCCGCTACCAGGTGAACTTTATGTACTGGCGTTATTTTATGTGGAATTTCGCCGGTCGTCAGAACGATCTGCAGTCGTATGGCGACATTACCAAGGGCAACTGGATCAGCGGTATTCCGTTTATCGACAATGCCATGCTCGGCGACCAGTCGGCACTGCCTACCGAACTGAAAGAGAACAAGGGACACAATGTATATTATATGCTGCCGCTCCTGCTCGGTATCATCGGTATCGTTTGGCAATGCGGCAAGCGTGTGAAAGAGAACGGGGTAGAGGTGAAAGAGGGCTGGAAATCGTTCACGCTGACTTTCCTGCTGTTCTTCCTGACAGGTTTGGCTATCGTCATCTACCTCAATCAGACGCCTTACCAACCGCGTGAGCGGGACTATGCGTATGCAGGTTCGTTCTATGCATTCTGTATCTGGATCGGTCTCGGGGCGTTGGCGCTGATCGACTGGCTCTCTGCCGCCGTCAAGAACCCGAAAGCACAAGTGGCAATGGCAACGGTGGTAACGCTTGTCTGCCTGCTCGTACCGGCGCAGATGGCTTCGCAGAACTGGGACGACCATGACCGTTCGCACCGCTACTCGTGCCGCGACTTCGGTGCCAACTACCTGAAATCGTGCGAGAAAGAGGGTATTATCTTCTCCAACGGCGACAACGACACCTTCCCGCTTTGGTACAACCAGGAGGTGGAGAATGTGGGTACCGACCTGCGTGTATGCAACCTGTCGTATCTGCAAACCGATTGGTATATCTCGCAGATGAAACGTCCCTACTACAAATCACCCGCACTGCCTATCTCGTGGGAGTACAAGGATTTTATGCCCGGCAAGAACGAGATAGCATGGGTGGACAACAAACTCGGACCCATCTCGGTGGACAAAGCGTTCTCTTTCCTGCGCTCGGACGACCCGCGCACCAAGAACAAAGAGGGCGAGAACTATCTGCCGTCGAATCAACTCTATGTGCTGACGCCCGATTCGCAGAAGGTGATGTTTAAGTCCGCCCGCCGCTACACCCGCTCGGAGATGATGATTATGGAGATGCTCAGTCAGAACCAATGGAAACGCCCGATGTACTTCGCCGCTACCGTGGGCAATGATTACTACCTCGGTTTGGAACCCTATTTCGAACTGACGGGTATGGCATACCAAATCACTCCTGTGCGCAGCCAGGACGGGCAACCGCGCGTGAACACCGAGAAGATGTACGACAATATGATGCACAAGTTCGCTTATGGTAACATGAATTACCACGGTATCTATATCGACGAGAACCTGATGCGTATGTGCCGCACACACCGTATGATGTTTGCGCAACTGGCTGAAGCACTGATCAAAGAGGGGCAGAATGACAAGGCGGTCGAAGTACTCGACTATGCCGAGGAGATGCTGCCGGGGTACAATGTGCCGTATGACTACACTTCGGCTTCAATGGCGGCAATGTACCTGATGCTTGGCGAGGCGGAGAAAGCGGACGCTATTTTGGATAATGTAGCAAACAACTGTGTGGAGTACCTGCAATGGGGGGCGCAACTGAGCAAGCAACAGCGTGCCGGTGCGCAACAGACCATTGGGCATCATGCTGCAGTCTTGGGCTATGTGCTGCAGACTTTGGAACGCTATCATCAGAACGAATTGTTCGACAAATACTATCCGCTCTACACACAATACGTAGGACGCTAAAAAGTCTGTTCTGTAAAAATGATAAAAACTCTGCTGCTTTCGCCTTGGCGGAGTGGCAGAGTTTGATTTTAAGAAAAAGAACCCATTAAAAACGATATGTTATGAAAATGGTAAATCAAATCCCCGTGTTGCTGCTTACGGGTTATTTAGGCAGCGGTAAGACTACGCTTCTCAACCGGATTCTTACCAACCGCAAGGGTATCCGCTTTGCGGTAATTGTGAATGATATAGGTGAGGTGAATATCGATGCCTCCCTTATCCAGCAGGGTGGGGTGGTCAGTCAGAAAGACGACAGTCTGGTGGCTTTGCAGAACGGTTGTATCTGCTGTACGCTCAAGATGGATTTGGTGCAGCAACTCCATGACCTTGTCTCGCAAAACCAGTTCGATTATATCGTTATCGAGGCTTCGGGTATCTGCGAGCCTGCACCGATAGCCCAGACGCTCTGTTCCTATCCGCAGATGGTGCCGATGTTTGCCAAAGACGGGGTGCCGGTACTTGATTGTATCGTTACCGTGGTGGACGCGCTCCGTATGCGGGATGAGTTTGCTTCAGGCGAAGACCTCAACCGCAAGGACATAGGCGAAGAAGACCTCGCTTCGCTGGTTATTCAGCAGATCGAGTTCTGCAATATCATTTTGCTCAACAAGTCGAGCGAGGTATCGAAGGAGGATTTGGAGCATATCCGTGCCATCATTCGTGCCATTCAGCCCAAGGCGGAGATTATCGACTGCGACTATTGCGATGTGGATTTCGACAAGATACTCAATACCAAGATGTTCAATTTTGACGCAGTGGCAACTTCCGCTACGTGGATTCAGGAGGTGGAAGATGCTCATCACGACGATGACGATGATGATGACCACGACCACGAGCACGACGAGCATGAGCATCACGAGCATCATCACGACCACGATCACCATCATCACCACGATGACGACGAGGGCGAAGTTGAGGAGTATGGTATCTCCACCTTCGTCTATTATGCCCGCCGTCCGTTCAACCTCGGGCTATTTGACGAGTTCGTGGCATCCAAATGGCCGAAGAATGTGATTCGTGCGAAGGGTATGTGCTATTTCTCCGACGAGTACGATATGTGCTACCTGTTCGAGCAGGCGGGGCGTCAGTTCAACCTAAAGAAAGCGGGAGAGTGGTTCGCTACGATGCCGCAGGACGAGTTGGAAGCCCTCAAAGCGCAAGATGCACAACTGCGCCACGACTGGGACGACCAATACGGCGACCGTATGCAGAAATTAGTTTTCATAGGTCAGCACCTTGACAAGAAAGCCATTACAGAGGCCTTGGACGCCTGCTTGGACTAAAACTGCGATGTAATTAACTTTCGGGCGATTCTGCGTTTGCAGAGTCGCCCGTAGTTTTTATATATGCAGTTTCTCCAAAGCCCGCAGGGTGAGGCGTGATAGGGCGTATTGGTCGAGGTCGGCAAGCGGTACCGCCTGTGTCTCTGACAGTGCAGGCAGCATCGGAACGCGGCAGCAGAAGAAACGCGCGTGCAGGCGTTGGTGGCTGAGGATATGTGTGAAATCAAGCGTCAGGAAATCCGCAGTGTGCAGTACCTCCGTGGCTTCCTTGTGGTCGAACATGTGGTCGGCTTCCATAAGCGGGAACTCATAGAGATGCTGCCAGATGTCTTTCCCCGTGCGTTGGCGGAGCAGGGTGGAAGAACCGTCTATATATATAAGGTAGTTGAGATACCGGTCGTGCAGTTCGGGACGCGGCTTGCGCACGGGCAGCAGCGGGGCGGTACCGTGTGCATGGGCTTGGCAGAATATACCAAGCGGGCATTGCGGGCAAGATTGTTCCCCGCTGCCAAGGAGCGTAAGCGAAGGGGTGCAGTAGAGGGCACCGAACTCCATAATCGCCGAGTTGAACAGCCGTGCATTTTCGCGGTCAAGCAAGTCGTCTATCAGGGTGTGGAAATGCTTCTTTCCCGCAGAGGTGTCGAAAGGCGTATCGCAGTCAAAGAGACGTGCTACAACCCGATAGACGTTTCCGTCCATAGCGGGGTATGGCAGGTTGTAGGCAAACGAGGCGATGGCTCCTGCCGTATAGTCACCGATACCGGGCAGCAGGCGTATCTGCTCAAAGGTGGAAGGAAAAGGCAGCCAGCCCTGTTTGACAATCATCTGTGCCGCTTTGTGCAGGTTGCGTGCGCGTGAGTAGTAGCCGAGCCCCTGCCAATAGCGCAGCACCTCGTCTTCGTGCGCTGCGGCAAGGGCGGAGACATCCGGAAAACGCTCCACAAAACGGAGATAATACTCCATGCCCTGCACCACACGTGTCTGCTGGAGGATAATCTCCGAAATCCAGATCTTGTACGGGTCGTCGGTTTCCCGCCACGGCAGCACGCGTTGGTTCTGCTCATACCACCGGTACAGTGCCCGATGCAGTTGAGAAACAGTGTTCATTGGTTGATAAGTTGGGCTATGACAAAGTTACGGAGGATTTTGTAACGTGCCGGGGCAGGTTGTTGCTCGAAGAGCGATTGCCAGTAGGCGCGGCGTAGTGGATCAGCCAATTCTGTTTTGACGGTAAGGACGGATTGTTGAAACCGAGAGCGGTTGGCACGTTGGTTGTCGGTCGTTTTGGCAGGGTTCTGGCGTTTGGGGTAGTTGGATACGACGGTTTTACCAAGGCGTTTGGCGCAATAGGTCTCGCTATCGTTAGCAAGTCTGCCATGAAGTCCGGAAATGGGAAATTCTAAATCTGCTTTTGCCATAATATGAAATGTATAAAGTGTATATTTTTATTGTATAATCTGCATAAAAAGGAGGCTTAATCTCCCTGCAAGCACCGCTGCTTTCTACGTCCTTTCTACGTCCTTTCCACGTAATTGAAAGCCTAATGCATACTTATGCATAATAGAACAAAGAACATAGAACAAAGAACAAAGAATAGTGCATGTTTCTGTATGCAAAGATACAACAAAAAAGGCGGAAATGCAATAGGCGTGAGAAGAATTGCGCATTATTGGGAATGTAGTCCCAGTGGTATATTTTAAGGTAGGGTAGGTGGGGTAGGGTAAGTACTTATTTTATTATATATGTGTGTGTGTATGTGTATATAGTTTGTATTCTTATCTACCCTACCCACCCGCCCTACCAGCCTTGCTTGTCGGTGTGTATGAAGTGTAGTGCGTCTGTATTGAAAATCAGAGACTTGTTTGTGTGTAAAAATCGGGGCTTTTTTTGCTTGCAGAATGAATTTTTTTGAAGAAAAACTTTTGTAAATCAATTTTTTATCGTACCTTTGCAAAGTTTTTCGCCGCTTTCTCTATAGAAATATAGAAAATAGAGATATAGAAATATAGAAAAATATATAGAATTATGACTAAAGCAGAACTCATTACTAACATTGCTATCCAAACGGGTTATGACAAGACCTCTATCGGCGTTGTTGTAGAATCCGTAATGGAGAACATCAAAAAAGCCGTTGCATCGGGAGATAATGTGTATCTCCGTGGTTTCGGCAGTTTCACCACCAAGACTCGTGCCAAGAAGATCGCACGCAACATCTCGAAGAATACTTCCATTGAGGTACCGGAGCATAAGATCCCCGCATTCAAGGCTTCGAACGAATTTAAGAAACAACTCCTCTAACAGGGAATAATATAATAACTATTTAATAATTACAATTATGCCAAACGGAAAGAAGCATAAGAGACATAAGATGTCTACCCACAAACGTAAAAAACGTTTGCGCAAGAATCGTCATAAGCACAAGTAAGACGATTCCGTTTTTAACCTGCTTTGTGGCTTGAGACACGTTTGGGCGCAAATGTGTTGCCACAAAGCATTTTTATTTTATTGAGAACCATTATGAAAAGCGAATTGATTGTGGACGTACAGCCACAGGAGATTGCTATCGCCCTCACGGAAGACGACCGCCTGCAAGAGGTGAGTCGCGAACAACGCAACAAGGATAATTTCTCGGTGGGAAATATCTATTATGGTCGCGTAAAAAAAGTGATGCCGGCGCTCAATGCAGTCTTTGTGGATGTAGGTTATGAGAAAGAGGCTTTTCTCCATTATTTGGATTTAGGTTCACAGTTTCGAACGCTGCAAAGTTATGTAACCAAGGCGGTTTCCGACCGCCGGCGTGTACCTCAGTTGCAACGCACGCCACGCTTGCCGGAAGTGGGCAAGTCGGGCAACATAAGCGATGTACTCAAAGTGGGCGATCCTGTATTGGTGCAGGTCAGCAAAGAGCCGATCAATACAAAGGGACCGCGACTGACTGCCGAAATCAGCATTGCCGGACGCAATATGGTACTGATACCGCTTGCCGACGGGGTGATGGTCAGCCAGAAGATCAAACGTGAGTCGGAACGCTCCCGCTTGAAACAACTGATCACCTCTATCAAACCGCAAGGGTTCGGTGTGATCGTACGCACGGTGGCGGAAGACAAACGTGTGGCGGAGTTGGATAGTGAATTGCGCCTGCTGGTGCAACGCTGGGAAGACACCGTCAAGTCTCTGCAACAGAAAGAGCCTGTCAGTCTGGTCAGCGAAGAACTCGGGCGTACCATAGGTGTGATACGCGATGTGTTCTCGCCGGATTTTACGACTATCCAGGTCAACGACAAAGCGATATACGAAGAGGTGCGCCAGTACGTGGAACTGATTGCTCCCGACTGCGCAAAGATCGTCAAATTGTACGAGGGCACGCAGCCGATATTTGACAAGTTCGATATTACGCGTCAGATGAAGACCGGACTCGGACGGGTGGTGGGCTTCAAGCACGGCGGGTATCTGATTATCGACCGCACGGAGGCGCTGTTCTCTATAGATGTCAACTCGGGCAGCAAGAAACTGTATGAAGACCAGGAGGAAAATGCGTTCCAATTCAATATGCTTGCTGCAGAAGAACTGGTACACCAACTCCGGCTTCGGGACATCGGTGGAATCATCATTGTCGATTTCATCGATATGGACTCCAAAGAGCACCAGCAGCAGTTGTACGACTATGTACGCAAACTGATGTCGCACGATCGTGCGAAACACAACGTGCTGCCGCTCAGCAAGTTCGGACTGATGCAAATCACCCGCCAGCGCGTGCGCCCCGCGGTAGAGGTGGATGTGATGGAAGTTTGTCCGACCTGTATGGGCAAAGGCAAGATACAGCCCTCCATACTCTTTACCGACCGGGTGGAGGAGGAGATAGGGCACTACTATGAGCATTACGGCAAAGGCTTGCGCCTGCATCTGCACCCGTATGTCTATTCGTACGTGTGCCGCGGGTGGTTCAACAGCCTGAAATGCCAATGGCGCCGCAAGTACGGTGTGCGTGTGGTGGAAAACCAAAGTCTGGGTATGTTGGAGATGCGTTTCTATGATGCGAAAGGCAATATCCTGAAGCATCAGGAAGAACCGCAGGAGCAGCAGCCTAAGGAGCAACCCAAGGCACAGGCAAAGAAAGAGCCTGCCAAGGTCGAACAGCCCAAGGTGCAGCAACCGGCGGAACAGAAAGTGCAACCCGCGAAGAAGCAACCCAAGGCAAAACAGCCCAAGAAGGAAACGCCAAAGGCAGAGCCGACCAAGCAGGAGAAGCCTGCAGAGAATGTGCAGACGGCACAGCAGCCCGCAAGGGCGAAGAAAACGAAAGCGCAACCGGCTCCCCAAACCAAGCAGCCCAAAGTGCCCAAGGCGCAGCCTGCTAAAGAAACGGCGGCGCAACCGCTGCAAGAGACCGCATTGTCTTCATGGCCTGCGGCGCAGCCCGCTCAGGAGTCCGCTAATCCAAACGAGGAAAGCAAGTAAACAAAAAGAGAGATTCCCCTCAAAAGGAGTCTCTCTTTTTTTGTAATTGTTTTGCTGCATATCGTTATTTTTTAGCGGAAAACACTTGTGTATATCAGAAAAAAACAGTAATTTTGCAGTCGATTTTGCACTATGGGTGAGCAGAAAAGTCATATTGTTGATCTCTCTACGTTGGATGTAGGGCACTATGAGTTTGATTATCAGTTGGATAATACTTATTTTGCCACGATAGAGAAAACCGAATTGCTGGGTGGACAAGTATCTGTCAAAGCGGTGTTGGATCTGCGTGAGACGGATTTCGACTTGACGATGGGCGTAAAGGGAATAGTGCAAGTAACGTGCGACCGTTGCCTTGATCCGATGGATATACAGGTGGATGTAGAGGAGAAAGTGAATTTGGAGGATGAAGGCGAAGAATCGGTGGAGAAAGTGAAAACCATCGATTTGAATTGGCTCGCTTATGAAATGATAGTAGTGAATCTTCCGTTGGTACATAGTCACCAACCCGGTGGTTGCAATCCGCAAATGGATGCACTTCTCCAAGACCACCTTTGTACTGAACCGGAGGATGAATAGACAATAGAAGACGGAGAGGTGGAGTAACCGGCGGGTCGTTCTGCGTGGCTCGGGTGATGACACTGCACCGTTGTATTTTTTGACTTATTAAATAAAAGAAAAACTGATATGGCACATCCTAAAAGAAGACAATCGCACACCAGACAAGCGAAACGTCGTACGCATGACGTACTGAAAGTACCCGCATTGGCAATCTGCCCGAACTGCGGTGCTCACTACATTTATCACACTGTATGCCCGAGTTGTGGCTACTATCGTGGTAAACTCGCTATCGAGAAGGCTGCAGAGGCTTAATCGCCTGTCATAAAATCAGGTGATCACCTTAGGCTCCGGGTGAAAGGCTCGGAGCCTAAATTTGATTTAGTACCTTGTAATTCGATAAGAACCAACCGGTAGAAAAACCTAAAACGTAAACGATAGATATTCTCGCGCGGGAGCGCGGGTGTGGCTCGAGAGAGTCACCTGTTTTTTTAACCTATACAAAAAAGATTATGTACAACAACCAAGACAACACCAACCGTCCCGGTGGCTATCGCAGGAGTGAGAATCCGCGTGAGCAAAGAGACGCCTATATGTCGGAGGACGGCGCAAGCGTCCGTCCGCGTTTCAATTCCTATAGTTCCAACCGAGACGGCAGTCGTCCGCGCCAACGTTTTACGCGCACCGATGGTACGCATCCGCGTGCAGAGCGTGTAGAACCGCGTTACAACCAAGGCGGTTATAATGCCGATGGAGTGCAGAGCAACTACCGTCCCCGCTATAACCAGAACGGCGAACGCCCGCAAGGCGGCTATCGCCCCCGTTATAACCAGGACGGCGAGCGTCCTCAGGGCGGTTTCCGTCCCCGCTACAACAATCAGGACGGCGAGCAGCGCCAGGGCGGCTATCGCCCGCAGGGGCGGTTCCGTCCGCGTCCGCAGCGCAATGCCGGTGTGTATAGCGAGCGCAAACGCCAAACCTACCAGCAGCAGTATGAAGACCCTACAAAGCCTATCCGCTTGAACAAGTATCTGGCTAATGCCGGTATATGCTCCCGCCGTGAAGCGGACGATTTTATTCAGGCAGGGGTGATTACCGTGAACGGGGTGGTGGTTGATTCGCTGGGCGCAAAGGTACTGCCGACCGACAAGGTGCAGTTCCACGACCAGCCTGTCCGCCGCGAACGCAAGGTATATATTCTGCTCAACAAGCCTAAGAATACCGTTACCACTACCGATGATCCGCAAGAGCGCCATACCGTGATAGATATTGTCCGCAATGCGTGCGCAGAGCGTATTTATCCCGTAGGTCGTCTTGACCGCAACACCACGGGCGTGCTGTTGCTCACCAATGACGGCGATTTGGCTGCCAAACTGACCCACCCGAAGTTCGGCAAGAAGAAAGTATATGCCGCTACGCTGGACCGCGATCTGGAGCCGGCAGATGAGGCGGTTCTGCGCGAGGGGGTGGTGCTTGACGACGAGAAGATTGTACCCGATGCATTGGAGTTCCCGAAGGGTGATCGCAAGCATATCGGCTTGGAGATCCACTCCGGGCAGAACCGTGTAGTGCGCCGTATGTTTGAGAAAGCGGGCTACAAAGTGATGCAACTCGATCGTGTCAGTTTCGCCGGACTTACCAAGAAGAACGTGGCACGCGGAAAGTATCGTTTCTTGACTCCGAAAGAAGTCTCGATGCTTCAGATGGGTGCTTTTGAATAACAGAATCTGTTTGCATTAAAACGGCTGTACGGATAAATCGTGCAGCCGTTTTTTTGTATATGTCGCAGAATTATTGTACCTTTGCAGTTGTAAGAACGGCGAAGCATATGACACCTTATGATTTGGCTTATGAGTATGTGATGCACACCAACAGGAGCATCTTTCTGACGGGCAAAGCGGGGACGGGTAAGACCACTCTGCTGCGCAAATTGCGTGCCGAGTGTCCGAAACAGATGATGGTGGTGGCACCTACGGGCGTAGCGGCTATCAATGCAGAGGGCGTTACGATACATTCGCTCTTTCAGTTGCCACCGCAACTCTTTCTACCTACACAGGCAGAGCGGCGCAAACTCTTTGCGGAGATGCAGATGCGCCGCCCCAAGCAGCGTTTGTTGCACAATCTGGAGTTGCTCGTAATAGACGAAATCAGTATGGTGCGTGCCGATCTGCTCGATACGATAGATGCCGTATTGCGCAGGATGAAACATCGTCCGAATCTGCCTTTCGGCGGGGTGCAGATGCTGTTTATCGGCGACCTGTACCAACTCTCGCCCGTGGCACGCGAGGACGATTGGAACTATCTGCGTCCGTTCTATAGCGGCCCGTATTTCTTCCAAGCCAATGTGTTTAGGGAGATAACCCCTATCTATATTGAACTAGACCACGTCTTCCGCCAGACCAACCGGCAGTTTGTCGATCTGCTCAACGAGGTGCGCAACAACTGCCTTTCGCCCGCCTCTCTTGCTTTGCTCAACAGCCGGTATATCCCCGATTGGAAACCCCGAAAAGACGAGCCGTTCCATATTGTGCTTTCTACCCATAACCGCAAAGTGGACGCTATCAATGCGCGCGAGTTGGCAGCACTACGGGGAAAAGAGTTCACTTTCCATGCGGTTGTCAAAGGTACTTTCCCCGAGTCGCAATATCCTGCGGATGAGACGCTTACGCTCAAAGAGGGCGCACGCGTTATGTTTATCCGTACCGACTCCTCTCCCGAAAAACAGTACTACAACGGCAAATTGGGTGTGGTGGTATTGCTGAAAGAAGACGAAATAGTGGTGGAATGTGAGGGACAGGATGGCAACAAAGAGCGGATAGAAGTCCATTCGGAGACATGGGAGAACATCCGTTATAATGCAAAAGCCAACAGCGACGAGATACAGACCGAGGTGGCGGGTACGTTCACGCATATCCCGCTGCGTTTGGCGTGGGCTGTTACGATTCACAAGGCGCAAGGACTGACCTTCGACAACGTGGTCATCGATGCCGCTGATGCGTTTGCTGCGGGGCAGGTATATGTGGCATTGTCGCGCTGCCGCACGCTGGAGGGGCTGGTGCTGTTGAGCAAAATTCCCGAATCGGCTCTTACCAATGCGCGTGAGGTATTGGACTTTACCGCTTCGCAACCGCCGATAGAGCGGGTGGAAACGGCACTCGACCTCTCGCAGCGCGAGTATCTGATACAAGTGCTTTGCGGGCTGTACGACTTCCGGGACGCTATACAGCGGGTGGAGAATATGCAGCGGTTGGTGAGCAAATCCACGGCTTTCAACCACGACACGGCGACCGATTTTCTTGTGCGTGTAGCGCAGGCGATGACGGGGTGGCAGCATACGGCGGAGGTGTTCCAAAGGCAGATACGGCAAATACTCAATGCAACCCCTATCGATTGGGCGTATCTCTCCGAGCGTCTGCAGGCCGCAAGCGGCTATTTCTCCGGGGTATTGGATACTATGCAGAATACACTCAAAGCATCGCCGGTCTATACCGACAGCAAAGACGATGCCAAAGATTTTGAGGAGCAGATTGACGAACTCTATGTGGATTTGGCGCGGCAGGCGTTTGTGATGAGCAAGATAGGCAAAGAGCCGTCGGTGCAGTCTTTTTTTGATGCCCGGCAGGCGTTTGTGATACCCAAGGTGCATATATCTGCTATGAGCGAACAGAAAGCAGAGACCAATACAGAGAGTCAACACCCAGACCTGCTCAAGCGTCTGTTGGCGTTGCGGCACACGATAGCCGAGGCGCAAGGATGGGAGAATACCGTCTATCTGGTGGCGCAGACCAAGACGCTTATCGAGATTAGCAACCTGCTGCCTACCACCAAAAAGGATTTGATGGCAGTGTCCGGTGTGGGAAAAAAGAAGTATGAGTTGTTTGGCGAACAGGTGCTTTCGGTGGTTAAAAAGTATGTTCGGGAACAGCCAACCACCGCTTATCCACCTGACATCCACCTGACTTTGCAGGAGCAGTCTGCTGCCGGTTCTCTTTCTCCCACCGAGATAGAACGTGCTGTGGCAGAGGCAAAGAAAAACAAACGTCTGGCAGGCAGCGTGATGACTACTTTGCGCCTGCTCTATGAAGGCAAGGATATTGACACCATCGCCCGCGAACGCCATATGACCCGCAACCGGATAGCAGAGCATATCGCCGAACTATTGCAAAATGGTATCATTCATAATTCGGAATTGGCACAGGATGACCGGGACATTGTGGAGGAAATCTTAGGAGCATAAGGACTTGTCCGGATACACACAAAAAACGGCACCGCACAGGCGATGCCGTTTTTAGTATGATGGTCTCTTCTATTTTCTCAATGCCGCAATGGATTTGCGGATTTGTTATAGGATGCTTATAGGATAGTTATAGGATACTCTGTTTTATTTCTTCAAAGCGGCGATGGACTCGCGGAGCGAGGCGATACGTGCTTCGGCATCGGCTTTCTTCTTGCGCTCGAGTTCGACCACCTCGGGTTTGGCGTTCTGTACGAAACGCTCGTTGCCGAGTTTAGCCATCACGCCTCGCAGGAAACCCTCCTGGTGCTGCAGGTCGGCTTCGAGTTTCTTCAGTTCGTCCTCTACGTTGATGAACTTATCTAATGGCACGCTGTATTCGGTGGTACCTACGATGAACGATGCCGCACCCGCCGATTTCTCCACGTTGCCGACAGCGATTTCGCAACTGCCGAGTTTCTCTATCAGCGCACGGATAGCCGCGGTGGTCTCCGCCGTGGTATTGACGGTCAGCACCTCTTTGAGTGGGATATTCTTGCTTGCGCGGATATTGCGGACATTGGAAACCACTAATTTCAGGTTCTCTACATCAGCCAACAACTGCTCATCGGGAGCGGCAAAGGTTGCCAACGGAGCCACCATAATGCTCTCGCCTTCTTTGCGCTCGGCGATGTTCTGCCACAGTTCCTCCGTGATGAACGGCATGAACGGGTGGAGCAGACGGAGCATCTGGTCAAAGAAGAAGAGCGTCTTCTCGTAGGTGGTGCGGTCGATAGGTTGCCCGTAGGCGGGCTTAATCATCTCGAGATACCATGAGGAGAACTCGTCGCAGTAGAGTTTGTAGATAGCCATCAGGGCTTCGCTCAGGCGGTATTTGCCGAACAGGTCTGCCACTTCATTGGCGGTCTTTGCCAACTGCGACTCGAACCATTCTACTGCCAGTTTCTCGCTCTCGGTCTGCGCCTTGTCGGTAACCTCCCAGCCTTTGACCAGACGGAAGCAGTTCCATATCTTGTTGCAGAAATTACGCCCTTGCTCGCACAGGCTCTCGTCGAAGAGAATGTCGTTGCCTGCGGGGGCGGCAAGCATCATACCCATACGCACACCATCGGCACCGAAACGCTCTATAAGGTCGAGCGGATCGGGGCTGTTGCCGAGCGACTTGGACATCTTGCGCCCGAGTTTGTCGCGTACGATACCCGTGAAATAGACGTGGCGGAACGGCATCTTGCCCATATACTCATAGCCCGCCATAATCATACGCGCCACCCAGAAGAAGATGATGTCCGGACCCGTAACGAGGTCGTTGGTGGGGTAGTAGTACGCAATCTCTTTGTTGTCGGGGTGCTCAATGCCGTCGAACAGCGAGATAGGCCACAGCCATGACGAGAACCATGTGTCGAGTGCACCTTCGTCCTGTACGTAGTTGCCCTCGGGTCGGGTCTCCGAAACGACAATCTTGTCGGCGGGATAGTCCTCCAAGCCCGTCTGCGCGAGGAGGTCGGCGTCGTAGTAGGCGGGTATGCGGTGTCCCCACCATAGTTGGCGCGAGATACACCAGTCTTTGATATTCTCCAGCCAGTTGCGGTAGGTGTTCTTGTATTTGGCGGGGTAGAAAACGATGTCGTCGTTCATCACCGGTGGCAGGGCGATGTCTGCGAAGTGCTGCATACGGATAAACCACTGCAACGACAAGCGCGGCTCGATAGGCACGTTGGTGCGCTCGGAGTAGCCCACTTTGTTGTCGTAGTCCTCCACTTTCTCCACCAGTCCGAGTGCCTGCAAATCTTCGACAATCTGCTTGCGGCAGTCGAAGCGGTCCATACCGTGGTATTTAGCCACATTCGGACGCAACTCTTCCTCAACGGTGTCCATATTCAGGTGCGCATCAGGTGTGAAGATGTCAATGGTCTTGAGGTTGTATTTCTGCCCGAGAGCGTAGTCGTTCACATCGTGCGCAGGCGTTACTTTCAGGCAGCCCGTACCGAAACCTATTTCCACATAGCGGTCTTCTATAATAGGAATGACGCGCCCTACACCCGGTACGATGACGTGCTTGCCGCGTAGCCATTGGTTCTTCTCCTCCTTGGGGTTGATGCAAACGGCTATATCGCCGAAGATGGTCTCGGGGCGGGTGGTAGCCACTACGGCATAGTCGGCACCTGTCTCGGGATTCACCACACCCGGTTCCGCCACTTTGTAGCGCAGGTAGTAGAACTTGCTGTGCTCGTCGTGGTAGATGACCTCCTCGTCGCTGAGGGCGGTCTGGCGCTCGGGGTCCCAGTTCACCATACGCAGTCCGCGGTAGATAAGTCCTTTCTTGTACAGGTCGCAGAACACGTGGATAACGGCCTTGGAGCGGGTCTCGTCCATCGTGAACGCAGTGCGATCCCAGTCGCAGGAGCAACCGAGTTTGCGCAACTGCTTCAGGATGATGCCACCGTGTTCGTCAGTCCAGTCCCATGCGTGTTTGAGAAACTGCTCGCGCGTGAGGTCGGACTTGTTGATGCCCTGCTCTTTGAGACGCTTGATGACCTTGGCTTCGGTAGCAATCGAAGCATGGTCGGTACCCGGTACCCAGCAGGCGTTCTTGCCCTCAAGGCGTGCGCGGCGCACGAGTATGTCTTGTATCGTCTCGTTCAGTACGTGTCCCATATGGAGTACGCCCGTTACGTTCGGCGGCGGGATAACCACCGTAAACGGCTCTCTGCCGTCGGGTTCACTGTGAAAAAGTTTGTTGTCCAGCCAATACTGATACTGGCGTGCTTCGATGTCTGTAGGATTGTATTTCGATTCCATTTGTCAGGATTTTTAATTCCTAATTTCTAATTCTTAATTGCGCATTACGCATTACAAAAAGAGCCTGCAAAGTTACGCTTTTTTTTTCATTTGTGCAATATGGTATTGAGTTTATGCCGTCAGGTCTATGTCATTTGTATGTGATTCGTATGTGATTCGTATGTGATTAGGCTGTTTTTGCTTGTATTTCAGTGAGTTAGTATTTTGTTGTTGCGTATGTCATTAAAAATCAGTATCTTTGCACAACTAATCTCTAAATTCCGTATCTATGAAACGTTTTTCTTTTGCAGCACTGGCTTTACTGCTGACCGTGTCGGTGTTTGCTGCCACCGACGATTGGGCACAACATGGGTTGTATGCTTCGGCTAATCAGTCGCTGTCACAGAGCCCGTCGGTTGTTTTTATGGGTAACTCTATCACACAAATGTGGGAAGAAGCACACCCTGATTTCTTTGTAAAGCACAACTATGCCTGCCGCGGCATAGGCGGGCAAGTGTCGTCGCAGATGTTGGCGCGTTTCCAAGCCGATGTCATTCAACTTCACCCGCAGGTGGTGGTCATTATGGCGGGGACGAATGACATCGGTCTCAACAATGGCTATATCACCAACGAGCATATTGCCGAGAATATACAATCAATGTGCGAATTGGCATTGTTTCACCATATCCAACCCATTCTTTGTTCTGTATTGCCCGTCTATCAGTATCCTTGGCGCAAAGAATTGGAAAATCCTGCGGAGACAGTGCGTCAATTAAACATACTGCTTCGTACGTATGCCGAGCAGAATAATATCCCTTATATGGACTATTATTCGGCTATGGTGGACGAACGTGGCGGGCTGCCTGCTGTCTATTCGGCGGACGGAGTACACCCCATCTCGGCAGGCTATGACCTGATGGAAACATTGATTACAAAGGAGATAGAGAAATATCTGAAATAATTGTGCTGCGTGCAGCAGCGCATTATGCAGGGGCGTGTTGTGAGATTGAAAAAAAATGTGTACCTTTGTCGCTGATTTCGCGGGTTCGCTTTTCGGGGTAGAACGGATGCAATTCGGTACAACCAAACTCTCTAAATAGTATTAGTTTTATGTTGGACAAGGTAACACAAGCGTACGTGGATGGTTTCATGGCGACCCTCGTACAAAAAAATCCCGGTGAAAGCGAGTTTCACCAGGCGGTAAAGGAAGTGCTGGAAAGCGTTGCACCGATGGTGATGGCGTATCCCTATCTGCGCGAGCAGAAAGTGCTGGAACGTATGGTAGAACCCGAACGCGTGATTATGTTCCGTGTACCTTGGGTGGACGACCGCGGTGAGGTGCAAATCAACCGCGGTTTTCGTGTTCAGATGAATAGTGCCATCGGTCCCTATAAAGGCGGTATCCGTTTCCATAGCAGTGTCAATCTGAGCATTATGAAGTTCCTTGCTTTCGAGCAGACATTCAAAAATGCGCTTACCACCCTTCCTATGGGCGGTGCAAAAGGTGGTTCCGATTTCTCGCCGCGCGGCAAATCCGATGCCGAGGTGATGCGTTTCTGCCAGTCGTTTATGACCGAACTGCAACGCCATATCGGTGCCGATACCGATGTGCCTGCGGGTGATATAGGTGTAGGCGGACGCGAAATAGGCTATATGTTCGGTCAGTACAAGCGTCTTCGTGACGAGTTTACAGGTACACTCACGGGCAAGGGGCAGAACTGGGGCGGAAGCCTGATGCGTCCCGAGGCTACAGGCTACGGCGTGTGCTATTTTGCACAGGCGATGCTGGCTACCCGCGGTGAGACTTTCGAGGGCAAGCGTGTTTGTATCTCCGGTGCGGGCAACGTGGCGCAGTTTGCTGCGCAGAAAGCGATGCGTCTCGGTGCCAAAGTGCTGACTTTGAGCGATTCCAACGGCTTTGTTTATGATCCGGACGGTATGACCGAGGAGAAAATGGCATTCGTCTTCGAGTTGAAGAATATCCGCCGCGGGCGTATCAAGGAATATGTGTCCAAATATCCGACCGCACAGTATTTTGAGGGACAGCGTCCTTGGGGTATTCCTTGCGACATCGCTATGCCGTGTGCTACGCAAAACGAGGTGGAGAAGCACGATGCGGAGCAACTGCTCAAAAACGGTTGCACCTGTGTGGTAGAGGGGGCGAATATGCCTACTACGCCCGAAGCCATCGCACTTTTCCAGCAGGCGCATATCCTCTATAGTCCGGGGAAGGCAAGCAATGCCGGCGGTGTGGCTACCTCGGGCTTGGAGATGACGCAGAACTCTATGCGTCTCAAATGGACTGCCGAAGAGGTGGACGAGCGCTTGCATACCATTATGGCGGACATCCACGCAGCGTGCCTCAAATACGGCACGGAGCAGGACGGATATATCAACTATGTAAAAGGTGCCAACATTGCCGGCTTTATGAAAGTGGCGAATGCCATGGTAGAGCAGGGGATAGTATAATATAAAATAAGGTATCGGGTGTACCCGATACCTTATTTTTGTGTAAACAAATGGAAAGCGGCGATTATACATCACTCATGGTGCGGAGGATACGGCGTATTCTCTTGGTGTGCAATAATTATGATAGTTTTGCTTTGGAGGAAGACGGGCATATCGATGTGCAGATTGCGCAGGAGTATGCCTCGCTCAATTTGAGCAATCCGCCTGCTATTTTGCGTGCAGAAACCACTGCGCAAGCCCTCGAAATGGCGCAGCAAGGCGAGCAGTTCGACCTGGTTATTACAATGAACAATGCGGGCAGTCTCGATGTGTTCGATTTTGCCGAGAGTATGAAATGCCTTTCGCCCGATACCCCGATTGTGCTGCTTTCCGCTTTCTCCAAACAGACCTATCGCAATGTTGCCGACCACAAACGGCAGTACATCGATTATTTCTTCTGTTGGAACAACTCCGCTGACCTCATTATCGCCATTATCAAACTGCTCGAAGATCGTATGAATGCCGACCACGACATTCTCGAGGAGGGGGTGCGGGCGATTATATTGGTCGAGGATTCGGTGCGCTACTATTCCACCTATCTGCCGCTGTTGTACAAACTGGTGCTTCAGCAGAACAACATCGCCATTCGCGACGCGCTCAACGAGAAACAGCAACTTCTCCGCAAGCGTGCGCGACCCAAGGTGCTGATGGCTACATGCTACGATGAGGCATTGGCTCTCTACAACCGCTATCGCGACAATATCATTGGTGTCATCTCCGACATCGGTTTTGTGGTGCATAAGGGAGACCCGTCATCATCGGAGAAACTCGATGCGGGTGTTGATTTGTGTCGTATTATCCGTGCCGACAACCCCACTATGCCGTTCCTTTTGCAATCCTCGCAAGAGTCTATGCGGCTTATTGCCAATCAGTTGCATGTGGGCTTTATTGTTAAAAAATCAAAGACCCTTACTCAGGAACTGAGTGAATATATCGGGCGGGAGTTCGGTTTCGGCGATTTTGTGGCTATTGATCCCGATACGGGTGAGGAGATTGCGCGTGCCAACGATCTGGAGGGTTTTGAGCATATTATTTCTACTATCTCGCCTCGTGCGTTCCGCCGTTTGTCAGACAACAACTACTTGAGTAAGTGGCTTTTTGCACGTGGTCTTTTTGCTGTGGGCAAGCAGGTGAGTCCGCTTACTATCAAGGATGACTCGGACATTGAGCATATCCGTGCTATCAACATCAAGACCATTCACGACTACCGTATCAATCAGGCACTCGGCGTCGTGGCGAAATACCACCCGGATACCTACAACGATACAATCTGGTTCGCTCGGTATGGTGCTGGGGCGTTGGGCGGTAAAGGACGCGGACTGGCGTTTCTCAACCATATCTTGCAGAAATACGACCTCTACGACCATTGGGAGAATGTACGTGTCCTTGTGCCACGTACATTGGTCATTACCACCGATTCCTTCGATACATTTATCCACGACAACGGACTGCAATATGTCATCAATTCGGACATCTCCGACGAGGAAATCCTGTCCGAGTTCGTGGCATCTACGCTCCCGCAAGACCTAACCGAGGCATTGCGCCGCTTTATCCGCGTGGCACACCGCCCCTTGGCGGTGCGGTCGTCCAGTAAGTTGGAAGACTCTTACTATCAGCCGTTTGCGGGCGTTTATTCCACGTATATGATACCCCATACCGAGAACGAAGACCAGCAACTGCGTCTGCTCAGCAAGGCGATCAAGTCGGTCTATGCCTCGGTCTATTTCTCCGCCTCGCGCGGATATATCGCTTCCACCGCCAATGTCCTTTCGGAGGAAAAAATGGCGATTGTGGTGCAGGAAGTGTGCGGTGAAACCGAAGGAAATTACTACTTTCCTACCATCAGTGGTGTCGCACGCAGCATCAATTTCTATCCGGTCGGTTACGAGAAACCCGAGGACGGCATCGTCAAGGTGGCGTATGGTTTGGGCAAGACCGTGGTGGATGGTGAGCAGGTACTCCGTTTCTCGCCCCGCTACCCGAAGCACGTGATGCAAACCTCTACGCCCGACCTTGCTATGCGCGAGACCCAGCAGACGATGCTTGCTCTCAGCCTCGCCCCCGAGCGGTTCAAAACTTCTATTGATGATGCCGTCAATCTGCAGCGTTTCTCCGTGGCGGATTGTGAGCCGTTTGAATCCCTCAAAAAGGTGGCATCCACGTTCGATTACGAGAATATGCGTATGGTGGATTCGTGTTATGTCTCCGGACCTCGGTGCCTCACGTTTGCGCCCGTCTTGAAGTTCAACACTTTCCCGTTGGCTGACATTGTGTCGCGCCTGTTGGACATTGCTGCGGCTGAAATCAAATGCCCTGTGGAGATTGAGTTCGCTGCCAACCTGATGCAGGAACCCGCTGTATTCAATGTCTTGCAGATCCGCCCCATTTCTGCGGACGGATTGACGGCTAAAGTGGACTGGAAAAACATCGATGAAACCGCGCCGATTATCCGCTCGGATAGTGCTCTCGGAGTAGGCGAAGTAGAAGGAATTACAGATGTGGTTTATCTTCGCCGGGATACGTTCAATGTATTGCGCACGCGCGAGATGGCGGATACCTTGCGTGCGTGGAACGCGCGTATGCGTCAGGAGGGGCGCAACTATGTCCTTGTCGGTTACGGGCGTTGGGGCTCCCAGATTCCTACGCTCGGGGTGCCGGTGCAGTGGAGCGACATCAGCGAGGCAAAAGCCCTTGTGGAGTGCAGCCTGCCCGATTTCCGTATCGACCCGAGTCAGGGCTCGCATTTCTTCCAGAATATGACATCTTTCAATGTCGGGTATATCAATGTGGACCCGTTTGCGCGCCCGGAAGATACGTTGGATACGGCGCAACTGGACATTTTGCCCGCTGTAGAGGAGACCGATCTTGTCCGCCACGTGCGTTTCGGAAAGCCCTTGCAAATTTACATCGACGGCTTCAAAAACCACGCCCTCATCAAACAATAAACCTCATAAACTTCTCTCAACTCTCAACTTCTTTCAACTATAAACTCATAAACTCATAAACTAATAAACTCATAAACCTATAAATACATGTTAGTAACGGCAATAACGGCTATTTTGATGCTCATTGCGGGTATTGGTATCTTTTTGGTGGCATGCCAGATGATGTCCAGCAACTTGGAATCGGCAAGTAGTGAGCATCTCAAGGCTCTGTTCTCCAAGGTCGGTAACAATAAACTGATTGGCGTCGGTATCGGTGCCCTCAGTACGGCGGCTATCCAGTCTTCGGGTGCCACTACGGTAATGGTTATCGGTTTCGTCAATGTGGGCATTATGTCCCTCAGTCAGGCGGCGACCATCATCTATGGTGCCAACATCGGTACCACTATCACGGCGCAGATTGTCGCACTCGGTCTCTCCTCCGAGGGAGGCTTGTCCACCACTGCCATCTTTGCTGCCTTTGCAGGTATCGGCGCATTCATCAGTCTTTTTAGCAAGCGTGATGCATGGAAAACGGCAGGCGGTATCCTTACGGGCTTCGGTATGCTCTTCGTCGGATTGAGTATGATGTCGGGCTCTATGGAGGATTTCGCGCAGATGGATGCGGTCAAAGTTTTCCTTTCGTCTATCAGCAACCCGATTCTCTTGGTGCTGATCGGGGCTATCTTTACGGCGATTATCCAATCCTCGTCCGTGATGACCTCGGTCGCTATCACTATGGTGGTAACGGGGCTTGTTACGCTCAACCAAGGTATTTATCTCACCCTCGGTTCCAACATCGGTTCATGCGTGGTTGCGATTATTGCCGGTATGACCAGTGGCAAAAATGCCAAGCGTACTGCTCTTATGCACTTGATTTTCAACTGCTTTGGCGTCGTCGTTTTCTTGCTTGCCGCTCTTGTGATGTATCTCGTTACCAAGGGGCAAATCAGTTTCGGTTCTATCTTCGAGGATATGTTCCCCGATGCGCCGCAGGTACAGTTGGCTATGTTCCATACTATCTTCAACTGTCTCACGGTCATCATTATTCTGCCGCTTACAAACCTGCTTGTCAAGACCGTTTGTGCTATCATTCCCGACAAACTCTCCGAGGAGGAGGGGCAGGCTGCCAAACCGCATTTCTATTTTGTGGACGACAAGATGCTCCGTACCCCTATTATCGCTGTGCGCCAGGTCAAACTCGAGATTGAACACATGGCGGCGGTCGCTATGCACAACTACGACATTGCGGTCTATATGATTTCGAGCCTCGATTTCCGCCAGAAGGACGATTTCAACCGCAACGAGGCACAACTCAACTACTTGAATAATTATCTCATTCAGTACGTCGTCCGTCTCAACTCCAAGCCCCTCAATGAGGTCGATCACCGCTACCTGTCCTCTATGATTCGTTGTATCGGCGACTTGGAGCGTATCGGCGACTATGCCACCAATATCATCGAATATGCCGAGGTTTTGCGCGACCATAACCTTGCTTTCTCAGAGCAGGTCAAAGAGGAGATTGAGCAGGTGCGTGAGGGCGTTTTTTCCGTCTATCAAAACGTGATGAAAGCCTATATGGAAGTTAGCGTCGATGCCCTCAACGAGGCAAACAAGATGGAGGATCTGGTGGATGAGATGACTGACAAGATGGCGGATAAGAACGTGGAGCGTCTCTCCCGTAACGAGTATAATCCGACTGTCGGAGCGCAGTATTTGGAGTTCGCCAGCGATTCCGAGCGTATTGCCGACCACCTTATCAATGTCGGCAAATCCATCCGCGTCATCCTCCAACCCGAGCGCGTCATCAAGTAATAATATATTTGCTAACTTTTGATTTAATTTCTTTCGCTTCGCGCAAGCGTATGCGTAGGAAACATATAAAAAACAGAAACTATGCGTTTAATACATAACCCTTGGCTCGGGGTAGAGGGCTACAACTGTTTTGGGTGCTGCCCGACTAATCCTATTGGCACCCACATGCATTTCTATGAGGACGGCGACGAGGTCGTTTCCGTATGGCGTCCCACGCAGAACCACCAATCGTGGATTAACACGCTCCATGGCGGAATCCAAGCCGTTCTGCTGGACGAGGTCTGCGGATGGGTGGTCTTCCATAAACTGCAAACGGCGGGTGTTACAGCCAAGATGGAAACCCGCTACCACAAACCTGTTTCTACGCTACAACCCTATATCACACTCCGCGGTCGTCTCAAGGAACAGCACCGCAACGTGGCGTATGTCGTTGGCGAAATCTGGAGTGCCGAGGGCGAACTGCTCTGTGAGTGTCTCTGCACCTATTTTACTTTCCCGCAGGAGAAAGCCAAAGCCGAGATGGGCTATATCCCCTCCACTACCGATCCCGCCGACCTCACGTGGGAAGAGGTCATCAATTTGTAGATAGTGCCGGTTCAATATAAGCGGTACATTGCTTAATTTGTATAACAGCAGTGTATATTGAACATACCATCATACTATCAGGAGTAGGTGATTAGTAGGTGATTAGTGGGTGATTCTTTATAGGATATTACAATCCGTATAACAGCATCGGGTTATTATCGGGTTATTATCGGGTGATTAACGGGTGATTAACGGGTGATTATCGGGTGATTCCTTATAGTATGTCGGAACATTGCTGTGTTTTTTGCTGATCGGTAGTGCAAAGCATCGCTTTGTGCGTAGCACGCACTACCTGTTATCGCTTATATTGTTATTTTTGCACATACAAATTTGCCGATCTCAATAAAAAAGTGTATCTTTGTACCGACTTATAATTAACAAACAATAACACTTTATGGTATATGTATCTTGCTCTTTCCTCATTGATTCTCTTTCTGGTAAATAACGTCAGTTTGATATAAGCAAATTGTCTTACTTTTCCGCCGTAGGCGAATAAGATGTATGGCAATTTATGGTTGCTAAAACAAAAATTTACTTAGATTTCTTGCCGCTTTGCGGCAAAAGAGTTTTTATGTCGAACTTACGTTAAATAGTTTAATATGATTCACCGCGTAGTCATATTAGGAGGGCATATACAGGCTTTGGGCTTGGCACGGCAAGTAGCAGCCGAGTCCATTGAGGTGGTGCTGTTGGTGGATACCCGTTATGCCGTGGCTAAATACTCCAAGGCAGTACACAAAACGCATATCTATCACGGCACCAAAGAGTTAGAGCAATGGATAGATAATTTGTGTTTGCCGCAAAAGGGCTGTCTGCTGTTCCCTACCAATGACGAAATGGTGGAATTCCTGTCGCAACGCTATGCCGATTATCAGCAGCGGTTTGCACTGGGTATTCCTGCTCCCGAGACGGTGGCTTTGTTCAACGACAAGCGCAAGGCATACCAATTTGCGGAAACCTACCATATTCCGTGCCCTGAATGTTGGTATCTGGATACCATTGATGAGGTAGAAGCAATAGCCGCTACTTTGCCCTATCCTGTTGTGGTAAAGCCGGCTATAATGTACACTTTCCATACCACTTTCGGCAAAAAGGCATTCCGTTGTGATAATGCAGAGCAACTCCTCGCCACATACAAGCGCATTGCAGACGCCAACTACCCGTTGGAAAAGGTGTTGATACAGGAATTCCTGTCGGGCGGACCGCAATACCTCTTCTCTTATGGCGTAATGGCAAAGGATGGCATACCCGTAGCATCACTTGTTGCCAACCGTATCCGCCAAAACCCGATGGACTTTGGCAACTCTACCACCTTTGCTGTTACGTGCAACGTTCCCGATATAGCCCGCCAATCGGAGCAACTTTTGCGCCTTGTCAATTATTGGGGAATGGGAGAAGTCGAGTGGATGTTCGACCCCAAGAGCGGGCAATACAAGTTCCTCGAAATCAACACCCGCGCATGGAAATGGCACACCATATCGAACCAATTAGGTTTTTCATTTATTGGTACGATGATAGATGTGCTTAATGGAAATGAGACATATCGAGAAAAGACACCTACAGCCAACAAAGTCGGTTGGGTAGAACGCCTTACCGATTGGACGGTTATTGCAAAAGAGGTACTCCACCGGCGTATGAAACTCTCCTCTGCCATCCAAACCTACAAACTCCCCAAGGAGTATGCCGTCTGGTCATTCCGTGATCCACTCCCCTGCATTATGTATATTCTGTTATCTCCTATATTGTATATATTGAGGTACTAAAAGTTTTGTTTTCGATATGAACATTTTGATAGATATAGGGCATACGCCCCAATTGAATTTCTATAAGAACTTAATACATACTTTAGCAGAACGTGGCGGACACATATATGTAGTAGTGCTCAAACGTGGAAGATTGCCACAAATCGCCCAATATGAATTAGGAGATATACCTAATGTGGAGGTGGTACCTATTGGACGGCATCGAATGAATAAATGGTCTGCCATCTTTGAGGCAAACCTGTTGCGTCTGTTTCAGATGCTATGGTGGTCATTAGGAAAACATATTGATGTAGTACTTTCCAATGGCGCGCTTGCACATATTGTAGGGCGGTTTCATCGTGCGCAGGGATTTGCATTTGGTGATGACCCGCAAGTGTGGGACTACCGCCCCAAACTCTTTTTCTGTACTCAATCCGCATACTGCATATACGAATCGCAGAAGCCTTTGAGTCCCAAAGCCAAGATATTGCCTTGCCTCAAAGAATGGGCATACCTTGCACCTAATGTATTCCTGCACAACGTAGAAGTATTATCGGAATATGGTGTGCAGCCCAAGCAATACTTGTTTCTGCGTGAGGTATCTGTCGGGACTGTAAATTACGCAGGGCAGGCAAGTGGGGTCGTCTTAGGCATAGTACCCGAAATACAAAAAATGCAAGCATTACATCCTGAGTTAAAAGTGTTACTTTCGCTCGAAGAAAAACACCGCCGTGCAGAATACCCTGCCGACTGGATACTCTTGCAGGAACCTATCAAAGACATCCACTCCCTCATCTATTATAGTACAGGCTTGGTTTCGTCGGGTGATAGTATGGCACGTGAGGCGGCTTTGTTGGGCGTGCCTGCTTACTATCTGGGCATCCGCTATGATATGCCCGCCAATGCTGCCGCCGCCAAGGTCGCCCAACTCCAAAACCAAAAGACCCAACCCATTGCCGACTGGCTTTGCAATACGTTATCCATAGACCCTAAAGCCGCCGAATTGCACCAGCAACAACTCCGCACCCACATCAACGACACCTTCATCGACATCAATGTTTATATGCTATCTTTGGTGGAGAATGTAAAGAATAAGACAAATGAAAAATAGTGAAATTCTTGGTATGTGCAAAATTTACACATACCAAGAAACATATAAATAATAGGTGCAACGTGCATTTTTTGCACTTTCCTATGGCAGGGCATAATCTATGATTCGGGTGAAAATGCAAATCATAGTATAAATGCAAAATTTGCATACGTACTTTAATACAAAAGAAGATATCTGGAATATAATGATAAAGACCACCTACTTAAATCAAGTTTCCAATATCTGTTTTGGTGCCAACCGGATAAAAAGTCAACTGTTTCCAAAATGGAAATAGTTGAAATAAATAGAACTTTTGAAACAATTGTGTGTCAACCTCTAAATGTACTCTATAGCAATGTATGTTTAAGAAGATACAACACAATTAGAATTATAAGAATATGACAGAAAGACAGTTGGAAATGCGAGAAAAGTTTATGGCTTTTGCGGTGCGTATAGTAAACTTAAATAAGTATTTGAGTGAACAGAAGCATGAATTTAGTATGTCAAAGCAAATACAACGTTCAGGTACTGCTATTGGTGCATTGCAACGAGAGGCGCATTATGCGGAGAGCAATGTGGATATGATTCACAAATTACGCATTGCACTAAAAGAAGCAAATGAAACTGGCTTTTGGCTTGAACTGCTTTGCAGAACAGAATATATAACTAAAGCAGAATATGAATCGTTAAACAATGAATTAGTGGAATTGTGCAAGATATTGGTTCCCAGCATTGCTACTTTAACTAAACGTAATGTGGATAAAAATTCTGCGGATTAATTCTATCATTCTATTTTTCTATCATTCTATAACTTTATGAATATAAGTATTTTCGGTTTGGGATATGTGGGCTGCGTAGGTGCAGCCTGTTTGGCTAAGTTGGGGCATCATGTTATCGGCGTGGATGTCAATGAAAACAAGGTGCGTCTTATGCAAGAGGGAAAACCTACTATCATCGAGGAAGGCATTGCGGCACTCTGTCTGGAGGCACATAATGCAGGGCGTATGGCGGCTACCACTGATGTCAATATGGCTGTAATGCAGACCGACGTATCGTTCATTGTGGTAGGTACCCCCTCAAGCAAAGAGGGGCACCTCAATCTGAACTACATCTACGCGGTGGCAAAGCAGATAGGCGAAGCCTTACGCCACAAGACGACCTTCCATATCGTGGCTATCCGCTCCACGGTGCTGCCGGGTACCAATGAGAAAGTGGGTGAAATCATTGCAGAGACTTCGGGCAAAGAGCGCAACAAGGACTTTACCATTGTCAGCAACCCCGAGTTCCTGCGTGAGGGCACCTCGGTGAAAGACTATTTCAATCCGCCTTTGACGCTTGTTGGTACGGATAACCCGTATGCCGAACAGGTGTTCCGTGAGATTTACAAGGACATTGCCGCCGAGTTTGTCTCTACCGATATTCGTGTGGCGGAGATGATGAAATACGTGAACAATACCTACCATGCGCTGAAGATTGTGTTTGGCAATGAGGTGGGCAATATCTGCAAAGGGCTGAACATCGACAGCCACAAGGTGATGGAGATATTTTGCAAAGACAAGCAACTGAATATCAGTCCCTACTATTTCAAACCCGGTTTTGCTTACGGTGGTTCGTGCCTGCCCAAGGATATGAAAGCCCTGCGCACGTTGGCGCACGACCTCTATATTGATGTGCCTGTTATTGAGAGTATTCACGCTTCCAACGAAGCGCAGAAACGCAATGCGGTGCAACTGATTATGGCGCAAGGACATCGCAAAATAGGCATCCTCGGTTTGTCCTTCAAGGCAGGAACCGACGACCTGCGTTGCTCTCCTATTGTGGACGTGGTAGAGAGCCTGCTCGGCAAGGGTTTTGAAATACGCATCTATGACAAGAATGTGAAAGTCAGCGAATTGACAGGTACCAACAAGGACTTCATTATGGCGAAGATACCGCATTTGCAGCACTTTGTCAGCGACGACTTGGATGCCGTATGTGCCAACAGCGATGTCCTTGTCATAACCAACAAGGAGAAAGACTTTGCTAATGTGCTCCAACGCTACCCCCATAAGGTCATTGTGGACTTGGTTCGCCAATGGAAAGAGGTCAATTACACGGGGCATTATGAGGGACTCTCTTGGGGCGACATCAACACCAACCATACCGCCCAAGAAACAAAAGACAGCACTATGGACTTCAAGCAAACGGAGTTCTGATTTAGCGTCAGACCGATATAAGTGGTATATTTGTTAATTTGTAAAACAGCAATATATATTTTCTGAATATATTTGGTTTAGTATTTCGTGTATTTGTATAAAAAGCGCGGCACGTGTTGTGCCGCAAGACAGGTTTTGTAAGTTTTGTTTTATAACTTTTTGCTATATCAAACTTATGTTAATCCCGTTTCTGCAGCCATCTGACAGCCAACTTGCCTAAACGGTACAGCCATGGCTTGCTGACATATAGGAAGCGCCCGTTTTCAACCTCTGTCCCGCCAAAGCGGGACTTGAAAGTGCGTACGCCATAGGGTGTGTCCGGTGTGCCTGCACCCATAAAATCAAATGAGGAAATGCCGTGTGTGGCAGCATACTCTATGGCGGCATAGGTGGCTAATACGGAAGGATATTGTTGCCGGTACTGTTTGTCCAAACCGCATATATACCACTCATACAGGGTTTGTTTCTTCAGAATGGGACATACAATGCCACCGATAATACGGCCTAGGTATTTGATCAGCAGGAACTTTGCATAATCCCACCGGTAGAGGGTCAGGAAGAAATCAGCACTTGGCAATGGTGTCTTTATTTTGTGCGTATAGAGGTCTCGCAAGATAGCATACAACTCCGTAACATCGCTGTCCGATTGCGCTTCTGTGATGTATGCGCCGTGGGCAAATCCTTTTCGGATTTGCCTGCGGCGATTGCTTTTCATCCGTCCCCATACGGCGGCAGGATCTGTGCAATCCACTTGAAAATTCAAGTGCGGCGTATAGTCAAACCCTTGTGCGGCAAACACGCTTTTCCAATGGGAGTAGTCGTGTAGGTTACGCAGTTCGATGTATATGCTTTTGCTTGTTAAATTTTCACGAACAATAGCAAGCAAAGTTGATAATGCTTCATCGCTGATATGTTCGTCCAATAATGCCCCGCCGGGGATAATGGCACGCCGTGTGAAGAATTGTTTGACCGCATTCCGTTCTCGGGTGATGTATCCCGCTACAATACCTACAAACATTCCGTTTTCTTCCGCTCCGAACACAAACGGTTGCATCTCCTGTGGCATACAACCGTAGAAATCGTATGCCGCACGTGTTTGGAACCATGTTGCCCACGCTGATTGTTCCGCCAAAGCGTCCCACGCTTGCGGAGGAATGTCGGAATATTGGGTATAAATGTGTAGCATTATCTGTTCTTGCACCCTTTGAAAGCATTTTTCCCGACAATCGCTGTCGCAGGGTAGTAAGGTACCATCAGGCTCTCGCAATCTTTGAAAGCGGATGCACCTATCTTTTTCAGCCCTTCGGGCAAAACAACCTTGCGCAGGTTCTTGCAGTTCATAAATGCCTCTTCGCCAATCGTTTGCACACTGTCGGGCAACGTGATCTCCCGCAGTTGTCTGCATTCATAGAGTGCACCGTCCTCTATGGCGCGTAGCCGTTGATTGAACTTAATCGTACGCAGACTCACACATTGTGCCAATACCCCTTGGCTCAATACGGTTAGTGATGCTGGTAATACAATGTCTTCCAGCATCTTGCATTCTTGGAAAGCCCCTTCTTCTATTACGTGAATATGATCCGCAAGGTAAATCCCGCGCAACTGCTGACAATTCTGAAAAGCCGATTTCCCTATACGGAAAGTGGATTTCGGGATGTTAATGCGCTCCAAAGTAACACACCCCTTAAATGCCTCATCGCCAATGGCGTATGTCCCTTCCGGAAGCACTACTTTGCGTAAGTGGGTGCAACCGGTAAATACGCCGTTGTTCAAATTGATAACTTGTTCTGGAATAGTAACTTCCACAAATTTGGCACACCCCGCAAAGGCCATTTCGCCTATTTCTTGGAGGGTGGCAGGAAATTTCAGATCCTCCAAAGAAGAACACCCCGTAAATGCCCCGTTGTCTATTTTGCGCAAGCCCTCTGGTAATGTCAGCCGTTGTATCGAGCGGCAGAGGTAGAAACAGCCTTGCGGGATAATGGTCAGTTTATCAGACAATACCTGTTTGCGTAGGTTTTCGCACCCGTAGAAAGCCCCCATTCCTAATGTTTCTATATCTGTTGGCAGGGTGGCTTCGCGGAGCAGTTTGCACCCGTAGAAAGCAAAATTGCCCACTTGTTTTACGCTCGCAGGAATGCTTACATCTGTCAGATTCTCGCATTTGTAAAAGGCTGCGTTGGGTATTGCCGACACTGTCGCAGGTATCACTACCGACTTGATTTTCTTGCTGTTGGCGAATGCCCCCGCGGCAATCAGCCGGGTGGGGATTTTGTTCTTGAATACAAACTTGGCAGGTACATCATCGTTCACGGCAATTAGGCAACCGTCGATATACAATGCCCCTTTTTTCCATTTTTTCTCGTTGTTCCATATGCCCGAATTGCTAAAGGCATCTTCTCCTATCTCGGTGATAGTCTGCGGAATGATTGCACGTGTCAGGTTTTTGCAATCGCGGAATGTCTCGTGGTCAATGCGTCGTACCGTACTGGGAAATTCCACTCTGGTAAGTGTTTTGTTTCCTTGAAAAGCCCCGGCTGCAATCAATCGTGTACCCTCGGGGATGATAAATTTGCCCTTAATGGTCTTGTCTGTCGCAATCAGGCAACTGTCTATGTATAATGCCCCGTTCGTCCAATTTGTCTTGTCGAGCATAATGCCCGTGCCGTCAAATGCCGAACGGTAAACACGTTCTATGGTCTTGGGCAGCACGATAGCCGTTAGGTTCTTACAACCCTTGAAAGCCTTGTCGCCAATAGCCGTAACGCGATAGGTCTCTTGTCCTACCGTAATTTCTTCCGGTATGTACAATTCTCCGCTTGCTTGGGGGGTGAGTACTACCTCAGCAGTCAGTAAATCAGGGTCAATAGTGTAGTTAACTTCTTGATAAACTGCATTTTCTGCTTGCGCAAACACTGCCAAACAGAGCACTAAAATCAAACTTAAATAACGTCGCATCAGATTATACTATGTATGTTAATTGTTAATTATTAATTGTTAATTATTACTTGTTAATTGCCTTTGTGGAGCATAATATCCAATATCAGGTCATCGGTTTGCGTCATCCCCTCTCTACCGATACGGGTCAGATTGCGGATAGTACGGTCAATGTCGTCCTCTACAATCCCTTCGGTGGCATCGGCATATGAGTGTTGCATAGCCAGAGAAGCCGATAGTATTGCCGTACTTACGCCGCTGGTAACTTTCAGTGCGCACCCCGGTTTGGCACCATCGCATATCATACCCGATATATTCGCAATCATATTTTTGATGGCGTAGGTTATCTCGGTGTAGGTGCCGCCCATCAGGTAGGTGATACCGGCTGCCGAACCCGTGGCAGCAACCACGCACCCGCACAACGCCGACAATCTGCCGAGCGATTGTTTGATATAGATAACTGTCAGATTACTAAGCGTCAGGGCGCGTATCATCTGTTCCTCTGTGCAGTCGTTTTCTTTGGCATAGATATACACCGGCACCGAGCAGGATATGCCTTGGTTGCCGGAACCGGAGTTGGACATTACGGGTACCATCGCCCCCGACATACGTGCGTCGCACGCACCGCTGGTGTAACTCAATATCTTGGTAAACAGCGTATTGCCGAATATAGCGGGTAGCAGATTGCGGCACGCAGGCATACATTTGCGCTTGCGTTGGGTCTGTAGCAGTTTGCCTAATCCGTGTCCGTAATCTCCGTTAAACGAGGTCTTGGCGGCGGTGATATTCATCTCCGCTCCGTCCAATAGCCAACGCACCTGTGCTAAATCAACCGACATCGCAAAATCGTACACTTGGCGCAAAGTCAGCGTAGGGGGTGTCTCACGCTCCTTTGCCGAAACAGCCGATGTACTTTCGTCTTCGCAGAAATGCGTATGGCTGCCTTGTATGGTGGCGTGTGCCGTGTGGGTGCCGTCCGATACTTCTGCACGGATATACAGTATATCCGGTGCCTGCGGGTCAGTCTCGATGTCTATAGGGGTGCGCTCCATATAGGCTTTGGCATATTCCACTGCCTTGGGACACACATCGCACAGCACTTCCAACTGCTTGTCGCTATGCCCTATAGTCGCCCCGAGAGCAATGGCAATCGGCAGCCCTGTCATTCCCGTGTTCGGAATACCCACCGACAATGCGTTCTTGTAGATGTTCTTGCTCAAGCGCACACGGATAGCGGTCGGTTCGTGCTGCAGTTGCTCCGTGGCTTTCGCCACACAGAGTGCCACCGCAATCGGTTCTGTGCAACCTATCGCAGGCACTACCTCCTGATGTAAGAGTTCTACTAAGTCCATATTTGTACAATTATTGATTATATGGTATTATGCATAGTATGCATTTTGTTACCCATTACGTAGAAAAGACGTAGAAAGGACGTAGAAAGAATAGGCTTTTTTCGATAGGATAAGCCCCCTTTTTATGCACTTTATACAATCTTTTTCTGCATATAGTGTATATTCCTACATATTATTTCCCAAAATCGTATAGCGTTTTCCGTCGCGCACAATGACCATACCTTGCGGAGTCAGTATCTTTCTCGCCTGTGGCGTAATGTCGGGATGCACAAGATCGGTAGTCTCCCCCGAGTGCGGAAGACCAAGTAGGTAAATGACAGCATTCTCTATCACTTGCAGCCCTGTTTCGGTGAGGGATGCGGTGCTGTATTCCGATACACCGATCATCACCATCCGCTGTGTGAGCATTGTGCCGTTCATCACCGTTCCCGCAGGCATGTCGACAATAGTAGTGTAGTCGGGGTGCGAGAAGGGTGCACCTAACGATACAATCCCCGTTGTATTCCCCGTCCAACCGCTGATAGCCGTTACGGCATTGGTCGTGCAACTCGCAAAAAGTGAGAGGGTTTGTGTATTGCCAAAAGTGATGTCGTGGAACAAAGCGTGTGTCGTATCGCTCACAACTACCGACAAATCCTGTGTATTTACCGCCGTACCCCAATCCCAGACATTGCTCTTGAATAGGAATGGCTTCAGTACCAGCATCGGTTTGTCATATCCTTTCAACGCCGTAAATGCACTCGCACTGCTGTTGGGCTTCGGACTGATAATCAGCAGTTCGTATTTGGAAAAGTCGGTAGAAGCCGAACCGGCATTCACTACCTTGATGGAGAGTGAATCGTTCCTGCGCAAACGGTTGAGAATAGCATTGTCTTCCTCGCTGCCGGGAGTGGTAATGTATGCCACCATATGTCCCTTATCAGGTTGCGGTTCTGCGCCTGCGGTCTCATAGCAACCAAGGTCTGGCGCGTCGCCCGTATAGTCTAATCCTACATCATTGCCCGCATCAATGAGTGCGGAACCTTCTGCCAAGCGGAGCAATGTCCCTTCTGCCAAACTCCCGTTAGCAAGTCTTGGAGCAGTAATTTCTGTCGTATCCAACGACAGAAAATCCTTTGCTGATACACTGAATCCGCTCGACCACGAGTTATTGTTGCTCACTTGCACAATCTTGCTGTCAAATGTATTTTTGCTTTTCGATTGCCAACTGATACAGTTCTGTATATCCAATGTGCAGCCGTTGGCATTGTAAAAACTATAGTCCGAGTTGTTCATATAGGCGGTGTTGTTGTACAGCCGTACCGCCCCCGCATCGCTGTTCTGGTCATATCCTTTTACGGTATTGCCTACCGACAAACAATGATGAACCAGCACATTGTGTTTGGTGCTGCCACCGCCTAATTTGAACCCGTTCCCGTTGCCCATATTCGGGTACTTGTCAAGCGTAACCAACACCTTGTTGCCGTCCGCATCGGTAACGGTTTTGCCGCTCTTGAATTGGTCAAACCACGCTTTGTCCGTCTCATAGCGCGGGTGATTGCGCATATCGTAGTAGGCTGGACCGTTCTTGTAGCAGATGCACCCTTCTATAATGGTCTCCGAATTGGAAACACGTTGAAAGAAGTCCCACCCGTCGTCCGAGTTGTTCCAACTGCGGCAACCTATATAGTGGTTACCATTGCCCGTAAATTGTTTGTCGGCAAACCCGTCCGCATTGCCGCCGAAATCGCATTGGGTCAGATTGCCCGATTTGTCCAACTCGTAGTCGAAGTTATCATGCGAATCCACATTCTTGATGATGTTGTTTCCGCCTTTTTTCATCTGGCAGCCCGTATCTGCAGAACCATAGATGTCTAAGTTCTCAAATAGACAATGGCTTCCCTCGTTATACAAGTTGTTTTTTCCCGAATAGCGTAGTGTTAAATCTTTGATATGCAGATAAGTACATGTCTCTGCTATCTGCAGTCCGCGTGTGCCGTAGGCAGTAGTCCTAAAGTCCAATATGGCTTGCTCTCCGGGGTACCCCGCTATAACAATATATTGTCCTGCACTACCGTTCTTATTGCTGATAGTGGTTTTGTCTAAGTCATATTGTCCCCCAAGCAGATACAGCGTATCTCCCGCCTGCTTTAGGTTGCTGATTCCCTTGCTCAATGAGCAAGGCGTGCCGTATGTTTTCCCGTCTCCTGCCCCTTTGGGGGCAGCATAATAGGTAGTGGCTGAAACGGATAAGATGCCTGCGAATAGTAAGAATAGTATAAAGTGTGATTTGTTCATATAGTGTTGGTTGATTAGTTGTGTTCGGAGATAATGAAATCGGTCAGTTGTCCGCCACCGGAGATGACGCTGATGGTATCTTGTGATTGTAGATAAGGAGAACAGATACTATACGTACTGTCCGCAATAGTACGGATATCTGCCATATCCAATAGGGAATGGAATACGACTTGTGATGTGATTGGTTTGTGCCGGTTGGCAATGATTTGCTGTACTTTGTCGGGGTGCTGTTGTGCATAGGATTCGGAGTACCAGACAAAGAACGGCACATGGTATTCGGCTTCAACGGGAATGTATGAGCCGTGCATGGAGAACTTGTGTTCATCGTCCCAGAAACTCTCGCCGTGGTCTGATATATAGACCACCACAGCCGGTATCTGCAGTGAATCAACGTATGCACTCAAATCCCCGAGTACTTTGTCTGTATAATGAATGGTATTGTCATAAGCATTGATAATGAGCGGTTTATGCGCTTCGTTCATCAAGCGGTAACTGTCTGTACGCCCGAAAGACGGAGTAAATACATTTTCGCTGATGGGGTAGCGGATGCTGTATTTGTAGTGGCTGCCCAGAGAGTGAAGAACCATCATTTGTCCCGTATCTGTGCGTGCCTCGCGTACTTTGGTCAGTATATCCATATCGTAACTATCGCAATCGTTGGCAAAATCAATATCCATAAGTTGTGAGAAAGCATAATGATAGTTGCAATCCTCCATTATGCGATTGATAAAACTTGTGGTCTCATTACGTGTGATAAAGGCTGTGGTATAGCCCGCTTCGGCAAAAGCATCGCTCAGCCCTTTCTCTTTGTTCTGTATATCAGCAGTAGCAGCCGTGGCACGGGTAAGCAATAGTGGTACCGAGTGCATTGTCAAATTGGCTTGCGAATAGACTGAAGAATAGGACACCAGATTAGGGATTGAAGAAAGCCGTGGTGATGTGTTTCGTTCATAGCCGTTGATACCCCAATGGTCATACCGTGAGGATTCGCCAATAAACAGGATATACAACTCATTCCCGATAGAGTCTTTGGGCTGAATACCAAATGAGAAATGCTCTATTTCCTTCTGCATTTCTTGTGCTTTGTGTTTTTCTTGCATAAGATACCCGCACCCGCGGTAGATATTGTACGGATAGATCTTGTCCCATTTGACCATTGTGGCTTGCCAGGCACGGGCGGATACTTCTCTTGTCGGTAATTCTTTAGCAACGTGTTTTACGTGCAGCCACATAGCACCATATAAAGCAACCAATAGCAGCAATACGCCGCCTGAACCGCAATAATTCACTTGTTTGCTAAATATGTACCGGTTGTCTAAACGGCTCGCCAAGATAAAATAGGCTACCCATATTGTAAGGACGATAATACATAACCACCATACGGACGTAACTACCTCGGCGGCTTCCTGTGGATTGGTGGCGAATACGGATTGCAGAAACAAGTCCGATGTCGGGCGATGATTCAGGTGCAGGCTTGCCAACTCAACAGGTGCAAAGAACAGGCACACCACCCCCTCTAAAAGAAAATAGGTCCGGACTTTGAGTACAAAGGCGGGCAGTAACAGGCAAGCCAATGTGATGAGCAGATAGCCTGCTGTTTTTATAAAAGACACGTGCAAATCCTCTGCCGCAAACAGGGCAAAGATATTGGGTATCAGCAGTATCAACCACAGCAAAATGCAGGTACCGGCTTGCTTGTATGTGGATAGTTCTTTCATCCTTTCAAATAATTCTTAGGAGTGTAGAAACGGGTAAGTACATAGAGTAGAAGGCGATATATACCCAGTATGTATATAGGTATCAACGGAACAAGCGATGAGTGGGAAACGAGCAGTACCGATGTGGCTATTAGGCACACCAATACATAATAAACCGCACGGAACAGAGATTTGGCTTCCTCATTCGGAATAAGACAGCGTATCAGCGGGTAGCGGTAGCGTGGCATAGAGAAACGTTCAAGGGCATTCAGTAGTGGAAAAGAGAGAAACAGCCAGCCGATATATTGTATATTGTTGCTGTTCAAGTATGGAATCACGAACGGAATATAGCGTGAGAAAACCAACAGCGGATAGAGAAAAACATTATAGCGGTTGCGTATCCGGTTGTAGGTATAGAATATGGGCGCAATGAGCAATACGCTAAAGCAGGTAAGCCACCATAGAGGAGTAGGGTGGAGACACAACAGAATAACCAATACGCAGATAACCAATAGTATACGTACTGCAATAATAGTTCTATAGTGGGCGTAGAAGTATTGCAGATTATCCGGATACAGACGTATGGAAGGATTCGCTTCTTTACGTGTGGCAAATGTATCGTTGTAGATATAGCCGGTTTCATACAGAGTAAAAACCGCCAACAGCAATAATATATAGTTGTACAGGATGGCAAGAGACACTTCGCCCGCTGCCAAACAAGCATAAAATGCAGTCGGGAACAAGTAAATCAGTCCCCATGATAGCAGTTTGGCAGGTGTTCCTAAACGTACACGATAATAGTAGGCAAAAGGTATATAAAATACCCGTTGCGGTATATGCTCGCTCGCAAATCGTGGTCTAATATTTGGTTCCGTCTGCATGGATAAATTCCGTGTTTTGCAGGTCTTTTGTCAGTTTTTTCCAACGGGGCAGGTCGTCATATACCACAATATAGGCGTGATGCGCTTTGCGGATAAGCGGCAGATCGGCAGTATTGTCCGTGATAATATCAAAATCGCAGTACATGTCAAGCAGGTGGTGTTTCAGTAAATGTGATGAGTGAACAGCGGTGGGCTGGAGTTGTTCGGCTATGGCTTGGGCAATCGCATCCATTGTCCCCGAGGCTAATATAATCTGTCGCCCTTGTAGAATGCAGAATACTTCTTCATTTTTCCGCGGTTCCAAATAGGTACTGCAGAACGTACGTGCTTTATCTAATAGGGTGTCTTTATCCCAATGACGGATATAACGCAGAGCCAACGAACGTTGCACATCAATACGGAATACTTTGAGAAACAACAGATTGCTGTATTTCCCGAAGCGGGTGGTAAAGAAACGCCGCATACGTCTGTACCGTGGTGCAGCAATGATGCTGTCTAAAAAATCGAAGGTAGTATTGGAGCGGTATAGCGTCCAACATATGTCTGTCAGCAAAGGGCGTTGATGTCCTTCTGTAAGCGACAAAAAAAGTTGCTCGAACTGCTCTGCTTGGCATCGACGGGAGAATTGTTCTTTATTTGTAACGGGTTGGTGTGTATAGCCGTTTTGTTGCCATTCGTGGTATTTATCTTGGATAAATGCCTTGATTTCTTCGATATCCGATGTGGCAATACCGGCATTTGTTTCACGGATAGTTTGTGCCAAACACCCTTCGTCGGACGGCACGCATAGTATCGGCTTTTCGCACCCGAGTGCCTCAAAAAACTTGGTGGTCATCATCCCCTTTGCAGCGGGATTGGTCAGCACAACAGCAATGCTGCTGTGTCGCAGTTCATCGCCTACTGTGGTAATGGGAATCGTGTTGTGGTCGGGCGTGTGTAGGTTAAGTTGAATGTTGGCGATATTTAATTCCTGGATTGCACGTTCAACCGGTGACAGATCTTGGAACTCGTATATTTTGCCAATATACGTAATGAGGAACGTGTCGGAAGGTACATTTTTCGGATAGAACTGCGCAGGGTCGTACCCATTATATATGAGGTGTACGTTTTTGTTAAAATGGCGGATAAAATCCACGTGCCACGGAGAAACCGTAGTGATGTAGTCTGCTTGACGCAATACACGGTTGCGGCGGCGGATATTGACGGCACTATACCAATTACGAAAAAGACGTGCCCACCACTGGCGGTGAGCCTGATATTGTGCATTAGGTACCTGTTCGTCCAAGTCACGTATGTCCACACAGAGCGGAATATGTCTGTGTTGTGCCGTTTCCAATGCGGCACGTAGTGGAAACGTGGAGAATGTAGTGCAAAAAACAAGGTCAAAATGTTGATCTTCAGTTTGCTGCTGTACCCAGCGGGAAAAACGCCGGTTGCGCCAATCGGTCAGCAACGACAATAGAGATTGTATTGCCCATTGAAATGCATTGCGGTAGGAAGGTTTTTCGTATATAGGGTAGGTATGTGCAAAGTCGTGTGGCTGAAATTGCTCGGTATAGACGGCAACATCGTATCCTTTACCGGACAGATAATCACAGAGATAGCGCAAACGCGGTGCATAGGCGGGTTTCCCATAAGGATCGGTAAGTATGAGGATACGTTTTCTATTCATTATGGTGCGAATAATGGCGCAAACCTTTTAGCAATTTAGGGTACAATGTTTCGTGGTAAGAACCATCAAAAAAGCGATTGTTATGCCATAGCAGCGTTACTTCGCCGGCGTGTTGGCGGACACGGTCGAGGAGTTGCTCCGAGAAGAAATAGGCTTCGTCTTCAGAGAGATTCATATAGTTGCTGTTACTCAGTGTGCAGTCCATCAGTGTGAGCGGGTGGAGTGTGAGCGGGGTGAGTGTTAGCGTCTTGGGGTTAATCCACCGCACGGGACGGGTGGTCTGGAGACGGAAACCCGCACGGTCGGGGAACGCCATAGTGAAGTCGTCGGTGTAACCGAGGTCGGCGAGGCGTTGCATATTGTCGATAGAGCAACGCAGATAATGGCTGCGGTGGAGCGGGCAGGCAGGGGCGAGAATGGTGCGGAAATAGTCCGCCTGCTTGCCCTCCGCGGGCAAACCGTAGTAACTCGAATGAAGTCCCAAACGTGCACCTGAACGGCTGAGGCTGTCAGCCAATTGATTGAAATCGTGTCCGTTAGTATTGTATTGCGGATAGTCGAAGCCTTTGCCTCCAGTGTGCTTTATAAAATAAATTACATCGGCAGTCGGCACTTTAGCGTCCTGTTCTATGAGCCACGGAAATGTATAGGCGGGGTCGTGGTGAATGTCCTGCCACGAGGACAGCACATCGTGCCAGTGTCCACGGCGGATTCCGCCCAAAGCCCCGCGCAGGTGGCGATAATAGTCAAGGATATCAATGTCGTGGGTAAGATAGATATGCGAATAGTGTGGTTGGGGCATATCCATTTCAAGCAACTTCATCAAGATACGCGCATACTCGTCCACCAGAGGAATCTCTAAATTGTTGCCCTGTCCGAGAACAGAGAAACGGGCGGCAAAACGTCCGTGCTCGTCGCGCTGCGGATTGAGCAGTTCTTCGGCACGGGAGATAAAGAAAAACGTGTTGTAGATGAGGTCGGTGCGGACAACAAACGTCTTGCCCGTTTGCTCTACTACGGGGTGTTCCATATCGGGCAGGACAAGGTCGGAGCCGAGGTGTCCGCCAGGCACGATAACCACTTTGTAGCGTGACCAAAGCGACTCATCGGCGGTGTAGCCGATGTGCTGTGTCATCGTAGTGTCTCCGTAGAGGAGAAACGACTTGATGTATTCGATTATCTCGTCCATGGTTATGAAACGGTATTTATCGTATAATTAATCGTTAATTGAACATATAATTATCCATCAATTAACCATTAATTCTTTTGCTCGTTTTGTATAGGATCGTTATAGGATAGGCTTAGGATAGAAAGGAAAAAAGTAGTCTATCCACCCGTCATCCACCTGACATCCACCCGTGTTTCTAATTATGAATTATGAATGCTGAATGAGGAACTATAGCCATTCGTAATTCATAATTCATAATTACTCGCTGAGTATCTCCCACTCGTACATCTTCTGTTCGATCTCGCGCTTGATGTGCTCGTAGCGTTGGAAATTCTCTTGTGTTTGCTGCGCTGGGTCGGACATCAGCGTCTCCAATTGTTGTTGTTCGGCTTCCAACTGGGCGATATAGGCTTCCGTCTCCGCAATTTGTTTCTCCTTTTTTCTGCGGGCTGCGGCTTCGGCTTTCTGTGCCGCGTAATCGGCAGCCGATCCGGTTCCTGTTTTGTCCGCATTGGTCGGTTGCTTGGTTTCCTGATGTTTCTTCTCCAGTTCCTGCAAACTATCAATCTTTTTTGATTGCAGAAAATCGTAGATGCCCCCGAGGTGTTCACGCACTTTCCCGCCGCCGAACTCATAGACTTTGCTGACCAGTCCGTCAAGAAAATCGCGGTCGTGGCTGACGCAGATGACGGTGCCGTTGAAGTCCTGCAAGGCGGCTTTCAGTACATCTTTGGACTGCATATCAAGGTGGTTGGTCGGCTCGTCGAGAATAAGCAGATTGCATGGCTCCAAAAGCAGACGGATCATCGCCAAACGGCTTCGCTCGCCGCCGGAAAGCACCTTCACTTTCTTTTCCGAAGCCTCTCCGCCGAACATAAATGCGCCGAGAATATCACGTATCTTGGTGCGGATATCGCCTACCGCCACACGGTCTATCGTATCAAAAACCGTCAATTCCCCATCTAATAACGCTGCCTGATTCTGTGCAAAATAACCGATCTTGACGTTATGCCCGATTTTGAGCGTACCCATATAGTCGAGTTGCCCCATAATACATTTGACAAGGGTCGATTTACCCTCGCCGTTCTTGCCGACAAACGCCACTTTCTCGCCGCGGCGGATGGTAAACGTAACATCGGAGAAGACGGTATGGTTGCCGAAATCTTTGCGCAAGTCCTCCACGATCAGCGGGAAATCACCGCTTCGGGGAGCAGGAGGAAAACGGAGGCTGAGACGCGAGGTATCTTCCAAATCCACTTCCAGACGCTCCAGTTTTTCCAGTTGTTTGATACGCGACTGCACCTGCACCGCCTTGGTCGCCTTGTAACGGAAACGCTCGATAAAGTCCTCGGTCTCCTGAATCATCTTTTGCTGATTGAGGTAGGCGCGTACCTGCTGCTCGTGGCGTTCCTTGCGCAGTTCAAGGAAGCGGGAGTAATTGACATTGTAGTCGTAGATACGCCCGAGAGTAATCTCGATGGTGCGGTTCGTAACGTTGTCAATAAACTTCTTGTCGTGGCTAACTAACAGAATAGCGCTTTGTGAAGATTTCAGAAAGTCTTCGAGCCATTGAATAGACTCTATATCCAAATGGTTGGTCGGCTCATCAAGAAGAAGCAGGTCGGGATGACGGAGCAGAATCTTTGCCAATTCGATACGCATACGCCACCCCCCGGAGAACTCGGAGCAAGGACGGTCGAAGTCTTTCCGCTCAAACCCGAGACCGATGATGGTTCTGTCCATCTCGGCGATACGGCGGGCTTTCTCCTCGTCGGGTTCGCCGTCAAACACGCTCATCACGTCCTCGCGGAGCGTCTTGCCGTCGATGTGCATCATCACCTGCGGGAGATAACCGATAGTCATATCCGAGTCGCGCGAGATACGCCCAGAAGTAGGCTGGTACTCGCCAGCCACAAGACGCAAGAGCGTACTCTTGCCTGCCCCGTTCTTGCCTACAAGGGCTATACGATCCTTTTTGTTGATCATAAAGGATACGTCTTCCAGAACGGGGTGGGAAGAAAATTCTATGGATAAGTGTTCTACACTAAGCATTTTTATTTGTCCAACTTCTCGAAAATAGAGTTATTGCTGATAAATTCGGGAACAATTTCTTTCATTAGTTCCACGGTGAGGAACGGCTTGTTTTTAGTAGTCAAGTCAATGAGCGAATCAATGTTTTTGGAAACCGCATCGAATTCAAACTCACGTACACGCGCCACCATAATCTTCTCATTGGAAGTTGGTAGGGTGGTTTCTTTCTGGTTGAGCAGTTCCTCATAGAGTTTCTCACCGGGGCGCAGACCGGTAAAGACGATGGGTATCTCTTCTCCTGGGATAAAACCTGCCAGGCGAATCATATTTTTTGCCAGGTCAAGGATTTTCACAGGGTGCCCCATATCAAAGACAAATATCTCGCCCCCGTTACCGAGCGTAGAGGCCTCCATAACGAGACAGCACGCCTCGGGGATGGTCATAAAATAACGGATGATATCGGGGTGGGTAACCGTAACAGGTCCGCCTGCGGCAATTTGTTTCTTGAAATACGGAATAACAGAACCATTGCTGCCGAGGACATTGCCGAAGCGGGTTGTGATAAACTTGGTGCAATTAGGATTTTCCTGCACAAGTTTCTTAAAGAGCGACTGCACATAAATCTCCGCAATACGCTTGCTGGCACCCATGATATTGGTTGGATTAACTGCTTTGTCGGTACTGATCATCACAAAACGTTCTACACCATATTTGACCGCCATATCCGCCATATTTTTGGTTCCCATTACGTTGGCACGGATTGCCTCGTTGGGATGCAACTCCATCAGTGGCACGTGTTTGTATGCCGCGGCGTGATAGACCACTGCCGGGTGGAACTGACTGAACACCTCTTCCAAGCGTTCACGGTTGCGAATATCAGCAATGACAGGTATGAACTGCGCATCGGGAAACTGCTTTTTCAAGTCAAGCGTCAGGTCGTGGAGTGGAGACTCGGCTTGCTCCAAAAGAATGGTTACCTGTGGTTGGTATTTCTGCACTTGGCGTACCAACTCAGAACCGATACTGCCTGCCGCACCGGTAACCAACACTACTCGGTTCTGTATGATTTGCAGTACATTGTCTGTATTGATGTGGATGGCGGGACGCTCCAATAGGTCTTCTATTTGGATATTCTCGATACGCCCGATGCGCTGGTTATCAACCTCTTCTACATTGTCAAATTGCGTGAAATTCGGGGTTGTCAGTACATGGAAACCATTATCAAAGAATACTTGCAGGTCTTTCGATGGATTGATAGCACGCATTTTGAGTGGAGAAATGATAACATCATGGATGTTATGCTCTTTCATCCACTTGAAAGTCTTTGCATTGAACGGGAATACTTTCAGTCCGACCAGACTATGTTGACTATCATTTTTATCTTCTTTATTTCCTAAAAAGCCTACAGGATTATACTGAGCCTCATCGCCTGCACTACGGAGCATTTTTGCGATGGCAATACCCGCAGACTTGGTACCCCAAATCATCACTTTCTTTGTACCGGAAGCATGCTGTTTGATAAACTCATATAGTGTTTTTACCCCCACACGCAGGCTAAAAAGAAAAATAAAGGCAATAGGAATGTAGATAACGAGTGCTGTATTCAGGAACAACTTAACATTTGTAATTCCTTGGCATATAAAATTGACAAGCAACAAGAACCCGCCGCACGACAATATGGCAAGCAAACACTTGATAGTATCAATAAATGTGGAATAACGCAGGATTCCCGAATAGGAATGGAACAACCAAAAACAGAGTATCTGCACCACAATCAATACGGCATATTGCCCCCAAAAAGGCAACACTTCAAATCCAATCAAGCCATAGGAAAAGATCCCTTTGCCAATCAAGATACTACACCAATAGGCAATAGAACACAGCAACACATCAATAAGTAACACACACCAGCGCGGAAGATAATTGGCCGAAGCAATGTGCGAAAATATGTCAGAGTTATGCAAATCGTTTAATTTTTCTTTCATAAGGAGTAATAGTTAGTGGAGTAGTTTTTTAACAAACTTTCCGGTATAACTTTCTTGGCATTGTGCCAAGCCTTCCGGTGTACCCTCGAAGACGATATGACCGCCCTCGTCACCGCCCTCGGGACCGAGGTCGATAATGTGGTCTGCTGCCAGAATCATACTCGGGTTATGCTCAATGACGATAACGGTATGCCCACGGCTAATCAGTTGATTGAGAGCCTTAAGCAACACTTGTACATCTTTGTGGTGGAGACCTGTAGTAGGTTCGTCAAAGACAAATATGGTAGGCTGTGCGTCCTCCTGGGCGAGGAATGAGGCTAATTTGACACGCTGACTTTCGCCGCCCGAAAGTGTACTGCTCGATTGTCCCAAACGGATATAGCCGATACCTACGTCTTGCAGCGGTTTGAGCCGTTTAACAATCTTCTCGCAATCAGGATCTTCTGAGAAAAAGTCGATTGCCTGATTGATAGTCATAGTCAGTATGTCGTAGATAGATTTGCCGCGGTAGTGGACATCCAGCACATCCTGTTTGAAACGCTTTCCGTGGCATTGCTCACACTCGAGAGTGATGTCTGCCATAAACTGCATTTCAATGGTGATTGTACCTTCGCCTTGGCACATCTCACAACGCCCGCCCGGGGTATTGAACGAGAAATGGGAGGCAGTGAAACCGAGTTGTTTGCTCAACGGCTGGTCGGCAAACAAGCGGCGTATATCATCGTAGGCTTTGAGATAAGTTACGGGATTGGAGCGGGAAGAGCGGCTGAGTGGGTTCTGGTCCACAAACTCGATGTCGGTAGCAAGATGCATACTGCCTTTGAGGGCTGAAAAACTGCCAGTATGCTCTGCCATACCGCCGTAGTACTTTTTTAGGGCAGGGTAAAATACTTTGCTCACAAGGGTCGATTTACCGCTACCGCTCACGCCGGTAACCACGGTCATCACGTTTAGAGGAAAACGTACATTCAAGTTCTTGAGGTTGTTCTCACAAGCCCCCTGTATCTCGATATAATTGTTCCACTTGCGTCGCTGCGTGGGGATATTATATACAAATTCGCCGGCTTTTGTTTTGCCCACGTAGGTGATTTCGCCGCCATGTATACCCGCTGCGGGACCAATCTCTATGATATAGTCGGCGGCTTGAATGATTTCCTCATCATGCTCTACCACTACAATCGTGTTGCCGAGGTCGCGCAGTTCTTTGAGTACGTGAATGAGCCGTTCCGTATCACGGGCGTGCAGACCGATAGAAGGTTCGTCCAATACATAGAGTGAACCGACTAAACTGCTTCCCAATGATTTTGCCAAGCAGATACGCTGGCTCTCCCCGCCTGAAAGGGTGTTGCTCATACGGCTGAGCGTGAGATACCCGAGCCCCACGTCTTCCATAAATTGGAGACGGGAGGTTATTTCATGAATAAGCATTTCTGCCGTCTTCTGCTCGGTCTCATTGAGCGACAAATCCGCAAACCACTTCGACAGATCGGAGACGGACATAGAGCAAAGGTCGGAGATATTCTTACCGTTTATGCGGACATATCCTGCCTCTTTGCGCAGGCGCATACCATTGCAGTCGGGGCAGATGGTCTTGCCTTTATAGCGTGCGAGCATTACACGATATTGTATTTTTCCGTACTGTTTGGATTCCAACTCTTGGAAGAAATCGTTCAGCCCTCGGAAATACTCGTTGCCGGTCCAAATAAGACGTTTCTGTTCCTGAGTAAGTTCAAAAAATGGTGTATGTATAGGAAAACCAAATTTTGCGGCATTGTAGATGAGTTGGTCGCGCCATACACTCATCTTTTCTCCGTGCCAACAGGCGATGGCGTCGTCATAGACCGACTTGGTCTTGTCCGGGACTACCAGATCGGGGTCGATACCGATGATATTGCCAAAACCTTTGCAGGTGGGGCAGGCACCTATGGGATTGTTGAAATCAAATAGGTGTTCGCTCGGTTCCATAAAGCGGATACCATCCATTTCGAAACGTTCGGAGAACATTTCGTAATTGCCATTGATGTACAATCCGCATTCACCATGCCCCTCAAATAGGGCGGTTTGTACAGAGTCGGCGAAACGATTTGCTGTAGCGGGGTCTCCATCGGCAACTACACGATCAACCAGCAGGTAAACGTGTTCTTTGAGTTGTCCGTTTTGGGCAACCTGTTGTGCCGTCGTATTACCCAAACGCACTACATCGCCATTATCCAACAGGCGGGAGAAACCCTCGCTCTGCCATATATCCAACTGCTCTTGCAGCGTGCGGTTTTCCAAGACGATGGGCGCAATCAGATAGATGCGTGTGCCGACCGGCTGCGAGGTCATTGCATCCACCACATCGCGTATGCTTTTGCGGCGCACTTCCTTGCCACTGACGGGCGAGTAGGTATGCCCGATACGGGCAAAAAGGAGTTTGAGATAATCATATATCTCGGTGCTTGTCCCCACGGTGGAACGCGGGTTGTGGCTGCTCACTTTCTGCTGAATGGCAATAGCGGGCGGAATACCCTCTATCTTGTCCACTTCGGGTTTTTGCATACGCCCGAGGAACTGACGTGCGTAGGCACTCAAACTCTCCACGTAGCGGCGCTGCCCCTCGGCATAGAGTGTATCAAACGCCAGCGACGATTTGCCGCTACCGCTCACACCTGTAATCACAACCAGTTGATTACGCGGTATATCCACGCTTACATGCTTCAGATTGTTGGTGCAAGCATTCTCTATATGTATCACTTGTCCGTTCACTTGCCGAGTGCTTCTATTTGTGCTTTGAGTTGCTCTATCTGTGCTTGTGTATTGGGATTGGTCAAATCCATTTGCTGTTCCGTCAAGCGAGGAACACGCAGTTCTGTACCTACTTTGATAGCATTGGGGTTATCAATGATGTCCTTGTTGGCATCGTAGATATAGACCCACAGATCCATTTTGTCCTCGCCGTAGTGGCGGCGGGCAATCTGGGCAAGACGACTTCCATTGCGCACACGCTCTGTGGTTATGAACTCAGTGTAGGTCAAAGGTGCAGTTCCGGCAGTTTCCGTGGTTGGTGTATTCTCCGTATTTGCCGTAGTATCTATTGCCACGGGTGCCGGTGTCTCTACTGCAACAACCTCTGTTGTTGGTGTCTCACGGAGCGAATCCACCCATTGGCTGAGGGTCTCGCGCAGGAAGATGTAGCCGCCTACCAATACCAACAGCAAACAGCAGACACAAATCAATGTATCGCGCAAAAAATGGTATTTCTTCTTTGGCCTGGAGGGCGTTTGCGGCTTTTCCTCTTCCTTTTTAGGAGTAGGAGAAACAGGCTCTATTTCTATCGGTTCAATGGGCGTTTCCTGTGGAGCTGGCGCTTCTTGCGGAGCAATCGGTTCTTTTGGGGATACCATTTCCTGTACTTTCTCCTCCTTGATAGGTTTTGGGAAAGACGCTTTGGGTCCTTGTCCTAATGTGGCCAGAATATCCACTATTTCATCCGCCTGCCTGCCGAGTTTCTTCAGTGGGTCGAACTCATTATCCTGTTCTTTCTTGGCGGGCTGTGCCTGTTTGGTGCTAACCGGGTTGACTGCGGGCGAGGCATCAGTGTCTCCTGTTGTCAAAGGGTTGTTATATACCAACTCTTTGACACTGATTTCGGGGACGAAAGTCAGTTTGTTGTAGCCCTCTATGGTGATACTCTCTCCTGTGGCGATGTTCACACTTTTTCGGGGGGCAATACCTTGCAGACGAAATGTACCCAATCCGTTGATTTTAACCTGTTTATCATCTGTGCGCATCGCCCTTACAATTTGTTCCTTAAGGGCATTATGAAACAGGGTAACCTCTTCTTCGGAGGCACCTGTACGCGCTATGACGGCACGACGTAGGTCTGTACTACTCAGTTTGTCTGCCATGGTTTAGATGTTTTTCAGTTCGTCTTTGATATCGGCAGCAGGCTTGAAGCAGAGTTGGTTTCTTGCGGGGCTGGTACTTTTAACCCCCGTGCGAGGATGAACAAAAGTGCGTTCTTCTTTCCTTTTGATTTCCAATGTACCCAATCCTTGCAGGGATACAGCCTTTCCTTCTATCAATGCATCGCGTACTACGGCATTGGTAGCATTGAGCAATTCCTCCACACGCTTCTTGGTCATGCCTGTGGTATCTGCAATGTTATTTATCAAGTCTTTTGTCAGCATAAATCTTCTTCTTTTCCGAGTGTGCCGTACAGGTCGAATTCTTCGGCACGAATAATCTTGATCGGATAAAAATCACCTGTTTGCAATGTATGTTTTTTGTCTATCAGTACCTCACAATCCACTTCGGGGGAGTCAAATTGCGTACGCCCGATGTAATAGTCCGGTTCTTCACGATCGATGACCACATCCAGTGTTTTGCCTACTTTCTGTTGCATCAGTGCGCCCGAAATCTCCTGTTGTATAGCCATTATCTCTGCTACACGGTGGTCTTTCACCTCCTGCGGTATGTCGTCTTTGTAGTGCAGGTTGGCATATGTTCCCTCTTCGTCGGAGTAGGCAAAGGCACCCATTCGGTCGAAGCGCATCTCGCGTACCCATTGTTTCAGTTCCTCGAAATCCTCTTCGGTCTCACCGGGGTGCCCGACTAATAAAGTGGTGCGGATACATATATTTGGTACGCTTTCGCGTATGCGTGCGATGAGCGCATCTTGTTCCGCACGGGTGATATGGCGGCGCATCAACCCGAGCATATGGTCGCTGCAATGTTGCAAGGCAATATCAAGGTATTTGCATACATTCTGGTGCTTCGCCATAACCTCAAGGATGCCGTTCGGAAAATCGGTGGGGTAGGCGTAGTGGAGACGAATCCAATGCACACCATCAATCTGTGCCATACGGTCTATCAGTTCGGGCAGGCGGTGCTCTTTGTAGAGGTCAAGCCCATAACTGGACAGGTCTTGTGCTATGACGTTAAACTCTTTTACTCCCTGACCAACAAGCCATTTAACCTCGTCGAGTATCTCCTCTATCGGGCGCGAAGTGTGTCTGCCCGTAATGAGCGGAATGGCGCAATAGGAGCAGAAACGGTTGCAGCCCTCCGAAATCTTGATGTAGGCATAGTGCTTCGGAGTGGTAAGCGTGCGCTTGTAGCCACAGCCTTCGTCGCTTTTGGGTTGCGCTTTCAGGTCGTCTATCAGGTGCATAAAATCGAATTTGCCATACCACTTGTCCACCTCGGGGATTTCGGTTTCCAACTCGTGCAGGTAACGCTCGCTGAGACAACCCATTACATATAGTTGGTGCAGTTTGTGGTGCGTCTTGCGGTCGGCAAATTGAAGAATGGTATTGATACTCTCCTCTTTGGCATCGCCGATAAAACCGCATGTGTTGATAACGGCAATTTCACCTTTGGGGTCTTCCGCATCGTGTACGCAATGATAGCCAGCCAACTCTAATTGGTGCATCAGCCGCTCGGCGTCCACGAGGTTTTTGGAGCAACCCAACGTGATAATATCTATTTCGTTTTTATGCAATTTGTTCAATTAACAATTAATAATTAACAATTAATATGCGTGGAATGTTCTGTTTTTCGGAGGGGTAAGGTAGGTCTATCCACCCGACATCCACCTTACTTTTCTATCAGGAAGAAAGCACAAGGAATGTTTGATTTTTCCTGCTTTTTCATTATGCATTATGCATTAATTTCCGAGGTCGCAGTGGAATTTGATACGCACGAGGCGGACATGGATTACATCGTAGTAGTCCTCTCCGAGTTCGTCCATCGCTGTTTTGAGGTCATCGCTCTCGGCATTTTTGAAATAGTCATATATCTCTTCTTCCTCGTCGGGGTCAAGCACTTCCTCAATGAAGTAGTTGATATTCACTTTCGTTCCTGAGAAAACAATCGCTTCCAACTCGTCGAGCATTTCCTCCATCGACATTCCGTTGGATTCGGCGAGATCGTCGAGATCCACACGGCGGTCGATAGCCGCAATGATCTGCTTTTTGCGGGTGGATTTTTTTGCCACAGTGCGTATGCGCAGGTCTTCGGGACGGATAATCTCGTTTTCCTCGACATATTCCTTGATGACACGTAGGAATTCGTCGCCATAGCGTTTAGCCTTGCTCACCCCCACACCCGGTATGGTCATCAGTTCCTCCATAGTGATGGGGTAGGTGGTAGCCATTGCTTCGAGAGACGGATCTTGGAAAATAACAAACGGAGGTACGTCGCATTTTTTCGACAATTTTTTGCGCACGTCTTTCAGTATGGAGAACAGCACATCATCGGCTGCTGCGCAGGCTACGGCTCCGCTGTCTATATCTTCGTTTTCTTCGTCGCGCACCTCGATGGGTACCTCAAATTTGGTCGGGCGGCGGATATATTTCTTGCCGTCCGAGGTGATCTTCAAATCACCATATGAATCAATATCTTTGTTCAGATAGCCGCAGAGCATAGCCTGACGGATAATGGCATAAAGAGTAGATTCATCCACATCGGATGCGGCACCGTAGTTCTCCAGTTCGGTATGTTTGTAACTCTGAATATCCGCAGTATCGTTGCCGTGGAGAATATCCACGATATGGTCGGTTTTGAACTTCTCGTTGAGTTGCTGAATGGTCTCCAGCGTGAGGCTGAGCAACTCTTGGGCGTCCATCATTCGGTAGGTTTTTTTGCAGTTGTCGCAGTTGCCGCAGTTGTCTTGGTTGTATTCCTCGCCGAAATAGTGCAGCAGCAGTTTGCGCCGGCAGATGGTTGATTCGGCATATGACTGTGTCTCAAACAGCAGTTGGTTGCCTATCTCCACCTCTTTGACGGGTTTGCCCTGCTGGAAACGGCGCAGACGCTCAATATCGTCGGGCGAATAGAAGCAGATGCACTGCCCCTCGCCGCCGTCGCGCCCTGCACGACCGGTCTCCTGGTAGTAACCTTCGAGCGATTTGGGAATATCATAGTGAATCACAAAACGCACATCGGGTTTGTCGATACCCATACCGAAGGCGATAGTTGCCACGATCACCTGGCACTCTTCCATCAAGAAAGCATCCTGTGTAGCACTACGTGTGGCTGCGTCCATACCGGCATGGTACGGGCGGGCGGAAATGCCGTTTACTTGCAGCACTTGTGCCAAATCTTCCACCTCTTTGCGTGCCAGACAATAGATAATGCCCGATTTGCCTTCCATCGAGCGCACGTATTTGATGACCTCGCGATCCACATCCTTGGTCTTCGGGCGTACTTCGTAGTACAGGTTCGGGCGGTTGAACGAACTTTTGAAAACGGTAGCATCGGGCATACCGAGGTTCTTCTGAATATCTTTCTGCACCTTTGGGGTCGCTGTGGCGGTCAGGGCAATAATCGGTGCTTTGCCGATACGCTGCACCATAGAGCGGATGTGGCTGTATTCCGGGCGGAAATCGTGTCCCCATTCCGAGATACAATGTGCCTCGTCCACTGCATAAAAGGATATTTTTACGCTTTTCAAAAAGTCCACATTCTCCGTTTTTTGCAGGCTTTCAGGGGCTAAATAGAGCAGTTTGGTCTTGCCCGCAATCACGTCTTCTTTGACCGCATTGATTTCGGGGCGCGAAAGCGATGAATTGATGAAATGGGCTACGCCCGGTTCTTCCGAGTAGTTGCGCATAGCGTCCACTTGGTTTTTCATCAGTGCAATAAGTGGCGATATGACTATTGCCACACCATCCATAATCAACGAAGGCAACTGGTAGCACAGACTCTTGCCTCCGCCCGTAGGCATTAGGACAAATGTGTCGTGCCCCTCCATCACATTGCGTATGATGGCTTCCTGGTTACCTTTGAAACTGTCAAAACCAAAGTAGCGTTGCAGTGCTTCGGTCAACTGTTCATGCGTTACGTTCATCTATATATAAATATATAAGGTGTATAATTTTCGATTGTAAGGGCGGGAATTTGCCCGCTTTTTATCCCGAAAAGGGCAAAGTATTGTAGTGCAAAGGTAGTCATTTTTTTTTGTTCTGCAAACTTTTTATTTGAAAAAAGAGAAAAAACTTGTGCGGCTCGGAAAAAAGCAGTACTTTTGTCTTTAGTTAAATAAATATCAATATCAGAGAACACAAAATGGAAAAACGTAATTTGTCTTTCTGGCAACTCTTTAACCTCAGTTTCGGTTTCTTCGGCGTACAGATTGCTTATGCCTTGCAGAGTGCCAATATCTCCCGTATTTTTGCTACTCTCGGTGCAGACCCGCACACATTGAGTTTCTTTTGGATCCTGCCTCCGTTGATGGGTATGATTGTGCAACCATTGATAGGTCTGCTGTCGGATAAGACATGGCTCGGTTCAATCTTTGGGCGTCGCAAATTCTACTTGCTTATCGGTGCAATTATTGCCGTAGCAGTAATGGTACTGCTTCCCAATGCTGGTGATTTTACATTCCAACAGGGGCTGTTCCTTGGGCTTAATGCCGCTATGTGGTTCGGCTTGTTCTCGCTGATGTTTCTTGATACATCCATCAATATCGCTATGCAGCCGTTTAAGATGATGGTGGGCGATATGGTTAACGAGGAGCAGAAGGGTACGGCATATGCCATCCAGTCGGCATTGTGCAATGCCGGTTCGTTGGTTGGCTACTTATTCCCGATTTTCTTTACGTGGATAGGGCTTGCCAATACGGCTCCCGAAGGTGTTATTCCCGATTCTGTCAAATGGTCGTTTTATATCGGTGCGGCTATTCTGATCCTCTGCGTGCTATATACATTCTTTGCCGTAAAGGAAATGAATCCGCAGGAATATGCCGAGTTCCACGGATTGAATAAGCAGCAAGACAAGGCTGCTACGAAAGATGATGCATCGGACAGCAAACGCATTGTGCGTGCGTTTGTTACAATCGGGTTGGTACAGTTCTTCTGCTGGGCGGCGTTTATGTATATGTGGACATACTCCAACGGAGCCATTGCCTCGCAGTGTTTCGGCTGGGACGGTTTGAATACCGCCGAGGAGGCGTTCCAAAACGCAGGTAACTGGGTAGGTGTATGCTTTGCTATTCAGGCAGTCGGTTCGCTGCTGTGGGCGGCACTCCTGCCTGCCATAGAGCATAAAATGGGCAACAAGGGGGCGTATATATTGTCGCTTGTGATAGGCGGAATAGGTTTTGTATCTATTTTCTTTGTGCATAATCAGTACGTACTTTGGCTGAGTTATGCCTTGATTGGCGCGGCTTGGGCAGCGATGTTGGCTTTGCCGTTTACGTTGTTCACCAACGCCATTGAGGGCAGCAAGCGTATGGGAACGCTGCTCGGATTGTTTAACTGCACCATCTGTCTCCCGCAGATTGTGGCGGCATTGTTGGGTGGTGTGTTGCTGAATGGCATCTGCCATGATATGCAAGTGGGTATGCTCGTCATTGCCGGTGTATTGCTGCTCTTAGGTGCCGTTTCCGTCCTATTTATCAAGGAAAATAAATAGAACAAAGAACAATGAACAAAGAATAAAGAATTCAAATGCTCTGTCTGTTTCGCAGGCAGAGCATTTAGATTGAAAATAAGGTATCGCTGTGTATGTCAATTATTAATTGTTAATTGAACCGCCGTATTCTTCATCTGGCATTGCCGAGTATCTTGGCGAATATCACCATTCCGTTGGTCGGGCTGGTGGATACGGCTATTGTGGGGCATATATCCGATGCTTCGGCTATTGGTGGTATTGCTATCGGCACTATGTTGTTCGACCTGCTCTATTGGAATTTTGGTTTTCTGCGGGTGGGTACATCGGGGCTGACAGCGCAGGCTTTCGGACGCAAAGATACAGCGGAGTGCAGCCGGCTTTTCATGCAGAGTATCGGTATTGCCGTTCTGGGGGCATTGTTCGTTTGGGCAATACAATGGCTGTTTGTTACTGCCGTCTTGGCGTGTGTGCCCTGTTCGCCGGAGGTGGCAGCCTTTGCCCGCAAGTATTTCTTTGTGCGTATCTGGGCGGCACCTGCTACGCTCAGTCTGATGGCGTTCAAGGGTTGGTTCATCGGTATGCAGGATACGGTCAGTCCGATGGCAACTGACATTCTTGTCAATGTGGTGAATATCGTTGTCAGTTATCTTCTGGCTGTCCATACCCCACTCGGGGCGATTGGTGTGGCGTATGGTACACTGATTGCCCAGTACTCGGGACTGTTTCTGTCAGTTCTTATTGTGGCTGCCAAATACCGTACTACGTTGCACGGTACTGCCGTTTGGCGGATTCTCACAGACTTCCGTGCTATGCGCCGCCTGCTGGTGCTGAATGGCAATCTGTTTATCCGGTCGCTTTGTTTTATGGTGGTATATGTCGGTTTTACTGCTTTGGCATCCCGTTATGGCGATGCCGAACTGGCGGTATCGTCCATAATGATGAAACTCTTTATGCTTTTCTCCTATTTCATCGACGGCTTTGCCTATGCGGGTGAGGCATTGGTGGGGCGGTTTGTCGGCGAAAAGCAGTCTGCGCTGCTCAAAAACGCCGTTCGTATCCTGTTTGTATGGGCTGTCGGAATCGGTATGGCATTCTCTTTGCTCTATTGGATAGCGGGAGAGGAATGTATTCGGCTGTTGACCAACGATGTGTCTGTCCTATCCGGAGCGGCTCCGTATATGGGGTGGCTGATAGCGATGCCGATTATTTCAGCATTGGCGTTTTTGTGGGATGGTATTTTTGTGGGGGCTGCAGCGGGTAAAGAGATTCGCAATGGTATGATTTTTGCTGCGATAGCGTTTGTGCTTGGCTACGGGATTACTTATCGCTGGTGTGGTGCGCAAGCATTATATATAGGCTATTTTGCCCATCTCGTGGCACGAATGATATATATGACACTCAAATGGAAGAGCGTGTATGATAGAGAAATTGGAAAACCGCAAATGGAAAGTGCTGCGGAGTGAAAAACTGCTCAGCAAAGGTATTTGGCTCAATGTCCGTCAGGACACGGTCGAATTGCCGAGCGGGGTGGTGATGCCTGCTTATTTTGTTATGGAATTTCCCTGCTGGATCAATGTCATTGCCATTACCAAAGACGGGCAAATGGTGATGGAAGATCAGTATCGTCATGGATTGGGTGAAACCCACTATGAGTTGGTGGCAGGGGTGATTGACCCGGGCGAGACACCGCTTGAGGCGGCAAAGCGCGAACTGAGCGAGGAAACCGGGTTTGAGGGCGGCGAATGGCAGCAGTTTATGGTCTTGTCGCCTAATCCGGGTAACCATAACAACCTCTCTTATACGTTTCTGGCTACGGGAGTGGAGAAAGTGCGGGAGCAGCACCAGGAGCGCACTGAGGACATACACGTGCATATCATGGACAAAGCCGATGTACGCCAATTGCTTGAGCAAGGCGAAATCATTCAAGCCCTACACGCCGCTCCTCTCTGGAAATACTTCGCTACGCAGAAATAGTAATTACGAATTAGGAATGATGAATTATGAATTAACGCAGAATTAATGGCTTAATTATATGTTCCTAAAAAGAATAATTAACGTTTAATTACACGATAATTAACGTTCTGTATATTAACGTTTCGAAAACGTGAGGCATCGGTTCTACATATTCTTGTTGTTTGCTGTCAGTGCGGTTTTGCGCTTTAACGGCTATCCTCCGCATATACAGGAGAGTAGGGGGGATGAGCAGGCAATGCTCATCACGGAGCAGGCACAAACCTTCTCCGAGGTGGATTATGTATCCGATTTTGCTTTGTCCGGATATTCTCCCGCATTAGCGAACAATGCGTTGGGGCGTCGCTATGAAACACATTCGCGCACGGTGCAGAATGATTACACCAGTATGCGCACTCCTAATTTTGCCCTTTCAATAGCCGGAGAAACGGCATTTTCTCATCGTTTGAATACCGATATATCATGTGCAGAGGCATTGGTTGTCGGCCTGCCTGCCGAAGATATATCTTTTCCCTTCAATACATTCTGGTAATTGCTCGCTTTGTAAGGTGTGCATACTCTATGGTTGAGTATGCCCTGTATGGAGACGATGCGTCCCGCGTCGTCATAGTATGTATATTGTCAATACGGCAATTTACAAATTTCCCCATTTACAAACTTACAAATTGACTCTATATGGATACTTCAATTATTATCCTGACATTGGTCTTTTTGGCGATGTTCATTGTGCCTTTCTGTGTGATTGGTTTGATGAATCGTCATAAGGGAACAAAGCACGGTCAGGAAAATGCAACGACAGAGTCGGCGGAATCCGACAAGTCTGGTAAATAAAGATAAAAAACAATTAACAATAGATGGGTAAGGCTGCCGAAAAGGGCAGCCTTATTTTGTTATAGGATACGCATAGGATGCGCATAGGATAGGTATAGGACAGGGTAGGATGTTTGTTAATCTTATTTTATAATATCCTAACCTTGCCACCCACGTTATTGTTTGAGCAAGCGAACTACATTCGTATTGATTTGCAGCAGATAGGTGCCGGTGCTCAAAGATTCTGCTGATAGCGTATTAGATCCTTCATAGAGCATAACGGCTTGTAGGAATTGTCCGTTTGTGGTATAGATACGTGCTATGCTCTTTTGCTCTATACCGCTGATTGTCAGTGTACCGGTGGTCGGATTCGGATAAATGGAAATACCGGTTTCCTGTACGGCATCTATATCGGAAGTGGATTTTTCTGCAAAGCGGATATGTTGTAATTTCCCCATTGCTTCTGCTCCCAACCGCATTCCGCTATGCGAAATGAGAAAGACTGAATCGGACGAAAATTCCAGTTTGCCAATAGCAGCCAAATCCGTTTCTGTTTCTTTTCCGGACGGGTAGAGCAGCACCAACTCGTGTGCTGCATATCCAAACAATGGCAGCAAAAGCATTATAAATAGAAAACACTTTTTCATAACGTGCAATTTTGTGTGTTTATAGCAGTGATTTAACAAACTCTTCTTTGTTGAATGCTTGCAGATCTTCCATCTTTTCACCCAATCCGATATAGCGCACAGGTATCTTGAATTGGTCGCTGATACCTATTACCACACCGCCTTTTGCTGTACCGTCCAACTTTGTGATTGCCAGCGAACTGACTTGTGTCGCAGCCGTAAATTGCCGTGCCTGCTCAAACGCATTCTGCCCTGTACTGCCGTCCAAAACGAGCATCACATCATGCGGTGCATCGGGCACGACCTTTTGCATCACATTCTTTATTTTGGTCAGTTCGTTCATCAGATTCACTTTGTTGTGCAAGCGTCCGGCGGTATCTATCAGCACCACATCTGCATCATTGGCTTTCGCACTGGCTAATGTATCATATGCCACACTGGCAGGATCGGAACCTTGTTGCTGCTTGATAACCGGTACACCGACCCGCTCGCCCCAGATACATAGTTGCTCCACGGCTGCCGCACGGAATGTGTCTGCCGCACCGAGATAGACCTTTTTGCCTGCTTTTTTGTATTGATAAGCCAGTTTCCCGATGGTTGTCGTCTTGCCCACGCCGTTTACGCCCACCACCATAATAACGTATGGTTTGCAAGGTAGCGGGGCATCAAAATCGAATACATCGCCGGTGTTGTTTTCGGCAAGCAATGCAGCAATCTCTTCTACCAGAATCCGGTGCAGTTCGTCTGTTCCAAGGTATTTGTCGCGTTTTACGCGTGCCTGTATGCGTTCTATGATACGCAGCGTGGTCTCCACACCCACATCGGAGGTGATGAGTGCTTCTTCCAAATTGTCAAGCACATCATCATCCACCGTGCTTTTGCCGGCGATAGCCCGTCCGATTTTGCTCAATACCGACTCTTTGGACTTTTCCAGTCCCTTATCCAAAGTCTCTTTTTTCTCTTTCCCGAATAACCCGAAAAATGCCATATTTTATTCTGTTATGATTACCTTAAAAGTATTGATTATTAATTTAAAATCACCCCATAGTGAATGATGTGCTACATAGTCGAGATTTATACGCAATTTGTCTTGCATAATCACATCGGTGTAGTATTGTTCTGGATTTACTTGCAATGCTAATACTTCATTTTCATTGCGATATTTGATAGATGCCGCATCAGTAATCCCTGGACGAATATCCAAAACATGCAACTGTTCTGGGGTGTATATATCTACATATTTTCGTACTTCCGGACGAGGACCAACAAACGACATATCTCCCACAAAGACATTGATAAGTTGTGGCAACTCGTCCAACTTTAGTTTGCGGATGTAGTAGCCTGCTCTTGTTACGCGCGGGTCATGTCCGCCTATAGTAATCAACCCACGCTTGTCGCTGTCGGTGTACATAGAGCGGAACTTATAGATACGAAAATCCTTATTATAGCGTCCTACCCGTACTTGGCGATAGAATACAGGTCCCTTAGAATCTATTTTCACCCACAATGCTACCACTAAAAGCAAGGGACTCAAGCACAATAATCCTACTGCCGAAAGTACTATGTCGCAAAATCGCTTCATTATCTTTCTTGTACTATATCGATATAGTTTTCTATGATGTACGCCACGTCTTCATCTGTCAGACGTGTGTGCAGAGGCAATGTTATTTCATTGACAAAATGCGCATAGGCATTGGGATAGTTGGCTATATCGAAGCCCATATTGCGGTATGCGGTCATCATAGGCAATGGCTTGTAATGTACATTGGTCGCAATACCACGTTCTGCCATTTTCACGATAATATCCTGCCGCTTGTCTGTATCTGCACCGGGTATGCGGGTGATATATAGGTGTCCGGATGACTGATGGATGTCATTGTAATGATCCAGTACATCAATACCTAATGGTTTGAAAGCGGTATCATAGCGTTGGATAATCTCTTTGCGACGTGCTAACAATGTCGGGTAACGCTTCATTTGCACCAAGCCTATGGCAGCCATAATGTCTGTCATGTTGCATTTGTACCACGGACCGACGATGTCATATTCCCATGCGCCTAATTTCGTCTTAGCAAGAGCATCTTTGGATTGTCCGTGCAGAGAGTATAGTTGGGCTTGGTGATATAGTTCCTCATTGTCGATACCATCTATCGGACGCCATGTCAGTGCTCCACCTTCTGCTGTAGTCAAATTCTTGACTGCATGGAAAGAAAAGGCGGTGAAGTCTGCTACAGAACCTATCATTTTCCCTCTCCATTGCGCTCCGAAGGCATGTGCTCCGTCTGCACAGATGGCGATACGCCCTATTGAGGCTTGTATCTTGTTAGAAGGGTGGAACAGGGACTTTTTGCGTTCTACTATTTGGAATATCTTATCATAGTCGCACGGGATACCTGCCAAATCCACAGGAATAATCGCTTTGGTGCGTTCATTGATAGCCGCTTCCATAGCCGCATAGTCCATTTGCAAACTATTGGGCTGTATATCCACTAAAACAAGTTTGGCACCCACGTGACATACCACCGATGCCGATGCTGTATAGGTGTAAGCAGGAACAATCACTTCATCTCCGTCACCTATGCCCAACAGACGTAGTGCCATTTCTGCACATGCTGTCTGCGAGTTCAGACATACGGCTTTAGGAACACCGACAAAGTCGGCTATCTGCCGTTCAAACTCTTTGGTACGCGGACCAGTAGTAATCCAACCACTTAAAATAGCATCCGCTACTTCACGTACTTCCGCCTCGGTCATATCAGGTGGGGAAAAAGGAATATTTCTTAATTTCATATTCATAAATTATAGATGAGTAGAATTTCTTGTTCTTGTCCGCAAAGTTACATCTTTTGTTCGGGATATGCAACTAAAGTATATCGTTATTTTAGTTTTACGTCATTATTTGGAGTCATATTTATTGCGAATGGTATGAACTAATCCTGCATATAGACCATTTATCGTGCCAATACCATAGGAGATGTGTACACAAGGGAATAGGATAAGGAGCGGTAGAATGTACTTAGGAGAATGGTGCTGTGTGGCTTTGATGGCAGCAAAGAATGCACAAAGAAGATATATGCAGATTCCTGCCAGGTATATCCACAAGAACGGATGCCAAATGGCAGATAGTACTGCACCCAATAGAAGTCCAAGTACAAAAATGAGCGGTATCAGATGGCGCAGACCAATGGCTGCTCTGTCTATGTAAAAAAGTTGCCCTATAGATTGTCCGTTGGCATACATCTGCCGACAAGATGATTGTATGGTTGGGCGAGCGTAATAGAATATCTTGATATTCGGGTCGTAGTAGATTTCGTATCCTGCTTTGTGTATGCGTGAGTTGTACTCGTTATCCTCTCCTCTCGGCAAGTCTTCGCGCATACCTCCTATTTGCTCAATTATTCTTCGCGGAAAGGCTCCAAAAGGTACCGTGTCTACATTACCTGCCTTATCTCCAACACGGAATGTGGCTCCTCCAATGCCAAAACGAGAGTGGTTGAGGAGTGCATTGCACACTGCCCATGTGGAGTCGTTTTGTGCCTGAATTAAAACCCCCCCCCCAACATTACCGCGTTTGGTATTTGCTTTCAAATGACTGATACATAGTGAAATGTATTCGCTATTGTATGTAGCGTGTGCGTCTAAGCGGACTATATAGGGGGCATCGGAGTTGGCAACACCTATATTGAATGCCACAGATTGTATCTTTTGGGGATTATTGAGTAGGCGTATGTTAGGATAGTAAGTATGATATTCATTGACAATCGCGCAGGTTTTGTCCTTACTGCCACCATCAATAACCATAATATCCATCTCTGTGAGCGGAAAAGTCTGTGCTATGACAGAATCCAAGCATTGTGCAATGAACTTCTCTTCATTGAGGGTGGGAATGATGACGGCTACTTGATAGATATTCATATTGTTTTCTGCGTAATTCTATATATTGTGTGGTGTTTTTTACAAAAGGAAATACGTATAGTTTTGCTATGTAAAGATACTTTGCATTAGTGGTGGGTAAGCCTGATATTCCTATTAAGAATACCACGTAAACTTGTATCGATATTGTTCCATTAGAATGAAACTATTGTCAAAACTTTAATTTTACACAAGAGTGTTTCTCTCGTTTGTTTATGGGCGGCATTTGCATATAATCCCCATATAATTTGCGTAGATATGCATCATAATTATGCGGCAGCGGGGCTTGTATGCCGGCAAATGTATGTTCTACTGCCGGTAAAAAGTCCTCGAGCGGATGTATTTCCCCGAAATAATGCCCTCGTCCTGTAGGAATTGTTACATCTTTTGTTTCTCGTTTTGCATATTTGGAAGCCAATCGGTCGCAGAATGTATACAAGCGGGAACAATCAAACAGCCACGAACCGATATGTCCAATGCGTAATCGATGATTGATTTTCTTGCGTCCCTCTTTGGACGCACGCAGTACTTGGGTTGCATAGCAATTGCGACCCTTGTATAGGCTGATGCACAATGCTATATATTGCAATAGGTTTAGCCAAAAGCCGTGCCACAAGCGCAGTAGGTGACTATCTGGTATATTCTCTATAGGAAACACATCAATGGCTATCTCGTGTTGTGCATCAGGTTGATCATATATAGTCGTAAAAATAGTTCCTCGTTTGCCTAATTTGATAAATGGGGTATTGGTATGTGTGGAGATATTTGGTCCCGTGTAGGTATATTTATCACCATATTCCTGCTGCATTATAGTAGGGAGGCGGTCATAGTCGGCGCGCATCATCATCACATCCAAATCATCATCCCAAGGAATAAAACCATTGTGCCGCACGGCCCCCAGACAACTGCCTCCGCCGAGCATCACGGTCAGCCCGTGTTTTTTGCAGGCTGCGAGTACATCCTTGTATATCTCAAGCAATGTCTGTTTCAGTTGTGCCGATTCATTCTCTGTCAGTTCACGTATAGGAAGCGAAGAATGTAATATCAATTCTGCTAAGTTCATTTTAATCCATTAATAGTTTTCGTAAAAGCCGTTGTTATGTTGTTTTTCGGTTCCCAGCCTAATTTACGTAATTTATTGCTAAGCAGTTTTATTTTCATTTCAGGATTATATCCTAATCGGGCTGTATCTATACTCAAATCAAACATAACTTTAGTCGTCCCGTCTGACAATCCTGCAACTATTTGTGCCATCTCGGCTATGGAGCAAGTAGTATCTTCATTGGCTACATTGTATGTTTCGCCTGCAACTCCTTTAATGCAAAGAAGTAATAATGCTGATACAGCGTCTGTTAAATAGCAATAATCGCGTATAGTAGTACCTTTCGTATGTAAGACAATATCTTGTTTTGCAGCAACAGCACGGGCAAATTGGGCATATACACGGTTATCTGTCGGTTCAAAGCCTGCTCCGAAAGTTTGTGCCAATCGAGCAATCACAATAGGTACATTATACTCTGCGTAATACGATTGGCACATACATTCCGCCATACGTTTCCCCTCCGAATATGAACTTCGTACACTCGTCCAATCAATTCGTCCATTGCTTTCTTCCGGAACTTCAAATGTGTCGGGATTACCATATACCTCCAAAGACGAAGTATATATCACTTTTTTTATATTTTTGTTCTGTGCAAAGGACAAAATGTTTTGCGTACCGATGAGAGCCGTTTTTATAGTCTCAACAGGTTTGCTGACAAAATCTTGTGAGGTGGTTGTACTGGCGCAATGTATAATGTAATCAATAGGCTTATCGTATACGATCGGTGTACATATATCGCCCACAATCCATTCGATGTTTTCGTCTATATATCCCATCAATTTGTGCTGTGCTTTCTCTTTATTGCGTATGTGGGCTACAATGTGTATGGCGGTATTGTTGTGATGGCTATAGGTCTGTAGTACCTTTATTATCATTGTACCGATCATTCCTGTAGCACCGGTAATAAGTATCGTTCTGTCTGCCATCTCTTTGAGAAATGGGCAACCAATCAGTGTTTCCTCAATGTCTGCAATAACCTGTTTGTTTTCCATAATCAAAGACCGAAAATTTGTTGATTTTCATGTACATCGCATAGTGCACGGAATGTATAAAAATCAGCGGGGGTGGTTATTTTTATGTTATCATAGTTGCCCTCTACGGTGTACAGACTATGTCCGTACTGTTTCATTAGCGAAGCTGAATCTATGGTATTGGTGTTTCCTTCGCGCTGTGCTTGTCGATGCGCAGATAGCAGTTCGCTTTGGATAAAACATTGTGGTGCTTTTGCGTGGAAACACTTGCTGCGATCTGTAATGGTTCGTATCTGTCCGTTTTCTATAGTAACGATTGTTTCTATTGCAGGAACCACTGTTATTGCAGAACCATATTTATGTACGCTTTCGATGCAATTGGATATAAGATGATCGCTTACAAACGGACGCACGCCGTCATGTATCAATACCACTGAATCGGCGGGACAGTATTTCTCTAATTCTGTCAGACCATTATAAATAGATTGTTGCCCGGTTTCTCCTCCTTCTACAATCCAATGCACCTTTGTCAAATTATATTTTGTCACCAATTGGTTCATATAGTCTATCCAATCGGCTTTACATGCCACTACGATATTGTCAATCATTCTATGGTTTTGGAAATTCTCCAAAGTATAGACGATGATCTCTTTCCCATACAATTGCAAAAACTGTTTAGGACGACTTGTGGTATTCATACGGTTACCACTACCTCCTGCAAATATAACAACGTTATTCATAAATTCATTTTGAATTAGACATCGGTCGCCAATGCAACCATACGAATATATCCTTAATTAATCCTCGTTTGCTATTATATGTGGCTACATATTGATAGTTACATATAATATACCATAAAGCACATATGGAACAACCCCGTTTTTGTAAACTATCGATAAAGTCGTAAATGTGAGCAAAATCTTCGCTTTTTGTTCCGAAACGTTTATGTAGAGCCTCTATGTAGCAAAATCGGTCAGTATACAATGTGTTTGTGCCTTTTAGAACATCTCTTGTTTTGTGTAGATAGTATCCGATAGTTCTCCTTTCTGTTCGATTGGCAGCGGCTGTTACGTTATCTCCGTGTTGCCGGTAACGTGTTATTGGATCAAATGAATAGACGATCCCATTGTCTAAACAAGCACATGCTGCAAACCATGCATCGTGGTAACAAACATTTTCTGGAATAGGCAAACATCTATGTATAAATGTTTTTGACATTAGCATAGAGGCTCCCTGAAACGGATTACCGGAAAGAAGTATTTTGTATATTAATTTATGACTATCTATAGGAAAGGTATAGAGTTTCTCGGCATCGCTAAGCAAAATCCCCAACGAACTATTATCTTTATCTACAAGTATAGAATTCGCACAACTAAGAGAATTGTTTTCTATCTGTTTGTAAAGTTTTTCTAAATGTTCAGGATACCATATGTCATCTTGATCGCATAAGGCAATATACTCCCCCTTACATTTTTGAATAACATTTTCAAAGTTACGCTTAAATCCTATATTTACAGGATTGACATAGTAACGGATTCGCTTGTCTAGTGTTGCATATTCTGATAGAATATCAATGGTAGAATCAGTACTTTTATCATCACAAATCACCAACTCAAAATCGGTTATTGTTTGATTGAGTACAGAATCTAATTGCTCCCTCAGATACTTTCCTCCGTTATATGTCGCCATTGCAACACTAATCATATCTTGTATCTTGCAAAAAATAAAATCTTCTGTTTATATAACCACGGGTTTGAACATAACTATGTTCATAATAACTCCTTGTGTGTTTGAATTTATTGAGTTTAATTTTTTTTAGTGTATTTGTTTCAAAATTTGTTTAATAATGAGGGCATCCTTGTTTTGAATATTGATTTACTATGAATTTTTGCTGCAAATTTACAGAATAAATAGTACTATTCCAAATATATTGCCATATTTTGGGATTTGTACAATATCAGTTATGAAGAAAATGGAGGCAATCTTCATAAAATCTATACCTATAAATCCATTCTTTTTACCACTTTTGCCGGACAACCGGCGGCAATGGCATAGGCAGGTACATCGTGGGTTACTACACTATTGGCTGCAATAATAGCCCCATCGCCAATCGTAACTCCTGGCATAACGCTGGCTTTCTCGCCAATCCATACATTATTGCCGATAATTACAGGTCCTTTGGAATATAGAGGACGATTGTGAGGACGAATATCCGCCTCCTTGACACTTCCTATGCCATGAGAGTGATCTGTAATGAGTACATACGGTCCGGTGAGCAAATTGTTGCCAATGATAATCTTGTTAATGGCACTGACATGTGAACCTCTGCGGATGGTACAACCGTTGCCTATGCGTATTTCCGGTGTGAACGTCTGCCCTTTGTAGGTATCCCATGCGGTCAGTTCCACATATTCTCCTATGGTGCAATACTCCCCGATGGATATATATTGTCCGCCTTGAAAGTCAGTGAGTGGAGGGTAAATTGTAGAGCGTTTGCCTATTGTATGCAGAAAACGACTGTAATATCCTGTATAAAGAAAACGATATACATTTCGTATAGCCTGCTTTACTTCTCGTGGACAGATATATGCCCACAAACGACCGATATAGATAAGCAATTGTTTCATTTTTGTAAAATATATTTATAAAACTGCATTATGTGCTGTGCATTTTGCTCTGTGGTGTAGAGATGAGAGACTGTAGTGTAGGCACGTTCTATCATAGGCATGTATTCTTCTACCGGTGAATCCGATACGCAGACCAGATGTCGTACCAATTCTCCTTCTGTATTGTAGCGTAGGGCAATCTCGCTTCCTGTCAATTGTACACCATTGTCCAATTGCTCTTTGGTGCCTGCTGTATTATTCGCTATCACAAGTGTTTTTGCCCACATACTTTCAGGCATAACGCGCCCGAATCCTTCATTGAGCGACGGAATAATCACGGCTGTAGCACGCTGCTCCCAAGTGAGAATATCTTTTATTTCTCCTAAGAAATGTACATATTTTTCCAGATGATGTGTGCGAACAAGGTTTTGTAGGCGAGTCTTGTAGTTTTTGTTACATACTGCACCGGCAATGTATAGAGGATATATTTTGGGTGCTATCTGTGTATACTGTGTGTATGCTTGTAGCATCTCATACACTCCTTTTGCCGGTTCTATATGACCTGCAAATAAAAAGAAAGGTTTTTTGGGCTTTGAATATGCGGTTATGTGGGTAGAGAGTATTCCATTGTATATCACTCGTGAACATGAGTTGTTTGTCAGCATATTATGCTTCTGTATATCACGTGTGATGCAGATTGTATAAGATAGGTCTTTCTGATAACACCGCAATTGGTAGGAACGGGTAGGATAGTGGTAAAGATGAAAATCAAGATCTCCGTATTCACGAATATGCCATATGTGAGGTATGTGTAGGTGCTGGGCGGCACGGAATCCTATATCTATTACGCTGACATTTGTGTGAATGATGTCGGGGTGTATTTGCTGGCAAAGTTGCTCCACTTGGAGGGTGGCTTTATGGTTTACAATAAGACGCCCGCATAGGCGCGGAAACCACAAAAGACAATCTTTGATGCTATTGCAGGGCGGATATACCGCCATACGATAAGTATAGGCTCTTACGGCTACACCTTGTGCTTGTAATTCTTTATACAAACCTTGCGTACTGGGTAATACAATAGTACCCTCTACTCCCATAGTGCGCAGCCTGTTGAGCATAACCATAAAGGATTTGCTCGCTCCGCCCTGTGTAGATGTTGAGGAAAGTATGTAGAGTACTTTCAGCATAATTCGTCTGTAACTGGTTTTGAAAAATAAATAGTGTAATATGCTATCTGCAAAACCAAGAATATCAAAATTATAGAGTATGTCTCAAATAAAGACATTAGCAGCAGAATACATAGACCTACACCCACTGTTGTTGCTGCAGTTGAATGACTGCGGTAAACAGAGAGCATACTTCGTAAAATAATGGCTAAAAATCCACCAACAGCCACTATGCCACCATATAACATAATTTCCAGCCATAAATTATGAGCCCCACTTGCTCCCAATTGTTGAGCATTCCATTCCACTGATTGGCAACCATATCCTACCCATGGACGCTGAACAATCAATTCAATGGCTTCTATCCAAATGTCGGTTCGGGTAGAAAATGTGGCATTTTTACCTAAAACATCTTCGACAAACTGAAATAGGATAGGATAATTCTCAATGGAATTTCCCATAAAAACGATTAGTACGACAAACGCAATATAGATGCCCCAAAATGCAATTATAAAAACAAAAGGGTGTTTAATTCGCTTATGAAATATAAGATACAATGTGATGATGCTTATTCCGACAATGGAAGTGGCAGACCCTACAGATATCACGGTGTAGAGCGACACTATAGTAAGTCCCAATAAGTTGCCGTATCCCTTATTAGAAAGGAATGTATAAGCACCTTGTATCATAATGGCACATAAGCACACAACGCCCATCGCGTTATAATTACCGAATAGGTAGCGAGTGTTATCGCCGGTTCCCACCCATGTCGTATCTATCCACAACCCATTGGGATACAAAAGAAGTAAGATTACATTGAGATACACCAAACAAGAGAATACTGAAGCGAGACTTTTAAGTGACTGTTGTGCATCTTCACGCCAGTATTTCTGTCCTACAAGAAGAAATATGGCAACATTCATCCAGTTAAAGATGGTTGTTAGCCATATTTCTGACTGGTTGTATATGGTAATAACCAACAAAATAATCCACCATAGGTGTACTATCCTGTCATATCTCGAAACCCTTAATTTGCCTTGTCGGACGGCGGACAATAATAGATAACCCAATAATAAAACCTGTATTGCTTGAATTGCACGTGCCAACAGATATGTTGACTCCGTTTTAGGATAGACGATAACCATAAAACTGATCATTATGGCATATATTATGAATTGCCAAAATGATATGCTTGATATGGTGAAATTCTTTTGGAACATACTATTTGTGAAGAATGTTGTGTATATGATTCAAAATAAGTTGTTTTTCTGCTTCCTCCAAGGCTGTGAACCATATGGTAATCATGCCAATTGATAGCGTTATGATAACAACAAAGAAAAATCGATAGGTACTCGTTATACAAGTGGTGGCGGCGAAAGCTGCCAGTATCATGGATACCAACGGTATGATAGTGCGTCCGAAAACGTGTTTGCAGAAATGCAGGATGTCTATGCCCGCCATTTTGTATAATAAGGGTAACCGTATCAATGACGACACAAACTCAATGATGACATAGCACCACATAACGCTTGCTATAGGTAGTTGATTCTTTAGGCATATCCACGCACCAAGCAATGTGAGTAATTTAATGGAATAAAAAATCAAAGAATAGTTCCTGATTTGTCCAATGGCTTGATTGGCTGAGGTAAGCCCTACCGTGAGTTGGTCGCATAGGGCGGCCACCAAAATCAACCGGCAGAACATCACGGAGTGCTCCGGTATATCCCCTAACCAGATATGCAGTACGGTGTCCATTTCGGCAATAAGCGGAATGGATACCAATGCCAACAATAGAAAGGCATATTTGCTGGCATATTCGGCAAGCATAATCATACGCTTGCGATCACCGTTTCCTTCGGCTTTCATAATTTGCGGATTGATTGCATTTAGAATTGATGCAGAAATAAATTGCACAGCACCGGTTACTTGCAGAGCGATGCCGTAGGCAGCATTGATGGCAGAACCCAGAAAGCGGTTGAGCAAGATTGCAATACCCTGTGTGCGGGCTATAATACAACCGGTAGAGTATATCGTCCAACCGGCGAAACAACTAAGGCTGCGGATATATTGCTTGTTCCATTCACGCAGACGCGGCCAATGGCATTCTTCAAATTTCCAGGCAGCATAAAGAGAAAAAGCCAATAGGTTGAATAGTTGTATGCTTGTCATGAAACCGGCGTAAGTAATTAGACGGTCGTAAGCAATATGACTGAGCCATATTGCTAGAACCAATTTAAGAACACCATCTAACACATCAACAATAGATATATAGACAATGTTTTCCCTTGCAATAAAGAGCGCACGTACGGGAGCCGTCAAAAAAGTAAATAACAGCATAATAACTGCAGCAAAATACACGATTAGTGCGGCTTCCAAACGTTCAGGTTCGATATTAAGCAGGTGATTCACCACCCACGGACCGATGGCACTTAATACAATTGTAAGCAGAAAACCGATAAGGATATGTAGCAGCACACTATTCCCAAATATCAAACGTATTTTGTCTTTATCTCCAGCACCATGATGAAATGATAGATACCGCTGGGTAGTTATTACAAGAGCATTGGTAATAAAAGACAACATTGTAACTACTCCTGCTACGACAGAATAAATACCATAATCGCTCTGCCCGAGTGAAGACAATATCAAACGGGTGGAGTACAACGACATGCACACATTCAAAATGGTGCGTATATATTGTGCTGCAGTATTTACTATAATGCGTTGAGAACTGGTCATTATTCGATTTTTCTCAAATATGGACAAATGCTGTGTACCATATTTTTCAAAACGCTGCAAAGGTACTGCTTTTTGTTGATATTTGCAAATTATACTATTTGTGGAGTTGCTCATCGGCAACAGCATTAAAAGTTAGTATTATTTTGCTGTTTTCCTGTATGCGAAATGCATAATGCATAATGTGCAATGCCGCTCTGCCCAAGAAGTCCTTTAAGACCCCTTTATAGTACTCGCATCGGTGATTGTTTTGTGATTATTTTGTGATTATCGGGTTGTTTTGCTATCTATGTCTGGCGTTTATTCTGCAGTTGGCACCGATGTGCCGCAAGATAGTGTCTTGAATGTCTTGTTTTTATTTTCTTCATTTCTCTCTCACCACACAATAGATGAGTGGGTATCTGTTACTTAATTTGTTCAATTCTAAATAGATATTATTTTTATTTTTCTCTAAAACGTACATATATAGCGAATTATGAAAAATGTTCGTGAAAAATGGTGTATGGTTCTTGCAAATATCAAACTATCTGTAAATCAGTGTGCTTGATGTTGAAAACTTTTGTAATTTGTTGATTTTCAGTTTGCAACGTGTAAGTTGCTGAAATAGGCGCAAATAGAGCGTTTCTGTAAAAACAGCGTTTGGCAAAAATTTGCCCGCTTGGGGAAAAAGCAGTACCTTTGCACTCGGATTCGGAGGTACATCCTTCGTCTTTTTTTCGCGCTTTTTTTGAAATAAATGTATTGTCAGACCTGCTGGACTAAATTAGTCTTATTAGGCAAACTACTTGCAAAAAAGCGATCAATTACAGACAATGAACGAGCAACTGAACATATTGTGGACACAGTGTCAGCAGATTTTGGCTGACAACCTAACGCCGAGTGCCTACCAAACATGGTTCGCACCGATAGTGCCGTTGCAATACGACAATCATGTGCTGATTTTGCAGGTGAAGTCGCAGTTCATTGCTGAATATATAGAGGAGAATTATATCAACTTGCTGTCGGCTACGCTGTTCCGTGTATTCGGACAAGGAACGCAGTTGGAATATCGTGTGTTGATTGACTCTACGTCCGGTGCGGGTAGTACGATTCCTTCAACGGGTACCTCGCAGGAAAATATCCGCAAAGAGAATGGTGGGGCATACACTCCGGCGGCACCTGCGATGGATTTTGATACGCAACTCAACACTATTTATACGTTTGATTCGTATGTGGCGGGCGAGCCAAACAAATTGGCGCGTACTGCCGGTGTGGCGGTTGCAAAACAGCCCGGTTATACGGCATTCAATCCGCTGTTTATCTACGGCGGCAGCGGAGTGGGAAAGACACACTTGGCAAATGCCATAGGCAATCAAGCCCGTTTGCTCAATCCGCAGGCACGTGTGCTATATGTGTCCGCCAATACATTCAAACTGCAATTCCAGGATGCACGCAATACCAACCGTATTCCCGATTTCTTGAATTTCTATCAGAGTGTGGATGTGCTGATTGTGGATGATATCCAGTACTTTGCCGGTTTGAAAGGTACACAGGATACGTTCTTCCATATTTTCAATTATCTGCAACAGTCGCACAAGCAGTTGATTCTTACTTCCGACCGCTCACCGGTGCAACTGAAAGATATTGAGGACCGTTTGCTCACCCGTTTCAAGTGGGGGCTGTCGGCGGAGATTACCCGTCCGGACTATGCGCTGCGCCGCAATATCCTGCTCAACAAGATGCACCGCGACGGCATACAGTTGTCGGACGATGTGATCGATTTTATTGCCAACAATGTGCGCGACTCCGTGCGCGACTTGGAAGGTATCTTGGCAAGTCTCTTGGCACACTCAACCCTGACCGATCGTGAGATAGACCTCCAACTGACCGAACAGGTGGTGTCGCATATCGTGGAAATACAGCCGAGTACAGTGGAGTTGAGTGATGTAGTCGGGGCGGTGGCGGAGCATTTTAATATCCCCGAGAAGTCCATTCTTTCCCAGAACCGTTCCAAAGAGATTATGCAGGCACGCCATGTGGCAATCTATCTGAGCAAAGAACTGACCGGTCATTCGCTCAATGAGATAGGGTTGTATATGGGGCGTCGCACCCATGCCACAGTGCTTCATTCGCTGACTTTGATGCGCGAGCAGTTGGAGATAGACCCTGTTCTTCGACAGCAGGTACACCAGATAGAATCGGTGTTGCAACATTAAGCATATATTTCGCAAAATTATAAAAAGCCTCATTTTGTGAGGCTTTTTTGTTGCATATAAATTGCGTCTACGGTTGTGTATCCGAGAAAAATGTTGTATCTTTGCGAAAAATTAGGCAACTATGGGGAAAGCGCAAGCGGCAGACAAGGCAAAAAAGAAAGAGGTGGCACAAGCACCGCAAGTGGTGTTTGAGGGGATTTACAAAGACCGCGGCAGCCGTTTTCTTGCTTTTGCAGAACCGATTGCAGACGAAGACCAAGCCAAGGCACGTGTGGCGTGGTACAAGAATAAATACCACGACGCACGGCATGTGTGTTATGCTTACCGTTTGGGCGAGAACCTGTGGAGAACTAAAGATGACGGTGAACCGCACGGCACTGCAGGGGTGCCTATCTTGCGGTCGATAGACGCACGCGGGTTGGATAATATCTTGGTGGTGGTGGTGCGTTATTTTGGCGGCACGTTGCTCGGTACGGGGGGGCTGATGGTTGCTTATCGCGAAGCAAGCAAAGATGCTCTGGAAAAATACTTATCCACCTGACATCCACCCGTCATCCACCTGACTGAAACAACAAAAGATATTATAATAGTAGAGGTATTAATAAAATTCTTAATTCATTATTAGCATAGTGGATCCTTATAAAAAAATACGTGCCTACAGAAACGGCTGGTGGCTCGCTGTCAGCGATTGGTTTACTATCTTTCCTGTGTTGCGGATATGCCAGTGGAAGACGACCAAGTCTGTGAAATTGAGTTATTTAGGCGATCGAAAGCAGATAGAACGTGACATCAAATATGGGGCATTCTTTATGACCAACCATCGGGACATCTGTATGGATTCGGCGTGGCTGTCAATGTTGCTGCGCAAGCGGTATTTTATCCGCCCATACATTGGCATTGGTAACAACCTGTTTGGTAAATGGTGGATAGAGCCGCTTGTGCGTTATCTGCGCTGTTTTGTGGTGATACGCAACGGGTCGGTTCATCAACAGTTGGAGAACGCCAAACTGCTGTCGCAATATATCAACGAACTGCGTAACCATAACAAATCCATTTGGTTAGCCCAGCGGGAGGGGCGTGCGAAAGACGGCAACGACCGCACACAGCCGGGAGTGCTGAAAATGCTTACCATAGACGCTCCAGATTTCTTTGAGGCAATCAAACATCTGAATATCTGCCCGGTATCTATATCCTATGAGTTCGACCCGTGCGACTATCTCAAGGCGCAGGAGATGCAACTGAAACGCGATATTCCGCATTGGCACAAGACCAAAGCGGACGATATACGCTCAATGGCAACGGGCATTAAGGGGCAGAAAGGGCGGGTGATATACCGCTTGACCCCCTCCATCAATCGCGAATTGGAACAGGCATTGCAAGAGCATCCCGAGTTGTGCGAACTGAACCGCAATGAGCAGATACAATTTGTGTGCGACCTGATTGATAGACATATACACCTCGGGTACGAGTTGTTTGAGCGTGGCACGGATTTTGACAAGTATATCGAAAGCCGTATCGCCTTGGTGGATATTCCCAATAAAGACGAGATTTTCCTGCGCGAAAAACTCTACGAGATGTACGACAACCCGCGTAAGAATGCGCTTGCGGCACAAGCAGACAAAGAACAATGAACGAAGAACAAAGAACCAGTATGAAAAGAGCCATTTTCCCCGGTAGTTTCGACCCGTTTACCATCGGGCACTACGACATCGTGATGCGCGGACTCAAACTTTTCGATGAGATAGTTATCGGTATCGGACGTAATAGTACAAAAAAAGAGACTTTTCCCATTCGCGAACGCGAAGAGGCAATACAGAAGATCTTCAGGGACGAACCGCGTGTACGCGTGATGATTTACGATTGCCTGACGGTGGATTTCGCCAAGCAGCAGGATAGCCGGTTCATTCTCCGTGGTATCCGCTGTGTATCTGATTTTGAGTACGAGCGCAATATGGCGGAGGCAAACAAGCAACTCGGTGATGTAGAGACGGTTATTCTTTACACGCGCCCCGAGTATGCCCATATCTCGTCCACCCTCGTCCGCGACCTCTATTCTTATAATAAAGATGTATCGGCATTTGTGCCCAATAAACTGAGATAAGATGCATATCAGCAAGAAATATATGATTGCGATGCTGTTGGTGGTGACAATGCCGCTGATGGCACAGCGCCAGAAAACAAGTCGTATTGACCAGTCGCTCACAATCTACAACGATGTATTGAGGCAGTTGGATATCAACTATGTGGATACGCTCAATTATGATGATTTGACGGAGACTGCCATCAATGCTATGCTCCGTAAGATCGACCCTTATACGGTCTATTATCCCAAGAAAAAAGACGATGACCTGCGAATGATGACTACCGGAAAATATGGCGGTATCGGATCTATGATCCAACAGCGGGATGGAAAGAACAAACGCGGAGAGAAAGAGCGGCAAATCATTATTGCCAATCCATACGAGGGCAAACCAGCACAGCGCAACGGTGTACAAGCGGGCGACCGCATACTCTCGGTGGATGGTGTTTCCACCAAAGGACAGTCGGTCTCGGAGGTAAGCAATAATCTGCGCGGTGTGCCGGGTTCAACGGTAACGCTTCAGTTGGAGCGTGAGGGGGTGGAGAAACCGTTTACGGTAAGTTTCGCCCGCGAAGATATTCACATAGACCCTATCACTTACTACTGCACCATCACGGCGGATACACTACCCGGGGCGGTGGGCTATATCGGCTTTTCGGAGTTTACTACCAATTCGGCACGCGAATTTGCCATGGCGTTGGACGATCTCTACTACAACCAAAATGCCCGTGCGCTGATTATTGACCTGCGCGGCAACGTAGGCGGCATTGTAGACGAGGCGATCAGCATCGTCAATCTGTTTGTGGACAAGGGAACGGAAGTCGTTTCTACCAAAGGCAAGACGCAGAACTCGTGCCGTACCTACTACGCCACCTCTTCTGCACGTTTCCCTGACCTTCCGCTGACGATCCTTGTGGATAAAAACTCGGCTTCGTCAAGCGAAATCTTAAGCGGCAGTCTGCAGGATTTGCATCGTGCTACGCTTGTCGGGCAGCGCACTTTCGGAAAAGGATTGGTACAAAATGTGCGCCCTATTGCCTATGATGGACATCTGAAAATCACAACATCCAAATATTATCTGCCTTCTGGAAGGTGTATTCAGGCGATTGACTATGCCGAGCGTCAGCGCGGAAAAGAACTGCACCGCGATACGGCGGGCGGTATCCTGCCTGATATAGTGCTGTCCGACTCTGCCAAAGTGGACGTCTGCTACTCGCTGTATGTAAAAAACATGTTCTTCGACTATGCTACCCGGTACCATCGTTTGCACGATACAATTGCCGCGCCGGAGGTGTTTGCGCTGACAGACCGGGACATTGAAGATTTCTGCCGTTTCCTAGACGAACAAGAGTTTACCTACGAGACCGAAACGGGTAAGTATTTCCGGGATGTACTCGAAATGGCACGGCACGAAGATATTGATTCGACCACACTGGCATCCTTGGAAGCATTGCTGCCGCAGTTGCAGCCTTCTTTTCGCGAGGCGATTTATCGCAATTTGGATGAGGTAAAAAGTTTTCTTGGTAGCGAGATAGTGCTGCGATACTACTACCAGCGCGGGCAAGCCGCCTACCAACTGCGGTTCGATGACGAGTTCAAACGTGCAGTAAGCGAATGCAAACATTTGATGGCTGAAAGGCAGTAAAAATTCCGGTGATAGAATTCGTTTTTTAACACGCATTTTGCAATAAATTACCTATTTGCAAAGTGCGTGATTTTTATTGTTTTTTGTATCTTTCCCATTTATAGAGAGTTACACGGAAACGTGTTGGAAGGGGGCTTTTTTGTCATAAAATACATTTGTATATATCCGAAAATTGTCGTACCTTTGCAAAGTGCTTTCGGATGGAAATACACGCTAAGTTTTACATCTCATAATTATAACGTGCTGTTAATCAGATATGTATGATATGTACGTGTCTGATCGTGTGAGGGGAACGTATCGTATCCCGTGGGGTGTCGTTATCATATTTTGAGAAAGGTGTTAAGGAACGGTGGGAATGATTACCTCAAAGCATAGGTGGCTGTTTTCTCATCTGAACATTCATTAAAAATAGAACATTTTACGCCATAGAAGGTATCGTTAAAACTAAGGAGGATGCGCATAGGATACGCATAGGATAGAGATACCTTGGCGGAATAGAAAAATAGAACATTTATCCCTTGGTTTGGGAAGTGTTCTGCGGTTTGTACTGACACAGAAAAAACAAAATACACAATATGGAGACACGTATCATCAAGCGCGATGGAAAATCGGAGATTTTCTCTATCGACAAAATCAAAAACGCCATCAACAAGGCGTTTATTGCTTCGGGCACTTTTGCAACCGAAGAGACTATGGCGGCAATTGTTTCGCGCCTGCGTATTCATGACGGAATCAGTGTGGAGGAGATACAGAACCAGGTAGAGGTGGCATTGATGGCAGAGGGGTATTATCAGGTGGCTAAAAACTATATGATCTATCGCTATCGTCATACCAAAGACCGCGAGACGATGGACAAGTTGGATTTCCTGATGAACTACTGCAACGCCAGCAATGCGGCTACGGGTAGCAAGTATGACGCCAATGCCAATGTGGAGAAGAAGAATATCGCTACCCTTATCGGCGAGTTGCCCAAGTCGAACTATATCCGCCTGAACCGCCGTATGCTGACCGACCGCATTGAGAAAATGTTCGGCAAGGAGTTGGCAGACAAATATATGGCATTGCTCAAACAGCATTTTATCTATAAGAACGACGAGACCAGCCTTGCCAACTATTGCGCCAGCATTACGATGTATCCGTGGTTGCTCGAGGGCACGAAAGCCATCGGCGGCAATGCCACGCCTCCTACCAACCTCAAGTCATTCTGCGGCGGGTTCATCAATATGGTGTTTATGGTGTCGTCAATGTTGAGCGGTGCCTGCGCTACGCCCGAGTTCTTGATGTATATGAACTATTTTATCGGCAAAGAGTACGGCAACGACTATTACCTGCACGCCGACCAAGTGGTGGACTTGAGCAAACGTCAGCGTACGATAGACAAGGTTATTACCGATTGCTTCGAGCAGGTGGTCTATTCGATCAATCAGCCTACGGGTGCACGTAATTTCCAGTCGGTGTTCTGGAATATCAGTTACTACGACCGTTACTATTTCGAGAGCATCTTCGGTAATTTCCGTTTCCCAGACGGCGAGAAACCCGATTGGGATTCGCTCAACTGGCTGCAGAAACGCTTTATGAAGTGGTTCAATGCCGAGCGTCTGCGCTCTGTCCTAACGTTCCCCGTGGAGACAATGGCACTGCTCAGCGAGAACGGCGATGTGAAAGACAAAGAGTATGCCGATTTCACGGCGGAGATGTATGCCGAAGGACACTCGTTCTTCACCTATCTGAGCGACAATGCTGACTCTCTCGCTTCGTGCTGTCGTTTGCGCAACGAGATTACCGACAACGGATTCAGTTACACCCTCGGAGCGGGGGGCGTAAGCACGGGTTCGAAGAGCGTGCTCACCATCAACCTCAACCGTACCGTGCAGTATGCCGTGCGCCAAGGTATGTCGTATCTGACCTATATAGAGGAAGTCGTTGATTTGATGCACAAGGTGCAACTCGCGTACAACGAGAACCTGAAACGCCTGCAGGAGCAGGGTATGCTGCCGCTGTTCGATTCGGGCTTTATCAATATCAACCGCCAGTACCTGACGATCGGTGTGAACGGACTGGTGGAGGCTGCCGAGTTCCTGGGAATACCTATCAACGACAACGAACAATATACCAAGTTTGTGCAGGATGTCCTGGGGACGATCGAGCGTCTCAACAAACAATACCGCACCAAGGAGGTGATGTTCAACTGCGAGATGATTCCTGCGGAAAACGTGGGTGTCAAACACGCCAAGTGGGACAAGGAAGACGGATATGTGGTGCCGCGCGACTGCTACAACAGTTATTTCTATATAGTCGAAGACCATAGCCTGAACGTATTGGATCGTTTCCGTCTCCACGGACGCAAGTATGTGGAGCACCTCACGGGAGGGTCGGCTCTCCACTGCAACCTTGAGGAGCATCTCTCGCAGGCACAATATCGCAACCTGCTACGTGTTGCCGCGCAAGAGGGAACCAACTATTTTACGTTCAATATCCCGAACACGGTCTGCAACGACTGCGGGCATATTGACAAGCGTTACCTGCATAAGTGCCCCGTTTGCGGCAGCGAGAACCTGGATTATCTGACCCGTATCATCGGTTATTTGAAACGTATCAGCAATTTCTCTGAGGCACGCCAGCAGGAGGCTTCACGCCGCTACTATGCCCACGTGGACAAGGAACAATGTAATGCATAATGCGTTTAATGCGCAATGCAAATAAATATGGAACAGGAAGACGCAAGTAAAATCCATTCCGACCTCAAGCAGTACACTAATTTCCTTTCGGAATATGCGGTGTGTCTGCTTGCCGCCGGGGTACATACCACACGTATAGTCCGCAATACCACCCGTATTGCGGATTCGTTTGATGTAAAGGTCGAGATGACCGTCCTGCATAAGACGCTCACGCTGACGCTTTCGTCTCGGGACGGGCAACACGTCTATAGCAAAGTTACCACTATTAGGCATCGTCCGATCAGTTTCCGGCTGAATACCGATTTGAGCCGTCTCAGTTGGGAGGCTTATGACGAGCACCTCTGTTTGGAGGAGTTGTGGCGGCGATATGAGGCGATACTGGCTAATCATAAAATCAATGACTGGGTGGTGTTGGTGCTTGTCGGCTTTGCCAATGCGGCATTCTGCGGTTTGTTTGAGGGTGATGTGTGGGCATGTGCTATGGTGGCTGTGGCTACGTGGATTGGCTATGCTGTGAAGATACTTATGTTGCGCAAGCACTTGAATACATTGGGTGTCTGGTTCGTATGCGCTTTCCTCTCTTCAATGATTGCCTCGTTGTGCGGCTATTGGCATTTGGGGCATACTCCGGATATTGCTATTGCCACCAGTGCACTCTATCTGGTACCCGGTGTGCCGCTTATCAATAGTGTGATAGATGTGGTTGAGGGACATGTGTTGGCGGGGTTTGCACGCTTGGTGGATGCAGTGTTGCTGATAGGTTGTTTGGCAATAGGTTTGTTAAGTACAACATTAATAATTGGATAGTGATGGGTGAGATGATGCTTTCTTTGTTGCGGGACGGGTTGCTTGCTGCGGTAGCCGCTATCGGTTTCTCGGTTATTTCTGACCCGCCTGTGCGTACGATACCTTTTTGCGCACTGCTTGCTGCTATCGGGCATGCTACCCGTTATTTGCTCATTCATACCGTCAATTTTGATATTATGACGGCTTCTTTCTTCGGGGCATTGGTCATCGGTACGATATGTGTCGGTTTTTCCTATTGGTTGCATTGCCCGACCACAACGCTGTATATTCCCGCTTTGTTGCCGATGATACCGGGTATGTATGCCTACCGGACAATTTTTGCCATTACGCAGTTTATGGGTTGTACGGGTGATTCTGTTAACGCAATGCGCTATATGCTGGAGGTGTTCACCAATGGCATGGTTACGGCAGCGGTAGTCTTCGCTCTTGCTGTAGGTGCCTCGTTGCCGACACTCCTTTTGCGCAAGTGGTGTTTCCAAATGACAAGGCACCACAAATAAGTACTTCTTAATGGTCTTTAGTGGAGAAAAGGAACGTTTTATTAACGGTAATTAATTGTAATTTATGCTGAAGTTTGCAGATTACGATATTGTTTTTCAGGAGGTGCCGGACGAGACGACTTTGGCACTCAATTTGTCGAATTGTCCACATCGTTGCGAGGGGTGCCATAGTCCGCAACTGCGGGAAGACATTGGGACACTGCTGACACCGGAGTCTTTGGACAGCCTTTTGGCACGCTATCCGTATGTAACGTGTGTTGGACTGATGGGGGGAGACGGCGACCGAAGTACGTTGTTGGATATGGCACACTATATCCGTTCTATAGGGAAAAAAGTGGCATGGTACACAGGTGCGGTGGATTTGCCTGAGAACTTTCCCATATCAGCATTTGATTTTATTAAGATTGGTCCGTATGTCGCTGCATTGGGCGGACTGAAGTCTGATACTACCAATCAGCGTTTCTACCGTATAGATAATGAGAAAATGATTGATGAAACCTATCGCTTTCAGCGTAAGTAAAATAAAAAAGCAGGTGAGCAGCCTGCTTTTTTTTATTGATTATTTTTGCTCATAGTGCGGCAGATATCGCAGTGTCCGCAGGCTGGAGCATCGTTTTCACCGAAGTAGCCCAATAGCAGTTGTTCGCGGCAGAATTGTGTTTGCTCGGCATACTCCACCATGGCTTTCAGACGGGTGGAGTAGCGGTGCTGCCGCTCGTCATATACTTTGGGCGAGAGATACACATCGTCTTGCCGGTCTCGTATGGGGGTAAAACCGCAGGCTACGGTGCGAGGCAGGTAAGTGATAATTCCGCGTTGCGCAAGGCTTACCAACAGGTCGTGAAAGGCTTTTTTTCCACCATAGGAGGCGGAAAGGGTATCTTCATCGATATATTGGAAATCTGTAAAAATGCCTGTATATTTGCGCATCATATAGTCTAACAGGCGTACTTGCTCATGGTTGAGTGCATAGTCTGCCAGTTCGGCGGGCGAGTGGCGGATTAGTATGCGTGTAGATATTTCCCGTGCTTCCTCAAAATCAATATAACCGGCTTGCGAAAGCAGGTGTAGTGCGGAGTAGGTTTGTAGGACAGGCAGCCGCATTACTTGGCAGAGTTGGTCAATATGGAGAGCGTAGGTATGTCCCTCGCCGCACCCGAGAGCAATTTGCAGGAAATCGCAAGTTTTGTTATAGACCGTTTCAATAAAGTCTTTGGGCGGGAAATTGTCTCCGATACGTTTGCGGGCTTTGGTTTTGTCGGTCGGATTGTAGAGCAGGACGGCAAAAGAGGTCTTTCCGTCCCGTCCGGCACGTCCTGCCTCCTGATAGTATGCTTCGAGGGTGTCGGGCAGGTCGTGGTGGATAACAAGCCGCACATCGGGTTTGTCTATTCCCATACCGAAAGCATTGGTGCAGACCATTATGCGGATGCCGTTTTGTTCATTGTTCTTTGTTCCACGTTCTTGGTCAGAATAATTTTTCCACGCTTTTTGTTTGGCACTACGTTCCTGTGTGGTCAGTCCTGCGTGGTAGAAATCGGCGGAAAGCCCCTGTTCCTGCAACCATGCGGCTAACTCCTGCGCCCGCTTGCGATTGCGCACATAGATAATGGACGAGCCCGGTACACGGCTGAGAATATGCAATATCTGTTCGTCTTTCTTTTCGGTGTAACGCACTACGTACTGCAGATTTTCACGATGGAAACTCTTTCTGAATACGTTTTTTTCCTTAAAACCGAGTCGCTCTTGCATGTCGTCCACTACATCGGGTGTAGCGGTAGCAGTAAGAGCAAGAACAGGTACTTGCGGGAATAGCGCACGAATATCCGCAATGTGCAGGTAGGACGGGCGGAAATCGTAGCCCCACTGGCTAATACAATGGGCTTCATCAATGGCAATCAGACAGACTGGGAGGGCTTGCAAGCGTTTGCGAAACTCCTCGCTCTCTAATCGTTCGGGCGACACGTACAGAAAATGGTAGGGACCGAAAAGGCAATTATCAAGGGCAATCTTCTGCTGCTCGTAGGTCATTCCTGTGTAGATGGCAGCAGCGTGGATACCGCGTTGGTAGAGGTTCTCCACCTGGTCTTTCATCAGCGCAATGAGTGGTGTAACCACCAAGCATAGTCCTTGTCCTTCTTCTGCTGCATAGTATGTGGTGCATTGTGCATTACGCATAGCCATCACCATAGTAGGCACTTGGAAACAGAGACTTTTGCCTCCTCCTGTCGGCATCAGTGCCAGTGTGTCGCGTCCGGCCAAGACAGAATCAATGATTTCCGCCTGTAGGGGGCGAAAATCGTCATAGTGCCAATATCGTTGCAGAATTTCGCGGGGAGTCATATTTATTGGGAAATATGTTGGTAGCAGCCGGCATCCGGACGGAGAGAGTCGAGACCTACACGGGGTATACCAAGGCGGTCGGTCGGGTAGGAGAGAGCGGTTATGGAGTCGGCTATTCCGAGAGCGGGAGAGAGAGAATCTAGTTGGAAATCGTAGTAGCAGTAGCCGTCGCGGGAATAGAAATCGTTGCGGAACACCTGTACGCTGTCATCCTCCTGCCAATAGATGTTACGGGCGGCATTCGGGAGAGAAAGAGTATCCGTTTTGAGATAGTTGCCGAGGAATGTACCCGGATAATAGCGGGATAGCGGAGTGGCTACCACCAACTGATTGCGGCGGACACCCGTGATGATAGAATTAAAGAATGAGGCGGTAGTGGGACACTCCTTATCGAGATTATTGATATAGACCGCCGCGAAGTCTTTGCGTGTGGTGTTTTGTATCCGGATATTTCCGTTGTTGAAATAGGAAGCGATGGTGGTATGTACAAATTGTTGCTCGCCACCAGAGAGATAGACGCAATAAGAGGCGCAGTTGCTGATTTCGGTGTTGGCAATAGTCGCATCAATATGCTGAAGTACAAGCCCGTAGAGGGTATGGTTGTGTATGCGGCAACCGGTCATTGTGAGAGTGGGGAGATCTTTTTTGCGCTCACTCTGTACATACAAACCGATGTTACCGCTCAGGATATTGACATAGTTGAGCCGGTAGGTGGTAGCGGGCGCATCGGCATAGTTAATAAGGTAGAAACCATCCCATTGCCCGGCAGCGTGAATATATGGCACGCTGTCCCACAGGCGGTCGCGGCGGTCGCCACGGATAATGACAGGTGCGTCCAATGTGCCTTGTGCGTCCACATCGCCCAAAGCCCAGAGGGAGGCTCCATTATGTAAGTAGATCTGTGTGCCGGCAGGCAGGGTCAGTTTGCCTCCGACCAGAACCGTATCATATAGGAGATAGGGTTTGTCGGTATTGAAGACGGTATCGTGTGCAAACTCAGTGCGCCTTTGGTTGGTACGAATGATGTGTACATCCTGTCCGTAGGCTTCGAGAAACACGTGCTGCACCTTGCCATTGACGGCAAAACAAAGTGAGTCCCGCAAAAGGATGGGTGAGTTTTGGTTCAGCGGATCAACATACACCCGTACGAATACATAGAGACTATCGCCGCCGTTGAGTTGGTAGTCGGTGATATTGGAAAGGGTCGGTTCGCCATCGATATTGGCACGGAAATACTGCCCGTTTTGCATCCAGATTTTGCTGATAGACAGAGCGTTTCGGTTGTCATTATGCACCATCAGGCGCAGTGTGGAACTGCCAATGGAAGAAAAGACGGTGTCAAACTGCAGAGTATCTTTGGAGAATGTAAGCCGCAAGGCCGGATCGTCCGATACCACAGACTCGCGGCAACCGACCAATAAACAGAGTATAGCAAAAATATAAAATATGCGTTTCATTGATTAAAATAAATTGTATATCAGACACTGCTCAACCGAAGCCTATCCTATGCGCATCCTATGCTTATCCACCTTACTTTTTAATAGTGTTTTTATTGAGAAAAAGGCATGGATTTATTAAGATATTTTTATTCAAAATTGAAGGTGAGAACGATGGCACGATTCAGCAGTTTGTCGATGGCACGGGTGTAGAACTCGTCCTCTTTGGGCAGTTCGTTGCGTCCGTCCACGGGGGCGAGTTGGTTGGCAAAGCCGATGCGGTAGGTGATTTCGGGACACCATTTGAACCATTGGAAATAGAGGTCGCAGCCGAAACCGACTTCCACGAAATAGTCCCATCCTTTGAGCAAAACAGGCTTCTCCCGGTCGAGGCTGACATTGTATGCTGCACCGCCGCCGCCGATGAGGTAGGGGCGATAGTTGCCCTCGCGCTCTGCAGCCCATTTGAGGTAGAGCGGGATAGTGATGGGGATAGCCAGCACTTCGGTCTTTTGACTTTTGTTGAGCGGGAAAGCATTGCCCGACTCGTTGGTGTAGGAGATAGTACGTGACGAGAACTGCATACCCGGAGTGAAACGCAGACTGAGGTGGCGAGAGAGACGCAGGTCGGTAATGAATCCCACCGAAAAACCAGGCATCATACTGCTGACGCGGGCATGGTAGATTTCGCCATCGATGTCAAGTTGCGAGTCGGTAACACCGAAACTCATAAAATTGATACCCAACGAGAAACCAAAATGTACGAGACGGTCGTCCACGTATGGGCGGTTCTGCGCACGGAGTGGGATAGACAGGGCTATCCCCAGCAGCACACTATATATGTATATGGTACGTTTCATATTTGTATCCGTTTTTAGTCTGACCTCTCTTTGGCGGTCTAACATCTAAATCTTTATCTACTCTTCCATACTGCCTTGCTCGTAATTCATACTATCATCGGACGGAAGGTCTCCGTTGCGTTGGTCGTGCCCGGTGCCGCTGCCGAAGTTGTAGGTGAGGGTGAGGCTGATGGTGCGTGAGTGCCAGCGGTTTTCCTGATTCTGCCAGAACCCGTCGCCCCAGGTGGTGTTGCGGCGTGCGCGGGAGTCGAGAATATCGCGGGCATTGAACGCCAGAACGAGTTTGCGGTTGAGAAACGATTTGCGAAGCCCGAGGTCAATAGAGTAACTATGCGTTGTCGTACCCTGTGCCACGACGCGCGGGCTGCGGTAGCGGGCGGAGATTTGTCCCGAGAACGTTTTGGTGAACATAAACTGCGCATTGATACGTGCCGACCATGCCAGGATATTCTGCGTCGGCAGGGTAACGTCCACTTCCTCGCCATTGACAAAGTCATGATATTCGCCTTCGGTGATGGTGTTCCAGTAGATATTTGCGCTGGTGGTGAGTTGCAAGATGTCTTTGAAAAGGCGGTTCTTGGCGACTATCTCCGCACCGAGGTCTTGTCGTTTGGCGACGTTGATAAAGGTATTCTTCATCACATCGCCACTCATATACTTGACATTCTGTACAATACCATCGCGATACCGCCAAAAAAGCCCTGCCGATAGGGTGTGCCGTTCCCATGTCTTGAGGTAGTTGAGTTCGAGCGAGGAAGAATAAGCGGGCAACAGATCCGGGTTACCATACGAGATATTGGTCGAGTCGCTGAAATCCATACGCGGGTTGAGTTGTCCGCCCCACGGACGGTTGACACGGCGGGTGTAGTTGAGTTGCAACTCGTGTCCGTGTCCGAAATCGTAGGAGAGGTAGGCGGACGGGAAGAGTTGGAAATAAGCGGTGTCCTGCTTGTTTCGTTTCTGTGCGTATGCATCCTGTTTGTTGCCGCTGTTGTCCTTGTAGTAGGACTCAAGGTGTCGGCGGTAGTACTCGCCGCGAATCCCCACTTGTAGGGAGAGTTTGTCCCAGAAACGGTTGCCGTAGGTGATGTAGAGGGCATAGTTCTCGGTGCGCCCCTCGAAACGTGTGTAGTAGTTGTAGAGTTCCTGTGTGCGTTGATGGTCGTTGTAAGCGCATGCATTCGATTTATTCCACGAAATAGTGGTTTTAATGCCTGCTTCGAGGCGCGAAGACATCGTCGGTTTCCACTCATAATCGACCGCAAGGTCTGCGGATTGGTCGCGGTTGTAATTGTCCTGTTCCTGACGAGTGGTGTCGGCGTTCTCGTGCTGAGTGTAGAGCGTCTCCTGATTCCACGTAAAATGGTTGTATTGTGCAGTAATGATGACTTGGTGCTTGTCCTGTTTGTAGGTGTAATCCACTTGTGCCTGCCCGCCAGGGTGCCAGCCGATGCCGTCCTGCGTGCGGTCGTAGAAACGGAGTGTATCGCCCGTGGCATAGTCGGTCAGCAGATAAAAACTCGTATTGCGGTTATGTTCACGGAAAGCCTTCGGTTCGGACACCATACCGAAACCCGAGATACCCACGGACGAGTGTTCGCCCGCGCGTAGGTTTATACCCGCACGGAGAAACATTCCGCCGCCGACATTGTTGTTCTGCCCGTTCTTGGTGAGGTACGATACCTTGTCGGCTGCGGGAATGGCAGCGGTGTCTTTCTGTCCTGTGCCGTTGATATTCAGTCGTTCTGTATTGCTCCCGCCATTCGAAGTATGGATACGGTAGCCCGCATTGACGTAACCATCCACTATACCTTTGGAGAAATTGAGATTGAAGCCCACGTTGCCTCCGGGGGGGACATTCCATGGCTTAGCCAAACCGTATTCGATACCCGCGGTAACGCTGCCGTAATAGCCCGCCTTGCGGTCTTCTTTCATCACCAGATTGATGATACCGGCAGTGCCTTCGGGCGAGTATTTGGCACTCGGGTTGGTGATGAGTTCAATCTGTTTGATACTCTCGGCAGGCATCTGGCGCAGGATGTCGGCACGGTTGTCGCTGTTCAGACCCGCAGGCTTTCCGTTGATCCAAATCTCAACATCTTCGCTGTTGCGCAGCGAGATATTACCTTCCTGATCCACATCTACGGAAGGGATATTTTCCAGCACCTCCGACACATTTGCACCGGCGGACATCACGTTTTGATCCACTGTGAACACTTTCTTGTCAAGTTCAAAACGCATAGTAGAGCCCTGCCCGACGACTTCCACTTCCTGTAGTGCCCGGGTGTCTTCGCTGAGCAGAATCGTGCCGAGATCAAACGTCTTACTTTTGATCATCAGCGTCTTGCGATACTCCCTATACCCCATAAAACTGACCACCAGCGTATATTCGCCGTTGCCGATATGTTCCAAGCGGAAACGCCCGTTGGTGTCTGTTATGGTACCGCCTGCAGGGACGCTCTCGCCGGACTTGATGAGACTGACGTTGGCAAAGTCAATCGCCTCGCGCGTGGCATTATCTGCTACACGGCCCGTAATGGTGCAATCCGCCCAAACCGTAACGGTTGTCAACAAAATCAATATGGCGCTAATGACTTTCTGCATATTTGTAATTGTTAGTCTCCTATGTCCCTTTAGCAAGAAAAATCAGAAAAAGTTAAAGGAAAAGAAAAATTAATGGATAATTATATGTCCCCCAAAAACGTATAATTAACGATTAATTATACGTTAATTAACGTTCCTTTTGTTCTGTCTCCTTTATAATCCACGCCACGGCCTCTTCGTAGCAGCGTGTGCCAATACCCATTATCGTGTGCGCACATACATCGGTCAGCAGGCTAACCCGCCGGAACGGTTCGCGCTGCCGAATATCCGATATATGTACCTCTACCACAGGTACTTGTGCCATGGCTACAGCATCGCGCAACGCCACACTGGTGTGCGTGTACCCGCCTGCATTTAGTACGATGCCATCGCACAACATCTCATTGTGCATTGTGCATTGTGCATTGTGCATTGCATACTCCTGCACCCAGTCAATCAGGTCTCCCTCGTGGTTGCTTTGCAGATAGGTAAACCGCACATCGGGGTAGTGTCGCTGGAGACAGAGCATAATCTGCTCCATCGACTCTGTCCCGTAGATACTCGGTTCCCGCTGCCCCAACATATTCAGGTTAGGTCCGTTTACTATGACGATACGTTTGCTCAATGATGAATGAAGAATTAATGCATTACGTACTATGATTATCTCGCCCCGTTTACCACGAGTAGGAACTCATCGTTGTCATCAGTGCGCTCCATATAACTCTTCAGTTTCTCCATTGCTTCGATACTGTTCATATCGCTCAACTGCTTGCGTATCTGCCACATACGGCTCAGTACATCGGGTGGCAATAGCAAATCGTCACGGCGGGTGCTGGATGCGGGTATATCTACAGCGGGGAAGATACGTTTGTTGGCGAGTTTGCGGTCGAGTTGCAATTCCATGTTGCCTGTACCTTTGAATTCCTCGAAGATAAGGTCATCCATCTTGCTGCCGGTCTCGGTGAGTGCCGTAGCGATAATGGTCAGGCTACCGCCGTTCTCGATGTTTCGTGCCGCACCGAAGAAACGTTTGGGCTTATGCAGTGCCTGTGCTTCCACACCGCCGGATAACACTTTTCCACTAGAGGGGGCTACCGTGTTATAGGCGCGTGCGAGACGGGTAATAGAGTCCAACAGAATGACTACATCATGCCCGCTTTCCACCAAGCGTTTGGCTTTTTCGTGGACGATATTTGCCACTTTTACATGGTTCTCTGCGGGTTCATCAAAGGTGGAAGCAATCACTTCTGCATTGACCGACCGTGCCATATCTGTTACCTCCTCGGGACGCTCATCGATGAGCAGCACAATCATATATACTTCGGGGTGGTTGGCAGCAATAGCATTGGCTATCTGCTTGAGCAATACCGTCTTACCGGTCTTCGGCTGTGCTACAATCAGTCCGCGCTGACCTTTGCCGATAGGTGCAAACAGGTCAATGATACGTACCGACAACGGGTCGGACTTATCGCCTTTGCAGAGTTTGAATTTCTCATCGGGGAAGAGCGGTGTCAGGTTCTCGAATGCCACGCGTTGTTTGGCTTTTTCGGGCTCCAGACCGTTGATACGTATCACCTTGTCCATAGGGAAATACTTGTCAGGGTCACGGTTCACGCGAATGGTACACTCCACCGTGTCGCCGGGCTTCAAGCCGTAGTTGCGTATCTGCTCTTTGCTGATATATACATCGTCGGGAGACGGGAGGTAGTTGTAGTCCGCCGAGCGCAGGAAACCATAACCGTCTTGCGTACATTCCAGTGTACCCATAGCAATCACATGTTCGCCGAGGTCAATCTGCATGCGCGGTTGGTTCTGTGGCTGTTGGGCAGGTTGCTGTGCCGGTATGGGGCGATAAGCGGATTCTGTTTCTTCTGCAGGCACTTCTGCCGTTTCCACTTGCATCGTGGCTTCCTGTTGTGCGCCGTCTTCATTGCTCAATTCAGGGTGCAAACGTGCATATTCAGCGGCTTTTTCTGCTGCGATACGTGCCAGTTCCTCTTTTGTTTTGCGTCCGCGTTTCTTCTGTGATACAGGTTCTATATGTTGTGCTGCGGAAGTAACCTCTTGTTCTACTGCTTGTTCCGTAGCCACATTTTCCGCTGTTGCAGAAAACAAATCACCATCTATGGCAGTCTCTTTCTCAGGGGGAGTCGGTGAAAGCGCATTCAGTGGTTTTCTTGCCTCAATCGCCCGCACGGTACGGTTTTGTTTGTGGTTGTTCTGCTTGAGTTGCTCTTGCATCTCGTCCAACTGGTCTTTTTCCGTTCCTACGGTAGCCACCACGTTTTCGCTCTTCATTCCGTTGGTGCTGACCTTGCTCACCTGCTTCACTCCGCGTGCCCGTACCCGTGGTGTTGCCTGCTCAGTCGCAGTGTTTTTTTCAACAGAAACAACATTATCTTTTTGCACTGTCTCTGCTGTCTCCAACTTTGAGGTGGTAGGGGGAGTCGGGGCAGGTGAAGCAGGAGTCGTCCTTTTCTTCGTTTTTCTTTCCGCTTTGGCATCTTCGCGGGCTTGTACCTCTTTGGCGCGGTTGTCTGCTTGTGCATCGAGAATGCCATAGCAGATTTCTCGTAGCGATTGGGTGCGTTTGGGTTTCAGCCCCATTGACACAGCAATCTCTCGTACCTCATCAAGCGTCATACGCTCGAGTTCATTCAAATCGTATTGCATAAATAATAAAAATGTATCTTGAAAATTGATTATGGAGAGAACCTCCACTAAACACGCTGCAAAGGTACTAAAAAAAAATCATATATGCAATACCTTCTGTCATTTTCGTTTCTAATAATCGGTCAGCACCCGACATCGGACGCAACGCCCTGCCACACCCTTCTTTTATACCTGTCTTGTTCTGATTAAAGTGGAGTGTATCAGGGCAACCGTATCAAAACTATGTTTATACAGTTTATACAACATCTATAGTGCATAAAGTGTATAAAACATAGGTTTATCCTATCAAGAAAAGCCAATTCTTTCTACGTCCTTTCTACGTCCTTTCTACGTCTTTTCTACGTAATTGGTATTATAATGTATAGGAACTGCATAATTTGCATATTTTGTGGAGGGATATGTTCTTGCGAAGAATGCAAAACTTATCGGCATAGGGATAGTTTGGTATGATTCACATTCAAAATATCATCCGATTTTGATGCAGTAGCCCTGGTATTGTATCACAAAAAACAGCACCCGGTATAGGATGCTGTTTGTAGAGTGAAAAAATACTCTATGATTTGAAACAAATTATTTTTTAACCGTATAGGTGGTATAATTTCCGTTGTTTTCTGTGATGATGAGAGATTGCAAAACACCGCTTTTCTTGTCGTAGGTCAGTTGCAGTTGCGCAATACCGCGTGCTCCGTTTGGCTTGTTGGCAGTAATAGTGCAGATATACGTGTTGCCTTTCTCTTGATAACTTGCTTGAGCCTCGTTCAGGGTCGCCAAGGCTTCTATATCGCCGGCAAAAGCATATAGCAGACTCTGGCGGAATACAGACATACGTTGCTCCGGATTGCTGATATTGAAATGCTGCACTTTTCCGTTTCGGCGCACCTCAAATACCTCTTTGCTAATCAGGGTATAGTCTCCCGCAGGGTCTGTATAATCCAAACGCAGGTCACTGGGATGAGTATAGGTGAGATAGCCCGCTTTAGAACTCTCCTTTTTGGCACGCGGCATTGTCTTCACTTCCGTAAAGGCGCATTGCAATGTCTCCCCTGCATAGTGGAGTGCCAATATATCTTGTGCCGTTACAGCCCAAATACTGCTGCAACACACGGCTAAAAGGATAGAAAAAATGATTTTTTTCATTGTTTTTTATTGCGAAAATGTTTGTATAATCTGTATAAGTTCGGTTCTAATGTATAGGTCAGTAGCAGTGTGGTGATCATACCTACCACTGATGCAAAACTGATGGAATAGAGTGCCGGGTGCGAGGCAAAGAACAACGAGAACATACACAGTACAAGGATAAATGCCGAGATGGTGATAGCCGTGCGGTGGTAAACCATTGTCTTGCTCTTTTCTCCGCTAATCAGTCCCTCCATTACGAATATACTATAGTCCACGCCAATGCCGAATACAAATGACGATACCACGATATTGATGAGATTGAACGGCTGGTGGAACAGTGCCATAGCACCGAGCACCGTGTACCACGATAGTATCATCGGCAGGAAAGCAATGAGTGCAATCCAAATGTTGCGGTATGTGATAAGCAGCAACAGCAGTACAAATACCGAACTGATAAGCATAATTTTATCAAAGTCATTGTGTATCAGTTCCACTAAATTGGTACTGTAATAATACGGATCAAGCACCATACAGCCTGCCGAAGCGGTCATTACATCGTTGATATGCCGTGTGTCGGTGGTGATGTATTTGAGGGGAAAATAAACCAACACTTCGTTGTGCGTCTCTTCTACAAAATTGCCCAATATCTCCTCGGGTATCAGTCCGGTTTCGGCTATCAGTTCGGGCTCGGCTGGTGAGGCCATTGCCTCCCTGAATGGTGCAAACATCTCTGCATCTACGCCCTCCGCCCGGCACGCTATTTCTACATTGTGCCATATTTGTTGCTGTTTCTCGGGGGAGAAATACGCCATCCAATGGGATATGCGCCTTTCTTGCTCTTGCAGCGAGGGGAGTATGCCGCTCATCTTCATCGGTCGGGCTATTTGCCCCACTTGGGCCAAACTGTCGGCAGTCTGCTCTATGGCAGGCAATTGCTCCAAAGCCTCTTCCAACGTCGGTGCTACGGAAGCATAGTATTGCGCAGGGTGTCCATCGTTTTGCAGGCGATTCCAACTATCCATTGCCCGCTGAGTGTCGGGGGCTATATAGCCGATATTGCGCAGATTGCTGTCGAATGTATATCTGCCCGAGAAACAGAGACACACCACCACCCAAATCATTACCGCTCCGCAGATGTATTTGTTGCGGTCAATGTTGTAGGAGTTGATGCGCTCTAATATGCGGAATGCATGCTTATTGGGTGTACTCTTACTCGGGAAACAATGCGGCATTACCAATAGGCTGACTGCCGTTGTTCCTGCCACTGCAAGCAATGCAAATATGCCAAAATCTTGCAAGAGAGACGATTTTGTGAACAGCAGTCCTGCAAAGGCCCCGATGGTGGTCAACGCCCCGAGAAACACGGGTTTGCTCTGTTCGCGCACGGTCTGCCGTACATCGCCGGTATAGACATAGTGTATAACCACGTGCAGACAATACGACAATGCCACGCCCAATACCACTACACCCAGCCCCAATGCCATCAGCGACATCCAACCCCGTACCACATATATCATAGCCAAAGAGAAGAACGCACCATATACTATCGGAACCAACAGCAGCACTAAATAACGTGGGCGCTTTAGCGTAAAAGCCAATAGCAATATGATGATAGTGAGTGCAATACCGAGTGTTACCAATAGGTCGTAACGGATACGCATTGAGTTGTAGCCCGCCAGTACGATTGTGCCGTGAAACAAAACGTCCACACCCTCGTATTCGTTTCGCACCTGCTCACGTGCCCGCTCCATATAGCGTACTAATTTGGCAGCCGTCTGCGAATCGTCCGTACCGAAAGTGGGTGTGATAAACCCTATGCACGCCTGCCCATTGCCTGCAAAAATATGATTGTATTGAAACCGGCTTGTTCCGTTTCCTTCCCTGGAGAAAAGCGAAACGGGCAACCCCTTTGTACTGATACCGCACGGGTCGTAAGCCATCAGGTCGTATAGGTTCTGCCCGAGGTCGGTTTCTAGCAAACCGTTGTACAAAGCCACTTGTTCCCGTATATGCTCCACGCTTGTCAGCGAGTCCATTTCCTCATCGGTAAAATCCGTGTATGCCGCCCCATGCTCCATCAGATAACCGCCCGCATCGAGTATCAGCATCGGGTCAATCTCTGATAGAGTGTTCAATATCGTGTGGGTCGCGGAGTCTTGCTCTTGCGTCAGGGCGATAAACCGCTCCATAACTAATGCCATTGTTTCGGCATCAGCAGGCGCAAGCGAGTCTTTGCTTACCACCTGCACCATAATCTTGTCTTTTAGGCGTAGGTTGGTAAATGCCAGGCTTTCAGTTGTCTCCGTATCGGTCTTGGGGAGCAGTTTGAATATGTTTTCCTCTAATTTGCATTGCAGTCCCAGCAACACAAACGCAACAAATGTAACGCCGAACAGCGTCCAAAGCAACCATCTCCGGCGTTGAAAAAAGTCGTATATTTTTTCCACTCTTTGTCTAAATAAATTCCTCCTCACGCACAGCAAAAACTATGCCTTACTATATTATTTTGTCCATAGTTGGGTACTCGAGCACGTTGTTTCTGCTATTTAGCACATAGTTTAGTAACTTTCTTCCGCATTGGGGAACGTGCTGTCTTTTACGGCAGATATGTACGTGCCTACGGCGTTTTTTACCTCGTTGCCGAGTTCGGCGAAATGGCGGAGAAATTTCGGTTTGAAACCTTGGTTCAGTCCGAGCATATCGTGCAGAACCAATACTTGCCCGTCCGTTCCGTTGCCGGCACCGATACCTATCACGGGGCAACTCACTTGTCGCGTTACTTCTGCCGCAAGGGCGGCGGGTATCTTCTCCAATACTATGGCGCAGGACCCTGCTTCGTCCAACAGGCGTGCATCGTGCAGCAGTTTCTCTGCCTCGGCTTCGCCTTTCGCACGCAGTCCGTATCCGCCGAATTGGTTTACCGACTGGGGGGTTAATCCCAGATGCCCCACTACGGGTACACCCGCCTGAATAGTATGGCGTATAACAGGCAGCACTTCCTCTCCGCCTTCCAATTTTACGGCATCCGCACCGCTCTCCTTAATCATACGGATAGCGTTTCTCACTCCTTCCTCTTCGCTCACTTGGTAACTGCCGAAAGGCATATCTATGACTACCATCGCGCGTTTCGCACCGCGTACCACACCACGTGTGAGAAAAATCATCTCGTCCACCGTAATAGGCAGCGTGTATTGGTTGCCGCAAACCACATTGCTGGCACTGTCGCCTACCAGTATCATATCAATGCCCGCCTCGTCGATCAGCGAGGTGAGTGTAAAATCATAACTTGTGAGCATGGCGATTTTCTCGCCTGCTTCTTTCATCTTGCGCAACTGCGTAGTGGTTACGCGCGTGGTTTGTGTATGTACTGACATCCCGATTAACAATGAATAATGAATAAACAATATACGCAGCATAGTCTATACAAGACTGCTATCGGGTTGCAAAGTTACTGCTTTTTGGTCAGTTGTGCAAATTTGACGTCAAACAAAATCTCGTCTGATAGACTTTGTCCTAAAACATATAATGCGGTGCATTGCGCACCGCATTATATGTTGAATCTGTATCCTGTTTCTTATTTCATCCGTCCGAGTACATCATATATCGCCCCATTGACAACAATATACAATGTTCCTCCGTGCAATAGTTTTCTCACTTGCGGTTGCTCATTCGGTACATCCGTTTCGGTGGGTACCTCTTTGCGATAGTCTGCCGATAGAGTAAAACGCGTCTCGTTCGTTCCCGCTGTGGTTTCGAAAGTATAATCCGTTTCTGTCAGATCGGTAGTGATTCCCGCTTCGTGGTCGGTCAGATAGAGGTGTGTTACCTTGTTGAGCGGCAGCGCCTCGTTGAGAGAGAAGGTCAGTTTCCCCTTCTGTTGGGCGATATAGCCTATTTGTACAGGCATAGCGGCAGCCGTTTCGGATAGGGCGTCAAAAGCGCGTTTGCCTGTTGATGTTACAACATACACTTGTGGGCGCATTACCGTTGTTGCCGCAAACCATTTCTCCAGATCTGCCCCAATCTCATACTCGTCCGTGTAAGAATTATTGATAACCAACGCAGTCTTATCGTTTAGTTCGCTGTCCGATAATACAATCCCTGCCCACGAGGTGTCGTCCGTTTGCTCATTGTAGTTCACTGCACGGACTTGCATCGGTACACCTGCCTTATAGGTGAGTACGGCATTTTCATTCACTTGCACATAGTAGGGGGTAAAGGGCGGTATGCTCGCCTCCATGCTCACCGTCTGGTTAAACGAACCGTCCGCATTATACATCGTGATAAACGAATAGGTTTGTGTCGCTTGACCGGAAAGTTCGAAACCGCCTGTATAAAGGCTTGTATATGGAGTACAGAAGAAATTCCACCCTACGTTATTAAATGCCGTGTATGTACGCCGGTATGCTTCTAACTCGCGTGTAGTGGTGCTCGTCCCGCTGTATGTCATAGGGAACAGGTACTCGCGGTAGTATGGCGACCCGGACATAATCTCGTAACCATCAATGGCTTGGATGGTGATATCCGGTCCGAACACCTTTTCCCATACAATGGCATCTCCGCCTTGCTCGGCACGAATGTTGCCATCGTATTTGTAAATCACCACATAGTTGTCGGACGCTTTTCCCGTCTCGGCCTCCAAGCGTGTCTTCAGAGGGACGAAAGCCATATTGTCCTTGTTCTTGGGCAGTGTGCAGGCGAAAGGCATAGCCAGTGGTTCGCCTACGTTTTTCTGTGCCATCTGGCGAGTGTAGAAACATCTGTCCTCGCCTACCGACAAATTCCCCCGATTGATGAGTTGTCCTACGGCCGTTCCCCTGCTGCGGATATAGAGCGTGTCTGTAATGCTGAGTGTCGCCCCGCTTGCGATGCAGAGCGTTGCGCCCGGTTCGATATATACGTTTTGGGCAGTCGCATTGCCGGTGATGGTGAGTGTCTCGCGCACATATAGGTCGTTGTCTGTTTGTGGATTCGTATCAATCACCGGTACACGAAAACTGCGTGCTGCCACCAAGGTCCTGACTCCGTTTAGGCTGTGATACAGCGCAATCCGTACATAATCGCCCGCTGTGAAATCCACGGCGGCCGGCTTCTCTATCGTAAAGGTCTTGTCATTGTGCTGGGTGGGGTAGGGAGTGGTATTAACGGTCTCTGTGGCAATTATATCGTTGATCTGCCACTCGCGTATGCCTTTGTTGGCAGGATAGTTCTTGATGGTGCTACCCTCGAAACAATAATAGTATCCATTAAGATCGAAACTCACCGAACTTGGCGACCATGTGATCAACCGGTCTATGAAATCCTCCTCACCGGCGTTGGCGGCTAACTCCCAATGCGCAAATAGTTCTGTATCTTTGGATATAGTGAGTGCTTCTCCGCCATCGCCTATTTTATTCCCTCCCTCCGGCTCATCATACCAACCTAAAAACGTATAGGCAGGGTGGTAGGGCGTTGGGAGTGTGATCTGCTTGTCCTTTTCCCAACGTGCATACAGGGGTACCACGGCATTCATCTCGGTGGCTAAATTGCTGACCGTTGCACCATCGGGGTATAGACCGGGTTCGCTGCCTGTGATGCTACCCGTCCCGGAAATTAGGTATTTCTCGAGGAGCGCAGTCTTGTCGAATATCGTCTGTGTTTGTTGTGCTGCATAGTAGGACGCGTCAAAGTCGGTGTAGTTCCACTTTTTGACAATGGTATGCGTTGTATTGGTCCAATAGGTAATTGCGCTATGGTCTTCCCAACCTAAAAATTGCGACGAGACAACATCCGTTTGGTCTGTAAATAACCTGTTCTGATAATGGTATGTAACGTTGAACTCACGTTTCAGTTGGCAATCATTCAGTGCTGCCGGCTCATTGCTGTATAGCGTTTGGTCGGGCATCGAGCCTTCCCCGTCAGCCGCATTGTTAAAACGCACGGTATAGGGAAAACCATGTTTGGTGGAGAAATAGTAGCATGCCAATCCGTTGCATGGCGAGAAAGCATAAATCAGTACATAATCGCCTTTGTCTATGGCGCGGAATGTAACATCTTCCGACACATTTTCCCGACTGTTCTCGGTATCCGTATTGGCGATATTACCGCCGTATGTCGCCACTGCCTTGGCTGAGGTGATTTGCTGGGTGAGAAAATTAAAATTACCTATATTTGATGGAGATAATTCATATACAGCGCATGCTCCGCGATGCAGCGTTCGTTTGCCTTCTTGGGTGTAATTTGCACCGCAACCCGCTACATAGTAGTATTTCCCGTTATGCGCAAATGTTGTTCCACCCAATGTTGCCAGACCATTTTCTACACCATTATAGTCTATGTTTATGGTGCTAAAAAGATGCCCTCCGTTCCAAAACATTGAACTCAAATCTGTATTCTGGCGTAATATGAGTGCGTCGCCATTGCTTATAGGAATGGCTATCGAATGGGATTCCGTAGGAGCAATAGAGGAATGCTCCACAGTGGCAGTCGATATATGGGGAGAGTCTTTGAAGGTTAGACCATTTCTATACAGAATAGGGGAAATGTAATCTCCGGACTCGTTCTGTGTCTTTATACTCAAAATAAGTCGTGATACATCCCAGGTGGGCAGGTAATAGTAACTTATCTGTGATGTGTTCCCGAATAATTGTCCATCACCTGTAACTTGTACCGGCTCCCCGGCGTCCTCAAATTTTTTATATTTGGCATGTACTTTTCCTGTACTATATCCTTCGTAGTTAAAAAAATACAAATCATCAAACCGATCTCCCGGATAGTCGCACCATTGGTAGTTATCCAGAGCATTCTCCCAAACTGCAGTTTTGCTGATGTATTTACCGTCGTTGGGAGAAAATTGCAATAAATGCCCGGTGTATGTGCCGTCCGTGTTACCGGTCGTTGCATACACGTATAAGCCTCGTGCGTTTTGTACGCCATTGGCATATTTGTATCGTACAAAAAACGATCCGCACGTACCCGCACCTACATCCTCCGATTTCGACGCCACTGTAGCGGGTATATTGCGCAATTCGTCTGGTGTAGAAGTCCAAAGACGGTTAAAATAGAACTCCTCGGCGCACACATTGGCTACAGCAACGAGCGAGATTAAAAGAGTGAAATATAAACGTTTCATTGTAATATCTTTTTTTATTATTCAACGATTATTCATTTGCTGTATGTCTGCGTTTGAAAACAATATAATATAGACCTGCAAAACATAGCATCATTCCCCATGAAATATCTCCTATAGGGTACGGATTATCCAAGTGGTCGCCTTTGCTTTCGTCCACTTTCCCATCGTCGCCATCGCCGTCTTCTCCTTCCTCGCCTAGCCCCCCGGCACGACGCGGACGGGTAACGGACATAGGCGACAAGTCGGGAACACTTGTCGCACCGACTTCGAAAATCTGACCGCTGTACCTACTGCCTATGCTGCTATGGCTATAGACATTCGACCGATACAATGACTCGGTACGGGATGAATAATTGTTGGATGAATAGATTACCGAATAGGCTGTATTACGCGTATTTACACAGTCTTCGGGGGGGGGTATTTGCAAGCAATGTGCTATATACCGGCACCTCCATTGCGTCCACTTGTAGAGAAGTGAACAAGAATAAGAAAATAAATGATAATAAAAGCATAACTATATACTGCTATTTGGCGTTGGTACACGGACTTGGTTTAGTTTTTTCTACGAGTTAAGGTATTTTCCTGCGGGGTAAACAATACTTATAACAAGTCGTAATACACGTTATTCTAACCTTATTTCTTCAAAATAGGGCGCAAAATTACTATTTTTTACACATATATGCAAAAAAAATAGCCCAAATGGCACTTTTTTTGAGTGTTTTTTTTAGTGATTTGTGTAAATTTAATATCTTTGTGCTGATAGGTGTATGTGATTAACGGGTGATTAACGGGTGATTAACGGGTGATTATCGGGTGATTATCGGGTTGTTCTGCATAGTTTCAGCAGCGTCTGTCATATAGTTGGCACCCCAATCTCCCAAGTAAATGTCCAACTGCTACATTAATAGTATTTCCGGATAGTGTTTCCGAAGCGGGCTTGGCAAGCCCGCTTTTCCTACCTTATCCAACGCTTCCTCCTCTTTCTCGGATAATATGGATTTTTTTATTTGCCGGTTTCCGTAAAAAGCAGTATCTTTGTAGCCGATTATGCAAATAGCGTTTACTACCACATTACCTAAGAAAGGTTTTGCCCGCTTGGCGGCAGAACATAGTCTGTTTGTACCTTTGGCTGAGGCTGAGGTATTAGTTTCTACTTTCGATAAACCCGTTACGCGCGAGATGATTGCGTCTGCCCCTAACTTACGTCTGATTGCCAATTTCGGGGCGGGGTTTAACAATATCGACCTTGACGCCTGCCGTGAGCGGGGTATTCGGGTTACCAATACACCTAATTCTGTGGTGGAGCCGACTGCCGAATTAGCATTCGCACTGATGCACGACGTAGCACGCCGAACCGTGGAGTTTGATAAGAATATGCGCCGTCGGAGCGGGGTGGAGTTCGGCGTGATGAACAACCTCAGCCACTCGCTCTATGGCAAAGTGTTGGGCATTGTCGGTATGGGACGTATCGGACAAGCCTTGGCACGCCGCGCCGTAGCAAGCGGAATGACGATTGTTTACCACAACCGTCATCGCCTGCCAGAGGAGACAGAGCGGAAATACAACGCAACATATGTGTCGTTGGACGAACTGCTGCGGACAGCGGATTTTGTGTCGCTCAACCTGCCTTATACGCCCGAGGTGCATCACATAATCGGTTCTGCGGAATTGCAGATGATGAAGCCGTCGGCTTACCTCGTCAATACCGCCCGTGGGGCACACGTGGACGAGGATGCCTTGGCAGAAGCATTGCGAACCAGACAGATAGCGGGTGCGGCATTGGATGTGTTTGAGCACGAACCGCAACTGCCGCCTACATTCCGTTGGCTCAACAATATCGTCCTCTCTCCCCATACGGGTACGGGTACATGGGAAGGCCGCCTTGCTATGTGCGAAGAGGTTTGCGACAATATCCTCGCCTTCGCCGCCGGCAATACCGACAAAATGAGTATTGTAATCTAATAAAACACACTATAAATTATATGAATATCACCGACCGATTTCTGAAGTACGTCAGTTTCTGCACTACTTCGGACGAAGAGACGAATATGACGCCATCTACCCCGGGGCAGATGGAGTTCGCCGAGTACCTGAAAAACGAACTGCAAACCATTGGTATGCAGGATGTAACGCTTGATAAGAACGGGTATGTAATGGCTACCTTACCTGCCAACACAGACGGCAAACCCACTATCGGCTTTATTGCCCATATGGATACAGCCCCTGATGCCGGCGGCAAGCACATCAAACCCCGCATTGTAAAAGACTACGACGGTGGAGATATTGTGCTCAACGAGGAAGAGAACATCGTTTTGGAGACGGCTAAGTATCCCGAAATACTGCGCTACAAGGGGCAGGACATCATCGTTACCAACGGCAAGACGTTGCTCGGTGCGGACGACAAAGCGGGTATCGCAGAGATAGTCTCGGCGTGCGAATACCTCATTCAGCACCCTGAAATCAAGCACGGCAAGATACGTGTCGGCTTCACGCCCGACGAGGAGATCGGTCAGGGTGCAGACCACTTTGATGTCAAGAAGTTCGGCTGCGACTTTGCCTATACAATGGACGGCGGGGCCGTCGGCGAACTGGAGTTCGAGAACTTCAATGCCGCTAGTTGCAAGATACATATCCATGGTGTGAACGTGCACCCGGGCTACGGCTACCACAAGATGATCAACTCAATGCGTATCGCTTTCCAACTGGCAGTGATGCTGCCTCGCTGGGAGACCCCGGAGCATACGCAAGGTTACGAGGGTTTCTATCACTTGGTGGGGATGACCGGTACAGTGGAAGAGACCACTCTCAGTTACATCATACGTGACCACGACCGTACCCGTTTCGAGAGCCGCAAGCGCGAGATGGAGCACCTTGTGCGCAAGATAAACCGCGAGTACGGCGAGGGCACGGCAGAGATAGAGTTGCGCGACCAGTACTATAACATGCGCGAAAAGGTGGAACCTGTCATGCACATCGTAACTCTTGTGGAAGAGGCTATGAAGGAAGTGGGCGTTACCCCGCATATCCAGCCTATCCGTGGCGGTACGGACGGCGCACGCTTGTCATTCGAAGGGCTGCCCTGCCCAAACATCTTCGCCGGCGGTGAGAACTTCCACAGCCGCTTCGAGTATCTCCCAATCCCCTCTATGGAGAAAGCCATGCAAGTCATTCTCAAGATTGTAGAAAAAGCATAGGCGTTCTGTTATGGAAGAAAAGGGATATGTATATATACTGACCAACCCGAGTTTTCGGGAGGATTGGGTGAAGATTGGCAAGAGTGCACGCCCCGTAGATGTACGTTCCAAGGAATTGGACAATACGGCTGTGCCGTTGCCTTTTGAGATATATGCCACCATTCAGACGACCAAATACGACTATGTGGAGAAATATATCCACAAGACCATTGACCGGCTGACAGATTTGCGCATACGCCAAAACAGAGAGTTCTTCAATGTACAGCCGGCAGTTGCCTTGGATATATTTCGCGATATAGCCAACATGTTGGACGATGCCGTAATCACGGTATATAAGGACAACAAACCTATTGAGCAGCATACCGCCGAGAGCACGGACGCTTCCAATGAAGAACAGGTACATACGCCCAAGCGCGGGCGACTCAAGTTCAGTATGGTGGGCATACAAATAGGCGAGATGATTACCTTTGTGCCTACAGGTGTACAAGTGAAAGTGGCAAGTGACGATACCATTGAGTATGAGGGACGCATCTACAAACTGTCACCTTTCGTAGGTACATTTATGCCCGAAGACAAACGTACCCCATCAGGAGCATACCAAGGTGCCAAATACTTTTCATACAATGGAAGGATATTGGACGATATGCGCAGCGAGTTAGAGAATAAATAGACTATAAACCATTAAATTACAATACAATGTTAAAGGAAACACCTTTCACAGCGACCCATATTGCGTTGGGTGCTAAGATGGCAGAGTTTGCCGGTTTTAATATGCCTATCCAATACCCGACGGGGATCAATCAGGAACATATCATTGTCCGTACGGGCGTGGGCGTGTTTGATGTCAGCCACATGGGCGAGTTCTGGGTAAAGGGTGAGCGCGCCCTTGATTTCCTGCAGTATATCACCACCAACGATGTCAGCAAACTGGATGCCGGCAAGGCGCAGTACACCTGCATGCCCAATGGCAAAGGCGGTATTGTGGACGACCTGATTATCTACAAGTACTCCACCACCAAATACCTGCTCGTGGTCAATGCCGGCAATATCGACAAAGACTGGGAGTGGGTGAATAAGCAGAATACGTTTGGTGTCAGTTTGGAAAATGCCAGCGACCGCTATGGTCAGTTGGCGGTACAAGGACCGAAAGCCACCGAGTTGCTGCAACTGCTCACCGATGCTGACTTGAGTGCTATTCCGTACTATTCATTCCGCGAATGGTCGTTCGCAGGTGTGCAGGGTGTTATTCTGAGCAATACGGGATACACTGGTGCCGGGGGATTTGAATTGTATTTCCCTAAAGAGTACGGCAAACAGATATGGGATGCTATCTTCGAGGTGGGCAAGCAGTTTGGTGTGGCTCCTATCGGACTCGGGGCACGCGACAGTCTGCGTCTCGAAAAATGGTACTGTCTTTACGGACACGATATCGACGACACCACATCGCCGTTGGAGGCAGGTCTCGGTTGGATTACGAAGTTTGACGCCAAGGACTTCATCGACAAGGACTTCCTTCTCAAGCAAAAGGCAGAGGGAGTGAAACGCAAACTGGTTCATTTCGAGTGCCAAGAGCGTGCCATTCCGCGTAACGGCTACGAGATCTGCGATGCCGATGGCAACCGGATAGGTCATGTAACGAGCGGTATTATGCTTCCTACCACCAAGGTGGGTATCGGTATGGGCTATGTGAAGACCGAGTTCGCCAAGAAAGAAAATATCATCTATATCAAGATTCGCGAGAAACTGATTCCTGCGAAAATTGTGTAATAATTTGACAATCTGATAATTTACAAATTTATAAAAGATATGAAAAAAGCAATTAAAATCTGTTTGGCACTATGCCTGTGTGCCTTGACTATGGTGGCTTGTAATGGCAAAAACGGTGGCACCGATGTGGACAATGTCAACAAGGTGCAGAAATGGGCTGATGTCGTAAAAACGTATCCGATGTTGCAGGATTTTCCGGCGTATGAGTACGAAATGGAGAATGTGCAATATAGCAACATTGGCGGGTTAGAGTCGGTAACGTTCTTTGACTACAAATGCGAGAAATCGTGTTATGACAACTATGTGAAAACCATTCAGTCGTCCAATTTTGCAGGTAACGACTATGGCACGAATGCCAACTATAGTTTGGAGAAAGACGGTGCCACTTTGCGAATTACGATGTCCTACTCCGGTGGCAGTTTCACTTGCCAATACAGCAAAGATACCGACTAATCGTTGTTTTTCATTTAGTATTCTGAGGTTGTCCGCTTTTCGGGCAGCCTCTTTTTTGTGCATTTTTCCCTTTGGCTTCTATGATCTTACCCTATGGATGGCCATAGTGCCATATGCTATCCCCCTGTTATCCTCCTGACATCCACCTGACTTTTTTATACATGGTGTACTTGCAAACATCGGTATTTTTCCGTAAATTTGCGCCATAAAAAACAGACTGCTATGAAAACGAAACATGTGGCTCTTGTACTTGGTTCGGGCGGTGCGCGTGGAATGGCGCATATCGGCGCTATTGAAGAACTGTTGGACCGAGGTTATGAGATAACGAGCATTGCGGGTACATCGATGGGGTCGATGATTGCGGGTATGTATGCTGCGGGGAGGCTGCAAGAAGCCAAAGAATGGTTCTTGCAGGTGGACAAACAATTGATACTCAGGATGATGGATATTTCGCTTTCGCTCAACTCGGTCGTGAAAGGCGAGCGCATTATCAACGAGTTGGAAAAGGTGGTACCCGATTGTCTGATTCAAAACCTGCCCATTCCGTGTTCGATTGTATCGGCAGACCTGATCTCGGCGGACGAGGTGGTGTTTAAGACGGGCAGCCTGTTCAATGCCATTCGTGCCAGTATCAGTATTCCGCTTTTTTTCCAGCCCGTACAGAAAGGGCGACGACTATTGGTGGACGGCGGTATCCTTAATCCGCTGCCGCTCAATCGCGTGAAACGGCAGCGTGGCGACTTGCTTGTGGCAATGAATATCTCCGGCAAAGACAGTATGGCGGTGAAGAAACAGCAGACCCAATCCGCATTGAGCAAAGCAACCGAACTGATAAGGAAAAAAGGCATCAACCTACCTTCGCAGTTACAGGGGCTGACTATGCGCTTGGAGAAAAAGCAAGTGGAACAAAGTGTAAACCTATCTAATTCTGTGAATTATATCACAATGGTGGATCGGATGTTGGATATGCAAATACAGCAGAATACGCAATTGGCATTGCAACTCACCCCACCGGATATCCTTGCCGAAATGCCGCAATATGCGTTCACCACTTTTGATTTCGACAAAGCGGAAACCATTATGGAGCAGGGGCGTTTGCTGATGCGCAAAGCCATTGACCGATACGAGGAACAATTAACAATTAACAATTAACAATTAACAATTAACATTCCTCGTAGTCTCTCATTAATGGTTAATTTGCGGAAAATTATCTGTGATAACCGTTTTATCGTTTTTGTTTGCGGAAGGCTTGTGCGCTAATACCGGTATGAATTCGGAAATACTTGCAGAAACTGCTTGCCGTGGCAAAATCCATACTGAAAGCAATCTCTTTTATACTCTCATCGGTGGAAAGCAAGCGTTGCTTGATTTCGCGGATAGCAATTTCGTTGATAATGTCCGATGGGGTCTTTTTGGCCACCTGGTTGCAGATATAGGTCAAGTATTTGGCAGAGATCGCCATCTGGTCGGCATACCACGAAACAGAGTGGCGCGAGGTACGGTTGTTTTCCAACAGGCGGACGAACTGCGAGAAAAGTTGCGTGGTGTGTGCGTTGGCAATCGTTTCGTTGACCGGCACAATATTCTCTTCGTGCTGCTCGTGCATTGACTCGTCCACCCACGAGATCATCTCAAAGATAATGGCTTGTGCCAGCATCTCGGCAATACGTTTCTGGTATGGGGTTGAGTCTTGCGAATAGAGTTCCACTAACCGTCCGTATGCCTCGCTTAACTGCAAACGGCGTTCGTTGAGGTGAATAATCGGATGGCTGGATAAAAACTTGTATTTGTCGTACCAGTTGTCTTGCAGGCGCAGGCACGAATAGGCTATATCGCTCAGCGAATCGGACGTAAAGGAGAATATCTGACACTGAAAATCTGGCGTATGCATATAGTGCCCAAGCAGAAAATCGGGCATACAGAACAGCAAATCATTTTGCTGTATCTCGTAACTGTCCTGATTCAATTCCACCCGCAGACGCCCTTGGCGGCACACAATAATGAGCGCAGAAGCCACAGGCACCTGGTTGTTGTTTACCAACGCATCCAAATCATCAGAAATGAGAATGTTCTCATAAGGAATCTTGCCTATCATAATTAGTCCGTTTTTCGTGGATATATATTTGTTCTATGCTGAAATATGCAAAAAATGTTCCAAACGGACAAAATGTGCTTTTTGCGAAACAATAAAATGTTATATGGTTATAAAAAGTGTATAGTTTGTGCTTTTTGGATAATTGATAAGGTGCGCATTGGCAGTATTTTTGTGGCAAGAAAGAAAAAACTTAATTATTACATATTATGGAAGAAAAACAGATTACACAAGTGAAACAAGCAAAACGCATACAAACCTCTTTGCTCAATGGTGTGGAGCGCAAAGCGTTGGTTTGGATGGCAGAGCGTATGCCCCGATGGGTTACTTCGGATATGCTTTCGGGGGTTGGTTTTGTCGGAGCATTGATTATTGCAGCGGGCTATATGCTGTCGGATATGAATATCAACTTCCTGTGGCTCAGCAGTTTCGGCTTTGTGGTGCATTGGTTTGGTGATTCTATGGATGGTTCTTTGGCGCGTGTACGCAGGAAGCAACGTCCGCTATATGGTTTCTATCTCGACCATACGTTGGATGTCATCACCGAGTTTATTATGTTTATGGGTGCAGGTCTGTCGGCTTTGTTGCGTTTGGATATTGCACTATTGGTTTTTATTGCCTATCTGATGCTCACGCTGAATGTAACTATCAACAGCCATCTCAAAGGTGAGTTCCGTCTTACATATGCCAAACTCGGTCCGACAGAGTTCCGGATTATTATGATTATTGTGAATACACTCCTTATATATATACGCCCGTTGCGTGAGTTTTCCACTATTTGGAATATAGGTTCTTGCTCATTGACCATGAGCGGCTTGGATATTATTGCTTTGGGTATATTGGTATTGCTGTTGGTGATTTATTTGGTTACGGTATTTGGTGATCTGCGCGACTATGCCCGCCGTGACCCGCTGCCACAACGCAAAGACTGATGCCGCTTTGGTTGCACATACTGATTTGGATTTTTGCTATCAACACGATTGTGGTGATAGTAATGGAAAATCGCCGTCCAACGGATACGTTGGCGTGGATGCTGTTGCTGCTTTTTGTACCGGTTGTCGGGTTGGTACTGTATTTCCTGTTTGGTACGCGTCCTGTGCGGCATATGCTTATCAAACCGGAAGATTTACAAACCCTAAAAGCGTATATACAGCCATTGGCAGTTCCTCCTACCGAAACCGAACAACCTCTGGCGGATTTGCTGTTAGCCAACAATCAAGCGTATTTGACGGCAGACAACCACATTGAACTATACACCACGTTCAAAGATATGGTGGAACATTTGCAGCAAGATTTGGCGGCTGCTAAAGAGCATATCCATTTCCAGTTCTTTAAGTTTGAGGACGATGTCGTAGGGCGGCAAATCAGTGATATTCTGATTGATAAGGCGTCGCAGGGTGTAGAGGTGCGTGTGATTTATGATGCCGCTGCCAACTGGAGTGTACCTGTTGGATTTTATCGCCGTTTGCGCAAGGGTGGGGTGGATGTGCAACCTTTCAACAGGATATTTCCTTATCTCTCGTCGTTTTCCAACTATCGTAATCACCGCAAAGTGGTTGTCATTGACGGAAAAGTGGGCTATATGGGCGGGATGAATATCGCAGAGCGTTATCTTACGGGGATCCGTACTGGTGTGTGGCGCGATACGCATTTCCGCATTACAGGGGCGGCAGTGGGCGAGATGCAGATAGCCTTTTTATCCGACTGGCATTTTGCTGCACGTCAACTGCTTACCGACCAACGTTATTTCCCGAAGTCAGATGAAAACACTTTGCCGGGAACAAAGGTGCAGATTGTAACTTCCAATCCTACTGATCCGTGGCGGGTAATGAATCAGTCGCTTACGCTGCTCATCGCCCAGGCGTGCGACTATGTCTGGTTGCAGTCGCCCTACTTTATCCCCACCGATGCTATCTTGAATGCCCTTTGTACTGCTGCCCTTGCGGGCAAGGATGTCCGCTTGATGATACCTGCACAGAGCGACCGTGGTATTCTTGTGCCTAAAGCCACGTTTTCGTATCTCGACCGTGTCTTGTCGGCAGGAGTGCGCGTTTTCCTATATGATGCAGGGTATATGCATGCCAAGACGGTAGTTGTGGACGACCGTATAGCAAGTATCGGTAGCGTGAATATCGACCCGCGCAGCATCAGTTTGTCTTTTGAAATCAATGCGTTTGTTTATGATACCGAGGTGGCTTTGCAGCAACGTGCTTTGTTTGAGCAGGATGTGCAGCAGGCACACGAACTTAATCTCGCAGACTGGCGTAAACGCTCGCTCTGGGAACGCTCTATTGAATCCTTTGCGCGTATTCTTGCACCAATCTTCTGAAAAAAACAACTCCCATTAATTGATAAAATTAGCGGGAGTTGGTTTTTATATGGGGCTAATGAGTCCAATAAGACTAATAGCAGATTACTCCATCAACTTCTTGTAGCGTACTCTGTGCGGCTCTACGGCATCGTCGCCAAGTCGCATACGTTTGTTGGCTTCGTAGTCGGAGTAACTGCCCTCAAACCAGAACACCTTAGAATCACCCTCATAGGCAAGGATATGGGTGCAGATACGGTCCAGGAACCACCGGTCGTGCGAGATGACTACTGCACAACCGGCAAAGTTTTCCAAACCTTCCTCCAATGCACGCAGTGTGTTGACATCAATGTCATTGGTAGGCTCGTCCAATAGCAATACATTCGCCTCGCTTTTGAGCGTCAGGGCAAGGTGCAGGCGGTTGCGCTCACCACCCGACAGCACACCGCATTTCTTTTCTTGGTCGCTGCCTGTAAAATTGAAACGGCTCAGATAAGCGCGTGCATTGATTTCGCGCCCGCCCACGCGGATATATTCCGTACCGTTGGAGATGGTCTCGAATACCGTTTTCTCGGGGTCTATGTTCGAGTGCACCTGATCCACATAGCCCACTTTCACCGTCTCGCCCACCGAGAAAGTACCTTTGTCGGCTTTCTCCATACCCATAATCATACGGAACAGGGTGGTCTTGCCCGCACCGTTAGGACCAATCACTCCCACGATACCATTCGGCGGGAGCATAAAGTTCAAGTCCTCGAACAGCACCCGGTCGCCAAACGCTTTGGCAACGCCCTCTGCATTGATTACCTTGTTGCCCAAACGCGGTCCGTTGGGGATAAAGATCTCCAATTTCTCCTCGCGCTCTTTCTGCTCCTCATTGAGCATCTTGTCGTAGGCTCCCAAACGGGCTTTGGATTTTGCCTGACGGGCTTTGGGTGCCATACGCACCCATTCCAATTCGCGCTCAAGGGTCTTTCTGCGCTTGCTGGCCTGTTTCTCTTCCATTGCCATACGGGCGGTCTTCTGTTCCAGCCACGAAGAATAGTTGCCTTTCCACGGGATACCCTCGCCGCGGTCGAGTTCGAGAATCCAGCCTGCCACGTGGTCAAGGAAATAGCGGTCGTGGGTGATGCAGATCACCGTGCCGGCGTATTGTTGCAAGTGTTGTTCGAGCCAGTCTATCGATTCGGCATCAAGGTGGTTGGTCGGCTCATCGAGCAGCAGAATATCAGGCTGTTGCAGCAGCAGACGGCATAGTGCCACACGGCGACGCTCACCTCCGGAGAGATTTTTTACCAATGCATTGTCCTCCGGACAACGGAGCGCATCCATTGCGCGGTCTAATTTTGTATCGATATTCCATGCATCGCTGCTGTCCAATTTGTCTTGCAACTCGGCTTGGCGTGCCAGCAGTTTGTCAAAATCCGCATCGGGCTCGGCAAAGGCGGCATTGATTTCGTCATATTCGCGGAGCATATCCATAATCGGCTGCACCCCCTCTTGTACGCACTCGCGCACGGTCTTTTCGGGGTCAAGTTTCGGGTCTTGCTCCAGGTAACCTACGCTGTATCCCGGCGAGAAAACCACCTCACCTTCGTAGTTCTTTTCCACTCCGGCGATGATCTTCATCAAGGTGGATTTACCTGTTCCGTTCAGACCGATGATGCCGATTTTGGCACCATAGTAGAATGAGAGGTAGATGTTGTTCAGTACTTTCTTTTGGGGCGAGAAACTCTTGCTCACGCCCACCATCGAAAAAATGATTTTCTTGTCGTCTGCCATATATCTGTGTTTTATTGTGCAAATATTTTGTTGTGCAAAGGTACTCAATTTTTCCCGATTACACAAATCGGCAAAATTATGCACTTTATGCAATTCCTATACTTGTAATAGGAATTACGGCAACGACACGGCAACGAGAGCGGTGGATAGGCGGTGTTTGAGCGGTGCTTTTATGCAGTGTATGCACCTTTTATGCATTCTTTTTGCATAAAAATAAGGGCTGCCCAACTGCATTGTCAGACAGCCCTTATGAAAAAGATTGAATTTACCGATTAATCGGCACGGAGCCATGTCTGGCTGCGACCAAGGATGCCACGTTTGTCGATACTTCCGCGAAGAACCAACTTGCCGTCTTTCAGATAGATTTTACCATAATAAAATTTGCCACTCTCAGGGTCTAACACTTTTCCGCCGTGGAGTTCTCCGTTCTCGTCGTGCATACCGCGAATGATGAGCAGACCTTCCAGAGGTTTGTTATGGTCGTGCCCCTCGCATGCTTCGCAAACCAAGTCGGCAGGACCGACCAGCATCTTGGCAATCTTTCCATAGTAGAGTCCGTCCGTTGCCTTGAAAATATGTATAATCGAGTAACTGTCGCCGGTTTTGTCATCAACGGTTTTCCAATTGCCGACAATTTGGTGCACTTGGGAAAAAGACATCGTGCAAACACACATTGCACAGATAACGGAAAAGATTCTACGAGTCATAATGAGTATTTTTTTGTTACAATTTTGCAAGTGGTCAAATTTTATGCCAAAAGGAGTACGACCGCCACATCAAAACAATATCTATGCACTTTATACAACACATATAGTGCATAAAAAAGCGGCTTATGCACCGCAAAAACACCCATTCTTTCTACGTCCTTTCTACGTCCTTTCTACGTCTTTTCTACGTAATTGGTATTATGGAGTATGGATTTTTGCATATTCTGCATATTATTTGCATATTCTGCATATTAGAGGAGAATATCTACCTGCAAAAGGAAATACGCATTTGGCAATGTAGGATTTTTTTTGTAACTTTGCAGCGTATATTCAAGGGAAAAATATGAGATTGGTATTTGCTACAAATAATGCGCACAAGTTGCAAGAGGTACGGGAGATATTGCCTGTGGATGTGGAGGTAATCAGTTTGCACGAGATTGGTTTTGACAAAGAGATTGATGAGACGGGAACAACGTTGGAAGAGAACTCGCGTATCAAAGCGGAAGAGGTTTATCAGTATGTAATACGCAATGCGCAATGCGCAATGATAGACGGGGTATTTGCGGACGATACGGGTTTGGAGATTAGTGCATTGGGCGGGGAACCGGGCGTTTATACTGCACGTTGGGCAGGTGAGCCGTCTAACCCGGAGAACAATCGCAAGAAAGCCCTGGTAGAGTTGGATGGAATAAACAACAGACAGGCCCAATTCCGTACGGTAGTTACGTTGATACGCAACGGCAGAACCGAGCAGGTGGAAGGCGTGGTGCGTGGCGAGATAGCCACGGAAGAACGTGGAAACAGGGGATTCGGATATGACCCGCTTTTTATCCCCGAAGGATATGACAAGACCTTTGCCGAACTTCCGAGCGAGGTAAAAAACGGAATCAGCCATCGTGCGCGTGCGATGCAGGCACTATGTGTAATTTTGCAGGAGAACACTCTATGAAAATAAACAAACAGATATGGTTTTGTGCACTGTCGTTGTTTTTGACGGTACCGTTGTCGGCAGAGGCATATTGGAAAACGCTGTTTGCTTACAATAATGTAGAGCAGATAGCCATGACGGATGATCTGGTCTTTGCCATATCGGACGGTGCTTTGTATTCTGTGGACAAACAGACCGACAAGATAGAAATATACAATGCGGAAAATGGTTTGCACGGATCAAATATCGTGCGTATCTACTACGACCAAGGAACCGATATGCTGATTATTGCCTATGCAGATGGTAAGATAGATGTGTTGCATAACGGTACAATAGAATATGTATCAGGACTGTACACCAAGGATATGATGGCTACCAAGACCATCAACAATATCACGGTGTACAACGGACGGGCATATCTGGCTATGGACTTTGGTATCGTTACTTTCCGCCTCAACAAACGCGAGTTGGTGGATACATATTATATCGGTGCCAATGCCACGGAAGTGAAAGTGGAAGACATTGTTTTTCTGGACGATAGTATCTATGCCTTTTCCGGAAAAACGATGTACAAGGGCGCATTGCACGACAACTTGCCCGACTATCGCTATTGGCATACGGAGGCAGCCGGGCGTATTGCCCGCGATACCCAAAAGGGCGTGCGATATACCGATGATAGTGGCAATGTGTGGACAGCAGGTGGCAGCGAAGGGATTGTGCGTGTAGACGCTATCGGGAACCGCAGTACCTATAAGCCGCAAGGTCCGCTGACTAATACCCCATACGATATGACTGCCACGCAGGGACATCTGTATGTGGTTTCCGGTGGTCGTTGGGCAGTGCAGTATAACAATCCGGGTAATATGATGGTGTATGACGGCACACAATGGATAAACATCTCTCAGGCTACAATACAAGCCCAAACGGGCAATCCTGCCAAAGATTTTATGCATGTGTCGGTTGACCCGAAAGACGCAATGCACTATTTTGTAACCAGTTATGGTACAGGTGTATATGAGTTCAAAGGCAGCACATTGGTGCAGCAGTATATGCCGAACAACAGTTCACTGATGACTGCGGTGGAACACAATCCGAAGAACTATACACGTACCAGTGGAGGAATGTACGACAAGGCTGGAAATTTATGGTTGATGAATAGCAATACGGCTACCAATCAGTTGCAATGCCGTTCCGCCAATGGTGTTTGGACAGGAGTTACAGTAACATTGAGTAATCGTGATCCGTATTATGATACAACAGGAGATTTGATCATTGACAATCGCAATCAGAACTATAAGTGGTTTTTGCTTCCTCGAAAAGGCTCAGGATTGGTATTAGTGGACGATAAGGGCACACCGGATGCCGCGGACGACAGGTCGGTTTTCCGTCCGGTATTGCATGAGGCCGATGGGACGGAGATAGATTTGAGTACGTTGCCATTGTACAAGTGCTTTCAAGACGATAATGACAATATATGGTTAGGGACGAGGGATGGCGTAATTATTATTCCTAATACTGTAGATTTCTTTACATCAGATCTATGTTTGCGTATTGATATTCAGGAAGATAATGGCGAGAAACCATTCCTATCGAACGAAGTATATGCCATAGATACCGACGACCAAGGGCGTATATGGATCGGTACAACAACAGTGGGAGTATATGTGCTTTCTGCGGATTGGCAAACCATAGAAGCACACTATACCACGGATAATTCTCCGATGCCGAGCAACTACGTGATGTCGTTGGCGTGGGATGATGTGAATGATGTGATGTATATTGGTACAAGCAAAGGTATTGTGCGCTATTCCGATCATGCAACTGCTCTGAATGGAGATACTTATAATGAGGAAAATACTCAGGATTATGGCAGTATGCAACAATGGAAACTGCATTATTCATATGCCCAAATGGAAGAAGTGGCATATAGTGCTACTGAGGTGTATGGTTTAGCCAATGGAGCCTTGTTTTCGCTCAACAAACAGGACGAGACATTTACGCTTTGGAATAAGTCAACAGGGTTGAATAGCAGCGATATTGTGCATATTGCTTATGACAACACTACAAAACAACTCATCATTTGCTATTCAGACGGACGTATAGATTTACTATCGGATGATGGTTTCGTTATCCAGATGCCGGACTTGTATCAGAAAGCAGCAACTATACCTGTAACGGTGAATGATATTTTTGTTGCAGACGGCTGTACCTATTTGGCAATGCCATTTGGTATTGTGGCTATCAATACAAAAAAAGCGGAAGTGATTGACACATACTATATAGGAGACAGCGCACAAGACGTAAATGTGCAACGTCTGGCGGTATTGGGAGATACATTGTACGCCCTTTCGCAGGAGGCACTATATGCAGCCATTACTACTGACAATCTGGTGGATTTTGCATTTTGGAAACGACAAAGTCTCCCTAATAACAGGATGGTGAACGATATACAGATAGCCAATGATGCTTTGTACGCCCTGCAAGATTCTGTATTGTATGTAAAGAAAGACGGTAGTTGGAAGCAAGTGGAAAATGTTCCATCGCTAAATTGGATTATCGGCTATGCAAATCGCTTACTGGTAAATCAAAAAAGAGTAGGGGAAATAATTGAGATTGGAACCGACGAGATACGTAATTTGGGAAGTTATGGTATCACGGATATACAATATGATGCGTCTTGCGACTGCTATTGGATGGCAGCCCCGAATCATGGTATCGTTCGAGTAAACAGAAATAAGGATTTTCGGACTTACCCGCCAGATGGTCCTGCAAACAATATTGGATACCGGTTGAAATATACAGGAGACCAGATCTTTGTGGCAGGTGGCGGCAGATGGGCGGTACAATTGTCGCGTGATGGTTCTTTCAGTATCTATAATGGTACTAATTGGCGCAAAATTTCATCCTCTGCGACCCGAAGTAAATTAGGTTTGTACGCCAATCCGAGAGATTTGGTTTCTGTTTGTGCAGATCCGAACGACAGCAAGCATTTCTTTGCAGCATTATATGGTATGGGCGTGATAGAATACCGCAATGATGTCGCTGTTGCCCATTATGGGGTCAATAATAGTTCACTTCGTGCAGCAGCCGAGAACAATCCGAATTATTACACCCGCACCGAGGGACTGATGATAGATGAATCTGGCAATCTGTGGGTTTTGAATACCGGGCAAAACGCTCACCCGGTGAATATCATGACTCCGCAGGGGCAATGGTACGGGTTGGATATGTATTCCGACGGACGTGCCATACGCTTTGAGACGCCGTGGGAGATTACGGTGGATAATCGGGACAGCCATCGCAAATGGATGATAGACCAGCGCAAGCAAACAGGTGTTATTTTGTTGGATGACGGCGGTACTCCTACGTCGGGAAATGATGACAAGTGTCTGAAACGTAGTACATTTGTGGATGGTGATAATATCCAACTGACGCCTGAGTTTATCTATTGCTTGGCGCAGGATTTGAACGGCGATGTATGGTTGGGTACGCCATCGGGCATCATTGTTATACCCTCTACGGTAGATTTCTTTACGTCTAATCAGTGTACACGTATCAAGATACCGCGCAATGATGGGACTAACCTCGCTGATTATCTGCTCGGGACGGAGCAGATCAATGCCATTGTAGTGGATGGTGCCAACCGCAAATGGATAGGCACGGAGACATCGGGTATTTATCTGATGTCGGCAGACGGATTGACAACGATAGCGCATTTTACAACCGAAAACTCGGTATTACCCTCCAACTCTATTTTGTCTATTGCCATCAACTCCAATACGGGAGAGGTTTTTGTAGGAACAGGAAAAGGTATAGCCTCCTATAAGAGTGATGCTTCTGCTCCACAGGAGGATTTCAGTGGGGCATATGCTTATCCGAACCCGGTTCGCCCTAATTATGAAGGAATGATTACCATTACCGGATTGATGGAGAATACTACCGTAAATATCGTAGATGCCGGCGGAAATCTTGTTTGTAAGACAAAAAGCAATGGGGGAACTGCTGTTTGGGATGGTAGAAACTTTAAGGGACAGCGCGTCGGAAGCGGTGTCTATACCGCCTTGTGCAATGCTGATGGCAAGAACCATACGGTAGTTAAAATACTGGTAATGAACCGATGACAGTTCTGCAATAATACAAAAAAGAGAGGCGATGGTTGCCCATCTTTTTTTTGTGCATATTATACTCCAAAAACTATCCGCGGATGAGGCGGAGAAATTCGTCGCGTGTCTCTTGGCGGGTGAAAGCACCGGTGAAATCAGACGTGGTAGTAGTGCTGTGCGGTTTCTGCACACCGCGCATCTGCATACAGAGGTGCTCGGCTTCAACAACCACCATCACGCCCAATGGGTTGAGCGTGTTTTGAATGCAGTCTTTGATCTGTGTGGTTAATCGCTCTTGCACCTGCAGGCGGCGGGCATAGACGTCCACTACACGGGCAATCTTGCTCAAACCGGTAATCCTCCCATTGGGAATATATGCCACGTGGGCTTTTCCGAAGAAAGGCAGCATATGGTGTTCACAGAGAGAATAGAACTCAATATCTTTCACTACCACCATCTGACGGTAATCCTCCTCGAATAGGGCAGAACGGAGTATTGCTTCCGGGTCTTCGCTATAACCTTTGGTGAGAAACTGCAATGCTTCGCCCACACGCTCCGGGGTACGAACCAAACCTTGACGATATGGATTTTCGCCCAACTGCGTGAGAATAGAAGTTACATCTTTTGCAATGTGTTCTGTTTTTTCGTTATCGGGACTAAATGTTTGCAAATTCATTGAAGTACTTGTATTTTATCGCGCACAACATACGTGTCCCCCTGCAATTGTGGGAATTGTGCGAGGAATTGATTTTTGAATGTGTTTGCCTCATCAAAGGTGCGGAAATTGCCCAAGCGGACTTTCCAAAACGGTGTCATATAGAGCACATAGACCGGCATCGAGATTTTGTCTGTAATTTCTTTTTCGAGTTGGAGAGCCTCCGTTTTTGCGGTTTGCTGCCGATTGGACGAGTAGATTTGCACACGATAACCGTTTATCTCTGCGATCTCTCCCTGCCCGTTGATTTTATGCTCCAGCAAGGTGCCCACAATGGAGTCTTGGTACAACTGCACATTAGGCATATCGTCAAAGATATTCGGGCGACTTGGCACGGAGTCATTAGCCTGTACCGACCAGGCTGCCAATAGGCAGAATATAGATAAAATCAGTTGTTTCATAATGTTGTATTTTTCTTGCAAAAAGAATGCCAAAAGTGTGTAACCCCTTTCTATCCTATGCGTATCCTATGCGCATCCTATAACAAACGTTTGCTGTTCGTATATTGAACATTTCTTGGTTTGCAGGCTTTGCTTTTAATAGTGGAACGAACTGCCGCCGACGAATTCGCGCAAGAGCGATGTAGGCGGAATCTCTTTCTCGGGTATCGGCTCGAAATACTGCAGGAACTTGATCAGACGGTGTGCCTCGGTGTATTCATCGCAGTATTTGGGTACCTCGGCAAGAATCGGCTCGGCATGGCGTTTGAGTACCGCCAACTCGAAGAGCAGGGCAGAGTTGAACATCATATCCGCTTCCTCCTGGTACGGGTAAATCCATGTCTGCTCGCCGCGGAGGACGGACGGACAACGGGCGATAGTGTCGCGTGCGGAGTAGTTGCGATATTTATAGTCGCGGACAATGCGACGGAGAAGACGAATATCGGTTGTCGGTATCCAGTTGTGATTGTCGATATTGATGGTTGTGAGCGCAGAGACGAATATCTTAAATGTAGCCGATCGCGGGATATTGGGCAACAAGGACGGATTGAGTGCGTGTAAGCCCTCGAGAATAATGATGCTGTCCTTTTCGAGACGCAGTTTCTGCCCCTCGTAGATACGCTCACCTTTCTCGAAAGAGTAGGTGGGCAAGTCCACCTCCTTTCCCTCCATCAGATCGCTCATCTGCTGGCGGAAATAGGGTAGGTCGAGGGCATTGATGTTCTCAAAATCCCAATCGCCGTTGGCATCACGTGGGGTATCCACACGATTGACGAAATAATTGTCCATCGAGATGATGACAGGCTTGATACCATTGACCATCAATTGAATCTGCAGACGTTTGGAGAATGTGGTTTTTCCGGACGAAGAGGGACCTGAGATAAGTACAAATTTCGGACGCTCTTCACGGTTGGCGATAGCATCTGCCATCTGGGCTATTTTTTTCTCGTGGAGTGCTTCCGCAAGTTTGATCATCATAAAACTGCGGTTGCCTTTGCAAGCCACGTTGAAATCGCTTACATTGTTGATATTCAGCAATTTGTTCCACGAATTGTATTCGCTGAAAATGCTAAACATCTTGTCCTGTGGTATCTTATCTTCGAGAATGGTCGGATTGGTGCGGTTGGGGATACGCAGAAGCATTCCATCGAAATAGGGCTCAAGGTCGAATACATTGATATACCCTGACGATGGCATCAGCGTATTGGTGTAGTAATCAATGAAATCACCCATACGGAAATAGCGGCAATAAGGGTTGCCGAGGGTTTCGAAGATCGTGCTTTCGCCGTCCACGCGGGTGCTGAACATTTGGATAACGTCCTTGGTGCGTTTCTCTTCTTCGAGTATCTTCCGGTCTTCCTTGATAATCTGCAACATACGACGCTTGATAGACTCAATCATCTCCGGCGTCAGTTTGGGATTGACCATGTCGGACGCCAGTTCACCGTCTTTGGGTTTGCGCCATTGCAGGGTACAATAGTATCCTTTGGAGATGGGGTGTTCTATGCGCAGGTCTGCACGCGGATAGAGTTCGTTGATAGCGCATGCCAGCACCATACTGAGTGTGCGCACATAGCAACGCATTCCGCTGGCGGAACTGGCATCGAGAAACTCGACATCTTTGGGCTTATAGAGCAGAAAATCAAGATTTTCCTCTTTGTAATTGACGTGTGCGGCAATGATAGGATACTGCAAACGTATGTTGAGCATATCGCGCAATTCGATGAGCGAGATGCCGCGCGGCACTTCGTGGTAGGAGTGCGTATTCTTGCAATAGACGGTGATGGTCGGTTCCATTAGTTAAAGTCAATAATATGGTGAATGGAGATAATACCTATAATCTCTTCGGTACCAGGCGTTTCTGTAACAGCAAGAGTAGTGATATTGTACTTGTCCATTATAGCCAGAGCCTCGGTGAGCAATGCTTCTTTGTGAATACGTTTATATGACGGTGTCATCATATCGCGTGCCACGATATGCAGGTCATCGTATTTCTGGATGGCACGGCGCAGGTCGCCATCGGTGATGATTCCTATACAACGCTTGCTATCATAGACCATTGTCATACCGAGATGTTTCTCCGACATCTCACAGACGAGTTCGCGGAATGGTGTATCCACTTGCACGCGTGGCACATTGGTTTGCATACGGTTCTTAACGCGTGCAAGCAGTTGGCGTCCGAGTGCTCCACCAGGGTGGTAGAGAGCGAAATTCTCAGCCTTGAAATGCCGTTTTTCCATCAGGCAGACTATCAGCGCATCACCCATCAGCGTAGTGGCAGTGGTAGATGTAGTAGGGGCTAAACCGAGTGGGCATGCCTCTTTATCCACGTGTACTGAGATGACCACATCGCTTTCTTGTGCGAGTTGTGAATCAGGATTGCCCGTCATAGCAATAATAGTACAACCGAGATTGCGCAACGGGGCGATGACATTCAGTATCTCGTTAGTCGAACCGCTGTTGCTGACGAGCAGCACCACATCTTTGCCGCATACCATACCCAAGTCGCCATGCACTGCCTCAGCGGCATTGACGAAGATTGCAGATGTGCCAGTAGATGCCAGCGAAGAAGCAATCTTATGACCGATGATACCCGTCTTTCCGATACCCATTACCACGAGTTTTCCCTCGCAGGCATAGATGAGTTCTACAGCCTTATCAAAGTTCCCGTCTATCGAAGCACCGAGTTTTTCCAACTCCGCAATCTCTTCGGCAAATATGCTTTTTGCTCTTTCTGAATAGGTCATTTCAAAGATTTTACAAGATTATCTATTGCCAATGCTTGTGTGAGAATTGTATGTATATCGCTCAATTTTACTTGATTAGCCGCATCCGATATGGCTTTGTCCGGATCGGGGTGAACTTCCAGAAATAGTCCGTCAATACCCACAGCCAATGCGGCACGCATCAAATAGGGAACCATTTCTCTGTTTCCTCCGGTAACACCCGCCTGACTGCTCGGTTTTTGCACTGAATGGGTGGCATCAAACACAATAGGACAACCGAACTTGCGCATTTCAACCAGCGAAGTCATATCTACCACTATGTTCCCATAGCCGAATGATGATCCGCGCTCTGTGAGCCAAAGTCGCTGATTGATAGGTCGGTCCGAAGGCACAGATGCTATCTTGCTAACCACTCCCTGCATATCCCAAGGAGCCATAAACTGCCCTTTTTTGACATTTACAATACGTCCTGTCTCAGCGGCAGCCAAAAGTAAATCGGTTTGTCGGCAGAGAAATGCAGGTATTTGTAGCACATCGGCCACTTCTGCCACAGGTGCGCATTGCCACGATTCGTGTACATCGGTCAGAATCGGCAAACCGAGTGTCTCTTTTACTTCCGACAAGATCTCCAATCCTTTCTCCATACCTACGCCGCGTTGCGAGTTGGCGGAAGTGCGGTTGGCTTTGTCGAAAGAAGACTTGTATATAAAGTGTATGCCCAAATCCGCACACACCTCTTTCAGTGTGTGAGCGGTTTCGAACACCATCTCTCTGCTTTCAATCGCGCATGGACCGGCAATCAGAAACATAACTTACATATCTTTTAGAATAGAACTATGCTCGGTCATATACACGCAGCCAATCTATTTCCACTTTGCCCGTACCTGCAGGTTTACCCTCCGGTAAGAACTCGGCAACGGCTGGGTAGAACGACTTGCTGCCGAAATTATTCTTGATACGCATTACTTCTTGTCCGTTCACCGACCACGCAATCTCTTTATCCGTAATCAGCACACCATAAATGTACCATTGTGCAGGTTTTAGCCCCTCTATGGTTACGCTTGCCGCGTCTTTGTCTGTGCGTATGCCTGCCGATATTTGCTTGCCATCCCATTGCATCATTTGGATAATAGGCTGTTTTTCGCCGGTTGCCAGATAAACGGCAGCATAGGCAGTACCCGATACACGTACTTTCGCCAAGAATAACCCTTTTGCAGATTGGAATGTTTCGGCTGTTTGCAACACATCGCTTGTCCAAGCAAAATTACGAGGAATAAAACCTTTCACCGGATGCCAGGCCGATGCTGTAATTTCTTCATTTTTTGTTTCTACAGAGAGAATACTGTTGGCAGCGAAAGCGTTTTTCCCGCAATTATATGCTGACAATTCGTTGTAATACGAATGATCTGTCTTCAGATTTTTATTGGTATAGTAGAACCCTGATTTCCACGCCGTTATCTGCTCGCAATCGTCCTCAAACAAGGTCTTGTAACTCTCCCATTCCGCAATCTGTTTGGCATCTTGCGACAAGTAGAAACGGATATCATCCGTATTCTTAAGTTCCGTGTATCGTGCGTCCTGCTGACTTTCGTCGGTAGTATACCAGCGTTGTGGATTGGCCCAAAAAGCGTTGCTTTTTTCAAACTCTTCCGTGTGTATCTCCGCATCCAAATGCAAGTACTCACGGGTCTTTTCTGATTCCGCACTGCGGCGATACCATTTCGCTTTCAGAGACTTGTCTGTCTTCTGGTAAGCACGCAAGTCGCTTGAAGCCTCCACTGCCGCCTTGTCTTGCAAATCTGCATATTGCCCGCTCTTTGTAAATGCTATATATTGACGGAATTCTTCCGATGACGTTGCCCAACGATACACCCGAACCGCTATCGACCGGCAGAGACTATTGTAGCGCGACATCTTTTTGTATTCGTCTGTGTCGCGATACTTACGATGAAGCAGATAGTTTTTGTTGTCTTGAAACGCCTTTGTCTCTACAATTTTACTTAGGTCTTGAAACTCTTTAAGTTCCTGCGATTGTTCAATGCGACGATAGCGTTGAATATCGTTTTTGATTTGCTCCATACGCTGCTCGAACTTCTGAGTCGAGAGTGTATCGCCCTTCAAATTAGTTTGTTGGTTCATATAAGTGTATTATTTAAGTGTAGTAAAAAGTTCGTCCAATGTATCCACGTACTGGGGTTTGTAACTCTCTTGTTCGGGGATAAAAGCCAATGCGCGCATATGGTCTGCCTGTTGGCGTAGTCCATCGTAAAAGCCCTGATAATTAAGAATATATAGTGGTTTGCGATGCTCTCCTACCGTACCGCTTGCCACTACGTCCATCATCTCGTCCAATGTGCCGTAACTCCCGGGCAGACATACGAAACAATCTGCCAATTCCCGCATTTTCTGCTTGCGGTCGTTCATCGTTTCTACCATGTAGAGTTCATCGCAGTTGTCGGCTTGACGATGGGCGGCAATAATGCGTTTCGGTACCACGCCTACCACTTTCCCGCCATTCGCTTTTGTCGCATTGCTCACGCGCGTCATCAGTCCGCCCGTAGCACCCCCGTATATCAGGGTGTGTCCTTCTCGGGCAATCCATACGCCCAACCGATCACCGAGCAATTTGTATTCCTCGGCAATCTTGTCTTTGGCACTGCAATAAACCGCGATATTCATACAATTTACAAACTTACAAATTTACAAATTGTATCTTATGCATCAATGTTTGCGTAAGTGGCATTCTCCTCGATAAACTCGCGGCGCGGAGCCACATCATCGCCCATCAGCATCGCAATAGTATGGTCGGCTTCGGCAGCGTTCTCTATGGTTACTTTCTTCAGCAAACGACGCTCCGGATCCATAGTCGTTTCCCAAAGTTGTTCGTCCGACATCTCACCTAAACCTTTGTAGCGCTGTGTCTTAATCTGTTTTTCGTCGCCGTTTCCGTATTTTTTTATGAAATCGAAACGCTGTTGGTCTGTCCAACAGTACTCTCTATAATTGCCTTTCGAGCACATATATAGTGGTGCCATCGCAATGTAAAGGTGTCCTTGTTCTATCACCTCTTTCATATGGCGGAAGAATAGTGTCATAATCAGCGTGGCAATGTGCGCACCATCGACATCGGCATCCGCCATAATAATCACTTTATGGTAACGTATCTTGCTCAGGTTCAATGCTTTCGGGTCGTCTTCCGTACCGAAAGTGATACCCAGAGCGGTAAAGATGTTGCGTACTTCCTCGCTCTCGAATACCTTGTGTTCCATTGCTTTTTCTACATTCAAGATCTTACCGCGCAATGGCAGAATGGCTTGGCATTTTCTGTCGCGCCCTTTTTTGGCGGTACCGCCTGCCGAGTCTCCCTCCACAAGGAACAACTCGCATTCTGCAGGGTCTTTGCTGGCGCAATCGGCTAATTTTCCCGGCAGTCCACCACCGCTCAATGGCGATTTGCGCAGCACGCTTTGGCGGGCGTTGCGGGCGGCGATACGCGCTTGTGCGGCAAGGATCACCTTTTCTACAATCTTCTTTGCATCATCGGGGTGTTCCTCCAGGTAGTTCGTCAGAGCCTCTGCTACAGCAGTCGAAACCATACCGGCTACTTCCGAGTTTCCGAGTTTGGTCTTGGTCTGTCCCTCGAACTGCGGTTCCGCCACTTTTACGGAGATAACCGCTGTCAAGCCCTCGCGGAAATCGTTCGGGTCAATCGTCGAGTTGCCGTCTTTGTCTTTCAGTTTGGCTTTCTCGAGCAGTTTGCTCTCCTCGGCATATTTCTTCATCACACGCGTCAGAGCCGCACGGAAACCGGCTACGTGCGTACCGCCCTCTATCGTGTTGATATTGTTTACGTATGAGTGGATATTCTCGTTGAAATCCGTGTTGTAAATCATCGCAACCTCCACCGGAGTACCATATTTGTCGGTATTCAGGTGAATCACATCCGAAATCAATGGGGTGCGGGTGCTGTCTATATAGCGTACAAATTCGCTCAACCCTTTCTCCGAGTAGAATATCTCACCTTTGTAGCGTTTGCCGTCTGTGGCAAGCACGCCTTGCGGTGCCACAGCCTCGCCCTCCGTATTGGTCGTGTGGGCATCTGTGATCTCGTGGCGTTTGTCCGTCAGCGTGATTTTTACACCCGCATTCAGGTATGCCAACTCGCGCATACGGTTGGCGAGGATGTCGTACTGATAAACTGTCTCGGTGAAGATACTTCCGTCCGGCCAGAATTGTACACACGTACCTGTTCCGCGCTCCTCTGTGTTGTAGGTGCCTATCTCCTGTACTGCGCATAGCGGCTTGCCTTTGGCATACTCTTGCATATAGATTTTGCCATCGCGGAACACCTCCACATGCAGTTTGGTCGAGAGGGCATTCACGCAACTTACACCCACACCGTGCAAACCTCCGGAAACTTTATAACTGTTTTTGTTGAATTTACCGCCGGCGTGCAGCACGGTCATTACCACCTCCAAAGCACTCTTGTGCTCTTTGGGGTGCATATCCACCGGGATACCACGACCGTTATCTTGTACCGTAATCGAGTTGTCTTCGTTGATAGTAACCTCAATATGATTGCAGAAGCCCGCCAGAGCCTCGTCTATCGAGTTGTCTACCACTTCATATACCAAGTGGTGCAGACCTTTCTGCGAAATGTCACCGATATACATCGCAGGGCGTTTGCGCACTGCTTCCAACCCTTCAAGCACCTGAATGCTTGATCCATCATACTTTTCTTGTTCTTCCATTGTATTTAATATACTGATTTTCTATTGTTTATAAAACCATATATTGCCTTCCTGCAATTAATGGCTAATTATATTATATGTCCTATTGTAGTTTAATTAACGTCTAATTACACCATAATTAACGTTTTTATTTACCCATAATGTAGAAGCAAAAAATCTTTGCAAAGGTACAAAAAAAAACGAACATACACAATAGGGTATGCCGTTTTTCTTGAGAAAAGCCCTTAAATCGCACAAAAATGCCCGAAAAATCAATTTCCTGTTTTTACTTACACCAAACCGCTATACTAACAAACTCTCTACGGACTTATTTTTCAATCGTGCCTATTGGTCTAATTAGTCCCATTTACCCTATTGACCCCATTGGACAAATTACGGCAACGACAGCATAGGATAGGCTGTTGTTACGCCCAATTTACAAATTTACAAATTGTTCACAGTATCGCCATAGCAATCCGTGCACAGGCTTCCGCATCCGCCAAGGCGTGGTGGTGTTGCTTGAGGTCATACCCGCAGGCGGCAGCCACCGTCTGCAACTGATGGTTGGGCAGGCGCTTGCCGAAGTGTTGTCGCGAAGCGCAGAGTGTGTCCATAAACAAATACTCAGGGTATTTAATCTCGTAGGTGGCGAAAACCGCCCGCAGGCACCCCTCGTCGAAACAGGCATTGTGCGCCACAAAAGGTATCGCATCAAGCGGCATATCGGGAAAGTCCGTGTGTATTTTTTTCTCCACCTGCTCCCATACTTCGGGAAAGTCGGGTGCATCGTCTGTATCGTCATACCCCAATCCGTGTACTTCCTGGCAAAACGGTGCATAGTAGTTGGGTGCAGGGTGAATGAGCGAGTAGAACGAGTCTGCTATTTCCCCGTTGCGCACCACTACCACGCCTACGCTGCACACGCTGGATCTGCGCCCGTTGGCGGTTTCAAAATCGATTGCTACAAAATTATCCATTTTCTTGTCTGTTGTATGTTTCGTTCATTGTTTGGGCTTCTTGTTTCATCTCTTTGCGCAGCCACTCTGGCGACAGCACTTCGAGTGCCCCACCGTATGACAGCAACTCCTTGATAAACTCGTATGTGGGTACGATAAAATACTGAAACACAGAGTAATCGTCGTTCCGTTCTGTCTCTTCTTGTGATGTGTGGAGCGGTAGCGACCGCAGATAGTTGGCCTGGTATGCATCCACCGATATGCGCACCATTTCGGGCTTGCGCTTGTCCACTGTAACCCCGTATCCGTTGGCAAAGAACGCCTCAGCATCGAATTTTTCGGGCAATACGAAAGGTATGGCTGTCCGCTCTGTATCAATTACCCTGTCTAAACCGTACAGGCGCAATTCCTTGCCTTTCTCCGAGGTTCCTAATACATACCATCGTTGTCGGAACACCCGCACGCAGTAGGGAGCCAGCACAAAGGTGGATGGTTCTGCACTATGAAAACTCTTATACGTGATACGTATTCTCACCCCGTCACGCATTGCTTCTATGATTGGTGTCAGGTGTTGCTGCCCGGACGGAATATCCTCCAACAGAATCCGTTTCCTCAGTTCGCAACTATCGCCTATTAGGTTCTCTACGGCAAACGTACCGATAAGCCACCTGCGCAACTCGTCCCGCTGAATATCATCGCTGTTTTCGATGTAATACCCCCGCGATTTGTTGTAGCGGATATCTATCTGAAACATTTCCTGTATCGCATCTTTGTACCTGTGAAAGGTGCGTTCGGGTATATTGCTCTCGTGGTCGTAATTGAGCGATGCGCGGCTCCAACGGCGGTCTATTTCCTCCTTCGTTATATACCCCGCCGAGTAAATCAAGTCTATCAGCCATATGTATCGGTTGAATAGCACGGATGAATTTTGTTTTGACATAATGAATGGCTTAATTATATAGCAAATTATATGTTCCCAAAAATGATAATTAATGTTTCTCCCTTGCAAAGGTACGCTTTTTTCGCCACCCCCGCAATACCCGTTGTCAGAAACCTATTTTTTGTGTCTGTTTGCGGTAGAGCAGTTCGTGGTCGCACGCCTCGCGAATGGCGGTAAGATCAGTGTTGTCTTGATCATTCAGTATGCTGTTTACCAACTGCTTGCGTGCGATATTCTCTATCTGCCCGCCCGAAAAAGCATATCTCTCCGCGAGCGTCAATGCTTCGCTGTCGGTTAGGGTGGGGAGCATCGCCTGCCAGATGTGCCGGCTTTCTTTCGGCGTAGGTTTCGGAAACTCAATCTTATATAGGAAACGTCGTTCAAACGCTGCATCCAGGTTGTTGGTCAGGTTGGTGGTCGCAATCATAATGCCGTCTAATGTCTCCATCTCCTGCAAGATGATATTCTGCATCGCATTCTCCATCTTGTCCACGCTGTCGGTCGCACCCTCGTTGCGCTTGTTCAGTACGGCATCCGCTTCGTTGAAAAGCAGAATCGGCGCAACGGATGATTTCTTGCAGTACTCACGATAGCGGTCAAACACCCCCTTGATGTTCTTCTCTGTGTCGCCCACCCATTTGCTGCGCAAGGTGGGGATATCCACTTGCATAATGTCCCGCCCGGTCTCGCGTGCCAACTGCAGCACGGTCTCGGTCTTGCCCGTACCCGGAGTGCCGTAGAAGATACATGCAAAACCCTTGCGCATACCGTTTTTCTCCAATCGTTCCTGTATGCGACCGAACCGCTCCGGTTGCAATAGTGTCCGCAGATTGTCCATCTGTTTCTGTACATCCGTGCAGAAATACAACTGCTTGCGGGTTATCTTGTCGCTTTCCAATAGTCCGGTCTTGACAGTTGTCGGCTGCGGAAGGTTCAGTTCGCTGAGCAGTTCTTTTTTGGCTTTGTCTGTCAGTTTCCAAAAACTAGGGTTGGCACGTCCGTCATCGTTGATGTACTCAATCCACCCCTCCTGTATAAACTCATGGCTTCCGCGTAGGATGCTTTGTGCCACGTGTCTTGCAGATCGTTCGCACTCGTAGATATCCTCTATATCGTGTTCACCGATCATATCGTCCGAATTTTGTACAAACAAATCCATTGTAATCAGCAGCAATAGCAACCCCTCTATGTTGTTGTCAATCTGGCGTAGTTGCTGTACTACCTTCAGGTGATGGTTTCCTTCCAATAGTTCTCCCAGAATGTGTATCATTCGTTCATACGTGATGTCGTCCTCATTTTTATCGTACAATGTCTGACTCAGCATTTCAAACCATTGCGCCGCATCCAAGTCTTTGTAATTGCGCTTTTCGGGTTTCTTGTTTTGCTCTACTGCTTCAATCAACATGTCGGCAATATCGTATGTATTGCTTCCTTTCGGGCGCAGAAACTCTTTGTTTGCCAGCGATTTGAGCAATTTGGTATAGTGTAGCATCTGTATCGGTTGGCAGTTGTAGTATTTGCATAGATCGCTCATATCTATGCGGTAGAACCCGCCCTGGTTGAATAGTCCGACGACAAGCATTGCCTCCTCGTGGGTAATATCCAAATGTTTGGCCAATTGCCGCAGGGTGGGAAGTGCCACTTTTATCTTCTCTTCTTTCATTTCGCACCCTTTCAACTCTTCTCCTGCCGCTTGAATAAGTTCAAGCATACTCATCGATTTGATACTCTTCTTTTTCATAATTCTATTAATGGTTAATTTGTGGTAATTATATGTTCTTTCCCGGACAGAATTAACGTCTAATTATACGCTAATTAACGTTCTTCCTTTCAATCACGCTGCAAAATTACACTCTTATTGTGCCAAATAACGGCAGTCTTACGGAGGAAAAGCACTTTTCTTTGCATTTTTCATATTTTTGCCGTACCTTTGTACGCTAAAATTATGCACAAATGAAAATATCGGAACAAGAAATAGAAACGCGCGTTGCTCGTGCACAAGCGTTGTTTGAGCAGGGCTTCAACTGCTCGCAGTCCGTCTTTGCTGCGTGTGCAGACCTATATGGCATTGCTGATGAGTCGCTTGCCCTGCGCCTGTCCGCCTCTTTTGGCGGAGGTATGGGGCGTATGCGGATGACCTGCGGTGCCGCCTGTGGAATGTTTCTTTTGGCTGGGCTGCAGAACGGTAGTGCCACGCCTGGTGACAAAGAGGGAAAAATGCAAAACTATGCCCTCGTGCAGAACCTTGCGGCGCAGTTCAAAGCCGCAAATGGCAGTCTCGTCTGTGCCGAACTGCTCGGTATCGCTCCCCGTCCGCAAGACCCGATGCCCGCAGAGCGTACTGCCGAATACTACCACAAACGCCCATGCGTGGAATTGGTAAAGCAGGCTGTGCGTATTGCGCTCGCTACAATGGACACTACCGAAGCAACTATATAGCAGGTGTATGTGATTATCGGGTGATTAACGGGTGATTATGGGGTGATTAACGGGTTGTTCCCGAGAGGATACCGTGTGGATACCGAGTGAATATGCCGCCGTAGGCGATAAGATTTTTGGCAATTTATGGATGTAAAGTTAAAGATTTATGGAGATTTCTTGCCGCCTTGTGGCAAAGGAGGTTTTATAAATGCGCGCCATACCATCATTAGAAAGGTGATACAATTATGGATACAACAGAACCCAAAGAAAAACTATGGAATAGCAACTACATCAAGGTCTGGACGGGCAATTTCTTGATGTATTTTGCTTTTATGCTCCTTACGCCGTTGCTGCCGCTTTATCTGACCGACACCTATGGCGCGGATAAGCAGGTCATCGGTTTGGTGCTGTCGGGCTATGCCGTGGCGGCATTGCTTATTCGTCCGTTTAGCGGTTTCTTCGTGGATAGTTTTCCGCGCAAGATGATGCTGCTCATCTTCTATTTTCTTACCGCTGCTTTCTTCGGGGGCTACCTGATAGCAGGCAGTCTCACGGCTTTTGCCATGTTCCGTATGCTCCATGGTGCGCCATTCGGTGCTACGGGCGTCTCGCTCTCCACGGTGGCTATTGATGTGCTCCCGCCGTCCCGCCGTGCGGAAGGTATTGGCTATTACGGGCTTAGCAACAATATCGCTACCGCTATCAGTCCGGGTATAGCGATGTTCCTGTTCGGGCGGTTCCATAGTTATGAAATGCTTTTCTGGATTGCCCTCGGCTGTTCCGTCTTGGGTATCATCGTGGTAAGCACTATCCACGTACGTGATCGTATTTTGGAGATTGACAAGCAGCCTGTCTCGTTGGACCGTTTCCTGATGCTCAAAGGCTGGGCACCGTTCCTCGTGGTCTTTACGTTGGCTTTCGCCTATAGTGTGGTTACTACCTATGTCGCTATCTATGGTCGCGAGACTATGGGCATCACAAGCGGTACGGGTATGTTCTTTACACTCTTTGCCATTGGCTTGATCATCTCGCGTCTTACGGGCAGCCGTTCTCTGCGCAAGGGGCAGATACTGCGCAATGCCTCGCTCGGTATAGTGGTGTCTATTAGCGGTTTTGTTATTTTTGCTGCTGTGCCGAATGTGGTGGGCTATTACCTCGCGCCGTTCATTATCGGCTTGGGTAACGGGCACTTGTGGCCGGCTTTCCAGATGATTTTTATCAATATGGCACCCCATAGCCAGCGCGGTACTGCCAACTCCACGCTGCTCACTTCGTGGGACTTGGGTATGGGTGTCGGTATGTTGATCGGTGGTATGGTGGCGGAGCATTGGGGCTATAGTGCCGCTTTTTGGAGCGGTGTCGCTTTCTACGCCCTCGGTGTCCTTTTCTATTTCACCTACGTCCGCAACTACTACACCCGCCACAAACTCCACGACTAAAGCAATGAAAACATTAATGATAAACGGAGAACTTTTAATGGAACTTTAATGGACTTTAATGGACTTTAATGGAGAAACTTAATGGAGAAATAATCGATATTTAATGGAAACAACAAAATCAGATACTATGAATTTTCTTGCAATTATCGGCGGTGGCCCCGCGGGGTACACGGCAGCGGAGAAAGCCTCGAAGGCGGGTAAGGATGTGGTGCTCTTTGAGCAGAATGCCCTCGGCGGTACGTGTCTCAATGTGGGCTGTATCCCTACTAAAACCCTGCTTTATAGTGCCAAACAATACTATAATGCGCAAAATGCCGCGAAGTACGGTGTAATAGCAGAGAATGTTACGTTCGATTATACTAAGATCGCACAGCGCAAAACCAAAGTTGTGCGCAAGTTGGTGGCGGGTATCAAGCAGCGTCTCAACAACGGGCATTGCCGGGTGGTCAATGGGGCGGCTACTGTCGTCAGTCGTACTGACGAGAAAGTGGTTATCGCTTGCGGCGGAGAGACCTACGAGGCGGAGAACCTGCTCATCTGTACCGGCTCTACCAATTTTGTTCCCCCTATTCCCGGACTGAAAGACAATCCTGCCGTGTGGGATTCTACTGATGCGTTGGCGGCTGTTGCTCTGCCGCAGTCAATGATTATCGTGGGGGGTGGTGTAATCGGTATGGAGTTTGCCACGCTCTACCACGAGTTGGGCGTGCCGGTTACGGTCATAGAGGCAATGCCGACTATCCTGCCGAACCTCGACCAGGAAGTGGTTTCTATCCTGCTTGAGAAATACAAGAAAGCGGGCATAAACATTCTTACCGATACCAAAGTGACAGAGATCCAAGGCACAAAGGTACTGACCACCAACGGCGAATATGAGGCGGAGCATATCCTTGTCTCGGTTGGTCGGCGTGCCAACTTGCAAGGCTTGGATGCCCTCAATGACCTCGAACTGCACCGCGGCGGTATCGTGGTGGACGATTTTATGAAGACCAACCTCAAGAATGTCTATGCTGCGGGCGATGTAACGGGCAAGATTATGCTCGCGCACGTGGCAAGCCGTCAGGCGGAGGTGGCGGTAGGGCGTATGCTCAAGCAGATTCCGCTGCAACGTATTGCCTACAACGCCATTCCAAGCGTGGTCTATACCAATCCGGAGATCGCCTCGGTGGGTATGACGGAACGTGAGGTAAGCCAATTCTATCAGGATATGGAGGGCAAACCGGCGGAAGAGGTGCAGGGTATGTATGAGGTACACCAACTGCCGATGACCTACTCCGGACGCTTTGTCGCGGAGAACGAGGGCGAAACAGGGCTCTGCAAGATGATTGTGGACAAGCGCAATCAAACTGTTCTCGGTGTGCACATGATAGGCAACCCCTGTTCTGAGTTTGTCTCAGCCGCCTCTTTTGCCGTCCGTATGGGCTACACCGTCAGCGAGATGCAGCAGGTAGTTTTCCCGCACCCCACCGTCAGCGAAATACTCAAAGAGGTGCTCTAACCTATAACCAACATATAACTAACCACCAACAATTTGTGTGGTGGCATTAAAGCGATATTTATGAAGAAAAACTTTTTACAACGCCTGGCAATCGGGCTGCTGGTATGGCTCGCCGTTCCTGCTGTTTGGGCGGACATCCGGGCTTCTATCCCCAATGTCGGTAACGGGCGTTTGGTCGTTTGCGGACAGAACGCACGCAATTATTTTGTGGTCAATTATACGGCCGACCGGTCGGATGCACAGACCCTGTCCGCCTTGCAGGCAAAGACGCAAAAGATGGTCAATGCCTTGCGCGACATAGATGCCGACATCTATGTGTTCAACGAGTTGGAGGTCAACGATTCCGTACTCGGCTATTTGTCCGTGGCGATGAACAAAGATGCCGGCAAACAGGTCTATACCTATATCAAAGACGGTCTTTCTGCCGGCGATACCTACATCAAATCGGGCTATATGTATCGCACCGACAAGGTCAAACCTGTCGGCAGTAATACCACCACTTCCACCCAGCAATACTACAACAACACCATGCGTCTGCAAGCGTTTGAGGAGTTGGGTACGGGAGAACGTTTTGTACTGTCTATGAACCATTTTAAGGCAAAAGACAATACCGCTGATGCAGGTGAGTCTAAACGTGAAAAAAACGCTTCCGACCTTGTGAACGCCCTCTCGCGTGTGAGTATCGACCCAGACATTCTGATTATGGGCGACCTCAATTGTACCATATCTGAAAGCCCGTTGTCTTACCTCCTCAATGCGGGTTACGAAGAGCAGATCGTGAAATACAACTCCTCGGCATATTCGCATATTTATAGTGGTACCAAATCGCTCATCGACCATGTGTTTGCCAACTCTACTATGGCGGAGCAAATCACTGGTGCCGGGGTATATAATGTAAATACTACAGGCAGCAGTTCGGTTAAATATTCCGACCATGACCCCTATCTGGTGGCACTCAACCTCGGTGATGGTTCTGTTGACCCCAATCCCAATCCAAACCCCGACGACTGCAGCCTCACTTTTTCGCAAGACTTCAAAACCGGCTTGGGCGATTTTACCGAGATGAACCTGAAAGGAGAGGCTTCGTGGTTATCCAATGCGAAATATGGCATAACAATCAACGGATACAATAAATCCGATGAGATGAATAACTGGCTGGTTTCGCCCGCTTTCGACCTTTCGGACGCCGAAAGTGCTACGCTTACTTTCCGCCATAACCTGTATTTTGACAACTCCGACGGTTTGTATGAGCAGTACCAAACCCTTTGGTACACCAACAATTATCATAACGGTGATACGCCCGATGAAACTATGTGGACGCAAATACAAATCCCTAATTGGACAATCAAGAGTTATACCAACAACACCTTGTCCATTCCTGCGACGTTCCTAAAATCGAACTTCCGTTTTGCTTTCCGCTATACCGCTCCTGATGGCTCTTCTGCCAACTATTGGGAAATTGATAATGCGGGGCTGACTTCGGTTTGCAAAACACCGTCCGGTATAGAGAATGTTTGCACCGATATCCGTCTTTCGGACGATGCCACCCGTGTCTTCACACTGATGGGACAGGAACTGACCACCGAAAAAGACCGTCTGCCCGCCGGCATTTATGTCCTCCTCAATGGCAATCAAGTACAGAAAATACTCGTGCCATAAAAATTAGGAAATATATAGAACTCGTCAAGAGGCTGTCTGACACATATAGTCGGACAGCCTCTTTGCTGTGTTAGGAATTATTGTCAGGGCAACCGCATCAAAAGTTAGCATTTTTTTTGTATTATTAGCATTTTTTGTGTTAAAAAATATATTGCAAATAGCATCGCCGGGGGCGCGGACGCCTCGTCCGCGGGCAGTTTGGTACAAACTGAACAGATTTACGATGTTTGTAGGGAGTGGTGCATCTCATATTGTTAAATATCAATATCATTTTGTCTGTGAAAAAGTACAATATTGTATTTTTCATTCTAAATAACACTAATTATGCTATTATTTTGATGCGGTTGCCCTGTTAATTGTCAATTGCTCTTGTGTATGTCGCAAAAAAGCAGTACCTTTGTAGCGACTTTGAGTGGTCAAAGAAATAACGGGACACAAACGGTGTCTCATAGTACATAAACGAGGTGCAAACGGCACCTCACAATAAACAAAACTACATGAATATTGTAAGAAAGGAGATTACTCTCCCTGATGGTCGTGTAATCACATTGGAGACCGGAAAACTTGCCAAGCAGGCAGACGGTGCTGTGATGGCGACCATCGGCAACACAATGGTGCTTGCCACTGTATGCAGCGCGAAAGACGCTGTGCCCGGTACGGATTTTATGCCGCTCACCGTGGAGTATAAAGAGAAATTTGCCAGTGCAGGTCGTTTCCCGGGTGGTTTCACCCGTCGCGAAGGCAAGGCATCGGACTACGAAATCCTGATTGCCCGCCTGATTGACCGTGCATTGCGCCCGTTGTTCCCTGCCAATTATCACGCAGAGACTTTCGTAAACGTTACTATGTATTCGGCTGACGGCGTGGATATGCCGGAGTCTATAGCAGGTCTGGCTGCCGGTGCAGCATTGGCATGCTCGGATATACCTTTTGAGGGACCTGTATCAGAGGTGCGTGTCGCTCGTGTCAATGGCAAGATGGTCATCAACCCGACCTTCGAGCAATGCGAACAGGCTGACCTCGAACTGATGGTCGCTGCTACCTACGACAACATTATGATGGTCGAGGGTGAGATGAAGGAGGTTCCGGAGTCGGTTATGCTCGAGGCTATCAAAGCCGCTCACGAGGCTATCAAGCCAGAGTGTTTGGCTATCAACGAGATGATGAAGGCTTACGGCAAAGAGACCAAGCGCGAATACTGCCACGAGGTGAACGACGACGAGTTGAAACAGGCTGTGCACGATTATAGTTACGCACGTGCGTACGCACAGGCTACTTCTGCCGACACCGACAAGCACCACCGTGAGGAGATGTTTTCGCAGATTTGCGCTGATTTCAAGACCGACAAGGCTGACTATATGGCACAGCGTGCCGAAGCACTTGGTATCGACATCGATGAGGTTGCCGCTATGGTGGATCGTTACTACCACGATGTGGAGAAAGAGGCTATGCGCCGTGCCGTACTTGACGAGGGCAAGCGTTTGGACGGTCGTAAGACCACCGACATCCGTCCTATCTGGTGCGAGGTTAGTCCGCTGCCTGGACCTCACGGTTCCAGTATATTCACTCGTGGTGAAACCCAGGCTCTGGCTACCGTTACGCTGGGTACCAGCCGTGATGAGAAGTTGGTGGACGAGGCACTCATCCAGGGTACCGACCGCTTCCTGCTTCACTATAATTTCCCGCCGTTTGCAACGGGCGAGGCCAAGGCTCAACGCGGTGTAGGCCGTCGTGAGATTGGACACGGAAACCTTGCTTGCCGTGCACTCAAGAATATGATTCCTGCCGATTTCCCCTATTGTGTGCGCGTGGTTTCGGATATTCTGGAGTCCAATGGGTCATCGTCTATGGCTACCGTTTGCGCCGGTACGCTCGCACTGATGGATGCCGGTGTACCTATCAAGAAACCCGTCAGCGGTATCGCTATGGGTATGATTTCCGAGTTGGTGGACGGCAAACTCAACTACAAGATTTTGAGCGATATCCTCGGCGATGAGGACCACCTCGGTGATATGGACTTCAAGACCACGGGTACCCGCGACGGTCTGACCGCCTGCCAGATGGATATCAAGGTGGACGGTTTGAGTTATGAGGTGCTGGAGACCGCTCTTGCACAGGCTCATGAGGCACGTATGTATATCCTGGGCAAACTGCTCGAGACAATGCCCGAACCGCGCAAAGACCTCAAGCCGCAGGCTCCGCGTATTGTATCGTTCATTATCCCGAAAGATATGATCGGTGCCGTCATTGGTCCCGGCGGTAAGATTATCCAAGGTATTCAGGCAGAGACCGGTGCAGTCGTTTCGATTGACGAGATCGAAGAGGGCGGCAAGGTGGAAGTGGCTTCCAACAACAAAGAGGCTATGGATGCTGCTGTGGCTAAGATCAAGGCTATCGTGGCGCTGCCCGAAGTAGGCGAAGTATATGAGGCTACCGTCAAATCGATTATGCCGTATGGCTGCTTCGTTGAGTTTATGCCGGGTAAAGAGGGCTTGCTCCATATCTCGGAGATCGACTGGAAACGCTACGACACAATGGAGGAAACGGGTATCAAAGAGGGCGACAAGATTATGATCAAGTTGCTTGAGGTGGACGAGAAGACGGGTAAGTTCCGTTTGAGTGCCAAGGCTCTCAAGGAGAAACCTGCTGATTACGTAGAGCCGGAGCGTCCCGCCCGTGCACCCCGTGGCGACCGTGGAGCGCGTCCTGAGCGCCGTGGTCCCCGTCCCGAGCACCACAACAATTTCCGCGACCCCGAAGCCGATGGCGCCCGTCTTGACCGCCGTCATTAAAATGGTTCAACCTACAAATAGAGTAGGTGATATACAAAAAGCAGGTTGCCAATCGGCAACCTGCTTTTTTGTTTGTAATGATATAAGCGTATTGTTTTGTTCGTATTCTTACACAGGTGGATGTCAGGTGGATAGCCTGTGGATGGCTATGTTACATCTGGTGAAAATCGCGTGCTAATCCGCCTTCGCCTGTCTCTTTATATAGCGAAGGTAAGTCGTGTCCTGTCTGTTTCATTACTTCGACTACTTTATCGAACGACACACGGTGGCTGCCGTCTGTGAATGAAGAATACAAGTTTGCATCCAATGCCCGTGCTGCAGCGTAGGCATTGCGCTCGATGCAGGGTATCTGTACTAATCCGCAGACGGGGTCGCACGTCATACCTAAGTGGTGCTCCAATCCCATCTCGGCAGCATATTCTATTTGTGCTACCGACCCGCCAAATAGTTGTGTAGCGGCTGCAGAAGCCATAGCACAAGCCACACCAACTTCGCCTTGACAACCCACTTCTGCCCCCGATATAGAGGCATTACGCTTGACTATATCCCCAATCAAACCCGCTGTTGCTAATGCATGCAGGATTCGTTTTTCGCTGAAATTCCGGCTTTTCCACAGATGATACAGCACACCCGGCATTACACCACATGAACCGCACGTAGGAGCCGTAACAATCTTTCCGCCGCTGGCGTTCTCTTCTGCCACTGCTAAAGCATAAGCGAACACCAACCCGCGACTACGGATATTGTCTTTGTAACCGCTTGCCTTCACATAGTACATATTAGCCTTGCGACGAAGGTGCAACGATCCGGGCAGCACGCCTTCGGCATCCAAACCGCGCTCCACAGCCTCTACCATAGTGCGCCAAACGGTTCGCAGATAGTCCCAAATCTCTTTGCCTTCGCACTCCTCTACATACTCCCAATAGCCTTTTCCTTCAAACTCGCAATAGCGCATAATGTCAAGCAATGTTTGCTTGTCATATATGTCAGGAGTGTCGGGTTCTGTATAATCGGGTGCCCCCAAGGCACCGCCTCCCACACTGTATATCAGCCATTTTCCAGTTTCCTTGTTTGCTGCATCGTATGCACGAAATTCCATTCCGTTTGGATGGAAATCAAGGAATGTATGCGGTTCCCATAGTATTTGTATGCCGGGTATGGTGTCCATAATTGCCACATCCGTCATATGTCCGTGTCCGGTAGCCGCCAATGAGCCATAGAGCGTAACTTCATAGTGGGCGGCATCGGGATGCTGGGCATAGAATATCTCTGCCGCCTTGCGTGGTCCCATAGTATGGCTGCTCGAAGGACCATACCCGATACGATATATTTCCCGAATTGATTTCACAATTTACAGATTTACAAACTTACACATTTACAAATTGGAAATGGTTATCTTCGCCGTGCAGGCATTCTCCCCCGCTTCGTTCTTTTGGATATACTGCACGCCGTCAGGCATAATGAGGTAATGCGTCTTGAGCGGCAGCCCCATTTTGACCTCGCGCTGGTAGTTGATGTCGAGGCGCACACGCTTGCCTGCCCAGTCGGGACGATAGGCGTTGAGCATTGTTTCCAGATATTTGCACGAGTTGCAATGACGGTTGTAGTCCACATCGGAGTATTGCACGATATGCGGCACCACACCTGTTGGTTCTGCTATTGGCATAATACGTGCGGGGCGCACCATTTCCAATACCTCGCCGTCCACGTTGGAGGTGAAAACCTCGCGGTCGAACACATTCACAATCTCGCGCTTCTCAAGGTTCAGTACCGCCCATTGGCTTTTGCATATACCTATAAGGCGCAATTCACCATCCGTCTGCTTGAGGTAGAGACGGAAATCACGCGTGGAAATCATATGCGCATTCTGCTCGATCCATGTCTCGAAAACCATTGTCTCGCCGTGCGTGGGAAAATAGGTCATCTCCACCGACAGGCGTGTCAGAATCCATGTCAGTCCCTCAGGATAAAGGTATTTGATACCGAACCCGAGTTCGTCAGCCACGCGCCCTGCCGTCTCTAGCAGGTAGTTTTCCAATACATACAACCGCAACCGGCGATTGAAATCCACTTCCTGATACTTTATTTCGTATTCGTATTGATACTTCATAGGATAATTTGTAAATTTGTAAGTGTGTAAATTTGTAAATTTGTAAACGCATCAATTTACACATTTACAAATTTACAAATTCTCTCTTATTTCAGCCACTTGTCAAGCCAGTCGAAGAATGTGCGTTGCCAGAGGATGCCGTTCTGCGGTTGGAGCACCCAGTGGTTTTCATCGGGGAATATAAGCAATTCGGCGGGAACACCGCGCATTTTGGCTGCGTCAAAAGCCGCCATTGCCTGATTGGCAAGGATACGGTAGTCTTTCTCGCCGTGAATACAGAGAATAGGCGTGTCCCATTTATCTACAAACCGGTGCGGCGAGTTGGCAAACGTGCGCTGTGCTATGGCGTTGTCTTTGTCCCAGTATGCACCGCCCATATCCCAGTTGGCAAACCATTTCTCCTCGGTCTCGAGGTACTGCATCTCCATATTGAATATGCCGTCGTGGGCGATAAACGCTTTGAAACGATGGTCGTGGTGTCCCGCTATCCAATAGACGCTATAGCCGCCGAATGATGCCCCGACGCACCCGAGACGGTCTTTGTCTGCATTGGGCGAATGGGCTACAAACTCGTCAATGGCGGTGAAGTAGTCTCGCATACACTGTCCGCCGTAGTCGCCACTGATCTCCTCGTTCCATTCTTTGCCGAAACCGGGCAAGCCACGCCGGTTCGGTGCTACAATGATATAGTCGTTGGCTGCCATCATCATAAAGTTCCAGCGGAAACTCCAAAACTGGCTGACGGGCGACTGTGGACCGCCCTCGCAGTAGAGCAGGGTGGGGTATTTCTTGTTCGGGTCGAAATGCGGAGGGTAGATAATCCAAGTGAGCATCTGTTTGCCGTCGGTGGTCGTCTGCCAGCGCGGCTCCACACGTCCCATCTCTATCTGGTCATAGATATTTTTGTTCTCGAAGGTCAGTTGGTTCAATTCGCATTGTGCATTGTCCAGTGTGAATTGGAAAATCTCGTTTGCCTCGCGCATTGAGTGGCGCAGGCAGATATAGGTGTTGCCGATGTTTCCGCAGGGATCGTAGTCGTACTGCCCATCGGGTGTCAGTTGGCTGATTGTGCATTGTGCATTGTTCATTGTGCATTGATACACCCGCTCCGTAGCGTGCCAAACGGCATTAAAGACGATGGTGCTGTCGTCTTTCCAGTAGTACGAATCCACATTGGTGTCCAACCCGCGGCTGGCAAAGATTTTTTCTCCTGTGGTGCGGTTCATAATGAAAAGGCGGTTCTCGTCGCTCTCGTATCCGTCGCGCTCCATACTCTGCCAGGCGATATATCGCCCGTCGGGCGAATAAGCGGGATTGGTATCATAGCCTTTGTTGTCCTCGGTAATATCCTTGTGTGTACGTGTACACACATCATAGATGTATATATCCGAGTTGGTCGAGAGAGCATAGTCAAGCCCTGTTTTTTTGCGGCAGGTGTAGGCTATCTCCGAGCCGTCGGGGCTCCACGCCCATTGTTCCACACCGCCGAAAGGCTTCATCGGGCTTTCATAAGGGGTGCCCTCCAAAAGGTTGATGACATCTGTTACTTTCAGTTGCTTGTCCACCAGGTTTTCTTCGTCCAACTGCGCCAGAAACGGCTGCGGTGCGCTCTCCGTCCACTCGTCCCAATGCTTGTACATTAGGTCGGTTATCACACGCCCGGTGGCTTTGTCCAAATCAGGATAGCGGTCGGCGGTGGTCTCTATGGTTTTTACCTGTGCCGCCAGCAATATCTGCGAGTTGTCGGGCGAGAGCAGAAAACCCTCAATATCTTTGTCAAAGCCGGTCAGGCAGATGTCTTCGGTGCGTTGCCCCGCACGGCGCACGTGGAAATAGAGTTTGCCGCCCTTCAGATAGGCGAGTTGCCCCTCCTTTGTCCAGGCGGGAGACGAACCGACAAATTCGTCTTCTTGCTCCAATTGACCGTTTTTCAAGTTGCAAATGCGTATCCATGTCGTGGAGCGGTTTTCGGGTACGCTATAGTAACTGACGGTGTAGGCAATGCGCTGATTGTCTGCGTCTATAGCCACATTGCCGATACGTCCCATTGCCCATAGTGCTTCGGGGGTGAGACGTCCGCCCTCAATGGTAATCTGTGGTTTTGTAATCGGTTCTTTCTCCTCTGCGGTATCTTTTGCGCAAGATGCCGCCAATAAGGCAATTCCTGCCATAAGCCATACTTTTAGTTTCATACTTCGTTTCATAAAATTGCCTGCAAAGATACAAAAATATCCGCACCTGTGCAAATCCACTTCACTTTCGCAACCGCAAAATACTCTCCCCAAATATGCACTTTATGCAATTCCGTTACCTCGTAATACCAATTACGTAGAAAGGACGTAGAAAGGACGTAGAAAGAATAGGCTTTTCTCTATAGGATAAGCCTACCTTTTATACAGTTTATGCACTATGCATAGTGCATAAACTGTATAGATTTCGTGGTTATCTCGCTTTCGTGCTGACAACCAATAGGTGATTAATTGGTGATTCTCCCGATAGACTATACTTGTTTGAGGGATAGTTGGATGCGATTGCGGGTGTGGTCGATAGCAATGACGCGGACGCGGACATACCGATGGAGGCTGACCACATCGGAGGGATTGGTAATGCGTCGGTCTGCCATCTCGGAGATATGTATCAGTCCGTCTTTATGAATGCCCAAATCAACAAAAGCCCCGAAATTGGAGATATTGGTTACAATACCCGGCAACACCATTCCCACTTGCAGGTCGTCGATGGTATGCACCGACTCATCGAAATGAAATTCTTCAATTTCCGTGCGTGGGTCGCGACTTGGCTTCTCCAATTCGTGCAAAATGTCAGTCAAAGTAGGAAGTCCCACCTCCTGGGATATATACTTTTGCAGATTGATTTGTTTGCGCAAATCAGCATTGTGCATCAGGTCGCTTACTGTGCAGCCGAGGTCGTGCGCCATTTGCTCCACTAAGCGGTATCGCTCAGGGTGTACCGCCGAGTTGTCAAGCAGCATATCGGAAGCAGTAACACGCAAGAAACCTGCAGCCTGCTCGAAAGTCTTGGCACCCATCTTGGGAACTTGTAGCAATGCTTTCCGATTGGGAAATGCACCATGTTCGGCTCGATAATCCACAATGTTTTGTGCCAATGTAGGTCCGAGACCTGAAATATAAGTCAGCAGGTGTCGGCTGGCTGTATTTACGTCCACGCCCACGTGGTTCACCACGCTCTCTACAGTCTGTTGCAGGCTTTCTTTAAGGCGCGTTTGATCCACATCGTGCTGGTATTGCCCCACACCGATGGATTTCGGGTCAATCTTTACCAATTCTGCCAGCGGATCCATCAAACGGCGTCCGATACTCACCGCCCCGCGTACCGTAACATCCTCATTGGGAAACTCTTCGCGGGCTAACTTGCTTGCCGAATAGACCGATGCGCCGTTTTCGCTCACTACGAATACTTGCGGACGCTCCTCCTGCGGCAGTTGTTTGAGGGCTAATTGCGTCATCTGCTCTGCCTCACGGCTTGCCGTACCATTGCCGATGGCGATGGCTTCAATATGATGTTCTTGAATGAGTTTCGCCAGTATGGCGGGTGATTCTACGTTGTTGACATATATTACGCTGTGCATTACAAGGTCGCCCTGCGGGGTGAGAACCACCAACTTGCAGCCCGTGCGGAAACCGGGGTCGAGTGCCAGTACACGCTTTTGACCAAGGGGGGAGTCAAGGAGCAACTGGCGCAGGTTGTTGGCAAAGACGCGTATCGCCTCGGTGTCGGCTTTTTCTTTGGAGAGGGCGGCATACTCGGTTTCGATAGATGGTTTGAGCAGACGCTTGTAACTATCTTCCATTGCCAGTTCCACTTGATAAGCGGCATCGTTGCGCGAATGAAGGAACAGGTGCGCCAACTTGTCCAAACATTTCTCATAGTCGGGCGAAATATCCATGCGGATAAAACCTTCTTTCTCTGCACGGCGTATGGCTAACAATCGATGCGAGGAGATACGTTTGAGCGGTTCACTGACAGCGAAATAGTCTTTGTAGTTCTGCGCCTCGGGGGAGTCGGCTTTGGCCTTTACCACTTTTGTTGTCAGCAGGGCGGTATAACCGAACTCGCGGCGGATAGCATTTCGGGCACGCTCGTCCTCGGAAATCCATTGGGCGATAATGTCGCGTGCACCTTGCAGGGCTTCTGCTGCAGATGGCACTTCCTTTTTGATGTAATGTTTTGCCCAACCTTGTACATCTCCGTTCTTTTGCGCCATCAGTTGCTTTGCCAATGGTTCCAAACCACGCTCGATGGCAATGTCTGCACGGGTCTTGCGGTGCGGCTTGTATGGAAGGTAGATGTCTTCCAGTTCGGTAGCATTCCAGCACGCGTCTATGCGTTGTTGCAGTTCGGGTGTCAGTTTGCCCTGTTCTTCAATGGTGGAAAGAATGGTTTGCTTGCGGTCGGTAAGGTCTTGCAGACGGGTGTATTCGGTTTGTATGGCACCTATCTGCACCTCGTCAAGCGAACCTGTTTTTTCTTTGCGGTAGCGGGCTATAAACGGAATGGTCGCTTTCTCATCGAGAAGGGCGATAGTAGCAGCCACCTGCTTTTCGCTAATGGAGAGAACTGGCGATATGAGTTGTGCAAAATTCATTATAATTTATGGTTTAATGAAACGACTATGTCGAAACGTGTTTGTAGGTCGTGGCGTAGTTGGGCGGGATTTTGGAAATGAATGGTATGGAATCCTAATGCTTGAGCGGGTACTAAATTCGGCAGATTGTCATCGGTAAAGATCGACTCTGTCGGGGTTATGCTGTATCGCTCCATCAGAATTTGGAATATGCGTGGGTCAGGTTTGGCTATTTTTTCTTCGCCGGAAACGACAATGCCATCCAACAGGCTGAAAACAGGATATTGAGGGCGTACTCGGAAGAAAGTCTCTGCCGACCAATTGGTGAGGCCGTAGAGGTGGTAGCCGTTGTTGCGGAGAACCGCTACCAAATCCTGCATTGAAGGTATCTGTTCGCCCATCATCTGCATCCAGTCGGTTTGATAAGTACGAATGGCGGTCTCCTGCTCGGGGTGTTCGGCAATTTTCTCTGCAATACATTCGGCGAAAGGTCTGCCTGCATCCATTTGGGCATTCCATTCGCCGGTACAGATATTTTGCAAGAACCAATCGGCACGCTCCCTGCTGCCGAAATAGCGGTCGTACAGATAGTGCGGATTCCAATCAACCAATACTCCGCCAAAGTCAAAGACAATGTTTTTGATAGCAGTCATATTAATTGCTATGGGGAATGCGGACGTATTCGGCAAAGGTATAGATATAGGGATTATCTTTGTCGGCGGGGTGCTCCTCAGCGGTCTGCAAGAGCCATTCGTCTGGACGGATTTCGGGGAAGAACGTGTCTGCATCCGGCCAACTATGGTGGATATGGGTGATGTAGAGTTTGTCAGCAAAGGGTATCATCTGTCGGTAGATACTGCCGCCGCCAATCACAAACGCCTCTTCCACCTCGCGCACCATATTCAATGCCTCTTCTATAGAGTGTGCTACATCAGCCCCCTCGAAGACTGCGTCCTGCTGATTGGTGATGACGATATTCTGCCGTTTGGGCAGGGGGCGTTTGGGCAGGGAAAGATACGTGGAAGACCCCATAATGACCGACGAACCGAGGGTAATCTCCTTAAAGTGGCGCAGGTCATTTGGCAAGTGGCACAGCAGGTTGCCCTGTTTGCCGATGGCATTCTCCTCAGAGATGGCAGCGATGATGGAAAGCATAGTATAGGGGGAGTTTTGTTTCTATAAGATCTATAAATTCTAGAAGAACTAGATATTCTAGAAATTCTAGATTTTTAGGGTTAGTAAATTATACGCTGACTACGCCGGCGATGTGAGGGTGCGGGTCGTAGCCCTCAAGGGTGAAATCCTCGTAGTGGAAACCGAACAGGTCTTTTACTTCGGGATTGATGATCATATGGGGTAGGGGACGCGGTTCGCGTGTGAGTTGCAGGCGCACCTGCTCGAGGTGGTTGAGATAGATATGTGCATCACCTAAGGTATGCACGAAATCGCCTGCACGCAAGCCCGTAACCTGCGCCATCATTTGGAGCAGAAGGGCATACGAAGCGATGTTGAACGGCACACCGAGGAAAATATCTGCAGAACGCTGGTAGAGTTGGAGCGACAAGCGTCCGTCGGCAACATAGAACTGAAAAAGCGAATGACAGGGTGGCAATGCCATCTTATCCACTTCGGCCACATTCCATGCACTCACAATCATACGGCGGCTGTCTGGATTGGTCTTTATCTGGTTTAGTACGTTGGATATCTGGTCAATCGTACCGCCGTTGTAGTCCGGCCAACTGCGCCATTGATGCCCATAGACAGGACCGAGTTCGCCGTTCTCGTCTGCCCACTCGTTCCATATACGCACGCCGTGTTCCTGCAAATAATGCACATTGGTGTCGCCTTGCAAGAACCAGAGCAGTTCGTAGATAATGGATTTGAGGTGTAGTTTCTTTGTGGTCAGGAGCGGGAAACCGTCTTCGAGATTAAAGCGCATCTGGTGACCAAATACCGAGATGGTGCCTGTACCTGTACGGTCGTGTTTCTCAACTCCCTCGTTGAGCACACGGCGACATAAATCCAAGTATTGTTGCATAATTGTAAATATGGGACTAAATAGGGCTAATAAGCCTAATAAGTCTAATAAAGTTTGTAGGTTGTGCGGAGAACTTTGAACTCGGTGCGGCGGTTGATCTGGTTGCAGATCTCCTGCTGGTCAGCAGGAAGAGAAAGGATGAATGTTTCGTCCAGCGTCTGCTCCTGCGGAATAAAGGGATACCGGTTGTGGAGGGCTTGGTCTGCCACTACGGGTTTCTGCTTGCCATAGCCGACGGGGGTCAGGCGTTCCGCCTCAATGCCGTTTTGTATCAGGTAGTTGCATACCGACTGTGCACGCTTTTCGGACAGATTGACATTGAAAACCGAATCGCCTTTCATATCGGTATGCGCCGAGAGTTCGATGGTGATATTCGGGTTGTCTTTGAGCAGTTTTACCAACGATTGCAAACCTTGTTCGGAGGCGGGGGTCAAATCCCATTTGCCGAACTCATAGAAGATATTGTCCATCGTAACCGGTTTGCTGACAGGAGCAAGGGAGAAATTCTGCTCGTAGGTCTTGCTGTCGGTCAGATTGAGTGTGTTGAAACTCTCGCGTGCGTTGAGGTAGCCGCGGGCGGTAGCCAACATCACATAGCGGGTATCTTTCTTGATTTTTATCTTGTAGGTACCATTGCGGTGAACTTGCAGGCGGGTGTTGGTGCCGTCATCACCTACCAAACGCAAGGCTGCATCGGAGATAGGTTCGCCCTGATTGTCCGTAACCAAACCGCTGACGAGGAACTCCATTTCGGGCAGGACAAAGCGATAAATTTGGTCGATACCCTTTTTCTGACCGCGGTTGGACGAGAAGAAACCATTTTGCGAGTTACCCTCGAAAGTGATACCGAAATCATCGCCGTTGGAGTTGAAAGGGGCTCCCATATTGTAAATAGTCCACCCAATGGAGTCGCTGTGCAAAGTGGTATCACGCTCGGCTTTGAAGATGTCGAGTCCGCCGTATCCGGGGTGTCCCGTGGAGGAAAAATAGAGCGTTCCGTCGGGGTGGATACAGGGATACATCTCGTCGCCCGGCGTATTGATAGAGGGACCCATATTCTGTACATTGACCCAGTCGGAGCCGTCCAATTCTGCCATATAGATGTCTTTGCCACCGAAACCGCCCGGAGCATCGGAGACAAAGTAGAGCGTGTCGCCCGTGGGGCAGAGTGAGGGGTGTCCGACGGTGATACTGCTGTCGTTGAAGAGTTTGACCTCTTGCGGTTCACCCCATTCACCGCTAGCACGCGATGAGGTGTAGATTTTCGCCCCGAGATCTTGCCCGTTGATGGGCTTGGAATAGGTAAAATACATCGTGCGCCCGTCCGCCGAGAAACAGCAGACGCCCATTTCAGCACTGCCAGCCGACTTGCCGCCCGTGGAGTCGTTGTCCTGTTCCGTCTGCTCAGTCTGCTCTCCATACAACCCTTCGGCAAGACTAATGTCCTCCCATTGCCCGGCAGCGTTCTTGCGGGCGGAGTAGAGACGGAACGTCTGTGCACCGGTTACAGGACTGGGGTGTTGTAATTTTTTCTTACCGCTGCTTTTGCCCTCCTGACGGTTGCTTGTAAACATCAGTGCATCCGCACTTTCGCCTACAAAAGCAGGGGCAAAATTACTGCTGCGCTTGGCGTTGAACTCTTTGGCAAGCGACACCTTGTAGCGGCTTGGTTGCTTGCGCCACCCGTCCACTTGTCCGCAAGCATAATGTCCCGCTTGTGCTTGATAGTCAGTAGGATGCGCCTCGAGATAGATGAGGTAGTTTTTGTCTGCATCACGGTATTTACCCTGATACTGAAGGGCTTGTGCATAACGCAGATAGACGATAGAGTCCTGATAGCGGTTGCGAATGGCGTTTTGGTAGGCGTTGGTTGCCTTGGGATTGTTGAGAATACGGTAGCATTCACCCTGGTAGAACGCCACGTGGGCACGCAGGGCACGCTCTTTTTTAGGAGAGAGCCGACCATAGCATTGCTTGTAGAGGTCGGCGGCATCGTAGTATTCGCCGATGGCATATTTCTTGTCCGCCCGCTTGACACGCGTCTTGATACTACACGACGACAGCACCCCGATGAGGAGTGCCAACACCATATATATATAGGTTCGTCTGCGATACATTCTGTAATGTTAATCTTTGATAAAAACAAGTACCTATCAACCACCTTCTATCCTATAACCATCCTCCTACCATTCACCTTACTTTTCTCTTTTGTCGAAGGCATTGTTTTACTTATTGTTTTTAATAAAGCGAGCCTTGCTTTTTAATGGAATTTTAGTTGCTTTTAATGGAGAAAAATACCGCGGGCGAGGGCGCCCGCGTCCCCGGCGGAAGTTAGACGAGTTCGTGGATGACGAGACCGCTACGCAGTTTGGGTTCGAACCATGTGGTCTTAGGCGGCATAATGTTGCCCGAGTCGGCAATGTCGATAATCTGCTGCATAGTAACGGGGTAGAGGGCAAGTGCCATTTTCATTTCTCCCGAATCGACACGACGTTTCAGTTCGCCGAGACCACGGATCCCCCCCACAAAGTCGATACGTTTGTCGGTACGCAAGTCTTTGATACCGAGTATTTTATCAAGAATGAGGTTACTGGAGATGGTTACATCCAGAACGCCTATCGGGTCTTGGTCGTTGTAGCGTCCCGGTTTGGCAGTCAGGCTGTACCATTCGCCCGACAGATAGAGCGAAAAATTATGTAGGCGTTGTGGGTGATAAATCTCTGCGCCTTTTTTCTCTATCTCAAAATCGTTTTTCAGAGCCTCCAAAAACTGTTCGTCGGTTAGCCCGTTCAAGTCTTTTACAACACGGTTGTAGTCGATGATATTCAGTTGGTTATCCGGGAAACAAACGGCGAGAAAATAGTTGTATTCCTCGTTGCCCGTATGGTGCGGATTTTGCAGTTTTTTCTCATTACCCACCAAGGCTGCTGCTGCTGAACGATGGTGTCCATCGGCGATATACATAGAAGGAATCTCTTTGAATATCTGTGTAATACGCTCTATGGTAGCAGGCTCATTGATTACCCAAAAAGTGTGACGGAACCCCTCGGGTGCCGCTACAAAATCGTATTCGGGTTCGCCCGCAGTGACGGAAGCGATGATTTGGTCAAGGTCGTCGCGGTGCGGATAGGCGAAGAACACAGGTTCGATATTGGCATTATTCACGCGCACGTGTTTCATACGGTCTTCCTCTTTGTCTTTGCGTGTCAGTTCGTGTTTTTTGATACGCCCCTCCATATAGTCTTCAACCCACGCAGTTACGACTAAACCATACTGGGTGCGTCCGTTCATAGTCTGCGCATAGACATAGTATTTGTCCTGCGGGTCCTGCACCAGCCAGCCTTTTTCGCGGAACTCGCGGAAATGCTCTGCGGCACTGGTATATACTTTCGGGTCGTGCTCATCTGTGCCCGGTGCAAAGTTGATTTCGGGTTTGATGATGTGGTAGAGCGACATCGGATTGCCCTCTGCCTCACGGCGTGCCTCCTCCGAATTGAGCACATCGTAGGGGCGACTGCTTACTTTCTCAACGAGTGTTTTGGGCGGACGGATGCCGCGGAATGGTTTGATAATCATAGTGGTATGTTGTTAGAGGTTAGATGATAGATGTTAGACCGCCTTTGGCTGTTAGAAGTTAGACCGCCTTCGGCTGTTGGAAGTTAGACCGCCTTCGGCTGTTAGAAGTTAGACCGCCTTCGGCTGTTAGAAGTTAGACCGCCTTCGGCTGTTAGAAGTTAGACCGCTTCGCTGTTAGAAGTTAGACCGCTTCGCTGTTAGAAGTTAGACCGCTTCGCTGTTAGAAGTTAGACTGCTTCGCTGTTGGAGGGCGGATTATTTGTTGTTGGTGTTCATAGAGCAAGTGCCGTTGAATATGGCATTTGGCTCCACAATCAGTGTGCCGGTGCTCACCTCGCCTTTGATATTTCCGGAAGCACGCAGTGCAAGTGTGTGCTCAACATTGATTTTGCCGTCCAACTTACCCATTATTTCTGCATTCTGGCAGGCGATGGTGCCTTTCAGACTGCCTTGCTCGCCGATAACGACCTTGCCAGTACATTGTAATTCGCCCTCTACGGTACCATCAATACGGACATCCGAGTCCGCAATAATGGTGCCAATAATTTTACTTCCTGCTGTCAGCGCATTGTATAGAGTGCCGCTTTGTTGTTGTGTTGTAGCCATAGTATAATCTATTTTGTGAAAAAACATAACGGGACAAATGCCCACAAATAGTGTACAAAGGTACTGAAAAAAACAATGTTTCACAAGCCTGCACCTTAAATAATATACAGAAAAGAGTGTTTTTGAGTGCAAAAACACGGAAAACATAGTTTAGACTTTTGTATTTCCGATTTTATTTGTACCTTTGTACGCTCAATAGTATGCATCTATGAAAGAAATACTGATTGTAATTGTCCTTCTCGGACTCGCTTTTGTTTTGCTTTGCGTGCGTATCCTCCTCAAGAAGAACGGACGTTTTTCGAGCCAGCACATCAGCGAGAACAAGCGCATGCGCGAGCGAGGAATCCATTGTGCCACTTCGCAAGACCGCGAGGCACGCCGCGATGCTAACAAGAAAATCAATGTAAAAAACATATAGACTTATGAACAAATCACAAATCGTAGTAGATTCTATTCTGGCAGTGGCTGTCATTGCCTTGTTTGCTCTCTTCTTTACACAGAAACCCGCTGAAAAGGCTGTCGTTTCTGCGGAGAATGTGGTTGTGGCAGAGGGTAATCTTCCTATTGCATACCTCAACCTTGACTCTGTACTGACGCAGTATCAATTTGCTATAGAGGCTTCGGACAAACTGATGACCAAGCAGGAGGATGCACGCTTGAAACTCAATACCAAAGCCCGCACACTGCAAAGTGAGGCCGCAGATTTCCAGCGCAAATTGGAGAACGGCGCATTTATGAGCCGCGACCGTGCCGAGCAGAAACAGCAAGAGTTGCTCAAGAAACAGAACGACCTGCAGGAACTGGAGGCAAAACTGACCAACGATATTATGGTGGAGAACCAGAAACTGAATATGCAGTTGGCGGATACAATCAACAATTTCCTTCGTGAGTTCAATGCCGATGGTCGCTACCAGATGATTTTTGCCAATGCAGGCAAAGACAATATCCTCCAAGCCGCAGACGGGTACGACATCACAGCAGAGGTGGTAGAGGCTCTCAATGCACGCTACAACAAGAAGAAATAAGTCCGATTATGGTGGTTTGGCAGTGCATTTGCGGTGGTTAAGCCACTTTTTACAAGTTAATGAACTGCTATACATATAGTATGCACAATGGTACACTTCGCTTGATAGTGAGTGTGCTGTTGTGCTTTTTTGTATGCCGCAACATTCAGGCACAGGCGATTCCTGTTCCGTTGCAGTACACGGAGGTATATGATTATATAGACGAACTGATTACGGATGGTGTTATTACCCATCAAACGGCGGTGCGTCCCTACACGCGCAAGCAGGTGGCGGATATGCTGGTGGAGGCACAGCAGGCTGATAGTTTGCTTAATAAACGGCAGAAGAAAGACTTAGCATTTTATCTGAACGCATTCGCACTTGAAAGGGATACTATTTCCAATAATTTTGTGCAATATACCGACCGGCGCACGTTCAACCTGTCGCTTGCCAATCCGCAGTTTTCGTGTCTGACAAAGAACAAACTATTCAAGATGTCTGTAGAACCGATACTCGGTATGGACTTGTACGGATCGAAGAAAGGACTGATCATCAAGCGTTGGTGGGGGGCTGATCTGAAGATGGATATTGCGCACCATGTGAGCATATGGGGCTCGCTGCGCGATATATCGTATAACGGCACGGCGGCATTGAGCGACAAGTATTTTGCCAATGACTATGCTAAGATTGACGGGGCGAAAATAACGAAGCCCGGTTACTTGAACAACCTTGCCGGTGTGCAGTACAAAGAGGCAAACTACGGGGGGGATTTTTCGGATTCGAAGGGCGGCATATCGCTTTATTCATGGTGGGGTAGTATTGCTTTGCAGCGGGAGAATATCCGTTGGGGCGACAGTTATCACTGCTCGAATATCCTCTCGGGACGTAATCCTGCAGTGCCGATGCTATCATTGCAACTCACGCCCTGCCGCTGGTTTCAGTTCGACTACTTCCATGCATGGCTCGTGTCGAATGTGTTGGATTCGACCAACTACTACGTGGAGAATACTACTATGGGCGGCACATACAAACACTACCGCCCTGCCAACAAGTTTATGGCGGCGAATATGTTTACTTTCACGCCGATAAAGTATGTTTCTTTTTCGTTTGGTAATTCAATTGTTTATGCCGAACGAAATATACAAGCGGCGTATTTTATACCATTCGCTTTTTACAAGTCGCTGGATCATCTGCTTACTAAAGGGTTGAGTGTGGAGAATCAGAATTCGCAGTTGTTTGGGTCGCTGTCGGTGCGTTCGTGGGATCATATACAATTATACACCTCGATCTATGTAGACGAGTTTAAGTTGTCGCGACTAAAGAAATCCAACCCCGAGAACAACCTTGTGTCTTATTTGGTTGGTTTCAACTGGTCTGGGTGGCCGCTGACAGGGTTGAGCCTAAAAGGAGAGTTTATGCGCTCGTACATAGCGTGCTACACTCACTCGATAGATGTGCTGACATGGGCAAGCAATGGGTATAACATGGGGCATTATATGGGCGACAACGCACAGTCGATATACGTGGAGTTGGCGTATCGTCCGATACGCGGTATGCGCTTGAAACTCAGTTACACCAACGATACGAAATACAACTCATACGCTTATCTGCGCGGAGGAGGAAAGGAGGGGGGAATCAGTCAGACCATCGCCCAGAAACCTTTTGACAAGGCTATCTATCGCAATGATGAAGTGGCGTTGGACGGAATCTATGAGGTACACCCGAATATGTACTTGCGCGTGAACCTCACATATAATAATGCGCGGGGGTATGATAACCTTGAGCAGACGATTGTCAGCGAGGATGCGGGGGAAAATTGTACGGTGCAGTATTACCAGAACAAGTTCTGTCCTGTGTATTACCAAGGGCGGAACTTTACTGCAGTGGTAGGTTTCTCATTTGGGTTTTAAGTGAGAATAGGACTAATAAGCCCAATAAGTCCAATAAGCCCAATAAGCCGAATAGGACTAATAAGCCCCATAGGGTTTAGCCGATCCAATAGACTTTTTCTGTGGCGCGGGTGAGAGCAGTGTAGAGCCAACGGATGTATTCGCGGCGTTCTTGTATGTTACTCATTCTTTCTTGGTCTCGAGCAATGTTTCCGGCATCGACATAGACGTGTTTCCATTGTCCACCCTGTGCCTTATGGCATGTTACGGCATAGGCAAAACGTACTTGCAAGGCATTGTAGTAGGGCGATTCATAGACTTTCTTGAGCAATTCTTTGCGATTGTGTATCTCCGGATAATCTTCGACAATATGGCTGAAAAGCGTCTGTTGGAGCGAATAGTTTTGTTCAGGTGTATCGGTGGTAAGGGTATCAAGCCAAAGGAGCGCATCGATTTCCCAGTCGTAGTCCACTGAGCGGAGCGATGCTTCGGCAAACCGGAAACCATACATCTCATGTTCATTGCGCAGGCGCACTACCTCAAGGGTGTCACCATTGGCGAGAAAAGGCAGATCGTCGTAGTCCTGTGTCCAGAAGTAGTTGTTCTTGCTGACCATCAGTCGGTCGCCAGACGAGATGGCATCTTCTTTCCAGAGGATACGAGCGCGTACACCTTGGTTGTAGAGGTTAGTACGCTTGTTGCTGCGCGTGATGATGAGCGTGTCTTCGTCGCCCGCTTCGCGGTAACTATGCTCCAAAGTCTCGACAATATCGGTGCCTTGCAGGTTGATGACATCATCGGCAAAAACGGGTTGCAGGTCTTCCAATGTGGTGCGGGGCAGGTCTTGCAGCAGAGTACGCAGGCGGGTGGCATTGTTGAGAATGCCCGAGTCGAGTGCTTGTCGTGCCACTTGGGTGAGACTGAATGTACTGACATTGAGTCCGTAACCACGTATATAATCAGGATTGAGGGCGGGGCTGTCTTGTGAACCGACTGGGGGTAACTGGGCATCATCGCCTAAGAGCAGCAGACTGCAGCCGTCACCAGAATAGACATAACGAATAAGGTCGTCTAACAGGTTGCCGGTACCAAAGGCAGGACTGCCAGTTTGGGCGGTGGTGGCTTGGTGTGAGGCGGAAATCATAGAAGCCTCGTCCACGATAAAGAGGGTATGTTTGTGCAGGTTGGCTGCAAGAGAGAAACTATCTGTACCCAACTGCTTTTGTCGATAGATGTATTTATGGATGGTGTATGCCGGGCGTTCCGAGTACTTGGCTATCACTTTGGCGGCACGCCCTGTAGGGGCTAACAATACACAAGGTTGGCGCAGTTTCTCGAGGGCACGAACCAATGCACTGACCACGCTGGTCTTACCCGTACCGGCATATCCGCGGAGAATAAAGGCTTTCTGCGGGTCGGTAGAAACCAGAAACTGCCCGAGCAGGTCGAATAAGGTGCCCTTTTCCTCGTTTGGAACGAATGGCAGTTCGGCTTTGATACGCGATATAATGAAGTCTGTCAGCACTTTTTTGCAAAAAGATTTGTGTATATGAAATAAATGTATTACCTTTGCAGTCCAATCGTGTGTTCGTTTCCACACGTTGGTGAATTTTGTTGGTAATAATTAGGGTAAGTCCTACACGACCAGCTCCCTCTGAATTCCCCCAGGTCTTGACCGAAGCAAGGGTAGGAGGTTGTAGCGGTGCGATGTAGTTTGCTTACCCTTTTTTGTGTCCGTTTGTCAGGGAACATTTCCCAATTTTCTTCCTAATAAATCATACGTTTGCCCGTCAATAATGATGTGTATCTCATTATTGATGAGTGTTTTATACGCTTTGTACGTGCTTTGCACGATGGGTAGGGCGGTGGTACCAGTATATGCCGCCCACGCATCGGGTATGCCGTATCCATAGTTGTTGTCCGGGGAGGTGTAGCGGTTGGCAGAACGGATGATACGGCTACGGATCTGCATAGCGTTTTCATCAGGAAGAGCCGACCAGAGCGAAGCCGCCATACCGGCGATGAGCGGGCAGGCGAAACTGGTGCCGTTTCCATAGAAAGGCGAAGTGTAGTCGGGGTGGAGCAGACAGGTTCCGGAACCTACGGCGCATACATCGGGTTTGGTACGCCCGTCGCTACTCGGTCCGCGTGAAGAAAAGCCGGCGATACTGCCTTGCGGCGTAACGGCTCCGACAGCGAGAATGCTATCCGCATCGGCGGGTGCATCGATGTAATACCACGGTTTGTTTCCCTCGTTGCCCGCCGCCACACAGACGAGCATACCCTTTCGGGCGGCAATAGTGGCGGCACGTGAACAACGGGTGGTTGTGCCGTCCATATTTGCATAGGTGAGATTCCATCGGGTATTGTCGAACTCGTAGTAGCCCAACGAGATGGAGAGAATGTTTACTCCGAGGCTGTCTGCTTTTTCAAGAGCGGCAACGAGGTTGTCCATTTCTTTGGGGCTCTCGGTGTCGTTTTCCTCGGAGCGCATAAGGTAGTAATCCGCACGGGTGGCAGAACCGTAGAAATCGGTGGTTTTGCCCGCAATGACGCTCAAGCACTCTATACCATGTTCACCTGTTTGGCTGAAAAAATCATAGGTGTCGTCGGTCAGATCGAAATGCCCGAGTAGGTGGGTTTGTTCCAAAAAAGAGGCGGTATGGGCATTGTAAAAACCGCCGTCGCAAACCGCCATGAGTATGCCTTGCCCCTCGAAACCCGCTTGGTGGAGTGGGGACAGGTTGTATAGGTCTATTTGCTCCTGCGACTGACCATAGTCGATCTGTGGCTGCTTGCGCCGTAGGATAAAGGCGTTGGTTTGTGTATTGTCGCGTGTCATCTCGACGGATTGTACAAAACGGCATGCGGAAACTCGTTGTGCCGTTTGGGACGTCATCTCTATGGTGGCACCATTGAGCCAACGGGAGGTATGGTGAATTTTTCCACCAAGCCGCTGAATACTATCGAGATAGAGCGGCGAGACGGTGTAGTCGAGCGAATCGGTAGGGATGTTCCAGCGGGTACGCTGCTCTTGCGCCCGCTCCGAAAAAGGGACAGGTGCGGAACTCGCTTTGTCGGTAAAACTGACAAAGTAAACGCTCAAAAATATGGAAAAAAGGGTATGAATCATAAGCGGAACGGATATGCAATAAAAATGCATAAATAATGAATATAGTGCATAAAAAAGCGGCTTATCCTATCTATAAAAGCCAATTCTTTCTACGTCCTTTCTACGTCTTTTCTACGTAATCGGTATTATGGAGGTATAGGAATTGCATAAAGTGCATAATTTATGCATAATTAATTCTTTATTTTTTATCTTATCGGAATTATCCAGCCCAAGTGGAGCGATCAAGGGAGCGATAGCCGATGGCTTCGAGGAGATGGCGTGCGGAGATATTTTCTTCCCCGGCCAGATCGGCGATGGTTCGAGCAACTTTGAGAATTCGGTCGTAGGCACGTGCAGACAAACCGAGACGGTTCATAGAGTAGGAAAGGAGGTTATCGCCTTCGGCATCAACGGGGCAGTATTGGCGTAGCATTTGCGGGGTCATCTGTGCATTGCAATGGACAGCGGTACCGGCAAAACGCTCCTGCTGGATATTCCTTGCCGCTACTACTCGCGCCCTGATAGCGGCTGACGATTCTCCCGGTTGTAGCGTGCGGAGTTGGTCGTACGGCACGGCTTGTATCTCGCACTGGATGTCGATACGGTCAAGCAAGGGGCCTGAGACACGGCTCAAGTAGCGATGTACTTGTGCGGGCGTACAGGTGCAGGGATGTGCGGGGTTGTTTTCGCCATAATGCCCGCACGGACAAGGGTTCATAGCCGCCACGAGCATAAACGAAGCGGGATATTCAACCGACATTTTGGTGCGTGCGACGGTGATTTTGCGGTCTTCGAGCGGCTGTCGCATCACCTCGAGGGCGGTGCGTTTATACTCCGGCAGTTCGTCCAAGAAAAGTACTCCGTTGTGTGCCAGACTTATTTCTCCCGGTTGCGGATTACTTCCTCCTCCGACGAGTGCCACATCGGTGATGGTATGGTGCGGACTGCGGAACGGACGGCGCACGATAAGCGACTCGGTGTTGCCGATACGGCGATTGAGCAGCCCTGCCACGGAGTGTATCTTTGTTGTTTCGAGTGCCTCTTCGAGCGTGAGCGGCGGGAGAATAGAGGGCAGGCGCTTTGCCATCATAGATTTGCCTGCACCCGGAGGACCGACCATAAGCAGATTATGCCCTCCAGCAGCCGCTACTTCCATAGCCCGGCGGACGTTTTCCTGCCCGCGCACGTCGGCAAAATCAAGGTCGGTAGAAAAGGCTTCCTCGCGGAAAAGCAGGTCGGTGTCCACGCGAGTAGACTCAAACTGCTGTTCGCCGTTGAGGAACCGCGCCACATCAAGAATCGTCTTCATGCCATAGACCTCCAAACCATCCACTACGGCGGCTTCGCAGGCGTTGTCGGCGGGTAGTATCAGTCCGCGAAATCCTTCCTTGCGTGCACAAAGTGCAATAGGCAAAGCCCCGCGAATGGGTTGTAGGGAACCGTCGAGGCTCAGTTCGCCCATCAACATGAACTTATCCAACAGGGCGGATTTCACTTTCTCCTCGCCTGCCAGGATACCTATGGCAAGCGGGAGATCGTAGGCGGCACCTTCTTTCTTGATGTCGGCGGGTGCCATATTGATGGTGAAAGCCCGCTTAGGGGACTCATAGCCATTTACATTGAGAGCAGCAAGAATACGCTCGTGCGACTCTTTGACGGCATTATCGGGCAACCCGACGAGGGTAAAATCGAATCCAGGTACAGCGTGTACTTCTATTGTTACCAAGACAGCATCTATGCCGACAGGTGCTGCACCGTATGTCTTAATCAGCATTATTTATGGGAAGTTATTTGCGTTGAATCGTTTTGTAGTTTAGCGGTTTTCTTTGCCTCTTTAGCGGCTTGCCGCTCGGCTTTGCGCTGCTCGCGCTCAACTTTGCGTTGCAGCAAGTCCTCTTTGGTCGGCCAGTTGAAATCGTGTTTCCAGACAAAGCCGACTCCCTGGATGGTGTTAGCCTGGCGGAGGGAGTATTTGTCCACAGTGTGAGTGTAGGCTTTGAGACGCAGTTTGCCGTCCTCGGTGAGCATTACTTCGGCATCGAGATCGCCGAAGAAGGGCTGGTTGGCGATGTCGTTGTAGCGGTATCCCACGTTGCCATTGATAACGAGACGATCAACAGGCTGCAACTGGAACTGTGCTTCGTATTCCTGTGAGGCGTCTGCGCCTTCGCCGTCGGTACGGATATTCACTCCCATCGTAAAGACATTAGTCAGTTTGCTCAGCCATGAGTTGATCTGCCCCGTGATGGTGGACGAAAGCAGCGAATAGGTGTCGTTGAGCCCCGAATATTGCGAACCGGACATATATTCGGGAGTAAAGAACCGTCCGAAGACAAGCAGATATACCACCTGACGCATCAGCATCTCGTCGGTGTTGATGATGGACTGCACCTGGCTTTGTATGGCTTCGTCAGACAATGGCAGTTCGATGCCGAAACGCAGGGTAGGCTGCATCAGGTTGCCTGTCATCGTAAGGCACGTATTGACCGGCACATTGGTACGCGTGGTGGCTAATTGGCTGATTTCGCTGCCGAACAGATCCTTCAGGCTTGCAGTAACGCGGTACTTGGCAGTAACGTTCAGTTGCGGGGTCATCGGGTTGCCCGACCACAAGATATTGCCGCCCTCGGCGATAGTGAATTGGCGATGAATGACATTGCCGACCGTAAAATCGAGCGAACCTTGTCGGATATTGTAATTACCCATGAGACGGATATCATCGTTCTGCGAGTCGTAAGTGAAACGGATCGCCCCGTCGCCTCGTGCCTGAATCATATCGCCGTTGCGTTCACCGAGCATCAGTTGGAAAAGCAGGTGCGGATCCGCCTCGACATTGAGTGCCATCTGCACACGCATAGAGGATTCTATCTTTGCCAGTTCTTCGCGCAGAGTGTCCTCTTCGTCCTCGTCTTGCGGACGCTGTTTGACTATGGCATTATGATCTACGAAAGTGATAAAATTGTTGTCTCCTGCCGAAGAGGCATAATCTATCGAGAAACGGAAGCGTGATTTGCCCACGGTGCGGGCATTAGCGGTAATTTTTACCTCCTCCTCGTCCCCTTTGATGTGTGCATCGCCATTGGCATAGACACGTCCCTGCAGCATCTCACCCGCTTTGTCAGGAAGGTTAAACGCCAATGCATCAAATACATTAATATGGAAATTGTACTTGAAATCGTTGAATATGTTGTGTGTCAATTTACCATTCAGGTGCAGGCGATGCCCCTCCTCGTCGTAGAGATCGAGATTGTTGAACTGAATAGATGTGGAGTCCATAAACACGGAGTCATTCAGGTAGTAGCGACAACCTGTATATGGAATAGTAAGTCCGGCATTAATGGCTTTGGCGCGTGTTTCCACCCATGTTCGCTTGATGTCGCCTTCGCGCTCACCGAACACGTGTACCACACCGCTGCCGTAACCCGAGATGTCGCTGATGATTCCCTGCGTCCAATGGTTGATAAACCCAAGCGGGATAGAGTCTGGGTAAATCATCAGTCCCCATTTGCCTTTGTTGGTCTCTACATTGCCATCTACGTGAGCCAGCAGGCGAGAATCTTTGACTACATCACCATTGATGACGATATCTTTTGTGATCTTGTCCAATGCCACGGTAGCGACCGCATCGCCCACGTAGGTATCGTTAAGCAGGGCGGAATCCAAGCGTACATCTGCCTCAAAGACGGGTTTGGAGAACAGGCTGTAAAGCGTAGCCCAGCCAGTCAGGCTTCCACCTAATTTGAGTGTTTTTTCGGGTAGAACAAATGGCAACACATAGCCCGCATCGATATTTCCCAACTCGACACGGAGCGAGTCGGTAGCACGTGCGGAAGCCATACCCGATGCCCGGACAAACTGGTGCGCTGCTTGGATGTTGAAGTTCTGAATACCGAGCGTGGTATCGGCTACGCAATAAGATATATGGCTGTCGCTGATGTTGTAGGTAGAGTCGCGCAACTGGAATTGAGACGGCTGTATGTGTATATCTATCAATGGTTTACCCGCATATTGCAAAAAGTGCGTCAGCATGCGTATGTCGCCGCCATAGATATGTTCCGCCGAGTCGGTCTGGTGGAGTGTGAGGTGGGTGGAAAGCGAGTCGCCCGCCGCCGTGGCACGGAGCATCGCCCCCATATTCAGTGCTTCAGCAGCCAGAGAAAGGTTGGCAGTGTTGCCGATATTATCCAGCGAGAGCGTGATGTCCTGTATTTTTGTGCCGTTGGTACGCACGCCCGGGGCATACGCCATCAGTCCGAAGATATTTTGATCCTCGTGCAGGAAACCTTTGATGACAGGTTGGTCGCTGATACGGACAGGCAACTGCAGTACACGCTGCAATGCCCGCAGTTTATGTCCGTAGATATACCAATCAATCCGCGCATTGGTAGGCTGCGTTTGGCGGATACGGTGTTGTTCTTTGGCAGCAAAGGCACCAGGCAGATAACGCACTGCCTGGCGCAAGAGCATATCGGGTAGTTCTGTATAGCGGAAATGCCCATTTACGCCTACTGTCAGATAGTCGCTTGTCAGGTGTATTTGTTTCTGTTGGTGGTCACCGGTCTGAACGATGAGTTTGAGTTGGTTCATCAGTACAGAGTCGTTGCCATTACGCAAGCGGGTGGAGTCGATAACCAGGTAGCCGTTCATCTCATCGAGATTGCGCCCGCTGAGGTTTACTGCCATTGTGCTGCTAATCTCCATTTTCTCCAATTTGGGCGACAGTTGCAGCACGCCCGGGCGCAGACGTACCAAACGCAGGTCGCAGTTGATATCGGGCTGTTTGTGCGCAAGATTCACCAAACCGGAGAAATACATCTCGATGTTCTCGTCGTTGATACTGAATGTGCCGTCGTAGCGTTGCGGGCGGAACTGCCCTTTGGCACGCAGTTCCCGGTAGGTATAGCCTTTGTAGGTCAGGTTGCGGATATGGGCATCAATGTTACCTGAAGCCCTCCCCTGTGTTACTTTTCCGTGTGAATGGATGTCTAATGAGATGGGTCCCAAGTCCGTACTACCCAATAGTTTGCCAAGGTGAAAACGCTTGGTTGCCACACGGGCATTGTAGGTTAAGTTATCAAATACGGAATCGGATTGCAGTTGTCCGTCGGTAGTGATAACGCCCAAAGCCGTGCGGAAAGCCCCATGCAAAGTCATATCGTGCAGGCGTCCATCTATCTGTCCGCGATAGTGGATATCGCCCAAGCGGTGTACCTCTTTGGCAAGATGGAAAGGACGGTTATTGAGATCACTCAAGAAATCTTGCAGCAGACGGGCATTTAAGAACAGATCCTGACAGTTCATTTTTAGATACGGGTCGCTGATGTCCGGCAGCCCGAGAGCCGTCAATGCTCCAAGGAAAAGGCGTTGGTTGTCATAGTAGAGAGACAGATTTTGCGCCTGAATGCTGTCCACTGTACCGACGATGTCGCCTGTCAGACGTATCGGCTTGTCCAAAGTACGCAATACAGGTGCCACCAATGCCAAATCACAAGGGGTAACCTCCGCACGGGTAATATGCAGGCTTATGGTATTACCCTCCGTGAGCAGATGCCCGACTTTCGTCGAATGGTCTATTGTACAATGTCCGTTATGTTCTTGGTTCTTTGTCCATTGTTCTTTGTTCATTGTACATTGCACCCCGCTTGCGTCCAATTCCGATTTGGGCAAACGGATATACAGGTGCGGCATAGCAAGCAAAGTATCGTTATAAATAAGCCGTGCCTGCAGGTCTTCCACGCATAGTTGGTCAGTCGGGTTCTGTACAGCCACCGCCAGGCTACGCACCTCGGCATCCAAGGAATCAAGCGTAAAATGGTACAAATCCATATAGGCATAATCCAAGTTCGCTTGATAGTCCTCGTAGCGAGCACGTATCTGCTCTATGCGAATGTCGCGTACTGACAGGAAAGAGCGGAACGGAGTGCGTTCCTGCTCCGAATGAAAAGCATCAACAAGGAACTGATAGTTGTATTGTTTATCGGGCAGGCGATAGATATTCGCTACACCACCGCGCACGTCCACGCGGGAGAAACGGATTTCATTGTTCCAAAGCGGCAGGGGGCGGAGATGGGCATAAATCTCATCCAAGTAGAGTAGGGTATCGCCCTGTTGGTCTGCCAGATAGATGTTGCGGATACGCAGGCGTGCGGGAAATCGATATTCCACACTGCCTATTTGGGCTTCGGTACCCAGTCCGCGGCTCAATTCCGCTGTTACAAGCCGTACCGCTGCCGTTTCCACCTTGTCGCTCGTCAGTACGCAAACCAGCATAGTCCCCACCAGTAGTAAACTGACGAGCAATACACCCACTATGTAGAAAAAGCGTTTCACGAAGCACGGCACGTATCTATGCGCGCAAAGTTACTGCTTTTTTCTTATTTATGCAAGTTTGAGGCTTTTTATGCGGGCAATTGTAGGCATTTTGTTGGCATAAATACAATTTGGAGACCGATAGCGTAATGCTTCCAGTCTCCAAACAGGGGTGGGATCTTATAAAAATAGTATTTTGAGAATTTTTAGTTGATTAAAACCTTTATTCTTTCTCTTTATTGTATTTGGGCTCAAATTCCACAGTACCATCAGGTTTGAATGTAACTTTTCCGCCGGTAACTATTCCCGTTAGGGCGATAACCCCTCCAACAATAATAGCCAATTCTGCAGCCCCAATTGTGATAGAACCTATAGTTAGACCACTAGTAGCAATGACTCCAATTGGTACCAACAATGATGCAACTCCTATCAGTGGTATCGCTGCGATGCCACCAATAGTAGCAATCAGTGCACCGCCAATACGTGCGGCACGTTTTCTTTTTCGCTTTTTAGCAAATTGGCGTGCAATCTCACCTTTGCATAAAATTTTTTCCTCACGGGCTTTTAGAGCCTCCTCTAATTCGTTTTGTGTATAAACCGTTCTCATATAACTCCTTATGCTACTTTTTTACGCTGCAAAAATACAGCGCCAAAATGCCAAATTACGACAAGTGGTCTAAATATTTTCTACCAATGTTTTTGTAACAACTCCATCTATACTTGTAGTGAACTCAATTGCTGTTGGGCGCTTAGAAGTTCCGGTGTAGATGAGTTTTCTATTAGAAATGACCTCCTTCCCTTCTTTTAAGGCTTGTTCTTCAATACGTTCTAATTCTCTCCATTTCCCTGTTCGATTCAGTTCTGATGCCATAGGTACCTGATTGATAAGTTCATTAGGACCTCCTGTTGTATTTGCAAACAGGTGCCCTGCATCATCCAATCCTTTTCTGCCATCTAATTGTTCTATTACGTGACGTTGCACGTTCGAATTTCTTTGTGTGTTACGTTTGATAGATGTGTATGCTTTGTTGCGTTTGGCATTACATTCTATAACCCTTCCCAAGTTATCTGTTTTATAAACAAAACAATCATCAATAATGTATGTCCTATTCGGAATCAGATGATTAAAGAACTCATTGACCGGACCTGCATTTTTCAGACTTCCAGCATACCCTGTAACCAGTGTACCGTTCATTTTGATTTTAGACATAGGAAACTCTTTTGAGAAGAGTTCTATCCCATTCTTCGTGGTATTGACGGTAATGTCTTCGGCAAAATCTTTGCTAATATGCGTAGAAAAATCTTCAAATAGATTTTTGAAAACCTTGTCAGAAGTAGCTAAATCTTTAAGGGATTTCCTTGCTATATGCTGTGCACCTTCTGTAGCAATATCAGAGACTCCTTCTTTTGCTGCCTTTTTCGCCACGGTTTCTGTTACTTCTTTTGTACCTTTTTTCATAAGTTTTGACGTCATCTTTTCACATGACACAAGACTGAAAGCACAAATCAATGTGCCTACCAAAATAATCTGTTTCATAATAAACCAAACATTTGAATAATAATATTTTGTGATTCGATAAACTGCATATAATTATTAACTAACATATCAAGAATCTGCTCTTCTAACTCTATGCAAATTGCTGATGTCTTGAAAAAAGAGATATAGATACCTACACCAAATGCAATGATACCTAATACAATATCAATAATTCCAAAGTAAGGAATAAATTCTTCACTTACAAAGAAACTAAGAATAAATCCTATGACAAAGCCAATAACCCAACAGATTACAATATCGATAAAAATACCCGCTAAAGTGTCAGTTGTTTCTATGGCTTCCCTGTCAAAAATTTTGAGTGCAGTATCCGTATCAACAACGGCTCCATCCGGAATTGCTTCGATTTTGACATAATTCAGTTTCTTATCTTCAGTAACATTCTGATTATAGTAATCTACTTTTGCATTAACCAATTGTTGTATATATTCAGCACCGATATTTTTACAGAAATATTTTTGTGCGTAGCGTGCCCTACTTACGTCGGAACTAAACCACGGCTGACACAACATTCGCAATAGGTTCCAAAAACCGAAACGTTTATCAATTCTTTTAGAAAAATGCGTTCGTGCCATAGCCTCTATATCAGTCTGCAGTTGCTCTACAAATTCAACTTGATTGTCTGCCAGAGGAATGGGTTCTTGTGCTTCGATGTTTTGAGTGTCCAGACTATCGTTGAACCATATTTTAGTAGCATGCACCATTTGTTTGAACGTTGATGTAGAAATGCTTTTTGATAGTATTCCTTCTTCCCATTTACCTTCAGTACATACTCCATTTTCATATAATTTTCCCTTGCCATCGTATAAATCGTTTTCCCAATGTCCATCATATACTAATAACCCACTTTCATTGTATAGTTTCCCATTACCATCCCGTTTCCCCTTTTTCCATTGTCCATCATACCATAATTTACCATTTTTGTATGCTTTACCATATCCGTCTTTTTGATTTTTAGAGAAACTACCCTCATAAACAAGAATGCCATGTTCATATTCTTTTCCTAAACCTTTGCGCATTCCTTTTCTAAAATTGCCTTCAAAACAAATAACACCATCTTCATAGTATTTTGCAATACCATGAACTTTTCCTTTTTTATATGTTCCGGAAAAAAGAGGAAGGACTCCATCCCTTGTAATGAGATATTTTTCGCAGAAATCGTCGTATAATACAGATTTCTTAAACTTTCCAATACTGATGGTATCTTTTTGAATTTTTACTCCAAATCCGCTGGGTAACTTTTTATGAAGTTCCCCTAAATACTTGTAATTACCATATGAAATGTAATTCCATTCTTGGGCTACACCCCAATTAACATTAAGGTCTTGTTGTTCTTTGTGTTCTCCTTCTTTGTTGTATGATATAAGCCGTCCATATCCATCAGCCATTCCTGCTTTAGTATTTCCTTTCCAACTCAGTTCGTACTTGTCCTTGGCTATACAATAGATGTAAATTCCTTCAGTGGTTTTATGCCAGGACGGATGCTTACAACTATTCAATAACAATAATCCCAAACATAATAGTAATATTTTTTTCATCACTTTCATTGTTGTATTGAATGTGTTTGTTTTTAGACCAAACGGCTTCGATTTGGCTGAGTAAGTAATAAAATAGATTTGGTAGGGACATAAAAAGAAAGCGTGGAGCCTTATCATTTTGCTTATTCTCCACGCTGAGGTTCCGGAAAGACCCTGTAACAAGAACAAACAATATACGCCCACGCCCGATATGCAGAACAGCCGCACCAAAGGTGCAGGCGATCATTACATACCACGAGGGCATTTATTGCCTCTTGCTTTGGGTTACGAAATTTTCCGGATTTCAGCATGCCAAAACAAGCGCATATAAACGCCTTTTATTATGTCTGCGAAGCCGAGTGTTCGGCTATCGGGCGTGTGGCTATCGTTGTTCCAACAACATCAGCCCCACCCGCGAAAGCCCTCCTCAACTTCACGGCGCAAAATTACAACAATTATTTCAAACACACAAATAATAGTTTAATTTTCTAAAAGAAAAAAGAAAGGCACCATTGAACGGATGATTCAATGGTACCTAATCAGCAGATGGGGAATAATTATAATTGTGCAAGCGTTGCACCTGTGTAGTAGTGCTGCAGAATTTGGGAGTAGGAAAAGCCTTCGTCTGCCATCACGGAAGCACCTATCTGGCATAGTCCTACGCCGTGTCCCCAGCCGTGTCCGTGCAACGTAAACCCAAAAGGAATCCTCTTGGCTCTCTCGCTGACAGGAGTGGAAAGATAGGGCTTTTCCGGCGAATAGGCACCCGGTGAAAGCATCAGCCATGTGTATTGCACATCGAAACACGACGAATAGAGGCAACTATGGCTGAGCCATTGGCGTATTTTCAACTCTTTGCCGATCACTTCCCTGTGTTTTGTACCGACAATTTCGAGCGAATAAATACGCCCTGATGCTCCTCTTTTGAGCGGATTGAGGGCAAGAATATCACCAAAGTCGATACCCGATTTTTTGCAAATGATGTCGGATAACTCAGCCTGGCTGTATCTCACTCTCCATTTATAGAAATCCCTTGTCTCTTGGTCGTAGTTGTTCAGCACTAATCGCAGAAGTCGCTCATTCCCGACGGCTTTTGCGCAATACGGGCACTCTACGGAGGTGAGATAGGGGATATGTGTGTCTTCCCAGCAGGTCTCAAAGTCCTCCGTTTTGCCCCCGCAGCACTTGTGGTAGCGTGTATCGCAGATGGTGTTGCCAAAAGCAAGTACTTCGCCCGCAGTGGTACGTACTGCCTCTACGGCACGCGGATTGCGCCGAAGGATACCCTCGTACCGCTGGCAGTGGTCATCGGCACACACATCGTACCCGATGTGTCCTGTGTTGGCTTTGCGTATGGCGTTGACCACCCAACTACGGGAGATGACGGCGTGGGCTTTGAGCAGTTCGAGCGGACTGTCGGCAGACATCTCCGACGAGATGACGGAGGTCAGGTAGTCTTCGAGGTCAATGGTATTGACGGCTGTTTCCGTGCCGTCTGCATTGCGGAGTATCTCCAATTCGCCCTCAAACTCCTGTTCCTCACATCTATCCCAATGGAAGCCGATGCCGATACGTACATTCTTGATAACGAATGTATGAGACCGCTGCTCATAGTCGATATGCGGTGCTGTGAGTATGCCTACACGCACTTTCATCGCCGAATTTGTAGATTTGTAAGTGTGTAAATTTGTAAATTACGCATTCTGCATTCTGGCAATCAGTTCCCACGTGCGAAGACGGTCTTTGTACCGGTTGTTGCGGTTCATAGCGGGAATATCGCAGTTGGCATCGGAGTTGTCTTCCCAGCGGCGGCAGTTATACACCACATCATAGATGCGCCCGATGGGGTAATCGCGCGAGATACGCAACCCGACGGCATAGTCCTCACCGTATTTGGTGGTGGGGAAATCGAGGGTGCGGAGTAGGGGAGTATAGAACCCGCGCGGGGCACCCAGTCCGTTGATCCGCAGTGCATTGTTCCGCCCGTTGTCGTCCGTCCACTCGCGGTGGTCTATCACACCCGGGGGCAGGATATTGCCCTGAATATCGGTCATTTGATACGTACCGATGACCATTCCGTAATGCCCGTTTTCGAAAGCATCAATAAAACGCTGCACGGTGGTGGCATCGTGGTAGGTGTCATCGGAGTCGAGTTGAATAGCGTATTTGCCGCAACGCGGGTCGTGAATTGCCATATTCCAGTTGCCGCCGATAGCGTGCCATGTCTTGTCCTGCGCAATATAGATCAGTTCGGGGGCGAGGGGATTTGCCATACGCTGCTCTTTGTTGGCTTGCAAGCATTGGCGAATGACCTCCTGTGTGCCGTCGGTGGAGTTGTCGTCCACAATAAATACATTATACGTATAGGGTGTGCGCACTGTTTGGCTGAGTGCACTCTCTATGGCGTCCCTGACGGTGCGCACACGGTTGCGGCACGGGATAACCACGCTGGCAGTTACACCGTTTCCGGTATGGGAAAAACCGGATAAGTCTTTGTATTCCCCCTGGTGCAGGTAGGCACCGATGGCTTGCAGATGGCGGGTAACGCATTGCTCCATCTCTATCTGTACGGCGCGGTTGCGCGGATCTACATAGTCAAACAGTTTCTCGCCCGATTTGCGGGTGTCGGTCTCCACCTCGTAGTAGAGGTATTCGGGGATGTGCACCAATCCGCAATCGCCCGTTCCGCCTTGTGTTGCCCGCAGACGCAGGTCGTAGAAACCTGCATATTGATAGTCGGTATCCATTTGAGCGACCACCCGTTGCAGCACATCGGTGCGCCAGAGCAGCACGCTGCCGAAATCGAAGTCGTCCCGCAAAGCGCCCATCTGGTAATCAATCACGGGTGCTTCTTTGGTGATGATGTTTTCGCCTTCCTGTATCTTTTGGAAATGGTCGGCATAGACCATCTTGGCACCGGTCATTTCCAGTACTTGCACCATCCGTTCCTGTGCCCGATACACCCATTGTATCTCGGGTTTGAGCAGGATAAACGTATAGGGCGTGGTGCTGCTTTGTGCTATATGGCGTATCTCCTCGGTGGAGCAGATACGGCTTGGGAGAGTGAAGGTACTGATCATTGTAATTTAGGATAAAGAATGAAGGATAAAGAATGAAGAACAAAGAATGAAAGACAAAGAACAAGCACCCGAAATGCATGTTAATTGTTAATTATTAATTATTAATTGTTAATTATTTTATCGTATGTGGCTTGACGGGTAGGGTCAATGTCCATCAGAATTTCATAGACCGATTTCTTTTCGGCGTCGGTACCTTTTTGAAAGATATTGACTAATTCGTCAGCCTTGGCATCCAAGAAAGTGTTTATTACGTAGGTGGCAGGACGTGCACGGTTGGCATCGCGTAGCACACCGATGCCGTTGGCAATGCGTGCGCGACCGTTGGTTACATTGGCTTGCATCTCGTCCAGTCCGAGACGGTGATATTCGTAGAAATACTCGCGGTATTTGCGGAATGCCTCGTCCATCAGGTTGTTAATCAGCGCATAGCGGTTGCGGTTGCTGTCGAAAGCCTGCCACCCTTTCTGCTCCAGACTCTCCATAGAGGCGGACTGGCAAGCCGAGACGATGTCTTCGCAGGCTTGGAAATAGGGCGTGCCGCCTAATCGAGAGAACGAGTCCATATCGTATCCGATAATCAGATAGCAATAGTATGCCAGCATAGCCGTGAGATTGGTGGTGAACTGGCTCTGCTGATACTCAATACGGTCGAACTCCTGATAGGTGAAGTTAAAATTGTTGTCTTTGAAGTTGATGAGCGGGGTGGTGTAAGTGGTGTTATAGACAGGGCGGCGGCTCTGCAACTGCATTTCGCACGTATATTGGTTGTCGGCTACCGCCTTGACCACTATCATCATACTGCAATCGATTTTCTCGCGTGCTGCAAACGTCATATTCGTCCAACGGTTCTGGTTGATGAACTCCTCAACCGACGATTTGAGCGTATTGAAAACCGATTTGTTGCTTCCCTCTATCTGGTCGGAATTGACGGTTACGGTGCAGTTCAACTCCTGTGCATGCGTTCCGCATACCGCACAGACAAGACCCAATATAAGCAATAATTTTCTAAAAGTCATACCGAATAATCTAAAATAATGTTACAAAATGCACCATTTCCAAAGGCTCAAACACCTGCTATCCTATGCCTATCCTCCTTGCATCCACCTTGCAAAGATGCATAATCTGGATATTAACTTATTTTTGCAGGCGGACAGATTGTATATTTCCGGTTTTGGTATCGAAACAAATCTGCGGCAATACCTCTCCGGCAAACAGGTCGTGTGCCAAAGGAACGGCTATGCCAAATTGTGCTATGGGCAGGCTGCGCTCGGCGAGAACTTCCCCCCGGTAGGTAACAGCATAGTCCGCCCACCCGGGCAGGTTGTAGTATATCTGCGAAGGTTGCGGGGCTTTCTTGCTCTGCCCGGCAGCCGCCGCCTTAATCTGTTTGTGCGCCACTATGGTGAGCAACAGCGGACTTGCGCTGGCGTCTTCGTCGGTGGTAATGCCATTGTCCTCCGAGAAATAGAGCAGGGCATACTCCTCGCTCCCTGTGGGGATATAGGTTACCGTTTTGTGCATACGCTTGACAGTGCGCTTGCCGGTAAACAGTTCGGTCAGTTGCTGTTCCTGCCTGTCCAATTCCCTGAGCACCAACTCCATCGCCTTGCCGTCAGCGGGTGCATGGTCAATCTCACCGCTGAGGATATACATACGTGTTTCGCGAATGCGGTAGATCTGTTTGGCAGCCCCCTCGGCTTTCTGTTGCAAGGTCGGGGCGGTAATCTGCTCCTCCAAAAGCGGCATTACATCGGGGCGGGGTACAGGTATCTTTTCTTCTTTACATTCCTGCTTGCGCGGTTGCTTCTCCGGCGGGCATATATTATAGCCGTAGAGAAGTCCGTCGCGGCTGAGCGAGAGCAACTGTGTCTGCATACCTTTTTCGGGTACCACCTTGTAGGCACGGGTATAGTCGGGATGCGTTACAAGGCGCGTCTCAACGCCCGTCAGGTGATATACGGTTTGGTTCTCCTGAATCACATCTTCCGTACCGAGGTATTTTTCGGCAAAGAGGAAGAACGGACCGGCTTCCAAGGTCTCTTCAGTGTAATCGATGTCGAAAACCAGTTGGTTCTCCGGCATATAATAAACCAATGCCAACTCATTCTCCTGCACAATCTGTGCACTTGCTGCGATGGTCAGGCACAGCCCGAGAATTGCTATTGTTAGTCGTTTCATATCTTAAAAACGTTAATTATCGTATAATTGATCGTTAATTGTGCATTATGCATTATGCATTGTGCATTGTCCAAATCCTCCACGCCGCTTCGGCTTGTCCGTAGAGCATCTGCAGCCCGTTGCTGGTACGGGTGCCGTGTTCGCGTCCTTTGCGCAGAAAGAGCGTCTCGGCGGGGTTATAGACGCAGTCGAACAACAGATGCTTCGGGGTCAGCAGGCCATAAGGTATGGCAGGACACGTGTTTATATCGGGCAGCATACCCAGTGGCGTACAGTTGATAATCAGTGTGTTGGCATCTATTATTGCCTGGTTCAACTGCTCATAGGTCAGTTGCCCGGTTTGTGGTGTGCGGCTGACGAGGGTAGGGGTGATACCGAGTTGCTTCAGCCCGTACACCACCGCTTTGGCGGCTCCGCCCGTACCGAGTACAAGGGCGTTCCGGTCTGTTGGCAGCAGCAACGGTTTCAACGCCTCTATAAACCCGATACAATCCGTGTTGTAACCTACGCGGCGGCATACCACATTCACCGCCCCGATGGTCTGTGCCGTATCGTCCAGCCGGTCGAGATACGGAATAATCCTTTCCTTGTAAGGGAAGGTTACGTTCATTCCGTCCAGCGTGTCTAATAGCGGGCGAATGGTATCTTCGGTAAAGCCGCTCGGCTCTATGGGGTAGAGTTTATATTCCCCGCGTATATGTTCGCGGCGGAACTTGTCCGCAAAATACCGTGCGGAGAAACTGTGCTCCAGCGGATAACCGATAATGCCGAACTGCAATGGTGCAGGGCGCCGTGTGATGACAAACCGCCGGTGTTGGACAACGGCTACATACTCCGGTGCGTAGAAAGTCTTGCCCCCCTCGCCGCGCTGCAAAGCATCATACATCTTCTCTATTTCGGGGAAATCGTACTGCCGCAATTCTTCGTATAACTTGGCAATGCCTGCCTTGCGGGTATCTTTCTGCTCCAATACATCTACATATCCTTGCATACGCTCCGCCGTACGGGCGATGTTCTCTATTTCGGCTTTGCTGCATTGTGCCAACTGCGCCCGTATGGCGTTGCGGGCAATGGCGGTGTCTGCATTGGTTGAGTCCACCACCCATTCTATATGTCTTTTGCTTCGCAGATAGTACTCTATATAATCGCGCGTGGTGCAGAGCAAGGGGCGTATAATCTTCACGCCCCCGGGGTGCATCGGATTGGCTGCTATGGGGCGCATACCGCACAGCCCTCGGATGCCCGTGCCGCGCAACAGGTTGAGCAGCAGCGTCTCGGCTTGGTCGTTCCGGTGGTGTGCCACCGCTACGGCTTGGCACTGCTCCGCCTGTGCCGCCTGCTCAAACCAATCATAGCGCAGGTTGCGGGCAGCCACTTCTATCCCCACTTTCTTTTCCCGCGCGTACGCCAACGTATCAAAATCGCGTACCAAAAGACGCACGTGCATCTGCTCGCACAGGCTGCGTACAAACCGCTCGTCGCGCATACTCTCTTCCCCCCGCAGGTGGAAATTGCAATGCGCCGCCACGCAGTCGTACCCGGCACGGAGCAGTACATCAAGCAAAGCCACGCTGTCCGCTCCTCCGCTTATGCACACCAGCACACGGTCGCCCTTCTGCAGCAGCCCCTCGTCCTCTATATATTTGCGTACGCGCCGAAGCATCAGAATTCGCCGGTCTTCAGTTGCTCCAGATCCACCAGATGGTTTACTATTGCATAGATGGTCAGCCCTGCCGTGGAGTGGATATTCAGTTTGCGGGTGATGTTCTTGCGGTGGGTAATGACGGTGTGCGTTGAGATACATAGTACATCGGCTATCTCCTTGTTGCTCAACCCTTTGACCAACTGGATAAGCACATCTTTCTCGCGGTCGCTCAATTCCTCTGCCCCTTGTGCCTCGCCGATTTTGCCGTTGTTGCGGCGTTTTTTATCCAATTCTATGGCTGGTGCGAGAATATCATCCTCAATGGAACAATGCGTAGAGAAATCCTGCTCGATGTCGAAGAGGTCATTCATCACGCTGATGATGGCGTATGTATGCTTCACATCGGCGGTCTGACTCGGATAGTATTTGATAATCAGGTTCTTTATCTCCGAGAATTTCGATGATATATTCTGGTCGTCTTGGGCGTGCTGCTCCCAAATTCCCTCGTTTTCATGCTCTATATGTGTGCGAATCTCCTGCACGTACTCGTCATAGAAGCGCAGAATGAGCATCGGTATCTGACTGGTCATATCGGCAGGATTGATGGCCTCAATCAGGTCTCGACGAATACGGGGCAACTGAAAATCTACAAAGTATGCATGCGCATTGCGCAGATACATACGCAGCGTGTCTATGTCGATATCCTCGGGGTTGCAGTCTGCCACATGGTCAGTCTTATAATTGACCACTGCCAAAAACGTCGGGCAGTGTACGCCATGTTCGCGGCAAACCTCCTCTATGGTCTTTTCGCCGACACCCATAGTCAACCCGAAGCGACTGATGACCCGTATGGCATCGGGTTCTTTTGCCATCAGTTCGCACATCTTATCTTGTAGTCTGTACATTGTAAAAACGATACATTAAAACCGCTGCAAAGTTACAACATTTTTTGCAATTATGCAAGGGGCAGCACAAATACGCAAAGTCGCTATCCGGTTTGTTCCCGTACTCATAGCAGACTATAGTAGTTTAAGGTACTTTCCGTTGATTATATCGGGTGATTATCGGGTGATTAACGGGTGATTAACGGGTGATTCACGATAGAATGTCGAATAACTGCTCTATGTTTGGCTAATGTCAATGATATATCTGCTCCTGCCATTTTGTCAGTATTGTGCGGCTTGGTACAACATTTGATTTCCATATAGCGAATGTGTCGCGAGAGCGAGGCATCCGAGAAAGGAGATTTAACTATGAATACAAACAACAACTACAACAACCAACAACAGCAGAACGAGAACCTGCAGAAGTTCGCTATCAATCTTTGCGAGCGGGCGCAAGCAGGCAAACTCGACCCTGTTATCGGGCGTGACGACGAGATTCGCCGCGTGCTGCAGATATTGAGCCGCCGTACGAAGAACAACCCTATTCTGATCGGCGAACCGGGGGTCGGTAAGACCGCCATCGTAGAGGGGTTGGCGCATCGTATTGTGCGTGGCGATGTCCCCGAGAATCTGAAAAAGAAACAAATCTACTCGCTGGATATGGGTGCCCTGATTGCAGGTGCGAAGTACCAGGGCGAGTTCGAGGAGCGTCTCAAAGGCGTTATCAACGAGGTCGTTGCCGCTGCAGGCGAGATAATCCTGTTTATCGATGAGATTCACACTCTCGTGGGTGCGGGCAAGTCGAGCGGTGCGATGGACGCTGCCAACATCCTGAAACCGGCATTGGCGCGTGGTGAACTGCGGGCTATCGGTGCCACCACCTTGGACGAGTACCAGAAGTACTTCGAGGAGGATAAGGCTTTGGAACGCCGGTTCCAGGTCGTTATGGTGGACGAACCCGACGAGGCAGCCACAATCAGTATCCTCCGTGGTTTGAAAGAACGCTACGAGACGCACCACAAAGTGCGTATCAAGGATGATGCCTTGATAGCAGCCGTAACGCTCTCTACACGTTATATCACAGATCGTTTCCTGCCTGATAAGGCAATCGACCTCGTGGACGAAGCCGCTGCCAAACTGCGTTTGGAGGTGGATTCCAAACCCGAGGAGTTGGATAACCTCGACCGCCAGATCAAGCAACTCGAGATTGAGCGCGAGGCTATCAAGCGTGAGAACGACACCGAGAAACTGAAAGGTATCGAGGAGCAACTCAAGACCCTCAAGGCACAGTCGTCCGAGATGGAAGCCCGTTGGGACAAGGAGAAAGGCTATGTAGCCACTATCCAAAACGAGAAAGCCCATATCGAGGAGATGAAGCACGAAGCCGAAGTGGCGGAGCGCGAGGGCAACTACGGCAAGGTCGCTGAAATCCGCTACGGCAAGATACAGCAAGCCGAGGCGAACATCAAAGCTGCACAAGATGCACTTCATTCCATGTCGGGCGAGAGCATGATCAAGGAGGAAGTGGACGAAGACGATATTGCCGAGGTGGTTGCACGCTGGACGGGCATACCCGTAACGAAGATGATGCAATCCGAGCGCGACAAACTGCTCCATCTGGAGGAGGAACTGCACAAACGTGTGGTTGGTCAGGACGAAGCCATCGAGGCGGTCAGCGATGCTATACGTCGTAGCCGTGCGGGCTTGCAAGACCCCAAACGTCCTATCGGTTCGTTTATCTTCCTCGGTACCACGGGTGTAGGTAAGACCGAGTTGGCGAAAGCACTTGCCGACTACCTCTTCGACGACGAGAATATGATGACCCGTATCGATATGTCGGAGTATCAGGAGAAGTTCAGTGCGACCCGACTCATCGGTGCACCTCCCGGATACGTGGGCTATGACGAGGGCGGTCAGTTGACCGAAGCCATACGCCGCAAACCGTATAGTGTGGTGCTCTTCGATGAGATAGAAAAGGCGCACCCCGATGTCTTCAATGTCCTCTTGCAGGTACTGGACGACGGACGTCTGACCGACAACAAAGGGCGGACGGTCAACTTCAAGAACACCTTGATTATCTTTACTTCCAACCTCGGTTCTCAACTCATACGTGAGAACGAGGAGAAAGGTATTGATCAGGACACCACCAAGACTCAGGTGATGGAGATGCTCCGCCAGACGATACGTCCCGAGTTCCTGAACCGTATAGACGAAATCATTATGTTCAAGCCGCTCAACGAGAAGGAGATACGCGAGATTGTAGGTCTGCAGATTGAGGGTATCCACAAGATGTTGCTCAAGAACGGTGTGGACTTGCGTGTTACCGACGACGCTATCGACTATATCGCCCGCGAGGGTTACGACCCGCAGTTCGGTGCACGGCCTGTCAAGCGTGCTTTGCAACGGCTCGTACTCAACGAACTCAGCAAGCAAATCATCGCCGGCAAGGTGGACAACCATCGCCCCGTCATCGTCGAACTCCGCGACGGCGAGTTGCACTTCAAGAACTGATCTCTCAACCCCCTCCAAAAGAGGGACTAACAAAAAAGAGACCGCCCGACCAACGTCGGGCGGTCTCTTTTTTGTTGAAATGCAATGACTCTAATTGAATAATTCAGCAGCGTTTTGCTTTTGGTTATAATGCTTTACTACAGCATCACAATCTAATCCATTGATTAGTGTGTCTATTTCAGAATTGTCTTCAAACACCAAATAGAAAGTCTGGTCAATATACCGATTTTCAGAAGATACTACCTTGGCAGATGTAACAACAGCACATCGACCATCCTTAAATACGAAAAATTTAGGTGTAAATGTACGATTAAATGTGAACCACCATTGTGAGGTATGCCAAGCCACATTCATTTTAGGAAATGAACAAGGAAAATCTTTTGTTATATCCGTTACATTGTTTTCTACAGCAGTAGTTTTCCACTCTGCGAATTTTACTTTAATAGTTTCTAACGCTTCTTTAAAGGCTGGTACATTTTCACTTTTAAGATCTAAACATATACGATCATTAGTTCTACCTTCTACATAAATGTAAAAATTAAAAGAACCATTGGCTTCAGGTTTGCTTGCTTGAATATCATATGCCTTACCATCGAAATAAGACATTGAATAACTTGCGACTTTATCTTCTGCCATAGCCGCTAAACTGAACAAACAGCAAACAAAAAAGATTGTCTTTTTCATAATACTCTGCAATTAGCCTATACATTGCGAGGTCTTTAATTGGTTAAATGGTAATTATTGAGTTAAACAATTTGTTTGACTACCATAATAAATACAAAAAGCGCAGACTAACTTTATTAGTACTGCGGTATTAGGAGACCTTCCAACGATAAAGTTAGCCTGTGCGTACACAGGCATTAACTCTACATATCTTCGTTGGAGTGAGAAAGTTCCTAATTTTCAGTACTCAGAAGATGTAGGCTAACGCTACATACATATGTCGTGACGTTTTCAAACGCCGTTTTTTATATCATAGGCAAATAATTCGTTATTTTTTACATTTCGCTGCAAAGTTAATACATTTTTCGCATAGCCACAAACAAAATGCTATAATCTTTGCAATAATCGGAGATTGTTCGTACCTTTGCAAGGTCATTCCAAAGCAGTGCTTTGCTGCTACGCAGCGGAAAAATGTCCGCTTGGTCTGTCGTGATTCGGCATTTCGCGGCACTATCTTTGTGGCAAAAAAGATATGATACGATATATTCAGGACACGGAACACTATTCAGAAGTGATTGCCCATATGGCAAAAGCACGGCGTTCGCTGTGGATTGCCACAGCCGATCTCAAAGACCTGTATGTCAGGACTTCCGCCAAAGACCCGATACCATTTCTCGAGGTATTGAGCCGCTTGGTGCAACGGGGAGTGGAGGTGCGTCTGCTGCACGCCAAAGAACCTGGGCAGCCCTTCCGTGAGGACTTCGACAGATACCCTGCTCTGTGGGGTGGAATGGAGCGGCATCTCTGCCCGCGCGTGCATGCCAAGATCGTGGCGATAGACAGCGAATGGGTGTATATCGGTTCGGCAAATATGACGGGTGCAGGTATGGGTATGAAGTCGGCGCAGAACCGCAATTTCGAGGCGGGTATCCTCACCGATGAACCTGCATTGATAGATGCCGCTATGGCGCATTACGATGCTATCTTCTGCGGCTCGTCCTGTACCCGCTGCGGCAGAAAAGCCTTTTGCCCCGACCGTATCAAAGGGAATGGGTGAAACTTTTACCCGTTCCATTATTGCAAAATTATATCTTCTGTCAATTCACACCCCATCAAACCCAACCGAATGGCGCGTGCCATCAGTGCCGAATAGATACACCAAAACTGCTGACCATGCACCCGTCCGACGCCGCTATGTTCCGTGTCGTGGATATGATGTGCATATTCATGTATGAGTACCTGCTCAAGCGATGAGGGAAAGCCCCATTTATCCCTTGCAGATCGTTTGATGGCTTTGTAATATATATTTATTCGACGAGCCCCAACAACATAACTTCCTAATGTTTTTTCTGTAACTCGGTCGCGCATCACAATCTCAAACGGTTGTTTGCACCGGTATATTTTAAGCAAAAATTGCCTGTAGTATTCTGCTGTTTCCATAGCATAAGTTATTTTTGTTTACGCTGCAAAGATACGGCTCCATAGTGCCATATTGCGGCAGATTGACACAAAAAATCAGCGCAACCCATTAAGATTGCGCTGAAAAAAATGAGAATAACTTAAGAATAACTATTTAGTATGCTTCAAGCAAGAATTCCACAATCTTCTGTTTGCGGCTTTGGATATTCTCTTTTGTCCATTGTCCATCAGGTGCCATATTCTGCACTTCACGCTGTTGGTACAGCACATTATATGTTGCGCGTTTTTCTGCAAAAGGATGGTTGCCGATACTTGCGTTGTGCGAACCGCTAAGCAACAGATAGTTTCCGAGACAATTAAGTTGGTTATTATAAAAATCTTCGTTGTATTCGGGATAACCGTTTTCAGGTTGCTCATTGTCCGTTTGCGGTGCAATATGTTCTAATTGGAATTCACCACGCTTGGAATAAAGCACCTCGTCATAGCCTTTATTCTCTGCATTGATAAGGTGGTTTTCGTAACAGAGCAGTAATATCTTAGCAGTTGCGGGTTCGAACCAAGTGCTGTTCAGTGCGTTGGCAAATTGTTGGTTGTCCCAATAGTACCACCACCCGCCATGATTATCTTTCATCCATTGTATGTGTTCTACAACTTTTTGCAAACCGTTTTCTTGATCCATTGATTTGAATACATCGTTAAGACGAGTGTTGAGGTCTGCACGGGTACCAATTACTTTTGCACGTAGTAACAGGCTATCCAATGCCTCAATCATATCCATAAAATCGCGGACATTCGGATTAAGTGCTGTGCCTTTGATCCAGAATGGAATGGAAATAGGTTTGTTATCCAAAGCCAAAAGCAATTGAACTCTGTTTTCCGGTGCAAACAGATTGCTGTACAATTTTTGTACGGCATCAAAACTATTGGCAAGACAGCAGGTGAAGTTCTTTACAAACACACAGTCCGGTTGTGCCTGCAGATTCTTTTTAATTCGTTCATCTGCATTGTCTATGCATAGATTGTTATAGAATACTTTTGCCGTGTAGTTCAGCACATCATCTTCGTTGATGTTTGTTTCGATAGTGGCAATACTCTTGTAGATATTCTCAAAACGGTCTTTTATATCTTTAAGCAAGGTATCTTTTTCTTCGCCGCCATAGAGCAAAACCTGATAAATAAACTGTGCTTTGATCACCTCCAAGCGTGTCGGTTTCTTGCCTCGGTTGTTTTGGAACAGAAATATCTGTGTGGCTTCCGTCTCGTCTTTTACAATATGCGTAGAGCAAGAAGCGTCGTTCAGCAGGGTGATGAAACGACAAATATCCCCTTCGGATAGTTTTTTCAATTGTGTTTCAAAATAAATGTATGCTGCCACCAAACGTTTCTTGGATTCGGTGTCTAACGAGTGTGATACCGGTGTGCCGTCAATCAGTTCGCGTAGCACTATGTCATCATAATCCACCGTAGCAAAATGGTATTTCCCACTGATTTTGATACTCATCTTTTTGCCGAAATCCTCATCTTCCGTCAGCGGTCGGATGGTTTCCAAACAATGGTAAGCGGCACTGAGGAACAAAATACCGGTGGTAAGTCGTTGCTGCCCGTCAATCACCTCGTATTGCGTATCGCTTTTTTGTTGGAACAGGAAATGTCCCAAATAGTATTTGGTCGGAATATTCAGATAGGAGCATAAGTCCTCATAAAATGTGTTTACTTG
>CAKVEC010000002.1 GCA_934728255.1 uncultured Bacteroidales bacterium
CACCTGGTAGTCAATCCACGCAAACACACGCACATTGATTATACGATGTGCGACTATGAGACGTACGACTTCAACGGAAAGCACTATGCCGACCGGACGGCGGGTGTTTACTATGACACCGTACACATGCAGACTTATCTCGGGTGCGACTCGGTGGTTACACTTACACTGAAAGTCAATCCGTCGTACCGATTTGAGAAGGTTGATACCATTTGCCAGTCGGAGGCACCGTATCTGATTACTTACGGACAAAGCAACTACTCATTCAGCAAGACCATTGACACACTACTGCTCACACCATCCAGCACCGATTGCGACAGCGTGTTGCGGCTGCGGTTGCAGGTGAACCCCACCTATTACTTCCGCGACACGCTCACCATCTGCGAGGGAGACTCCGTGGAATGGCAGGGAGAATGGCGAAAAGGTACAGAGGTGGAACGCACAGAGAGTGCAGATTACTTCGGAGACAAGATGTTTGCAAACGATGACTACACCATACCCTATCTGACACAAGCGGGCTGCGACAGTATCTACTACCTGCACCTGGTAGTCAATCCACGCAAACACACGCACATTGATTATACGATGTGCGACTATGAGACGTACGACTTCAACGGGAAACAATATGCCAACCTGACGGCGGGTGTTTACTATGACACCGTACACATGCAGACACACCTCGCCTGCGACTCGGTCGTTACGCTCACGCTGACAGTCAACCCGTCGTATAATTTTGTACAGACAACAACCGTTTGCCAGGATACGGTAAATCCTGATTGGGAGTGGATTGACGCAGAGGGATATTCCCATGGCACCATCTCTATTGCCAAAGCGGGCGATTATTATATTACCGACCCGTACCAAACAAGCGAAGGCTGCGACAGTATCTATGGCGTTCATCTGCGCATCAATCCGATTTATCGTTTTGATTCCATATATACGATTTGCCAGAATGAGCGTATAGCATGGCAAGGCAAGTGGTACAGCGGAGGGCATCTTCATTCGGAGGTAACGGTATCTCCGACTACGGAACCCGACGAACACACTGATGCGATTCACTATACAACAGAAGCAGGCGATATTGTGCTGCCCGCCGGCACTTACTATGATACCGCACACTACTACACGCAGGACGGATGCGACAGCACATATTACTTGACCCTCTACGTCAAACCGACCTACGATACGATTGTAAATGTAGATATATGCGACAACAGCGGGGCATATATATTCCGTCCGAGCGACACGCACGGACATACATACAAAGACACTATCAAGATTGAGCCCATTACCCGATACCTCCCCTCAGGAACAAAAGATACTACATTCATCACACGGACATACCCACTGACCACCATAGACGGTTGCGACTCCACGGTATATCTGCACCTGACCGTTCATCCCACTTATGAATTCCGCGAGACAGCCGAGATCTGCTATGGTTCATACTTCGAATGGAGAGGGAAATACTATAATTCCACAGGAATATACTTTGACAACCAACCTACACACAAATGGGGGTGCGACTCGACATATATTCTCGAGTTATATGTAAAACCCGCCGTGATTGTTCCACTCTACAGGAATATCTGCGACAACGAGACCTTTGTCCACACCGATACCCTGTGGTACAGCAACGGCAATCATAGTGAGATCAACACATTAGTATGGAAACCGGGTATGACCATTCCTGACACCTACACAGATGTGATATTCAAGGGAGCAGACGGGTGCGACAGCATCATCTACCGCTATTTCCTGACCATCAACAAGACATACTACTCGGAGGAGACAGCCACACTCTGCTCCAACGAGGGCTATCTCAGTGCACAATCGAACCACTATTGGAATATGCACACTGAATACGGTATGCAGCAAAGTATGCCCGCACGGGACACCACCATTGTGGATAGTCTGACCACTATAGCGGGGTGCGACAGCATTTTTGTACTACACGCACATATCCTGCCGGCATACCGCAACGTGGAGTATGACACCATTTGCGGCAATGTGGAATGGCAATGGCGCAACAAGCATTATTTGCCGCAACCCGCGGGCGAGTACACCTATTTCGACTCGCTGCAGACACAACTCGGTTGCGACAGTATCTACGAGATGCGCCTTATGGTATATCCGTCGTATTTCTCGGAAACGCACGACACTATCTGCGCCAACGACACGTATCTGTTCAACGGGCAGACGCTCAACCGGACGGGTTTCTACTACGACAGTCTGACCACCGTCCACCGGTGCGACTCGGTATATCATCTGTATCTGACCGTATTAGACACTACGGCGCAGTTTATCACAGACACCATCTGCACGGCAGACACGTTCTATCTGCACAACCGTCCCATTACAGAACCCGGCTTATACAAGGACACTACTACCAATGCGTTCGGCTGCGACCACTATACCTACCTCCATCTGACCAAGGTGCCGCCTACGGTTCCTACAGCATGGGCTGAATTGTTGTGCGCAGACGACAGGGCATACGAACTATCCGTTTCCTATACGGGAGAGACACCTATTGCCTATTCGCTCTACTACGACGATTTCGGACACGCACAGGGTTTTGAAGATATCGAAGATGTGCCGATAGACATCGCACAAATACAAAATCAGCAGTTGGTGCTCAGCGTACCTATGCCCGATGCCGAAGGCGACCGCACACGCTATCCGCGCCCTGACCACTACCCTGTCCGATTGGTACTGGATAATGGTCTGTGCAGGGACTTGTCGTATTGCGCTTGCGATACGAATATCGTATTCAGTTATCCGTCGTGGCTCACCGAGCAGCGGTTCCGCGATGTGATAGCCATCCTTTCTGCCGACTACAACGGCGGTTATACATTTGATCACTACCAGTGGTACAAAGGGGACACACTGCTTGTAGGTGAGACACACGAGTATCTGTATATCCCGCGCGAATTGGACGTCGATGCCCCCTACCATGTGCTTCTCACACGTACCGGCGAAACAGAATCGTATCAGACTTGTCCGATCATTGTTTTTGCAGACCCGATAGATACCATTGCCCCCTCGATGGGCTACCTGTCGGTCGTACCGACCTACGTGGTGAAAGGGCATCCGCTGGTAAGCATTCTGTCGCGCCACGAAGGCACCTACACCATCCATTCATCGACGGGACGGCTGCTGGAAGAAGGCAGTTTCACACCCGAAGTAACAGAAGTGATGCTGCCCGCCGTGAACGGGGTGTATATATTCCAACTGGTTTCGGAGCAGACACCCGAAGAACCCAAACGAACCATAAAAGTGATTGTCGGTGATGAATAAACATATTTTTCTATATCTTCTGTTTGCATGGATCTGCCTATTGGTTACCCCCGCAATGCAGGCGCAGACACGAGTCTCTGCAGATGATGCGGAAGCCAACCTGTTGGGCGGAGGCGGAAGCAACTATTCAAAGAAAGACCCAACACGTTTGGTCGGAAGGGACGGTTTGCGTACGGGGCAATACACCGGTGAGCACCACCTCATTGGCGTGTATGCGGACGGGGCGTACTCGGGTTTCATCAACTCTGTACCTGTAGCCTCATTTTCTCCCGGAGGCTATGGCGCAGGCGGCGGGTTGGTATATGAATACCAGCGCAACAACTTTATTTTCCAAATCGGCTTGGGTGTGCGTATGCAGGAAGTACGGACCAACGTGTCGGATACTTCGTTTGTCAAACACAATGTAGCGGACTCGTGGACAGGCAGACGCGACACTTTCCGCTACGACCTGCGTTATGATTTCTACGGGCGGACCGACTACGCACGCAATCTCTCGTTGCGTGTACCAATCCTGTTCGGACAGCAGATTATCGGCTCTTATGGTATGGGATACTACCTGTTGGGAGTGGATATGGACTATCTGCTACAAGGAACATCGCGCGTTAATCTCACGGGTACCACCACCGGTGTATATGACCGCTACCTCGGTATATTTGAGGAAATGGACAATCATGGTTTGCGCAAGGATGTACCCGTTGAACGTACCGGCAAGGAGATGCGTTTGCGTTTCGACCTATTGGCACACGCCGAGATCGGGTATGAGTGGGGTGTTTATTCTGCTGCCAGAGGATACCGCAATCGCAGTGCACAGGATTTCCGCATCCGAATAGGCGGTTTTGTAGAGTGCGGATTGCTTTCCATCGCCCCAAATAGCCGGCAGCCTTTTGCCGTTGTACCCGATGAAAGCAAATGGGATTTTCCTACCTATCGTTTCTCGCACGTCTTCACCACATCGGAGACGCAAGGGCACACGGTGCATAATTTCTTTGCAGGGCTCAAACTGAGCATTCTCTATGGTGTCAGTGCCAAGGAGAGATGTATCATCTGCGGTTCGCATAGGACCGAGCGCGATTAGGACAATTCTTGCAGAAATAAAGAATAACTAAAAATAAGATAAAACGCATAGGTATTTGCATATTTCATAAAAAAGTTGTACCTTTGCACGCTTTTTCGGAGGAAAGAGACAGGAAAGATGGCGGAGTGGTCGATCGCGGCGGTCTTGAAAACCGTTGACCTGCGAGGGTCCGGGGGTTCGAATCCCTCTCTTTCCGCAGAAGCAGAGATGTAACGTCTCTGCTTTTTTGTTTCCCATTCCATCCCCCTGTCGTCTCTATAGCAAGAGTGGGTGATTAGTGGGTGATTAGTGGGTGATTAGTGGGTGATTCCTTATAGGATAATAGGTGAGTAAGGACTCGGTACACATCGTGAGCCAATACGCTACAGATTCAATATACAGACTCTATATGAAGATCAACTGAAGACCAAGAGGAAAATTCCATTTTATGATGCCTGTTGTATGTGTTTTCCTACTATTTCCGCTCACATTGCACTTGCCTGTTGAATCTACGGCGAAAAAAACTATGCCGGAAATTTGCGAGATTAGCAAAATAAGATTAACTTTGCAGTCGGAACTATGTATATAGCGATTGCAGGAAATATCGGTGCAGGAAAAACCACGCTTACAAAGATGTTGGCGAAACACTACGGGTGGGAGCCGCGCTTTGAGAGCGTGCGGTTTAACCCGTATCTGGAGGACTACTATACGGATATTCCGCGGTGGTCGTTCTGCTTGGAGACCTACTTTCTGAAAGAGCGTTTCAAGGATATGCTCGCCATACAGCAGACGGAACAGACCATCGTGCAAGACCGCAGCATATTCGAGGGAGTGTATGTGTTTGTAGCGAACAACTATCGTAGAGGCGACCTATCGGAGCGGGATTATAATACCTATATGGAATTGTTCGAGTTGATGAAACTGAAGATGAAACGCCCCGATATGATGATCTACCTGCGCAAGTCGGTGCCGAGCCTGATCGCCCAGATACAGAAACGCGGGCGGGACTACGAGAAAGGCATGCAGATAGACTACCTGAAAGACCTGAACGAACGTTACGAGGACTTTATCTACCGGCTATACGACGGCAAAGTGTTGGTGATAGAGTCCGACGAGTTGGACTTTGAACATCGGGCGGAGGATTTCCGCTACATAGTGGACAAGATAGATGCGCAGTTGTTCGGACTATTTTGATACTTTTCCACCGGGAAGAGGACTATAACAAGAAACAATAAATCACAAAGATATGCATATAGCGATTGCAGGAAATATCGGTTGCGGCAAGACAACCTTGACAAAGATGCTGGCGAAACACTACGGTTGGAAACCCGCATTCGAGACGGTGGAGTTTAATCCCTACTTAGAGGATTTCTATGCCGATATGAAGCGTTGGTCGTTCAACCTGCAGATATTTTTCCTGAACAAACGTTTCAAGGATGTAGTGGAGATCGGTAAATCGAATGACTACATCATTCAAGACCGTACCATCTATGAAGATGCGCGTATCTTTGCACCGAACCTGCACGACCAAGGGTTTATGTCCGACCGCGACTTTGACAACTATCAGGACTTGTTCGACTTGATGATGTCGCTCGTGAAGATGCCCGACCTGATGATTTATATCCGTGCGTCGATTCCGACCCTTGTGGCGCAGATACAGAAGCGCGGGCGTGCGTATGAGGCAAGTATGCGTATTGACTACCTGCAGGGACTGAACGACAAATACGAAAAATGGATCAGTGAATACAAAGGCAAACTGCTGATTGTGGATGGCGACAATGTGAAGTTCGGCGAGAACCCCGACGATTTCCGCAAGATAACCGACCAGATAGATGCCGAGTTGTTCGGTCTGTTCCCATTTGAGACAACCGACGAGGTAGGGAAAGAGATCTGATGTAATGCATAATGCACAATGCGTAATTAGGGTGATTCAGAAGTTTCTGGACTATATTGCCATCGAGAAAAAATACTCGCAGCACACCGTGAAGGCGTATCACGATGATCTGCGAGATTTTTGTAAGTACCTGGGGCTACAGGATATATCGGAGTTCAATCCGCAGTTGGTGGACGAGAGCGATGTGAAAGGTTGGCTGCTGCATTTGGCGGAAGAGAAGCACAATCGTCCCCGCAGCCTGCGACGCAAACTGACCAGCATACACAGCCTGTATCATTTTTTGTTGTCGCTGGACTTGGTGAAACGCGATATTACGCGCCGTGTAGTGCCGCCGAAAGTGGACAAACCGCTGCCTGTATTTTTCAAACCGACAGAGATGGAGCGTGCCACAGAGATGGACGATGCGGCAGACGATTTCGAGTCGATACGCAACTGCCTGATCATCGAAATGCTCTATCAGACGGGTATGCGTGAAGCAGAGATTGTGGGGCTGAAAGATACGAACATCGATTTGGGGCAACAGCAGATACGCGTGTTTGGCAAACGCAAGAAAGAACGGGTGGTGCCTATCGGAGAAGCACTTATCAAACAGATACACACGTACTTGGACGCACGGGCAGAACTGTTAAACGGTTTTCCGTCGCCGGCGTTTTTGGTGCGCAAGATGCGGCGGGATGGGAGTATTGCTCCGATGAGTACGGACTTGCTGTATTCGATTGTGCGGCGGCGTATGGGGGAGGTGAGCACGCTCAAGAAACATTCGCCGCACGTGCTGCGCCACACGTTTGCCACCACCATGCTCAACAATGGGGCGGACATACGCACCATACAAGCCCTCCTGGGACACTCCAGCCTCTCCACGACCCAGATCTACACGCATACCACCTTCGAGCAAGTGAAAGAAGAATACACCGCCACCCACCCGCGGGCAAAGAGGAAATGATTTGTAAATCAAAACTTCTATAACAAGACTTACAAAAACTCTCTTGCGGTGCAACATACACCATACTTTAAGAATAAGCAATATGGCTGTTCGACATTACTTTGAACAGACATATTGCTCAGATATTTTTATGTATGTGTCTTTTATTCTGCCTGTATTTGAGAAAGTGCCTTGACAAATTCTTGGGTGATATTGCGCGAAAGTGTTACATATCCTTGGGTATATTGGTTATATACACCAGTATATATATTCATATACCAACCTTTCCGCATCAAAGGAGGCTTACATTCTGAAACAGAAAGTTCAAAATGTCCATTGCCGGGAATACCATTATCTATAACAAAACCTTCGATACCGCCATTTTGGATGGAATTAAGCGTCTTTTGTGCCATAACTTTCAATAGGCATAATGTTTTGCCGCTTATAGTCTGCTTGCAAGTCGTGGTAACCATACCCATAACTTTATTGTAGTAACTTATTTCATATTGAGTATGTGATTTTTCAATGTTTCCATCACAATCATAATAAGTTACAATTTGTGGAGTAATTACTAACGAGTGTGTACCTTCTCCTGTATCCAAGATAGGATCTAAATCTACAATTGAATATGCACGTGTGTCATATTCCACTAATTGTGCAAAACTTGGTACTGATAATAGTACAAACAAAAATAAAATTGCTTTTTTCATAAATAATGCTTTTTATCTGGTTATATTATGTTATGCAATAATATGGACATATATACAAAGTATGTTCGCATAACAGATAGCATACTCCTTTATTTTTCAAGGTATATATGATATCGATATTTAACTCATAGGCAATCTATAGACATAAAAAACGTGAACTTTTGTTTGTTTCATCTGATTACTTGAGGTCTTCGACTACCTTTATACTTTCAAAATCCACACAAAAGCCCACGCCAAAGAGCGTGAGCGTATAGGCTTGTGCTTGAAAGTATAAAATTACTGAAAGTGTCGAAGTTCCAAGTAATCAAGTATGGCTTATAACGCTTCTATATTTTGATATTTATACCACAATGGCATTTCTTGCTACATAGGCAAAAGATATATTTTATGCAATTTTACAAAATACGCACCTACAGACATACTCTGTGGGTTTCGCGGTGCAAAGATACGATAAAGTTTTAATTTATGCAAACAAAAGTTCCTGTTGACATAATATGATGATTTTAGCATATTATGTCAGTAGGAAGAAAAAAGCAAAACAATTCGCGTAATCAATTGATCATTACTATATTAAATCGTTCATTTCAATAGATAAATATAGAATATAATTTATTGCTACTGACAAAATAGAGGAAAATTACCGATTTTGTCAGTAGGAGAAAATTTCTACAAAAGAGGTTGTAAAAGATTGGTATTTGATTGGTGTTTGATTGGCAAGGCACACCTATCCACCTGACATCCACCTGACTTTGCAATGCACAATGCACAATGCGTAATGCATAATGCATAATGCTCCTTTTTTCTTACAGGGAGATATGGTGGGCTTGGACGGGGGAGGAGAGAAAGACGGAAGCGGAGTCGGTGAACTTCTGTGCCGACTCGGTGGTGAGGTATTCGCACGTGCCGCCCGTAGTGAGGGCATTGCGGATAGCCGTATGGCGCGAGAGATAATCGCGGAGAGACAAGGCAACAATGTCGCCTTGGGCAATGGATTGCGCTTGCGGGTAACGGGCAGACAACCAATGGTCGATCTTCGGTTTGAGCAACGGATAGTGTGTACAGCCGAGGACGACGGTATCAATCTGCGGGTCTTGCGCAAAAAGGGAGGCGAGGTACTTGTCCACGAAATAGTCCGCCCCGTTGTATAGGTGTTCGCCCGATTCGATAAGAGGCACCCACATAGGGCAGGATTGTTGGGAAATTTGTAAATTTGTAAATTTGTAAATTTGTAAATTGTCCCAAATCTTTTGCAATTCGATGGGGTAACTGAGGCTGTCGATAGTGCCTTGCGTGCCAAGGATGCCGATATGTCCGTTGCGGGTGAGAGAAACCACCTGTTCCACCGTCGGGCGGATCACACCCAGCACATTCGGTATCTCCGTTCCCCTGCGCAAGGCGGGCAGATCGTGCTGCTGGATCGTGCGGAGGGCTTTGGCACTGGCGGTGTTGCATGCCAAGATAACAAGGGCGCAATCGTGTTGCAGGAGATAGTTGACCGCCTGGAGGGTATATTGGTAGATGACCTCGAAGGAGTGCGAACCATAGGGTGCACGCGCATTGTCGCCCAAGTAGAGATAGTCATACCCGGGCAACTCGCGGCGGATCTTATCCAGAATAGTCAGTCCGCCGTAGCCGCTGTCGAAAACACCAATTTTCATTGATTAGCGGCGCAAAGGTACGCAAATTTATCCGTTTAGGAAAGAAAAAGCGGCAAACGGCGGCATTTTTGGCAAATAATTTGCATATACAAGATAAAATGAGTAATTTTGCAAACCCCTAATTATAGAGAGAAACGTTAATTATCGTGTAATTAGTCGTTAATTATTTTAATAGGAACATATAATTAACCATTAATTAGCCATATAATTATTCCGTAATATAATAGAAATCTAAAAACTACGAGAGATATGAAATTTAATGTATCGAGTTCGAAATTGTTTGCCCAATTGCAGGCGGTAAGTCGCGTAATCGCTTCGAAGAACAGTTTGGCTATATTGGAAGACGTTTTGTTTGACCTGAACGGCAGTACGCTGACGCTGACGGCTTCGGACGGCGAGACCACCATCCGCACATCGCTTGACGTGGAGAATGCGGAGGGGGCAGGCAAAGTAGCCAGCGGCGCACGTCTGTTGCTTGAGACGCTCAAAGAGTTTTCGGAGCAACCGCTGACTTTCTCCATCGACGAGCAGAACTTTGCAGTGAATATGGTGAGCCAGAACGGTACGTATTCGTTTGTAGGCGTAAACGGCAACGAGTACCCGGAAATGCCTGCTACAGAGGAAGATACACATTCTATTACGATGTCGTCGAAAATGTTGCTCGATGCCATCAACAAGACCATTTTCTGCACGGCAGACGACGAGTTGCGCCCCGTGATGAATGGTATATATTTCGATATTGCTACCGACAAAATCACGATGGTCGCTACCGATGCACATCGCCTTGTCCGCTACACCAACACATCCGTTTCATCGGAAGAACCTGCAAGTTTCATTCTGCCGAAGAAACCCGCTGTGTTGCTGAAGAACATTTTGAGCAAGGACGACAGCGATGTGGTTATCACTTTCGGGCAGAAGAATGCGAAGTTTGAGTTCTACGAGACGACCGTGGTTTGCCGTCAGATAGAGGGACGTTTCCCGAACTACAATGCCGTAATCCCGCAGAACAACCAGAACGTGGTAGTGGTGGATCGTCAGACGCTGATCAACGCCTGCAAGCGTGTGGCTGTTTTCGCCAACACGGGTACCTCATTGCTGAAATTGGCTTTGAGCGAAAACCAAATAAAAATCTCGGCACAAGATATTGATTTCTCGACCAGCGCAGAGGAGACGATTGCTTGCGAATATAGCGGAATGCCGATGTCGATCGGTTTCAAGGCTCCGTTCCTGATTGAGATTCTCGGGGTTATTTCTTCGACCGACGTGAAACTGCAGTTGGCTGACCCTGCCCGTGCCGGACTGATTTTGCCGACCGAAAACGAGGAGAATCAAGACCTGCTGCTGCTCTTGATGCCGATGCTGCTGAACGATTGATGAGACAATTTGTAAATGTACAATTTGTAGATTTGTAAATGAAGTTGAAACTGAGCCGCCCGTTGGTTTTCTTTGATTTGGAAGCAACAGGGCTGAATATATCAACAGACAGGATTGTTGAAATAAGTTATTACAAGGTCTTCCCCAACGGCAATGCCGAGGGGAAGACCTTGCGCGTTAAACCGACCGTGATACGCCATTTGTCCGACCCGTTTGGCAAACCGATGATAGAGGAGACGCCGATGCATATCCCCGAGACTTCGACCGCCATACACGGTATCACCGACGAGGACGTGGCAGACTGCCCGACTTTCCGACAGATAGCGCACCAGATAGCGGACGTGCTGAAAGACAGCGATTTGGCAGGATACAACAGCAACCATTTTGATGTGCCATTGCTAGCGGAAGAGTTTCTGCGGGCGGGTGTGAACATAGACCTAAAACGCCGTAACATGGTGGACGCTTATACGATTTTTACCAAGAACGAACAGCGCAACCTCTCGGCCGCCTACCGGTTCTACTGCGGCAAAGACCTGCAGAATGCCCATTCCGCCAATGCGGACACGATGGCGACTTATGAGGTGCTGATGGCACAGTTGGAACGCTATGATTTGCCCGATACTATCGAGGGGCTGGCAGACTATTCAGCCGGCAGTGTGCGGTTTGCGGACTTCGCAGGGCGTATTGCTTACGACAAAGACGGGTACGAGGTGTTCAATTTTGGGCAGCACAAAGGGCAGCGGTTGGCAGATGTGTTCCGCCGCGAACCGGGCTACTACGGCTGGATCATAGGGGGTGATTTCCCGGCTTACACCAAGCAGGTATGCACACGAGTGTATCTCAATAAGGTGAAGTAGTTCGTTTATGAGTTTATATGTTTATGGGTTTATGCGTTGTTTAGAAAGTTAATCAGTGTTTACCTTTCTCAACTTAAACTTATTCAACTTTTTAACTTGTTCAACTACTCCTAAACTTCTAAACTTATCAACTTCTCAACTCCAACCAACATGTATAGAAATTTAACAGAACAGGAGCAGCAGCAACTGCTTGCACAGGGGTGCGACGCAAAGAATTGGGCGGATGTATATGTCAAAGACGGTTTCGACCCGCAATACGTGCGCGATGCCCATTTCTCGGGTGTGGTGAAAATGGGTAAGTTTGTGCGTGAGTTCGAACTGCCCGGAGGGCTGAGCGTCCATTCGGGTATCAATCACGCCACCATCCACAACTGCGAGATCGGCGACAACGTACACCTGTACAATATCCATAATTATATCGCCAACTATCGCATCGGGGCGGACACGTGTATCGAAAATGTGAATGCCATTCTGGTGGATGGGCGCACTACATTCGGCAACGGAGTGCGCGTACCCGTGATGAACGAAGGCGGCGGGCGCGAGATACCGATTTTCAACCATCTGAGTGCCAGTCTGGCATACGTGATGACGCTCTACCGCCATCGCCCGAAGATGATAGCGGTTCTCGACAAGATGATAGACGATTATGCCGAGTCGCAGGCAAGCGAAATCGGCGAAATCGGCGAACACGTATGTATCCTCAACTGCGGCAGCATCAAGAATACACGTATCGGCGATTATGCCGAACTGACGGGTGTGTCGCGCCTGAAAAACGGTACGGTCAACTCCAACCGGTTTGCACCCACGAAACTCGGTTCGGGCGTCAAATGCACCGATTTTATCATTGCTTCGGGCGTGGAAATAGGCGACTCTACCCTGGTGGACAAGTGCTTTGTGGGACAAGGCTGTATCTTCGACAAACACTACTCGGCGGGGGAATCGCTGTTTTTCAGCAACTGCCAGGGTATGCACGGCGAGGCGTGTGCGATCTTCGCCGGTCCCTACACGGTAACGCACCACAAATCGACCCTGCTCATTGCAGGTATGTTCTCGTTCCTGAATGCAGGTTCGGGCAGCAACCAGTCGAACCATATGTACAAACTGGGGCCTATCCACCAGGGTGTGGCGGAACGCGGGGCAAAGACCACTTCGGACAGTTACCTGCTGTGGCCGTCGAAGATCGGGGCGTTCTCGCTCGTGATGGGGCGGCACACCAACCACGCCGACACCAGCGAACTGCCGTTCTCGTATCTGATTGAGAACCAGTCGGAATCATACCTCGTGCCGGGTGCCAACCTGCGTACGGTGGGTACGATACGTGATGCGCAGAAATGGCCCAAGCGCGACAATCGCAAAGACCCCGACAAGTTGGATTTTATCAATTTCAACCTGCTGTCGCCCTATACGGTACAGAAGATGTGGCGCGGGCGAGAGATACTGAAAGAGTTGCAGACGCTGAGCGGAATGAACACCGAGGTCTATGGCTACAACAACTGCAAAATCCGCAATTCATCGCTCGTACACGGCGATATGCTCTATACGATAGGCATTACCAAATTCCTCGGCAACTCGCTGATTTCCAGAATTGAGCAGGCAGACATCCGCTCGTTGGACGACCTGCACAAGGCTTTGAGACCCGATACCGAGGTTGGTTTGGGCGACTGGGTGGATCTGGCGGGACTGATTGCCCCGCGCAGCGAGGTTACACGCCTGATGGACGACATCGAAAAGGGCGGAATGAGTTACCTGCAGATACAGGATCGCTTCCGCCAAATGCACGAGAACTACTACATCTACGAATGGACATGGGCGGTCGACAAACTGCAGCAGATATGGGGTTGCAGCGTGGACAAGGTATCGCTCGATCTGGTCTTGCAAAGCATCAACCGCTGGCAGGATGCGGTGATAAAACTGGACAAGATGGTGTACGAAGATGCAAAGAAAGAGTTTAACCTCAACAGTCAGACGGGCTTCGGCGTGGACGGCGACCGCTCGCAGCAAATGGCTGATTTCGAGTCGGTCCGTGGCAGTTTCGAAAGCAACTCGTTTGTGCAGGAGGTGCTGAAACACATTGAGCGCAAGACGGATCTCGGCGACAAGATACGGAAAAAACTGGAATCCATCCGATAATTATATGTTCTTTCTACACGATAATTAACGTTCCTATTTAATATATAGTGGCATAGAGTTTGTATAGAGCAGGTATGATGCCTGGTAAAGTAACCATATTAGGAAGCGGGAGTGCACGACCGACGATGCAAAATTCGCCGTCGGGGCAGATTGTCGAACTATGCGACAAGTCGTTCCTCGTGGACTGTGGCGAGGGCGTGCAGATAACTATGCAACGTCTTGGCGTACATACTTCGCGGCTCTACAACATCTTTATTTCCCATCTCCACGGCGACCATTGTTTCGGTTTGATCGGATTGCTTTCCTCGCTCGGAATGCAGCACCGCACACAGCCGATGCACATCTATTCGCACCCCGATCTGGAGCGGCTGTTGCGCCCGTGGCTTGACTATTATTGCGCCGATATGCCCTACGAGGTCATTTTCCACCCCATCAACCCGCGCAAGCACGAGGTTATCTTCGAGGACAGGACGGTGATGGTGGAGTCGGTGCCGCTCAAGCACACGGTGCCGTGCTGCGGTTTCCTGTTCTCGGAGCGGCACCGCCGGATGGAAAATGGCGAGAAAATGTACGACATTCGCAAACGCTACGCCTACTGCTCCGACACTATGTTTACCGAGAAGATTGTACCTGTTATTGAGGGCGTGGATATGCTCTACCACGAGGCTACTTTCTTGGACGAGTTCGCCGTACGCTGCAAACAGGTTATGCACTCTACGGCGCGGCAGGCTGCCGAGATAGCAGAGAAAGCCCACGTGGGCAAACTGCTCATCGGACATTTTTCCGCACGGGTGGACGACCATAGCCTGTTCCTCCGGGAGGCGCAGGAGGTTTTCCCGAACACCGCCCTTGCCGAGGAACGCAAGACGTTTGAGTTCTAAGGCATTTTTCCCTGTTCTTTCCCTGATGTTACCCTGTGGATAGCATAATCAAAAAAATGGCAAAACAGACTACCGAATATATTTGCAGCAACTGTGGTGCAAAAGCCCCGCAGATGTTGGGTCGCTGCCCCGTATGTGGCGAATGGGGTACCTACGAAGAAAATACCACGGTCTCCACGCCCGCAGGCAAACGCTCGCTGTCGTCTATCGGCGGCGGAGCGAAACCGCAACGTATTCAGGATATTACCGCTACCGAGGAGATGCGTATCGATATGCACAATGGCGAACTCAACCGTGTACTCGGCGGTGGGTTGGTACCCGGCAGCCTGGTGCTTCTGGGCGGCGAACCGGGTATCGGCAAATCGACTCTTGCCCTGCAGGTACTGATGCAACTCGGCGAGCGGCGAACCCTCTATGCCAGCGGTGAGGAGAGCGTGCGCCAACTCAAACTGCGTGCCGAGCGTCTGGCAGGCAACCCCGACAACCTGTTTATTGTCAGCGAGACTTCGCTGGAGCGTATTCTGGACGATGTTACGGATATCCAACCCGAGGTGGTTATCATCGATTCTATCCAGACCATCGGTTGCAACTCGGTGGAAGCCACCATCGGCAGCCTCAGCCAGGTGCGCGAGTGCGCAGCGCGTATCTTGCAGTACGCCAAAGAGAAAAACGTGCCGTTTTTCATCATCGGGCATATCAACAAAGAGGGCTCACTTGCTGGACCGAAAGTGCTGGAACACATCGTCGATACCGTGCTTCAGTTCGAGGGCGACCAGCACTATATGTACCGTATCCTGCGGGCGCAAAAGAACCGCTTCGGCTCCACGTCCGAACTCGGCATCTACGAGATGCAGCAGGACGGTCTGCGCGAAGTTACCAACCCCAGCGAACTGCTGCTATCCACTGCCCGCGAGGGGCTGTCCGGCATATCCATTGCCGCGGCTGTCGAGGGCGTGCGACCGTTCCTTATCGAGGTGCAAGCCCTCGTCTCTTCGGCTGCCTACGGAACGCCGCAACGGTCGTCCACCGGTTTCGATGCCCGACGGCTGAATATGCTGCTTGCCGTCTTGGAAAAACGTGTCGGCTTCAAACTGCTGCAAAAAGATGTCTTTCTCAACATCGCCGGCGGTCTGCGTGTGAACGACCCTGCCATCGATTTGGCAGTACTGGCAGCCGTCTTGTCATCGAATATGGACATCGCACTCGACCCCGACACATGCCTCACGGGCGAGGTCGGTCTGGCGGGCGAGATACGTCCCGTCAACCGTATCGAACAGAGAATCAGCGAGGCGCAGAAACTCGGCTTCAAGCGGATTATTATCCCCGCCGACCAGAAAGTGCTGACGCAGAAATACAAGATCGAAATAGTGCCGGTCAAAAAAGTTACAGACGCTTTCCGACTACTGATCAAGCAATAGGATTGGCACGCAATTTGTGCGATTATGATAAACTATATAATCTAGAATTCCTAGGATTTCTAGAATCAAAACAATTAACTCTTAACAGAAAGGATTCACTATGAAACTGAACACGCAAGCCGTTAATTTCGAGATGGCAACCCGTTTGGAGCAACACATCGCCAAGAAAACCCGTCGTTACGAGAAACTGCTGACTCCTTCCGCTGAAATGGATATCCGTATGACCGTGGTTAAACCCGAAACTAACCTGAATAAAGAAGCGACTATCCGCATTACGGGTATGGGGGCAGAACTATTCGCACAAAAGACCTGCGACACGTTTGAGCAAGCCATCGACGAGTGTCTCGAAGCACTCGACCGCCAATTGGAGAAACAAAAGGACAAATAATAAACAGCACATTCAATAAAAAAGGAGACTGCCACACCGGCAGTCTCCTTTTTTATTTGACGGGGACGCGGGCGCCCCGCCCGCGGTTAAATCCTCAAACTTATCAGATGCTTCACCTTAAATATAACGTCAGTTCGATATAAGCAAATTGTCTTACTTTACCGCCGTAGGCGAATAAGATTTATAGCAATTTATGGCTGTAAAAGCAAAGATTTATTTAGATTTCTTGCCGCTTTGCGGCAAAGGAGTTTTATATCAAACTCACGTTAATATAGGGCAAACCTATTTCCTAAACCTGCGGAACAGGCGGCTGAGCAGGGTTACCACTATCGTCCCCTGCCCCACTTTCGGCAGTACGAGACTCATCATATTGGCAAAACGCTCCACGCCTGCCATACGCTTCTGCCACGTCCTGCGGATGGTTTGTGTATCGCTCGCCAAGCCTTGCAGTTGCTTGTCCGCCTGTTGTTCCAGGCGTGCCTGCTCGGCTTCCAACTGCTCCAAGGTGCGTAGCCGGCTCAGATCAGTCATGATTCACCTCCTCCCTTGCCGCGTTGTCGGCGAACAGGATAGCACTCAATGCCCCCACCAGCGGGTTGACAAACCATTGCTTGCGGAACACGACCGCCAGCACTAATAAGAGCAGAAATACCCCGCCGATGATCAGGAACGAAGCCCATACGGGTATCCATTGCGCCAGCACAAAAACCAATGCCAACGCGCCAAACGACAGTACCGCAAACACTAATAGCACCACCACCAATGCCAGCAGTATCAGACCGAGTATCTTGCTCAGTTTCGCCAGCAGCGACAGACGCAGCAAGTCGTACCGCGTATTCAGATACGACTTGCAATCGTCAAGCAGTTTCTGATATTGCGTCTCGTCCATACCATTCAGGCTTTGGCTTCGTGAATAGCCTCATCCACAGCGGCTTCCAACTCCTCGCTTGTGAAATAGTCCTTCACTTTTGCCATCACTTTATTGACAAACGCCTCCAACTCCTCTTTGTTAAGGCTCAGTCCTTTCTCGCGTGCCAAATCGGCAATCTGTTTGCGTGTCTCCTCACCGCTCTTCGGTGCAAACAACAATGCACCGGCGGCACCTAACAATACGCCGCCTGCAAATGCAGCCAATACTTTTCCTAAATTTGCCATAGTTCATTCTGTTTTTAAGGTATATATTTTTTTTCGTCCCCTCTCTATAGAGAACCTGTTGCTCATAATCCGCAAAACCCGTGCCAAATAATATACATAAAATATGCATCATATGCAATAAGCGGACTTCGCGTTATCAATTACGTAGAAAGGACGTAGAAAAGACGTAGAAAGGACGTAGAAAGAATTGGTTTTTATGTATAGGATAAGCCGCCTCTTTTATGCATAATATACACTTTTTATGCAATCCGTATGCATTGTGCCTTTTCTCTTGCATATATCAGAAAAAAGTCGTACCTTTGCACCCGCTTTTGAGTATTATCCTCAAGGGCGGTAGATGTAACATCGTTCGGATAGAAGCACTATCCATAGTGGCGGACATCGGGCGAGGTTATGATTGTTTCATTAAATTATCTTTTTTAGTCATGTATTTGACATCTGAGAAAAAAGCAGAACTCTTTGCCAAGTATGGCAATGACGCTAAGAACACCGGTTCTGCAGAGAGCCAGATTGCTCTGTTCACTTTCCGTATCAACCACCTTACCGAGCACTTGAAACAAAACCGCAAGGACTTCGGTACTGAGCGTGCATTGACCAACCTCGTTGGTAAACGCCGCCGTATGCTGGATTACCTCAAGGAGCGTGACATCGAGCGCTATCGTGCTATCATCAAAGAGTTGGGTATTCGTAAGTAATTCAATACCTCGTGCAGCCTGTCTGCACCTCTTTGCAGCAAAAGAAGAGCCGTCCGGTTCTTCTTTTTTTTGTATATATACCCACAATTAGGGATAGAGTTTACCAAAAAGGCGGGATTGCAGCAACAGGCAAAAGGCTGTACCTTTGCATTGTTTTTTGAAAGATGGTTTATTGAATTGTACAAAGTCTTGCGGCGGCGGTTCTGTCTGCCGAAAGCGCAGACCCGGCGGCAGACCCGCCACAGCAAGGCAAAGCACTGAGATTTACCGACCAACAAGCAATTTAGGTATTAGTATGAAAAGATATATTTATTCATTCTTGCTACTTTCGGCGAGCGTTTTTTTGCTGCACGCCGAAGACTCCATTGTGGTGTCGCAAGCCGATCTCAAAGCCCTGATGGAGCGTGTGGAACGTTTGGAGCAGGCGCAAAACCAACCGGAAGTATCCCAAAAAGTTACTACTGACGAGACGCCTGCCGTACAGGAGCACAAACCTCGTCTCACCATCGGCGGGTACGGTGAGGCAACTATGAAGCGTTGTTTCTACTCCAACAACTATCTCCGATACACATCCCCCGAGAAGTACAAAAACGATCAATATGGCGAGTTTGACCTCCCGCATGTGGTGGTGTATATGGGCTACGATTTCGGCAAAGGTTGGTCAATGGGTACGGAGATTGAGTTTGAGCATGGCGGCACCGAGGCGGCTGTGGAGATTGAGGATGAAGAGGGCGGCGAATACGAAACCGAGGTGGAGCGCGGTGGCGAGGTCGCCTTGGAGCAGTTCTGGCTGCAAAAGTCGTTCAACCGATATGCCAACCTGCGTGCGGGTATGCTCATCGTACCCCTCGGCGGCACCAATGCACACCACGAGCCCGACCAGTTCTTCGGCGTCTATCGTCCCGAGGGCGACAATACGATTATCCCCTGTACGTGGCACGATATAGGACTTCAGTTCCACGGACGCTACAAGTGGCTTGGCTACACGGCGCAGTTCCTCCCCGGCTTGGAGAGTGCACAGTTCGGCAATAAGTACTGGATTCACTATGGTTCGGCTTCGGCGTACGAGTTCAAACTCGCCAATTGCTATGCCGGTTTGGCACGCTTGGACTTTTATCCGCTCAACAAACAAGGTTCGGACGCTCTACGTCTGTCGCTGAGCGGCTATACAGGTACTTCGTTCCGCAACAACCTGCAACCGACCAACAACACCAAGTATGAAGGTGTGAAAGGACTCGTCAGCCTGGGCGCATTCGACTGGCAATATAAGGGACACGGTGTCATATTCCGCGGATCGGCTATCTACGGGCACCTCAGTGATGCGGAAAAGATAACCGCCTACAATAAGTCGATGCCAAAAGCCTCGGTCTCGAAACGCCAGAATGTAGCGAGCGACGCCTATAGTGCCGGTGCAGAGATAGGGTTCGATTTCTTCTCGCTCAGCAAGACCTTGCGCGACAAGCAACAGCAGTTCTACCTCTTTGCCCGCTACGACATCTATGATGCACAGGCGAAGATTGCTGCCAGCCGCAACTATTGGGCGGGACGGCAGAAAGTCTCCTGCGGGTTCAACTACTTCCCTATTCCGCATATTGTGGTCAAAGGTGAGTTCGGCTATGGTATACTCAACCAAAACCCCCACTCGGAAAACACATACAACAACGAACCATACATCGCCCTCAGCATCAACTACAGCGGATTCTTCGAGTTATAACTAAAATAGGTTAAAGAATTTAATGCAGACACCCTCGTGTCAAACAGCAAGGGATAAGCAACCCATACGCAAGGGATAAACGACAGATAAACAAACGATGATATAATAATAATTAATCAACAACAATGAAAAAGATTTTCTTTTATGCAACGCTGCTCGCAGTAGCAGCCACGAGTCTCACCTCGTGCAACGGCACCAAAAACAACGATGTGGATTCACCCAAAGAGACTGCCTTGAAGGCAGCGATGACACCGTATGTAGACAACACAGTGATTGCCACCTACAAGAACCTGTCGGACGCAACCATCACCCTCTACAACAACTGCGAAAACATCTTCGACAAGTTTGAGACAAAAACCCTGACCGACGCCGACGTAAAGGCTGCTGCCGAGTCGTGGACGGCTGCCCGCCGCTACTGGGAGTTGAGCGAGGCATTCCTTTTCGGTCCCGCTGCCAACCACAACATCGACCCGCATATCGACTCGTGGCCTCTCGACAAAGATGGTATGGACGCTATGCTCGGTAACTCAGATCAAATGCAGCAGATTGAGGAGCAGGGTGCCGACTACGTAGGCGACAAACTGGGTTATGGTCTGCTGGGATTCCACGCAGTAGAGTATATGCTCTATGCCAACGACAACGCCGACAAGAGCAATGTACGCACTCGCGATATTAACAAGTACACCCGTGCCGAGTTGGTTTATTTGGTGGCTGTTGCAGAGGACCTGCGCAACCAGACGGTGGCTCTCGAGGCTTCGTGGGCAGGCGTGGACAATATAAGCGAAGAGAAACAGGCTATCCTCGAGGAGGCGGAGATTGACTACGGCGTGGAGTTCGCCAAGGGCTACGGCTCGTATATGAAAGTGGCTACCGGCGGTACGTACGCTACCTACCAGGAGGCTGCCGAGGAACTGATTCAGGGCTGTATCGACATAGCCGACGAGGTGGGTAACACCAAGATCGGTCGTCCGAACAACGCTTCGAGCGAGGAAGACCGCAACTACATCGAGAGCCCGTATGCGCTCAATTCGATTGAGGACTTCCAGGACAACATCCGCTCTATCCAAAACGCCTATTGTGGCAGCGTAGCCGGCGATGCGTCGGTATCGGACTACATCAAATCGGTGGACGCCAACCTCGACACCGAGTGCAAAAAGGCTATCGAGGACGCTATTGCCGCTATCGGTCAGATTGCCGAGCCGTTTGCCCTCGATGCCAACGCCAAAGGGGCTGCCGCTACCAACGCCGTAAAGGTGGTAGGTACCGACCTGGTGAACGTGCTCAACAAGGTGAACGCCAAACTGAGCGAACAAGAGTAATTATTAACAAACCATACAAATATGAAAAAGTCATATCTTATGACTGGTATGCTTGTCAGCGTTTTTGCGCTGGCAAGTTGCCATATTGACCCCAGTGGTCAAGACGAGCCTACCAATGAGGATACCGAACTGCCTGATTGGTACTATGCGGGCGGACAACTCGGTACGTCATTTCTCTCAACCTCCAACGCCTACGAGCAGCCGACCCCGTCGGTGGAGAACGGCAACTGGATGGAGTCGTTCAAAGCGGGCGAAGCATTGTTCGAGAAGCAGTTTATGAGCAACACCACGGGTACACGCGGTGGCTTGGGACCGGTGTACGTGCGCTCGTCGTGTCTGCACTGCCACCCGAATTACGGACATGGCAAGTCGGTGGCTGAAGGTGTATATAACAGCACGGAGATAGGCAACGGTACGCTGCTCGTCATCTTCGACCCCGCCACCGAGAACTACAAGACATGGGTAGCAGGTATGCCGCAACTGCATGCCGTAGCACCTTTCAAGGCACCGCTTGATGAGAGCCAAATCCACGTTACGTGGCATACGGTCAGCACCTGCGCTGCCAGTGGCGACAAAATGGCTTTTGCCGACGGCGAGCCCTTCGAACTGCGCTACCCTGAGGTAACTATGCCCGAGAGTGCTATCTATGGTGCAGACCAACTCGACCTCGGAGACTATGAGGTGCGCTTGGAGAACACCATCGGTATCTTTGGTACCGGTCTGACCGACGCTATCCCCGACGACTCCATCACCGCCCAATGGGCAAAAGAGGAGAAAGCGTATGCCGCAGGCTACCTACGCCACTGGAAGAGTGCATGGTTCGAAGGCGGCAACTGGAAAGACGGTGCTTACTACTCCAACTCGAAGCAGGGCGACGGTACGAAATACGTACGCCGCTACACGTATGCAATGTCGCGCGGACCGCTGTTGGACGCTGCGGGTGCAAACGCTATCTGGAACATCACCAACGTAACCCGTTCCGACCGCCGCTACCATTACCTTGACTTGGCAGGCAAGAACTATGCTACCATCTCGTCGAAAGACCCCGATGTGCAAGCCGGTTTCCCTGCTTATATCGAGAAGATTGACCCCGACCACGAGCATACCGAGTGGTTTACCGACAACGTGGAGCAGAACATCTACAACTATCTGACCTCAACCGACCTGCCTGTGGAGATGTCGGACGACGAGTACTCCGACTTTATGGTATGGCACCGCGGTCTGGCTGTGCCTGCTGCCCGCAACGTAAAGGACAAAGAGGTGCTGCGCGGACGCGAACTGTTCACGCAGATAGGTTGCGCCGAGTGCCACCGTCCGTCGTGGACAACCGGAGCGGACTATATCCAAGACCCGAACAAGTTCTTCACCCGCAACAACGATATGCCGCGCTATCCGTACCAGACCATCTGGCCCTACACCGACTTTGTACAGCACAAACTCTGTATGGAGAAGGATATCCGCACCGGCTGGTGCCGTACCACCCCGCTGTGGGGACGCGGACTGCACCAAAAGATAACCGGCGACGCGTATGAGGCACGTATGCACGACACCCGCGCCCGCAACGTGGTGGAGGCTATCATGTGGCACGGCTACAGCGAGGAGAGCGACGCCTTCGAGTCCACCAAGGCTTTCTACAATCTGTCGAAAGAAGACCGCGATGCTTTGGTTAAGTTTGTGAACGCCATCTAACCTTTTACGAACACGATCTAACCTTTTTCGATTGATACATATCAGGGGCTGTCTGACCATCGGCGTCAGGCAGTCCCTGTCTTTGTGCTGTCAGGTCTATGTGATTAGGCGGTTTTTGCCTGTATTATAGTGAGTTGGCGTGTGGACGTTCGTAGCCGTTGGATTTGGGCATTATATATGGTAACGGAGTTGCGCAATCCAAACATTATTTGTACCTTTGCAAGGTAATTTATATTTGATAATGAAACGCGTTTTATATTTTCTCTTTCTGCCTTTTCTGCTGTGGTCGTGCAGCCGTGCCGGAGTTCCGAAGCCCTATGGGTATGTACGTTTCACAATGCCTGACACATGCTATGCGCCTTTTGCGGAGCACCACCCCGACCGACAAGTGTATCCATACGATTTTCTTTTGTCATGCAATGCCGAGGTGCAGCCACGCACGGAGAAAGGCGAGCAGTACTGGATAAATATCTTCTATCCTGCGCTCAATGCGACCGTCCATTGCTCATACAAGCCCATCCGAGGCAATCTGCGCGAACTGACCAACGATGCGATTGAGTTTGTCTATAAGAACGCCTCGCACGCCACGTCGATTCCCGAGCAGGCATACTCCCACCCCGAGGCGCACGTCTATGGCGTATTCTTCGATCTGGAGGGAAACACCGCCTCGCCCTACCAGTTCTTTCTGACCGATTCGACGCACCATTTCTTCCGCGCGTCGGTCTATTGCAACTGCCGCCCCAACGCTGACTCGCTGGCACCGATACACGAGTACCTGCGGGCGGATATGATACACCTGATAGAGTCGTTCCGATGGCAGTACTGACTGATATACTTGCTGCCCACAAAGAAGGGCGCAAACTGCTGGCACTGCTGCTTGACCCGGAGAAAGCCGACTTGGACAAGTTGCCCCTTGCGGACGGCTGTCTGCCCGATTATGTGTTTGTAGGGGGCAGCACAGGCGGCAACTGCGATGCGTTTGTAGCGGCTTTGCGCCGCCGTACCCGTGTGCCGATTGTTCTTTTCCCCGGTTCGGCTTTGCAGTTCTCGCCCGCAGCCGATGCGTTGCTGTTTCTGTCGCTGCTCTCGGGGCGCAATGTGGAGACGCTCGTAGGGCAGCAGGTGCGTGCCGCGCGGACAGTGCGGCGGTCTGGGATAGAGAGTATCCCGATGGGGTATATATTGATAGACGGGGGCAAAGAGACGGCGGTGCAGCGGGTTACGCACACGCAGCCCATTGAGCAAAGCAATATTACACAGATAGTAGATACCGCCATTGCCGCAGAACTGCTTGGCAAACAAATAGTTTATTTGGAGGCGGGCAGCGGAGCACTTACCCCTGTCAGCGCAAGAATTATCCGTGCTGTGCGGGAGGAGACGCATATACCGCTTATTGTCGGCGGTGGTATCCGTACTACGGAACAAATGACCAATGCTTTCTCTGCGGGGGCGGACATAGTGGTTATCGGCAACCACTTCGAGTCCCATCCCGAAGAACTGACCGCCTTTTGCCAATCCGCACAGCAGTACAACCGAAGAAACATATAATTAGTCATTAATTAACCATTAATTAACCATTAATGTTCGAACACCTCAAAGAACTGATATAACCATGACCAATTCCAAACTCATACACGATTTTGTTGCCTACTGGACAGGCAAAGGGTACGAGAAAGGCGAGTCGCAACCGTTTTGGATTGCGCTGCTCCACGCCCTCGGCATAGAAGAACCCACCACATTCATCACTTTCGAACAGCAGGTGCATATCGACCACACGGCTTTCATCGACGGTTTCATACCCGCCACCAAGGTGCTGATTGAGCAGAAATCAATACAGAAAGACCTGGGTGCGCCCATCAAACAGTCGGACGGTTCGCTGCTCAACCCGTTCCAGCAAGCCAAACGCTATGCCGCCGAACTGCCGTACAGCAGTCGTCCTCGGTGGATAGTAACGTGCAATTTCCGTGAGTTCTGGATATACGATATGGAGCAGCCCAACGGCGAACCGCAGGTGGTGCTATTGGAGAATCTTGAGAAAGAGCATTACCGCCTGCGTTTCTTGGTGGACACGGGCAGCGACACCCTGCGCAAAGAGATGGAACTGTCGATACAGGCGGGCGACCTGGTGGGGAAGATATACGATGCCATCCGTCCGCAGTACGCCCACCCCGATGACCCCGAGACACTCGCCTCGCTCAACCAACTGTGTGTGCGGCTCGTCTTCTGCCTATTTGCAGAGGACGCGGGGCTGTTTGGGGACAAGAACGAGTTTCACGACTACCTCAACCAGTTCCCCGCCCCTCACCTGCGCCGTGCGCTGATAGACCTGTTCCGTGTCTTGGACACCAAGCCCGAAGACCGCGACCCGTACTTGGACGACGACCTGCGGCGGTTTCCGTATGTAAACGGCGGACTATTCTCCAACGAGAACATCGAGATACCGCAACTGACCGACGAGATACGTACGCTCCTGCTCACCAAAGCCTCGGAGGACTTCGACTGGTCGGAGATAAGTCCCACTATCTTCGGGGCGGTGTTTGAGAGTACACTGAACCCCGACACACGCCGCTCGGGCGGTATGCACTACACGAGTATCGAGAACATACACAAGGTGATAGACCCGCTGTTTCTTAACGACTTGCAGCATAAGTTGGAGAGTATTGTTGAGGACAAGTATTCCGGGGACGCGGGCGTCTCGCCCGCGGTTGGTTTGGTACAAACCACAGGATACAGCAATGCAGGGTTTACCGCGGGCGGGGCGCCCGCGTCCCCGGCGAAGCGTCTCTCCGCAAAGCAGATACGCGACCTGCGTGCTTTCCAAGACAAACTGGCATCGCTCACGTTCTTTGACCCTGCGTGCGGTAGCGGCAACTTCCTCACCGAGACCTATATCAGCCTGCGCCGTTTGGAGAACAAGGTCATCCGTCTCTTGCAAGGCGACCAGATGCAGTTGGGTACGTTCACCAATCCTATCCGTGTGGATATACATCAGTTCTACGGCATCGAGATAAACGACTTTGCCGTCTCGGTGGCGACCACCGCCCTGTGGATAGCCGAGTTGCAGATGCTGCGTGAGACAGAACGTATCTGCCAAATAGAAGCCAAGCCCCTGCCCCTCCACGCCTACCACAATATCCACGAGGGCAACGCCCTGCGGATAGACTGGAGCGAAGTCGTACCTATCGACCGACTAAACTACATTATGGGCAACCCACCGTTTGTGGGACACCAACATAGAACACAAGACCAACACAATGATATGGATGCCATATATGCAGATATGGCAGATACTAATTATGGGAAATTAGACTATGTTTGTGCCTGGTATAAGAAAGCGGCAGATATAATGCAAGGGACAAATATCCACGCTGCTTTTGTTTCTACAAATTCAATCTGTCAAGGAGAATCTGTTCCTGCTATGTGGGAGCCTTTGTTTGAACGCAAAGGCTTGGTTATCAATTTTGCCTATCCGACATTTCGTTGGGATAGCGAAAGCAATTTGAAAGCACACGTTCATTGTGTAATAGTTGGTTTTTCTATTGGAGATAACCAAACCACTAAGCGTCTTTATTTGACAGATGGCACATATAAACAATGTACTAACATCAATGGTTATTTGCTAGACGCACCCAATATCTTTGTGCAAAGTCGTACAAAATCCTCACAAGGTTTACCCGAAATGACCAAAGGAAGTCAGCCTACGGACGGAGGAAATTTATTCTTAACAGAAGCAGAGCGTGACGCTATGATTAAGAAATATCCCCATTCTGCTGATTTTATAAAACAATTTGTAGGTGCTGAAGAATTTATCAACAATAGGAAGCGATATTGCTTGTGGCTAAAAGGCGTACCTCCGAAACAATATGCAGATATTCCTGAGATTATAGAACGACTGAAAGCCGTGCGTGAAATGCGTTTGGCAAGTCCTACTGCTTCTGTAAAGCGGGATGCGGATATACCTATGCTTTTTACGCAGATACGCCAACCGGACACAAACTATTTGATTATACCTTCTCATTCCTCTGAAAATCGCAGGTATATTCCTATTGGTTTTATGAGTCCTCAAATCATTTGTGGCAATGCAAACCAAATGATTCCTAATGCCACACTCTTTATGTTTGGCTTACTTACTAGCAATGTACATATGGCATGGATGCGTGCAGTATGTGGGCGATTGAAAAGTGATTATCGTTATTCGCCTTCTGTCTACACAAACTTTCCGTTTCCCATTGTAACAGAAGAGCAAAAGACAAAGATTGAGCAAACTGCACAAGCAATTCTTGACGCACGTGCAAACTATCCGGAATGTAGTTTAGCCGATTTGTACGGAGAGAAGATGATTATCTATACAGACCTGTTACGTGCCCATCAAGCCAACGACCGCGCCGTAATGGCAGCGTATGGTTTCCCTACCACGATGACCGAGTCCGACTGTGTGGCACGGCTATTGGAGATGTACCAACGCCTGACCAATAAAGAATAACATTGTAAATTTAAGAACTATGAGAATAAAACCTGTACAAATTGACATACCAAAAGGTAACCCGTTTGCCAACGATAAACTTGGACGCGAGCAGTATGCTAAAATCTTAACCTCATTAATAGAAAATGCAGAGGATGGCTTCACGATGTCTATTGATGCAGAGTGGGGAAATGGTAAAACAACGTTTGTCAAAATGTGGCAAGCCTATTTGCAACGAGAGGGATATACAACTATCTATGTCAATGCGTGGGAGAATGATTTTTATACTACAGACCCTTTTGCAGTTCTAATCAATGAGATATTTACTCAAATACCTCGCACAAGTTTTTCTGATGAGCAATATCAACTACTTTCATCGTGTGTAGAAGGTATTACTACCATAGCCAAGTCGATACCTATATTGAGTGTTATTGGTGCTTTTGGAGAGGCGTGCAAACAAGTCATTGATGAGTGCCAAAAGGATAAGAACCTCTTACAAACGTGTGAGAGTTATACCAAATTGATACAAGAGTTCCGAAAAAAGTTACAATATTTTGTCCACAGTGTTAGTGCGGACAAAAAAGTGGTTATCTTTGTGGATGAATTGGATAGATGCCGTCCCGATTTCGCCATTGAGATGTTGGAACGAATAAAGCACCTATTTTGTGTAGATGGATTAGTCTTTGTTTTATCAATTGACAAACAACAATTAGTGGCTTCTGTGAAAGGACATTATGGTAGCGAATCCATCAATGCAACGGAGTATCTAAAGCGTTTTATTGATATAGAATATAGACTGCTACAGCCAGACAGAGAGAAGTTTATCTTAGAACAGATGCATCAACATAAGATATCTCAACATATCAAAGAAATTAATGGTGTAAACATATACGATGTACTCAAAGTCATTGTTTATAATGATGATATGAATTTAAGATCTATAGAACAGTACTTTACTCGGTTGCATTTGGCGTTATTGGCTGCGAATAATGCCACTGATACCTGGTGCTTGGCATTACTGCTCTGGCTAAATATGAAGCATTCGGATTGCTATGAAATGATAAAAGACCAACATGTATCAATTGAAATACTATTACGAAAATTGTGTGCATTTTTTGATGTTCCTAAGTTCAAATCAGATTCTGATGAGTTGTATAATGTTCTATATGCAATAGCAGCATTATTGGTTTATTATGCAGTAAAGTGGAAATCTAATAGAAATAATATCCTTAGTAGTTTGAGTAATGAAACATTGAAGAGTCTAATACCTATAAATGATGCAGAAAGCAATACATTAAAAGAATTTATAAGATCATACACTTCACACATTGATATTAATAGTACTTTTACAATCATTGAGTTGACATCACCAGGTATTATGTAAGTAATAAGACTATAGTCTTGGGTAAATATAACAATCTACTAGTCAAGAATGTAAACTACGCCGTGCCCATCAAGCCAACGACCGTATGGTCATGGCTACGTATGGTTTCCTGACCACGATGTCCGAGTCCGACTGTGTTTGCATAGTTATTGGAGATGTACCGGCAACTGACAAAGAGTAGATTTGTTATCTTATAAAACACCAATGTTTGTTTGAAGATATTTGATATAATTTTTCGTGTATTTGTTTCAAAAACGCGGCATGTGTTGTGCCGCAAGAAATGTTTTGCAAGTTTTGTTTTATAAGTTGTCGTTATTTTGAATTCACATTTATTCGGATATAACCGAATAATTCAGTACAAATATAGTGTTTTTTCGGTTATAACCGAAAAATGCACCTAAAATGATTCAATGATGATTAATATAAAAACAGAGTAAACAATGGCAACACAAGAGGAAAAGGATGAGCGGTATATGGAGATGGCTATCCATGAGGCGGAACTGGCATACGAGCAGGACGAGGTGCCTGTGGGATGCGTGATAGTGGCTAACGGGCAAGTCATCGGGCGGGGACATAACCTGACCGAGACACTGCAGGACGTAACCGCCCACGCCGAGATGCAGGCACTCACGGCTGCCGCGCAGACCGCGGGGGGCAAGTATCTGCCCGATGCCACGCTGTATGTTACGGTGGAACCCTGCGTGATGTGCGCAGGGGCTATCGGTTGGGCACAGATAGGGCGCGTGGTCTATGGCTGCGACGACAGCAAACGCGGTTACCGCCAATTAGCCCCCTGTGCATTACACCCCAAGACGACTGTTACCGCAGGTATTCTCTCCGCCCGCACCCGCACCCTGATGCAGAATTTCTTTCAGGCACACAGGTGAGGCAATTTGTAAATTTGTAAATTAGCAAATTTGTAAATTAGCCTATTCGGGATGGCTTATCCACCCGACATCCACCTGACATCCACCTGTGTTTTTAATGATGAATTATATCATTCTATTCCATAAAGATCCTATAACAAACAGAAAGATCTATTTCTTCCGCACGGGTTCGCAGGTGATCTGTATGCCCAAGCGGCGGAACGTCTTCTGATCGACATCGGACAGCATCACGGTGGAATGCGCCTGACAGCCGTTGAGGCGCGGCAGTTGGCGCAACGCCTCGGCACAACGCTCGTCGCTTTGGCTCAATACGGACAGGGCAACCAGCACCTCGTCGGTATGCAAGCGGGGGTTATGCCCTTGCAGGTAGGCGATTTTCGTGTGCTGGATCGGTTCAATCAGGTTCTGCGGCAGCAGGCGCACCGAGTGGTCGATATGTGCCAGATGTTTGGTGGCATTGAGCAGCAGTGCCGCCGAGCAGCCGAGCAGGTCGCCGGTATGGGCGGTGATAACAGTGCCGTCTTCCAGTTCGATAGCCGCAGCGGAAGCGTTCTCCTTGTCTCTGCAAACCTTGGCGGCAACGGTGGTGCGGCGGTAGTCGGTAGTGATACCGAGTTGGCGCATGAGCAGCGTGATTTTGTTGATTTCCTTTTCGGCATCGCGCCCCTCGGCAAAGGCATCCAGCGCGGCATAGTAGCGGCGGATGACCTCCTGCTTGCTCGCCTCGTTGCAGACCTCGTCGTCCGAGATACAGAACCCCACCATATTCACCCCCATATCGGTAGGCGACTTGTAGGGGTTGTGCCCGTAGATGCCCGTGAAGAGTGCGTCCAAGACGGGGAAAATCTCGATGTCGCGGTTGTAGTTGATAGCGATATTTCCGTAAGCCTCGAGGTGGAACGGGTCGATCATATTCACATCGTTGAGGTCGGCCGTCGCTGCCTCGTATGCCACGTTGATAGGGTTCTTGAGCGGGAGGTTCCATACGGGGAAAGTCTCGAACTTGGCATAGCCCGCCTCGATACCCCGCCGGTGCTCGTTGTAGAGTTGGGAGAGACAAACCGCCATCTTGCCGCTGCCGGGACCGGGCGCCGTAACAATCACCAGCGGGCGGGTGGTTTCCACGTAGTCGTTCTTGCCGAAGCCGTCAGGCGAGGCGATGAGCGACACATTGGTAGGGTAGCCGTCTATTAGGCGATGGTAATAGACTTTCACTCCGAGGTTCTCCAGACGGCGACGGTAGGCGTCCGCCGAGGGCTGCCCATTGTAGTGGGTTACGACCACGCTGCCCACATAGAAACCGCGGTGCTGAAACTCGTCACGCAGGCGCAGCACGTCCTCGTCGTAGGTGATACCCAGGTCCTGGCGCACTTTGTTGCGCTCGATATCCATCGCCGAGATAACAATCAGTATCTCAATACGATCGGCGAGTTGCGAGAGCATCTGCAACTTCGAGTCAGGTCGGAAACCCGGCAGGATTCGCGATGCATGGTTGTCGTCGAAGAGTTTGCCCCCGAGTTCGAGGTAGAGTTTGTTGCCAAACGCCGCGATACGCTCGCGGATATGCTCCGACTGAATGCGGATGTACTTGTCGTTGTCAAAACCGAGTTTCATAGATTCTTCAATTTGGATACAAAGGTACTACAATTTTCGCAGACCTGCAACACGTTCTTTTTGCGTGCGCGTATTCGTTACAAGATACACCCCTGAAAATACAAGTAGTACGGCGATGGCTTGCAGGTAACCGAAGACCGCCAGCCCCATCATCACCGATGCCAGACACGACACCACGGGCTGGAAATAGTTGTATATCGACACCTGCGTCGGACGCAACACCTGCTGCGCCCATGTCATCAGGATATAGGCGCAATATGTTCCGAAGAACACTACAAAACCCGTCTCCCAATAGGAATGAACGGCTATCGTACTCCACGGAAGGGAGACGATATGCGGCAGAGCAAAGGGCCAGATAGTGAGCGTGGCAAAAAGCATCATCCATTTCATACACGTTACCACCGAGTATTTCTTGATCAGTTTGCCAAACACCACCAGATAGGTGGCGAATGAGCATTGCGCCAGCACGCACATCGCCGCCCCGAGCGCATCACGATACGGATTAACCGCCCCCGTGGCGGAAGCCGTATGCGAAGTGAGAATCACCATCAACGCCCCCGATAACGCCAAACAGATACCCACTATCTTCTGCCACGATACTTTTTCATGCAGAAAAATTGCCGACAGAATGAGCGAAATAATGGGCAGCGTGGTGGTCATAATACTCGCATTGACAGGCGAGGTCATACTCACACCTATCGTAAACATTCCCTGGTTGAACGTGATACTGCACAGCGATGCCAGGAAAAACAGACCTATATCGTGCAACGGCACCTGCTCCTGTTTCCTGCCCGACAGGGTAAGCACCAGCGAGGTGAGCCAAAAGCACAACGCGCCTCCTGCCACGCGGAATGCCACCATATCCATTCCCGAGAAATCGGTGCGCATGGCATCTTTGGCGAGCGGAGCCATCAATCCCCAGATGATGCACGCCGAAGCCATCGCCAAATGGCGAAAAAACGAATTCATAAAAAACAGACTATTATACCTTACAACAAAAAGGAGCACTATCCATAGCACTCCCATATACCTATATCCGGCAATTTTTAATACTGCGCCGTGTCATACACTTGATCGGCAACCTCGCTGCCTGCCAGTTTCTCGATGATGCAAAATGCAAAATCACTGCTCAGTCCGGGACCTTTGGCAGTAATGACATTCTTGCTCTCGACCACCAATCCGCCTATATAACTCTCGCCCAAAGACTTCTCAAAGCCGGGGTAGCAGGTGGCTTGTTTGCCTTGCAGGATACCCAACTTGCCCAACACCGACGGGGCGGCGCAGATAGCCGCAATGGGCTTGTCGGCAGCATTGTGCTGCACAAGCAGGTCACACAGCGCATGGCACTCGCCCAGTTTCGTAGCCCCTCCGGGGAGAATGAGCATCTCCGCATCCGAGAAATCGATGTCTTCTATCAGTCCGTCCGCCTCTACAGCGATGTTGTGAGCCCCCAACACCATAGCCTTGCCGGTTATGGAAACGGTCGTCAGACGGATGTTTGCACGACGCAGAAGGTCGATAGTGGTAATAGCCTCGATTTCCTCGAAACCATTGTCAAGAAACAAATAATTCATAATCAGTCAGATGCGAAAACGCAATTAGTTAAACTTAAAGTTATATGTGATTGTTCCTGTCTGAATAGATTTGTCGCTCTCCGAGAACTTGGCTCTTCGAGCCGCTTCAAGAGCCACTTGCAAGGTGGCTTTGTCGCTGACGTTTCCGCCCGTTACCTGGGCATCTTTCACAGTTCCGTCGGGTAGTACCCAAATGGTGACCACCACTTTCCCCTCTTGCAAAAACTCTTTTGCCGGTTTGGGCAATGCACCTTTCAGGCTGCGCCCTGCGAGCGACCAGTTGTTTCCGCCCGAGGTGCCGTGTCCTGCCACAGGATTGCCTTTTTGCCCTTCGCCTTTGGTATCTCCGCTGCCTTGTGCACCGGCGGGGTTATTGCCGAACAACGACCCCATCGCCGCCGCCTTGTCTTTCGCAGCCTGCTCTTTGGCTTTCTGTTCCGCAATGTCTTTCTCTTTGGCGATACGCTCCGCCTCTTCCTGTGCCGCTTTGGCTTTCTCCTGACGCAGACGTTCTGCCTCCGCCTCTTTGCGGGCTTTTTCCTCTTTCTCCCGTTGGCGCTGCAGGGCAAGTGTCTCCTCGTCCTCCTGCGTCATCAGGTCGTTGTTCGTCGGCTTGGACGGTGCCGGCGGCGGAGCCACACTCTCCAACGGTACCGATTGTGTCTCAGGATTCGGTTCACTGCCCCCCGCCTCCTGCACATCGCCGAAAGATACTTCTATTCCCTCGTCCTCGGGCAGCACGGGCGCACCCATAGACACAAACCACAGCAACAGAAACAGTAACAGCAAGGCAACCAATGTCCCCACCGCCGCAATGATATTTGATCTCTGTTTGAGTGTCATTTTCCCGTCCACAAATATCCGAAGTTACTTCTTGGTCGCCACCACCAGTTTCATCTTGTGCTGGTTGGCAATATCCAATACACGCACCACCTCTTTGTAAGGTATATCCTCGTCGGCATGGAGCGCAATATACATAGTGGAGTCCTGCTGCTGGAGCGTGCTGAGATAGCCTTCCAAATCATCGGGATTGATGGCTTGCGGTTTGGCTTTGCCTACCGCTACAAAATAGTTGCCGAGGTTGTCAATGCTCACCTTTGCCACCACCTGGCGCGTGGTCGTCTTGGCACGCGACTGGGGCAGGTTGATCTTTATATCGTTGGGCGACGACATCGTACTTGCCATCACAAAGAAAAGCAACAGCAGAAATATCAAGTCCGTCATAGAGGACATCGCAAATGTTGCCTCCACCTTGTTTCGTCTTTTGAGAGCCATTTTTCTTACGGAATAAAGAACAATGGACAAAGAACAAAGAACAGGAATGTATGTTAATTGTTAATTGTACATTGTTGATTGTACGTTACGCCGGTTCGTTCAGCAAATCCATGAACTCCATGGTGCGGGCTTCGAGCAGGCGCACCACGCGGTCGATACGTGCCACAAGCATATTATAAGCGAACATCGCCAGAATACCGACTATCAAACCGCCCACGGTGGTAACCATCGCCTCGTACATACCCGTACTCAGCGCGGACATCTCTATCACGCCGCCCGAGGTCTGCGCCATATTATAGAACGTGCGGATCATACCCAGCACCGTACCCAGAAAACCGAGCATAGGTGCACCGCCCGCAATGGTAGCCATAATCACCAGCCCTTTCTCGAGTTTGCCGACTTCCAAGTTACCTACATTTTCCACCGCTACTTGCACGTCCTGCATCGGGCGACCTATACGCGTGATACCTTTCTCTATCATATGCGCGGAGGGCGTATCGGTTTGTTTGCAGAGGTTCAGCGCCGAGTCAATCTTCCCGTCGTGGATATAGTCGCGGATGCGATCCATAAAACTCTTATCCTCTTTGGTGGCATGCTTCAGCACTACCATGCGCTCAATAAAAATATAGATTGCCCACGCCAGCAGCAGAGCCAGTACAATCATTATCCAGCCACCGTACTGCGCCATCGTCCAAAGGTTAATCGACTCTTCTACAGGCTGTTCGATAGGCATCTGCTCTGCCATAGCAGCCATAGCCGTGTCTTGAAGGAATAACATATTTGTGTTGTTTTTAGTATTCTGTTTTTATTGGACTAATTAGACCAACTAGTCTAACTCGCCTAATTGGGCTTTTCTAGACAGGCGCGGTAGCGGCGTATCGTCTCCTCTATCCCGAGATACAATGCATCGGAAATCAGCGCATGCCCGATACTTACCTCCGCTGTCCACGGAAACGCCGTAACAAACGGACGCAGGTTATGCAGGTTGAGGTCGTGCCCCGCATTCATTCCCAAACCTAATGTTTGCGCTTTCTCTGCCGCAGGGCGGTACATCTCTATGGCTGCCGCAGGGTCTTTTTCGTATAGTTCGGCATACGGACCGGTGTACAACTCTACCCTGTCAGCACCCGCCTGCTTGGCATACTTCACCATCTCGGGGTCGGCGTCCACAAAGACACTCACCCGTATGCCGCAGGCGTGAAAACGTTCCGTCAGCCCGTGCAAATAAGACAGGTTCGCCTGCGTGTCCCAACCGTGGTTGCTGGTCAGTTGCTGCGGGTCGTCCGGCACAAGCGTTACCTGCGTCGGACGCACATCGCACACCAATGCCACAAAATCCTCCGTCGGGTTGCCCTCAATGTTAAACTCCGTGGTAACCAGCGATTTGAGTGCATACACATCGCTCCTGCGTATATGCCGCTCGTCGGGGCGGGGGTGCACCGTGATGCCCTGCGCACCGAAACGCTCGCAATCCACGGCAAAACGCTCCACATCGGGCATATTCCCTCCGCGCGCATTACGCAGCGTCGCCACCTTGTTGATATTTACACTCAGTCTCGTCATACAGCCTCTTGGATGCACCCCTATTTTCTCGCTGCAAAGTTACAACAAATTTCGGGAATGTGCAAATTATTTGTTCAACAGCGTACCCGCTGTGGTATAAGTGTCCGTCCCGTTGAGGATATACACCTGTCCGTCCCGCACAATCTTACGCACGGCAAACGTATCCGCAGCAGTATTCTCTATTGCCGTCATACCCGTCGCACCTTCATATACCACACGTATCGGCAGCCCGTTGGTATTCTGTGCCTCCAGTGTCAAACGTAGTTTGCCGTCCGTCGTTTCCACCTTCACCATACCCGTTGCCACGAAGAAACAAGGCACATTCAACCCCTTTGACGTATAGTCGCCGCATACCGAACCGACGATGGCGTTATCCTGCACACCCTGTCCGGCATAAACTGTCCCCTTCGTCTCCGACGACTCAATCGGATAGGTGCCCACAGGCAGGGTCGTCACCGGGTCAATCACTTCGGGGTAGAACTCCAGATAGGTCAGTTTGCCGCTTGCCGAAAGAGCCGTAAACGACACATATCCGTCGGTTGCGAAATTGCGCGTATTGAACGCCGACTGGTCCGCATCGGTGTAATTCTGTATAAACTGCCCCTCCGTTTCGTCGTACTGGATGGCTACATAACGGTAATCCACCGTCATCTCTATGCGATACAAAACCGTATCCGTCCCCAGCATCTCCGCTTTCACCTGATAATCATCTCCCTGTTTGGTTATCATCGCCGAAGCCGTGTACATCGATGCGCCGATAGTGTCATTGCCCTCTATTACACCCACATACGTATAGCGCGGACGGAAATCACCACGCTCATACTGCCCCTCGGGGTGGTCGGTATAAATCTCCATCGACACAATATAGTGTGCGTCTTCATTGTACATATAAAATGACCCGTCTTCACGGTAATAGATTCCCTCTCCCTTCTTGGCAAACGTTATTTCCACCGTCTTTTTCGGTGTAGGAATCGTAAACATCAGATGAATCCGATAAAACTTGCCATCATTGCCGTACACTTCCGCATCGGCTTCCCGCATACCGCCCGTCGTATAGAGTGTCAGTTTTGTGTTCACACTGCGTATCATATTGCCCGCCATATCGGTAATTGTAGTCGAAACAGTACTCGCTCCTTCGTACACGCCGTCCTCGCCTGTGCCTTCGCATGCAATCGTAACGGTATAATCATTATTACTGCCGTCCAAGAAAAAGGTATTCATAAAGCCTACTGCTGACAGGTCAATCGACAGATTGTTGATGGCTACATCCACCGTATCCGTCACCACCGCCCCCGTAACCGGGTAATACATATGTAGGCGGTAGAGAACGGAATCCATCCCCAACATCGAAATATCGAAATGGTAGGCCCCTTTGTCTATCGATACCACTGCCGAACAGTCTATCGCGTCCACAAAGGTGGAATCACCCTCGTTAGGCTTATTCGGAAAACGCACGAACGTACTCCACCCCATCTCAAAATCCTCCGAGGTGTAAGTCCCCACTATATTGGTCGTAAATATCAACGCACTGGCAATCACCTCTCCCTCTATCTCCCCATCTATCACCATAGAGATATTCCCTTTCTGCAAATTCGTCTCGGGGAAAGTATAAACCACCGTATCTTTAGGCAGTTTTCCGTCCGGCAATGCCGCAACCGAAAGTGCAGAACGTCTCGGAGCCGCCCATACCGATAATGCCATTACAACACCCAACAAGGTAAAAATCCGTTTCATAAAGCAAAAGAATTTGGTTAGTTACTATTCTCAAAAATACAAAAATAGCCAAGCGTTTATCGTATGCTTGGCTTTTTGTTGTTGCCTAACCAGGATTCGAACCCAGACAGACAGAACCAGAATCTGTAGTGCTACCATTACACAATTAGGCAATACCTTTCTTTCGAAAGCGTGTGCAAAATTACTGCAAATTTTCGATACGTGCAAATAATTTTGCAAAATAATGCTATTTTTCCAGCAAATAGGGCAGATATTCGTCCCTGATATACCGAAAATCGGGTATTTCACTCAATATCGACCGGCATTCGTCTATCGCCCGCTGTGTATCACCCGTCTTCTCATAGCATTGGGCAATACACATACGCAGCGACGCATAGTTCCATAGATGTGTACAATCCATATTCTTCAGGAATAGGTTGCGCGCACGCGTAAACATCTTCAGTGCCTCCTCCTTGTCACCCCCAAACGCCGACGGAGCATAGAAATCCACATTCGCTTTCAGCGTTAACACAAAAGGGTCGTCGGGAGCCAACTCGGCGGCACGTTTTACCAACTTGAACGACTGCAGTCCTGCGGAAAACAGACGCGACTTGTTGAGCATAAAATCGTATGCATTCACCGACGACATATACATACAATAGTGTGCCTCCGATATATGCCCCTCCTTGTATTCGTCCTCTACATGTTTGCGGAACGCCGACAGATACTCATCGGCGTGCGGGTCTTTCTGATCTATTGCCGTCGCCAGAAAACCGTATTCGTAGTTAATCAGTCTCTTGCGATCTTCTACGGACAATTCGTCCCATTTCGAAGTCGTTACAAAGTCTCTCCATACCGACATATCCTGCTGTAGAAACGCTTTATACAATTGTTCGTCGGTGTATTGCGCAAAGCACAACGCCGAACAAAAAAGCAGACAAGCCAAAAGTGTTGTTGTAATCATCATTGAAATAAAAACTGACAAAACCATACAATATGCGTGCCAAAAAATATCCAAGCGTGTACAAAACCGCAAAAATGCAATCCGACACCACCTTTATCTTATCAAACGGCAATAAAAACCCCATCCCTAACCTCTAATCTCTAAATTTCTAATCTTCATGGCAAATCTTTCCGTATTCTATATATTTATGCTATCAAGAGTAGGTGATTAGTAGGTGATTAGTAGGTGATTAGTAGGTGATTAGTAGGTGATTCGTTATAGGATAGGAGGTGTTTGCCCAGGAGTTGGCAAAGTTCCGCAGGGGACGCGGACGCCTCGTCCGCGGTAATTTCGGGGCGCAAACGGGTGGGGATACCTTGTCTCGTGTCGTCAAAAAGCAACTTCAGGCTGATTTCCTTCCTCTTTTCTTGCCGCTGTGCGGCATAGGATACATTGCAATATCTTTCGGCTACTAATGGCGCAAAGCACCGCTTTGTGCGCAGCACGCGCTATGAGCAACCGCCTTCGCCCCCTATCTTTCTGTGCCAAAATCGCTCAAAATTTGTGTATATAAGAAAATTGTCGTAACTTTGCAGGCTTTTTAAGTTTGAGAAGGTATAAAAAAGATTATTGCACGAATATGCAGAAAATTAGAAACATAGCGATCATCGCGCATGTTGACCACGGCAAAACCACCTTGGTTGACAAGATGTTGTACACTGCCCATCTGTTCCGCGACAACGAGCAGAAAGGCGAGTTGATATTGGATAACAACGACTTGGAGCGCGAGCGAGGTATCACTATCCTTGCCAAAAACGTCGCTATCGAATATAAGGGCTACAAGATCAATGTGATAGATACTCCGGGGCACGCCGATTTCGGCGGCGAGGTGGAGCGTGTGCTCAATATGGCGGACGGCGTTCTGCTGCTGGTGGATGCTTTCGAGGGACCGATGCCGCAGACGCGTTTCGTGCTGCAAAAAGCATTGGAACTCAACCTCAAACCCATCGTGGTTATCAACAAGGTGGACAAACTCAATTGTCGTCCCGACGAGGTGCAGGAGGAGGTCTTCGACCTGATGCTGAACCTTAATGCCACCGACGACCAGTTGGATTTCCAGACTATATACGGTTCGGCAAAGAACGGCTGGATGTCCACCGACTGGCGCAAGCCGACCACCGACCTGACCGCCCTCATGGACGCTATCATCGAGTATATCCCTGCTCCCGAGGAGTTGGAGGGTACGCCGCAGATGCTCATTACCAGTCTCGACTACAATGCCTACGTCGGGCGTATAGCTATCGGGCGCGTACACCGCGGTACGTTGCGCGACGGTATGAATGTTACGCTTGCCAAGAAAGACGGCAAGATGGTTAAGACCAAAATCAAGGAACTCCATACTTTCCAAGGCATGGGACACGTGAAGACCGACGAGGTCAAGAGCGGCGACATCTGTGCGCTGATCGGTATCGAGGGCTTCGAGATCGGCGACACCATCTGCGACTACGAGAACCCCGAACCGCTCAAACCGATTGCTATCGACGAGCCGACCATGTCGATGATGTTCACTATCAACGACTCGCCTTTCTTCGGCAAGGACGGCAAACTCGTTACCAGCCGCCATATCCAGGAGCGTCTGAACAAGGAACTGGAAAAGAACCTCGCCCTGCGTGTGGAGCGCGGCACATCCGAGAACTCGTGGCGTGTCTTCGGACGTGGCGTGCTGCACCTCTCTGTGCTTATCGAGACCATGCGCCGCGAGGGCTATGAACTGCAAGTCGGTCAGCCGCAGGTGATTATCAAGGAAATCGATGGCGTCAAGTGCGAACCGGTCGAAGCACTGACCGTGAACACCCCCGAGGAATGTTCGGGCAAAATCATCGAGTTTGTTACCGTCCACAAAGGGGAGATGACCAAGATGGAACTCGTCAACGACCGTATCCACCTCGAGTTTACCATCCCCTCGCGCGGTATTATGGGTATGCGCACGTACGTAATGAACGTGAGCGCGGGCGAGGCAATCATGGCACACCGCTTCTTGGAATATCAGCCGTATAAGGGTGAAATGCCGACCCGCACCAACGGTTCGCTTATCGCTATGGAGGGCGGCACCGCATCGGCGTATGCGCTCGACAAACTGCAGGACCGCGGACGTTTCTTCATCGACCCGCAGGAGGAAGTCTATGCCGGTCAGGTGGTCGGCGAGAACTCCAAAGAGGGCGACATCGTCATCAACGTGGTGAAATCCAAGAACCTCACCAACATGCGTTCCAAGTCTGCCGACGACAAGGCGGTTCTCCCACCCGCAATCAAGTTCAGCCTCGAGGAAGCGCTGGAGTACATCAAGGGCGATGAATATGTAGAGGTTACGCCTCACCATATGCGCTTGCGCAAAATCATCCTCGACGAACTTGAGCGCAAACGCGCCAACCGTTAATAAAAGTCAATATCTATCTCCTGCTAAAAGTGCACAAAACAGCATAGGTGAAGCGTAAGGCGGGTGTGCGTAGCACACTGAGCGCCGTAGCGAGACGAAGCCCTGTGGGCTAAGTAGAACTCCTATTTTGCATAGGATGGGATAGGCGATTGATAGACTACAAAAACATAATATTAACAGAATAAACTAAAATAAATAGATATGCAATTCAATCAAACAGAAATCAAGGACATGCAGATGGTTCTTACGCTCACCATTGAGCCGGCTGACTATCAAGAGGCTGTCCAGAAAGAACTGAAACAAATCCGCCAAAAGGCGAATATCCCGGGTTTCCGCCCCGGTATGGTGCCCGCAGGCTTAGTGAAGAAAATGTATGGCAAAGGTGTGCTGGCTGACGTACTGAACAAGGTAGTCGGCGAGCAACTGAGCAAGTACATCGAGGACAACAAACTGCAGGTTCTCGGCGACCCGCTGCCCAACAACGAGCAGACTCCCGAGATGGATTTGGAGAATCAGGATACGTTCACTTTTGCATTCGACATCGCTGTCGCTCCCGAGTTTGATGCCAAACTCAACGGGCACAACAAACTGACGCAATACAACATCGAGGTTACCGACGAGATGGTTGACAAGCAGGTGGCTTCGTATGCAGACCGTTTCGGCGAATATACCGAGACCGAGAACTATGTTTCGGGCGATGTGCTCAAAGGTTTGATGACCGAGCAGAAAGAGGGCGGCATCGTCAAAGAGGACGCTATGCTCAGCCCCGAATATATGCAGGACAAAGAGCAGGCTAAACTCTTCGAAGGCGCAAAGAAAGGTGATGTCATCACTTTCAACCCCATGAAAGCGTATGGCAACGAGACCGAAGTGGCTTCGATGCTGGGTCTGAAGAAAGAGGATGTCAAGGACCTGAACTCTGACTTCACTTTCGAGATTCATACTGTTTCGCACCACGCTCCTGCTGCCATCAATGGTGAGTTGTTCGCAAAAGTCTATGGCGAGAACAATATCAAAGACGAGGCGGATTTCCGTGCACACATCAAGGCGGAGATTGAGCAGAATATGGCAGAGGACAGCAAGTACAAGTTCGGTTTGGACGCCAAGGCTGCCATTATGAAGAAGATGGAGAATGTGGCATTCCCCGAGGCATTCCTCAAACGCTGGGTACTCGCTACCAACGAGAAGATGACTGAGGAGGAACTCGACAAAGACTTCCCGAAAATGCTCGAGGAACTCAAATGGCACTTGGCAAAAGATCAACTCATGAAAGAGTTCAAGATCGATGTACAGAAAGAGGAAGTCGAAGCATATGCCAAAGAGGTGGCACGTATGCAGTTTATGCAATACGGCTTGATGCACATCGATGACCAGTACCTCACCAACTACGCACAGGAGATGCTCAAGCAGGAGAACCAACTCCGCGGTATCATCGAGCGTGTAGCCGAGAACAAGATCTTTGATGCCCTCAAAGGCGTAGTCAAACTCGAAGAGAAATCCATCTCCCAAGATGACTTCGGCAAACTCTTCGCCTAAAACATAAAAACAATTGTTTCAAACAGACAAAAAGGCTTCCCGACAAACAAGGGCAGCCTTTTTGTCTGTTTGCTCGCATAATACGGTTGTATAAAATCATATAGGCAAAAAGCGGATAGACTTGTGCATATAAGAAAAAAAGCGTAACTTTGCAGGCTGAATATGCATAATTTGTAAAAACAATGAAACGCAATATCGCCATAGTGGCAGGCGGCGACAGTTCGGAACACGATGTGTCGCTCAGGAGCGCAGCAGGACTGTACTCTTTTATGGACAAAGAACGCTACAACATCACCATCGTTACCCTTCGCGGGAGCGACTGGCAGGCGGCTGTCGAGTGGAAATTGGAGAACGGGCAATGGCAGACCGTGGTTGCCGCACCGATAGACAAGAACGATTTTTCTTTTACTTATAACGGGCACAAGACGCAACTAGAATATGCCTATATCACCATTCATGGTACACCGGGCGAAAACGGGCGTTTGCAGGGCTATCTCGATATGCTCGGTATTCCCTATTCCTGCTGTGGTGTGTTGGCGGCTGCCGTAACGTTCAATAAGTACACCTGCAACCACTATTTGCAGGATTTCGGTATCCGTATCTCACCGAGTATTCTTCTTCGCAAGACGATGCCGCGCCCTACCGATGAGGAGATTGTCGGCAAAATAGGCTTGCCGTGCTTCGTAAAAAGCAATGTGGGCGGATCAAGTTTCGGCTGCACCAAGGTGAAGACCATCGAGCAGATGACACCCGCCATCGAGCGGGCTTTCCAAGAGGGCGACGAGGTTATCTGCGAAGCGTTTATGAAGGGTACGGAGATCACCTGCGGCGTCTATAAAACCAAGAGCAAAGCCGTGGCGTTCCCTATTACAGAGGTCGTAACGAAGAATGAGTTTTTCGACTACGATGCCAAATACAAAGGGCAGGTGGACGAGATTACCCCCGCCCGTATTCCTGATGAGGTACGCGACCGAGTGCAGGCTCTTACCTTGCATATATACGACATCCTTGGTTGCCACGGCATCATCCGTACGGATTATATTCTCACCGATGACAATCGCACAATCAACCTGCTTGAAATCAACACCACGCCCGGTATGACCGCCACATCGTTTATTCCGCAGCAGGTACGTGCCGCAGGATTGGATATCAAGGATGTCCTGACAGACATCATTGAAAATATATAATGATATGATGGATATTGAGCAAGCCATAGCCGCATTGGACTGGAAACGGGAACCGTACGGGCTGTACGAGCCGATCGAATATACCCTTGCCTCGGGTGGCAAACGGTTGCGCCCCCGCTTGGTGCTTTTGGCAGCCGAGATATTCGGTGGTAACGAACAGGAGGTATTGCCCGCTGCGCTGGCGATAGAGGTGTTCCATAATTTCACGCTCCTGCACGATGATGTGATGGACAAAGCGGATATTCGCCGCGGGAGACCGACGGTACATATGCGCTGGAATGACAACACCGCCATTCTGTCGGGCGACCAGATGGTGATTGAGGCGTACAAACTGCTAAGCAATGTGCCTGCTGCCCGTCTGGCTGAGACACTGCGCCTTTTTAACAAGATGGCAACGGAGATATGCGAGGGGCAACAGTACGATATGGAGTTTGAGATCCGCGAGCAGGTATCGATAGAGGAATATATGTATATGATTCGCCTCAAAACGTCGGTGCTGCTGGCTACGGCATTGCAAATAGGGGCATATATTGCGGGAGCCAATGAGACGCAGCAACGAGCTCTGTACGAGTACGGCATCAATATCGGTCTGGCGTTCCAAATACAGGACGACATCCTCGATGTCTATGGCGACCCGAAGACGTTTGGCAAGGCCATAGGCGGCGATATATGCTGCAATAAGAAGACCTATATGCTCCTGACTGCATTGCAGCGTGCGGACGATAAGACGCGCAAGGAGTTGGAGCAGTGGTTACAGGTGCAAGACAAATCAGCGGAGAAAATACAGGCGGTAACTGATATATATACACGTACAGGTGCGCGCGAGGTCTGCGAGGCGGTGATGCAATTGCATACCCGTGAGGCGTTGTCGCAGTTGGACACCCTGCCGCAGAACGATGCCACAGAGAAGTTGCGCAAACTGGCGGAGAGACTGCTGCTGCGTAATGCGTAATGCGTATGCGCACTATATCGCGCATATTAATTGTTAATTCTTAATTGTTAATTGAAATGCCATACAGACGACTACCCAATACCGACCAGGCGCGATTGGCTGCGCTGCGGACAGCCGTGCAACGTGCCAGCGAGGCGGACTTTACGGAACAGGTGCTGAAATACAAAACGTTGAGCGAGGCGCAACGTTTCCTGATGCAGTTTGAGAATATGGTGATGCAGTATCACGACAATTTCCAATCGCGCGTGGCTGCTAATAAGAAGTACCGTCATGTGGTACAGAATGCACGGATGTATATCTCGCATTTTATCCAGGTGCTGAATATGTCGGTCATTCGCGGGGAGATTAAGCGGGAGCAGAAAGAGTTGTACGGATTGGATCCCAACAACCATATCGTACCCGATCTGAGCAGCGAAGAAGATCTCCTGGTTTGGGGCGAGAATATCATCAACGGAGAGCAAAAACGCACGCAGATGGGCGGTTTCCCTATATATAACCCCGCTATCAATAAGGTGAAAGTGCATTACGACATCTTTAAGGAACATCAGATCAACCATACTATGCACAAGAAAACCACCACGCGTGTGGCGGGTGATATAGAGGAGATGCGCAAACAGGCGGATGCGCTCATTTTGGAGATTTGGAACCAGGTGGACGACTACTACAAAGACCTGTTGCCCTACGACCGCTTGTGCCACTGCAAGAACTACGGGCTGATTTACTACTACCGTCCCACGGAAAAACATCTATCGGCGGAAACCGACAAACGGATCCTACACGAGCAGGAGATACAGCCTACAATACAATGGTCTCCTGAGGAGTGATAACTCCGTTGAGTGGCTGGTCATGCCATGTCTGCGGCAGGTTGTGATGTTTGAGTTGGAAATCGTAGGCAACGCCTAACTTGTATGCGTTTTTATGCTTTTTGAGGAAACGGTCGTAGTACCCCCCGCCTCGTCCGATGCGGTGTCCCTTGTGGTCGAAGACCACACCGGGAACGAGAATGAGGTCAATCTTGCCGGTGTAGGCAGGTGTCTGCGGTTCGGGGATATGTGCATAGCCGGGTTTGAGGCACGTCTCGCCAGTGTAGGGGCGTATCTCTATAGATCTGCGGTGGGTTACGGGTAGGAGTAGTGTTTTGCTGCCGCAGTATTTGTCGAGCAACGGACGCAAATCTACCTCATTATGAATAGGGTAGTAGAGCAGTACGGTGCGGGCATTGCGGAATATATCGGACTGTTCAATCTTCTCCACAATAGTCCGGGCATCGGTTGCGGCTTGGTCGGCAGGGTAGATACGGCGTTTCTGCTCCACGATAGTACGCAAAGCCTGCTGTTGCTGACGCTTGATATTCCAGGGAAGACGATTCTTTAAGTCTTGTAGTTGAGAGGCAAAAAGCATATATGATGAGTCTGATTTTAGGTGTTCTGACAATGGATTGCCGATAAAAAAGCGTGCAAAATTAGTACATTATTTGCATATTTGCAAAAATGGCACTAATTTTGCCTTAAATTACAAGTTATGAAGCGTTTTTTACCCCTGATAGGAGTTTTATTGATAGGATTGGTCGGGTGCAACGACAAGACTGCCACTACTACGAAGTCGTCGGTGGCACAACTGACCGCTTTCAGTTTCTCAGCAAATAGTAATTATCCGGGGCTCGCCGCCGCATCCTTTAAGGTGGAGGAGCGTTTGGATACAGGCTTGGTGTATAATCTCGACTCGATTATGTACGCCACGCCGTTGGATTCTGTGGTGCCTAAGTTTACGTTTGCTGCCACACCCGGTTCAGCAATTATGCAGACCCCCGATACCACCATCGTATTGGGAGGTTCGGATACAATCAACTTTGTGAAACAGCCGCTGTATCTGACGGTCAAGTCGCAGGACGGCACGAATACCAAGGTGTATGAACTCCGTGCATATGTGCATCAGGTTGATCCGGACCTGTACCATTGGGAGCAACTCTGTCCGCAGGTGCTGACCGACAACAGCGAGCAGCGCGTGGTATCACTCGGCGAGAAATTCGTATTGGTAAGCAATAATGGTTTCCGTACATCGGTTTGTACCTCTGCCAATGGCAAGATATGGAGTAACCCGCAGATGCCGGCGGGGCTGCCCGACGGGTGTCATGTGCGCCGTATCATCTCGGATGGCAGCACGCTCTATTATGCCGACTCGCTGACGCTCTATACCTCTACCGATGCCCTATCGTGGATGGCGGCGGACTATACCGGCACCGGTTTCCGTATCCGCAATATGCTGATGGCGTGGAATGATACCGTATGGGCTGTAGTGGAGGATAATCAAGGGTTGGTGCTGGCAAAGATACAGGACAATGCCTTGAAACTGACTGCTTTGCGTCCGAAAAGCGATTTCCCGGTGAGTGATTTTGCTACGGTATGTTTCGAGAACGCAGCGGGGCGTGCACGGGCAATGGTGCTTGGCGGGCGTGCAAAAAATGGTGCAGTGCTCAACTCGCGTTGGAACCTGGAGTTCTCGCCTGCGGTGGGCTATCGTATGCAAAATTTTTCTATTGACCGACCTGCTTTTACTGACCTCACCGGCGCAAGCGTCATTTGGTACAACCATCAACTGCTGATGTTCGGCGGGGTGGATGCGGATATGCACTATATCGGGCGCGATATTCTGGTGAGCAACGACGAGGGGCTCAACTGGACTGCGGCAGACAGCACCAAGAACTACCTGCCCGATACCTATACCGCCCGCCAGAAACAATCGGTGCTGGTGCGCGACAATGCGATCTATGTCTTTGGCGGTGAGCATCAAGACCAAACATTCAGCGATGTCTATCGTGGCAAACTCAACTCTATCGATTGGAATAACAAAAACTAAAAACTTTTAACTTTCCAACTTCTCTCAACTTCTCTCAACTCTAAACTAATAATAAACAAAATATATACAACTATGACAATCAATGATTACAATTTCGCCGGCAAGAAGGCGATTGTTCGTGTGGACTTCAATGTGCCACTCGATGAGAACGGTAAGATTACTGACGATACTCGTATCCGCGGTGCGTTGCCTACTCTCAAACATATCCTGGAGCAAGGTGGTGCGCTCATCATTATGAGCCATATGGGCAAGCCGAAAGGCAAAGTCAATAAGAAATACAGCCTGAGCCAGATCGTGGACGCTGTTTCCGAGGCACTGGGTGTCAAGGTGCAGTTCGCGCCGGATTGCGCCAAGGCAAAAGCACAGGCTGATGCCCTCAAACCGGGCGAGGTGCTGTTGCTCGAAAACCTCCGTTTCTACCCCGAAGAGGAGGGTAAACCCGTAGATATCGAGAAGGAAGATCCTGCTTACGAGGCTGCTAAAAAAGAGATGAAAGCACGCCAGAAAGACTTTGCCAAGACGCTCGCATCGTATGCCGACTGCTATGTAAACGACGCTTTCGGTACCGCTCACCGCAAACATGCTTCTACCGCTGTCATTGCTGACTATTTCGATGCCGACAACAAGATGCTCGGTTACCTGATGGAAAAAGAGGTGGCTGCTGTGGACAATATCCTCCACAATATCAAACATCCTTTCACCGCTATCATGGGCGGCTCGAAAGTTTCGACCAAGATCGGTATCATCGAGAACCTGATGGACAAGGTGGACAACCTGATTCTCTGCGGCGGTATGACCTATACTTTCGCCAAAGCACAGGGTGGCAAGATTGGCAACTCGATCTGCGAGGACGACAAACTCGACCTGGCACTCGACATCATCGCACAGGCGAAAGCCAAAGGTGTGAACCTCGTTCTGGGTAGCGACTGCGTAGCAGGCGACGCTTTCTCCAACGATGCACATCAGCAGATCTGTGAGGCAAACAACGTACCCGACGGCTGGGAGGGTATGGATGCCGGACCCGAGAGCCGCAAGGCGTTTGCTGCTGCTATCAAGGGTGCGAAGACCATCCTTTGGAACGGTCCTGCAGGCGTATTCGAGTTCGATAACTTCACTGCCGGTTCGCGTGCTATCGCCGAGGCTATCGCCGAGGCTACCGACGAGGGGGCTTACTCGCTCATCGGCGGCGGCGACAGCGTGGCTTGTATCAACAAGTTCGGTCTCGCTGACCGTGTAAGTTACATCTCCACGGGTGGTGGTGCATTGCTCGAGGCTATCGAGGGCAAGGTTCTCCCCGGTGTAGCAGCCATCAAAGGCGAATAAGGAGTTGATTAGTGGATAAGTTGATGCGTTTATGCGTGGTTTACAAAGTTTATGAGTTGAAAAAGTTTAACTCATAAACCCTATTAACCTGTTAAACCACGTATAAACGTATAAACTTCTAAACTCATAAACTAAAATGGATATAGTCGGAAAAATCATTCAGGTACTGCCTGAGCAAAGTGGCACCAGCAAAACGGGCAATCCGTGGAAGGTGCAGTCATACGTATTGGAGACGCAAGAGCAGTATCCTCGTAAAGTGTGCTTCGAGATCTTCGGTGAGGAACGTATCAAGAACAACCCTTGCAAGATTGATGATGTGGTAACGGTTTCGTTCGACATCGAGTCGCGCGAGTTCAATGGTCGTTGGTACACTTCTATCCGTGCATGGCGTGTACAGCAAGGTGCTGTGGCTGCGGCTCCGCAGGGGGCGCAGATGGCGGCTCCTGCACCCGCTCCTGCTGCCACACCGGCAGCCACTCCCGCAGCCAATACGGCTTCTTTTGATGCCGTTGCAGGCAGCGACGAGAGCAGCGACCTCCCCTTCTAAATACGATACTGGAAAAGGCTGCCTATGGAAAGGCAGCCTTTTCTTTTTTTTATCGTCTGCTCTTTGTGCTTGCCTTCGTATAGAAAGAGTAGGTGATTAGTAGGTGATTCGTTATAGGATGCGCTTTGGATAATACGTAAATTATAATGTGCGCTGAAAGGCTATCCACAGGCTATCCACAGGACATCCACCCGACTTATCCACCTTATATCCACCTTACTTTGCATATTAATTATTAATTTTTAATTGTTAATTGGATGCGTCGTCGTTGGATTCTTATCTCGCTTCTTATCGTCCTCCTCTTGGGAGGAGGTGTGTTGTGTGCCGTGCGTTGGCAGGCTTGGTTCGGTAATCCCGCCGAACCCGAATGGACTGCCGACACGTTGGACTATCATTGCTACACGTTTGCTGCTGACAGCCTGCCACGTTTCGTAAAGACCGATAGCGGTTGGCAAGACCTGCAATCGCCTGATACATTGCAGATCCTGCTTTTGGGCGATGTGCATAATTCGCTCACCCGTGCCGACTACGACACTCTTGCAACACGCCTGCCGCATCTCGACTGCTATGCACAACTCGGCGACTATATAGAGCGTGGCTATTTTTGCTATTTCCAGCAACTCTACCACCAACTGGCGGGGTCGGCTTTCGACTCGCTGCCTATAATCAATTGCCCCGGCAATCACGAGTATCACAAAGGGCTTCGTCGTACACTCACGCCTATGTGGTACGAGGCGTTTCCGCAACCCGCTAATGGACCTGCAGACTTTATTGGTACTACCTATTATGTCGATTTCCCCCGTCTGCGTTTTATCGTCATTGATACCAATGGACTGCAAGCCCTCCACCATTTCACACGCGTCAATACGTGGGTAAATAAGGTTATGAAAGAGGCGGGCGACCGCTTTGTGGTCGTGATGATGCACCACCCTGTATTCTCAAGTGCCGTAGGACGGCAGAACCCGATGATATATCTAACGTTCCGCCAACCGCTGTCGAATGCCGACCTTGTTTTCGCGGGGCACGACCATAACTACTGCCGCCGTCTACCTTTCGTCAATACCAATGCCGCCACTAAGTACTATCGCCCTAAACACAATATACACGACGAATGTGCGTGCTCCGGCCATCGTCTCTACGAAGTGCTCAATATCGTGGGCGACACGCTTACTCTACAAACCTATCTGCTCGAAGAAGGCACACTCTACGACCAAGTGCGGATAATTAGGGATTAGGTGCACTTACCTTATTCATTCAAACGAAAGATACCATTTCAGCCGATCCAAGTCCTGCTCCGTAAATTCCGCCAGGGGACGCAGTTCGTCTAAGGAATGTAATCTGAAACGGTTGCGACGCAGTGTGTAGAGGGCTTTGGCTTGCTCAAAACGCAAATATGGGTGGCGTTGCAGGCGTTGGATACTGCTGTGATTTACAGGAATAGGCTGTATTGAATCGGCGCATGCCGTCAGGTGCGGCAGAATGGAGTCAAAAGTAAAGTACATCAGCGTATCCCGGTCGTATTCCTGCAAACGCTCTATCTCGCGGATCTGCTCGGCGGAATAGTAGCCGCCCAACTGCTCCCGGTAACGTATAATCTGCTTGGCAATAGCGCTTCCTATTCCCCGTATGTATTGCAAATCGGTTGTATCTGCACTGTTGAGTTCGATAATCGTATCCTTTTTCAAACTTGTATATCTCAGCGGGATAGTGTCTCTGCGAAGAGTGTCTCTGCGGGCAAAACGCAGGGTATCAATGCAAATATACGGTTCCAAAGCGAGATACATGCTGTCGGTCATTCCGTATAAACGGCGCAGGTCGCTGCTTTGGCGGTATGTACCGCCGGCGGCTCTGTATTTGAGCAGATTGCGCACCTGCCAGCGTTTCAACCCGAGTTGCAGCAACGTAGTGGAATCCGCCGTGTTCGGGTCAAACGGACGCAGACAGATATGAATAGTATCATAAGTGTAGTGATAACGCTTCCGTTGCAAAGTATCAGCCATTAGTACTACCTCCCCGGTCTGTTTCTCTGTTCTCGGACGTTGCGGCACAAGATGGATAAATACCTCCACGGAAACAACCAGCACTAACAACACCACTGCTCCGATGGCTTGCCGGCGGCTCAGGATATGCTTTTTCTTGCTCATCGGGCGATAGATTCTATTTCCCCGTCTTGCATATACGTGGTCAGCACATCGCCCGCTGCCACATCATGTACGCTGTGCACCACTTTTCCGTTGCATTTCAATAGGCTGTAGCCCATTCGATATATTCGTTCGGGAGAACAGGCAGCGATACGTTGCTCCATGAGTTCAATCTTGTGCGACTGCCGAAGGAGCAGTTGGCGGTTGGCTTGCTCCAGCCGTTGCTGCCATTCGTCTATGCGGTGTTGTCGCAGCAGAATCTGCCGGTCGGCGGTACGCAGGAGGCGTTGCTGCAAGTCGTCGATACGGGCGGATTGAATGTCCATCCGCTCTATCAGATATGCCGCCACGGCGGTAGGGGTCTTGAGTGCCGTGTGTGCCACCATATCCAATACACTCACATCGCGTGTATGCCCAATACCGCTGATAATGGGCAATGGGAACTGCGCACAATGGGCGCAGAGGGTGTAACGGTCGAAGCAACTGAGGTCGGTACTTGCCCCGCCGCCACGGATAATCACCACCGCATCGAAGTCCTCCTCCTGCGCGGCTATCGCACCGAGGGCGGCAATGATCGACCGCTCGGCATTATCGCCCTGCATAGTGGCGGCAAAGAGTTGCGTACTGAACGGATAGGGAGACGCATACAACTGGTCGCAGAAGTCGCCATACCCCGCCGCACCTGCTGCCGAGACCACCGCAATACGTTTCGCCAGTGTGGGCAGTACCAATTCTTTTTGCATATCGATAATACCCTCTTCCTGCAGTTGGCGTATAGTCTCCTGCCGCTGCCGTGCCATATCGCCGAGGGTATAGCGCGGGTCGATATTGACGATATTCAGGCTCAAACCATACACGGCGTGATAGTTCACTTCCACCTCCACCAGCACCTGCATACCCGCCTGCAGACGGCTGCCCGTCTCCTGCTCGAAGTATGCCTGCAACATCGTTTGCAGGTTGCTCCAGCAGGTGGCACGCTGCTTAGCAACGAGTATCTCCCGCTTGCCTTTCTCTATCAGTTCGAGATACAGGTGTCCGCCTTTCTCGCTCAGTGAGGCAATCTCCGCCCGCACCCAGTAGGTCTCGGGCAGTTCTACCGCCAATGCTTCACCTATCATAGCGGACAACTCCGACAAAGTATATTCTTTCATACGATTGTATATAAATAGCAAAATAGTATCACGCACCCGGTGGTGGGCAGCAACCACCATAGGCTGCGTTTGATAGACCAACACCCGCCTGCTATGGCGGCATAGAGCAGTACCACCATCGGCAGCGTTATGCGTATCTCACTCACCGCGCCCGGCAGATGTTCTATCCATCCTACCGAGGTGTTGAGCAACCACGCCAAGCCTTTGCACCCCCACACCGCTGCGCTGCCTATATACGGCAACCCGCCTATTGCCAAGACCACCAATGCCGCTACCACCAACAGCCACGCCAATGGGATGACCAACAGGTTGGTCAGCAGAAAATAGTTGGAGCATTGCCCAAAATAGTATAATGTCAGTGGGAGTGTGCCTATCTGTGCCGCCAACGAAACCGCCACTATATCCACTATATAGCGTGCTGCCTTTCGGAGCGGCGCAGGGTGTATCCCGCTTGTGGGCAGCAGGCGGCTGAAAGCGGGAACGAGCAGCAGCAATGCCACCACGGCGGCAAAACTGAGTTGGAAACTGACGGAAAACAAGTCCAACGGGCGCACCACCAATATCAAAAACGCCGCTGCCGCCACGGTATTAAGCGAGAGCGATTGCCGGTAAAGCATACGCCCCACTTCCACTAATGAGAGCATCACTACACTGCGCACCACCGATGGCGTCATACCCGTCATCGCTGCATAGCCCCACATCGCCGCAATGATGATTGCCGACTGTTCGCACCGCCACAGCCGTTGTGTATAGAGCGGTTTGAAGCGTCCGCCGAGGGTCAGAACAAGTAGCAGAACGGAATAGATGATTCCCGTATGCAACCCGCTGACGGCTAATATATGTGCCGCACCCGCACGTTGGAAACTCCGTGTCGTCTCGCGGTCGAGGTCTTCTTTGTAGCCCAAGGTGAGTGCCGATACCGTGGCTAACTCTTTGCCTTCCAATCCGTATCGCCGATAGCGTTCTTGCATGGCGTACTGCCATCGTTTGGGCGAAAACACTTGCGGTGTGCTATGCCCGATATATTGCCACCCGTTGCGCCATACCATCCCTGTACCTGCAATACCCTGTTGCCGTAGATATTTTCCATAGTTGAAATCGCCTAATAGCCCACCCCGTCTGATTCGTGTGCGCACCAATAGGGTGTCGCCCATAGTGGGCATAGTGCGGGTACTATCGGGCTGCATATAGAAATAGATCTTGCCTTGCGCCGGGGTGACAATAGAATCCGCTATTGTCAGCACCTCTGCCGTATAGCGGACTGTCTTCTTGCATTGGGTGGGGTAGTCTTGTATCGCCACTTGGAAAATACAGGTGCTATCTATGTATGATACATCCGTACCACGCAGTAAATCAGTTGGAAAACGGGTGTAATAGCAGCATAGTATGGTTGCTATCAATGGCAAAAGCAGCACCACCATCGGTCGCCCACGAAACCATTCTCTCCAATCCCGTTCCAACTCCCTACTATCTAACTTCTAATCTCTAACTTCTAACAGCACAGCGTTCTAACCTCTCTATTCTCCCTTCATCAGCCGGATGGCTTTCTCGGGGTCCTTGGCGTGGAATACGGCACTGCCTGCTACCAGTACATCCGCCCCTGCCTCAAAGACACCGGCGGCATTCTTGGTATTGATACCCCCGTCCACTTCTATCAGAGTTTTCAGTCCGCGGCGGTTAATCTCCTCGCGCACGTAGCGTACACGATCCAATGTCTCGGGAATAAAGTTCTGTCCGCCAAAACCGGCATATACCGACATAATCAGCACCATATCCACTTGGTCTAAATAGGGGTCAAGGCGGTGTACATCAATATCTGGATTGATAGTCAGGCAGGTACGCACACCTTTGGCTTTTATCAAATCAAGTATCGGTATTGGGTCATTTACTGCTTCGAGGTGAAAACCAACGCTGTACGCCCCCGCATCGCAGAAACGCTCCACATATTTCTCGGGGTGAACAATCATCAAGTGCACATCAAGGGGCTTGGTGCAATACTTTTTCATCGGCACCATCAGCGGAAAACCAAAAGAGATATTTGGTACAAATGTACCGTCCATCACATCTACGTGCAGCCAGTCCGCTTCGCTGCGGTTAATCATCTCAAGGTCTTTTCTCAGGTCGCCGAAATCTGCCGACAACACCGAGGGGGCAATCATCTTCATATCCGTTCGTATTTTGTTGCCTGCAAAGGTAAGTATTTATTTGCACCCGTGCAAATAAATACTTACCAAAAACATTTTCAGACACTCCAAAACAAGTATTTTGAAACTCGCTATAATACAGACAAAAACCGCCTAATCACATACCAATCACATACACCCGACAGCATAAGCCAACGACAACGCCTTTCATTTCGTAACATTTCGGAATACATATATTCGAAATACAAAACATACAATATACTGATTATCAACACAATACATATTACAACTCGTTTTTATGTTGTTCAGCATATTTTATTTCGGAATAAAAAGAGCGGAAAACGGTAATTTTGCACCGAAAATAAAATCTAACTTACCAAATCACCCTTAACCCTAATGAAAAAAATCTACTCCTCTTTTTTGTCAGTGGCCTTGTTGGCAACCACGCTGTCCGCGCAGGCAGCAATAGTGTACGTTTCTCCCAATGGCTCTGGTACGGGCAAGGCATGGAACAATGCCATGTCGTCCGTCAAGTCGGCAGTAAGCAACGCACAAAAAGGCGATACCATACGTGTGTCGGCTGGTGTATGGAACGAACAGATCGTTATCAAAGACGGTGTGTCGATCAAGGGAGGCTTTGATGCCGCCACCGGCAAGCGCGACATAGAGAAGAACCCGACCATCATAGATGGTACCGGACTCGACACCTATATCCTTATTAAGTATGACGAGCCTTGCACCACACCCACTTATATAGACGGCATCACCTTCCGCAATGCGCAGCACGCACAATCGTACGGCTGCGGCTATTTGCGCAAGAATGTGATTGTCCAGAACTGCACTGTCACGGCGTGTGCGGGCAGCAAGATAGGTGCTTTCTACAACGACGGCGGCACTATCCGCAACTGCGTCATCGAACTCTGCTCCGCCGGCGACGATGCCACCGTGCGTAACAACGGCGGTTTGATACAGAACACCATTTTCCGCGGTAACCAAGGTAAGTTCGGAGCGGCTGTGTATAACGAAAACGGTGGCAGAATGGAGAACTGCCTGGTGCATAACAACACCGCTTCGGTAACGGCATGGCCTAACTCAGGCGGAGCGTACAACCCGACCGGCTCTATCATCAACTGTACTTTCGCCTGCAACTACGGCAGCCAGTATGCCGGTTTGCACAGCGACGGCGTATGTATCAACACCATCACGTGGAACAACCTGCCCGAAGAGGGTTTCGGCGACCCTGCTAACTATGTAGCCGACACCAGCCGCCTGTCAGGCAAGAACGCTTCGGACGACGGCTTCGCATATGCCTACTCCGCTATGAAACTCGACCGGCAGAATATGGCTGCCAAAGGACCGCAGTTCAAGGCACCGACACATTTTGTAGGCGTACCGGTCAGCGATGCCGACATCGCTGCTATGCGTGCTGCTGATTTCTCACTGATGAGTACCTCCAAACTCATCGACCTTGGGCAGGCAAAAGGTGCCACCACCGTGGACATCAACGGCACAAAACGTCCGTTGGGCAAAGGTGTAGATGTAGGGGCCTATGAATACAACTCGTCCGCACCTGCCGTGAAAGTAACAGGTGTGGCGGTTACTACCGACACCCTCCGTATCGTAGAGGAACAGCAAGCGTGGCTTGCTGCTGTAATTACGCCCGCAAATGCTTCGAATAAGCAAGTAACGTGGACCGTCGCCGACAAGAATATCGCTACCGTCAGCAGCGAGGGACAAGTAACGGGCATAGCCGTCGGCAAGACCTCCGTTACTGTAACCACCAAAGACGGCAACAAGGAAGCATCCTGTGTCGTAGTGGTGGACGCCAAACCGGTGGTCATCATTCATCATGAGGTACTCGCAGCAGACTCGCTCTACCCGATGGCAAACTATACTATCCCGTCGTTCATTCCGTTCTGGGTAGCCAAGGAGGCAGCACGCGCTGACAGCACCGAGGAGAACCTGCAGGCTTTGCGCGATGCCATTCCTACCCTTATTGCCAAGGAATACCCCTATTGCGTGGTGGCAAATATCAACGGCGACCCGACAACGCAGATGGGCTTTGCGTGGTTCACCAACGAAGGACAGGAGCAAGGCAAAGTGCAGTTGGTAGCCCAAGCCGGTGCCACTGACGCCGACTTCAAGAACGCTCTGGAGTTCAACGCCACACCTACCACCACCAAGCCGTTGCGCTATGCCGTAAGTATGAGCGGTATCATCAAGGCTACAGGTATGCCTACCAAGACCGCCTATCGCTATGTAAGCCACAAGGCATTGGCTACGGGACTCCAACCGAACACCACCTATAGTTACCGTGTCGGCACCGACAATGCGTGGAGCGACATCCGCACCTTCACCACCGCTCCCGCGGAGAAGGAATCGTTCTCGTTCCTCTATATGACCGACTCCCACCTGCAGGACGAGGAGTATGTCAGCAAGGCGGAGCAATGTGCCATGACAGCCGCCAAATACTCCTCCGATGCACGCTTCCTGCTCTTCCCCGGCGACTTCGTGGAGACGGGTACCGCCGACAACTCCGAATGGGAATGGGAGCGTTGGTTCGAGCGTTCTATGCGACCTATGCTCGAGATGATGCCTTGTGTACCTACTGATGGCAATCACGACGACTCGCCCAACCAGAACTATTCCTACCACTTCAATACGGATAATGAGTTCAAAAGCAATGCAAAGATAAAACCGCAGTTCGACGGAACCACCTACTCGTTTGTATACGGCGATGTACTGTTCCTCGTCTATAGTCATCAGGACTATTGGAAAGGGCAGTACAACATCCTCTCCGGCACGTGCGCTTACCTGCAAAACGATGTGGCACAATGGATGCGCCGCGAGGTTGCCAAACACCCCAACACCAAATGGCGTGTAGCATTGGTGCACAAAAACCTGTTCTGCGGTAGCGGGCACCAGATAGACGAGGAGTCGCAACTCTTCCGCGCCATACTGATGCCGGTCTTCAAGGAACTGCATATCGACCTTGCCCTGCAAGGACACGACCATACCTATGAGGTCATCGGTCCGGTCAACCCCGAAGACAAGACCCCGCTCCTTGCCGATATCAGCGGTGTCAAGACCGTAGAGCAGGACGCTTCAACGAATATGACCGGCAAAGAGGGCGGTGTCTTCCGCACGGACAACGGAACACTCTATTTCGTGGGGGCTACCTGCGGGCGCAAACGCTACTACCCCTACAGCAAAGAGGAGATGGACGCCAACTACGACAAGACCAAGGTCGCCAACTACTACGACCTGTTTACCGGCAAGTTCGGGCAACCCGGCGCACCTGCCTACACCGAGATAACCGTCAATGCCGACTCTATGGTCGTTTCCACCTACAAAACCTCGGTTTTCAAGACCCGCCAACTCTATGACGAGATAGTCATCAAGCGTGAAGCGGACAACACCTACTTGGACATCCATACCCTGCCCGTCGAGACGCAAAACGATGTATTCAAGACCCTCTACAAAGGGCAACTGCTAATCGCCAAAGGACAGGATTTCTACGACATCCTCGGCCGCAAGTACTCACGTGAAGAACTGGAACAATAAAGACCTTAAGGACCCTAAGGACGTCAAAGTCCTTAAGGTCCCTTTTCCGCGAACCCAATAAAAACACTAATAATATGAAAAAACTTTCCTTTTTTGTGGCAACGTGCCTTGTGGCACTCTCTGCCAATGCAGCCGTGGTAACACTCAACCCCGGCGACAATATCAACGACGCTATACATAGTGCCGCAGCAGGCGATGTCATCGAACTCACTACGGGCAACTATGAGCAGTCGTCTTCCATCAAGGTGGACAAGGCACTTACCATCCAAGCCGCAGCAGGCGCAAAACCGACCCTGAAGATATACCGTATTGAACCCAATGCCGAGTTCGTCTTCAAAGGACTGAATGTTACCACCACAGGCGAGCATATGCTCCGCACCACTACGGGCGGCAGTTTCTCGGTAACGATAGAGAACTGTACCTTCGATCACTCGGCTTCCGGCGGACGCGTGTACTATCTGAGCAGCGGACAGACTATCAAGAACCTGACCGTCAAGAATTGTGTATTTGATGGTACTTCCACTGATGCCGGTGCTATCTATGCGTATGGTACGGTTAGCGGCAAGATGTCCGTTACCAACTGCACCTTTACCAACAACAGTGCTTCTGGAGCAGTCTATCTGAAGAATGTACCTAATGCCGAGATTGACCACTGCACGTTCTACAACAACGGCGTGCGTCCTATCAAGAGCGAGAGCGACAAAAACAATGTGCTGGTCAGCAACTGTGTGGTAGCCAACCCGAGTGCAGACGGCGCAGAGTACTGCATCTCTATCTACAAAGGTACCGTCGGCTATTGCGTGTACTACAACACCCAGGCACCGCGCTCAAGCAGCAGTGTGGATCAGATAGAGGTAACGGAAGCCGACCCGCAGTTTATCAACCCCGCTAACGGCGATTTCAACTTCCGTAGCACCTCTCCGCTGAAAGGCAAGGCTACCGACGAAAGCAATATCGGCGACCCGCGCTGGACGGTGGCAGAAGCACAGATGACCGTTTCTCTCCTGAGTCTCAATACTGCCGAGAGCGCCACCGACCTCTACACCATTGCCCTTTCGGCTATCGACCCCGACAATACCGGTACGATCACGCTGGAGTATTCCGCAGACAAAACCGCTTGGACGGAAATAGCCAAGAACCTGCCTCTCTCGACGCTCTCTTACGATTGGAACATCCGCACTATGGCAGCCGGCACCTACTACCTGCGTGCCACTCTGGCGAATGCCGACAAGAGCGTACAGGCTGTATCGGCAGCGGCACTGACTATCGTTCCCGATACACAAGCCCCGCGTGCTATCACCGATATGACTGCTGCCGTAGAGACCAAAAACATCGTCCTCTCGTGGCTCAACCCGACACACGATGTGCAGGCTGCCACAACACTCTATACCCTTGCGCAGGGTACAACGGGGGCTGAAGTCTATGCCAGCAGCGGGGCTACCGCCACTATTGCAACGGCTGAAGAGGGTCTGAAAGTGGACTATAATGCCACTGCCGCTTGGGAAGATGCTGGCGTGAAACTGACTCCTGCCAACCCTGCCGAAGTGCTGACCGACATAGCCTTCGACCTCAAAGGTAACGGCAGCGGGCATAATATCCGTCTGACCATTGAGCAGAACGGTTACGACTGGTGGTATGTATATGTACCGCTGTCGGAGAACAAGATGCAGCCTGTCAGCATTGACAAATTCGAGAAACTCACATGGCACAACAACCAAAAGGGCGATACTTTCGATGGCACCAATATCACGGCAGTCTATTTCGTAGTCTCTGTAAGCGACGCCTCTGCACAGGGTAGTTTCGTTATCAACAATGTAGAGATGACGGGGGTTGTTCCGCCTGTGGCTGACTATGAGAAAACCGTTATCGTACGCAATGCTTCGGCTTATCCCGCTTCTGTTACAGACGGCACCGTTGTATATGAGGGAACCGCAGAAACATACACCGACAGCAATCTCGCTGAAGGCACCTACTACTATTCGGCATTTGCTTTGGACGACCTCGGCAATGTATCCGAGGCTGCACACGTATCCGCCACTATCAAAGCCACGGCAATAGACAATACCGTTCTGTGCGAGCAGGCAGAGAAACGTATCGAGAACGGACAAGTGGTGATTATCCGCAATGGTAACCGCTATAATGCCCTCGGCACAATAGTAAAGTAACATCTCCCTTACTTCACTTTATCAAGAGTGGGTGATTAGTAGGTGATTAGTGGGTGATTAGTGGGTGATTCCTTATACCTTACATAGTTTTTACAACAATGAAAACAATTAAACTATTCTTTTTGGCAATGGCGTTGGGCTGCACTATGTGGCTCAATGCCGCCATTGTAACGGTAGCCCCGGGGGAAGGGGCTGTCAAAGCGGCGGTAGCAAAAGCCGCAGCAGGTGATGTGTTGGTACTGGCAAATGGTGAGTACACCGAAAGCGGCAGCATCACCATCAGCAAGCCCCTCACTATTAAGGCGGACAACGGTGCCACGCCCGTACTGAAGATGTCATCGCGCTTCACGGTGGAAACCGACGCTACATTCGACGGACTGACTTTCGACGGCGGCAAGGCTTCCGCCGAGGCTATACGCTACACCAAGACGGGTTCGCAGCACGTGTTCGGCTGTGTGTTTACGGGTTTCACCTCGCGCACCATACGCGTCTATACGGGTGCCAAACTGGACTCTGTCAAGATAGACGGCTGTACATTCCGTGATATGAATGCACGGGTCTTTGCCGCCGAAGCACCGAATATGCTCAAGTATTTCGGACTGACACGCTCCACATTGGTGGATATACGTCAGTCGGCTGACCAGAAGTACTTTATCTATATGAACTACGGCGAGAGTTCCACCGACGGTACACGCGTGGACATCGATCACTGTACGTTCTATAATTGTATCGACCGTCGCGGGGCGTATTTTTATAATGTCAACGATGTCCATGTTACCAACTGTATCGCTGCCTATTCCGAACCGGTGGACGACACGAAGTCGTTTGCCGTATATGGCGACAAGAGCGAAATCAGCAATACCATCTCCTACAATGTATCGGTCTATGGCGATGCGACCAAGACCGCAGTCAGCAGTCAGAACCCGTATTTTGTAGATGCTGCCGGTAGTAATTTCCAATTGGCAAAGAACTCGCCCGCTGTAGGGGCTGCCACCGACGGCAGCAATCTCGGTGACCCGCGTTGGGGAGTAGCAGACAAAGACGCAGACCCGTCGCAACTGCCTTATACACTCTACAAAGTGCCATATAGTATGTCGCCGACCACGAGCAGCGTGCGTATTCTCTGGCAGACCACAGACACCGTCTCTATGGGACAGGTGCGCTATGGCACATCGCCTGACCAATTGGACAAAACCTTTGCTTCGCGCAATGGTTGGTATATCGAAGGCGAGGGATATGTACACGTAGTGGAACTGACCGGCTTGCAGCCCTTCACACGCTACTACTACTCGGTTGGCGACGGCAAACGCGAGAGCAGTATTGTAAGCAGTTGCAAGACCGCTCCCGAGAAGAACACCGCTTTCCGTATGTTTATGATTTCGGATATACACGAGAACTCGTGCAACAACTGGCAGAATGAGCAGACCTTTATTACCGAGACGCTCCGTCCGGACTTTGCCATGTTTATCGGCGACTTTGTCAACCATGGTTGGGAACGGGCATGGAACGAGTCGTTCTTCAACCCCGGCAAGCCGTTCCTCGGCAGTGTAACTTTCTCCGGTGCTATCGGCAACCACGAGACCTATCTGCGTGATGAGGTACACCCCGCCGGATTTACCAACTACCATACCTACTACGATTATTTCTCGTCGTTCTCTCATGGTGAGAGCGAAGGACCGGTCATTGACCCGCGCGGTGAAGCCTATTTTACTTTCAACTACGGCGATGCACAGATTATCTGTCTGAACCTGAACAACAACTTTGACGCAGTATATGACAGTCCGTCGTTTGCCAAAGGGTCGAAGCAGTACAAATGGCTTGACAACCAACTGAAGAACAGCACCGCCAAGTGGATACTCATCTATGCACACGTAGGTATCACCACTTCGGGTTACCACGGGCAGTGGAACGAGGAGAACCACAATATCATCCGTCCGCTATTAGAGCAGTACGCCAAACAGGGCAAGCATATTATCTGCTTTGCAGGCGATGACCATAGTTTTGAGCATGCACAGAAAGAGGGTATCAACTATGTGCGCCCCGGTTGCGGTCGCAATGCCAACTACTCGCAGGTTACTACCCTGCCCGATGCGGCTTATACACTGATGTACCGCAAAGTAAGTTGTTTCTCCACCCTCGATATGGCTGCCGACGGCAACTCGATTGAACTGAATGCATATGACTCGGTAGGTACGAAATTCTACTCCTATACGTTCTCGCTGAGCGACAAACCGCTTCCGTCGGTGTATATCAGCCAGCCCAACTCGGGTACGGGCGAGCAGTCCGACTCGGTGGTGATCCGTTACTCTGCATCAAGCACTTCCCCCGCTACGGTAAGTCTCTACTACACCTCGGAGAACGAGCCGAAGAACGGCACGCTCATTGCCAAAGATCTGAGCGGCAGCAATGGTATGCACGCTTATACATGGAATGTGCGTCATCTTACGCCCAAAGGTACTTATTATATCTACGCCGCCATCACGAATGCGGACACCACAGTCTGCAAGATGGCAGCCGCACCTGTTGTTTTGATTTCCGATACCGTAGCCCCACCTGCTCCCACCCGTTTTGGTTACGCCCGCGAGGGAGAGCAACTGACGCTCACGTGGTGGAATCCCACTCATCTGATTCATAAAGAGCGGGTACTGGCTACCTTCGCCGATGGCTTGGACAATGCGTTCCAAGCCATCGATGATGGCGAAGAGGGGAGTGCATCGCTCTCATTGGTCGAAGGTAGGAACGGCGGCAAAGCAGTGCTGATCGACTACACCGTCTCAAAGGCATGGGGACAGGGTTCGGCTGCATATATTTTTCCGGAGCCTGCCAACTTGAGCGATACCTATACGCTTGATTTCTGGTACAAAGGCGATGGCAGCGGCAACTCGCTGCGATTGGTGGTTTATAACGATATGAATGACAACAACGAAGCCGCCGATGACAACGACGATTGGTGGTACGACGAGTCGGTGTCGCTCAAAAAGACGGCGTGGACCCATGTATCGATAGATATGCGTTCGTTTGCCTCTTTCGACTGGCACAGCAATAGTGAATCGCACAATGCGTGTAATAAGGTAAAAGGTATCCATTTCATTATTCCGAGTTCATCGGCCTGCACGGGTTCGATTGCGCTTACCGACATCCGTCTCGGTGGTGAGGTGTTTCCTGCTCCCGACTATGCGGGTACTGTCATTGTGCGCAAGCAGGACGCTGCACCCGAAAGCATCAGCGACGGCGAGGTAGTCTATGAGGGCAACCAAGAGATCTGCACGGACAAGACTTTGGATACAACAAAGCCCTGCTATTATGCCGCTTTTGCCTACGACGACCTGTATAACTACTCTCCTGCCGCCACGCTCTACTACGACCCCGAAGTGCCGTTTCTAGCAATAGAGGAAACCGCTGTTGCTGCCGCACCTCGCAAGGTACTACACAACGGAGAAGTATTGATTATCTCAGGCAACAAGGTATATTCAACACTCGGTATTCACAGGGAACTGACTGCTGAATCACCCGTTAATCACCCGATAATCACCCGATAATCACCCGATATAATCAACGCAAAGTAAACGAATATACAATGAGAAACACCTTACTTACTCTCTGTATGGGACTGCTGCTTGCTTCGTGCAGCCTCAATTTCTTTCCGTCCGATGAGTTGAACGCCGAGATGCTCTTGAGCGACGAGTCGGGCGCAGAGTACATTATGGACGGCTGCTATGCGTTGCTCAAAGACGAGGTAACCTACATCGGCTACTCGAGCGGCAACAGTTATGTAAAGCATTTCTTTCAGATGGCGGAAGCCCCGTCGGACAACACAAACCTGTCGGGCAAAACCACGTCGGCTATCTATCAGGCTACAACCTATATGATGACCGACAACCTGAAGAACGTAGGCACAATGTGGATGGTGGCATACAAGATCATCTATATGACCAACACCGTCATCGAGTCCACGCCCGAGGGACAGAACGACCAACTGCTCGGCGAAGCATATTTTATGCGCGGAATGTTGCATTTCCATTTGGCGACGTTCTTTGCCCGAGCCTATTGCTATGGTACGGACAATCCCTGTGTACCGCTGATGACCACCACCGGCAGCCCGTCGGTGCGTGCGTCTGTGGGGACGGTCTATGACCAGATAGAGCGCGACCTAAAAAAAGCCGCTACACTGTTGGGGGCTTCGCGCGGCGACAACGGCTATCCGTGCCGCAATGCCGCTCTGGGCTTGCTTTCTCGGCTGTACCTCTATATGGGGCGCAACGAGGACGTGGTCTCTACCGTCAATACGCTGTTGGGCGACAAGCCCGCGAGCAGTGTGCTTGTATCGGGTGAGGATTTTGCACGCACTTTTGCCGATGCACGCACATCAAAGGAGGTGCTTTTCTGCGTGGCACACGAACTGACCGACAACCGCGGACAAGGCAGTATCGGCTCGATGTACAACGGCGACGGAGGCGGCTGGGGCGAGATATACCCGTCCGACCCGCTACTCAATCTCTACGAGCGTTACCCTGCCGATGTACGCTACGCCTCGTTCATCCGACCGCAACTGCAAGAAAGTGCAGACCCGGCAGTGCGGCTGGTTTATTTCCCCGACCCCACCGCCGACAACCCTACGGAGGGACGGCTCTGTCTCTCTTACCCCGTAACCGCCACCGCTGACGGCTACACGTTCAAAGACGGAGACAAGACCTACACCGTGGAACCGCGCACCGTAAACGGCGAATATACCGAGTATCACGTGCAGTATCCCGACAAGAACGGACAACTCACCGATTGTGCCGCACGTATCCTGCCCACAATGAAGATGCGCTTCGGGTATCCGAAGTATTTCTCGGCGAAGTTCAGTTACCAAGACGGCGAGCCGCAACTCTCTTCGCCCGTCTTCGTACGCTGGGGCGAGGTGATACTCAACCGTGCGGAGGCGTATGCCAAACTGGGGGAGACCGACAAAGCCCTTGCCGACGTCAATGCTATCCGCACCCGTGCGGGTATTCCTGCCGAAGGGTTGTTTTCCGCCGCTACGATGCACGGCTACACCTCCGCAGAGGATATTGTGGCCGACGAGCGGCGTATGGAATTGGCCTTCGAGGGGCACCGATTCTTTGACGTATTCCGCAACGGAAAGGATATGGACCGCCGCTATCCGGGTTCGCAGCCGTGGACCATCATCCGCCACGACGAGCCGCATATCCAGTTCCCCATCCCTAACGCCGAATGGACGGTCAGCGGGATAGAACAGAACCCGGGATACTGATTCCGAAGTAAAAAACATACCTATTCAATAGGCTGCCCCGCTTGATCAGGGCAGCCTATTTGTTAAAAACACGTCTTTGCTTGCGGGTTCCGGCAAAAAGCAGTATCTTTGTCGTACCAAAACGACGCAAGATGTACAAGAAGGAACTGACATACTATTTTTCTACGCCCATCGCCTACATCGTCATCGGGCTGTACCTGCTGGCGATAGGGCTGTTTCTGTGGGTTATACCCGGGGAGTGGAACATCATCGAATCGGGGTACGCCCAAACCGACGGGCTGTTTCAACTCTCGCCGTGGCTGCTGATGCTGCTGTGCCCTGCACTCACCATGCGGCTGTTTGCCGAGGAACGGCAGACCGGCACATGGGACCTGCTGCGCACCAAACCCGTATCGCTCGCCCGAATCGTCTGCGGGAAGTATTTCGCGGCATGGACTCTAGTGTTGATAGCCCTCCTGCCTTGCATGGTACACTATTTTGCAGTAGCCTACATAGCCGAACCGATGGGGAACATAGACGGCGGCGCGTTTGCAGGGTCGTTCATCGGTCTGGTGCTGCTAAGCGCAGTGTTTATGGCAATAGGTCTATTGGCTGCAACTTTCAGCCGCAGCCAAATAGTCAGTTTCATCCTGGGTGCTTTGGCATGCTTTGTCCTCTACTGGGTTACTTTGCAAGACCACTACCGCAGTCTGTCGCGCGGAGTCATCGACCTGCGCGATGTGGTTTACCTGCTGAGTATCTGCGCTATATCGATTATCCTGACCACGGTTATCATAGACCGACTTACCCGCAAATAAGATGACACGTATCGGACTATTGAGCGACACGCATGGGCTGTTGGACCCGCGCGTATTGGAGCATTTCAAGGATGTGGACGAGATCTGGCATGCCGGCGACATTGGCAGCGAAGAGGTGCTGCGCCGCCTGCGCGAGTTCAAGCCGACCCGCGCCGTGTATGGCAATATGGACAGCGGTGATGTACGCTATTCACTATCCGAATTTTATCATTTCCGTGTGGAAGAAGTGGAAGTGCTGATGACCCATATCGGCGGCTATCCGGGCAAGTATAACCCGTGGCTACTGCCGATGTTTCAAAAGAGTCTGGATGCACTCAACCACCCCGAGCGTTCGCAAAGCGCACGCATTGACCTGTTTGTATGCGGGCATAGTCATATACTGAAAGTGCAGTACGATTCGCACTATCGTTTCCTTACAATGAACCCCGGAGCGGCAGGCAAACAGGGGTGGCAAACCGTACAAACACTGCTGCGTTTCGTGATTGACGGCTCGCAAATCCGCGATCTGGAAGTGATTGAGTTGGAACGTCTATAGAACACACCGATTGTCCAAAAGACAGCAGAAATGTGCGTTTTAACACATACAAAGCGGGAGCAATCTGTCAAATAAGGTCGAAATGACGTAAAAAGTGCAAAATACATGTTGCAAAACATACAAAATGCTATTGCGGGTATCGGCAAAAAGCAGTACCTTTGCACTCGAAATCAAAACAACACAATCTTTTTTGTACCTTAAAAAAACAGACTAATACCTTAGAAAAAAGTCGTCGTGAGACGGCTTTTTCTGTTTTAAGGGGGATACACCGGATTGCGATGCTCCTATAGGGCTATTCAATCAAAAAAAGTGTTCATCCGAGCGGATGAAAAATATCCATACCAAAAGCAGGCGTAAAAGCGTCTCTTGCACGCAGCGCATCGGGGGTATCCAGATCAATACCTTGGCGGGGTGTCATCAGCAGTATGCGGTCGGAAAGCGAGAGAGCCAAAGCGAGTTCGTGTGTAGAAATAAGCACTAATTTATTTTGCTGATGCGCGAGATGGCGCAGCAGTTGCAGTGTGCGGATACGGTTCGGCAAATCTAAATGCGCCGTCGGTTCGTCCAACAAAATAACCGGTGTCTGCTGCGCCAGTGCCTTGGCTATCAACACACGCTGTTTCTCTCCGTCGGAATGGCTGTTGAAGAATGTCTGCGCATCTTTGGATAGCCCCACTGCCTCCAACGCCCGGGCGATAATCTGTTCGTCCTCGTCGGATAATCCGCCCAAGAAAGAAGTATATGGATACCGCCCCATAGCCACCACATCATAGACGGTACTATTCTCAAGACTGAGCCGCTCGGTTAAGACCAAAGCAACAGAGCGTGCAATGTCAGTCTGCTGAATCGCATCGCAAATGGTATAGGTCCCGCTAAGCGCAGGTTGCAGCCCCGCCAATGTACGCAGGAGCGTGGATTTGCCGCAGCCGTTTTGTCCCAACATACAAACCATCTCGCCCCGCTGCAACGCAAACGTAAGGTCAGCCTGCACCACATGCGTGCCGTAGCCGATACTTAGGTCTATACATTGAATAGCCGTCATTGATTCTGCTGTTTTTAGAGAACATATAATTGCCATATAATTAAACCATTAATTTATAAGTATTGATGGTTAATGGATGACTATATGTTCCATTCAAAAAAAATAATTAACGATTAATTACACGATAATTAACGTTTTCCAAAAGCGGAATTAATGGATAATTATATGTTCCTCTTATTCATAGAAATACACCCGCTGCACACGTCTCGAAACCGAAGTCAGTACCTCATAGGGTATCGTGCCGAGTTTGTCGGACAATTCCTCTATAGGCAGCCGGTCGCCGAATATCTCCACCGCATCCCCCACTTGTGCGTCCGTCCCCGTTACATCCACCATCGCCTGATCCATACACACATTGCCCACAATCGGACAGCGTTGCCCGCGGATAATCACCTCGCCGCCATAGTTAGAGAAACGGCGGTCGAACCCGTCGGCATAACCGATAGGGATAACGGCTATCTGCCGCGGTTCGGTGAGTGTGGTATGCCGCCCGTAACCGATAGTCTCGCCTGCCGCCACCGTCTTCAGACTGAGAATAGTCGTGCGCAAGGTGCAGACATTCTGCAGATGCGCCCCCGCGAACGAGATGCCGTACAACCCGATACCCAGGCGGCACATATCGTATTGATACTCAGGGAAACGCTCTATACCCGCCGAGTTGCAGATGTGTTTCATTATCGGGTAGCCCAATCCCGCTTTGAGGGTCTCGGCACAATCGTTGAAATACGCCGCCTGTTGCCGGGTAAAATCATCAAACTGTGCCTCGTCGCTTCCTGCAAAATGCGAGAATACGCTCTGCACCCGCACGGCTTTTTGTCCGCCAAGGCGGGTAATCAGTGCAGGTATCTCTTCACGATAAAAGCCCAAACGGTGCATACCCGAATCTATCTTGATATGTATCGGATAATCCTCCAACCCTTTGTTTTCCGCCGCAGAAATGATATTTTCGAGCGATTGGAACGAATAGATATTCGGCTGCAGATTGTTCTCCAAAATCAAATCCAAAGCCGCCACTTCCGGATCCATAATGATAATCGGCAGGTTGATGCCCGCACGGCGCAGTTCCAGTCCTTCATCCGCCACTGCCACCGCCAGATAATCCACCTGTCCGCTCTGTTGGAGTGCTTTGCTCACCTCGATGCTCCCTGCCCCATAGGCAAAAGCCTTCACCATACAGGTCAGTTTGGTGGTGGGTTTCAGCAGCGAACGGAAATAGCGCACATTGTTCACCAATGCGGTCAGGTTGATTTGCATCACCGTCTCGTGGGTCTGGTGCAAGATACGTTGTGCGATAGTGTCTTCGTCATACCCCAACACGCGCATCACCGCGGCACAAGTACGCACATTCTGGTGCGTCGGGTCTTCTACCACCGTCGGACAATGCTTAAAAAGCAGCATCTTCTCCGCCCGTTTGGCTTCTATAGACGGGAAGTTCTCACCGTGTTCCGCACCGATATACGTAATCACCCCTATCGTCGGACGGATAATCCGCTCCAGTCGCTCCATCTCACCGGGTTGCGAAATACCCGCCTCGAAAATAGCCAGTTCGGTCTGTTCGTTCATCTGCCAGACCGAGAGCGGCACGCCAATCTGCGAATTGTACGACTTGGGCGAACGGGTAATCCGGTAGTCGTCTTTCAGCAACTGATAGAGCCATTCCTTGACAATCGTCTTTCCGTTCGACCCCGTAATGGCAATCACCGGGCAACTATACAACGAGCGTTTGTACGCCGCCAGGTCTTGCAACGCCTGCAATACGTCTGAAACAATCAGTGAAAAGCCCTCATGGTGCATCGTGCATTGGCTTTCTGTCAGTACAAATACCCGTACGCCCTTGGCGTATAATTCAGAAACGTATTTCGCCCCGTCATTCTTTTCTGTACGCAGTGCAAAAAACAATGTCTGTTCCGGAAACGCCCCTAATTGCCGACTGTCTGTCAGCAGATAGTTAATTTCATACTCTTGGGGCAGTCCGCCCTCTGTCCGCAATGGACGTATCGCCTCTATGATTTGTTGCAGTTGCATAATCTTCTATTTTGCTGCAAAGGTACGAAGATTTCGGGATATATGCAAAACAAAAGCGGCTACCTGTACGGATAGCCGCTTTATGCGATGTGGTTTTCAAAACCAATGAATTTTACTTGAAGAACTCTTTTACGTTCTCGTTCAGAACAATCTCCTCTTGGAAGAAATAAGCACCCGTCTTCGGGGATTTTACCATCTTGATGCACTTGCTGTGTGCACGACCGGAATTGTCGGTCTTGAAGGTTGCGACCGCTTTCTTTGCCATAGTTCTAAGCCTTTCTAATTACGGTTAATTACTTAATCTCCTTGTGAAGAGTATATTTCTTCAGATAGGGATTGTACTTCATCAGTTCCAAACGATCAGGAGTGTTCTTGCGGTTCTTGGTGGTAATGTAGCGAGACATTCCGGGAACACCGCTGGCTTTTTGCTCCGTGCACTCAAGGATTACTTGAACGCGTGCTTCTTTTGATTTCTTTGCCATTGTCTTACCTCCTTAATTATTCGTAAAGATACCCTTTTTCGGCTGCCTGCTTCAACGCAGCGTCCAAACCGATTTTGTTAATTGTTCTCAGACCGGCTGCACTCACGTTCAACTCGATCCATGTGTCTTGTTCTACCCAGTAGAACTTACGGCGGAACAGGTTCACATCAAACGTCCGCTTCGTGTGACGTTTTGAGTGAGACACATTGCATCCACCCATGGCTTTTTTGCCTGTAATTTGACAAATCTTTGACATTGTAGTATATTATTTTATTATTTTCTTTACATCAAGAGTACCGCCATCCGCACATCAACAACACATCTATCCCCCCCACTCCTCACAAACTATCTACCCCACTCCTCACAAAAATCATTTGATGCATATCATCCCACCACTGGATACCCTTACATTTTTGCGTACGCACTATACTGCTGATATTCAGCAGCATAACTACCAACCCACGGCTAAAACCAGCCTACTCCACGCGAAAAATCGTGCAAAGTTACTATATTTTATCCATATAGGCAAATTTTTTTGTCTTTTTCTTCATAAAGTCGTTCATTTTAACCACCACCTTCTGCAAAACAAAGTTTACAAAATTGATTTTTCCTACCACAATTCTTTTTTTTCTCTCCCCATATTCGCCCTATTTGCCTCATTCGTCCAATTCCTCTGTCCGCCCCACCCTATTGCCCATATCCCCCTATTTACCTTGCCACAACTTAACTCCGAAAATAGTCAATCTATTCTAAAACAAGACCAACCATTTTCCTTCCTGCTGACAGGTATATGTCATTCCTATGTCATTTGTATGTCATTTGTATGTGATTCGTATGTGATTCGTATGTGATTGGGCTGTTTCTGTTTGTATTACAGCAAGTTGCACCGCTTCGGTTGAACGTGGTGCAAAGCACCGCTTTGTGCGCAGTACGCGCCACGTTCAGCCGGCCGTAATAAGTTGTCCCCACAAAAAAAAGGAGACTGCCTAACGACATTTGTCAGGCAGTCTCCTCTACTGTATCAACTATTGGCACTAGGTTATGCGCCGAAGTTATCAAAACGGATATCCTCATCGCTTACACCAAGCGAGTGGAGCAAATCAATCACGGTCTTTGCCATCATTGGAGGACCGCAGAGATAGTACTCAATGTCCTCGGGAGCGTCATGCTGCTTGAGATACGTGTCGCCCATCACCGGTGCAATGAAACCCGGAGTATATTTTACACCCATTGCATCTGCCTTCGGATCCGGACGGTCAAGAGCCAGATGGAAATGGAAGTTCGGATACTCCTTCTCCAACTCGAGGAAATCGTCCAAGAAGAACACCTCGTCAATAGCACGTGCACCATAGAAATAATGCATCTCGCGGTCGCGTGTGTTGAGGGTCTTGAGCATATGCATAATCTGTGCACGGAGCGGAGCCATACCGGCACCACCGCCGACCCAAATCATCTCCTTCTTGCTGTCGAAGACAGGGTGGAAATCGCCGTAAGGACCCGACATCGTTACCTTGTCGCCCGGTTTGAGCGAGAAGATATAGGTTGATGCTATACCGCAAGGCACATCCTGGAACTCCGGTCCGTTCGGACACTGGTCCTTCGGCTTGAAAGGCGGAGTCGCAATACGAACTGTCAGCGTAATAATATCACCCTCGTCGGGATAGTTAGCCATCGAGTATGCACGGATGGTAGGCTCGGTGTTCTTCTGATGCAGTTTGAACAAGCCGAACTTCTCCCATGCGGGTACATACAGATCGCCTATCAACGAGCGGTCGAAATCATTGTAGTTGATGTCGTAAGCGGGAATCTTAATCTGTGCATACGATCCGGGCAGGAAATCCATATGCTCGCCCTTGGGCAAAGCCACCTTGAACTCCTTGATGAACGTAGCCACGTTCTTGTTGCTGATCACGGTGCACTCCCATTCCTTGACACCCAATACCGACTCCGACACCTTCATCGAGATGTCGTTCTTCACTTTTACCTGACAGCCCAGACGCCAATGGTCTTGTTGCTGTTTGCGCGAGAAATGCACGGTCTCGGTCGGCAGAATCTCTCCGCCGCCTTCCAGTACCTGGCATTTGCACTGACCGCACGAACCCTTTCCGCCGCAAGCCGAAGGCAGGTGAACACCCGCTTCGCCCAAGGTATTAAGGAGCGTGCCGCCTGCCGGTACATCATACACCTTGTCGCCATTGATGGTAATCTTCACATTACCCGAAGCCACAAGGTACTTCTTTGCAACCAATAGGATGATTACAAGCAGCAGTATCACCGCCAAGAAGACGCCTACTGCATAAAGAATTGCTGTTATATTCATTTTCTTAAAGATGTTAGATGTTAGACCACTTCGTTGTTAGGTTATGCTGACGCATTGTTAGACAATACCGGTCAGATGTTAGATGCTATATCTTACTTTCCAGATTCTTCATAAACACCGTGGACATACGTTGGAGATTATGAAGGCTCTCTCGCAAAGACTTCGATTGCACATTATCAATGTATCCTACACGTTCTGCAATGAGTACTTGAGTTTCCAACTCAAACATAGAACCTATAGCAATACTCAAAAAATGTGTAAACTCACGGTTGGTATTCCGTCCTGCGTCTTCCGCAATGTTAGAAGGGATAGAAACTGCAGACCTTGTCATTTGGGAGGTTAGTCCGTACCTTTCCTCTTGAGGGAAGGTTGCAACCGCCTCATAGACAGATTGAACCAAGTTCATACTATCCTGCCAAATTTGCAGGTTGTTATAGTTGTGCATATATCTAACTTCTAACAGCCGAAAGGCGTTCTAACTTCTAACAGCGTAGCGATCCCAATATCTTAGATATTTAATCCCGAGAAGCACATAAACGCCATAGCCATCAGACCTACAGTGATAAAGGTGATACCCAGTCCCTGCAGAGGTTTTGGCACATCGTTGTACTCCATTTTCTCACGGATACCTGCCAGACAGACAATAGCCAGCATCCAACCCAGACCCGATCCGATAGCGTATGCAAACGCATCGCCGAGATTGGCAATCGCTTTGGCATTCTCCGGTGCAAGCAGAATACGCTGCTGCATAAAGAGCGAACCACCCATGATTGCGCAGTTTACGGCTATCAGTGGCAGGAATATACCCAGCGACGAGTAGAGCGACGGCGAGTATTTCTCCACCACCATCTCCACCAACTGCGTGATTGCCGCAATCACAGCAATAAACAGGATAAACGACAGGTAACCCAGGTTCAGAGGATTGAGCACATATACCTGCAGCAAGTAGTTGACAGGCAGCGTAATCGTCAGCACAAACGTAACAGCCACGCCCAAACCTGCACTCGTTTTAACGTCTTTCGATACCGCCAGATACGAACACATACCCAGGAAGTATGCGAAAATCATGTTGTCAGCAAATATGCTGCGAACAAATAGACTTAATGCATGTTCCATATTACTTTTCCTCCTTGTTTATGCCACGGTGAGCCCAAATGATACAACCTACCAGAATCAGAGCCATTGCTGGCATCATCATCATACCGCAGTTCTCATAACAACCGCCATTGGCTACATACCAACTCTCAGGAATCACACGGAAGCCAAGCAGTGTGCCTGCACCGAACAACTCGCGAATAAAAGCAACAATAACCAATACGATAGCATAACCGAATCCGTTGCCAAGACCGTCGAGGAACGAGTCCTTTACGTTATTCGTCATAGCAAATGCCTCGAGGCGTCCCATCAGGATACAGTTGGTAATAATCAGTCCGATATAGACGCTCAACTGCATTGCCACATCATAAGCAAAGGCTTTCAACACCTCGCTCACGAGCGTAACCAACGCCGCTACAACGACCAATTGAACAATGATACGAATACGCATCGGGATAGTCTTGCGCATCAACGAAATGATCACATTGGACATAGCCACGATAATCGTTACCGCAATACCCATCACCAATGCAGGCTTGAGTTGCACCGTTACGGCCAGTGCCGAACAGATACCCAAGATTTGCACAACCACTGGGTTGTTCTTATTCAGAGGCCCCAAAAAGACCTCTTTTGTTTTTTGTGAAAGTGCCATAGTTATTCCATTGTTTGTTCAACCCCGTCGCCCTCTTGAGCAGCCTCACAGGGAGCAGCGCAGTTGTTGGTTTTACAATCATTCAGAAACTCGGCGTACTCTGCAAGGTTGTTCACCAGCATATCATTCACACCCGTCGAAGTGATGGTTGCGCCTGAAACGGCATCCACCTGCTCCTGTCCGTTCTCCGCCGTCTTGCCGGCTTTCAGAACTGCCACCGAGCGAATCTCGCCCTCGGCGTTACGGATATGCTTTCCGTTGAACTGGTTGCGGAATTTTGCAGTAACGATCTCGGCGCCCAAACCCGGAGTCTCGCTCTCGTGGTTGAAGTTAATGCCGAAGATGGTGTTCTTATCCGCATCCAATGCCAGATAACCACCGATACCACCCCACAGACCCGTTCCGTGAAGTTTGAGTACATACTTGGTCTCGCCGTCAATCGTTGCCACATACAGCGGCAGACCATTCACAGTCGAGTCTTTTACCAATTCCTTATACATAGCCGCAGGATCAGCCTTCGAGTAGTCCTGATTGAGGGCTACCAGAATCTGTTTTTGCTGGTCAAGCAGTGCATTCGCCTTCTGGCGCGGACTGAGCACTTGGCTCACTACTGCCAGCAAGATCGCCACTATCACCACAATCACAGTCGCATACACTATGGTATAGACATTGCTGTTGGTGTCAAGTCCTTTTTTCTTTTGTTCTACGAACACACCTTTCTGGTGGCACTGCGGGCACTCATCGGGTGCATTATCACCGGTGTGGACATAGCCGCACACGGAGCATACATATTTCTTCTGTGCCATATTTCTTAGATTTTAGCGCGTTTCATACGACGTTTGATATTCACTTGCACTACGCACCAGTCGATAAGCGGAGCAAAGGCGTTCATCAGCAGAATAGAGAGCATCATACCCTCCGGATAACCGGGGTTGAGTACGCGGATAACCACTGCCATAAAACCGATCAGGAAACCGTAGATCCACTTGCCGCACTCCGTGCGAGCCGAGGTAACAGGGTCGGTAGCCATAAATACGGCACCGAAAGCGAAACCGCCCGTTACTAAGTGCATATACCACGGGAAATGAGCCGCAGCCGTATCCGGACCGCACACATTGAACAGCCATGCAGTCAGTCCGCCGCCCACAAAGATACTGAGCATCGTCTTCCACGAAGCCACACCGGTCGTCAGCAGCAACAATGCACCCAGCAAAATAGCCCAGCAGCAGGTCTCACCCACCGAACCGGGAATCAAGCCGTTGAATGCCGTCCAAAAATCTACGGGCATAAGGCTTGCATCCGTTGTGGTTGCAATCTGTGTCAGAGGCGTTGCGCCCGAGAAACCGTCCACAATCGTCTTGCCGCCATCCCAGCCCCAAGTGCCGCCGGTGCGGACAAAGGCTGCATCGCCCGTCATATGAGTCGGGTACGCAAAGAACAGGAACGCACGCGTGATAAGAGCCACATTGAAGATGTTATAACCCGTACCGCCGAATACCTCTTTGGCAAAGATAACGGCAAAAGCAGTAGCGATAGCCACCATCCACAGCGGAGTATTGATCGGCACAATCAGCGGAATGATGAAACCCGTAACGAGAAAGCCCTCTTGAATCTCTTCTTTTTTCCATTGCGCTACCGTAAACTCAATACCAAGTCCCACTGCGTAACTGACTATTATATAAGGCAATACTGCCAACAGACCGAAGCCGAATGCCTTCCACCACAATGCACAGGTCATGCCACCACGTACCAACTCGCCTGTAGCCAACAGGTGCTGGTAGCCCACATTGAACATACCGAACAACATAGCGGGAACAAGTGCCAAAACCACAAGTATCATGGTGCGTTTGGAGTCCGAACCATCGTGGATTTGTGTGCCTATACGCTTTGAAGTCGTGTTCGGGGTGAACAGGAACGTGTCAAAACCGTCAAACACCGAGTGGAGTGCGTGCAACTTGCCGCCTTCATCAAAGGTCGGGCGAAGTTTCTCTACTAATTTATATAAACCGTTAAACATCACTCAATCTCCTTTTTTAAGTTATCCAATGCGGTTCTTACTATTGCCTGGAGCGGCATCTTCGAAGTGCAGACATACTCGCAAAGCGCAAAGTCTTCGGGAGCCACTTCATACACACCCAATGTCTCCATCTTGTCAATATTTCCGGCTATCATCGCCTTAATCAGGTATTCGGGATAGATGTCCATCGGGAACACCTTATCGTACTGACCGCTCACGATAATCGCACGGCGACCACCCTTCAAGCGGGCATCCCACTGGTAGTGTTTCTTGCCGAATAACCAACGCGTAAATGCGCAGTCAAACATCTTGGCAGGATCGGTGCAACTTGCATTGAATGAGCCAAAACGTGGCATCATCCAACCCATAAACTCATGATTTTCCGTACCCTCGTCCAATACCGTAAACTGGTTGTCGTAGATACTGATCATCTCGTCCAGACCCACTTGGTGTCCGCTCAGCACATTGCCTGCCACATAGCGCACAGGCTCGCCCGTCATCACATTGCTGCGGAAAATCTCCGTTACTGGCATACCCGGCAACACATTATAGTATTGTGCGCCATAAGCCAGCGGACCCGTCAGAGCCACTTTCTTCTGCATATCCACAATACCCTTGGTCAGCAAGCGGCCAATCAGGTCAAGATCCTGTATGTTGATTGTCCAAACCGTCTCGCCTTTGGCAATCGGTGCCACATGGTTGATCTGTACACCCACGTTGCCTGCGGGGTGCGGACCGAACACCTCATACAAAGTGCAGTCTTTCAACTCGCGGAACTCGGTGGCTTTTGCGCCGCCTTTTATTCCGACATACACCGGTGCCACACTGCCCAGCGCACTCACAGCCGCTTGCAGTTCTGCCAGCCGCCCTTTCAGCACCCACTCATAATCCGGTGCCACAGGTGCGCTGTCGAAAGTCGAGATGAAGATAGCCTTCGGCTGCTTGCTCGGCATAGCAATACAGTCGTAAGGACGCTGCTTGATCAGACACCAAAGACCCGACTGGAGCAGCAGGGTCTTGATATCAGCAGACTTATCAAACGTCTCATACGCAATGCAGGCATCTGCCTCAATGTCAATCGACATCACTTTCCGGCGGTCGCCGCGGACTATAGCCACTACCTTACCGCTTACAGGCGATGTAAACAACATCTGCTCAAATGCCTTGTCGTGAAACAGGGGCGAACCTGCCTTCACGCTGTCGCCTTCGTGCACCATCAGTTTCGGTATGATGCCGGCGAAATGGTCGGGCACGATATGATAGACCGCAGGACGATTCACGCTACCGAGCGTCAATGCTGCCGCGCCTTCAAAAGGTATGTCCAAACCACGTTTCAGTTTGATTTGTTGCATAAATGTTAATTATTTTTATTTTATATTTTCGTTCCGTCTTTCCCAGAATCGTTATAGGATGCGCTTAGGATACGCATAGGATAGTATGTCCTTGTCTTTTGAAAACCTTTGCAAATTTTAATATAGTATCAATTCGATATAAGCAAATTGTCTTACTTTGCCGCTGCAGGCGAATAAAATTTATGGCAATTTATGGATGTAAAAACAAAGGTTTACTTGGATTTCTTGCCGCTGGCGGCATAAGACACCCATTAGAACACCACACCTCTGCACATAAAATGCGTGCAAAGTTACGATATTTTTCCGATATACGAAAATTATTGCCGTTTATTCATCGAAAAATTGCCAATGTGTAAAATTCACTTTACCTTTGTGGATAAATTGATGTTTTTATGCTCGGACTATTGGCTCTCATCGCCACCTTCACAGTCGAAACCAACAAAAAAGTATCTACAAGCGGCATCCTCCCCGAGAACGCCGCAACCGAGTATGTCTGCACAGGCAGAAAAGGGCAGATGACGGCGGGACAATCGGCGGTATTGACCCTCACAGGTTGGCAAAACACGGAAATACAATCCGTTACCCTCTCTATGCGCTCCAATAAGTCCGCCGGTGCGGGCACGCTGCAAATGACCATAGACGGACAAACCATCTGGAGCATCGCCGACAGCGGTTTCGACCAATGGAGCGGCACCTACTCCACCGACTACACGGACATCACCCGCACCTTCAGCCCGATAATCAAGCCCGCTGACGGCAACATCTCTATTCGCATCGACGCCACTGCCAACTCCCTCTATATCGCCCGATACGACATTGTCTGGAAAAAAGCCGCATTGCGCCCGTACTCCATTGATTTACAAGCAGAAACAGGCACATACTCCCGCCTGACGGAAACCGCAACAGGTGCAGGCATACTCCTTCCCTCTCTCCCCAACGAGGACGGATGGAAATTCCTCGGATGGGCGGAAAGTCCCATTGAGGAAACCACCGTCCGCCCGCAAATCTATGCCCCCGAAACAACCTACTACCCCCGCCAAGACGGCACCCTTTATGCGGTCTATTCAGACGACATCCAAACGCCCGACCTTCTGCAGCGCACCGACTGCCAAAGCGGTTATTACGCCATAGCCTTCCCCGTTCTCAATACGGTTTACGCCGGTGCTATTACCTCCTCCACCATCCCCGCTCGAGAAATCACTCTCGCTACCACCGACAGCGTGTGGTACGAGCGCACTTTCGACATTGCGCCCGAAATGGTCTATTACATCGATTTTTCTGCCGACAGCACCGCTACCATCACTCACATTTTGTCCTCACAATCAATCGGTTGCAAAAACAACAAATTGTCCGACACCCCCACCCGCTGGCGGTATCGTATCTTGCCCGACGAAACCGTTGCTTTCTTCCTGCCCGACGCCGACGGCGATATGGTGTCCGCCCTGTGGATCGATGTGGATTCCGACAAAAACTATTGCGGCAAAATCGTACGTCTCAACGGCAATACACTGGTCTATCAGACTCTTTTGTACGAAACCCCTGTAAACGAATCACTTACACATTATACATCCTACCCGAAACGCTCCGATATCCGCCTAACAATCAGCGAAAACGATATACAACAGACCATGCAAATAGGAATTTACAAATTGCACATCGTAAATGGCAAAAAGACCATACATTTGCATAAATGATTTATTTTTCCTATCTTTGCACGATTGTTGAATGGTTAGGTAAATGTCAGGTGGTGAAGCGTAAGGCGGGTGTGTGCAACACACTGAGCGCCGTAGCGACACGAAGCCCTGTGGGCTGAGTAGAACTCCTTATAGGATAAGCCTCACCTGCCCACTCAAAAATGTTGCATTTTTCTAAACCGTAACGACTAACAGACATGAAAAAAACGAAATACACGCTTCTTCTTTTTGCAGTGGTGCTATCGACCGGATTGCACGCCGATCTGCTGACCGACATCTTGGACGGCAAATATAATGCCCGCAAACTTTCCGTTGAGCAAACCGACAGCATTCTCGGCAACACCTCTACCGGTCGTTACCGCCTTGAATACGAGAACGAACAGCAGTTGTTCCGCCGCTCCTTCCTTGCCGACTACTACATCGTTGATACACAGAAGGGTACGCGCCGGCATCTGAGCGACACCCTCGTGCGCGATGCCGTTCTATCTCCCGATGGGCGTTACATCGCCTTTGCCAAAGGCAACAACCTCTATCTGCACAAACTCGATTTCGGCACCGAAGTAGCCGTTACCCACGATGAGAACCCCGAAATCATCAACGGCATCGCCGACTGGCTCTACGAGGAGGAATTCGGCACCACCTGCCTATTCGCGTTCTCCCCCGACTCCAAGCAACTGGCATTTGTCCGTCTCGACGAAACCCATGTCCCCACTTTTACGTGGCAGGATTTTTTAGGTACTACCTACCCCCGCGAAGCCTCCCTTCGTTACCCCAAAGCCGGTGAACCCAATGCACAGGTCTCCGTCTGCGTCTATGATATCCGCAACAAGACCATTCGCACCATGCAGACCCACAACCCCGATGAGGACGTCTATCTGCCCCGACTGCGCTGGACTAGCCCCGTTATGCAGGGCAAGACCGAGCAACCCGCCGAATTGGCGGTGCTCCGTCTCAATCGCGACCAGACCCGCATAGATGTCCTGCTCTGCAACTCCCGCTCCACCATCTCCCGCCCCCTTTACAAAGAGGAGAGCCGCGATTGTTTTATCGACTACGAACTGTTCGACCAATGGCAGTGGCTTTCCGACAACCGTTTTATTATCCTAAGCGAGAAAAGCGGTTGGCGCGCAGCATATCTCTATTCCGCACAGGGCATTCAGCAGAAGCAACTGACGCCCGACGGCACCGACCTGACCACCATCTATGGTTTCGACGAATCCACCCAAACGCTTTATTATCAAGCCGCAACCACCCCGCAGACCCGACAAGGCTATATGCTTTCTCTCAAAAAAGGCACGCCTGTCCGCATCACCGACGGCGAGGGTATCCACGACCTCTTTTTCTCGGGCAACTACCGTCAGATGATAGACAACTACCAGTCTGTCAGTCAACCGGACACATACACACTCTACACTCTCTCCAAAGACGGTTCCAAGCGCAAAGTCAAAGTATTGGAAGACAATGCCGACGTGGCAAAAGACTGGGCGGCTCTCGGTATCCCGGAAAAGACCTTCTTTTCATTCACTACCGAGCGCGGCGACCTGCTCAACGGCTGGACAATCCTTCCAAAAGACTTCGACAAAACCAAAAAATACCCCGTTCTGATGCTTCAGTACTCGGGTCCACAAAGCCAGCGTGTCCTCGACCAATGGCGCAAGCGTTGGGAGTACTACCTCGCCCACGAGGGCTATATCGTTGCCTGTGTGGACGGACGCGGTACCGACTGCCGCGGACGGGCATTCCGCAATGCGTCCTATATGCAACTCGGGCAGGTCGAGGCACAAGACCAAATCAGTGCCGCCCGTTATCTCCAATCGCTGCCCTATGTCGATGCCGACCGTCTCTGTCTCTGCGGGTGGAGTTACGGCGGTTTCCAGACGCTTACTACCATGTCCTGCCCCGACAGCACCTTCCGTTGCGGTATCGCCATCGCCCCAGTTACCGACTGGCGGCTCTATGACTCCGCCTACACCGAGCGGTATATGCGCCGCCCGCAAGTCAACGAAAGCGGCTACAACCTAAGCAACCTTACCGACAAAGGCGACCGGCTCAACGGCAAACTGCTTATTGTACACGGTCTCGCCGACGACAACGTCCACGCACAGAACACCTTATTATATATAGAGTCTCTCGTTCAGGCAAACAAGCAGTTCGAGATGCAGATCTATCCCGATGACAACCATTTTCTCAAGAAACGCAACAACTACACCCATCTCCACCGCCGCCTGATGCTTTTCCTGCAGAATAATCTTTAATAACCTTAAGGACTTTACCCCCCTTAAAGACCTTAAATTCCCCTCGTCATTAAACAACAAAAAACAATATACTATGAGTAACAATCAGTCCCGAAACATACTGCCGATTGTAGTAATGTTTCTCCTCTTTTTTATGATTGCCTTCGTTACCAACTTTGCCGGTTCCATGGGCGTCATCGTGAAAAACCAGTTCGGTGCATCGAATGCTATGTCGCAACTCGGTACACTCGCCAATTTCATTGCCTATGCTTGCATGGGTATTCCGGGTGGTATCATCCTTAAGCGCAAAGGTTACAAATTCACATCTCTGCTGGCAGTAACCGTCGGCTTCATCGGTGTCGGTGTACAATGGCTGAGCGGCTATGCCGAGAGTTTCGGCGTGTATGTCCTTGGTGCCTTCATTGCCGGCTTCTCCATGTGTCTCCTCAATATCGTGGTCAACCCGATGCTCAACACCCTCGGTGGGGGTGGCAAGCGCGGTAACCAGTTGATTCAGTTCGGTGGTTCGTGCAACTCTATCGGTGGTACTATCGCACCTATTTTCTTGGGCTACCTCATCGGTGGTCAGGCAAGCACTGCCTCTGTTTCCGATGCTGCCCCTGCTATGCTCACCGCAATGATTATCTTCGTGGTGGCTTTCTTGGTTATATTCTTTACCAATATCCCCGAACCGCATATTGAGACTGCCGAACAACGTGCTGCTGCAAAACTTCAAAAGGACAAATACAGCCCGATGTCGTTCCGTCATTTCGTACTTGGTGCTATCGCCATCTTCTTCTATGTAGGTGTCGAGGTAGGTATTCCGAACACTGCCAACCTCTATATGTCCAACGACCCGCTCGTAGGTCCCGCTATTGCCGGTACCGTAGTAGGTTTCTATTGGCTGATGATGATGTGCGGTCGTCTTCTCGGTGGAGCTATCGGTGGTAAGGTCAGCAGCAAGACTATGCTTGCTGCCGTTTCGGCTACGGCTATCGTCATGCTTCTCTGCGTGATGTTCTTCCCCGAGACCTGGGTCGTTACCTTCAAAGGCGTAGAGTTACCTGTCAGCATGATTATTATGTTCCTCTGTGGTCTGATGACCAGCGTGATGTGGGGGGCTATCTTCAATCTCGCAGCCGAGGGACTCGGCAAATACACTCCTGCTGCCAGCGGTATCTTTATGGCACTCGTCTGCGGTGGTGGTATCCTGCCTTTCTTCCAGAATATGCTTGCCGACCACGTAGGCTACCTGCTCTCCTACATCGTCCCAATCATCGGTCTCCTCTACATTCTCTTCTATGCCCTCATCGGCAGCAAGAATGTCAATAAGAACATTCCTACGGAATAGGACAAAGAATTAAGAACAAAGAACAATAAACTCAATCGGCTGCCTGACCCCGTCAAGCAGCCGATTTTATTTGGCATTCCGCCGTTTATTTCGTATCTTTGCAGCGTTTTATAATTCATAGTCTATGAACAACTTCCTCCGCCGAAATGGTGTTTTCCTTACGCTCTGTCTTATGCTGATAATGGCATTGAGTATTTGTCTGCTATGCATCCCAAAAGCCGAACTGCACCTGTTTCTCTGCAACCGCCACACTCCCTTATTCGATACATTCTACAAATACTATACACAGATTGGCGAATGGATACCCTATGTCGTATGCTTTGCCCTATTGTTCTACAAAGCAGGCTGGGCAATCTTTACACTCTCCGGCACACTCCTGTCCGGACTTGCCACACAAATACTCAAACGCATTGCAGATGCTCCACGCCCCTTAACTTATTTCGCCACCAACTATCCCGACATACAACTTCCCCTTGTCGACGGCGTTACGATGAGCCGTTTCTATTCTTTCCCATCCGGACATACCACCACCTTCTTTGCTTTTTTCTTTGCCCTTTGTATCATCACTACCAACTATATGCATAGCCACTCCGCTCAATTTACAAATTTACAAACTTACAAATTTACAAATTTCATTCTACAGGCTCTTTGTTTCTTCCTTGCTGCCCTCGGCGGCTACTCGCGCATCTATCTCTCGCAACATTTTGCCGCCGATGTATTGGGTGGTATGTGCGTCGGACTGCTCATTACGGGGCTGCTTTATGTAGTATTTTACCGTTGGCAGTATCAAAATTGGTTCAACTGGCATTTTTTTGCAAAAAAATCGCACTAATATTTGCACGGTTCAGAAAAAAGCAGTACCTTTGCACTCGCTTTCGGAAAGGAACTAACCTAACGGGTTTCTCCACTACGAAAAGGGCGTTTAGCTCAGCTGGTTTAGAGCATCTGCCTTACAAGCAGAGGGTCTGCGGTTCGAATCCGTAAACGCCCACACACAGAAGAGACGACTTGCTAAATGGCAAGTCGTTTTTGTTATGCACAAACCAAACACTTTATAATAATGAAAAAAGTTTACATGTTTCTTGCAACCATTGTTATGGCTGCAACTATGTCGGCAGAAACCATCACTCTCAAGATGAGCGACTATGCCACAACCTCTTTTACAACACGAGGTATTACCGTCACCGCCACGGATGGTACCCAATCCCCTGCTTCTGCTACCGGAGAAGAACTGCGCGTCTATGCAGGTGGCACACTAACCATTGCCACCTCCGCCAACAACATCACTGCCATCAGTTTCGAGTTGTCTTCCAAAGGTCAAGAACGTTTAGCCACCCTCACAAGCGATGTTCCTACCCTTGCCGAAGAAGGCACCCAAGAGGGCGGACAAGCCGTATCGTGGGCGGGTAAGGCAACCTCTATCACACTTACCGTAGGCGACAAAGCCGATTTTGGTACCACCCCAACCAAAGCAGGGCAATTCGATTTGCTATCTATCACCATCACTACAGATGGCGAACAACCTGCCGATCCAGAACCCACTACGGAAAACATAACCTTCGCAGGAGGTCAGATTGATGCAGAATATGGAGACTATGGTTTTGCATACTTGATGTTGTACACCTTCGAGAAGTGGACAGAAACAGAAGATGGCTTGATTCCCGTGGGAGATGGCACTATGATGGAGTTTCTGCTCTACATCGGTGACTACAAAGACCTCAGCGACACCTACTCATCCGATAACGAGATGATCGATATTGAGGAGTCTTATATGGCGATTGTTGCCGGCACTGATACTACCCAATTGACTTTCACCTCTGCCGAACTAACCCTCAAATTGGTATCTCGCGAGTCGGGCGAGGAGGAAGGTTTCTTTATCACAACCTACGACGTTACCTTCTCCGGAAAAGCAAGCAACGGCATTGTTTATACTGCCCGGCAGACTATTGAGTTCGAAACGTTCGAACCGGTAGACGATACTGCCATAGAGCAAACCGAGAATGCTCAAGCACCTGCTGTGAAATGCATTGAAAATGGTAATATCATCATTATACGAAATGGTGTAAAATACAATCTTACAGGCTCTATCACCAAGTAACCATACTATTTATATACGAAAAAGAGAGGTTGCCCGAATGAGCGACCTCTCTTTTTGTACCTCAGTCAGGTCTGATTTATTCCAGTCCCAAACTCTTCTTAATAGCCGGCACGCGGGCTTCAGCGGCAGCCGTAGCGGCTTTGTAGTCTGCAGCAGTAGGCATATCGGCAGGTATCTCGAAATAGAACTTGATCTTCGGTTCCGTACCAGATGGACGAACACTTACTTTCAGACCGCCATCGGTAAAGAATTGCAGCACGTTGCTCGTAGCATTGAGTGCCATCGTAATCGGTTGTTCTTTCCACTCACCATCCACAAGATCTTTCTCTACCAATGACTTATAATCTTTCATACGGATCACTTTCTCGCCTGCAATCTCCTGCGGTGGGTTCTGACGATAGTTCGCCATCATCTGCTGTATCTCCTCAGCACCCGCCTTCCCCGGACGCACCACATTGATAGTTGTCTCGCACTGGAAGCCGAACTCCTTATATATATTGAGCAGGTAATCATAGAGCGACATACCCTGATCTTTGGCATATGCGGCAATTTCGCAAATCAGGCAGATAGCCGAAGGCGCACATTTGTCGCGCACTGCATCGTAACCGAGCCAACCGAAACTCTCTTCTCCGCCGCCGATATACTTGTGCGTACCTTCCCACATACGGATGCGGTTGGCAATCCACTTAAAACCGGTATATTCATCAGTTAGTGTAACACCCTCTTTGTCGGCAATACGACGAATCACCTCACTGGTAACAATGGTCTTCACCAGATAGTTCTCGGGACGCATCTTGCCCAAGCGTTTGAGGGCTTTGATGTTGTAATAGGAGAACATCATACAAGTCTGGTTACCATTAATAATCACCCATTTGCCCTCATCATCACGACATACGATAGCCAAACGGTCGGCATCGGGGTCACTGGCAATCACAAGGTCGGCATTCAGTTTTGTACCAAGGTTCATACCCATCGTCATCGCCTCAGCGTTCTCCGGGTTAGGACTTACCACCGTCGGGAAATTGCCGTCAATCACCATTTGCTCGGGTACCACATGGATATTCTGGAAACCCCATGAGCGCAAGCACATCGGCACAATCTGGCGCCCTGCACCGTGCAACGGAGTATAAACGATATTCAAGTTGCTTTGGCGCAGAATAACATCCTGATCAATCATCACGGTCTTGACAGCCATCATATAGTCATAGTCCATCTCGCCACCGATAATCTCAATCAGGTCTTTGTTGCCTTCCCATTTTACATCCTCCATCTTCACCTTGTTCACCTCATCAATGATACCTTGGTCGTGCGGTTGCAGCACCTGCGAACCGTCCTCCCAATAAGCCTTATAACCATTGTACTCTTTCGGGTTATGGCTGGCAGTAACGTTTACGCCACCTTGGCATTTTAGGTGTCGGATTGCGAAACTAACCTCCGGCGTGGGACGCAGACTCTCAAACAGGTACACCTTGATACCATTGGCAGAAAACACGTTGGCAACAGTCTCGGCAAACAGACGACCGTTGTTGCGGCAGTCATGCCCTACCACTACTGCCACCTGCCCGTTCTGCACATTCTTGAAGCCGTTCTCGGCTTGCACTTTGAGCAGGTAGTTGGCATAACCCTGCGTAGCCTGTGCCACGATGTATTTGTTCATACGGTTGGTTCCCGGTCCCATAATACCGCGCAAACCGCCCGTACCAAACTCCAATGTACGGTAAAAACTATCAATGAGTTCCGTTTTGTCATCGGCTTCCATCATTGCTTTCACTTGTGCTTTCGTTTCAGCATCATAATTGCCGTCGAGCCATGACTGGGCTACGGCCATCACACGTGTCAGTTCTTCATTCATATTATTTCTGTTTTAGGTATTTCTATTTTGTGCAAAAGTACGATTTATTTCTGATATTTGCAAATTCTATTCCTCGCGTAGTACATATACTGCATCCAAGTTGCGCCCAAACCCGTCATAATCCAAGCCATAACCCAGTATAAACTTGCGAGGAATACGGAATGCCACATACTCCGGTTCTGCATCGGCGTGCTGCAATGCTTCCGGCTTAAAGAGGAACGACGTAACCGCCACGGAACGCGCACCTTGTTCTCGCAGCAACTGTTTGAAGCCATGCATCGTAATACCTGTATCTACAATATCTTCTACCACAATCACATCGCGGTCTCTTACCTCCTCTTGCAGCGGCACAATCATACGTACATTGCCTGTCGTAGAGGTACCTTCATACGATTTGAGCCGCACAAAGGTTATTTCCGAATGGAGATTGATGGATCGGAACAAATCGGCAGCATAGATATAGGCTCCGTTCAATACGCAGACAAACAGCGGTTCACGCCCTGCATAATCCGCATTGATACGCTCCGCCACGGCGTTCACCGCCTCTTGTATTTTGTCTGTTGTGATATACTCGTCAAAAACACGATTATTCAGTTCTACACTTCGCATAATTTACAAATTTACACACTTACAACTTTACAAATTGACTTTCGTTGCCGCCTTAACAAAATCCACAAACAGCGGATGCGGGTGAAGCACCGTGGACGAATACTCCGGATGGAACTGCACACCGATATACCACGGATGGTCTTTCAGGCAAAGGATCTCTACCAGTCCCGATTCAGGATTGATGCCCACACACTCCATACCATGTTGCTCAAAAGCCGCTTGATAGTCGTGGTTGAACTCATAGCGGTGGCGATGGCGCTCGTAAATAATATCACTACCGTCTTTCAGAAGGGGTGCATAGATTTGCTCCACCTTACTGCCTTTTTTCAGCCGGCACGGATAAGCCCCGAGACGCATCGATCCACCTTTGTTGACCATCTGTTTCTGTGCCTCCATCATATCAATCACGTTGTGCGTGGTCTGCGGGTCAAACTCTGTAGAGTTGGCATCGGCATACCCGAGTACATCGCGGGCAAACTCAATGGCCATACATTGCATTCCCATACAGATACCGAAACATGGTATCTTGTTTTCACGCGCATATTTAAGTGCTGCAAACTTGCCTTCCACACCACGCGAGCCAAACCCCGGAGCAATCACAATCCCCTGCTGCCCCGCCAGCCGCTCGACTACATTCTCCGCCGTCAGGTCGTCGCTCAGCACCGAAGTCAGCACCAACTTACGGTCGTTGTATGCCGCCGCATGGGTCAGCGATTCGCGTATCGACTTATATGCGTCTTGCAGTTGCACATACTTGCCCACGATAGCAATCCGCACTTCCTCTTGGGCACCCTCCAAGTGCTGCAAAAAGGTGTTCCAGCGGGTCATGTCGGGCACCGGCACTTTGTCGGTGTCAAAACCCGTACAGCGCAGTACCGCCATATCCAGCCCCTCTGCCAGCATATTGAGCGGCACACGGTAGATAGTCGGCGCATCTATCGATTGTACCACGCAGTCTTGTGCCACATTGCAGAACAACGCCACCTTGCGGCGCACATCCTGCGGAATGGTATGCTCGGTGCGCAGAACGATAATATCGGGTTGCACTCCCTCTTGCTGCAGGTCTTTCACCGAGTGCTGCGTCGGTTTGGTTTTCAGTTCCTTGGCTGCAGCCAGGTATGGTACGTAAGTCAGGTGAATACAGCAGCAGTCGCGTCCGAGTTCCCAGCGCATCTGGCGCACCGCCTCGATATAAGGCAGGCTCTCGATGTCGCCTACCGTACCACCTATTTCCGTAATGACAAAGTCGTATTTGCCCGTTTCTCCGAGAAGGCGTATCTGATGTTTGATCTCGTCGGTGATATGCGGTACTACCTGCACCGTCTTGCCGAGGAAATCACCGCGACGCTCTTTCTCAATCACCGTCTGGTAGATACGTCCCGTAGTGATATTGTTCGCCTTGTGGGTACGCACGTCCAAGAAACGCTCATAGTGTCCGAGATCCAAGTCTGCCTCATGCCCGTCTTCCGTTACGTAACATTCACCGTGTTCGTAGGGATTGAGTGTCCCCGGATCCACGTTGATATACGGATCCAGTTTCTGGTTTGTCACTCGGAAACCTCTGGCTTTGAGCAGGTTACCCAACGAAGCGGCAATGATACCCTTTCCCAACGAGGAAGCCACACCACCGGTTACAAAAATGTACTTTGTCATTGTATATTAAGTTATTTAACCGTCTTTTTAGGACTTAAGAACAAAGGACAATGAACAAAGAACTAAATACCCACGACTATTCAACACTATTTTATTCTTTGTTCTTTGTTCCATATTCTTTGTCTTTCCTGTGATACGAATGAGGTCTCGACCTTATTCGTATCGTTGGAAAATAAAGTCGTTGTACGGGTATCGCTTCACGTGTATCGCCTTGATACGGTCGTACATCAACTGTTTCAACGCTTCTATATTGTCTTTGTTCTTCGCCGAGATAAAGATACAATCGTCCTGCAGTTTCGCCATCCATGTCCGTTGCAACTCCTCAAGCGATATGTTCTCCCTGCGCACGGGTGTCAGGTCATCCTCCTCTTTGGGCGTGTAGGTAAAGGCATCTATCTTGTTGAAAACCACGATACGCGGTATATCTGCCACACGTTTCTCCACGTGCTTCTCTTTATTCTTACCCGACCACGGTTTGCCCTCCTGCACCACCTCCTCGCGCGTCAGCAGGTCGTTGATAGTTTTTTCCACTACCTCATACTGCTCTTCGAAGTTTGGGTGTGAGATGTCCACCACATGTATCAGCAGGTCTGCCTCGCGTACCTCGTCCAGGGTTGATTTGAACGATTCTACCAAATGGTGCGGCAGTTTGCGGATAAATCCCACTGTGTCGCTCAAGAGGAACGGCAGGTTGTCTATCGTAACCTTGCGCACCGTGGTATCCAATGTAGCAAAGAGTTTGTTCTCGGCAAACACGTCCGATTTGCTCAGCAGGTTCATCAGCGTCGATTTGCCCACGTTGGTATAGCCCACCAGCGCCACACGCACCATCTTGCCGCGGTTCTGCCGCTGGGTAGCCATCTGCTTGTCTATCTTTTTCAAGTCTTCTCGCAGCAGGGCGATACGCTGACCGATAATCCGCTTGTCAGCCTCTATCTGGGTTTCACCCATACCACGGCTCGTTGTGCCGCCGCCGCGCTGACGATCAAGGTGCGACCACATTCGGGTCAACCGGGGGAGCATATATTGCAGGTGCGCCATCTCCACTTGTGTCTTGGCGTAACTGGTCTGCGCCCGCTGCAGGAAAATTTCCAGAATCAGAATCGTCCTATCCATCACCCGTACATGCCCCATCTTGCCGTTGGGCAGCATGTTCAGTTCCCGCTCTATATTGCGCAATTGGCGGGGCGAGAGTTCGTCATCGAAAATAACGACAGAGATAACACGACGATCCGTCCCGACCTCCCCAACCCCTCCAAAGGAGGGGCTCGACGGCTGTACTGATAGTACCCCCTCTTTGAGGGGGGCGGGGGAGTTAATATACTCCTTTATTTCCTGCAACTTGCCCTCTCCTACGTAGGTACTTGTATTCGGCTGTTCCAACCGCTGTACAAAACGCTTGACGGGTACGATATGGTTCGTATCCGCCAAGAAAGCCAACTCATCCAAATACTCTTTGGTGCGTTCTTCCGATTGCTCGGGGGTAATCAACCCCACCAGCACTGCATACACCGTCTCTTCTTTTATCTCAATCATTTTTATTCAACCGCTCCACTCCGTTCCGCTGAAAGACAAAGGACAATAAACAAAGAATCAGATACCTTTGGCTGTTCTACGCCATTTTATTCTTTGTTCTTTGTTCCACGTTCTTTGTCGTAATCAAAAATTCACCTCCGGTGCTTTGGCAGCCATCGTGTCTGCCTCGAAGTAGTTTTTCTTCTCGAAGCCGCACATCGAAGCAATGATATTTTTCGGGAAACGACGGACATAGGTATTAAAATCTTTTACCGCCCCGTTGTAGTTCTGCCGTGCCGTGGCAATGCGGTTCTCCGTACCCTCCAACTGCGCCTGCAGGTCGCGGAAATTGCTATTTGCTTTCAGGTCGGGATACGCCTCAGAGATAGCCATCAGTCGTCCGAGCGCCTGACTCAACTCACCTTGTGCCGACTGATATGCCGCCAACTGTTCAGGAGTAGCATTGGTCGGATCAATGGTTATCTGTGTGGCTTTAGCACGTGCTTCGATTACCTCCTGCAAAGTGCTGTTCTCGTGCTCTGCATAACCTTTTACGGTATTCACCAGATTCGGAATCAGGTCAGCACGACGCTGGTAATAGGTCTGCACGTCGCCCCACGAGGTTTCTACGGTTTCCTCTTTGGTTACCATCTCATTGTAGCAACCCACACCCCAAATAGCCAGCAGTGCCAATACCGCCAGCACTACGATCCATAGTATAAACTTCTTCATACGCTCAATATTGAATAATTTGTAAGTTTGTAAATTATGCATTACGCATTAATTTTTGCTGCAAAGATACAACAATTTTTTCGTCCGTGTTGGTAGTCCTGCGCATTTTTTCTATTTTTCTTCATTTTGCCACTCCTACCCCGCATTTTCGCCACCGAAGAAAAGGCCATCCACCCGACATCCACCTGACTTTGCAATAGACAAGGAACGGCAAATCTTTAGAATAGAAAAATCACCACTTACCCCCGGCACCTCCGCCCATAGTGCTGCCGCCGCCCCAACTGCCACCGCCGAAGCCGCCAAACGAACCGCCGCCACTATGGTGATGTCCGCCGCCATAATGCCCGCCGCCCGTATAGGTGGTGGTTTTGGTCAGTCTCGGAATGGTAAATTTCTCCTCGTGCCTGTAGCCGCAGTGCTTGCAACTCTTGATGGTCAAACCCACACCCGCTGCCGCATACGTGGCGGCGACAAGCGTCTTCTGGCGGGTATTGAGCGTATGCTTGCCGCATTTCGGACATTTATGGGAGTGATAGACAGCCAACCACGTCAGCCCTATCAATGCCACAATCACAAGTATCACAAACAATATCTCCTGCCCCACCTCTTTCGCCTTACCGCCGATGAGCGAACCCAACCAAGACGGTTCCTCCCGCTCCACCTTGTTACGACGGGTGACGGATTTCATATTGAGCAACTCCTCGGGAGCATCGCCCGATGTGCATTTCTCATATATCCGCAGTGCACCGAGACACAAACCCTCGCCGTATTTCTCTTCGCGGAACGAGGGGATCATATCCTCTTCGATAATCCGTTTGCACACGGCATCGGGCAGCACACCCTCAATGCCCTGCCCTGTCATGATCCGTATGTCGTGCGAATCCAACACAAAGCAGATTAGCACACCCGTATTCTTGCCCTCCTTACCGATACCCCATAGTTGGAATAACTGATACGTAAAATCGAACATATCCTGACTGCCGATACTCTGTATCGCCACCACTGCCAGTTCGGCTTGGGTCTTCTCCTCAAGCATACGAGCGCACTTATTCAGGTACGCCGCATCTTCCTCACCGATGATACCGTCCGGGTTGCTCACATACTCCCATTGCCCGCCCTTTTTCGGGTCTGGAACATCCTTCGGGCTATACGTCTTGCCCCATACCGACAATGGCAGGAATAGCAGCCATATCCATATAATGATGCGTGATACGTAATGCATAATGCGTAATGTTATTTTACCGGCAAAGTTACAACTAATTTTCGATTTATGCAAGGCGAAATCATTTCTGTACTTGCATATCTCGCAAAAAACGTGTATCTTTGCGGGCAAAATGCAACCGGGAAACACACTCTACCGTATCGGTGCCTATCTGCGCCACTATCTCACCGCATGGAACACGGGCGGCGAGGGCATTCATTCGCCCTATCTCTTTTATTTGGTGCGTATGCTGATGTACGATGCCAATGCTTACTATTGTTTTGCGCCCATAGAGAAACGCCGACGGGCTATGTTGCACACTGATCAAGCCATTGAAATAACGGATTTCGGTACAGGAGCGACCAACAAAGGAACCGTCTACCAACGCACTATAGCCGACATCGCCCGCACAAGTCTCGAATCCCCGCGGGTCGGGCAACTGCTCTTCAAGTGGATCGCCTACATCGGACATACAGCGCAACGCCCGCTGGAGATAGTCGAACTCGGCACCTCACTCGGCATCACCACCGCTTACTTGGCCGCTGCCGACTCCCGCAACCACATCACCACCTTTGAGGGCTCTCCCGCTGTGGCTGACATCGCCCGCCGCAACTGGTCTAAACTCAACCTGAATAATATCCAACTCATCACGGGAAACATCAACGACACACTACATAATTACGTGCGCGAGAGCATCGACATCGCCTACATCGATGCCAACCACACGGAAGAGGCAACACTGCAATATTTTGAATACCTGGCACCTATGGCAAATGAGAAGAGTATTTTCATCATAGACGACATCCATCATTCGCCGCAAATGCACAGGGCATGGCTACAGATCTGCCACCACCCTCAGGTTACTTCTACCATGGATATTTGGAGTTCAGGCATTGTATTCTTCAATCCTCACTTTTTACACAAAAATTACACCTTACGTCTATGAGTATCTACACCAAAACCGGCGATGAAGGACAGACATCGCTGGCTGACAATCAACGAGTAAGCAAAGCAGACCCGCGTCTTGAAACCTACGGAACGGCCGACGAACTGAATGCGTGGGTAGGAATGCTTCGCGCAGCCCTTGCGCAAGCCCCGGAGTGCGCCGGTTTGGACGCACAACTTCTCCTGATTCAGAACAAACTATTCAACCTTGGTGCCTCGCTCAGTCAAGCCCCCGGGGAATGGCTCTCCGCCAATGACACACGGCAGTTAGAACTATGGATCGATGATATGCAGTCCGCCCTTCCGCCACTACGGGCTTTTATTCTCCCCGCAGGCAGCGAACTGATTTCCCGCTGCCATATCTGCCGCACCATTACACGCCGATTGGAACGACTGATGGTGGCTATCAATCACCCACGTCCCGACGAACGCCGATTCATCAACCGACTGAGCGATTATTTCTTTATTTTGGCACGCACCGTGGGAGAAAAAGAGCATATTAAGATGGCAATTTGGCAGAAGTAACCGATTTTTCCATTCGTAGTGTCAATCGGACGCCGCAACAAAATGCCGAAAAATGTGAAATGTTGCAGAAAGTTCTTGCACAGACCGAAAGTTTTTACTACTTTTGCACGATAATTTCGAGGAAATGTACCCGAAAGGGGCGTGCTGCCGTGTCCACACGGCGTTTTCTTGATTTGCATCCGGCTGATTATCAACCGATTGAAACAAAGTAATAACTTATAACTTTTGGCGAATAACTATGTATTGGACGTTAGAGTTAGCATCAAAATTGGAGGATGCACCTTGGCCTGCTACCAAAGATGAGTTGTTGGATTATGCCAACCGCATTGGTGCACCTATGGAAGTTATTGAGAATCTCCAGGAACTGGAAGACGATGATGAAGAGGTGTATGATAGTATCTTGGATATTTGGCCGGACTACCCGACCAACGATGAGGATTTCTTCTTTAATGAAGATGAGTATTGAGCAATTTTGCAGCGAATAGAAATGTGAAACGGTATATTGTTCTGTGCCTGTTAGTCGTTGCCACTGCCGTAGTGCGTGCACAATTCGACCCGCAAATAGGACAATATATGTATTTGCCTACAGCCTATAATCCCGCAGCGGCGGGAGAAGGCGACCTGATGAAAGTGGCGGGTATGCACAGGATGCAATACGTGAATATCAAAAACGCCCCAATGACCACTTGGTTTTCATTCACATCGCCGTTTGTCATAGGCAAAACGCGGCACGGAGCAGGCGTACGTTTCCTAAACGACCGGTACGGATTGTTTACCAACCAAGCATTCTATGTGCAGTACGCCTACCGGCAAAAATTGGGCAAGGGATACTTGAGTTTTGGGGTGGACTTGGGATTTATCAATGTCGGTTTTAAGGGAGACAGCGTAAACCTGAAAGACTTGAGCGGTTCCGATTATTTCGACCAGACCGACGATGTAATACCCAAGGGAAGCAAATCGGGGATGTCTTTCGATATGGGGCTCGGCATCTACTACTCCACTTCCACGTGGTGGGTTGGAGGCAGTTACAGCCACCTCACGCAGCCGAAGATCGATTGGGACGACTACTCCACGCTCAGTCTGCGCGGGACAATGTATGTGGCGGGCGGATATAACTACCGCTTCAAAGACCATCGCGACTGGCAACTCAAGCCAAGTGCAATGCTGATGTCCGATTTTCGCTCGTGGGATCTGAACGCCACATTGCTGTGCGAGTACAAGGATCGCTACCGATGGGGATTGGGCTATCGTATTGCAGGAAGCGTGAACATACTGGTCAATATCGACATCATCTCGGGGCTGCAATTGGGCTATAGTTGCGAACTGCCTACCAACAAACTGCTGCTCGAAAGTTACGGCTCGCACGAAATTTATTTGGCATACGGGTTTGATATTTTGAAACCCAAACGTACTAACAAATATAAAAGTGTCCGCTACCTCTAAATCGTTATAGGATGCGCATAGGATACGCATAGGATAGGCGATTTTTTGAGGACTATAAAAATACATTTTAATTTAAGAAATAAATACTTAACATACATATGAAACTGACAAAGATTCTTCCATTGGTTGCACTGATCATTGCATTGGCGAGTTGCAATAAGCCGGCCGGTGAATTGGTAGGTGCGCGTAACCCGGGAAACTTCAAAGAGGCTAACCCCTATGGTATGGTGTTTATCAAAAAGGGGTCTTTTATGATGGGTGCCAACACGCAGTCCGCTGTGTTTGAGCAACAAGATAACATCATGATGGCTACTGTGGAGGCTTTTTGGATGGACGAAACAGAGATTACCAACAACGAATATATGCAGTTCGTTAATTGGGTGCGTGACTCTATCGCTATGACCTATCTCGTAGCCGCCGGTATGACCGATTTTGCCATTCAGCCCAAAGATGAAGACTTCGACGAAGAAAATTTCACCCTCAACTGGCGCAAGAAAATCCCATGGGACAGCAAGGACGAAGACATCGTAGATGCTCTCTCGCCGATGTACTATTCCGATGGCAAGACACTGAAAACCAACTTCCTGCATTATCGCTACCAATGGGTAAACTATGATGAGGCTGTGCTCCAACGCAACAAGTTCGACGTCGCTACCAGTCGCTACCCGGAGGGCGCTTCTGTTCGCGTGGACACTTTCTGGGTGGACGAAAACGGTGGTATCCTGGATAGTACCATCATCCGTCCTTTGCGCGAGCCGCAAGATCTGCTTACAAAGAAGATCATCTGTATTTATCCCGATACATTGGTATGGCGTCGTGATTTTCAATTCTCATTCAACGACCCTATGCTCCATATGTATTTCTCGCATCCGGGTTATGCCGAATATCCTGTTGTAGGTGTTACATGGGAGCAGGCACATGCGTTCTGCAACTGGCGCACTATGCTTTTCAACTCGCATAGCAGCGTTCCTGCGCAAGAATATCGCCTACCGACCGAGGCACAATGGGAATACGCTGCGCGCGGTGGACGCAAGATGGCAATGTATCCGTGGGGCAACAACTATGCACGCGATGGCAAAGGCTGTTTCCTTGCCAACTTCAAGCCCTACCGCGGTGCATACAATGATGATACCGGTACTACCACCACCAAGGTGGCACAATACCGTCCGAACGATTTCGGACTCTTTGATATGGCAGGTAATGTGGCAGAATGGACCAATAGTGCTTACCAAACTTCGTCGAACACTACGGTGCACGACCTCAATCCGGACTATTCGTATATGGCGCGTAAATCCGACCCCGATATATTGAAACGCAAGGTCATCAAAGGCGGCAGTTGGAAAGATATCAGTTATTTTCTCCAATGCGGTGTCCGCTCCTACGAGTATCAATATGAGAGCCGCCCATACATCGGTTTCCGTTGCGTACGCGCTTATATCGGCGACTGATAACCAGTTCTTGACAAAAAAGATTGTATAATACCAAAAAAACTAACTAAAAAAAACTAACATCTTATGGCAACAGAAGAAAAGGTAGGTAAGAAAGGACCATGGGCAAAGTTTATGCACTGGTACGAGTCCTACAAAGGCAAAAACGTAGTAAACATCGTGTATTCAGTCGGTGCATCCGTAGTCATCATCGGTGCATTGTTCAAGATATTACACTGGCCGGGCGCAAGTACGGTGCTTATGATTGGTATGTTTACCGAGTCATTCCTATTTCTTATCGGTACATTGGATAAGCCGCACCCAGAATTCCACTGGGAGAACGTCTTCCCGCAACTGCTCGAATTCGGTGCCAAACCCGAACTGCTCGAAGAGAAATCCCATCAGGCTCGTCCTACCCTGCTCGGCGCAGGTGTGGCTGATGGTACCGCCCCTGTCGCTACCGGTGCTCCCGTGGCTTCTCCGCGTTCTGCTGTTCCATCGCTGAACGAAGGCGAGATGGCAGCCCTCAAGGACGGCATCACCGACTTGGCAAAGACCGCAGCACAACTCTCCGAACTCGGCAAAGTGGCTACTTCCACTTCCAACCTCGAAGGTAAATTGGCGGCTGCCGGCGAAGCAGCGGATAAATTTGCTTCTGCACAAGGTGCATTGGTCAACGCTTCCGCCGCTCTCGGTAACTCTTTTGCTGCCGCTTCCGACAAACTCAACAAGAGTACTGATGGTTTGGACACCGCTTATGATGCTGTCCGTGCAGAGATGCAAAAAGCAGTGGATGGCACCAAGGGGTACCAACAATCCGTAGAGCAAGTATCGGCTAAGGTGGGTGCGCTCAACTCGATTTACGAACTCCAACTCAATACTCTTCAGGCACAAGTGGATGCTTACAAAGCACAGAAAGCATCGTTGGATGCCGTTTCGGCTAACGTAGAGTCTATTCATGCGGCTGCTTTAGAGGCTCAAAAGAACCACGAAGCATATGCGGCTGCATCGGCTAAACTGGCAAAGCAGGTGGCTGACCTCAATAATATCTATGGCAATATGCTCAATGCTTTGGCATAAACCTATATGTTAATTGTTAATTATTTAATTGTTAATTGAATTAACGTATGGGTGGAGCAAAAAACTGTCCGGAAACCCCGAGACAAAAAATGATTGGTATGATGTACTTGGTGCTCACCGCTATGTTGGCGTTGAACGTAAGTACAGACATCCTGAATGGTTTTACGCTGGTAGATGATAGTCTGCATTCCTCTATGGAGGCTTCGGTCAACCGCAATGAGAAACTCTATCGCGACTTCAAAGCGGCTACCGACCAGAACCCAGAGAAGATGCAAGAGTGGTACAACGATGCCCTTGAAGTGAAACATCGTGCCGATAGTCTCTATAATTACATTCAGAATTTCAAGACGCAAATCGCCATCCTCGCTGACGGACAGAAGAAAGTGGCGGAGCGCGAGCAACTCACCGGCGATGGCGCACGTAATATTGAGGGTAACTCCAACTTGGACGTAACCGCCCAATATGCTATTGTACAAGGCAATGGTACCATTCTCAAAGAGATGGTTGCTATGTATCGCGACTACATTACCGAGTTGGCGGACGGTGATGCGGAACTGCGCAACGAGTTTTCCAAAGTATTTTCCACCGATAAAGGTTGGAACGCCCACGAGCAAGACTCTTGCGACTGGGAAGTAGCCATCTTTGATGGTATGCCCGTTGGTGCCAGCATCACTATTCTGACCAAAATGCAGAACGACGTACGCACCACAGAGAGCGAGATGATCCAATATCTTATGGATCGTACTGATGCCGGTGACTTGCGTGTAAACAAACTGAACGCTTATATTATTCCGAAATCTGACTACGTAATTCGCGGCGGTAAGTATTCGGCACAAATCATTCTTGCTGCCGTTGACTCGACCCAACGCCCCGAATACTACGTTGAAGGACAACGTATCAATGACCAAGGTCTCTACGAAGTAGTAGCCAACTCGGTCGGACTGCGTAAATTCAAAGGACAGATTGCCTATTTGAATCCCTCCTCAGGAGAGATGGAGTATCTGCCTTTCGAGAGCGAATATACAGTCGGTGAACCGAGTGTTACCATATCCAACAACGATCTCAACATTATGTATCGCGGCTACAACAACCAGTTCTCGATCTCAGTTCCGGGTGTTAGCAACGAGAAAATCAAAGTGGATGTGGCTGGAGCCTCCGTTTCACGCAATGGGGGGCTATGGATTATCAAACCGGGCGACGCTTCCAAGAAAGTAACCATTACCGTTTCTGCCGAATTGGAAGGCAGAATGCAACCGATGGGGTCGCGTGAGTATCGCGTAAAGGCTCTGCCGAAGCCGGGTGCTTATTTCAAGAGTGGCGAAACCGAATATCAGGATGGCAATATCGCCCGCGGTGCATTGCTCAATCCGAATGCTACCGTTATCGCAAGTTATGGTCCCGATGGCCTGCTCGATCTACCGTTTAAGATTACCTCTTTCAAGGTAAACATCAACGGTGTTATCACCGAGGCAAAGGGCGACCGCTTTACCAAAGACCAACTGACTCGTCTTGGCAAACTGAAGAAAGGGGCAATAGTGGTCATCACCGATATTCGTGCCAAAGGTCCCGATGGAAAAGACACTCGTTTGAGTCCTATTCCTCTCTCTTTGAACTAATTAAACCTGACAACAGGTAAACTTGTAACAGGTAACCGTAACGGCTCTATCTCCGAAGGAGAAACTGCAACGGGTATAGAAAATACTCATAAAAAGAACAACATAATGAAGAAACTTTGTATCATAGCCTGCTTTCTGCTCGGCGTTACTGCCGCCAATGCGCAGCATCAAGTCATCTCGTTCTTCGACGATCTCGGTTCCGCTAAGATCCAGACCGAAGAATATTCGGCTTCGCACGATACAATCGTGAAGGTATTTCACCGTATTGACGATGTAATATGGTCGCGATATGTATATCGTATTATCGATATGCGTTATAAGCAGAACTATCAACTCTATTTCCCGACCAAGTCGGACGATCCGGATTATCGTAACCTGTTCCAAGTGATTACAGATGCGATTATTGATGGTATGCCCATCTATGAAAAAGATGACGAAACCATCAAACCGACTTTCGATGCCCCGATGGAAAAAGTACTCATTCCTACAATGTTTCTTGTAGATGATCCTACAGCGGACTATTCCGATGATCCTACCCACTACGACATTGCCGAGTCGGACGCTATGCTGGTGCATTATGATAGTATCAACGATAAGTTGTCGTTCCACTTCTATCCGTTTGAGTCTGTGGTGAAGAACCAACTGAAGTACCTGATTCAAGAGGTGGTATTCTTCGATAAGCACACTTCGCGTCTCCACTCGAAGATCATCGGCATCGCTCCTCTCAACTCGGATAAGATCTCAACCAAAGATGGATCTGATGTAATGGCGGCTTTGCGTGAGTCAATTATGTTCTGGATTCCGTTCGATGAACTGCGTCCCTACATGGCTATGCAGTACGTTATCCCATCGCAGAACGAGACACGTCGTGTTACCTTCGACGATTTCTTCCAGAAACACCTCTACACCTCTTATATAGTAGGCGAGGGAAATATGTACAACCGCTTCATTCCCGACTATGCAAAGACAGAGGAGGAGGTGAAGAAGGAACAACAGCGAATCGAAAAAGAACTGCTCGATTTCGAACAAGACCTTTGGGAGTACTAATTTAGATAAGGGCAGGTGCAAACACCTGCCCTTATTTGCTTAAAGCAGCAGGTCATAGAATAATAGAATGATAGAACTATAGAGAACTATAGAGAACTATAGTAGAATATCCGCTTGGCACATTAATTGTTAATCGTTAATCGTACATCATTAATTGAAATGTCTCGTCCACATCGTCTTTGGAATATGTATATCACGGCTGCCGTCAGTGTAGCCCTTGTGCTGTGTTTAGTGGGTATGGAGTGTGTGCTGCTGCTCTCTGCGGGTACGCTTATGCATCGAATGAAAGAGAATATGTCGCTCACGGCGGTGCTGACTGAGGATGCTGACTCTGCTTCTTGTGCGCGTTTTGAGGCGATGCTCTCGGCAGCCGACTACTGCAGCGACTATCGTTACATTTCTTCCGACGAGGCATTGCAGGAACATATAGAATCGCTCGGCGAAGACCCGGCTGCTTTTCTGGGTTATAACCCCCTTGCAGCCTCATACGAAATACACCCATCTGCCGAGTATGCTCACCCCGACAGTATGGCGGTGTTGGAGGCTCGTCTCACGGCACTTCCGTACATTGACCAGGTTATCTACCAACGCGACCTTGCCAAACTGATGAATAACAATGTCTCGCGTGCATCTGTTGCACTGCTGGTAGTGGCGTTAGCATTGCTGATTATTGCTATTGTACTCATTACCAATACTATTCGTCTGCAGATCTATTCCAAGCGTTTTCTTATCAATACGATGACCCTCGTAGGTGCTACACCGTGGGCAATCAAATCGCCATTTGTATGGCGTTATCTGTTAATCGGTGCGCTCTCGTCATTAATTGCTATGGCAGTGGTAGCAGCCGTGGTCTATTATATAAATATCCGTTTGGGTATCCTGCTATTTGCACTCACGTGGCAGAATATCGCTTTTGTAGCAGGTGTTATCCTGCTCTCGGGCGTACTTATCACGCTCGTATCGTCTCTCGTAGCCACAAGCCGCTATGTACGTATGAGTGCGGACACTATGTACGAAATATAAACAAACCAAACATATGAAACAGAACCTTCCAAAACTCAACATCATACTCATTGCAGTATCGTTTGTGATTATCGTCCTGGGCTTTGCATTGATGGTAGGAGCACCGAGCGGCGAGACCTACAACCCCGATATCTTCTCCGTGCGCCGTATCACAGTGGGACCGATGATCTCGCTCTTTGGGTTCATCTGTATGATATTCTCCATTTTGTGGAAAGGTAAGGCGAAATGAGTTGGTGGGAGGCTCTTATCTTGGGCATTATTCAGGGGCTGACTGAGTTCTTGCCCGTATCTTCGTCGGGACACTTGGAAATTGGTCAGGCACTGCTCGGTACTGCCAGTGAGGAAAATTTGACATTTGCCATCGTGGTGCATACCGCCACAGTGCTCTCTACGTTGGTCATTCTGTGGAGCGAGGTAGCAAAACTATTCCGCGGAACGTTTACCACGATAAAATGGAACGCAGAGAAAGACTATGTGGCAAAGATACTGGTCTCGATGATACCGGTCTTCATTGTAGGTATGTTCTTCAAAGACCAAGTGGAGGCTTTCTTCGGACACGGACTATTGCTTGTAGGTATATGTTTGTGCATTACGGCTTTGCTCCTGTGGTTGAGCGAGTTTCTTACCAAGCGCATGAACAAGACCGGGCATGAGGTTACGTATCGGGATGCGATTATTATCGGCTGTGCACAAGCCGTGGCGGTACTGCCGGGACTGAGCCGCAGCGGTACTACGATTGCCACCGGTTTGCTCTGTGGCGTAAAGAAAGAGTCGGTAGCGCAGTTCTCGTTTCTGATGGTGCTGATTCCGATTCTCGGTGAGGCGTTTCTCGATTTGCTGAAACTCATCGGGGGCGAGATGACCACCACTATCGGTTGGCTACCACTCGTTGTAGGTTTTGCGGCAGCCTTCCTGACGGGCTGTTTTGCCTGTCGTTTTATGCTCGATATAGTGCGCCGCCAGAAACTCATTTATTTTGCGATTTACTGTCTCTGCGCAGGCATCTTCGCCATTGTATATGGGCTTTGCTGACAAGGAACATATTGATTTTGTCGAGGGCGAAATACTGGCGTTCGACAAACCGCTGCATTGGACGAGTTTCGACCTTGTGGCAAAGGTGCGCTATACAGTTTGCCATACGATAGGGCAAAAGAAACTCAAGGTAGGGCATTCCGGTACATTGGACCCGCTTGCAACCGGTGTGGTGGTGGTCTGTACGGGACGGAAAACCAAGATGATTGACCAACTCCAGTATGACGACAAAGAGTATATTGCCACGCTCCAACTCGGAGCCACCACGCCCTCGTTTGATATGGAGCACCCGGTGGACAAGACTTATCCCACCGCCCATATCACGCGTGCGCTGGTTGATGAGGTAATTCCGCAGTTTACAGGCGAGCAATGGCAAGTGCCGCCGATGTATTCCGCCGTATGGGTGGACGGCAAGCGCGCCTACCAAATGGCACGCAAAGGGGAGACGGTGGAACTAAAGCCCAAACTGCTTGTTATTGACGAGATAGAGGTACTTGCTTTCGATGCAGAAACGATGCTGCTGACGATACGTGTAGTCTGCTCCAAAGGGACGTATATCCGTGCCTTGGCGCGCGACATCGGCGAGCGTCTCGGATCGGGAGCATACCTTACCGCTCTCCGCCGTACGCGCGTGGGCAATATACGTATTGAAAACTGTATGACGATAGATGACTTTTTAGGAATGATGAATCAGAAATGATGTGTGTATGGCAGGAAGTTGCCATGTATGATTTACGATTTATGATCCCTGATTTATGATTTATAACCAAACACAACACTGCTATGTACAAGACAAATGATATGAAACTCAGTCAGTTCCGTTTCAAACTGCCTGAAGAACAGATTGCCCAATTTCCTGCTCCCTACCGTGATGACTCGCGCCTGATAGTGCTGCATCGCAAGGACGGATCTATAGAGCACAAGTCCGTAAGCGATACGGCACAGTATTTCGACGAGGGAGACCTCTTTGTATTCAACGACACCAAGGTTTTCCCCGCTCGTCTCTATGGCAAGAAGGAGAAAACGAATGCCGTGATCGAGGTGTTTCTCTTGCGCGAGCTCAACCATGCCAACCGCTATTGGGATGTATTGGTTGACCCGGCGCGTAAGATACGTATCGGCAACAAGATTACTTTTGACAACGATCCCGCCATTGTGGCAGAGGTGATAGACAACACCACCTCGCGCGGGCGTACGTTCCGTTTTCTGACGGACTACGATGAGAGCGAGTTCATTCCCCATCTGTATGCGCTTGGCAACCCGCCTTTGCCCAAGTATATCCATCGTCCGATGGACGAGGAGACGCAGGCAAAATACGATGCCGCTTTCCGCGGGCAGCCGGTGGAAGAAATGGACGAGGAGCGTTATCAGTCGGTCTTTGCCAAGAAGATAGGTGCAGTAGCGGCTCCGGCAGCCTGTCTTCATTTCTCCAAGCAGTTGCTCAAGCGCATGGAGATATGCGGTGTTGAGTCTGCATTCCTTACCTCCCATATGTCGTTGGGCAACTTTAAGCCCATAGATGTGGAGGATCTGACGAAGAACAAGATGGACTCGGAGCAGATTATGATAGATCAGCCGTTGGTGGACGCTGTGGACAAGGCACACGCAGGCAACAAGCGTGTCTGCGCCGTTGGCACAGAGGTAATGCGTGCTATGGAGCACGTGGTAGGCACCAACGGGCAACTGAAAGCGTATGATGGTTGGACGAACAAGTTTATCTACCCGCCCTATCGTTTCACGGTGGCCAATGCATTCTTCACCAATCTCTATATGCCGGAGTCGAGCCAGTTGATGATGGTAGCGGCTTTCGGTGGCTTTGAGGAAGTGATGAACGCCTACGAAGAGGCCGTTAAAGAGGGCTACCGCTTCGGCGACTACGGCGATGCAATGCTGATTGTGGACTAAGAATATACTCAGCCTCCCCACCCCCTCCAAAGGAGGGGCTCGACGGATGTGGGTAGTTTTCAAGATTTCTAATGACTTTATTCCGGAAGCCCCTCCTTTGGAGGGGTAGGGGAGGTCGGAATTCTTTTGTTATGCAAGTAAAAATAGAAGAGAGTTGGCGCAAGGTATTGCAACCGGAGTTCGACAAGCCGTATTTCGAGTTGCTGACCACGTTTGTGCGCCACGCCTATCAGACCCGTCAGTGCTTTCCGCCTGCAGGTCTGATTTTTAATGCGTTCAACGCTTGTCCTTTTGACAAGGTGCGAGTAGTGATACTCGGGCAGGACCCTTATCACGATGTGGGTCAGGCGCACGGATTGTGTTTTTCTGTCAATGATGGTGTACAGATGCCGCCATCATTGGTGAATATCTACAAGGAGATACACCGCGACTTAGGGAAGCCCATTCCTGCTTCGGGTAATCTGACACGCTGGGCGGAGCAGGGCGTGCTGCTGCTCAACGCCACACTGACCGTAGAGGCACACCACCCGGGCAGCCACCAGAACAAAGGCTGGGAGGAACTGACCGATGCGGCTATCCGTGCACTGAACGACCGGCGCGAACATATCGTTTTTATGCTCTGGGGCAGTTACGCCCAGCGCAAAGGTCAGTTTATCGACCGGAGACGCCATCTCGTTCTCGAGACCTCCCACCCGTCGCCGCTGTCGGTCTATCGCGGTTTCGACGGCTGCGGACATTTCTCCAAGGCAAACGCCTATCTCACCCAACACGGGTTACAACCTATCGACTGGTAACGATTTTATACAGTGTATGCATATTTTTATGCATACGATGCATAAAAAAGCGGCTTTTCCTCCTAAGAAAAGCCGCTTTTTTCTACGTCCTTTCTACGTCCTTTCTACGTAATTGGTATCATGATGTATAGGAATTGCATATTCATTGCATATTCTGCATATTGTTGGAGGTATATGCGTAGGGATGTGCATTTCGATTTGGCTATATCAAATCTTTTTTGTACATTTGCGGACTAAAAGCATACCAGAATGGACACCGACAATCTATCTGCTTTGGAGCATTTGAATGCGACCGGCAATATCGTACAAGATGTGCGAGCAATCTTGCACGAGGCACGCCAACTGACGGCACGTGCTATCAATAGTACGATGGTGACGGCATATTGGCTGATTGGCAAACGCATCGTAGTAGAGGATCAACAGGGACAGGAACGTGCGGCTTACGGCGAACAAATTCTTAAGAAACTTTCGCAGGAACTTACATCCGAGTTCGGCAATGGTTTCTCGTATGCAAACCTACGCAATATGCGCAAATTTTATCGTACCTACCAAGATGAGCAAATTTGCTACACGCTGTGTAGCAAATTGCTATGGAGCCATAATCGGCTCATTATGAGGGAGGAAGACCCTGCGGCACAAGAGTGGTACCTGCAAGAGGCGGCACGGGAGAACTGGAGTGTAAGGCAATAAGAGAAAAATATGAAACGAGGTGCATTTTTAGAGAAACTTGTCGCAGCCATTCAAGAGCACTTGAAAGGTCAAGAGAATGTGTCCATACAGACGAATGTGCGTTTGAAAGATAGAATTGGGAATAAACGTGAAATAGATGTATTGGTTTCGGGTGTTGTGCAAGGTGGATTACCTCTTAAAATTGCTTTTGAATGCAAAGACTATAACCGTCCTGTAGATATCAAAGAATTAGATGCCTTTTGCGGTAAATGCAGTGATTTACCGCAAGTAAGTATTTGTGTGTTGGTTTCTTCTGCGGGATTTACAAAACAAGTAAAGGAAGCGGCTGCCCAAAGAGGAATTCAACTATGTACCATAGATGACATAAAAGTTGGTACATATCTAACCGAATATGAACCCTTTGGCATTCAAATTCGAACAACATTACGCTGTAATAATTGTCAAGTGAGTCTGCGAGATAAAGTGTGTGCTGATTTAATAAATCAAAGTGTCATATTTAGATATTTGGACAACAATGAGGTAATTGATATATTTGCAGTTCTTGCACAAGAACTTGCTTTATTGGAACACCAAATGGAATTGGCTAAAATTTTTATAGAAAAACATGGGAGACCTTTCGATATGGATGTAACTTTATGCCCTCCTCGTGCTGTCTATATTAATGATTTGATAGGAACTAAATATATCATAGAGAATGTTCTTGTGCCTATTCATGTAGAGGCTCTATTGTCTCCGACAGAAGTTATTTCACAAAAACAATACACACCTAATGAAGGCGATAGAGTTGTGATTACAGAGTGTAAAAGTGAATCTATAGCATCAACTTTAGTTCTGATGGAATCAGAAAACAATCATACTATATTTTTCAGACAACCTAATGGAACATTGTTATCTCCATCATTCATAGTAAAGGGAAATACAAAACAATGACAGCAAGGAAAAAAAATACATTTATAGATTTGTTCGCAGGAGCAGGCGGGTTAAGTTTAGGTTTGGAGCAAGCTGGGTTTCAGGTTTGCTTCGCTAATGAAATAGTTCCAACTTTTGCAAATACATACAAAGCCAACCGAAATTTGCAAGAAGGACAATTCTACATTGGTGATATTAATGAACTAAACAAACATCTTGACGACTACAAACAATACATATCAAATGCTACGCTCGTTTGTGGTGGACCTCCTTGTCAAGGTTTCTCTATGGCTAATCGGCAACGCATTATAGATGATCCTCGCAATCAATTATACAAAGCCTATCTTACTTTCTTACAATATGTAAGACCAGCATTTTTCATTATGGAAAATGTTAAAGGGATGGCAAATAAGATATTGGAAATCAAACAAAACTTTTATGAATATTTAGGAGATGAATATCTGTTTGATTATGAAATTCTTAAAGCACAAGACTATGGAGTTCCACAAAACAGAGAACGATTGGTTTTAATAGGAAATAGATTAGGTATAAAACCTTCAGATATTTTTGCTGAGATTCACAAACACAAAAGGCAATCTTTTGTGCTTCGTGATGCATTATTTGGATTACCACATTTGTCTCCAAAAACAGACAAAGGAAGAGGAGATATTGAATGCGAAAATTCAGGGTTCACCCAACGAGAGTTTTTGTATCCACAAACGGACTTCTACCACTTCATCAATGGCGATAAGCAACTACATATCCTATATAATCATAAAAACCGATATAACAACAAACGAGACCTTGAAATTTATCAGCGTTTACCGCAGGGAGCAAATTCGCTTCATGAATCTATTGCGGATATTATGCCATATAAAAGTCGTAATGACATATTCAAAGACAAGTATTTTAAATTAGCAGAAGACCAAATTTGCAAAACCATTACTTCGCATATGAAGTTTGATTGTAATATGTATATCCATCCTTGGGAAGCAAGAGGTTTAAGTCCACGCGAAGCCGCACGAATCCAAACTTTTCCGGATGACTATATTTTTACAGGAGCACAAAATCAATGGTATGCACAAGTTGGGAATGCGGTACCTGTCAAATTAGCCAAAGCCATTGGTGATGGAATAATGTACTTTCTGAGATGACACATTTAGAATTATTTGCTGGTATAGGAGGTTTCCGTAGGGCTATTGACCTTGTCGGAAAAGATTTGCATATACCTATGAGGTGTGTAGGCTATTCTGAAATAGACAAAAATGCACAACGAACATATTATGCAAATTTTGGGGATAATTCAGCAGAGAAAGCCATTGGTGATATAGTAACATTTACTGGTAATGTAGCAAATATAGAGAAACTACCTAATTTTGATTTACTTACAGCAGGCTTTCCTTGCCAATCATTTAGCGTTATGGGAGGACAACTGGGTTTCTCTGATCCAACGCGTGGGCAGATGTTTTATAGGATTCTAGATATATTAAAACTAAAACGTCCTAAGTATATTCTATTGGAAAATGTAAAAAATTTATACTCTCACGATCATGGTAATACATTTGCAATTATTTGCCGAAATTTAGAAGGAATAGGTTATAATCTATGTTTTGATATTTTTAATACAAATGAGTTTCATTTGGCTCAGAAACGTAATCGTGTATATATTTTCGGTTCTCTGAATGTGTTGCCTAAAAGATTTGTATTTAATCATAATGTTATTGCACAACATTTGGATAAAATTATAGACACATCCAGTTTACAAAATCAAAAAACTACATTAGACATATTGCAGCCTGTAGTAGCGACGAAATATTTTCTATCAGAACGTATAAAGCCTACACTTCTTAGCGATGGTTCTAGTGGATTTAAGTCTAAATCAGATATAAACCAACTACAAGCACGCCCGTTAACTGCGTCTATGCATAAAATGCACAGAGCATGTCAAGATAACTACTTTAGTCAAAACTTTATAGAATCAAACGGCAGCGATAATCCTGTGGATTATGCAACAAAGGAAGAACTTTGTAAACTTCCTATTCGTAAACTAACACCTCAAGAAGCACTAATGTTACAAGGATTCCCTGCAGAATGGGCTTTGAGAGCACAAGCAGCAGGTGTTTCTGATGGGGCGTTATACAAACAAGCAGGTAATGCGGTAAGTATTAATACCGTTTATGCTATTGTTCGTTACTTAATAGATTATAAAATTATGCAATAATAGTGTTATGGAAGAAATTATAAAACAGATTAACAATACCAATGCCAGTTTTCGTGATGTGACGGCTGGAGATGCGAAGAATACAGATTTATTCTTAGATAAGGAATGTCAGTCCTATTTTGAAGGTGCCAGTTCTATACAAGTGAGATTTAATAAACAAAATCTCACACAAGCCATATTGTTCATAGCCTCAATTCTTCCTCGTAAGTATGATAATAGTACTCAACATTTCATACAACCATTTTCAAATGATTTTATTCTTGACCAATTGACAAAAATTGAAGGTTATTTTGCTGGAGCGGATACAAAAATAGAATCTTGGACGATTCGCACTGATGTTCCTAAAAAGAATGGAACAATTGATGAAAGATTATATTTTAATGATCTAATCAAGACTTTCAATTATTGTGATTCTACTGGGCAAACCATATCTGCAAAATACACAATTCGTGATTTTCTTGCCGGAGGTTATTCGTCTATCCATATAAAAAAAGGGAATGACGGAATATATAATGTTTGGATAACAAACACCACAGAAAACTTTATGGACAATACGACAGAAGATATTGAAACTCAGATCGCTTCAGATAACATTCTCCAACAAATCTACTATGGTGCACCAGGTACGGGAAAATCGCATACAATAAAAGAGGTAACGGATGGCCAACCAAAAGAGAATGTATTCCGCACGACATTCCATCCTGATAGTGATTACTCTACGTTTGTAGGGGCATATAAACCTACAAAAATAAAAAAAATTGTTCGTGATATGGCAGGAAAGCCTGCTTTGGACGAAAAGAAGAATGAAATATATGAAGATGCCATTACATATAAATTTGTACCACAAGCATTTCTAAAAGCCTATATCCGTGCATGGAATGTACCAAATGAAAAGGTCTATTTAGTCATAGAGGAGATTAATCGAGGTAATTGCGCACAGATATTTGGTGACTTATTCCAACTGCTTGACCGCAAAGATGGTGTAAGCGAATATCCCATAAAAGCAGACGAAGATTTGCTACGTTACCTAACCGAAGGAAAAGATGATGAAGGAAATGATATATTGACAAACAAAGAAGGTATTGCCAATGATGAACTCCGCTTACCGTCCAATCTTTATATTTGGGCAACGATGAACACTTCCGACCAATCGTTATTCCCGATTGATAGTGCTTTCAAACGCCGTTGGAACTGGGAATATGTAAAAATAGCGGATGCATGCAAGGGTTGGCAGATAGAGGGCTTAGGCAAAGATAGTTGGTATGCCTTTATAGAGCAAATCAACAAAGTAATCGCCCAAGTAACCAATTCTGCAGACAAACAACTCGGCTATTTCTTCTGCAAACCGGATGTCGCAGATAATACAATTAGTCTCAAGCGGTTTGTAAATAAGGTAGTGTTCTATCTTTGGAATGATGTATTCAAGGATTATGCCTTTGCAGAAAAAGGGCTTTTTGAGGATACAAAGGGACAAGCAATCACATTCCCCGATTTCTATGATGATGCAGACGGCATCAACCAAGACATAACACGTGCTTTTATTTCCAATGTTCTTTGTTGGGGACAAAGTGAAGATGAAAAACAGAAAACATTGGAGAAATATGACTTGGGAGGAAAGCAAGACGAAAATATATCTGCCGAGTAATGTACATTTTCTTTGAGAAATATCCGTATGATGCCACTGCAAAAGCCGTCCGAGACGGTTTAGTCGGTTGTGAACGTCAATGGCAGAATATAGACAAAAAAATCGCTGTGGATTATGTAGGTTACTATTTTGAACCCACAGTAAAAGATTGTGTCTTTATTTTGCCCAAAGTATTACTCAAAGATGTGGACAAAGAGACATATTTGGTGGTAAATAAGGATTATCTGGTTTGTCCCGAGGATATTATCACTCCCGAAGGACAACGGCAGAAATTAGCAGACCACGAAGAGTTTCGCCATTTTCTCTACAATTTTGCCATTTGGATATATCGCACATTAAGCGTTTATCGAGACAAACACCCTAATAGTCAAGCCATCTACTCCTACTCTTTGCCGCAAGCAGGTAGCGGACGAAAACAGAAAATAAACACCTACTTGGATGTGATTCTATCGCTTATCCGATTCGATATAGAGAATCAAAACTTTTTTCTTTATACCGTCAAGAACCAACACTCGGGACTGAATAAAATCAACTGGACACGTACCATATCCAAGTCGCAAGCCATACTGCACGAGGATAATCCAATATATCTGCAGCCCGTCAATAAAAAACGACAAATCAATTTTGCTGAAGAATTGTTTGTCATATTTTTCAGTATTTTAGCCTATTGCAATGAGGAGTATGGTTTTCATGCTCCTATTTGCCTGCATTATCCGCTACTTAGCAAGCAACAAATAGAGCGATACCGAGAAACCGGCTTAGGAGCAAACAGACTACGACAAATACGCTATAAGTATTTCTCTGACAAAGCATTGGAGTTATGGGACTTGTGCTATACTTTCTTCAATCTTTCGCACGAACTATATGCCAATACGAATAACAAGGAGTTCCTATTAGCAAGCAAGTATCATATAATATTTGAATCAATGATTGATACTTTGGTCGGTGAACCTCACGACAATATCCCGTCGGGTTTGCAAGACCAAGATGATGGAAAAATGGTTGACCATATGTACACCGATTTGGCTCTATCTTCATCGGAGGAAGATATACGCCGAGACGTGTATTACATAGGCGATAGCAAATACTATTCTATTGGGCATCCGCTTACTACAGAATCAGTAGCCAAGCAATACACGTATGCACGCAATGTCATACAATGGAATATCGACTTTTGGAACTTTGATGACAACCGCAAGGCAAAAGAGAAAGGCGACAAACGATTTAAGTCCGTTCGCTTGCGAATGGGTACAGACGAGCCTAATTCGGTAGAAGGATACGACATTATTCCTAATTTCTTTATTTCCGCTTTTGTGGACGAGAATCATCGTTACGATGACAGACAGGAAAATTTCCGTATTCATAACAGTAAAACCACATATAGTGCCGATGGTGAAACGGAATTAGGCGGGGTACATATATCTACACAATTTCCCAATCGGCTTTTCGACCGCGATACGTTGATATTATCTCATTATGATGTCAATTTTCTATATGTAATGATGCTCTATGCACGAGACCGTTCTTTTGAACAAGATGCATGGAAGATGAAAATACGCCGTCACTTTCGCCAACAAGTGCAGAAAGTATTGGAAGAACGATATTGTTTTTACGCTATGAAACCGAAGAATATAGCGGATGGTGTGCAATATATACAATCGCATTTCAAGGATGTAATAGGCAAATTGTATCAACCGCAAGAATATGTGAGGCAACATCTGTATATTCTCGCATTAGAGAAAGAACAGGGAATAACACCCAAAGCAGATGGTGTATCACTATTACATAGTCTTGCCGAACAATTTGAAATAAAACCATGTCTTGCAACTAACAAACAAGGCGAAAAAGTTGTTAAAATGGATGCTATACCCAATGAAATCCGCAATTATCAGCCACTAGAAATTTCCAATAATGACCGGCTGCTATTTGTTACAGCAGAAGGCAGTCGCTTTGATGCTATGGTTAACAAAATAGAGGATACAGGCAAGATTGGCATCGCTTTACAAATAAATGGTGCTACATTACAATTAGTTGAAGGATTTACAAAGGCGCATTATTTGGTGGTTCATAACAAATCGGACAAGCAACGTATTTTTATGTTCGACAGCCAAGGTCCGATATTGATTCCGCAAAGTGGTCAAGAGACGATGGCGGTAACGAAAATGAATGCGGATTTATATCTTGTTTATAACGTGCGTACTGGCATACAAGTACATCTTGGCAAATTGGATTTAAGCATTATTACACAGAATCCCGCAGAAAGTTATAATCCTCAATTGCACAGACTATCAGAGGTGCAAAAGTAAGAAAGTTGAATTAGGTCATGCTTTGTTGGCAAGCATTGGAAGAAACTCAAAGTAACTCATTTGATTTAGAAAAATAATGGCATCTGCATTGCAAATACGAAATAGTACCGCCAAATTCCCAAAGGACTTGCACGATAAACTTGCTCAATGCGAGCGGCAACAGCAGGCTTTATGGGCATATCGTCCGTTATCGCAGGAGACGCTCAAGTCCCTGCGCGAGTATTACCGCGTAGGATTAACCTACACGAGCAATGCATTGGAAGGCAACAGCCTGACCGAGTCCGAAACCAAAGTAATCATAGAGGACGGCTTGACCATAGAGGGTAAGCCGCTACGTGATATGTATGAGGCAGTCGGGCATGCCAAGGCTTATGATTTCCTCCACGAAATCAGCCATTCTGCGCCACTCACAGAAGAGATAATCTGCACTATTCACCGCCTGTTTTATCAGCAGATAGACCCCGACCGCGCCGGTGTATATCGCAAGGTGCCTGTATTCATAAGCGGCAGCCAGTATGCAGTATCACCAGTAGCGGAAATACCCAAACGTATGCAGCAATTGGTTGATTGGTACAATAATCATGAGGGCAAGATGCACCCTGCGAAATTAGCGGCAGAGTTGCACCGACGATTTGTTTATATCCACCCGTTTATAGGCGGCAACGGGCGTGTATCCCGCCTGCTAATGAACTTGGCGTTGATGCGCAATGATTACAATATCGCTATTATTCCTGCCGTTTGTCGTGCCGAATACATCGCGGCATTGGAACAAGGGCATAAAGATGCAGATGTCTTTACGGCGTTTATTGCTGACCGTGTTAGCATGACCCAATTAGATATATTGCGATTATTCCGTGAAACAGAACCCAATCGCCAATCTACGGACATCAAGGAGCAACTATACCAAATCATTGTCAGCCAACCCGGATTAAACGCACCTGCTTTGGTAGAGCGTACGGGACGTAGCCTGCGCACTATACAACGATACTTGGGACTACTTAAATCAGAAGGTAAAATCCGCTTTCATGGTGTTGCCAAGAAAGGCGGCTACTACGCCAATTAAATCCTGTTTGGCGGTGTAAAAAGGCTATTTGGCGGAGTAAACATCCCCAAAGAAACTAAAATGGCGGTGTAAAATAAATTCTAAATTGCAAACAATGAAAAATATACTTTTGCTTATAGATGCGTATGCGATGATATATCGCGCGTATTATGCTTTTATCCGTACGCCGCGGATGAACTCGCGGGGGGAGAACACCTCGGCTATATTCGGTTTTGTAGTTACATTGGACGACCTGCTGAAACGCGTGAAGCCGACCCATGTAGGAGTGGCTTTCGACCCGCACGGACCCACGTTCCGCCACGAGGCATTCGAACAATACAAGGCGCAGCGGGAGGAGACACCCGAGGATATCCGGCGGGCAGTACCTCAGATAAAGGATATTCTGACAGCGATGAATATCCCGATACTGGAGGTGCCCAAGTTTGAGGCGGACGATGTGATCGGTACACTTGCCAAGAAAGGCGAACAGGCGGGCTTCGAGGTCTATATGGCGACACCCGACAAGGACTACGGGCAATTGGTTTCTGCACATATCTCGATGTACCGTCCTCGCCATACGGGTGGTTTCGAGAAGATGGGACCGGAAGAGGTGTGCGCCAAGTACGGGTTGGAGAACCAGTTGCAGGTGATAGACCTGCTCGGGCTGATGGGCGATGCGAGCGACAATATCCCGGGTTGCAAGGGCGTCGGGGAGAAAACCGCCGTGCAACTGCTGCAACAATTCGGCAACATAGACAACCTATTAGCGCATACCGACCAGTTGAAGGGGGCACTCAAGACGAAAGTGGAGACCCAGGCTGAACAGATACGTTTCTCACGTTTCCTCGCCACAATCCGCACCGATGTGCCGATAGAGTTGGACGCAGAGGCATTGCTTGCGCAGCAGCCCGATTGGGAGAAACTGACGCCGATCTATGAGCGGTTGGAGTTCAATTCGCTGCTGAAGAAACAACCGACCTCCCCAACCCCTCCAAAGGAGGGGCTCAATAGTACGGGCAAAAAGCAAAAAAACATAGAGCAGACACTGGATTTGTTTGCAGAGCCTGTTGAAGAAACTATACCCGATACTGCAAGTACCCCCTCTTTGAGGGGGGCGGGGGAGTCGGAGGTTTCTGAGGCTTCCCGCCTTGCCGCCTATCTGCTCAATCCAGAGGTGTCGTACAATCCCGATGTACCGGTTGACTGGGCGGCATTGAAAGCCGACAAGGCACTATGGAAACTCTACAATGATGTGGAACTGCCGCTTGTACCCGTGCTGCGGGAGATGGAGCAGGCGGGGGTGCGGATAGATACCGGCAAACTGCACGAAGCGGAGATACAACTGACCGCCGAACTGACCGAGATAGAGCAACAGATCTATGCGCTTGCAGGCAAGGAGTTTAATATCAATTCCCCGCGCCAAGTGGGCGAACTGCTGTTTGACAGCCTGCAGTTGGACAGCAAAGCCAAGAAATCGAAGACGGGGCAATATACCACCTCGGAGGAGGTGCTGCTCGGACTGAAAGACAAACACCCGATAGTAAGCAAGATATTGGACTACCGCGAACTGAAGAAACTGATTTCGACCTATATATCCACCCTACCGAGTTATATAGATCCGCGGGATGGAAAGATACATACGACATACAATCAGACGGTTACAGCAACGGGGCGTCTCTCGTCGTCGAACCCGAACCTGCAAAACCTGCCTATCCGTTCGGAGCGTGGCAAACTCATCCGTGAGGCGGTCATTCCCGACGAGGGCTGCCTGTTCCTCAGCGCCGACTATTCGCAGATAGAACTGCGCTTGCTGGCACATTTCTCGGGCGACACCCATCTGGTAGAGGCATTCCGCGAGGGGCAGGATATTCACGCCGCCACAGCGGCAAAGATCTTCAATATCCCCATTGAGCAGGTAACGAAAGACCAGCGCCGACGGGCAAAGACGGCTAACTTCGGTATCATCTACGGTATCTCGGCTTTCGGTCTGTCGCAGCAGTTGGATTGTCCGCGGAGCGAGGCCAAACAACTGATAGACGATTACTTTGCAGCTTTCCCCGGAGTGGTGCAATACATTGAGCATCAGAAAGAACTTGCCCGCCAACGTGGCTATGCCGAGACACTATTCGGGCGCAAACGCTACCTGCCCGACATCCTCTCGCACAACGCCACCGTGCGCTCTTTTGCGGAGCGCAATGCCGTGAATGCGCCTATCCAGGGTACGGCTGCCGACATCATCAAGATGGCCATGGTGAGCATCCACCGCCGCCTGCATGAGGAAGGCTTGCAGACGCAGATGATCATGCAGGTGCACGACGAACTGAACTTCAACGTGCCTGTTGCCGAGGTGGAACGTGCCCGCACACTTGTATTGGAGGAGATGCAGGGGGTAGTCTCGCTGTCCGTACCGCTGATTGCCGACTGCGGCGTGGGGAAGAACTGGCTGGAGGCACACTAAAAGGCGGGGCGGCTGACAGTGGCGCGTGCTGCGCACAAAGCAAAACGCCCATATCCTAAGAGGAATCACCTATTAATCACCTATCAATCACCTATTGTTGATAGCATAAAGATAAGGAGGAACTCTACTACAGAAAAAGCACAACAAAAAAGGACTGCCCCATAGGGAGGGCAATCCTTTTGCTGTTTGGATAAGTGGTGGTACTATTTATGCATCGCTAATGTACTATTTATTCTTCGTCCAAGAGGTCGGGGCGGCGTTCGCGGGTATGGCGGAGTGCTTCCTCGTAGAGCCAGTCCTCAATCTTCGCCTGGTTGCCGGAGAGGAGGATATCGGGGACACGCCAGCCTTTGTATTCCGCGGGGCGGGTATAAACACCCGGTTCGAGCAGCCCGTCCTGAAAGGAGTCATTGAGCGCACTTTCGACATCACCGAGCGCACCCGGGAGAAGGCGCACAATGGCATCGGTCATAATAGCAGCGGGCATCTCACCACCCGTCAGGACAAAATCGCCAATAGTATATTCTTTGGTAATGAGGTGGTCGCGCACACGCTGGTCCACCCCTTTGTAATGCCCGCAAAGGATAATGATGTTCTCTTTGAGCGAGAGTTTGTTCGCCTCCTGCTGCGTAAAGCGTTCGCCGTCGGGAGCGGTGAAGATAATCTCGTCGTAGTGGCGTTCTGAGGTCAGCCGGGTGATGATACGGTCGATGGGTTCAATCTGCAGCACCATCCCGGCACCGAATCCAAACGCATAATCATCGATCTTACGGTGTTTGTCAAGCGTATAATCGCGCAGGTTGTGTACGTATATTTCCGCCAAACCTTTGTCTTTGGCACGCTGCACGATGGAGTGGTTGAGGGGGGATTCCAACAACTCGGGGCAAGCGGATATGATGTCGATACGCATTTGTCTGTGAATTTGTAAATGTGTAAGTGTGTAAATTTGTAAATTATCATTTTTTCCATTTACAAATTTACATATTGTTTAGGGAACGGGGTCGTAGCCGGAGCCACCCCACGGGTTGCAACGCAAGATACGCTTGATGCCGAGCCATGTGCCTTTGAAAATGCCGTATTTCATAACCGCCTCGACCATATACTGACTGCATGTGGGCGTATAGCGGCATGAGGGGGGCGTAAGCGGCGAGATGCAATAGCGGTAGAAATAGACCGGCAGCAGGAATATCTTACGAAGGAAACGCTTCACGTTGCTCAATTAACAATTAAGAATTAACAATTAATATGCAGAGTTATTTTTGCTCTGTTTGTATAGGATTTTCCTCTATGTTACCGAGTTTTTTGAGGGCTTTGCGCATGGCTTTGCTGATGAGGGCATAGTCCTGCATTTGGCGATCCATATAATTGACGGCTATTTGGTAGTGGCGGTCGCCCAAGAGGTGCTTTTGCAGGCGGTAGGCTTCACGCATTTGGCGCCGCAGGCGATTACGATCAACAGCGTGTTTGAACAGCGACTTGGGTGCCCAAATGAGTACCTCGGTGGTATCATCATTGGCAGGCAGATATGTAATGCGCAAGGGCCAAACGACAAAGCGTTTGCCCTCGGCATACAACTGCTTGATGCGCAACTGCCCGCAGAGTTTCTCGTTTTTGGGAAAGTCTCTATTCATTTTAAGGGAACGTCTTACGGGAACGTTAATTATCGTGTAATTAATCGTTAATTTTTGGGGAGAACATTAATTATCCATCAATGGATTTCGATATATTTTTTAGTCGTTATGCTTCTCCAAATAGTCCTCAATGGCGGCAGTAAGGGACTGAAATTCGGGCGACGGCACACGTATGTCGGCGTGCATGCCGAGTTCCTCCAGTGCTTGTGCGGTATTGGCACCAAAAGCCGCGATGACGGTGTTTCCCTGCTCGAAATCGGGGAAATTCTCTCTGATGGATTTCGCCCCTGCGGGGGTGAAGAGGGCAATCATATCGTAGTCGAACGGGTCTTCACCCCACTTGGTAGAGACGGTACGATACATAATGGCGGGCTTGACCTCGATACGGTTTTGCGCAAACATATCGAGTTGACTTTGGTTGTGAATATCGGAGAGCACCATTAGGTATTTCTCATTCGGACGGCGGTGCATAGCGGGCAGCAAGTCCTCAAAACGGTTGTTTTCGCTGAAAAAGACTTTGCGCTTGCGGTATTGGATGAACTTCTGGAGGTAGTTGCCCACCGCCTCGGAGATACAATAGTAGTGCATTGTGTCGGGGACATTGAGACGCATCTCTTCGCAGAGACGGAAATAATGCTCGATGCCCAAGCGTGAATTGAGGATAACGGCGGTATAATCCAGCGGATTGATGTGCTGCTGCCGGAACTCACGCGCATTAAGTCCCTCCACATGAATGAGTTGTCGGAAATCGAACTGCACGCCGAACTGCTCCTCCATTTCTGTATAAGGGTTGCGCTCCGTGGCAGGACGGGGTTGTGAAATAAGAATCTTTCGTATCATATCGTTTTATCTTTTAATCAACTATATAGCCTGCTCCCATGATCATCACCAACAAGGGCAGGACTTCGAGGGTAAGAATATACAATACTATATATAAGAAGGAACGCATATCGGTACAGAAAATACGTATCCACTTGATAAATATCAGTACAATGGCGACCAACGCCAATGCAAACAACAACCATTTGGTTAGCACTGCATTATCAATATTGAGCAAGAACAGCAGTGCGACATAAAAGCCGCAGCAGATGACCGTCCAGAGGTTGTTGTAGTGCGTAGAGATGAGGGCGAAACGTTTGCTGATACGGAATGTATAGTTCACCACAGCAGCCACCGCCAACTTCACCGCATCTATCCCCAGCACCCACGCTGCGACCAGCAGGTAGGTGGCAAATCGAAAATCTCCCGCCCGATAGGCATACAAATACAATGCCATAGCAAACGTACCGATGCGAAAGATATTCATAATCAGTTCCTCCAGCAGGTTATGCTGCACATCGCCATAAGAGCGTTCCACCTTGGCAAAGATGGTTGAAAATGCCTGCACGACCACTCCGGACTGCACCATCTCCGCCACCACTCCGCACAGGAGCAGGAACAGCATTACCCACGCCACCCACGGCGCGGAAACAGGAGACAATATGTGGGGGACAAGTAACAATTAATAATTAACAATTAATAATTAATAATTAACAATTAATAATTAACAATTAATAATTAACATACAGAGTATGGTCGGCGTTCGTTATTTATTCTCTGTTCTTTAATTTATTCTCTATACCTTATTCTACAGTTTCTATGTCTGTGGGTTTGAGGACGAAGAGTTTATCGCCGCGATGGAGCGTTTTGTCGGTTTTGAGGGAGAAATAGGCACCTTTGCGTATTTCGTCTTTTGGCTCTCCTTTGGCATTGCGCATATCGTGTGCGATGACCTCGTAAGCCCCTGTGGTCTCGCCCGTTACGAGCAGTTCGTCGCCTTCGTGGATAGCATCGGTAGCCTCGATAAAGAACTCCGCCACACCGATATTCTTGAAGAAATTGGTGCATTTGCCGGCAAACACTTTCTTTCGGGTTGCCCTGCTGCCGTATGAGTGCGTCCATTCGCCGAGACGCTGCCCCTGGTAGTAGCCGTCCCAGAAACCACGGTTGAACACACGTGCAAGGCGGGTATTCCAGTCCTCGATACGGGGCAGGATAAGGGCATCGTCGGCATATTCGCCACGCTGCCACGCCTCGACCGCCTCGCGGTAGCACGAGACGACGGTCTGCACATATTCCGCTCCACGTGCCCGCCCCTCGATTTTCAAGACCCGCACGCCAGCATCCAGCATTTTGTTGAGAAAATGGATAGTTTTCAGGTCTTTTGGGGACATTATATATTGGTTGTCCACCTCGAGTTCAAGGTCAGACTCTTTGTCTCTGACGATGTATCCGCGTCGGCAGACCTGCATACACGCCCCACGGTTGGCACTATAGCCGAGATTATTCAGACTCAAGTAGCACTTTCCTGACACCGCCATACAAAGGGCACCATGACAGAACATCTCGATGCGCAGCAGTTCGCCTTTGGGTCCGCAGATGTGCTGACTAATGATGTCGCGATGGATAGACGCCACCTGCTCCATATTCAGTTCGCGTGCGAGTACGACCACGTCGGCAAACTGCGCGTAGAAACGGAGCGCCTCGGTGTTGGCAATGTTCAGTTGGGTAGAGAGATGAATCTCAACACCCTGAGAACGTGCATATTGCATAACGGCAATATCGCTTGCGATGATAGCGTCCAATCCGGCAGCCTTGGCGTTGTCCACAATGGTGTGCATGAGGGGCAGATCCTCGGGGTACATCACGGTATTGAGCGTGAGGTAGGTTTTCACGCCTGCTTCGCGGCAAACAGCCACGATCTTGTGCAAGTCTTCGGTGGTAAAATTCGCCGAAGAACGCGCACGCATATTGAGATACTCGATACCGAAATAGACGCTTGTCGCCCCCGCTTCGATAGCGGCAGCCAGCGACTCCCAGCACCCGACGGGTGCCATAATCTCGATATGTTCGTTATTAGTATTCTGCACTGTATTTTATAGTTTATTTATCTTTGCAAGGGTTGCTCAAACCCTGCCTATCCTATGCGCATCCTATGCTCATCCACCTCACTTTTTAATGGAGGAATTATGAATGATGAATTAAGAATTATTAGCAAAATATGGGTGCGAAATGTTAATTGTGCATTGTGCATTATGCATTATGCATTGATCAGGTGTTCCGCTATCTGGACGGCGTTGAGGGCGGCACCCTTGCGGATCTGGTCGCTGACGCACCAGAAACTCAGTCCGTGGTCGTCGGCGATGTCTTTGCGGACACGTCCGACAAAGACCTCGTCGCGCCCGCTGAGGAACAGCGGCATGGGGTACTCTTTTTCGGCGGGGTTGTCCATCAATACACACCCTTTGGCTGTGGCAAAAGCGGCTTTGGCCTGCTCCACAGATATGGACTGCTCGGTCTCGACCCACACACTCTCGGAATGTGCGCGGAGGGACGGCACGCGGACGCACGTGGCGGAAACACGGATGTCAGAGTGCATGATTTTGCGCGTCTCGTTGTACATTTTCATCTCCTCTTTGGTATAGCCGTTGTCGGTGAAGACGTCCACTTGCGGAATGATATTATAGGCGAGTTGGTATGGGAAACGCTCCACGGTGGGCGTCTCGCCGCTGATGATCTGCCGATACTGGTTCTCCAGTTCGCGCATAGCCTGCGCCCCTGCCCCGCTGGCGGCCTGGTAGGTGGAGACACGCACCCGGCGTATGTGGCTCAGTTGCTCAATGGCTTGCAGGGCGACCACCATCTGGATAGTGGTGCAGTTGGGGTTGGCGATGATGTTGCGCGGGCGCACCAAGGCATCGGCGGCATTCACCTCGGGTACAACCAATGGCACGTCCTCGTCCATACGGAATGCCGAGGAATTGTCAATAAGGATTGCCCCGTAACGGGTGATGTCGGCGGCATATTCGCGCGAGACCGACGCCCCTGCAGAAGCAAAGGCAATATCGACGCCACGGAAAGCGTCACCATGTTCCAGCAGTTGCACTTTGCAGGGTTTCCCCGAGAAAACATATTCGGTTCCTGCACTACGTGAGGAACCGAATAATCGAAGTTCGGTAACAGGAAAGCGGCGCTCAGCAAGCACTTTGAGCAACTCTTGTCCGACGGCACCCGAGGCACCAACAATCGCAATGACCATTTGTTCCGTGAATTAAGAATAAAGGACAAAGAACAAAGGCACATTACCCTTATTCTTTGTCCTGAGATTATTCAATTATTGCAGCGCAATAGTTGTGTCAGCGTCAGTAACGGTGAAGGCAATCTTCCCCTCACGAGCAAGCCAACCGAGAGCCATGTTCAGATCAGCCTCTTTCAGTTTGGTTGCTTTTTTCAGCGCTTTGGTTGTGAGCGCACCGCCTTGCAGTGCATTCCAGATAAGTCCGGCATTCTCACCAATTTTGCTTGTAATCATACGACAAATACCTTAAATTTAGTTAGTTTATTACAGAGAGGCGTTTCCTCTCCTTGAAATATATGGATTTTCTATTTAGCGCAAGTTCAAAATAAACAATAAAAACAAGACATTCAAAACTTTGTCTTGCGGCGCAACATACGCCGCGCTTATAGCCTTTTGAACAGCAGACTGGCATTATGTCCGCCGAAACCGAAAGTGTTACTCAACGCATAGCGTATCGGGCGTTTCTGCGCTTTGTTGAACGTGAGGTTCAGCCGATAGTCAATCTTCGGGTCTTCGTCCTCGGGATCGTGGTTGATGGTAGGCGGAATTATGCCATCGCGCAATGCCAATATCGTTGCTATGGCTTCCACTGCTCCGGTGGCACCAAGCAGATGCCCCGTCATCGACTTGGTCGAGTCAAGATTCATCTCATAGGCATGTCCGCCGAACACCTCCTGTATGGCGTGCAGTTCGGCTATGTCTCCGAGCGGGGTCGAAGTGCCGTGCGTATTGATATAATCAATATCTTCGGGTTGCAAACCGGCATCTTCTATTGCCATCTTCATCACTCGCTGTGCGCCGTTGCCTTCGGGGTCGGGAGCGGTGAGATGGTAAGCGTCCGAGGTCATCCCTTCACCAAGCATCTCGGCGTAGATCTTCGCCCCGCGTGCCACGGCGTGTTCGTACTCCTCCAATACCAAACAGGCTGCGCCCTCGCCCAACACAAATCCATCGCGCGAAGCAGAAAACGGTCGGCAAGCGGTTTGGGGAGAGTCGTTGCGCTGAGAAAGTGCATGCATTGCATTGAAACCGCCTATGCCGGACGGCGTAACACAAGCCTCTGCGCCACCGGTCAGAACAACATCCGCATGCCCCATACGTATCTGCTCGAATGCCTGCGCAATAGCGTGCGATGACGATGCACAAGCCGACGACACCGCATAACTCGGGCCTTTCAGACCAAACATCAGCGATATATGCCCCGCCCCGATACTCAGTATCACTTTTGGGATATAGAACGGATTGAAATGCGGTGTGCCATCGCCTTTGGCATATTCAATAAACTCGTTTTCAAATGTCTTCAATCCGCCCATACCGCTACCCCAAATCACGCCCATACGTTCGCGGTTCTCTTGCTCCAAATCCAGTCCGGAATCGTCCATCGCCTCTTGGGCTACCCAAACAGAAAACTGCGAATAGCGATCCAAACGGTGTGCTTCCTTGCGGTCGAGCAGCGCACTTGGATCAAAGCCCTTCACTTCTGCAGCGAATTGTGTCTTAAAAAGAGCGGCGTCAAACTGTGTAATGGCACCTACTCCGTTTTTGCCTTCTTTGAGTGCCTTCCACGTGTCCGAAACATTGTTCCCTACAGGCGTCAGCGCACCCAATCCGGTTACGACAACTCGTTTTAATTCTTTCATACTTATCTTGCAGAGAGACTCTTGCCATCACGGCAGCAATCTCTCAAATAGATGATGGCATCACGCCATTATGATTTAATTTATAACAGCAACGAGCCTACAGTATCCCCGTACGCTCGTAAACCGCTTTAATTGTGTATGCTCTATTAAGCAAGAGCCTCTTTCACATAAGCGATAGCGTCGCCTACGGTCGAAATTTTCTGGGTATCCTCGTCGGGGATGGTGATGTTGAATTCTTTCTCAAACTCCATAATCAGTTCCACTGTATCCAGCGAGTCTGCGTTGAGGTCTGCTTGGAAGTTTGCTTCAGCGGTTACCTGGCTCTCTTCAACACCTAATTTATCAACGATGATAGCCTTTACTTTCGATGCAATTTCTTGTTCAGTCATAATCTTTATTTTTATAAGTGAATACATACTGCGCTACCGCACGATTATTGTGCAACAACGCAAAAACGGCGCAAAATTACTGCTTTTTTCCCAAATATGCAAATTTTGAAGTCCCGGCACGGCTTTTTGCCACAAATAAACCACATTTATCATCTTTTTGCCAACTCAGTTATGCATATTCCAAATATATTTTCCGCTTTTTACCCTTCCGATTACGTCAAAAAACCACAATGATACGGCGACGAAAAATGCTTTTTTGCAACCTTTGCACAATCCGACTATTTTGTGTATCTTTGCAGTCCGATTTTTATGGTATAGTATTTGGAATAGAGCAAGTATGGATTTTTTGGATCAACTGAATGAGCCGCAACGGGCGGCAGTGGAGTATATTGACGGACCGGAACTGGTGATTGCCGGTGCTGGATCGGGCAAGACGCGCGTCCTGACCTATAAAATCGCCTATCTGCTGCAAATGGGTGTACGGGCAAGCCATATCCTGGCTCTTACCTTCACCAACAAAGCCGCACGCGAGATGAAAGAGCGTATCTCACGACTGGTACCTGCTGCCGATGCACGATACCTTTGGATGGGTACGTTCCACTCGGTGTGTGCACGTCTGTTGCGCACCGAGGCGGAACGGCTGGGTTTCACGCGCGATTTTTCCATCTACGACACCGCCGACTCAAAATCGCTGCTCAAGCAGATACTCAAGGAGCAACAGTTGGACGAGAAAATATATAAGGTGGGCAATGTGCTCGGGCGTATATCCGGAGCAAAAAATATGCTGATTTCACCTGAGAAATATGCCCGTAACCACGATTTCTACAAAGCCGATTCCGAAGCGCGTATGTATAAGATGGCAGAGGTCTATAAAGCCTATCAAGTGCGCCTGAAAGCCGCCAATGCAATGGATTTCGACGACCTACTGGTAAACATGAACCTGTTGCTCGAAAACGATGCGGAGGTGCGGGACAAGTACCAGCAGGCGTTCCAATACGTATTGGTGGACGAGTATCAGGATACCAACTATGTGCAGTATCTGCTGGTAAAACACCTTGCGGAGCCGCAAAACCGCATCTGCGTGGTGGGCGATGATGCACAGTCGATCTATTCGTTCCGCGGGGCGGACATCCGCAATATCCTCGGTTTTCAGCGGGATTATGCCCATGCACACCTTTATAAATTAGAGCGCAACTACCGCTCCACGCAGACTATTGTCAATGCCGCCAACTCGCTCATTCACCACAACGAACACCAGATACCTAAGGAGGTCTATTCCGAGAAAGAAGAGGGGCAGCGGATCGACCTCAATGCCTATATGTCCGACCGCGATGAGGGCGAAGCCGTAGCCAAAGCCATCGGCAAAGACCATACGCTCTTCCATCGCGACTACAACGACATGGCTATCCTCTACCGTACCAATGCGCAGTCGCGGGCGTTTGAGAACGAACTGCGCAAACGCAATATCCCCTACCGTATCTATGGCGGCACATCGTTCTACCAACGCAAGGAGATCAAGGACGCGATTGCCTATTTCCGTCTGGCTGTCAATCCGCTGGACAACGAGGCACTGATGCGTGTCATCAATTTCCCTGCCCGCGGTATAGGCGACACCACGCTGCGCAAGGTGGCAGATACAGCGGTTATGCACGGCATCAGTATGCTGGACGTGGCGGCACACCCGATGGAGTGCTCGCTGCCCGTGCAAACAGCCACAGCAAGGAAACTCATTCTTTTCTCCGACCTGATAGCACGCCTTCGCGAGGCGGCAGAGACCAAGGATGCCTACGAGTTTGCCGAGATGGCACTCGGGCAGTCGGGGGTGCGCACTGCGGCTATGCTTGACCGCACGCCCGAGGGTATCGACCGCGCGGAGAACCTGCAGGAGTTGCTAAACGGTATTCACGAGTTTGTGGACAAGCGTACCGAGGAGGGCGTCTCGTTTACACCCATCACCGATTTCCTTGCCGAAGTGTCGCTCCTGACCGATCAGGACGAAAACCTTACCGACCAAACCGCACGCGTAACGCTCATGACTATCCACGCTGCCAAAGGATTGGAGTTCCCGATAGTGTATATTGTCGGTATGGAGGAGAACCTCTTCCCCTCGCAGTACTGCGTCAAGCCGAGCGAGATCGAGGAGGAACGACGTCTGCTCTATGTCGCTATCACGCGTGCCATGGAGCAATGCCACCTTTCGTATGCACGCCAGCGTTTCCGCAATGGACAGGTAGCCTTCACTTCCCCGTCGCGTTTCTTGAACGACATCGACCGGCACTACCTTGAAGTGGTCGCCCCGCAGGCTATGCAACCGCAATACGAACGCCCCCGCTGGGAGCGCAACACATGGGCAGATGACGACAACTACACCAAGCCCGCATTCTCCAAGCCGCTCAAGCCGGTAACAACGGCGATGAAATCGAATGATATAGATACCGCGGCTTTCCCTGCGGGCAGCCGTGTCTTCCATCGTGTCTTCGGCGAGGGAACGGTGCAACGGGTCTATAATGAGAACGACAATGACAAGATAGACATACTCTTCGACACCAAGGGGCAGAAGACTCTGCTGCTGACGTATGCGAAGTTGGAAAAGCGGTAGGAACATATAACTAACCACGAATTAACCATATACTCCAAGTCGGTTACAGGAAATCCGGTAATTATAAGAATGAAACGATCGAGCCTCATAGTGTGTTTTCTGTGTGTGGCATGGGCTGTGGCAAGTGCTGCCCCCGCACGCTTGGACTCGCTGATGCTACGGGTGGAGAACGGCGATACTATTTATCTCGCATATCTCCACGACGTGTATATCTACCCCCCACTCAAATTCAAGAACAAACGGCAAGAACGCTTCTACTGGCGCACCGTGCGTGATGTCAAGAAAACACTCCCCTATGCCAAGATGATCAGCAAGGATATGGAGTTTGCCGACGAAGAATTGGCTAAAATACAAGACCCAAAGGAGCGCAAGCGCTGGTGGAAAAAATACGAGAAGTACCTGTTCCAAAAGTACGAAAAGGATTTCCGCGGGATGTATGCCTCGCAGGGGCAGATGCTGATGAAACTGATGGACCGCGAAAGCGACCGCACCAGTTACGAACTAATACGCCAATACCGCGGCAAAGCGAGTGCCAACTGGTGGCAGTTCGTTGCCAAACTATTCAAAAACGATCTAAAAGAGGAATACGATGCCCAAGACAAAGACAAGATTGTCGAGCGCGTCATCAATCTGGTTGAGGCGGGACAGTTGTGAGATAGGCGTCCTGCTCTCTGATTAACTCCTTAAATTTTCCAATCTGAATCCACAGCATAACGGCTGCGGTGATAGCCGCCAAAGTGTCGCTAACCGGCATACTCCACCATACGCCGAGCAGCGGATCATTCGTAAACAGTAGCGGCACTAATAGCGTCAGCGGAATCAAGTACAGTACCTGCCGCGTCAGGCTCAAAAAGATAGCCTTGCCCGCCATACCTATGCTGGTGAACAAATTCCCCGCCACCATCTGAAACCCGACAAGCAACATCGAGCAGCAGATGATACGCATAGGCGTTACCGACTGGGCAATCAGTTCGGGGTCGTGGGTAAAGACCCGCACCACCAGTTCGGGGCAGAACTCGCCCAATACAAAGACAATACCGGTGGTAACCGTAGCGCAGATAGCGGTCAGTTTGAAGGCACGGAGCATTCGGTGATACTGCTTCGCACCATAGTTATACCCCACAATCGGCTGCATCCCCTGGTTCAATCCCATCACGATCATTGCAAACACAAACACTACGCGGTTGATAACCCCATACGTAGCAATCGCCATATCGCCGCCGTAGCGTTTGAGTTGGTTGTTGATGATAATCACCACAAAGCAACTCGCCAAATTCGTTAGGAACGGCGACAGCCCCACAGACAACGCTTGCAGCGTGATCTGCTTGTCCAGTTTCCATATATGGCGATGGAAATGAATCAGTTCTTTCGGGTTGCAGAATATAGTGAACTGCCATATTACGGCAATGGCTTGTGAAATAACCGTTGCCAATGCTGCTCCGCGAACCCCCATATCTAATAGAAAAATAAAAATCGGGTCGAGGATGATATTCACCGTAACGGCAACAATGGTCGAAACCATCGCCATTTTCGGGTGTCCCATCGAGCGCAGGATATTGTTCAGCCCATAGTAGATATGCGTCAGTACGTTCCCCAACAATATAATCTCCATATACTGCCGCGCATACTCCAACGTGTCATCGCTGGCACCAAACGCCCGCAGTATCGGCTCCAATCCTATCAATCCGACCACCATAATGATAGTACCCAATATCAGATTGAGCACCAGCACATTGCCAAGCACCTTATTCGCCGACTCATAGTCTTTCTCACCGAGTTTGATAGCCAATACCGTACTGGCTCCCACCCCCACCAGACTGCCGAAAGCGGCGCATATATCCATAAACGGCTTGGCTACCGTCAATGCCGACAATGCCAGCGAGCCGCAGCCGTGTCCGATATAGATTGTGTCCACTATATTGTATAGCGAACTCGCCGTCATCGCTATGATGGCGGGTAGCGCAAACCGCATCAGCAGTTTGCCGATCGGTTCCGTGCCAAGAGCCGTAGTATTGTTAACAGCCATTAAATCTTCCGTGCAATCTCGTCGAATATCTTTGCTGCGGGATGTCCTTCCTGCATAGCGATCGGCTCGCCGTCATCGCCCGCTTCACGGATACTCTGCACCAGCGGGATCTGCCCGAGCAGAGGCACACCGAGTTCCTCCGCCAGGTTCTTTCCCCCATCCCGTCCGAAGATGTAATAGCGGTTGTTCGGCAGTTCGGCAGGCGTAAACCACGCCATATTCTCTATGATGCCCAATACCGGGACATTGATTTTCTCGTTGCGGAACATATCCACGCCTTTGCGTGCGTCCACTAATGCCACCGGTTGCGGTGTCGTTACCACTATCGCCCCTGTCAGATGAAGCAGCGAAACCAAGGTCAGGTGTATGTCCGATGTCCCGGGCGGCAGGTCTATGAGAAAATAGTCCAACTCGCCCCAGTGCGCGTCTTCTATCAGTTGTTTGAGTGCGTTGCTTGCCATACCGCCGCGCCATACCACCGCCGAGGCGGGGTCAACGAAGAAACCGATCGACAGCATCTTCACCCCGTACTGCTCTATCGGCTCGATGAGCGTGCGTCCGCCCTCTTCCACCGACACGGGACGGCAGTCCTCCGTATGGAACATCTTCGGCATACTCGGCCCGTGGATGTCCGCGTCAAGCAGCCCCACGCGCTTGCCTTGCCGCGCCAGCGCAATAGCCAGATTGGCGGTAACGGTCGATTTGCCCACACCGCCTTTGCCGCTGTGTATGGCAATAATCTTCTTTGCTTTCAAAGGTGATTTTTCCTCCTGCGGCGGCAGGTTCTGCTTGCGGAATTTGGTATGGATATGTACGGCGGCATTGGCGTCCGCATAGGTCTGTATCGCCACCTCCGCAGCCTTCACCACCGATTTCATAAACGGGTCGTTGTCCTTCTCGAAGATAAGCGAAAAACTCACCTCCAACCCGCTGATACGGATGTCGTCTTCGAGCATACCGCTCTCTATCAGGTCTTTGCCCGTCCCCGGGTAGCGCACGTGGCGCAAAGCGTCTATTATCTGCTGCGGATACATTATCCCCCTCCCTTAAAAACGGTAACGTACAGAAGCAACCAATGCCCAGTCGAAGAACGAGACGTGGTAGTTGTCATTGAATGCCACACCGTAACCGGGACGGAAATCCAGCGACAAATCCACCGGCGCATCAAACACTATCTCTGCACCCGCAATAGCATTCAGTCCGAATTTGCCTAATACCGGAGAATTATACACATAATTCCCTACACGTGCAGGATACAGATCCCCGCACAATCCGAGACTCAGACCGCCGCCGGCGTACCAGTCCACACGCCCCTCGTCAAACTCGCCGATGGTATTCTGATATACCACATTCGGATTCACCTCAAAGGTGTACATACTCATCTGACCGGTATAGGTGCCGTTCCCTGCTGCAGTGGACATCAGGCGCACACCCAAATCGCCTTGCAATGCCAGATGCTCCACGCCGAGTACAAAACCTTTGTATGAAACGCCGTACATACTGCCCACCATACCGCCGATACTGTTCTTATAGTCCTGTGCCGACAAGGCGAGGGTACAGAGGCATACCAATGCCGAAAGAATATACTTTTTCATATCATTACGCATTATGAATTACGCATTACGCATTAAAAATTACCCCACTTGCGCCCCGTTCTTCACCGGTGCGGACACGGTCGTTACTACCAACTTTCCGTCGGCATCCACGGCCGACAATATCATACCCTGCGACTCGATACCCATCATCTTGCGCGGCGGGAAATTGGCGATAAACAGCACCTGTTTGCCCACCAGTACCGATGGGTCGGGGTAACTCTGCGCTATACCGGACAGTATCGTGCGCCCCCCCATACCGTCGTCTATACGGAACTGCAGCAACCGGTCGGATTTCTTCACGTTCCCGCACTCCAATACGGTGCCGACGCGGATATCCGCTTTGTCGAAGTCGTCTATGCTCGTGGCGGCTTTTATCTCCGTCGGACGCCAGTTCTTCAGGGCTTCCGCTTGTGCGGCAGCCTCGTTCTCCGCTTTGATACGCGCCAAGCGGTCAAGTTGCGCTTGGATGGCATCGTCCTCTATCTTCTCAAACAGCAGCGACACCTCGCCCAATGTGTGTCCGGCGGGCAACAGGTCGATAGACCCTAATTGCGCCCATTCGGTGTGCTCTATGTTGAGCATCTTGCGCAGTTTCTCCGACGAGAACGGCAGGAAAGGCTCAAACGCAATACTCAGGTTGGCTGCTATCTGCAGAGCCACGTTCAGCACGGTGGCGGTGCGCCCCATATCCGTCTTGGCGAGTTTCCACGGCTCCATATCCGCCAGATACTTGTTGCCGATACGCGCCAGGTTCATCGCCTCTTTCTGCGCGTCGCGGAAGCGGAAATTGTCGAGCAATTCCTCCAACTGTCCTTTGATATTGCAGAAATCCGCTATCGTCTGACGGTCGTAGTCGGTCAGTTCACCGCGTGCGGGCACCTTCCCGCCGAAATACTTCCGGGTCAGCACCAGCGCGCGGTTTACAAAGTTGCCGTATATGGCTACCAACTCGTTGTTGTTGCGGGCTTGGAAATCCGCCCACGTGAAGTCGTTGTCTTTCGTCTCGGGTGCATTGGCGGTCAGCACATAGCGCAGCACGTCCTGTTTGCCCGGGAAATCCACGAGGTACTCGTTGAGCCATACCGCCCAGTTGCGCGAGGTCGAAATCTTGTCGCCCTCCAGGTTCAAAAACTCGTTGGCGGGTACGTTGTCGGGCAATATATACGACCCGTCGGCTTTCAGCATGGCGGGGAACACGATGCAGTGGAACACGATGTTGTCCTTGCCGATGAAGTGTATCAGCCGTGTGCTGTCGTCTTTCCACCAGGTCTCCCATTTGCCGTATTTCTCGGGCTGTGCGTCGCATAGTTCCTTGGTGTTCGAGATGTAACCGATTGGCGCATCGAACCATACGTACAGCACCTTGCCTTCCGCGCCCTCCACGGGCACAGGAATACCCCAATCCAGATCGCGCGTTACGGCACGCGGCTTCAGTCCGCCGTCCAGCCACGACTTGCACTGCCCATACACATTCGGACGCCACTCTTTGTGGTCTTCCAGTATCCATTTCTCGAGCCATTGCTGGTACTGGTCAAGCGGCAGATACCAGTGTGTCGTCTCTTTCTTCGTTAGCGGATTGCCGTTCACGGCGTTGTACGGGTTGATCAGTTCGTCCGGCGATAGCGTCGCACCGCATTTCTCGCACTGGTCGCCGTAAGCCCCTTGCGCATGGCAGCGAGGGCACTCGCCGCGGATATTCCGGTCGGTCAGAAACTCCTGCGTCTCGGGGTCGTAGAACTGCTCCGTCGTCTGCTGGATAAACTTTCCGTTGTCGTATAGTTTGCGGAAATAGTCCGATGCGAACCGGTGGTGTATCTTGCTCGTCGTGCGCGAATAGATATCAAACGAGATGCCGAACTGCTCGAATGAGGTCTTGATCAGGTTGTGGTACCGATCCACCACCTCTTGCGTAGTGATGCCCTCCTTGCGGGCACGGATCGTAACGGGCACGCCGTGTTCGTCGCTCCCGCCTACAAAAAGCACTTGCTCCCCGCGCAGGCGCAGGTAGCGCACATAAATATCCGCAGGCACATATACGCCTGCCAAGTGTCCGATATGCACCGGTCCGTTGGCATACGGCAGTGCTGCGGTAACTAAAGTTCGTTCAAAAGCCATATCAGTTTATTTGCAGTGGGTTATGGTTTATGTTCAATACGTTTGAACGTATGCCTCGATACATTCAAGCCCGCAAAATTACTGCTTTTTTTTGATATGTGCAAATCGCTGTCCGTCTCCCTTTCTATTCCTCGTCTTAGTCCGTTTACCCTCCGTTTGCCTTCGTGCTATCAAGAGTAGGTGATTAACGGGTGATTATCGGGTGATTATCGGGTGATTAACGGGTGATTAACGGGTTGTTCCCAAGAGGATGCCGAGTGGCTCGGCTGATAGTGGCGCAAAGCACCGCTTTGTGCGAAGCATGTGCCACTATCAGCCGCCTTTGCTCTCCTTTTGCTTATTTCGCAAAAAAACACTACCTTTGCACCCGCAATATACAATAACCTTTGACAAAACCGACCGCCATACGCCTGCTCCGTATTGCGCTGGCTCTCTGCGCATACGCCTATTTGCTCTATCGATTGATTGTTTTCGATGGCTATGCCGCCTTGTGGGCGCAGTTTGCGGGGGGGCGGACAGGGCAGTATCTTTGTCTTGCTCTGTGTGCCGCGTTGATGCCGCTCAATATGTGGCTCGAGGCGCACAAATGGCAGTACCTGATGCGCTCGGTCGAACCGATGACTATGCGCGAAGCACAGGCGCAGGTCTATTATGGTATGGTCGGCGCATTCGTTACCCCCTATCGCACGGGGGACTACCCCGCACGTGTGTTGCTGTTGCGCGATAAGTCCCAATGGGTGAGCGCGATAGGTCAGGCGCTCGTGGGCAGTGTGGCACTTACTATTGTCATCGTCCTGCTGGGGCTGCCTGCCGTCTTTCCTTTCTTTGCAGGCAGCACTCCGCAATCGCTATGGAGCATATTCCTGTCTGCCGCAGTGTGTATTATTCTGCTTTTCCTGACACCCTGCCTACTCCGCTTGCTCCCCCGTATTCCGTGGCAGAACAAGCAAATAGCCGAGGCGGCGGAGCAGTTGGCGCGTTTGCGCCACCCGGAGTTCTTGCGCCTGCTGTGGCTCTCGTTGCTGCGGTACCTCTGTTTCAGCCTGCAGATGTGGCTTGCGCTCCGTTTCTGCGGGGTCTGTCTCTCCGCATCGCAGTGGCTTGTCGCCCTGCCGCTCTATTATTTGCTGGTTACTGTCTCCCCCAATATCCCCGCTGCCGACTTCGGTATCAGGGGTTCGTGGGCGATATACGTCTTTGGGCATTTCGCCCCCTCTTCCGCCCCCGCTTGTGCTATGGCGGTACTTCTGATGTGGTGCACCAATACCGTCCTCCCCGTCATAGTCGGCACGCTGCTTCCGCATAGCGGCAATAGGGGTATTTTGTCAGACAGACATGGCAATGAATAATTTTTTCTTCAATTACATTTTAAGCAGCCTCTTTTAGTTAATATCTGGCATACTTTTTGCGGGGGGGGATTTTATCCTAATGCTTTTTTATATAGCATTTGGGCAGTTGCAACATACTTTTTTGATACGATATAGACCTACCTGACCCTAACGCTATTACGTAACCGAATCCAAGTAAACCGCAACTACACACCCGACCAAACGGGCTGACTGATTGAATCTAAATTTGCTAAACCAAAACGTATTAGTCCAGGTATGTCCGCACAGATTTTGACGGCAACAACAAGTATGGCAGGTGTAAGCCCTGCCGGTAACAATCAACAAGGTATTTCTATTTATAGCACTGCCCAAGCGTGCTATAACTCTGCCGTAGCCGCACCGCCTATGGTGGGGGAAGGTACGCTCTTCGCACAATCGGTAACTCCCGCCGCAATGCAGGGCGGTTTCGTTTCGGCGGATGATTTCCTCTCTTCTGTCTCTCTCTCGTTTGGCAATACCGGCGATGTCGTTACCTATAGTCGTGAAGATGAAACCGATCCGCCTATCGGACAGTTGCAGCCGGTCGGCGAGGGCGTCATTCCGTTGCTGCTGTGTGCAGCCGTGTACGCTTTTTCCCGCTATAAGAAACATTCCGCATTGGCTATATTCACCAATATTCGCACTCGTATGAAGAAAAATATGCGCTATTTGAGCAGGGCATTGATGCTCTGCCTGTTCTGTATGTGTTTTGTCCCCGAAGCGGAAGCCGCTCTCTCTGCCGCCGGTGACACGGTCTCTATCGTCTATCCGCGTACAATAGAAACTACCACAAAGAAACAGATTTCGGAATCTGACTACTACAACAAAACGGCAGGTACAGACGGAGAATATACATTCGAACAGAGTTGGAACCGGGGGTGGAATTACACCTATTACTATACCACAACCACCACTTCTACCACCTATATCATTTTGAGCGTAACCTCTCGCGGCACGGGAAATGTAGTGGAGGGCGTTACTGATATAACCGGCGAGAACAATCTTTGGGTGCTCCATAGTACACAGGACGACAATGATGCCGTTACCGCCTTGCGTTATCAGAACTTAGGCACGGGGCAGTGGTTAAGTTGGGAGATGGCGGGCACAGACGGCTTCAAACTGACTTTGGTGGACAACGAAGCCAACGCCAGACCTTTCGGACACATGGACAACGACATCGCCGACCAGTATGTGTACAAAGACGAAGGGCGCGTTAAGTTCTATCCCACGATCGACAACAACGGGCAACTGCTCTACTGGTACAGCAAAGGGGAGGGGGAAACACTTATCAAGGATGAGACGCGAACAGAGGGTAGGCAGACTTACCATACCTATACATACACCACATCAACTTTCACTTTTGCCACCGATGATGCACGTTCTTCCTATATGGAGTTCAACCGCTGGACACAGCGTTCGGTGCGCCACTTGGATATGGAGACCTCGCCGGAGCAGGTGAACTTCCCCTATGCTGCGGATGATGCCGAGGCGAAGACACAAATTGTCTCTGTCCGTCATGAATTTGCCTTGCGCGACTCGGCCTATCTCTACAACGTACCCGCAGAACGCTACGGATATAGTAGCAAGAAGATTACTACCTCTGTCAAACAGATTACTGACATCCAAACTCTCTGCGACCAATACGGACTGACACTTTCCTCTGGTTGGATAACCAACTATAACGACCCCAAACGAGACAATGCAGATGCCTGTTCGTATATAGAAACCACCCAAATTGACAATACCAAGAGTACTTCGTCCGCCTATGATGAGAGTTCGCGTCCGCTCTTGAAGAAAGGGGATGCTACTGCCGCGGGAACAGCCTTTGTGCAGACTATCACTCCCCTTGGGCGCAGTCCGTTCAACGTAATAGACGCCAAAGGGAATACTGACAACTATGATGATGTCTTGGCTGTTCGTGCCACATTGAACGACGGCACTACCGCCACCGCTGAGGTGAATGTGGTACGCAGTGCGTACCATTATAGGGACATCGATGCGCTCACTTTGCGTGTCAGTCCTGCCAACTATGTATTCAACGGCACGGCGGGGACACAGGATTTCTCTGTGGATATCACGTATCGCCAAGGTTACGAAATACACACTGCTGAAGAAACGGTACATAGCGGGAATGTTACGGAGACCCCTAAGCAAATACGGGATTTGGACGAGTCATCGTTCCGCTTGCTCAAGACCGACCTGTCGGGAGATAGTCCGTGGGGAAAGATTGATAAGATTGACGATATAAACAATATACTGACTATCAGCGTAGAGCAGAACCCGTCGTCCAACAACTTGGAGGCATTGCTCACATCGTATGTCAAACTGGGCAACGCACAACTCACGCGTCAGAATACCGTTCGCCAGCGAGGTTACAACTCGGAAGGCGATGTCAAGTTTGTTCCCAACAAAGGCGTTACGGGTTCTGATTTTGTAGGGGATAATCACGACCACCAGGCTGTACACCAATCGGAAAAGACCATCTACTACACAGCCGGCGAGGAAATCGCTCTATGGCTGAGTGAGGTCAATTTCCTGGGCTATATGCGCTGGTACGACTACAACACGGGCAAAGACCCGCGCTATGATACCGACGGCAACGACTATTCTAAGCTTTGGCGCAGAAAACCATACGTAGAAACAAAAAGTTGGCAGACGACGGTTCAGAATGAATTCAAGAGCATCAATTTTGACGGCAAGACTTCCCATGGTATTTATTTCACTTATGACGACGGCTTGTCGCAGATACCGGATCAATATGCCGACAAAATTGCAGCACGTATCCCGCTGATAACTGGTTGGCAAGACGGCAAGAAGAGTCGTGATATAGCCTGCGATGTAAGTGCCTACACCGACTATATCGATGACCAAACCACCACCAAGCAGGTGAAAGAACCGACGCTGTCCTATCGGGAGGTTTTCCATCTCCGCCCCGCTACCGAGATAGCCGATTCGTTGGCTAAATGCACTGGCGGAAAATACTACGAGACGCATACCTACTATGCGCCGGTGGGGGCGTCGGTCTTCTTGGAAACCCGCTTCGCTCACCGCAATGCGCTCAACCATGAGTCCGAGAAATGCTATTTCTTCTATAACAAAAACGGCAAACTTGCTCAATTGGGAAAAGATGCTGATGCCCAATGGTACAAGAATGGCAAGGTACTGAACATCAATGCCTCCGGCTCTTGGGATAGGTATGCCACCGACGGCGGTAAGAGTCTGGACTATCTGAAAGTTACATCCAACACGGCGGGTACAACCGACACCTACGAACTACGTATCCCCGCTTCGGCAAACAACACGGGTAAAGAGATATGTGTGGCGAAATTCACGGTATCGTACCTCGACCGTACGCAGCACGGACCTACCACCAACACAATCATTACCGATCAGGAGATAGCCGAGAAATATATTCTGCTCTCAAAGCAGGATTTCAATTTCAATCAGAAGCCCGGCACCACCGCCATCACCTATTACGACAAACCTATGCCGTGGGCGGAAACCACCTATGGATTTTTCTATCCCGACTGGGCAAGCAAAGGTATGGGGCGTAAGTCCGCTGAAGCCGCAACCGATTTTCCCTACTATGGTGAATATGCACTGGTGAACAAAGTGGATAAAAAGTGGGCAAAGAGTGAGCAGCACGGCGGAGCCGCCAACGGCTATTGTATGTATGTCGATGGTACGATGCAGCCGGGTTTGGTTGCCAGCATATCCACCGATACGCGTATCTGCTCCGGACAGCAGTTGTATTGCTATGCGTGGGTCAACAACGCCGCGCCTGCTAACTACACCGCGGGTGCACTGCCTATCTTCCGCTTCAATGTCCAAGGACGCAACAAAGGAGATGACGATTGGACGGATGTAGGTACATTCTTCGCAGGTGAGATAGAAAAAGGCGGCAAGTGGCAGCAGGTGTGCTTCCCCGTGCTGAGTGCACACGACTACGACGAGTCGCGAGTATCGATTTACAATTTTGCCACCACCAACTCGGGCAACGACTTCCTCATAGACGACATCTGTCTCTATGCCTCCAAACTGCCGCTGTCCGCCTATCAGGCTATCACCACTTGTACATCCGACAGCCTCGAGGCTACCGTCGCGCGTGTGGACTATGCACGCCTGACAGGGGACTGGGACTGCAAACTGATCTACTATCAGTTCTACAACAACACCACGCAACAGCCTGTGCAAATCAACGCATATTACTACCCAGATGGTACTGCCGACACCGACAAATCTGCCGATTACGGTTTCCTCAAAATACCGGAGAGCAACTACGACCCGGCAAAGACAAAGGATGCTACTTATCGTACCAACCGCTGTCTCCATGACGACGAGAGCGGTATGGTCTATACTTCTGCGGCAGCATTCCTTGATTCGCTGGTTGCCTTGCTTAACCGAGATAAACTGAAGGAAGTAACCCGTAAAGGGTATGTCTGGACCAATGAGGATAACGAGGGACGATATATACTCTATATCGGGCATATTATGAGCAAAGATGTACTGACTGCTGGCAACTCCTACGAACTGCGGATGGCTGCATCCGTTCCCGAATTGGCGCAACCCGAGTGCGCCCTACGTACCGCATTGCCGATCAACAACCGCACTTCGTTCACCTTCAATGGGGAGACCTATCCCACAACCGGTGCGTGCGCCAACGGATTGTATCCGATAGAAGTGGTGGTAAAGAACCAAATGAAGGTAGGCGAAGGAACGCAGACGCTGGAAGCCATTGCCAAAGCCGACTGGCTGGTTGGTGAATCGTTCGACGACATATTCTATAGCACCAAGACACCTTCCGCCACCGAGAAAGCCGCAGCCGATGCCGCTTTCCTGGAGCACTACGGCTACGACCGCGGTCTGCTGCGCGATGCTATTGTGGATATGCGTCGCCCATCCTCCGACGAAGTACCCAATCCTAACTATTATGCCACTTCGGTGGAACAACTGCAGCGCAATGCCTTCAACGACAAGTCGCGCTACGATATGATTGTAGATCTGTGCAACCGGGGTTATCTCAAACTCTATATGGGAAGCGAGAGTTTCTATATGGAGGGCGGCGATACCATCCGCTTCTGGATATATCCTATCACGGGTACGGCGCAAACCGAATATAATGGGCAGACCTACACGCTTGACGACTGCGACGAACCATCATATATCCGTGTAACTACTCTCAAAAGCGACTATGCCGTCAATCTCAATCCTGTCAAACGCGAGGATATGACCGACGTTGAGAAAGGGCAGATACCTCGTGTACGGGTGGCTGCAAGCCAAGTGAATAAATTTACTATCCCCATCAGCGACATCACCGACAACGTCATCTTCGGTTGGGATAGTTGCCACCTCTCTTCTACCACCGACCCCGATATGCAGGCTATGCTCAATAGCCACTATTCTGCAGACAAATTCAGTATGCGCTATACCCAGGATATTGTCTATCAGGATGCGTTGTCCCACCCCGAAAAGTCCTACTATACTGCGGGAAGTCAGATAGTATTCACTGCTATCAACCAAACCTATGTGGATTACCTGAAGCAACGCCACGACATCGCCAATGCAGAGCACACGAAAGATGAGTCGCAACGCCAATACCCGCACGATGTGCTTTGGGGTGAAGGGCAACCCGGTTTCCAGTACCCCAACACCCACACGATGCGTCCTGGGTATGAATATACTATGGTTACTACGCTGCTCACTACGGATTATCGGAAGCAGGTGGACGCTTCTTGCCCGATAGGCGAAGTCTATTTCACCGTTGTTGTCATCCCCGATACGATGATTTGGCGTCCGACGGTCAGCAACGAATGGGGCGACGACCGCAACTGGCACGCTGTCATCAATGGAGTGGAGCAGTCGTTTGGCTATGTTCCCCTGCCCGAGACTATGGTCATCCTGCCTACGCTGAGCAACAAAGGACAATACCCCTACCTGAGCGACTATGTGCGCTATCCGATGGATTCACACTATACCCCCAATAGTTGCAAGAAAATACATTTCCGCAATACTGCTACGCTGCTCAACCAGCACCTGCTCGCCTACGACTCCGCCTATGTCGATATGCACGTGCAGTTGCCCGCCAATGGCGGCTGGTACTCGGTGGCAGCACCGCTGCAGGATGTCTATTCGGGCGATTTCTTTGTGCCTCATTCGGGTACCTATCAATCGGGGAAGAGCCTGGAAACAAACGATGATTTCTCTGTTAGCGGTTTCCAAGGGGCGCGGTACACCGATGCCGCTTACGCTTTTTGGGCTTCGTACTACAATAGTGAGGTGGCTACCTACCACCAAAACGGTGGCACCTCTATGAATACCTATGCCACCAATACGCTGTCGTTCAGCAAGTCCAACTCGCTTACAGAACCTATTCTGCCCGGACACGGCTTCCAACTGAAAGGCTATGGCCCCGACGGCATCACTGAAGCGGACATACGTCTGCCCAAGCCGGATATCCGGTACCAATGGTACGACCCATCGGGAGAAGGTACAGGGCAATATGCCGATATTCCCTCGCGTAAAAACGCATATAAGTTCGCCTTTGATGCAGATAAAAACGGAACGATGCAGATTCAACTGAAAAACGACCAACCAAGCGAGTATTTCCTGTTCGGCAACCCGACGATGGCATATCTGAATATGGAAACTTTCTGCAACGACAACAGCACTGTTATTGAAAAACAATATCAGTATATGGACGGCTCTACATGGAAAACCCTCACGCCGAACACTGCCACGCAGTACTCCGACCGGTTTATCGCACCTATGCAGTCCGTTCTTCTTCGCGCCAAAGACGGTGCCGCCACATCGCTCACTGTAACAGTCAAGTCCACCCAGTTGGCTATCTATAATCTGGAGGGCGACCGTGTCGGGTCGGACGAAGAGGGCGACGATGAGGCTGTACATTACGCACCCCGACGCGACAGGGGGCATTACCTGCGAAACGCCGTTATGCAGATTGCCGCTTATACTCCCCGACGCACGCAAGACGGTAACACTCCCTATGCACGGGGCTTTGCCGCATTGGCTGTGCAGGAGTTCGCCGACAATGGCTACGAGCAGGGCGAAGACGTGCCGTTCTTCTCGTCGGGCGTAGAGGCGGGCAATATCGCCTCCTCTGTGGCTACATCGCCGCTCAGTATCTACACGCTGGCGGGCAGCGAAGCCCTAATGGCGGATGTACGCAAACAGATCGGCGTTGTACCGCTCGGATTTCTTGCCAACAACCTTGTCCGCAATAAGTTCGCACAACTGACCCTCACCTTCACTTTGTCGAACACATGGGACGAAGAGTGCTATCTCGTGGACTCACAGACGGGAGACAAACTGCGCATTATGAATGGAACAGCCGTTACTATTCCTATGCCGCAAGACCACGAGTTGCGCTACTATATCCAAGGTATCTACCGTGAGACTCCAGACACTCCGACCGGCGACCACACACCGGCTTCGGACCATCCGGATAGCAATATACGTGCTTTCTCCGGTACCACTGGCAGCATCACCGTAGTAGCAGACGACCCTATCCGTGAGGTACGGATCTTTGATGTCTTGGGGCGTCTGGTCAACGAGGTGCAGCCGAGCGTCGAAACGGCTCTCTGCACGATGAATACCTGCTCGGGTATGGCTGTCGTGGAAGTAGTCCTCCGCAACGGCACCAAAGCCCAACAAAAAGTGCTGGTGAAATAAATCCCCGCAAAAAATACTCCCAAACCCTACAAGAAAGAGGCTGCCTACGCACATTAGGCAGCCTCTTTGGGTATCATATATCTTCTATATAGAAGGAGTAGGTGATTGATAGGTGATTGATAGGTGATTCGTTATAGGATGCGCGGCGTTTACCCGGGAGTACAAGAGCCCTTGCCCTCCAATGTACAAGAGCCCATGGTAACTTTCCGATACAACAAAACAGGCTGTCCGCATTTGCCGGGCAGCCTGTTTTTATACTCGGGAATTAATTGTTAATTAACGTCTAATTCACGATAATTAACGTTTATTTCGCCACTACCATATAGTAGTTCTTTTTCCCCTTTTGGAATACGATATACTTGTCGTTGAGCAATGCCGCAGTGGTGATGGGCGTTTGCGGGTCGGTCAGTTTCTCTTTGTTCATTGAGAAACCGTTTGCCTGTATCATCTTGCGTGCCTCACCCTTGCTGGGGAATATAGCGGTTTTCTCTGCCAACAGATCCAGCGGAGCAATACCCGCAGCCAGTTCGTCGCGGCTCACCTCAAACTGCGTTACACCGTCAAACACCTGCAGGAAAGTCTCTTCGTCCAACTTGTGCAGAGCCTCTGCCGTGGCGTTGCCAAAGAGGATATTGCTTGCCTCTACGGCGGCATTATAGTCCTCCTCGCTGTGCACCATTATCGTAACCTCCTTCGCCAGACGTTTCTGCAACGTGCGCAGGTGCGGAGCCTGATCGTGCTCGGCAATAAGGGCGTCAATCTCTTCTTTTTCGAGCGAAGTAAAGATTTTGATATAGCGTTTCGCATCTTCGTCGCCTACGTTCAGCCAGAACTGATAGAACTTGTATGGCGAAGTGTAGCGGCGGTCAAGCCAGATATTGCCGCTCTCGGTCTTGCCGAACTTGCCACCGTCGGCTTTGGTTATCAGCGGGCAAGTGAGGGCGTATGCCTCGCCGCCACCCATCTTCTTGATGAGTTCGGTACCGGTGGTGATGTTGCCCCATTGGTCGCTTCCGCCCATCTGCAGTTTGCAGCCTTTGTGCTTGTTGAGATATACGTAGTCGTAGCCCTGCAACAATTGGTAGGTAAACTCTGTAAACGACATACCCTGAGAGAACTCGCCGTTGAAGCGTTTCTTCACCGAGTCTTTCGCCATCATATAGTTCACCGTAATCAGTTTGCCCACGTTGCGTGCAAAATCGAGGAACGTGTAGTCCTTCATCCAGTCGTAGTTGTTCACCAGTTCTGCCGCATTGGGTGCCGTAGAATGGAAATCAAGGAATTTCTCCAACTGGCGTTGGATGCATTCTTGGTTGTGGCGCAGGGTCGGTTCATCGAGCAGGTTGCGCTCTGCCGATTTGCCGCTCGGGTCGCCGATCATACCCGTCGCACCGCCGATAAGGGCGATCGGTTTGTGTCCGCAGCGTTGCAAGTGGCGCAGCATCATAATACCGCACAGGTGCCCGATGTGCAGGCTGTCCGCCGTCGGGTCAATCCCCACATAAGCCGCAGTAACCTCTTTATTGAGTTGTTCCTCTGTCCCGGGCATGATGTCCTGAAGCATGCCCCTCCATCGTAGTTCTTCTACAAAATTCTTCATCGATTCATATTATATATGTACTTGTTACAATTCTGCGCCAAGAATATTATACTTTTTTTGTCCTTTTATAATCAAGATTTGTCCTTCCTTGAAAACCTTATGCATACCCATATTCTCTGCATTGTCCGTTACATCATCAATATCCGTCCAATTAGGCGGGAATATGTTATACACCATCGTACATCCATAACCGGAATAAGACTCGTCCGACGGTTTTAGGTTATGAATTAGGTAATACCCGTTCATTGAACCATCCCAACCCCAATTAACATGATAATAATACACACCATCTATTGTCTTATATCCGTCAATTACAAAGCAGTGCCCAGATTTTCCGGAAGATGGAAAGCCCGCAAAAATAACTGGATGTCCTTTTTGACATTCTTCACGAATAACATACACGCCGTCGTAATCAAGATAGTCAGGATTTTGTGTATAATCCAGGAAACCTACACTTGAATCAAAAGCGAAGTTCTTTCTCAACACTTCGGGAACAAACTTTGTGTTGATACCACTTCCATCTGCACTATATTGCATATTTAGAGCCGCGCCACAAGCCAACATTAGAGATGCCACCGCATCCCCCTGAACGTTGGTATATGATTGTTGACTATAATCATTTAGAATATTTTCCCAATCAAACGGATAATCTGCCAGATTGATTGTTTTGGCCCCACTATCTCCCCCTGTATAAGTAACATTGCCGGTACCAACTTTCGGATACGAATAGTATCGCATAATCTGCGCCATAGCCGTTGCCACACAACCTGTTACTGCACGAGCGTTATTGATAATTGGACATTTATTATTATAAGGGCTATTCTGTCCATAATTAATATCCTTGAGCAATGGTGATACGGCATCATCTGCTGTTTCAGATTCTATAACAAAGAAATCGGCAACATCCTGTCCTGCAGCAATCTGTTTCTCTACCATATCATAATACTCAAACAAATCCCTTTGTTCTGCAGTCATCTCTGAACGTGAACGATAAGCATCTGTTGGATTGTCAAAATACACAGTCTTGATCTGTGCATTAATGTTATTTGGTATTGCCAACAAAAATGGCAATGCCAGCATACATCTCAGAAACGTTTTCATAGATTAATAAATATTTTTCAAATTAATAATATATCATTTTTCCTTTTGCAGCCTTCCGAGTCATCCTATCCTTGAATAGTTTTAGCAAATACAAATTTGATGCTGTCATATTTTCTGTAGGAATAATGAATTGTATTGTTCCATAAGGAATAGATTGTACATCTACCAATTGCCCCATAGCATTGTATATATATATATATGAAGTGCCATCTGCAGGCTCAGGTAGTATTGCCATATACACACCATCAGCATCACGCTGAATGTTCAATACCAAATCTCCGGTAAGAGCAGGTGAGGTCGTTACCTTATATGGCTTGGACAAATATGAAAAATGTTCTTCGCATCCCTTATCCTCATAGGATTGTACTTGACAATAATATATTGTATTCGCAACAAGACCGGAAAATATAACCCGATCTGCTGGAGCATATAATTCATAATCTGTACCTTGATATATGTAATTGACCGTTTGACGAAGATCTGCCGTAAAATTATCCAATGCCACCCCCCCATCTCCTGCAATATGATTATATGTCAGCCTGAACTGGACATAATTACTATCGGCAGGTAATTCATACTCTTTCTCTAAATTCTTAGTAGTACGCAATATATGTACTACGGCTATTGTATCCCACTCTCCCCCATACGCTGTTGCTTCTACTGTTAACACTCCCCCTGCCTTTTCCGACTCTACAGACACGTACTGATTAGACAACCAGAAATGTATTTTATCAGGCGATACCGCATACTCTTTGCTGACGATTTGTTGTCCGCTCTTAGTAAAATAAAGCGCACGCCCACTTTGGGAAACTAACGTAGTTGTTTCTGCAAAATTAGCCGTCCAATTCTCTTGTTCTATTTTCTCTATAGATGTAAAATTCTCAAAACTCTGTGTATCAACCGAGGGAGTAGGAGATACAGAATACAACGTTACATAATAGAATTCTGCATCATCCTGTTCTTCCCATAGGATAGTAAATGAGGAAGACGACACATCCTCCACTTCAGTAATAATAGGTGTAGTAATGTAAGTAGGACGTGGAGCATTCCCTTGTAATTGAATCTGATTGACAAATTGTTGATCATTACTTTCTACAAACAGATAAGCCGTCTGCACTGCACAATTCTGCCGTCGTGGCATATAACATACCAACACCTCTATATCATAAACGCTATCTTGTACAACTTTTACTACATCAGGCGTAGTCCCTGAACTCCATGTGCGTCCTCCATCTATACTAAAAGAAAAATTGCCATTTGAAACATAGAGAGCAATACTATCAGTCGTCACATTTTTCACACTCAACATAATATGTGCCGTATCATACCGTACCGGTTGATTATCAAATGTTGTCTCCAAAACATCTATAGTTTGCGGCTCAAAAAATAATCCTTTATCGGTTTGCATTCCATACCGAAAGGAAATGGTGCCATCTGCTAACTGAATGATATTGCTAATTGTCTGCTCTACTAATTGCGTACCATTGTTCAGCATCGGTTTCCACATACGAACATTACCGGTTCCGGGAAAAACATCTGCTGGCGAACTATAAGTTTGCGAAGAAAACATTGCACTTTCTATAGCATAGCCTAATATGGAACTATTATTGAATGTATTAAAATTCCACGCACTATTGGAGAATGTGATATGTGATACTAATAACCCTGTTCCCACCAATGCATCTTTGTTTGCATCCCAACCATCACGTTGGCGATTTTCAACCAAAAAATACTCTATTGGATCCGGAGACAACGGATCCATATTATGGATGGTATCTGCAACAAGATACGCCTTATTATACTGCTCCAAGGATGGCAATAAATAATTGTTGTTATTTTGTAATTGTTCGGGGGAAAGCCAGCCCATTGCAAAACGTTCAAACGCACTATACGTCGGAGGTGTAGAGCCATTATTATTATAACTACCGGATGCCATTATATCCCACGTTCCAACAGTATAACGACTGCTATTCTGAGTATCATACAAATCTGGAAGCCCCAAAGCGTGTCCAAACTCATGGCAATATGTGCCTATTCCCGCTTGAACTTGCCCGCCGCTACTACGATATTCCGAAATCATCAGATACCCCTTGACTCTTTTCCCTGAGAAAGTAGTTGAAGAATACACCTCACTGTAATGAGGCCAGATGGCATCTTCCGGACCACCTTCCGCTTCATTATACCCTGCTACCACTATGGAGAGATTATCTATATTACCATCTCTGTCATTATCATACTTCGCAAAATCAATGCCATTCTGACTTGCCAAATTAGCAGCTTCTATAACCAATTTGTCGGCATTTTTCATACTTGAAGTGGAAGTATTGCCCCCATAGTATGCCATCGCATTGCTAAGATCATACGGACCAAACACATCAAACACCAAATTTAATGCACTATCCGAAGATGCTACATAGTAATCACTTACAGAACCGGTGGCATTAGGATTGCTTCCACCAGTAGTATTAAAGAATTGATAGAACTGTTGTTGCGGGTCTGGCAGAGAGAACCGAACATCTGTAAAATTAACCAATACAACAGGAATATGTATTGTTCCCATGGCAGGAACATATGCATTACGCATATAGCGTGCCGGAGCATTTTGCCCCAAATGCTCTTTCGCCATCAAAATACTGTCACCTACTATGGTATTGGCTATACGCCTACCAGACAAAGTGGTAAGATAGTGGAAATGCTCATCTCCATGCAAATAAACTTCCTGTTTACTACCATCCGGCAATGTACGCACGACAGGATACGGCGTTGCCGGTACTGCAAAGACAGATGACACTATGCTCATACATAGTGCAAACAAACAAAATACTTGGGGTTTAGTAGTCAGCATATCATATATTTTCGCTGCAAAGTTACAAAAAAAATAATATATGTACAACATTTAACACAATAATACAGCACAACCACATTAAATTTGAAAGATTGTCTATGGAGGACTATACCGTATCGTCTCTATATACGATATCGTTCACTCTTTGCCAACCTATATTCTCTTACAATATAAATATACAGTTTATGCATTCTTGTACCTCCGTATACCAATTACGGAGAAAAGACGTAGAAAGGACGTAGAAAGAATTGGAGTATATGCGGTGTTTTTATACACTTTATACACTTTATACACTTTATATTTTGCATAAAGTGTATAGATATCTGGGCAACCGCATCAGAAGTTAGCATTTTTATTATTAGTATTTTAGTATTAAAAAACACATTGCAAATAGCATCGCAGGGGGCGCGGACGCCTCGTCCGCGGGCAGTTTGGTACAAACTGAACAGATTTACGATGTTTGTAGGGAGTGGTGCATCTTATATCGTTAAATAGCAATATCATTTGTCTGTGAAAAAGTACAATATTGCACTTTTCATTCTAAACAACACTAATTATGCTATTATTTTGATGCGGTTGTCCTGTATAGATATTGCTTTGATATGATTGTCTGAGAATAATCAAACAGACACACCGTCATTATCACGGAAAAGCAAAGGCGTTGCTGCCAATAATCGTGCAACAACGCCTCCGCTAAAGATAGAGCCTACATTTTATTTCTTCTGCAACATCGTATTGCTATGATGTAATTGTTTCTGAATGTTCTGATATACCTTAGGATAATCAATAGATAAGACAGGAGCATTTATTTGAACCAAACCGGCTGCCTTCTCGGTAGGAATTTCACCTGTTTGATAAGTAATCTCGTCTCCATAGTGTACAGTTTTATCAACCCAGACAAACTGATTGTCCTCTATATTCAAACGACAACCCCAATAATAATTAACAAAGTCGTTCAAGATAGGTTTAACTTTAATCACAGAATAATCCAATCCCATCATATACTTAGACGCAGAATAATTATTGTTAGCAGAAAATAATGCTTCAGTAGCGATAGCATCACTCACATATTGCGAATAATAACCACCTTGTCCCGATTCATCGGTATCATAAGTATAAACCGTCAGTGTGGCACCTGATACAGCCGTTCCCGCTGCCTGCAAATAAGTAGGATAGGAATTGTCATTATCGTTGATAGCATTAACGGCTTTCTCAACATTGCTAATAAGAACATTTTCGTCAACGCTGCCAGGTGTACCTACGTGAGGTGTGTTTGCTTCATACCCGGAAAGGATACCCCATTCTCCTAACGAGAATACAATACCACCATTTCCTCCATTATTATAACTCGAAACATAGTACATCGGAGCCGCAAATTCAACTATAGCACCTTTGGTCTCTCCGTCCAAATAACCGGAGTTATTAACATAGAAACCTTCTGAGAATACACCTACATTCACTTCTGCTAAATAGGCCTTGTAGGTGGTTCCGTCACTTGCCTGTATCTCATGGATCTGAGCACCATCGATCTTCAGTGTATCCAACGACATATACGTAAATCCATTGAAACTTAATGTCTCAAGATAAGATTTTACAGTAACAACACAGGTATCACTGTATTTTCCGCAAGTAGCACTCACAAAAGCAGTACCAACAGCACCCGAAGGAGTAACATACCCCTTATTGTTTACAGTAACGATCGTCGTGTCCGAAGATGCCCAAATAACATCTGCCTTCACTCCACTTGGAGCAAGATTCACTGTCAGACGAGTACCCTCATCATCAACAGAGAACGTCAATTCTTTTGGACTTACCGTAACTCCGGTAACAGCACCATCTCCTTCACCACCGCCTTTGTTGGGATCTTCACAACCGGGTAGGGTGATTAATAAGCCAAACAGCAAAATTGCTGTACCAAATAGATTCTTTTTCATAACCATATAAATTTAGTTAGTGATTATTGTAAGTTTATTTTATCTGTTTATTGTTTTTTCTATAGAGCAGTTCTGACTTCCAAATCATTCCAAAGGAGTAGTTTCTCCTTTCAAATTCGGATTATACGAAGTCTCACTACTCGGAATAGCAAATGTAAATTTCGAAGCAGTAGCATCTATATCGGCCCCCGCCTCAGCCGCATGATTGGAACCACGACGCCGTTTGGTATCCCCGCTAGTCTCCGGACTTAAACGGCGGAATGTCTGCAAACCATATCCCTCGCCCCATAGTTCAACACGCCAGTTATACTCTATAGCCGCCAACAGGTTGCTACTATTCAATCCTGACATATACGCTGCATAGTCGGCAGCCGCAGTACTTGCCGTATCTACACGCTGATCCATTATGCCTTGCAAGTATATTTTGGCTTGGTCATACTCTCCCAAACGATATTCTGCCTCGGCTGCTATCAGATACATCGCCTCAACACGCATAAACACATTATCTGACAGCCACTCACGATCAATATCGTCTTGTTTGGTAGAGGTAGGACACTTTGCCGAGAAGAACTTCTTATCAGGGCAATACTTAAACTTTGCCAACGCCGTACCATCATTAAACCAACGTTTACGCGCATCAAAATCAGGAATTGTATTGTACAAATTCTCGTCAATGGCCTTGGTATCACCAGCCCATGCATACGAATAAGTATGAATATCTACCTGTCCGAAGAAAGATGCCAAACCGGTTGCGGTTTCTGTCGTTACATCCTGTCCCCAAATCCAGCAATTGCTATTCACATCATTAAATCCGTTTGTCCAAACCTCACGATTCGGAAGAACCGTGTACGAACCGGACTCTATCACATCTTTAGCATATTTCAATGCGTTAGTATAGGCTGCACGATAAGCATCGCTCGAAGAAGAAGCGTTCGGATTGGCCTTATTGAGATAGGAATAAGCCAGCAAACCACGCGCTACATCTATATTTACCTCCAACTTTGATGCACGGGTCAATGCCTCACCAAATGCATCAAAATAGTCAATTGCATTAGTAAGATCACTTTCCAATTGCGTATATACATCTGACAAGACGGAGTACCCCTGCGCATTATCCATATTGTTTTCGTTATAAATAGGGAATGCCATCGTATTTTTCAAGTCTCCATTGAGTTGGGAGGAAGTCAGGGTATACAACGGCACCAAACCGGTGAGAACATAGCCACGCATCGTTAATGCCTGTGCATAATATCCTGCCTCCAAAATCTCATTTTCCGTATAGGTATACAGCGTATCCTTCCCGTTCACTACTGACAACAAACCCGTCGAAGTATTATAGGTATTTGGCAAACCATACTCTGCCACCTTCTTTGTCACCTGGCTTTGATCTGCAATTACCTTGAGAACCATATTGGTATTATGGAGCATTTTGTAATAATACGACCATACCGTACCGGTACGAGATGTGCTCGTCATACCACGCTCATCCGTATAAAACCAACCATAACTATAACTGGTAAGTGCCATATCACCCGACAGCAAATCGGTATAAAGGTCAATAGCACGCTTTCCGAACTCATCATGATCTTCTGAAGTTTTGGTGTACATCAGCGCATAGATACCACGCAACGAACCGGCAAGCGTATTGTCCAATTGCTCATACTGTATCTGCGTGAGCGTGCTGCCATGAGGTTCTCTATCCAAGAAACTTCCGGCACAGGAACTCAGAGCCACAACTAAAACGAATGCGAATATCTTATTAAAAGTTTTCATTGTCATTTCCTTTCTAATAATAGTGAAAAATGTGATTAGAATTGGAATTTAATACCGCCCATGATAGTAGAAAGCGGAGTATATTGATAAGAATCCGACGAACCCGAATAACTTACCATCGGGTTGTAACCCTTACGTGCTGAAACAATAGCCAGGTTGTCTGCGGTAACATAGATATTCAGTGAATTGAGTTTTATCTTCTCCATCCACTTCTTTGGGAAATTATAGCCCAAACGGATGTTATTAAGTGCCAAATATGAATTGGATGTCAGGAAACGAGTAGAGGCCATATTTGCATACAAGTCCTGCCCATTCGACAGACGTGGGATACCGGCAGTACCCAAATCGGCAATCGCTTGTTTTTCTGCATCCGTCATCATAGCATTCCATGCTCCACGCATATCTACGTGCCAGTTGCTTGAACCTACCTTATCAGAGTTCATCAACGAAGCATACGTATTATCATAACCATAGCCTCCAATGCCATACGAGCAAGTAACCGACAATGTAACACCATACGCCTCAAAATCTATGCCGAAACCGCCGGCAAAATCCGCAATAGCAGACTTTCCTACATAGTCTGAACCGGCGTAAGCCGCCTCGTTGCCATATACATATTTCTGTTGTATGTTGGCGTTAGGGTACTGGAGTTTGTACTCATTCACATTACTGATATAGTTATTACCTGTCTGCCCTTTGGATTGGAGAGAAGCAGCACTAGCACCAGTTCCCCATGCGCCAAGATCCGCATCATAATAGCCAATATACAAAGCCTGTCCCGTAGCAGCATCCACGCCTGCATAAGTTGGCAAATACCAATCATATAATCCATGACCGACCGACATAGAACCATTCATCAGCATCTCCGTGTCTGTCTCTATGTATGTAGGCAATTCCTTTACCTTATTAGCATAATGCGCACCATTGAGCCGGATATCCAATTTCACATTACGCGTATCCACGGCATGCACATTAAACTGCATTTCTACACCTTGGTTCTCCAATTTCCCGGAATTGACGTACGTATAGGTATATCCGAGAGATGGAGCCACATAGCGGGGAAATAATAAGTTATCCGTCAATTTGTAGAAATAATCAATTTCCGCACTCAAGTATTTCGAAATATCAAATTCCAAGCCCAAGTCCACAATCTGGCTGCGCTCCCAAGTCAAATCCGGGTTACCCTTATATCCCCATACATATGCTACGTTGCCATCTACATATTCTACAGAGTACTGATCCTGGTATAAGTTTGCATTGATACCATCCTGGCTACCTAACACGCCCCAACTGAGACGCAGTTTGCCATTTTTAATCCAATCCTTTACCGGATCCATAAACTGCTCATTGGTAAAAGTCCACATACCGCCCACTGAGCCAAAATGTCCCCAACGATGCCCTTTGGCAAACTTAGACGAACCATCCGCACGATAGTTGGCAGTTATTCCATAACGTTCACCATATGTATAAGAAACTGTCGCCAAATAGGATTCAAGTGCAGAATTGGCTGTAGCAGAAGTCAGTGCCGCCATTTGTGCAGCATTGCCCCATTCAAGAACACTTTCACCCGTTTTTGCAGCCACATAATTTTTACCTCCATACATTTGTGAATTGCGAGTAAACTGGCTCTCATGCCCCACCATAGCACGGATTGTATGCTCCCCTATCACCTTGTTATATTCCAGCAGTTGATTTGCCATAAAATACAGATAGTTAGTCTGTGTCTTATATGTACGTCCTATATTAGCAGCATCGCCATAGTACGCATTGGTAAACTCGGAGTTGGTACGCCCTACGTATTGCACACCGGCATTAACGGTCAATTTCAGATCCTTGTAAAATTTCACCTCCAACATACCAGTACCCGAGAACTGGTGTTGCACTGTATTATCACGGTCGTACAGCAGCGAGCCGGCAGGGTTAATACCGGCACCAAACCAACGGCCGGATCCTTCCGACATACCATAGTCGAATGCATAACCTCCGGTCTTTGCGTCTGTTTTAATAGTACCATCTTCGTTATACAGATATACAGGATAAATAGGCGGAATGCTATTTACATAGTTGAAACCATTATTCATATTATCCCCTTGTCCCACTGCATTCTGATTCGAATAGGTATATGCCATATTCAGACTTCCTTTAAGCCATTTCTTAGCCTGATGAGTCACATTGCTACGAAGCGTAAAACGATCATAATCAGAACCGATATAATATCCCTCATCTTTGAGGTAGCCCAAAGATGTGTAGTACGTCGTTTTATCCGTACCACCCGAAATTTTGACCGAAGCCTCAGCCTTTTGCCCTATACGGAATATAGCATCTTCCCACGAAGTCATATTCTTGTACCCGTCTTTCAGATTTACATCCGAGAAGAAATGTCCATCCTCTCCTATCAGAGCATTTCCCGGAGCATCCCACAAATTATAAGCAGCCGGCAATCCTTTTCCCGTTTCGCTAAACAATGTATTATTTACCAGACGCACCAAACGCGTATCATCACTAATGGCATCACGCTGGCTATTATAGATTGACATCCACGACATTTCCACATACTCTTGCGGATCCGAAATAACTTGATATAACGGCAACAAGTGCATATTTGCACCATATTTGACATCCACATCTATTTTCCCCTGCTCACCGGAATTACCACGTTTGGTTGTAATCAAGATAACACCATTCGCTCCACGACTACCATAAAGCGAGGTTGCGGTAGCATCTTTCAAAATGGTGGTAGAAGCAATATCACCCGGATCTATTGCCGACACATCTCCATCATAAGGAATACCATCTACGACATACAGAGGAGCCGTACTACTATTAATAGATCCGATACCACGAATACGGATACTGGCAGACGAACCCGGCTGACCGGAAGTAGTAACCACTTGTACACCGGCGACTTCCCCTGCAAGAGCCTTAGAAATTTCAGAGGGGCTTTTCTTTTCAATAGCATCCGCATCAACAGCAGCCGCCGAACCTGCAAAACTACCCTTAGAGACATTACCATAACCGGTAACGACAATCTCTTGCACGACCTCTGAGGATTCATGCAAGGTAACACGCACATTTTTGCTGATAGCCACCTCTTGGGTCTGCATACCCACAAAACTAATTAACAGAGTGGTAGCCTCATCGGGCGCAGAGATGGTAAACTGACCATCAAAATCAGAAATAGTACCTACGGAAGTACCTTTCACTTGTACACTGGCACCAATCACAGGCTCACCTTTCTCATCAAGAACCACACCACTCACATGTTTCTCCGCCATAACGGCAAAACTCATAAAGCAGAGTGTCAAAAGTGTAAAGATCTTTTTCATATTATATAAATAATCATTTTTCGCACCTATTTTGCACCTTAAAAGTTCGTCAAGCGACAAATTTTCGTACAGGATTCCAATAAAGTGCGCAAAGATACTGCTTATTTTTGATACGTGCAAACATTCTGTCGCTTTTTTATGTTAAAAAGCAGCAAAATGTGTATTTTCTGCAATTTTTATGCAAAATTTTGATGTTTATACAATAAGAATAGCCACAATCGGTCAAGAAAATATGTTTTACAACATAAAAACACAACTTAACACTCCATTTGCCACTCTCGTTGCCATAAATGCCCAATAAGGCTGATTAGACCAACTGGACAGATAGGACTAATTGAGCCGATAGGGCTAATTGTTGGACTAATTAGTATTTTACAGATAGGTAAGGAGGAACAGCGAGTCGGGGGAGAGGGTCTCGCGGGCAACGGACTGGAGGACGGCGGGAGTGGTTTGCGAGATACGGGCGAAAGTTTCCTCCCAAGTGGGCGCATAGTCGTAGTAGAGTACGGATTTTGCCATAGCGAGGGCATTATTTTCTTGATTTTCTGCCGATATAGCCATCTGTCCGCGCAGTTGGGCGAGAGCATTGCGCAAGGCGGTGTCAGTAAGCGGCTTATCGCAGAGATGCGCCAACTCCTGCTTAGCGAGATCGAGGCAGCGATCAAGATACTCGGGTTCGCAAGCAAAATAGACACACCAATAGCCCGTGTCAGAAAGGGGGGTATAGGCAGACTCTATGGTATAGACCAGTCCGCGCGACTCGCGAAGACTGATATTCAAGCGCGAATTGAGACTGCCACCACCCAATATATTATTAAGGAGATAAAGCGGTAACTGACACTCGTGCCCCAACGGATAGGCACGATTACCCAGCATCACATGAGTCTGGTGGGTATGCTTACGGAAAGACGCTTCCGCTGCAGGAATGACTACTGGAGCAGTGCGCCTAAACGTCTCTACCGACTGTGGTACACCGCCGAACTCACGTTCCGCCAGACGGAAGACCCGCTCGGGCGAGAGGTTGCCTTGGCAAAAGACGACCATCCTATCGGAGCGATAATGCTGCGCCATCCACGCCAGCGGGTTGGCAGGCGAACTGCTGATATGGCGGAGCGTTTTCTTTGTTCCGAGAATGGGCATTGCCAGCGAATGTCCCCGAAAAACAAGATTCTCGAAGTCGTCGTAGATCAATTCACTCGGAGAATCATTATAGCCCTCGATCTCATCGTAGATGACGGTGCGTTCCTTGTCGGTCTCCTGCTGCGGGAACGTGGGGCAAAGTACCATCTCGGCAATAAGGTGGAGCGTGCGTGTGATATGCTCGGTGAGTGTGGCGGCATAGAAAGTGGTTTCCTCTTTGGTGGTATAGGCATTGATTTCGCCGCCGATACCCTCTATACTGTTGATAATCTGACGGGCAGTATGATGGGCAGTGCCTTTGAAAACACAATGCTCGATATAGTGTGCCATACCGTTTTCGGCAGGTTGTTCATCGCGTGTACCCGTGCCGACCATAACGCCGACATACGCCACAGCCGATGGCGTTTGGCGGTGCACCACCCGAATACCATTGGGCAGAGTATGATAAAAAGTTTGGTTCATTGTTTGCGTAATTCGATTATTTGTCGTACCTTTGCAACCGCTTTTTGTAGAAGCGCATGCGGCATTGGCGGAATTGGTAGACGCGCCAGACTTAGGATCTGGTTCCTAACAGAGTGAAGGTTCGAGTCCTTTATGCCGCACCAACGAGCCCTTTGGCTCGTTTTTTGTAGGTGGTAGGACGTTAATTAGTTTTGGAAAACATATAATTAGCCATTAATTAACCATTAATTTTTCCTTATTCTCAAAATAAAACGTTAATTGTCGTATAATTGGTGTTAATTCTATACCCTATAATATATGAAACGTATTGTATTTTTTATAGCCATAGCCATCGGGGTAGTGATGGCATCGTGTTCGCTCGACCAGCAGTCGCAGTACACACCGCAGTTGAAATGCCGCAACCTGATTTGCTATCATGCCGATTCCCTCTATATCGACACGCTGAAAATAGATAAGTTGGACGATAATGGTGTATATAAAATGAAAGCCATCCACAAAGGCGACACCGTCCGTGCAGTCATCATACTGAATGCGGTAACCAACACGCTGACCGGTTTCTCGATAGCATACGATAGCACCGAATTGGTAGCACAAGTTGATTCCGTATCTCTTATTCAATCTGCATTGCTTGATACCTCCGACCCGGAACACGGAAAATTATACTTCAAACCCGCATACAACTATGCGGCATTCCCTATACACTATATTCCGCTTAAGACAGGGGCTTTGGATTTGAAACTGACGGTAGAGTCCGATTCTAAATACTCGCCGTCCACGTTGTCAATGACGCAACCCGTAGAGTAATGCATATGCATAATGCAATGAACGACCATCGGTTAACCGATGGTCGTTTTTGCTTCGTTCCAAAGGGCGTCCATCTCGGCGAGAGACATATCTTGCAAGTTTTTTCCCTGCTCGGTCGCTTTCTGCTCTATGTAGTTGAAACGGCGGATAAACTTGAGGTTGGTCATCTCGAGGGCATTGTCGGGGCGGATCTTGTACAAGCGTGCGGCATTCACTAATGCGAATAGCACATCGCCAAACTCTGCCGTTGCCTTTTGGCTGTCCATATTCTTCACTTCCGCCTCAAACTCCGCGATTTCTTCTTTCACTTTTTGCCACACATCTTCGGGTTGCTCCCAGTCGAATCCCGCATTGGCGGCTTTGTCCTGAATACGGTACGCTTTCACCAACGACGGCAACGCATCGGGGATGCCGGCAAGAACGGTCTTGTTGCCGCCTTTCTCTTTCAGTTTCACCTGCTCCCACAGGTGGCTCACCTCCTCGGCATTCTTCGCCGCTGCCTCGCCATAGACATGCGGGTGACGGAAAATAAGTTTGTCGCACAAGCGGTTGCACACATCGGCAATATCAAAATCGCCCGTCTCGCTGCCCAACTTGGCATAGAAAACGATATGCAGAAGGACATCGCCGAGTTCCTTGCTAATCTCCGTCTTGTCGCCTTTGATAATAGCCGAAGTGAGTTCATAGACCTCCTCTATCGTATTCTGGCGCAGGCTCTCGAAAGTCTGTTTTCTGTCCCACGGACATTTCTCACGCAGGGTATCCATCACGGTCAGCAGGCGGTCGAATGCCGCCAACTGCTCCTCGCGGGTATGTAGTTGTTTTTCCATATAATTGCTGTTTTTATCCGTTAATTTATCTCCGTTAAAAGGACTTTTTCCTCCATTAATGCCCGTTAAAGAACCATCAAAATGCACCGTTAATTCTTTTGCCCGTTTTGTTATAGGATCGTTATAGGATGGTTATAGGATAGAAAAGGTCATCCTCCTTATATCCTCTTTACATCCACCTTACTTTCCATTATGCATTGTGCATTGAAAGTGTTCCTTGCGGGGTAAGGGCGGCATACGTCCATTGCTGGAAGCAGTCGCCAAGGATCAGTACGCGGCTGTTGCGGGTAATCTGCAGATCGAGTTCGATATGCCGGTGCCCGAAGATGTAGTAGTCGTGATGATTGCCGATCCGCTCCTGCTCTTTGGCAAACAGCACCTGCTCCTCTTGGTTCTCCCCCTTGTACGGACAGGGTTTTGCCAACTCTTTGCGGCGGCTTTTTGCCGCCCAGTTGTAACCAAACGCATTGCCCCACGTAGGCGGGACTATGCGAAACAGGTACTGCAACGGGCGTGAATGGAATACCCTGCGCAGGAACATAAACCGCTTTATTTTCTTGAGGACAAACGGCGGATAGAGTGTCTGCCAATCGGACGGCATCAGTCCGTCGCCATGCCCGAGAAAGATCGTCTTGCCATAACAGGTAACGGTCTCGGGATTTCTGTGCACTATCACTCCGGTACGGTGGGCAAGCCAACCGAACATCCAGAGGTCGTGGTTGCCGGTGAAATAATGTATCTGTATGCCCTTGCGGGTCATCGATTGCAGTTGGTCAAGGAATGGTGCATATTCCGCTTTGGAAGGGTCGCGCCAAAGGTATTCGTACCAGAAATCGAACATATCGCCCAGCATATACACCGCCTCGGCATCGCGCTCCACACGGCGCAACAGGTCAACGACTTTGCGCTGATTGTCCGCTGCATCGGGCAACGCCCGCGAGCCAAGATGTGCATCGCTGAGGAAATAAATCATAGGTACATCATTATGCATTGATTTTTACATCATTCCGAGTTCCAGTTTGGCTTCCTCGCTCATCATATCTTTGTTCCATTCGGGCTCGAAGACGATGTTTACATTCACCTGCTTGATGCCCTCCACGCTGCCTACTTTCTGGCGGATATCCTCCACGAGGAAATCGCCCGCCGGGCAACTTGGTGCCGTGAGGGTCATATCGATGTTGCAGGTGCCGTCGTCGGTGATGTCAATCTTGTAGATCAGTCCGAGGTCGTATATATTCACGGGTATCTCCGGGTCGAACACCGTCTTGAGCATACGGAGTACCGCTTCTTCTTTTTGTAAAAATTCGTTCATATCAGTATGTCGGATAATGCCAAACAGACTGCAAAATTACTGCAAAAAAGTGAGATAGCCAAACGTCAATCGACAATTATCTCGGCGTCTTTCCAATTTTGGAGTGTTGTTTTGGCGTCTGCGATGGCTTGCTCAGTGCTGACCTCGTACTCCTGGAGGAGGAGGTCGGCAAGCGTCTGCGCATCAAACTCGGACAGATGCTCCACCTCCCGCCAGAGATACGCCGCCGACTCGTTCATCGTAATCATTTTGTTGAAATTGATCAACTCCACGCTCTCACCCACGAGGATAAACTCCTCTCCCAGCGGGCGAAGGCGGAAACCTTGTTTTGCTTTCATCTATAGTTTGCCGTATTTGATTATTCTGTATATAGTCTTGCGGTAGAGCCACAAGAGTTGTTTCCTGTATGGCAGCAGCCTGCGCCACAGTCTGCCGCGCGTCAATGGTTTGCGCCACCCGCGGCGGTTCTCTATTCGTACCACGAAGCCGAGTATATCATCAGAAGCACAAACCTCTTCGCCTGCAAGATTACCATCCCCCATCAGTACGATACGTTTTCCTGCATTTTCCAGCCGTACTACACGGTGCAAGACATATTTTGCCGTTGGTGCACCAGGCATTGTACATTGCGCCAATACTATATCGCCGACCTTTACGGGTCGAACCAAACGACGCAGCACCACACTATCGCAGCCGCCCTCTATATATGGGCGCATGCTAATGCCATTGGGTGTAAAACGCACCTCGTATCCATCGCCGAGCAGGCGTGCCATCTCGGGTATCAATATGTCGTTTGCCACAATATGTCCCATTGCGTCTGCAAAAATACAACTTTTTTTGCATTCTTCCAAAAATACCACGGGTGTTTAATATCCCAAACCGTCAATCACCCGACGGCGGTTGCCATAACCTCCGTATAACTGCATCGGGTGATTAACGGGTGATTAACGGGTGATTAACGGGTGATTAACGGGTTGTTCAGCATTGGATGCCTTATGTTTGCCGTAACTGCCCCGTTGATAGTGTTTCCGCAGCGGGCTTGCCAAGCCCGCTTGACCGCCCCTTATTCTTTATTTCCTGCTACATAACATATTTAATGATTTTTTCACAAAATAAGTTTGCACACTTCAGAAAATAGGCGTACCTTTGCACACAGAAAAGAAAGCGATTATTCCTTGCTATATACACCGCTAAAAGTGTCGCAAGAAAACGGTCGTTTTTATGCGACAGCACATTTATTAATAACCCAATAAAATAACAATTAGTATGAAGAAATTTTTCTCATTAGCAATGGCTGTATGCGCAAGCGCAATGCTTTTCGCAGCCGATGTTACTATGTATTCCATCAACTTTACCCAAGGGCAAGGTGATTGGACTATCAGCGACAAAGAATTAGGAACTGCCTCCTATGTATGGAAACAGGATGCTACCTACGGAATGAAGGCAAGTGCATACATCAACAAAGCCAATGTGGCTACCGAATCATGGCTCATCTCGCCTGCTATCGACTTGACATCCGCAACCGAGGCTACTCTCACTGTAAGCCACGCATTGAATTTCTTGAACGGCAAAGAAAATCCGTTGGCTGTAAAGGTTTCTATTGACAACGGCACCAACTGGTCGGATTTGGCATTGGGTATGCCCGCAGGTACTGCATGGACTTTCCAAGACGACCAATTGGCTATTAACGACTGTGCAGGTAAGACTATTCAAATCGCTTTTGTTTACAAGAGTACAACCGAATTAGCACCTACATACGAGGTTAAAATGGTTACCATTACAGGCAATGGCAAAGAGAATCCCGGCGAAGAACCTACCGTTGATGCCGAAGAGATTTCTATGGCAGACGCTATCGCACTTTGCGAGGCTATGGAAGACAACACGTACTCTGAGAAAACCTATCTCGTAAAAGGTGTAGTAAGCACCGCATACGACTACGATACCAAATATAACAACCAAACGTTCTATTTTGGTGCCGAAGCAGGCGCACAAAAGGGTTCCACTCTTGAGGTATATCGCGGTGTTCCTGCCGCTCCGGGTGTTGTCGCCGGTGATAAAATTGCCGTTACAGGTAAGTTGGGTGTTCGTACCACTAAAGCAGGCGATCGCAGCATTGGTTTCCAAGCAGGTGCTACCGTTGAGAAGATCAATGACACGGCTATCAAGGGTACCACCATTGCAGAGAAAGCCGTTAAAGTTATCGAGAACGGACAACTCATTATCATCCGCAATGGCGTGAAATTCAACGCTGTAGGTGCTGTTGTAGAGTAATCCGCAGAAACATATCTATTTATGCAGGCTGCCTTTCAGGCAGCCTGCATTGTTTTGATAGGAATTAGGAGTTTTATTGAAAGTATAATTATTGAAAGCATAATTATTGAAAGCATAATTATTGAAAGCATAATTATTGGATGTACAATAAAGCCCCATTTCCTCTATTCTGTTTATTTCTCTTGCCGTTTGCGACATAGGATAATACCTTTTTTGACACACTCACTTTGCAAAATGCACAAAAATATGCTATAAAACATATTTTTCTCGCTTTTTATTTGGCTATATCAAAAATATACCGTACTTTTGCATCGTGTTTTTCATGGTATTAGATTTAAGGTTAAGTAAAAAGATTGGGTTGTCGTGAGACAATCCTCTTTTTTTTATATAAAGTAACAAAGTCCTTAAGGTCTTTCGGGACTTTAAGGACTTTTTTGAGCCTCTTGCGGGAGTGCGGAAAAATGTGTAACTTTGCAGCGGAAACAAAGATATGATATGGCAAAGATTTTAGTGATTGACGACGAGCGGGCTATACGCAATACGCTCAAAGAGATTTTGGGCGACGAGGGACACACCGTAGATGTGGCTGAGGACGGCAAGAAGGGTATGGAAAAAGCCCGGCAAGGCGAGTACGACCTGATTTTCTCTGATGTCAAAATGCCCGAGATGGACGGCATAGAGGTGCTCACGGCACTCAAACAACCCGCCGAGGGTGAGACCTATGTGGATTGCCCTGTCGTAATGATTTCGGGGCACGGCGACATTGAAACCGCCGTGGAAGCCCTCAAAAAGGGAGCATACGACTTTATCGAGAAACCGCTTGACCTCAACCGCCTGCTCATCACTATCAAGAATGCCCTCGAGCAGAAGAACCTGCGCGTGGAGGTCGGGCGCGGCAAGCAGGAAATCAGCAGCCTGCGCAAGAAAGTGGCACAGCAGAAAAACCCGATGGTGGGCGAAAGCAGTGCCATCGAACACGTGCGCGACATCATCAACAAAGTGGCTCCCACCGAGGCGCGAGTGATGATTACGGGTGCCAATGGTACCGGCAAAGAGGTGGTAGCACGCCTGCTCCACGAAGGCAGCAGCCGTGCCGACAAACCGATGGTGGAAGTAAACTGTGCCGCTATACCGAGTGAACTGATCGAAAGCGAACTGTTCGGGCATATCAAAGGTTCGTTCACCGGAGCCATCAAAGACCGTGCGGGCAAGTTCGAGCAGGCAGACGGCGGTACACTATTCCTCGACGAAATAGGCGATATGTCTATGGCGGCACAGACCAAGGTGCTGCGGGCACTGCAGGAGAACGAGATTACCCGCGTAGGCAGCGACAAACCTATCAAGGTGAATGTACGTGTATTGGCGGCTACCAACAAAGATCTGCCACGCGAGATTGCCGCAGGGCGTTTCCGGGAAGACCTGTTCCACCGCCTGAATGTCATTCCTATCCACGTACCGAGCCTCAAAGAGCGCATAAGCGATATTCCGCTGCTGGTCAGTTACTTCGCCGAACAAATATGCGACGAACAGCGTATTGCCACCAAGACTTTCTCCGACGATGCCATTGCAGCATTGCAGGCACGCGAGTGGACGGGTAACGTGCGCGAACTGCGCAACGTGGTGGAACGGCTCATCATCCTTGCCGGAAGCACCATCACCAAAGAGGACGTGGAGTTGTATGCATAAGTTTATGAGTTGATTAGTTTATACGTTTATGGGTGGTTGAATAAGTTAATGTATTGAATCAGGTTCAACTTCTTAACCATATCAACCTATTAAACCACGTATCAACTAAAACTCATAAACTTCTAAACCTACAAAAAAAGGTGTTTCTCCGTGAACTGGACATACTCAATTATAAGAATATACGCGAGGCGCAACTGCGCTTTGCGGAGAAACTGAATTGCTTTGTCGGACTCAACGGACAAGGCAAAACCAATATCCTCGATGCTATCTATCTGCTCAGTTTTGCCAAGTCAGCCTACAATGCCACCGATTCGCTCAATATCACCCATGGCGAGGATATGGCAATGGTGCAAGGAGCATACTCAATGCATAATGAAGAGGAAGATATTCTCATCTCGTGCGGGATAAAACGGGGGCAGAAAAAGCAGTTCCGACGGGGGAAAAAAGACTATAAGCGACTAATAGACCACATCGGCTTGATACCGCTTGTGCTGGTCAGCCCGCAGGACGGAGCGTTGATAGAAGACGGCAGCGAGGAGCGGAGGCGCTTCTTGGATATGGTCATCTCGCAATGCAACAAAACCTATCTCGAGCAACTGAGCCAATACAACGCCCTGCTCAAACAGCGCAATGCCTTGCTCAAACAGTATGCCGAGCAGGAGCAAGTGCCATGGGATTTGTTCGAGGTCTTGGAAATGCAAATGACTCCTTTGGCGGAGTACATATACCGGGAGAGATGTGCCTTTGTAGAGCAATTCATCCCGCTCTTTCAAGAAATGTACAGCGAAATCTCAGGAGGCAAAGAGACGGTCGCTTTGCAGTATATCAGCCAGTTGTCCGACCGCAACTTGCCGGAGGCATACTCCCGTACACGGCAGCGCGATCTGATACTCGGCTGGACCAGTCAGGGTATTCACAAAGACGAGATTGAAATGCTGTTGGGGGACTATCCGCTGAAGCGTGTCGGATCGCAGGGGCAGCAGAAAACCTACCTGCTGGCAATGAAATTGGCACAGGCACTCTATCTCGGAAAACCGATACTGCTGCTGGATGACATATTCGACAAGTTGGACAGCGAGCGCGTGGAACGTATCGTACGTTTGGTGAACAGCAACCGCTTCGGGCAAATTTTCATCACCGACACCGACCGCCAACACCTCACCGACATTCTCCGCCCGGACCCCGAAGCGAGGATTTTCCACGTAGAGGACGGAGTAGTACAAGGCGTAATGCACAATGTGTAATGTTTTCCATGAGTATATGAAACGAATTTGCGGCATTATATTCTTATTGCTATCGTACGCAAGTAGTTACGGGCAAACGGACAGTCTGTCTGCCAACGACCGCATCGCTTTCCGCGGGGCGTGGATTGCCACAGTGGCGAACATCGACTGGCCTACACCCGAAGCGGTGGGCAACACCGAAAAGCAACAGGAGGAAATGCTTTTCCTCCTGGATTCGCTGCACAGTATCGGTATCAATGCTATCATTTTTCAAGTGCGTCCGACTGCCGATGCACTCTATCTGTCGGAATTGGAGCCTATCAGCAACTGGCTGACGGGCAACCAAGGCGTATGGGGCGGACAAGCGGAATGGGATCCGTTGGAGTTTGTGGTAGAGGAGGCGCACAAGCGCGATATGGATGTACACGTATGGCTCAACCCCTACCGTGTTAATCTCGCCAAATCACCTGTCACGGCTATGTGGCAGAACCATATCTTCAAAAGCAATCCCGAATGGTTTTGGCAATACAACGGACAGTGGTATTTCAATCCCGGTTTGGACGATACACGCGACTGGATCTGTATGGTGGTGGAAGACATCGTGAGCCGCTATGACATCCAGGGCATACACATGGACGACTATTTCTATCCCTATCCCGCAGGCAAACAGCAACTACCTGATACGCAGACGTTCAAAGACAACCCGCGCGGGTTCGACAACATAGCCGACTGGCGGCGCAACAACGTGAATATGGCTATCCGGGAGATACACCAAGCCATCCAATCACTCAAGCCCGAAGTGGAGTTCGGTATCTCGCCTTTCGGCGTCTGGCGCAACATGAGCCGTGATTCGGTCAACGGCAGTGCCACCAGGGCGGGAATCACCAACTATGATGACCTCTATGCCGATGTGCTGCTGTGGATGCAAGAGGGGTGGATCGACTATGTCGTGCCCCAACTCTATTGGGAGATAGGCAAGCCCGCTGCCGACTACGAGGTGCTGGCACACTGGTGGGCGGAGCACAGTGCGGGCTGCAAACTCTATATCGGTATGGCGCCTTACCGTCTGGAGGGCAAAAAAGAAACTGCCGCATGGCGCACGGGCAACGAAATCAGCCGCCAGATGCGTCTCAACCGCACCATACCAGAGATAACAGGCGAGTGTTTCTACTCCACCCGACCGCTGCTGCGCAACCCACGCCACGTATGCGATTCGATACGTACCTTTTATATACCCTGATGCTGACTCCATCGGGTGATTATCGGGTGATTATCGGGTGATTAACGGGTGATTAACGGGTTGTTCTGCCGACTGTGCCGAGAGGTTCACGGAGTTATTTCGCAAAGTGGAGTGGGCGTTTTGCGCTTTTTTGTTGTGTATATCGAAAAAACATCGTATCTTTGCGGGGTAAAAAGTTACGTATTGCAAACACATAAACAATACAATAAACCACAATAAACATGATTTACAGTAAAGAAGTACAAGAAATGTGCGTTGTAGCCAAAGGTCCGAAGCACGGACCGGCTCCCATCCCCGAAGAGGGCAAGTGGGTGAAGGCTACCGAGATCAAAGACATTTCAGGTTTGACACACGGTGTGGGATGGTGTGCTCCCCAACAGGGTGCCTGCAAACTCACGCTGAACGTTAAGGACGGCGTTATCGAGGAGGCTCTCGTAGAGACCATCGGTTGCTCGGGTATGACCCACTCGGCTGCTATGGCAGCAGAGATCCTGCCGGGCAAAACGATCCTTGAAGCACTGAATACCGACCTCGTTTGCGACGCTATCAACACCGCTATGCGCGAGTTGTTCCTCCAGATCGTTTACGGTCGTACCCAGTCGGCATTCTCCGAGGGCGGTTTGGCTGTCGGCGCAGGGTTGGAAGACCTGGGCAAAGGTCTGGTAAGCCAGTGCGGTACCCTCTTCTCGACCAAAGTGAAGGGTGTCCGCTACCTGCAACTGACCGAAGGCTACATCACCAAAGAGTTCCTCGATGAGGACAACGAGGTATGCGGCTACGAATACGTACACATGGGCAAATTTATGGACGCTGTGAAGAAAGGCGTACCGGCTGACGAGGCTCTGAAACAAGTTACCGGCACTTATGGTCGTACGACCAAAGAGCAGGGCGCAGTTAAATCTATTGACCCGAGAAAGGAGTAATGCTATGATTCGTCCAGTTCAATTTGAATCACAAGATCGCCGCGAGAAACAGATTCTCGCCGCACTGAATGCCAATGGTATCGCTTCTATCGAGGAAGCTAACCAGATCTGCGAACAATACGGTCTCGATCCGTATCTGACTTGCGAGGAAACCCAGCGTATCTGCTTCGAGAACGCCAAGTGGGCATACGTAGTAGGTAGTGCCATCGCACTGAAGAAAGGTTGCAAGAACGCTGCTGACGCTGCAGAGGCTATCGGTATCGGTTTGCAGTCATTCTGCATCCCCGGTTCGGTGGCTGACGACCGCAAAGTAGGTCTCGGACACGGTAACTTGGCTGCACGTCTGCTCCGCGAGGAGACCCAGTGCTTCGCTTTCCTGGCAGGACACGAGTCTTTCGCTGCTGCCGAGGGCGCAATCAAGATTGCCGAAATGGCTAACAAAGTACGCAAGAACCCGCTCCGTATCATCCTGAACGGTCTGGGCAAAGACGCTGCTATGATCATCAGCCGTATCAACGGCTTCACCTACGTACAGACCCAGTTCGACTACTATACGGGCGAACTGAAAGAGGTACGCCGCAAGGCATACAGCAACGGTCCTCGTGCGAAAGTGAACTGCTATGGTGCAGACGATGTACGCGAGGGCGTGGCTATCATGTGGCACGAGAATGTAGATGTATCTATCACGGGTAACTCTACCAACCCGACCCGCTTCCAGCACCCTGTGGCAGGTACGTACAAGAAAGAGCGTATCCTGGCAGGCAAACCGTATTTCTCGGTGGCTTCGGGTGGCGGTACCGGTCGTACGTTGCACCCCGACAATATGGCTGCAGGTCCTGCTTCGTACGGTATGACCGACACGATGGGACGTATGCACAGCGACGCACAGTTCGCGGGTTCAAGTTCCGTTCCTGCACACGTAGAGATGATGGGCTTCCTCGGCATCGGCAACAACCCGATGGTAGGTTGCACCGTGGCTTGCGCCGTAAACGTGGCTCTTGCTCTGAACAAGTAAGTACAAATAATATAGCAAAAGCAAACTCTCCTATTAGATGGAGAGTTTGTTTTTATTTATGAACTCTATATATAAAAGACTTAACTGAATGTATGAAATGTAACACCCTCGGCGAACTTTTGTACTGGTCGTATGCTAATTTGCAAATGATGGATGCTGCACAAGGCATGGGGCTGACGGATTACAACCGTACTTGTTTTATGATACGTTCAAAGGCATATAGGGCTTATAAAGAATCCGTTTGGCATATACATGACTTGCTACAAGAAAATATAGCAAAGATGCGCTCTGATAATACGCATTGTGCATATTGCAATAGGGAATACTCTCCAAACGAGTTAACTATAGAACATATCCTTCCACGAGCAAAAGGTGGTACAAACAATATGGACAACATTTTGTTAGTTTGCTCGCATTGCAATAGCAGCAAAGGTGATATGGATATAATGGAATGGTATGCAACTACCCGAAAAGAATTTCCTCCTAAGTTTGTTCTACTGCACTATTTGAAACTCATCAACAATTATGCAGAGGAGCAACACTTATTGGAGACTCCGCTTTCAGAATTAGATACCATGCAATTACCATTTGACTATAAGTGGATACCCACGGAATATCCTAAACCAACCTATCAATGGTAGGTTGCAGTCCTAAACGTGGCTCTGAACAAGTAATTTAGTGCTTATATATACCAAAGCCTCCCGCTTGATTTAATCAGGCGGGAGGTTTTGGTTTGTATTTGTATCTCTATTCTTTCCTATTTCTTGTCGATGACGATGATGCCGGAGGGGAGGAAGATGGTGTCGCCGGAGAGTTGGAGTTGGAGAAGGGGGCAGTCGTCGAAAGTAACGACATATTTCCAGTAATTGTCGGCTTTGAGTTTGGCTTCAACGGCAGACGTGATTTTGACTGTTTTGAGAGCCGTACAGCCGGAGAATGCCCCCTCGCCGAGGTCGGTAACACCCGGCAGACTCACAGAGACGAGACCGGTACAATGGTCGAAAGCGTCTTCGCCGACCTGCTTTACACCAACTGGCAACTCGATAGATGTCAGTTTCTTACATTCCCAAAAGAAACGCTCGGGCAGCACACGGAGGTTCTGCGGGAGGGTAACACTCGTCAAGGCGGTACAGCCCGAGAACATATCGTAACTCATTCCCTCCTTGATGTTTTTGGGGAAGACCACCGATTGCAGTTTGGTGCAACGTTGGAAACAGCCGTGTACGGCATCTATCCGGTCGCCCTCAAAGACCACTCTGGAAAGGTTCTTGCAATCGCGGAAAGCCGAACCTTGTATCACCTTGACCGTAGCGGGAATAACAATCTCCGTGATAGGAGTGCAGGCAAATGCTCCATTGGGGATTTCGTCCATATAGGCAGGTATCTTAACGGACTTGATGGTGGTTTGCGCAAACAGGTCGCCACGCATAGAGGTTACCCGATATTTCTTGCCGTTGTAGTTCACATAGTCGGGAATAACAATATCTTTGCCCGCAACGGCAGTAGTAGCCAAGGCAGACATAAACGCCCAAGGACTTTTGCTATCGTTGTGGAGAATATAGGTGATACCCTCGATATCCACATACGCACCCGAGTCGTTGGAATGGAGTACTTTGCCGGTCTTGTCCGTATCGGATGTAGAGATAGTTTGCTTATCCGGTTCCGGATCCCAGTGCGTCCATTTGACTTTGTGAGCGTTCTCATAGCCGCCGTGTGCGGCAAAATAGGCACGGGTGTCATCGGATATAAAACCATCCAAAGAAAACAGTGGTACCAACGAAGAGCGGATAAGGGTTTTATAGCAATCGCCACCGATCAGATCTACCATACGACGGTGGTCACCATTGATGACCCAGTTGTAGGTGTCATTGCCCATAGCGTATTCGCCCAGTGCCTCGTTGTACCATTTCACAAAGTTATTGAGTACGTCGCACCGGTCGTATATTATATCTTTCAGCGCATGGTAACGATGCCACGCAGGGGAAAGGCTCATGTCCACCCCCTTACTTTCCGCCTTGTCAAGCATCAGATACTCGTCCACGAGACTTTGGTTATCCATATCGAGGACAGAGGGTTGCTTCCCTACCCAATCCACTTGGTCGGCGGCTTTCTTGGGCGGGAAGACGGGTTGTTTGACAGACAATGTGCCATAGTGATCTTCGATAGGATAGCCGAGCGGCTCAAAGAGGGCGGTGTGCTGCTTTGGGAGACGGATAGTAGGTGCTTCGTCCTCCTGCACTTCTTTGCTTGCACCCGGATGTATCATCGCATCCATCTGTTTCTCCAACTGCTTGTCCCTACTTGACTGTTTTTGCTTGTCCTGTTTATTCTCTGTGGCTTTTTCAACTGTCTTGCGCACAACCTGTTGCGTAGCGTGTTGTGCAGCCTGACGGAACAGATTGCCAAAACTCTGCGCCTGTACGGACAGGGAATACAAGGAAACAGCAATGAGGAGAGAGACAGAAAAAACGGATGTGTGGTTCATAGTATTTTTATATTTGCTGCAAAGGTACAACTAATTTCTAAAATAAACAAAATAAATGAATATATTATTGACTGATCGTGATGGGTAAACACCCACTATCATAAGCAGAATCACCTACTAATCACCTACTAATCACCTACTAATCACCTACTCTTGACAGTATGACGAAACGGCAAAACAAGGCAGCCGAATACGGCTACAGCGAAGACAACAAAACGGAAAAGGCAGAGACTATGAGTAACAGAGAGATGGCGGGCTTGGCAAGCCCGCAGCGGTGAAGCCAAGGGGGAAAGTGTGTTACATTGGGTTTTTTCGGCAATAATTATCACCACTTTGCGCCACAATGTTTATAAAGTATGTATTTTATTGATTTTGTACGATTTGAATAATGTTTGCTTTGTTGAAAAGTTGTTGAAAAGAGCGTGGATATTTTTTTTGTGGGGAAAAGTGGGGTAATTCAAATAAAAGTTGTACCTTTGCAACGGTTTTGAGAATGCGTAATGCATAATGCGTAATGCGTAATTAGTAGAATATGAGTACATTTATCGGAAATATCGAGGCGCGTGCAGACGAGAAAGGGCGCATTTTCGTTCCTGCCGTGTATCGGAAGATACTGAACGAGGCGGAAAGCAAACGCATCGTTATGCGCCGTGATACCGATAATGAGTGTCTGATATTCTACCCCGAGCAGGTATGGAACGAGAAAGTGGGGCAGTTGCGCCAAGCCCTGGACGAATGGGATCCGGAAGACCAAATGCTGCTGATGCAGTTTATGTCGGACGCCGAGTTTCTGGATATGGACAATCAAGGACGTATCTTGCTACAAAAGAAGAACTTGGAGACGATAGGGGCGCAACAGGACGTGTTGTTTGTAGGTATGCTGGATAGGTTTGCGCTATGGAGTCCCGAAAAATTTGGCGAGAAGCGGCTTGACCAGAAGGATTTGGCGAGCCGGATAAGACAAAAGATGAAAGGATAAGACTATGGAGAATGTGTACCATATACCGGCGATGTTGCGTGAGACGATAGACGGACTGAAGATACAGCCCGATGGGACGTATGTGGACGTAACTTTCGGCGGAGGCGGACATTCGAGAGCCATTATGGCGGCGTTGGGAGCAAATGGGCGTCTGTTCTCGTTTGACCAGGATATGGACGCATATAATAATGCACAATGCACAATGCATAATGCACAATGGACTTCCCCCATCCCCCTCAAAGAGGGGGAGACGAGAACGGGTATGTCTCAATCAAGTATTTCTCTGTTGGATGATTCGAGGTGGCAGTTTGTACACGGGAATTTCCGGTACCTAAAGAACTTTATGGACTACTATGGGGTGGAAGAGATTGACGGGCTGCTGGCAGATTTGGGTGTAAGTTTTCATCACTTTGACGAGGCGGAGCGCGGGTTCAGTTTCCGTTTTGCCGGTCCATTGGACATGCGTATGAACCAATCAGCCAAACGTACCGCCGCCGACATTGTGAACACGTACAGCGAGGAAGAACTCGCGCGCGTACTATATTTATATGGGGAGATGAAGAACTCGCGGCAGATAGCGAAAGCCATTGTGCGGGCGAGAGAGAAAGAGGCGATAATGAGGACGGAGCAGTTGGTACAATGCACAATGCGCAATGCGCAATGCACGATTGATAATGGGCAGATTGAGGTGCCGACGGGTATGAAAAAAGATATGGCGCGGCTGTTCCAGGCACTGCGTATGGAGGTGAATGACGAACTCGGGGCATTGCGCGAGATGCTGGTGGCAGCACGCGACCTATTGAAGCCCGGAGGACGAATTGCAATACTGACTTACCACTCGTTGGAAGACCGGTTGGTAAAGAACTTCCTGCGGTCGGGCAACATAGAAGGCGAGATAGAAAAAGACTTTTACGGAAACATACTGACGCCATTCAAACTGATAGAGAAAGGACTGACGGCAAGCGAGGAAGAGGTGGAGCGCAACCCGAGAAGCCGCAGCGCAAAACTGCGGGTGGCGGAGAAAGTTGCAATTAACAATTAAGAATTAACAATTAACATGCAGAGTATGGTATAAGAGTGCTATCCACCTTACATCCTCCTTATATTCTTCTTACTTTGAACAATAAGGAGTTCTACTCAGCCCACTGGGCTTCGTGTCGCTTCGGCGCTCAGTGTGCTTCCGCACACCCGCCTTACGCTTCACCTATACGCATCCTAAAACGATCCTATAACAATGAATACGCACGATATACAGAGTTGGCTCAATGGAGAGAAACTGATGAGCAAAGGGTTGCGCAAACAGTACAAACTGATTGTGCTGATTATCGTGATGGTATTTGTCTATATCTATGCGGGTTATCAGTCGATGTACCAGCAGCACAAACTGACGGATACCAAAAAAGAGATGTTGGATGCGAAGTTTGAGTATCTGACTATCAGTGCGAAATGGGTGAATGCGACACGGCAATCGGAGATAGTGCGCACCTTGGAGGAACGTGGGAGCAACCTAAAAGAGAACACGACACCACCGGTGAAAATTAATAATTAATATGCAGGGTAGGATTTGCTAATTAACAGGTAATAATTAACAGGTAATAATTAACAATTAACATACATTGTCGGACGAGCAGAAAAATACGATATTGCGTTTTGCACTGATATTCGGTGTGATTGCGCTGGGTTTTGCAGCCGTAATAGGCAAGATTGTCTATATACAGGTGTTTGACAGCGAGCGTTGGTTGGCGATTGCCGGCAAGCAAGTGGCCGTGAATCAGCCTATCCGCGCCACACGTGGCAATATCCTCGACTGCAACGGCAACCTGCTGGCAAGCAGTATGCCGCAGTACTATGTTTATATGGATACGCGCGTGCCCGCACTGCATGAAAAGAACGGCAAACTATATAAAGAAAGCATAGACTCGTTGTCAGCCAACCTGAGCCAAATCATCGGCGACCGCAGTGCCGCAGAATACAAGCAACTGATTTCCAAAGCATATCGGAATGGGGAGAGCCGTTTGAAGATCACCCCCAAGCGCATAGACTACCTGCAAAAGCGCAAGTTGGAACAGTCGTACCCGATACGGTTGGGCAAATATAAAAGCGGTATTCTTTTTGAGGCGCAGCACAAGCGCATCAAACCTTTCGGCAACCTTGCGAGCCGCACGATAGGCAGCATCTACGGCGATGACGGATACGGCAATGCGGGTTTGGAAAAGGCCTTTGAGGAGCAACTGCGGGGCACTGACGGGGTGAGTGCGCGGCAGCGTATCGGCGGGCGGACAGAGTATGTAACGATAGAAGAAGCCGAAGACGGAATGGATGTGGTAACGACGATAGACACGGATTTGCAGGATATAGCCGAGAAAGCCTTGCGGCAACAGTTGGGGGTGATAGACGGCGAATGGGGTTGCTGCATACTGATGGAGACTCACTCGGGGGAGGTGAAAGCCATTGTGAACCTCGACCGCACGAGCGACGGCACCTACTGCGAGATGAAGAACCACGCCGTAACACGCGTGGAACCCGGTTCGACCTTCAAGACCATTGCTATGATGGCAGCATTGGACGACGGCAAGGCGGATATAGACGACACGGTACGTGTATATAAAGACGGTTGGACCTATATCAAAGTTCGTCACAAAGACGCCCACCCGCACGATACAGTTTATACCATGCGGTCCGCATTAGCAGTATCGAGCAATATCGCCATGGCGAAACTGATTACCCACGCCTACGAGGGGAGCGCAAAGAAATTCGTGAACCGAATAGGGAAAATGGGTTTATTAGACAGCATCTATTGCGAGATACCCGGTGCACAGCAGAACCGCATAGACATACCGAGAGATACGGTAACACTGAGCAAGATGTCGTACGGCTATTCGGTGGAGATGAGCCCGATGCAGATGATGATGTTCTACAACGCCATTGCCAACGACGGCAAGATGATCCGCCCCATATTAGTAAAAGAGATACAGCAGAACGGCGAGACCGTAAAACGATACAGCACGGAGACGGTGAAGTCGTCGATATGCAGTTCGTCCACGCTGCGGGATATACGGGGGGCATTGCACGATGTAGTATGGGACAACCATCTGGGGACAGCATCGGTGAACCCCTGGGGGCAGCGCAAAGCGCAGAGCAACTTAGTACACATAGCGGGCAAGACCGGTACGGCGCAGTTGCTCATCAACGGACGCTACACAGGCAGACGGCACAGAATGACTTTTGTGGGGTATTTCCCCGAAGAAGACCCGCAGTACACGTGTATATGTGTTATCAACGACCCCGCCCATTACGGGTATTACGATGCCGGTATGGACTGCGGTACGGTGGTGAGAAAGGTTGCCGAAAAAACGATGGCTAGCACAGGGTGCTATGTATTTGACAAAGAAGGGAACAAGGTTCTGGAGAAAAGATAGGTTGGGAACGTTAATTATCGTGTAATTAATCGTTAATTATTCCTTTCTTTGAAAATATATAATTAACCATATAATTGAACCATTAATTTTATGTATCCTATGCCGCAAAGCGGCAAGAGAAATAAAGGAAATTATTATACATTTGAATTAGTTTTGAATACAATATGAAACTGAAGGAATTACTGCAAGCCATAGAGGTGAAGCAGGTGGTCGGAAGCACCGACAAGGAGATAAAAGATATACAGTTCGACTCACGCAAAGTGGGACAGGGCGACTTGTTCGTGGCGCAGGCGGGAACGGCAGTGGACGGACATACGTTCATAGCCTCGTGCGTAGGAAAAGGGGCTGCCGCCGTAGTGCTGAGCAACACAGAGTATATGCCCGAGAACACCGACGGCACGACCTATATCCTTGTAGAGAACACCGACCACGCTCTTGGTCTGCTGGCAAGTCGTTGGTTCGGCGAGCCGAGCAAACGGCTGACATTAGTGGGGGTAACAGGTACGAACGGAAAGACCACCATCGCCACACTGCTCTATAAGTTGGTGCGCGGGCTCGGACACAAGGCAGGGCTGCTCTCGACAGTGGTGAACTATGTAGAAGACGAGGCGATACCCGCCACACACACGACCCCCGATGCGATTGAGTTGAACGGGTTGCTGCGCCGAATGGCAGATGCGGAATGTGAGTACGCCTTTATGGAAGTGAGCAGCCACGCCATTGCGCAGGAACGTATTGCGGGGCTGGATTTCGACGGGGCGTTGTTTACGAACCTGACGCGCGACCATATCGATTACCACAAGACCTTTGACAACTACCGCGACACGAAAAAACGCCTGTTTGACGGGCTGAAGAGAGAGGCTTTTGCCGTTACGAACAAAGACGACAAAAACGGGTTGGTTATGACCCAGAACTGCCGTGCGAAAGTACATACCTACTCCACCCGTGCGATGGCGGACTACCATGCGAAGATATTGGAAGAGGGTTTTGACGGAATGCTATTAGACGTAAACGGGCAGGAGGTGTTTGTGCCGCTGGTGGGGCGGTTCAACGTGAGCAACCTGCTCTGTATCTACGGAGCAGCGATGTGCCTCGGATTCGACAAGACGGAAGTGCTACGGGTACTATCGACGCTGCACCCCGTGAACGGACGGTTTGAGACGATACGCAGCGAGAAAGGTTGGACGGCGATAGTGGATTATGCGCACACGCCCGATGCGGTAGATAATGTGATACAGACTATCAACGAGATACGCAAGAAAGGCAGCCGGCTGATTACCGTGGTGGGCTGCGGCGGCAACCGCGACAAAGGCAAACGCCCGATGATGGCAGCGATAGCCAAACGCGGTTCAGACCAATTGATACTGACCTCGGACAACCCGCGCGACGAAGAACCGATAGACATCCTGCACGATATGGAAGCGGGACTGAGCGAGGAGGAACTTAAACAGACGCTTGTGATAGAAGACCGCGAGACCGCCATCAAGACGGCTTGCACACTGGCACAAGCGGGCGATGTGATACTCGTAGCGGGCAAAGGGCACGAAGACTACCAGATTATCAAAGGCGTGAAGCACCACTTTGATGACCACGAGGTGATACGGAAATACTGTTGAGTATAAGAACGTTAATTATCGTGTAATTAGATGTTATTTTTTGCTCCAAATATGATCAAAAATTATTCAAATATATAAGAATGGGGCATCCACAAATTAACACAAAAAACGCCGTTAATTCATAATTCTTCATTCATAATTTATAATTAGAAGAAATGTTTTATTCTCTCTTTACATATTTCAACGAACTGCCGGGGGCGCGGCTGATGACGTATATATCGTTCCGCGCAATAGTGGCAGGCGTGCTAGCACTGTTGGTAAGTATCTACTTCGGCAAGTATTTCATCAACCTGATGAAGCGCAAGCATATCTCGGAGACACAGCGCGACGAGAAAACCGACCCATTCAATGTTGCCAAAAAAGGTGTGCCAACGATGGGCGGAATAGTGATTATCATCAGTATATTGCTGCCGTGTCTGTTAGTGGGGAAACTGAGCAATGTGTATATGATACTGATGATTATCACCACATTGATACTGGGTGCACTCGGTTTTGCCGACGACTACATCAAGACTTTCCGGCACAACAAAGACGGTCTGAACGGCTGGATAAAAATCGCGGGGCAGGTTACACTCGGTTTGATAGTTGGACTGACACTCCGTTACAGCCCGGAAGTGAAGATGAATGAGGTGGTCAGTACGCACGTGGAGAACAATATCACCGTGGTGGACAAGACGCCTGCGGTGAAATCCACACAGACGACGATACCGTTTGTCAAGCACCACAATTTCAACTATGCGGATATGTTCTCGTTTTTAGGCGAAGAGAATAAGTACCGCGCAGGGTGGATATTCTTCGTGCTGCTGACGATATTCGTAGTAGCCGCCGTAAGCAACGGGGCGAACCTCAACGACGGCATGGACGGAATGTGTGCGGGCAACTCGGCGATTATCGGCGTGGCGTTGATTGTGCTGGCATACGTGAGCGGCAGTTACGTATGGGCGGAGTATTTCGATGTGATGTACATACCGGGCAGCGAGGAGTTGGTGGTTTTTCTGGCATCGTTTGTAGGAGCGTTGGTAGGTTTTCTGTGGTACAACGGTTTCCCTGCACAGATATTCATGGGGGATACGGGCAGTCTGACTATCGGCGGAATCATCGGCGTGTGCGCAGTGATTATCCACAAGGAATTGATGGTGCCCGTACTATGCGGGGTATTCCTGATGGAGAGCGTGTCGGTGATTGTACAAACGCAAGTGTACAAGTTCGCAAAGAAACGCGGCAAGCATATCCGTGTATGGAAACGCACACCGCTGCACGACCACTATCGCACCTCGATGGAGCAGGTGCTGCGCAACGACCCGACGTGCATCGTAAAGTTCAAAGGAAGCAGCGACCTGCATCACGAGACAAAGATTGTATTGCGGTTCTGCATTGTAACGATGATTTTGGCTGCACTGACGATACTGACATTGAAAATACGATAATTAACGTTTTCTTTAACACAGATTATTCACGCAAATTTATGTTACCTATGAAACGAATAGTAGTGCTTGGAGCGGGCGAGTCGGGGACGGGAGCCGCGATACTCGCCAAAGAGAAAGGCTTTGATGTCTTTGTGAGCGATATGGGGGAGATCAAACCCGGGTACCGCGCTATGCTGGATCAAAACGGCATCGCATGGGAGGACGGACAGCATAGCGAGTCGCTTATTCTCAATGCCGACGAGGTAATCAAGAGTCCGGGTATCCCGCTGACCGCTCCGATGATACAAAAACTGCAGGCACAAGGCACACCCATTATCTCCGAGATTGAGTTTGCCGCCCGCTACACCGATGCGAAGATGATCTGTATCACGGGTTCCAACGGCAAGACGACCACCACCTCGCTGATTTACGACATTCTGCACCGTGCGGGGCTGAATGTAGGGTTGGCAGGCAATATCGGCAACTCGTTAGCCTTGCAGGTGGCGCATGAGAAGCACGACTACTATGTGATTGAACTTTCGTCGTTCCAATTAGACAATATGTACGATTTCCGTGCGAACATCGCCATTCTTATGAATATCACGCCCGACCACCTCGACCGCTACGGATTTGATTTTCAGAACTATGTGAATGCCAAGTTCCGCATTACGCAGAACCAGACCAAAGACGATGCGTTTATCTACTGGGCGGAAGACCCCGTGATTGATAAGGAGATACACAAACTGCGTCCGGGTGCGACGCTCTATCCTTTCGGTTTCGAGGCACCCTGTGAGTCGGCAAAGAATATCGGCGGCGTGAATGCGGCGTGGATTGAACATAATAACCTGATGGTCAATGTCGCAGAACCGTTGCAAGTGCCGGTGGAGCAGTTGAGTCTGAAAGGCAAACATAACCAACTCAACTCGATGGCGGCATCGCTGGCGGCACAGATCCTGCATATCAAGAACGATGTCATCCGCGAGAGCCTGCAACAGTTCGCAGGCGTGGAGCACCGCCTGCAATATGTGGCAACCGTCCGCGGCGTGCGGTTTATCAACGATTCGAAAGCGACCAATGTCAATTCGTGCTGGTATGCCCTCGAATCGATGACCACACCGACCGTGCTGATTCTGGGCGGAAAGGACAAAGGCAACGACTACTCCGAGATAGACGACCTCGTGCGCGAGAAATGCCATACATTGGTCTTTATGGGTTTGCACAACGAGAAACTGCGCGAGCATTTCGGAGACTTCGGACTGAATATCATTGATACCGACAACCTGCACGATGCCGTACTCGGGGCGTACCAAGCCGCACATGAAGGCGATACGGTGTTGCTCTCGCCGTGTTGTGCAAGTTTTGACCTATTCAAATCCTACGAAGACCGCGGAGAACAATTTATGGCGGCAGTTCGGAAATTATAAACTAGTAAAATTATCAAAAAATAAACGCCTATCCTCAGGGTAACATCAGGGAAAAAACAGGGAGAATGTACTTGCAAAACACGGGTGGATGTCCTGTGGATGACGGGTGGATAGCATTTCTATCCTATAACCATCCTATAACAAATTGAGCAAAAAAATTAATGGATAATTAACGGCGATTAACGTTCTTAATTTCAATGAAACTACCGAACTTACAAAATACGGACAAGACGCTTTGGGCGATTTATATATCGATGATTGTGGTGGCGGTTATCGCACTGTTCTCGGCATCGAGTATGCTGGTCTATCACGACCATTCCGTTCTCGGTCCCGTCGGGCAGCAGATTCTCTTTATCGTTGCGGGTGTGGCGATTGCTTTCTTTGTGCAATTTCTGCCATCCTATATCATTCGTATAGGCGGCTATGCACTGCTTGCCCTTTCGGTAGTGTTGCTCTACTCGCTGCTTGTGCCGGGCAATCCGTTTGCCGTTACGATCAACAGTGCCACACGCTGGGTGCGTATCCTCGGTTTTACCTTCCAACCGTCCGAATTAGCCAAACTGTCGCTCATCATCGTGGTGGCAGACCTGCTCGCGCGTATCAAAACCGAGGCGGACAAGCGCAAGTATTTCTTTTGGACACTCGGTATCACTGCCACCGTGGCGCTGCCCGTGATGACCGGCAACCTCTCCACCGCCATTTTGATTTGCGGTATCGTCTTTCTGCTGTGGATTCTGGCGCGTATCCCGTTCAGGTTCTGGGGAACAACGGCAGGTATCGCCATTGTGCTTTTGCTGCTCGGCTATTGCGTGGTCGAGTTCGGTTTTGTTCGCAAGGACAAGGAGATGACAGGGCTGTTCGGGCGTGCCGAGACATGGGTGAAACGTATTGACCGCAAGTTGTTTGCCGACACAACGGATGCGGACACCGCCGCTTTTGTCATAACCGACGAGAACCGACAGGAAGCGTATGCCAACGTAGCCATTGCCCGCGGCGGCAAATCGCCTGTCGGAGTGCTGCCGGGTAACAGTAAAGAGCGTGATTATCTGCCGCTTGCGTATGCCGATTATATCTATGCCATCATTGTGGAAGAATCGGGAATAGTGGGGGCTTTGGTGGTGATTGCGCTCTACTTGTGGCTGCTTTTCCGCGCCTGCTTTATCTCTACGCGCTATGGCGACTATGCCTCTATGCTGATGGTGATGGGGCTGGCACTGATGCTCACCTGCCAGGCACTCACCTCCATGCTTGTGGCGGTAGGACTGGGTCCGGTAACCGGTCAGCCGTTGCCACTTATCAGCCGAGGCGGCACGAGTGTGCTGATCACCAGTCTCTATTTCGGAATCATGATGTGCGTCAGCCGCGAGCAGGTCTCGCTGCGCAACCGCCAGAACGAGACTATCGCCGCCAGTCAGGACGAAGTGCCCGATATAGAAGTGGAATAAAAGGGGTATCTTATTTTCTACCGAAGTCGGCGGGAATCTCGCCCCAATGTTCGGTATCCCATTTATATATATGTGTGGTGTAGGTATTGCCTGCAAGCCATTGTTCGGCTTTTTGCAGCATATCAAACAGTTCCCCATTCTGTGCCGTCCGCTCCAGTTTGGTCTGGGCTTTGCCTTTGCGCAGCCACGACAGGGCAGTGCGGCTGTCGGAATAAAGTACCCACGGCAGATTATGCTGTTTGAGGTATGCCAATCCCAAGACGATGGCTAAGAACTCGCCGATGTTGTTGGTGCCGCCTTTGTACGGACCACGGTGGAAAACCTGCGTGCCGGTATCGGCTATCACACCGCGGAACTCCATCACACCGGGGTTGCCCGAGCATGCAGCGTCCACCGCCAAAGCGGGATAGACGGGTTTGAATTGAGCGGTATCAATGGAAGCCGCTTTTTTTACACGTGGCACAAGGTATGCTTCGAAACCCTCCGAAAGGGCTTTTTCGGCTTCAGCACGTGTGTCAAAACCTTTGTATTTGGCAGTTACGCCTTTCACTTGCGCCTCACATTCCGCCCACGAGGTGTAAATTCCCGGAGTGCGCCCCTGCCATACCACGTAAAAATGTGCTTTCTGTTTTGCCATGTGCTTAAAAATGAGTACCTTTGCAACCGATATACCTTGCAAAGGTACAAAAAATATCCCGTACTGCAAAAACAAACATCTCATGAAACACATTTTTTCCACCCTGCTGACATTATTGATGACTATATCTGCTTTCTCGCAGATGTACCTTTGGAAAGACGGAAAATACACTGCTTCCGACTTGGATAGTATTACTTTTTCCGTCCCCGAAATACCCGACGGCACGCGCCGTGTGGCAGTAAGCAGCCGCGTAGATGCCATCCAGCCGATGACAGGACTCGTGATGTGGCCGTCGCACAGCCGTATCAACGAATATAAGTCTTCTATCAGCCTGGAGTTCCACTACTGCCTGCCTTGCAAGGTGGTTACGGGAAAGAAGGACGGAAAGATACAGTATAATTGGGCGTATCTTGAGAATATACTGAATGATATTGCTTCGCGCGGACATCAGGCGATTATCCGTTTCCGCTACGAGTATCCCAGCAGCACCGATGTGGACGGCCAGAAAGGCACTACCGCCGTACCACAATATATCAAAGATTTGTCGGACTACAAGGAGACCTATAGCAAAAACCCCGGCGGGGACGGACCGACCTACTACGCCGACTGGAGCAACAGCGAGTTGCAATGGTTCACCAAACAGTTCTACACCGACCTGGCAGCCCGCTATAACGACGACCCGCGTATTGCCTTTTTGGAGGTAGGTTTCGGGCATTGGTCGGAGTACCACACCTATGGTACAAACGTAAAACTCGGCACCAACTTTCCCTCGAAAGCCTATCAGAAAGAGTTTTTCCAACATATGGCATCCGTGGTGCGTATTCCGTGGCTGGTCTCAATTGACGCTGCCGACGATTCGTACAGCCCCGTAGTGGCAGACAAAACGCTGATGGCGTTGCAGTTCGGATTGTTTGACGACTCGTTTATGCACGCGGGACACGAGATCGGTTCATCAGACGGCTACAACGAAGAGAACTGGAATGCCATTGGCAAGGGAACCCGTTGGCAGACAGGCGTATGCGGTGGGGAGGTCAGTTACTATACAAGCAATGACCAGAAGAATTTCCTTAATCCGGCGGGCATGTACGGGCATACTTGGGAGGAGATGGCGAAGAAGTACCATATCTCCTTTATGATAGCCAACGATGCCCCGAGCGGCAGTTACGGCACTCCGGCACGGTTCAAATCGGCGGGTATGGCAAGCGGGTATTGTTTCCGCGTAACCGATTGTAAGACAGATGGTACACAGACATGGGTCACAGTCAGCAACGAGGGCGTTGCCCCAATCTATCGTGATGCGTATTTCGCTATCGGCGACACCCAATCTTCCACTTCGCTGGCAGGACTGCTGCCCGGTGCAAGCAAGACGGTTGTGATTCCTATGGGACTGAACAGCGGATCCGACCTGCACATCGTCTCGCCATATATTCTGACAACACAGCAGATACAGTTTAATGCCGACGTAAAATAGGCAATGCTTTTCACCCACGACCTACAGAGCACGCTTGCGCCCATTGTGGCACACTACCCGCAGACACAGATTTGCCTGCTATCCACCTTATATCCACCTTATATCCACCTTACTTCTATAGGGTGCGATTACCCGCTTCTGGCTATCCCTGACGGGGAAGAAAACAAGACGATAGAGACGGTGGAGCGGATATGGAATTTCCTGCTCGAGCACCATATCACCCGCCAAGGACTGCTTGTCAACATAGGCGGCGGACTGACCACCGACCTCGGTGGCTTTGCGGCAGCCACCTACAAACGCGGAATTGACTTTCTGAATATCCCCACCACCCTGCTGGCTATGGTGGACGCCTCAACAGGCGGAAAGACTGGGTTTAACTACCACGGACTGAAGAATTGTATCGGAGCCTTTGCCGAACCCGTAGAGACCATTATCTGTCCCACTTTCTTGCAAACGCTCCCTGAGCGGGAGTTCCTGAGCGGTTTTGCCGAGATGCTCAAGCACGCCCTGCTGTCGTCCGACAACGGTTGGCAACAACTTATGGCGTTTGACATAGAGACATACCTGCGGGCTATGCATACCGACAAGGCACAAGAGCAGATTAGGGCTTTTGCGCCGCTGATAGAAGCGAGTTTGGCGGTAAAACAACGGATTGTGGCGGAAGACCCGCACGAAAAAGGCTTGCGCCATGCACTGAATTTCGGGCATACCGTGGGGCACGCTATTGAGTCGTTGTCTTTGGAGCAACACACAGAGCCGCAGCCTCCGCACGGCTATTGCGTCCTATGGGGAATGATTGCCGAACTCTATCTGAGCATCGTACATCTCGGCTGCCCGCGCGAACCGCTCCGGCAACTGACCCGCCTGATGTCGGAATATTACGGACGACCTGCCTGCAACTGCAAAGAGCAGTCGCGCCTCTTAGAACTGATGTCGCAGGACAAGAAAAACGCCGTTGCCTCATCTGCAGACGGGACAACGGCGGAAGTGCTCCCAAATTTCACTCTCCTGCGCAGCATCGGCGAACCGGTCATCAACCAGACCCTGTCCACCTCCGCTATCACAGAGGCATTGGACTATCTTTTCTCCCTCTGATTCAGAACTTGTAGGTTACGCCCAACAGGAAATGGATACCCTCCGACTGGTAGCCGTACCATATGTCGTTGCGGCGGTGGATATAGTTGTTGAGTTGGAAGAATACCGCCAGGTTGGGCTGCGTGGTCTTCTCGCGGAACGACTTGCTGCCGACTACCGTCTCATATTGGCAACCGAGACTCAGTTGGATTGTCGGTTTGAGGGTACGCTCATACGAACCGTTGGCGTCGGGAGTTGAGACCAAAGCGGTGCGGCTTCCGCTGAAGCGGTTGTCGCTATAGAGCGTCCAATGCTTGTCGATACGTGCATCGATACGCAGCCCCATATCCCACGCAGCACGGTCATACACTCCGTCTGCACGCACCGGCACATTATAACCGGGTTTGGTGAAATAGCCGTTCTCTATGTTCTCTTGACGGAGAGACTGCCAGAAATAGTAGTTGCCCCACAAGTGGATAGTGATAATATCCTGATAATGATAGGAGAACGCTGCACCTATCTTGCCGCGACCGTAGTCACCGTAGAAATAAGTGAATGTACCGGGCAGAACGGTTGTGCCGGCGGGGGTGGTAATCTGCTCCACCGTAGCCACCGAGGTGATCTTGTTCATCTGGTAGGCATAGCCGCCATAGATGTCAATAAGCAGGTCGCGATAGGGGCGGATACGGAAACCGAGTTGCGCATCAATCGGCGTATAGCCCGCCACATGGTGCGAGGTAATCCCCGGATCGATGGCACGGTAGGGAAGCCCCTCCATATAGGCTTGCAGCGTCCCCGTTGCCAGACTGCCCTGCGCGATACCGTATATAGTAAGCCATTTCTTGGCAATCTGCGCCTCAAACTCCACCTTGGGCGAAGGCGCAAACGTAACCTGATCCAAACCGGACAAGAACTGCCCGCGACCGATATTAAGGTCGAAATTCACCCCCGCATGGATGGAGAAACGACGCCCTTGGTAGGCATAATACGGCTCGATCCGCAGTGCGTGGCGCGAGTTGAACAGCGTGTCCGCCACCCGGTCGGTTTGCAAAAACGAGTTCTGCACATACACATTGCCGCCCACGTGGTGCGCATCGCTGCTCCAATCTATGTTTGCCGTGGTACGCACCTGGTGCTCAGACACATAGTCGGGCAGCGCAAAAAGCGTATAGCCCACTTGCGCCTTGTATTGGATATCCGATCTGTGGTTGCTCTTTACGCCCGCAAACGCATCCACCGTCCATATATTCTGCTTGTCCTCGGGTTGCAGGTCGCGGTAGTGCGCCACCGTCAGCCCCTTGTCGCCATCGTAATACCGCCCGTAGCGGGTATAGAAATGGTTGGCACCGCGGAAACCGAAATAGAGGTCGCACGTAGAGAACGTATGGCGGAAATCAAACCCCAACCGGGTATTGCTGTCCGCCCGTCTGCCCCACTGCGCATAGTGGTTGGCATAGACATCAAGAATGCTGTTCCGCTTGTCGTCCAAATGGTAAGCAAAGTCAAACAGCGTATTGGTATGCCCCAGTCCGCCCCGCACATAGCCGTTGTATTGGTAAGGCGTTGAGAAACGCATCGGCTGACTCAGGAGCGAATTGGTATTGAAAGCCGGCGAAAGCATGGCATTATAATCGGAGTAATGCACCTCTGCGGCAGGCAGAGTGGTCTCCTGCACCTGCGGGCGGACATTGATCTTGCCCGCCGACTGCACCACCGGTTGGAACTCACGCTCCACCGTTACATTGCGGTTCAGGGTGCTATCCTGTGCCAATGCGTAATGCGTAATGCATAATGCACAATTCAAAATGAGGAATATGCGTTTCATATCAGTCTTCGCTTTCGGGTTCTACTACTTGTTCTCTTTCTTTCTCATCCAGAGCGGCAATGCGCTCGCTCACCATCGTTTGTATGTCGTCCTCACCGCGGTAGTTGGCTTGCAGCGTCAGCAGATACTGCCGTGCCTGGAAATCGTCGCCGCGGCGCATATTGATGTCCGAGAGCAGCACCAACGCACGGGCTAACCAGTATTGTTGTTGGGTGTTCATCCCCGCAAACGACATCACTTCCTCTTCCGCCTTGTCGAGGTCGCCGAGACGGAAACGGCAGTCGGCAAGCAGGTATTTCGCCTCTGCGCCTGTAGCGGTACGCACCTCTTTGGCAAGCGGGGTCAAATCATTGATTGCCTGTTCGTATTGTGCCATAGCCACATAGGCTTTCGCCCGGTTGTAGAGTGCTTCCTTGCGCACATCGTCCGCCACGGGTTCGTCGGCGAGTATCTGCGTGGCGATGTCTATCGTCGACTGGTGGTTGCCCAGGTAGTAACTGCAGCGCAGGATACCCAGACGGGCGATATTGATCTTGTCGCGGTCGGATGCCTGCGAGAGCATCTTGTAGAAATAATCCAGCGAGGTGCGGTAGTCCTGCGCGTCGTAACTCAGTTCCGCCACACGCATACACGCCTCTTCCATATAGGGGTTGCCCGTAATGTCGGTCAATGCTTTGTATTCGCGCAGGGCATCGGTTTTCTGACCGAGACGGTAGTACGAATCGGCAATATAGTATTGTGCCGTAGTGCAATAGCGGCTGCCGGAGCAGTATTTGTTCAGATAAACCGCCAATGCCGCAGCCGCACGCTGATAGTTGCCCTGCATATATTGCAGTTCGGCGGAGGCGAAACTCAGCGAGTCGTCCTGCGTGGTAACCTGCATATTCATTCGCCCGAGTTGCTTGGTATAAGCCAGATACTCGCTGATGTTGCCGTTCTCCACATAGAGCGCCTCCAATCCGTCCAACGCCGTGTACGCCTCCTCGCAGGCGGGATAGGTCTCTATCGTATGCTTATAGGCGGCAATGGCTTTGTCGTCCTCGTGCAGGTTGCGGTAGAGCATAGCCCGCTCCAGCGATGCCTTGCGGGCAAGATTGCTGTTGGGGTAGTTCTGCAGCAGTTGCTCGTACGACGCTATCGCCGCACGCTCGTTGTCCAATTGCAGTTGCGCACGCGCCGTCTCGTAGAGACCGTCATCGGCATAGTCCGACTTCGGATAGCGCGACACGAGGGTGCGCATCGTGTTGATCTTGTCGTTGTACTTGTGCTGCAACCCCTGCGCATACCCGCGCTGGAACGTGGCATAATCCGCCCCCGTGGCGTTCTTGTCCACCACCTGCCCGTAGTAGGCAATGGCAGAGGGGAAATTGCGCGCGTTGAAATAGCAGTCGCCTATGCGGTTGAGCGCATCGGCGTAGGTAGGATCGTTTTGGTCGGCATTGTCGATATAGCGCAGAAACATCGTCTGCGCCTTGGGGTAATCTTTCTGCGCAAAATACGCATAGCCGTTCAGGTAGTTGGCTTGCAGGTAGTTGCTCGATCGGCGCACATCGCTCTGCGCCATATACTTGTTGAGGTCGCCGATACAAGCCTCGTAGTCGTGCAGCCGGTAGTCGGCTTCCGCACGCCAGTAGTATGCCTCGGTGGTGTATTGCGCCGACTCGGTATTGTGGTCAATCACCTCCGTCATGCGCACGCGTGCCTGCTCCATCTTGTTTTGCAGAAAAGCGTCCACACCCAACTGGTAGCGCAGATACTGCTTGGTTTGCAGCATCTTGGGCGTCGGGTTATCTATCGAGTCCAATACCGACAACGCCGATGCATAGTTGCGCGACCGCACAAACGCATCGCTCAGCAGCGCATAGATCTCGTTTTCGTATTTACTGTCCGGAAACTCGGTCAGAAACTCGGTGAACGCACGCACGCTCTCGCCCAAAGCCGTGGACGAGTTGTAGGTGCAGAGCGTATAGTTGTAGAGGGCTTCCTCGCGCACCACGGGGGTCAGACGGTAAGCAGCAGCCGCTTGGTATGATAGTTTCGCCTGCTCCGGCTGCCCAAGTTGGATATACGCATTGCCTAATGTTAGGCATACGCTCTCCGAGATGGTATCGTTCTCCTGCTTCACCTGCTTCAGGTATCCGACCGCCTCTTTGTAAGCCCCGAGTTGGTATTCCGCCATACCGAGCAGGTACAGGTCGTTGCGCACCAGCGGCACATCGGTCGAGCGCACTTGCTTTTCGTATGTCTGCAAATGCTCTACCGCCTTTTTCAAGTCTTCGTTCTTCGTTCTTTGTTCTTCGTTCTTCGTCCCCTTCAAGTAGTACATCTCGCCCAGCATACGGTGCAGTTCCGCATTGTTCTCGTTGTCGGGTTGCGCTGCCAGCAAAGCCTCCGCACGCTGCTCCACCTCTGTATATTCCTGCTGCGCATAATAAATCTGCACGATGTAGTAAGGCACCGTCTTCTGATACTCGCTCACGTCCTCTATCGACAGCAGCGCAGGCAATGCCTTGTCGTATTTCTGCTGTTTGTACTGGCTATAGGCATAGTAGTACGTTGCCTTTGTTGTGTAGGGGTTGGCGGTCTTCTTGAGTTGCGCAAAATAAACCGCCGCACGCGAATACTCCTGCAGCATCAGGTAGCAGTAACCGCGATAGAACTGATAATCCGTCTGATGCGGGCGGGTCAGAGCCGTATGCTCCACCTGCTCCAACTCCTTGCTGGCCTGTTTCCATTTGGCTTTCTCCGCTTGCAGCACGCCCGACATAAAGTGTATCTCGTCTTCGTAGGTCGTATAGGGGTATTTCTGCAGATAGGTTTTCAGGTCTTTCTGCAGACTCTTGTCGCGTGCCTCAAAGCGTTCTGCAATACGGTTGTAGTCGGTCTCCATCTGCGATTGTTGCGCATAGCCTCCCGCTCCGCACAACAACAGCGCAAGAAACACCAATGTTCGGATTATTCGCTTCATATCAGTCTTATTATCGGTATTATATTTCGTGCTTACAAGAGTGGGTGATTAGTGGGTGATTAGTGGGTGATTCCGCATAGTATAGGTACAGGATGCAGGCGGAAGGCAAAGCCTATCCACCTGACATCCACCCGTCATCAGCCCGGCTTACTGTCAGCGTAGGCGGTCTAACATCTAACAGCCGCAGGCGGTCTAACATCTAACAGCCGCAGGCGGTCTAACATCTAACAGCGCAAGCGGTCTGACATCTATTTCCGGCGTCCGCGCTGCTGTGCCTTCTTCTTATTCTTATTGACAGTAGCAAAAATGATACCACCTACAACCAAAATCAGCACAACCACCAAGAAAATCACCATTCCCGTCGACAGGTTGTCGCCTTTCACACGGTTCCACATCTCCAGCATATCGGCTGTTTGGTCGCCGCAGTCGTGCATCAGGGCGCAACGCTCAATCACACTCCGGTCGGGGTAGAACACCTGGTTGGCGTGTATAGCCGTAGCATCGTCGCCGAAGAAGTAACTCAGATCCACCGTCTCCTCGTTCTCTGCCGCATCGTCTGCCCATTCCTGCACCTCCGGCGAAGCAATAACGCTCACATAGCCGATCTCCTCCATATTCAGTATGGCGTTCTCCGGCATACAGAGATAGTTGATAAAGTAACTTGCCGCCTTTTGGTTCTTCGCATACTTAGGAATACACCAGCCGTCGAACCATACATTCGAGCCCTCTTCGGGAACGATATATGCCAGTTCCACACCCTCGGCGGCTTCATCTATCGCCCATTGTGCATCGCCCGACCACGATACGTTCATCCAGGTCTGACCTTTGCACATCTCTTCCTTGCCGAAGTCCACTTCCCAACCGGCAATGTTATTCTTCGCCACTTTCAGCGTGTCTTCTACACGCTGGATACGCTCCGGAGTGATGTGTGCCACCAGTTCGTCGCGCGTTACCTCACCACGCGCAATCTCGTCGCGGTAGGCATACAGTACCACGCACGAATAGATGTCGCGGAAAGCATCTTTCATAAAGATCTTACCCGCAAACTTCGGATTGGTCAGAAACGACCACGACTGCAGGTCGGCACCGTCCACATGCGCCGTGTTGTACAATATACCCGTCGTTCCCCACATATAACCTACCGTATAGTCCGCCACATTCACGCTGCTGTCGGGTGCCATCTCTTGGAATTTCTCCACGGCAAACGGAGCCACGTTGGTGGTATAGTCGGGGGTCTCGCCGAAGTTCTTGTCTATCTTCAGCAGCAGGTTGTTGCGGAGCATACGCTCAATGATATACTCGCTCGGGCAAATCACATCATAGTCCTCGTGCCCCACCTCTATCTGGGTGAGCATCGACTCGTTGATGTCAAACGTGGAGTACTGTATCGTTACGTCCTCGCCCGTCTGTGCCTTGTACCACTCGGGGAACTTGTTGAGCACATTATCCATATCGATATAGTCTGCCCAGTTGTACACCTTCAGTGTGTGCGCACGGTCGGCTGCTGCAGCGGGAGCCGAATAGGTTACACCTGCAAAAGTCAGTGCTGCCATCAGCACCAAAGCAAAAAAGGAACGTTTCATTTCTTTTTGATTGTTTTTTGTTGTTTGTTAGTACGAAGATTGATTATCAACAGCAACACCAATATGGTGAGGAAGATAAGACTGAAAAGCGGACGCAACTCGGGGGTCAGACCGCCCTTGCGTGCGTCAGCATAGATAAAGGTGGACAGCGTCTCCAATCCGTTGCTGCCCTTGGTAAAGAACGTAACGCCGAAGTCGTCTATCGACAGCGTAACTGACAATATGAAACCCGAAACCATACCGGGCCATAGTTCCGGCATCAGCACCTTGCGCAATGCCTGAAACGGCGTTGCCCCGAGGTCGAGCGCCGCCTCGTAGATGTTCGGGTTCATCTTCGTCAGGCGCGGCATCACGCTCAGCACCACATATGGCGTACAGAACACCACGTGGGCGATGATCACCGTCGCCAGACCGCGGCTGATACCTAAGAACACAAACAGCAGGAACAGCGATATACCCGTCAGAATATCGGGGTTGATCATCGGTATCGAGTTCATAAACGTGATGATCCGCCTGTCGCGCTGGCGCATATTGTAGATACCTATCGCCGCCAGCGTACCGAGCAGCGTGGAGATCACCGCTGCCGACACGGCGATAATCACCGTATAGAGCATCGCCCTGTACAGATTCGGATCCACCTGCACCTGATCCGCATAGTCGTACCCCGTCAGCAGGTTCTCATACAAACCGAACGTAAAGCCCGTCCAGTTGCCGAACACCTTGCTTTTGGTGAACGAGAATATAAATATAAGGAGTATCGGCGCATACAGCACCACCAGTATCAGCCACAGATACGCCTGCCCTGCAAAGCGCGACCAAAAGCCGCGGCGTTCCACCATCGAACCGGTTTTCATACGATACCTCCTTCCCGGTTATTCTCGTCTTTCTGTCCGAAGAACGAGGTCAGACCTATAATGATCAGCAATATGAGCGACAGAGCCGCACCGTAGTTCCACATCGTGATACCGCCCTCCGAGAAACTGCGCTGTATCAGCGAACCGAAAAGCGTTATCTTGTTGTGGGTCAGCAGTTCCGAGATGGCAAACGTCGATACCGTAGGCATAAACACCATGATGATACCCGAATACACACCCGGCATCGACAGCGGCACTATCACCTTGGTAAACACCTTGAAGCGGTTCGCACCGAGGTCTTGCGCCGCCTCCACCAGACTCATATCCATCTTCTGCAGCGTATTGTAGATCGGATAGATCATAAACGGCAGAAAATCATACACCATACCGAAGAGCAACGCCCCCTCGCCGAGCGGCAGACCGAACATATGGAACAGTTCCACCGTGGCAATCGTGCGTAGCAGAAAATTGATCCACATCGGCAATATAAACAATATCGCCATCACGGCGGGCGTGCGGAACGACTGCATCGCCATAATATACGCCGCGGGGTAACCTATCACCAGGCAGATAATCGTGGTTATCAGTGCTATCGCCAGCGAGTAGATAAACGTGTTTACCGCCTCCGACTTGGTAAAGAAACTTACGAAGTTCTGTATCGTGAAATGCCCCTGCGGGTCGGTGAACGCATACACGCCGATCAGCAGCAGCGGCAGCAACACAAGACAGATCAGAAACAGCACATAAGGCCACGCCCACGTACGCCGCGACTGCAGCATACGTTTCCATTTACTTGTTTTCATCGCCGCCCGTTTCTTGGTTCTTTGTCCCTTGTTCTTTGTCCTGCTTCTTGTAGAGGCGGATATAACTCGGCGCAATCTTCACGCCCACACGGTCGCCGTCGTCCCACACATCGTTGGTGTCCACATACAGGTCGTCGCCGTCGTCGGTACGCACCTGCAGATGGTAGTGGTCGCCCTTGTAGAGAATGAAATATACCTCGCCTTGCAGCACACCGTCTTCCTCGTCGTCTTGCAGGTTCACACGCTCGAAATCCACTTCCACATCCACCTCTTCGCCTGCGCTGAAACGCTCCGCCATGCGGTCGCTTATGTCCCATTCCGCATCGAGGAACTCCACCTTGCCGCCCTCGAGCACCTTGCCCTCAAACGTGTTGCAGAGGCGCGCTTTGCGCATCACCTGTATATCTTCCGGCTTCACCACCAGTCCCACTCTGCGTCCGGGGGCGTAGGCGTGGTAGTCTTGTATCATCAGTTCGTAGCCATTGTCGGTGAGCATCGTCATCTCGTAATGCACACCCTTGAAGATACAACTCTGCACCGTGCCGTACAACTGCCACGGGTCGTCGGTGTAATCCTCCGCATCGGCTGCCGCCACGGGGTCTAATGCGTCCTTCGTTCTTTGTTCCTCGTTCTTTATTCTTTGTCCCTCATCGGCATACCCGATATACCAGTCCTCGGGGCGCACCACCACGTCCACCTCCTGGTTCTCGCCGAAACCCTCGTCCACGCACTCGAAGTCGCGGTCGCAGAAATGCACCAGCCGGTCGCGCACCATCGTGGCGTCCAGCAGGTTGCTCTCGCCGATAAAGTCCGCTACAAAGCAACTGTTCGGCTCGTTGTATATGTCGCTCGGGGTACCTGTCTGCAGTATCTTACCGTCGCGCATCACCACCACGCGGTCGCTCAGCGTCAACGCCTCCTCCTGGTCGTGGGTGACGTAGATAAACGTGATACCCAGTTTCTTGTGCATCTCGCGCAGTTCCATCTGCATGTCTTTGCGCATCTTCAGGTCGAGTGCCGCCAGCGGTTCGTCCAAGAGCAGTACCTCGGGTTCGTTGATGATAGCCCGTGCTATCGCCACACGCTGCTGCTGACCGCCGCTCAGCGAGTTCACATCCCTGTACTCGTAGTCCGACATGCTCACCATCTTCAGCGCTTTCTTTACGCGCTTCTCCATCTCCGCTTTCGCCACACCTTTCAGTTTTAGCCCGAAAGCCACGTTCTCGAATACGTTCAAATGGGGGAACAGTGCATACTTCTGAAACACCGTGTTCACGGGTCGCTTGTGCGGAGGCATCTCCGTTACGTCCTCGCCGTTCAGTAGGATGTCTCCCGACGTCGCTACCTGGAAACCCGCTATACATCGTAGCAGCGTGGTCTTACCGCAGCCCGAAGGACCCAAGATTGTTACAAACTCGCCTTTCTTAACCTGAAGGCTCACATCGTCTAAGGCAAACTTCCCATCCTCAAACTGCTTCGAGACATGGTTTACCTCAATGATAAAGTCAGACTTTTGCATCCGCGTACTTTAGACAACTGCGCTTTTCTATATCTGCGCAAAAAGGTAAATAAAAAATGAACGGGGACTTACTCTATGTTTGGAATGCCCCAACTTATATTATTAAGTTTGTTATTTCAATAAAAAACAGCCGCAAAGGTACTGCTTTTTTGCGGATTACACAATATCTTAAAACATATAATTCCACAAATAATCTCTCCTCGCCTGCAAAAGCAGAACAAAAGCAGAAATTAACGGTTAATTAATGGTCATTAACGGAGAACTTTTTGTGATAATTTATGGATGCGAAATCACCCGATGATGGCATATTTATGTTTTTTTGTAGAGGAAAATTAATGGTTAATTAATGGCTAATTATATGTTCCCAAAAATTAACGTCCAATTACACGTTAATTAACGTTTCTTCTCCGCCAGCAGGAAATCATTGATTATCTTCACTATCTCCTCTTTCGGATACAGCCCTTTCAGCAAGGCGGGCTTGCCCTCCACGGGAATATACATCACCTGCGGGATACTCGAAATCTGGAATATGTATGCCAGTTCGCGTTCCTGCTCGGTGTCGGCTTTGTAGAACACCACTTGGTCGCAGTACTGCTGGCTCAGTTCTTCCATTATCGGGGCGAGCCGCTTGCACGGACCGCACCACGTGGTATAAAAATCAATCACGCAGGGTTTGTCCCCCTTGTATTTCCACTCTTTCTCTTTGGAATAGTCGAATATCCGTGCCTTGAACTGCTCCGTGGTCAGATACACCACATCCTCCGCCGCTGCGGGCATCATCCATAGCAGCAGCCCCGCCACCGCTACCAACAAACGTATTTTTCTCTGCATAGTCATAAAATATAAAAAAACACCGCTGCAAAATTACAAAAAAAATACGATCCCCGCAATACCCGTTATCATTAGTCATAGCAATGCGAATTATATGGTTCAATTATAATGGCAAATGATATGTTCCCATAAAAATTAACGTTCAATTAACGGCTATTAACGGAGAATAAAAACCAGGTTTTAGCAGAACCTTGTCTAATGGTCTTCTAACGAACAGTAATGGAGCCCTTTTGATAATGCGTATAGCAGGTCTAGGTGATTATCGGGTTGTTATCGGGTGATTATCGGGTGATTATCGGGTGATTATCGGGTTGTTCAGCATAGAATGTTAGTAGAATAAGCCACATTCGGCGGATAGTGGCGCAAAGCACCGCTTTGTGCGAAGCACGCGCCGCTATCTGCCGCCCTCTCCCTTTTGTTTTTATGTTCTACAACACATAAAGTGTATTTTTATACGGTTTTTGACAATTTTTGCACACGTATATTCGAAATATATACTATCTTTGCACGCGTTTTCGGACAAGTAGGGGCAACTATGCCCCGCCGAAACACGCATAAGTTAACCTTGTAAATCTAAAACATACCACAATATGCAGTATTTCTACACTCGTTTTTCCACATTGTTATCTAATCTCCGCACCGCCCTTTCCTTGTGCGGACGTATAGGTCATTCCCTTTCCGTCCATTCTCTCCGTGCCATCATCCTCCTCGGCACACTCGCTTTCTCCTGCGCTGCGTGGGGAGAGGAATCGGTTTGGGATTTCACCACTTACACAAAAGAACAAGCATTAACAAACAATGCAGACAATCAAATAAGCACAACAAGTGGAAAATCCATGATTTTGCACTATTATGGAGGTTCTAGTGACAAAATTACAGAGAAAAATAATGCATTCTGTTTTGCAGTAAATGGAGGACCTGGTTCTTCTCAAACTGCATATACAAATAGATATTTTTATATAGATATCACAAGTAATGGTACCTTGACTATTGAAAATCAAAGCAAACAAAACAATGCTCCCTCCTATGAATTAGTTGCAGAGACGCAGATTAAAAAGAATTTTACCGATGTAAAAGCAAGGGATACCGACAATCCAACAATATACGATATTAAGATTACAAATTATGATGCGTCCACAGCAAAGAGACTATATTTTATATTCAAGACAAAACCATATATCTCTAAGATTACGTGGACTCCTGCCTCTTCCTGCACATCCCCTAAAATCACCACCGAACCAAAATCTGCCAATTATTCCGTCGGCGCAACGGCAACTCCGTTGCAGGTAGCAGCCACCAGCGACGGTACACTCACATACCAATGGCAGAGCAGCACCGACAACACCCCTTTTACCGATATACCCAACGCAACAAACGACACATATACCCCCCCCACCGATAAGGCGGGCACCTTCTACTACCGCTGTATCGTCTCCTCGGGCACTTGCACCGCCACTTCCGCCTCCGCAACAATCACCGTTGCCGCAGACAACACCGTTTATCTCCGCCCCAACTCCAACTGGCTGACAGACAACGCCCGTTTTGCAGTGTATGCTTTTATTGATGACAGTCACTATAAATGGATAGACGCGACACCTACTACTGATTGTGAATCTATTTATACGTTCTCCATCCCTAATGAGTATTCCAAATTTATTTTCTGCAGGATGCAACCAAATACAGAAAATAGTTGGAGTAATGCTTGGAATCAAACTAGCGATTTGTCTGTAAATGACGGCAAAGTATATACTATTGTAGAGGGAGCGTGGAGTAAAGGTAATGGTTCGTGGGCGATCTATACACCAAGTTACCTCGTGTCGTTCAATATGAACGGACACGGTGATGCGGTCAGCGACCAATGTGTGCAATCCGGAGCAACTATCACTCAACCTACAGCCCCTACGGCTACCGGCTATATATTTGCAGGCTGGTATGCCGACCAAGCCTGCACGCAGGAGTGGGATTTTGCCACCACTATTTCCACTGCCACCACGCTCTATGCCAAATGGAACGAGGATCTGACATCCCCGATTTCCATCAAAGGCAGTTGGGACAGTTGGAAGGTACACACTTTGGAGAAGAAACCGGGCGAGACAAGCAGTGTGGCATATATCACCTTACCCATCACTCAAGCGAAAACCTATGCGTTTGGGTTCCTGTATAATGAGACATTCTACCAAATTCCTGGAAAAGATGCCAAACCTATGACACGGGAAACCGCAAATGGAACTCCATGGAGTTTTTATAAAAGCGGTGCTATAACCGACGGAGGAACTGCCGACTGCAATATCGAGATAGACTACACAGGTGATTACACGTTTAAGGCAGACTATTCCAATGCCGACCATTTAGTTATTACCGTTACCTACCCCGCCTTTCATACCATTACCTACCAAGAGGGCAGACCGGATGAGTATGGTAGCAGCCTGACGACATACGGCATCCCCACTACCACCACACAAGTGGCTGACGGTGGCACACTCACCTTGCCCGACTACACTACCATCAAAATTGCGGCAGGCAGTACAACCGTATATGAGTTCGCAGGTTGGAACGATGGCAAGACTACCTACCCTGCCAACCAAAGCACAATAGACAACATCACTTCCAATCTCACACTTACTGCTATATGGAAACCCGTCTCGTTCCATATCTACTATTGGGACGGACAAAACGAAGACAATAGCCGGAACACCGCCATCAACGGACTCACACCTACCACATACACCTATCCGTCTAAAGACCCGTTGCCCACCGATGCCGCGGCAATCACCGATGCTGCCAAGAAACAAGGCTATGTATTCAAAAACTGGAAAGTTCGCGATTGGAGCAAAACCGAGTTTACTCTCAAAGACCTGGACTATACCACCCCCTACCACCTCTATGGCGACATCAACCTCTACGCCGAATGGGAAGAGGAAGTCGGCTGTGTAACAATCGCAAAAGGAACTTATGCCTCATCTGGCGATGTACTGATGACATCTGAGATAGGAACAATTTCTATTGTAGGGAAAGCCACAAGAGAGAACAATGCAGTTAAACTAAGCGGCAATAATAATGATTACTTTTGCGTCACTCCCCCAACAGATAAAGCATTTTTGGCAGGAGATGTCTTAACAGTTACTTTTAAGTTTAAGTCCACTTCTAAAACTGATACTATGGGGTTTGTCATCAAAGATGACAACAAGCAAGAAACTGAGCGACGAAAGGCTGTACAAGTTCCACCTCAAGGCACTGTCACAGACACCTATATATTACAAAAGGATGATATCAACAAGGATGGTTCTATCCACATATATCGTTTGAGTAGCAATGATCGTTTTTATGCTATCCAAGTAGAGCAATGTCAAAATGTAGAGACCATTACCGCTACCGTCAAGCCCGGTGGAGGTATAATTGACGAAGCTGACGCCACTTCCCTCGGCTATAGCAAGCAGGTACAGAACGGTGGAATGATATGGTACACCATTACGGTCGCCAAAGGATCCCACATCACTCTGCCGACAGCCACCTTTGCGGGGTATGAGTTCGACTGCTACCAAGCCGAAGATGCTGCTCTCACCAAGTATGCAGCAGGAGAAAAAATCGCCCTTAATGAGGATATGACATTTATTGCACAATGGCATACGTCTTCAACTGGGAAAGTAAAGGCTACACTTAACCTCAATGGAGGTACATTCAAAAGCGCAGACGAGCAAGCACAATGGACAAAAGAACCCGCCACTACGGATTCTTACTATATCCTTATCAACAAGGGTGCCGATCTCACTCTGCCGGAAGTAGTTCCTCCTACAGGCAAAACGTTTGTTTGTTTTACAGATCAAAACGATGATAAGTACGATCCATATCTCCCCTTCCCCATCTCTGCCAACTACGATTTTGTCGCACAGTGGTGCGTCAATCCCGTCGCACTTGTATGGGACGGATTGGACGAAGGCGGCACTTTTACTATCAACCCTACATCAAGAGCGCAAATACCTACCCTCAAAACAGTTGGGCTACCTGCGGATGGCGAGATCAAATATACATCAAGCGACGAGGCTGTGGCAATCATACGCGATAACGGCACAGAAATCGTACCTTTTATGGCAGGAACAACCACCATTACTGCCTCCTATGACGGAGATGGTGACTACTGTCCTGCGGAAGCATCTTATACACTAACGGTGATTTGCAATGACGCCACACCTGTTATTGAGGCAGAAAATATGTCGCTTGGGTGCAACCGATCCATCACACTTTGTGTAAAAGCAAAATCAGATGATGGCACCATCACCGACTATACTGCCGAGGGTATATCGTTCCAATGGTATAAAAACGGTGAACCTATTGACGGGGCTACCGGTAGCACCTATACTGTACAGACAATAGGCGACTATTTTGTAGTGGTACACGATTTTTGCTATGCACAATCGGAGAATACCGCACACATCACCAGCGATGAAGGTGCTGCGACACCGGAAGTAGTGCGTCTGTCGCCCTTCCTGTTCTACCGCCCCGGGCACACATATCCCGCAGAGCAAACCGCTCGCCATCTCTTTACTTATAAGTCAGCGGGCAGCGATAGCAAAGCCTGCCGGTTGTCAGCGGTCTGCAAACGCAATGGCACCCGTACCGAGATAATGGACACGGACCTTACATTCCTGCAGACATCGGATACGCCCGATGCCCAAGGACGCTACACCATTACCACATCGCTTAACAACATTCCCGCATCCCTCGGATGGCAAGCAGGCGATACTGTCATAGTAACACTCACACCTTATGATAATTGCGACAAGTTGAGTCCCGCTTATGCCGACTCTATTGCTATCCGCATAATCAATCGTCCGGCATTGGCATTTATCATTTCCAGCGCAGATAGACCCACACGTAATAGGAAAAACTATAAACTACATGGCGATTTTCTAAAGATCAACGAAGCCGATCTCTGCGAACAAGCTAAAAGCGATTGGAACAAATGGGATGATAATGTCTCGCATAAAGAGTTGCCGCTTTATACAGCTATCAAGGAAAAATTTGAGGTGGTGCCTGTGAATGGCTATGCCGATTTCAATATACTGAACTATGAGCCATTCGACATCATTGTACTTACCGACTTTTTACGTACTACAATGGGAGAGGGCGACAAAATAGCCCCTGTCATTGACTCATTGGCAAAATTAGTGGATTATCGCCCGCTCCTGTCGCTCAAAGCCCACATGGCAAAAGACGAGTTCCCTACATGGAAAACCAAAGGTTTCACGGGGAATCCGGCGAAGCCGTCTTCTACACAAAAGGATATGACCGTCTTGTGCTTGGCACATGGTATTTTCGAGGGACTGGATGCATATCAAGGTACTGCTCCTACCGAGGATGACTACGCCAACAAGATCATCTATGATAGCAATGGCAATATTGTGGTACGTATTACCTCCAAAGGAGGATATGATGACAATAAAGCACTACAGGGCTTCAAGGCTGTAGATGCCGCCAACTTTATCAATATCGCCATTATCTCCGATGGAGGAAATGGTTCACTCGTAACCTGCTGTGAACGCCAGACCAACATCAATGCACGTATGCTCGTATTGTCGGTCAATGCAGATGCTACCTCGCTGATTACACCTATCGGCGAAAAGGCTATCATCAGAGGATTGGAATACCTGCTGCAAACCGACCCCGTTAAAGTGAGCGACTGCTCTGTTACCTTCGACAACGGCGGCACAGAGCAGCGAACCGGCAGCGGCGACCACCTATGGGCTAATGCAGCCAACTGGAGCACCGGACGTGTTCCTATCAAAGAGCAAAACGTACAAATAGCCGAGAACTGCATTGTCAACATACAAGATGCCACAGCAGCCACTATCAAGATTGTACAAGGCAAGACACTGACTATTCAACCCACAGGTGCTTTGGTTGCCAATGGCAAGATATTGGCTATTTCTAATAGTAATGACAAGTATAATGCACAACCTGTTTCTGACCCTGGTATGATTACCATTCTCGCTTCAGAGACTGCCACGGGTGCGCTGATACATACAACGGAAGCAGACGAGCAACTATCCGCCACTGTACAACTATACTCGAAAGCATATTTCGAATGGGTGGATGGTAAACGCAAAAAATATTGGCAGTACATAGGTGTACCTATCCAAGAGGCGCAAGTGCCGCAATGTTTCCAAGGCGCATATACATGGCTTTGGACGGAATCAGAAGGTTGGACACGCAAAGCCGACGGCACTTCGCTGGAGCAATTCTACGGATATGGTCTCTCTACAGGTGTTACCGAGAACGAACGCGTTACTTATACTCTGCAAGGCTCCTTAGCCACGGCTACCAACCGGGAGATTCCGCTTACCATCAATAATGCAGTTGATGATTACCGAGGTACAAATATGATTGGTAACTCGTGGACCGCACCCATCTGCATTGACAAAATGGAAGACACCGATTTCGGTACCGCACCAGCTACCATCTATATGTACAATACTGGGCGCGATCCTGAAAGCGGATCGGTTGTAGGCGACAACACCACCACTACTGCAGGACAATGGCTATCCATACCCATCAACTTGGTAAAGCAAAGCGGTTACACAGGACCGAAAGTGATACCCGCCATGCAGGCATTCGATGTGCTTACCACCTCCGAGACATCGCTCTATTTGGACTACAATCGCTTGGTACGCAGCGGTGCAACCGCCAACCTGAATACACCGCTATATGCTCCCAAACGTAGTACTACGAATGAGTCCGGACAAGTGTCTATGATGAAGATTATGGTGGCAGACAGCCGTACGCATACCAATCTGTACTTGCTTGAGGATAATGCTTTCTCCGACCAATTTGACAACGGGTGGGAGGCTGAGTTTATGAGCAACGACGGACGCTCGGCGTCGCTCTATGCTATCAGCCCGATTGGCAATATGGCTGTATCCGCTGTAGCAGACATTGATGGGGCAACACTCGGGTTTGAAAAGGGAATGGAAGACCAATACACTTTCTCTTTTGCCTATACAGGACGAATGTTGTATCTTAATGATATACAACAGAAACGCTCCACCCTCATTACCGATTGGAATACCTACACTTTCACTACAAGCGAGAATGACGATATCAATCGTTTCTACATCTCCTCCACGCCGATAGATGTACAGACACCCACCGGTATTGCCGACCTGACTACCACCGATGGTATTCTGCGGCTCAGCAACCCCGCACACGAGGACTTGCAAATAGGTATCTATGACGCAGCGGGACGCTTGTGCGCTCTCTCGCACACCACAGAGGCGATGACCGACATTGCTCTTCCTTCCACACAGGGCGTCTATCTGATACACATCAATGGAGAAAATACCCGAATCGTACACAAAGTAACCCGCTAAGAAAACATACTAAGAAAAACACATTAACACATACTGACCATGAGATATAGATTAATTATATTGTGCTTGCTGACTTATGTCTGCGCTACTCTGTCGGCGGTCGACTTCCCGAGTGCAATGCCTTTCCGTTCCACCACCTCTTATTGGGAGGAGCAACAGGAAGCAGAGGCTCCCGCACGCACGGGTTTCCGCGCTATTGCCACTGCACCTACGGCATTAGGAGTCGATGGCATCGCTGCTACACCCGCAGAGATGGCTACGATATTATCCTATTCCCCACGCAAGAGTAGTGTCAACCCTAATCCCCCTGATGAGGAAGATGAAGAGGATAAATATAATGGCACTCCCGTCGGCGATATGCTGTTCCCGCTCCTGCTGATGGCGTTCGGGTATGCGATATACAGGTTCCTCTGCCGCAAGAAATCACCCTGCCCGCAGCAATAAAGCATCCCCACGGCACCCTAAGAGACAATCTACCAAGATTGATACTCAAAACATATCCAAGAGGCTGTCTGACAAACATAGTCGGGCAGCCTCGTTTTCTATTCTATACCCTTATGCCATCAGGTCTATGTCATTCGTATGTCATTCGTATGTGATTCGTATGTGATTCAGCGGTTTTTGCTTGTATTTCAAGCAGTTACGCATACAATTTTGCATCATCAATATGCTAACTGTCTCTTATACAACAAATTACAAACAAACAGGTTACCTAACTGTATAGGTTATACTCCTCCGCATCGCAACAGATAAGTGCATAATTAGGTATATATTGTTGATATTTCGGCGGATATTTGCATATGTGTATTCGAAATAGTACCTTTGTATCCGTTAATTATTCACCTTTACATACCACCCTCCGTATGAAACACACTTTTCTTTTTGCTGCCATTCTCGCATGGGCAGTATCCTTTTCGGTACAGGCAATGGATTTCGACCCAGATACGCGCTACTCGCGCGAGGTGATTGATGCCTGTCTGTACCATTTCAACGCCAACGGAACAGCCGCCGGTTTTGCGCAATATGATGCCAACGGCACATTGATTAGCAAAACTGAATCCGGACGCGGTTTCGACTATGTACCCGGACTGGTGGCAAAAGCCGTGTTGGAGGCTATCGACTATTATCAGGACTCCGCTTTTGTGGCACCGTGGTACTACAGTATGGCGGCGTATGGCAACCAATATGCAACCAAAGACCACAGCAAGAGCAACACCTTGGACGACCTGAACGCCTGCAAACTCTATTTCGGGTTGGCAGACTTGAGCAAGCCCGGAGCGAAATTTGCCAATGCGACTACGTATGCCAACTGCCAAACAGCGAAAACAAGCGCCCTCAAAGGCTTGGAAAACTACGACCAAACCTACCGTATTTCATCCGAGATCTCCAAAGCCTTCTGCGGAAACGACACCTACACAGGCGGTTGGTGGCACAAGAACAGTTATCAGAACGAGATGTGGTGCGACGGGCAGTATATGGGTCCTGCCCTGTTGGCACAACTGCTGCACGACGACAAGACTTTTACCGGCAAGACCGAAACCGAGTGCTGGGACATCATCGCCCGCCAGTTCACGATGATATGGAGCAAACTATGGGACGCCGACAAACAATTGCTCTACCATGCTTTCTCTGCCGTGCCTGCCAATGATTCCTATTGGGCAGACCAAACGAAAGGCGCGCATTATGGTGTGTCTGCTGAGTTTTGGGCACGTGCCGAGGGCTGGTACTTCCTTGCACTGATAGATGTATTGGAACTGATGCCGTCCTCCCACCCGCAGTATGCCGTATTGCGCAGGTATCTCAATCAGATGGCACAAGGGTTGGCGGTTCGTCAGGATGCCGCCACGGGTTGCTGGTGCCAGTTGCTGCAATACGCCAACGGGGTAACGCCTGCGGGGTGCAGCCGAGCCAACTATTTGGAGTCATCGGGTTCGGCATTGTTCGTAGCCGGTTTTCTCAAAGGGCAACGTCTCGGCTTGTTTGACAGCGATTACAGCGAAGTTGCCCGGAAAGGCTACCGGGGACTGGTTGAGCAGTTTCTGGTAAAGAACCAGGGCGGCAATACGTATGCACTCATCCAGAGTTGTGCGTCCGCAGGGTTGAGCAATGACAGAAAAGGCGATGCCAATTATTATCTGTCGGAAAAAAACGACACCAAGATTGCCACCCCCACCGAAGGCAAAGTATTAGGGGCGTTTATCCTTGCTGCGGTAGAGTACGAGCGGGCATATATGGCGACACAGACGGTCGCCAAACCCGTGCAGAACACCATTGCACGCACCTACACTGCCGACCACACCACCAATTTCTCCAACCCCGAGCGCGGCTTTTACCAGCAAATAGAGCAGGTGGTAACCGCAGACGGGAAGAGCAACCTCAGCGACCACTATTTCACTGACGGAAAGGCTGCAGGACGCTCTTTGTTACTACGTCTGTACTATCTGAATAATTTCCGCAACGTGGCTCTCCCGCAGGCGGTATTGGACGAGATAACCGCCGATATGGCGAAATTCCGCGCCAACGGGTTCAAGTGTATCCTCCGCTTTGCTTACACCAACGAGGCATACGACGACAAGAGCAAAAACCAAGATGCCTCGCCTGCTATCTGGCAGCAGCACCTGTCGCAACTCAAACCCGTACTGCAAGCCAATGCGGACGTTATATATGTAGTGCAAGCGGGGTTCCTCGGAGTATGGGGTGAATGGTACTATTCCGGTCAGGGTATCGGTTCGGCTATTCCCCAAGCCACCAAGAAAAACCTGATCGGTTGGCTATTAGATGCCGTACCCGCCTCACGATGCGTACAACTGCGCACCCCGCTGTTCAAGACCGACTATGTCAGCGATGCCGTTGCGCTGACCGCTGCAACAGCATGGAAGCAAGATGCACGTTCCCGCCTCGGGCACCACAACGATGCGTTCTGCAACGGAGCCGACAATATGGGTACCTACACCGATGTAGCAACCGACAAAGCCTACCTCGCGCAAGAGTGCCTCTATGTGCCCAATGGCGGCGAGACGAACATCGAAACCGGCAATGCCTCCAACTACGCCAACTATGGCACGGGAGCCAAAGCCGCAGACGAAATGAAACGGCTGCATTATTCGTACCTCAATTATGAATATAGTGAATATGCCACCAACCAATGGAAAAAAGAGACTGACGGTTCGGGCAGTTCGTACTACGATATTATGGCACGCCAAATGGGATACCGCTTTGTACTCACCGACGGCACCTATCCTACCCAAGCCACCGCAGGCAAGACGATGCAGATCTCGTTCAAAATCAACAATACGGGATATGCCCCGCTCTACAACGAGCGACACGCCTACATCGTTCTGAAATCAGCCGACAACACCTATTCCGTACCGCTGCAATCCGACCCGCGCAGTTGGCAACCCGATGCCACAACCACTATCACTGAGACGCTCACACTGCCCGCAGATATGGCGGCCGGCACCTATAGTCTGTATCTCCACCTGCCCGATGCCGACAGCCGCATTGCCGCCAATCCCGCCTACGCCGTGCGGTTGGCAAACACCGACATATGGGATTCCACCACGGGTTACAACAATCTCAATGCGCAGATAACCATTGCTCCCGCCGCGTCATCGGAAGAGGACACGGGTTCTTGCAACTGCCTCAATCTGACATTTTTTTAGAAACGCCCCGAAAAACCACATATCAATTTTTCCACATATTGTGGCATTTTGTACTTGTACAAGCAAAGGAAACGCTGTAACTTTGCAGCGTTATATTTGCATATATATGTATGCACAATGTGCATAGAACAGTTAGGTGGATGTCAGGTGGATAAGCCGTCTATCCTATAACCAACATATAACCATCCTATAACAAAATCAAGCAAATAAAAAACTACTAACACATAATCATTATGAAAAAAGCACTTAACAAACTGACTGCTCCAAAGAGCGTTGCACCCGAAAGAATTATCCAGTTCGGCGAAGGAAACTTCCTCCGCGCGTTTGTCGATTGGATCATCTGGAATATGGATGCCAAGACCAATTTCAACGGTTCCGTAGTGGTGGTTCAGCCTATCGAACGCGGTATGGTGGACTGGCTCAACGGTCAGGATTGTTTGTATCACGTCAATCTGCAAGGTCGCCTGAACGGCGAGGCAGTCAATTCGCTGGAGCGTATTGATGTTATCTCCCGCGCCTTGAATCCCTATTCGCAGAATGCGGCATTTATGGCTTTGGCAGACCAACCCGAGATCCGTTTCGTTATCTCCAATACCACCGAGGCAGGTATCACCTTCGATCCCGCTTGCAAGTTCACCGATGCTCCCGCAAGCAGTTACCCCGGCAAGTTGGTGCAACTCCTCTACCGCCGCTACAAGACGTTCAACGGCGATCCGAAGAAAGGTCTTATCCTGATGCCTTGCGAGTTGATTTTCCTCAACGGACACCACCTCAAAGAGTGCATCTACCAGTATATCGAACTTTGGAAAGAAGACCTCGGAGTTGACTACGAAGGCTTTAAGGAGTGGTTTACCAAGTACAACTATGTCTGCGCCACCCTCGTGGATCGTATTGTGCCGGGCTTCCCCCGCAAAGATATTGCGGCTATCCAGGAGAAAGTGGGCTATGCGGACAACCTCGTGGTACAAGCCGAGATTTTCCACCTTTGGGTCATCGAGAAACCGGAGAATATGTCTATCGAGGAGTTGCGCGAGGAGTTCCCCGCAGAGAAAGCGGGTCTGCACGTGCTGATTGCCGAGAGCGAGAAACCCTACCACGAGCGCAAAGTAACGCTGCTCAACGGTCCGCACACCGTTCTCTCGCCGGTGGCTTACCTAAGCGGTATCAACATCGTGCGCGACGCTTGCAACGACCCTGTTATCGGCAAATACATCCACAAGGTGCAGTTCGAGGAGTTGATGGAGACCCTCAACCTGCCAATGGACGAACTGCGCCAGTTCGCAACCGATGTACTGGAGCGTTTCAACAACCCGTATGTGGATCATCAGGTTACCTCGATTATGCTCAACTCGTTCCCGAAATTCGAGACCCGCGACCTGCCCGGCTTGAAGACCTACCTCGAGCGCAAGGGGCATTTGCCGAAGGGCTTGGTTCTCGGTCTGGCGGCTATCATCACCTACTACAAAGGCGGTACACGTGCTGACGGTGCACCTATCCAACCCAACGACGCACAAGAGATTATGGACTTGCTCACCCAACTCTGGGCTACGGGCGACACCCGCAAAGTGGCAGAAGGCGTACTCGGTGCAACCGACGTCATCTGGAAAGAGAGCAAGCAGGACCTCAATGAGATCCCCGGCTTGACCGATATGGTAGAGGGCTTCCTCAACGACATTCAGTCGAAAGGCATGGTCGAGACCGTCAAATCGATTCTCTGATTCTATAATTAGGAGTATCTATAAAGGGAGGAGCCGACTACTCCTCCCTTTTTGAAACGATAAACGCTTTTAACTTTTTAACTTATTCAACTACTCCTAAACTTCTCAACCCATAAACTAATAAACTAACAATGACAAATATACTAAAAATCAATCCTGCCGACAATGTCGTAGTGGCAATTCTGCCGCAGAAGAAAGGCGATATCATAGAGGTGGACGGACGCAAAATAACCGTCCTCGAAGATGTTCCCGCCGGGCATAAAATTGCTATCTGCGACCTCCACAAAGGTGAGAACGTGATCAAATACGGTTTCCCTATCGGGCACGCTATGGAGGACAAGCCTGCCGGTTCGTGGATGAACGAACACAACATAAAGACCAATCTTGCGGGTCTGCTTTCCTACGAGTATCACCCCAAAGAGGTGGTGCTGTCTATCCCCGACGAGCACCGCACGTTTATGGGCTACCGCCGCAAAGACGGGCAGGTGGGTATCCGCAACGAGGTGTGGATTATCCCTACCGTGGGGTGCGTGAACGGTATCGTAACCAAGTTGGCAGAGCGTCTGCGCCAAGAGACAGGCGCGGACAACATCTTCGCTTTCCCGCACAACTACGGCTGTTCGCAACTCGGCGACGACCACGAGAACACCAAGAAGATACTGCGCGATATGGTGCATCACCCCAATGCAGGAGCGGTTTTGGTGGTCGGTCTCGGTTGCGAGAACAACCAGCCCGACATCTTTGAGCAGTTCTGCGGCGAGTACGACCACGAGCGTGTGCGGTTTGTAGTGAGTCAGAAGATCGAGGGCGACGAGGTGGAGTATTGTATGCCCATCTTGCGCAAACTATACGAGAAAACCACCCGTGATGAGCGTGTTGCCTGTCCGTTGGGCGAACTGCGTGTAGGTCTCAAATGCGGTGGTTCGGACGGTTTTTCGGGTATCACCGCCAATCCGCTGCTGGGTGTATTCTCCGATTATCTGGTAGCACAGGGCGGCACCACGGTGCTGACCGAAGTACCGGAGATGTTCGGCGCGGAGACGATACTGATGGATCGATGTGCCAACCGCGAACTATTCGACCAAACGGTACATCTCATCAACGATTTCAAGGACTATTTCCTTTCGCACGGCGAGCCCGTCGGCGAGAACCCCAGCCCCGGTAACAAAGCGGGCGGTATCTCCACCCTCGAGGACAAAGCCCTCGGTTGCACGCAGAAATGCGGCAAGTCGTTGGTACGCGGCGTACTGCCCTATGGCGAGCGCTTGCAGGTGAAAGGGCTGAACCTGCTTTCCGCACCGGGTAATGACCTCGTTGCCGCCACGGCACTGGCTTCGGCGGGCTGCCATATCGTCCTTTTTACCACAGGGCGCGGCACGCCGTTCGGCACGTATGTACCGACAATGAAAGTCAGCACCAACTCGGGCCTCTATCACAACAAACCCCGCTGGATCGATTTCAACGCAGGCGTTATCGCCGAGGGCGAACCGATGGAAGAGGTGGCAAAACGCTTCACCGACTATGTCATCGCTGTTGCCAACGGCACACCGACCAACAATGAGAAGAACGGCTACCACGAGATAGCCATCTTCAAAACCGGCGTAACGCTGTAAGCCGGGGCAAAGCAGCATACACCCCGAGTCTGAATTGGGTGCGGTTGAATGCATATTGCGAGAAAGATTTGTGTATGTCAGCAAAAAAACGTACCTTTGCGGAACAAATAGTAAAAAGAACACAACTAACAGATTATGGCAGAAGAAAAGAAACAGCCGTCGGCAGACAAACTGAAAGCCCTGCAGTTGGCAATGGCGAAGATAGACAAAGACTTCGGCAAGGGTGCGATAATGAAACTCGGCGATGACAAGATAGAAGATATTCCTGTTATTCCGACGGGCAGTATCGGTCTGAACCTTGCCCTCGGTGTGGGCGGTTACCCGCGCGGACGTGTGATAGAGATATACGGTCCCGAGTCGTCGGGTAAGACTACGCTTGCCATTCACGCAATGGCAGAGGTGCAGAAACAGGGCGGTATTGCCGCTATCATCGATGCCGAGCATGCGTTCGACCGTTTCTACGCCGAGAAACTCGGTATGGATACCGACAACCTGCTGATTGCGCAACCCGACTGCGGCGAGCAGGCACTGGAGATAGCCGACGAATTGATACGCTCATCGGCTGTAGATCTGGTGGTAATCGACTCGGTGGCAGCACTGACCCCGAAAGCCGAAATAGAAGGCGACATGGGCGATAACAAACTCGGTTTGCAGGCACGACTGATGTCGCAGGCATTGCGCAAACTGACCGCCACCATCAACAAAACGCAGACCACGTGTATATTTATCAACCAGTTGCGCGAGAAGATCGGTGTAATGTTCGGCAACCCGGAGACTACCACTGGCGGTAATGCACTGAAGTTCTATGCCAGTGTGCGTCTTGACATTCGCAAGATAGGGCAGATAAAAGACGGTGACGAGATTCTGGGCAACCAAGTGCGCGTAAAGATTGTAAAGAACAAGGTGGCACCTCCGTTCAAGAAAGCCGAGTTCGACCTGATGTTCAACGAAGGTATATCGAAAGTGGGCGAGATAATCGACCTTGGTGTAGAGAACGGTATTCTAAAGAAATCGGGTAGTTTCTACAGTTACGGCGACACCAAGATCGGGCAAGGACGCGACAATGTTAAAAAACTGCTTCGCGAAAACCCCGACCTGATGGACGAGTTAGAAGCAAAGATAATGGAGACTATCAAACAGAAATAATTGACTTTTTACGACGGACAATGTACAATTTGAAACAGGTTGTACATTGTCTTTTTTATATATGGATTCCGTACAACTCATATTATCTCCCCGCGAAGCACACGAAGCCGAGCAGAAATACCGTATAGTAAAGCGTTCGGTGGACGCACGGCAACGGGAACTAAAAGTACTGCTTACCATTCTTGTGGACACAGAGGGGCGCAAAGTGGAGCGCGAGGCTCCCATACCGCTCTATGAACCGCCACATTTCCAAGATGTACACCACGCAGACCATACGGCTGTGATTGTCGGTGCGGGTCCGGCGGGGCTATTTGCCGCCCTGACGCTGTTGGAGTATGGTATCCGTCCGATCATCTACGAGCGGGGAAAAGAGGTGAGTGCACGCAAAGTGGATATAGCCCGATTGAACCGCAATCAGGGTCTGAATACAGAGAGCAACTACTGCTTCGGCGAAGGCGGAGCAGGGACATTCTCCGACGGCAAACTATTCAGCCGCAGCAAGAAGCGCGGGAATATGCAGCGGGTGATGGAACTGTTCCACTATTTCGGAGCCAAAGACAATGTGCTCTATGAGGCGCACGCACATATCGGCAGCGACAAACTGCCCTCTATCATCCGTGCAATGCGCGAGTGTATCATCGCCCACGGCGGCGAGATACACTTTGAGACCTGTGTGGATGAGATGATGTTTCATACTTTGCGGGAAAGCGGGTTGCCGATAGTTCTCTCTATCGGACACTCGGCACACGACACGTATCGTATGTTGCTGTCAGAGGGGGTATGCCTTGAACCGAAAGGCTTTGCGATGGGCGTGCGGGTGGAGCACCCACAGGCGTTGATCAACCGATTGATGTATCATAATCCGCCGCAAGAGATTATAGATCTGGTGGGCAATGCGTCCTACTCGTTGGTTACGCAGGTGCAAGGACGCGGTGTCTATTCGTTCTGTATGTGTCCGGGTGGGCATATCGTGCCTGCGGGCAGCAGTGCGGAGAGTTGTGTGGTAAACGGAATGTCCGCCAGTCATCGCAACTCGCCGTACGCCAACTCGGGAATGGTGGTGGAGATACGCCCCGAAGACGTAATCAATGCACAATGCATAATGCATAATGCGCAATGTATTCCGACCTTGGAGTTTCAGGAGTGGCTGGAGCACGAGGCGTTCTTGCACGGCGCACCCGAAAGCCAGGCACCGGCACAGCGGTTGAGAGATTTTGTTGAAGGGCGGCAGAGCCGCGACCTGCCCGCTTGCAGTTACTTGCCGGGAGTGGTATCGAGCCGCTTGGACGAATGGTTGCCAACACAGATAGGCACACGCTTGCAGCAGGGTTTCCGCGATTTCGACCGCAAATACCGTGGTTTTCTCACCAATGAGGCGGTTATTCTCGGCGTGGAAAGCCGCAGCAGCAGTGCCGTCCGTATCCCGCGCGACCCAGAGACGCTGCAATCGGTTTCTACTCCGAATCTCTATCCTTGCGGCGAAGGTGCAGGATATGCGGGAGGCATCACTTCTTCGGCTCTCGATGGTATCAACGCCGCACTCAAAATAGCCGAAAAATATAATCTGTAGAAATGATGAGGAAGGCTATACATCGTATATTGCTGGCAGTATTTCTGTGCAAGACATATGCTGTATTTGGGAATATCTCCTCAATCCAAAGAGATACTATAACCGAGACATTTGAAGGCTATTCCACTAATTCTTTGTATGCCAATGCCATACGCAATATAGCAAATGCAAATGGAATCAGGTGGACGATCGTAAATGGGAACATAAACAATCTGAAAGAAACCCAAACCGTTTTCCAATTTACCCAAGGAGTTATTTTGCAATCCAATGGTAGTGCCGCTGTATCAAAAGCCCCCGCTCTAACAAGCGGGAAACTATGCAACTTAACGGCAATCCATTGGTATGCGGGGCGTTCTTCTGCCTCCTCAATGCAAATGGCATTGTATTATTCCAAGGATAGTATAAATTGGATAAAAGACACGACAACCTTGTTTTTAACTACAGCCAGAAAAGAATATATTGTCAGATTTGCAACACCTACGACAGCATATATTCGTATTACCGGCTATAGTACAAAAGCCAATGAAACCGGGAGCACATATAGGGTATATATTGATGATATTTCCTTGTGTACAGAGCAGTATGGCGAGCAGATGGATATTGTGGATTGGAGGGAGAACAGTCTGACGCTGAATATGAACGGCTGTGCGCCGGAAATGGGGGTGGCGGTAGGTATAGACGGCGGGGAAGAGCACCCCATTGAGGAGGGGAATACGTATTCGTACCTCGGGCAGAACGACAGGACATATCGGGTGGAGACGCGAGGCTTGCATGCGGGGGATGATGTACAGATTGTGGCAAAATACGGGGATAAGCAGGGGCACACCTATGTCTCTAACCGCAAATATCGGGTGCCGTATATCTATGGCGATTCGGTGGTACGCAAACTGACCTACAACACCGATGACGACATTGTGGTACGAGGCGGAAAAACCACCTTGGCAACGGATGCGTCGGTCAGAAATGTGTACGTCTATCCCGACGGCGAACTAACCATAGCGGACGGCTGCACCCTGACGTGTGCCAAACTATTTGTCCGCACCACGGCTACGGAAGCAGGGGCAGTAAGCGGAAACATACAAGCGCACGAGACCTATTACACCCGCATTGTGGCAAACAAGACGAAGTATTTCCAGTTTGCGCTACCCGTACAATCCACCACGAACAATATACAGACCACCGCCGGCGATGTATGCGTATTGGACAAACACTGGCGGCTGAACACCTACGACACCCAACTCCGTGCCGAGCAGGGCAACATTGCAGACAACTGGATGCGCTATACGGGTGAGACTATCGAGGCAAACAAGGGATATGCTATGCTTTCGGCATCGCCCTACTACAGGGAGTATCTGTTCCCCGTGGTATATTCGCCTGCGAACACCGATGCGGAAGTGGCTGTAGCATCCCCGAAAGGCAATGTGGACGCAGCGCACGACGGCTGGAACTATGTCTGTTCGCCCTATTCGGGCAAGTATGCCGGTGTGTTGGCAGACGACCCGACGGAGCGGGTGTATGTATCGGAACTGCGCAAAGACGGTGCCGCCTATTGGCAGCACGTAGCGGACACCATATATCCCGCACAGCCGTTCTACTACCAAGCAGCCGAGGCGGGAAATCTCATCTTCGGCGAAACGCTGCATTTTGAGGCACGTGTATCACAAACGGTTGCCGCTTATGCACCGGCAACCAACCCTATGGTCACACAATGGGTGCAACTCGTTATCCGCGATGCCACAGGGCTAACGGACGAAACAAATATCTGTCTGCACCCGACGAAGTTCACAGAGGCATACGAAATCGGCAAAGACCTGCTCAAACTGCGCAGGAACGGACAGCACGTACAACTATACAGCCTTATGCCATGCGGGGAACTGAGTTTCAATGCATTGCCCGATTCTGTATCTACCACCGGTGTGCATCTTGGTTACTATGCACCGCAAGCGGGAACCCATACTTTGCACTTGGATTCTAATCATTATCTGGAACGCTTGGCACACGTGTGGCTGACGGACAAGCAGACGAATGCGCAGGTAGATTTGCTTATGCAAGACCATTCGTTTACTACGCAAGCGGGCGAACAGCAAAACCGCTTTGCGATACGTTGCGTATTCCGTACACAAGAAACGCCTACCGGTATGCACGAGGGCAAGACGGCAAGCGTTGCACAAAAGATACTCCGAGACGGAGCCATCTATGTAGTGCGCCACGGAGAACGGTTCGACCTGCTCGGACGCAAGCGGTAGGGCTATTGTTTTTTGCTCTGTGCCAAGCGGATCACTTCCTCGGCAATGCGGGTGGCAGAGTCGGTTTGGGCAAGATAGAGGGCATTGATGTGCAGTTGTTGCAGTTTCTTTTTGTCCTCTATGAGGTTGAGCACTGCGGGGATGAGTTTGTCTTTCGCCTCTGCATCGCGCACCAGGACTGCAGCATCTTTTTTCACAAGCGCCATAGCGTTGTGGGTCTGGTGGTCTTCTGCCACGTTGGGCGACGGCACGAGAATAGACGGTTTGCCGAGCAGGCAGAGTTCGCTGATGCTGCTTGCCCCCGCACGCGAAACCACCAGGTCAGCCAAAGCATACGTATCGGGCATATTGCTGAGGAAAGGCGTGATGACATACACCTCGGTGGTGGCTGGAATGGTCTTGACGATATTGTCGTAGTAGGCTTTGCCCGTTTGCCAAATCACCTGTATGCCCGAGCAGATGAGGTTGTTAAGCCCCTGCTGCATCGCCTCGTTGATAGTGCGTGCCCCGAGACTTCCACCGATAACCAGCAGCACGGGTTTCTCGGGGTCGAACTGCACACCGAACTCTTTTTCAAAATACTTCAGTGCCGCTTCTTTACTTCCCTGCGTCAGGTTCTGGCGCACGGGATTGCCCGTGAGGATAATCTTCTCCTTGGGGAAGAAACGCTCCATTCCCTCATACGCCACGCAAATCTTCGCTGCATCGTCTTTGAGCAGTTTGTTGGTAACACCGGCAAAGCCGTTCTGCTCCTGCAGCAGGATAGGTATGCCCATACGCGCCGCCACTTTCATAGCCGCCCCGCTGGCATAGCCGCCCACACCCACACCCACATCGGGGCGGAACTCACGGATAATCTTTTTCGCCTGACGCATAGAGCGCAACAGGTCGATCACCACAGAGATGTTCTTCCACGGTTTGGAGCGGTTGAACCCACGTACGGGCAGCCCTATGATACGATAGCCCGCCTGCGGCACGCGCTCCATCTCCATACGTCCGAGCGCACCGACAAAGAGGATGTCGGCTTTCGGATCCAATTCACGCAGAGCGTTGGCAATACTGACAGCGGGAAAGATATGCCCGCCCGTTCCTCCGCCGGAAATAAGATATTTCATATTCAAGTAACAATTAAGAATTAACAATTATTGCTGTCCGGTAAACGCAGCCCGAAGCAGAAAAGTCTCCCCAAGATGCCCATAAACAGGCATATTGGTATGTATTTTTGCAAAAGCGAGCCCCCTATGCAAAAAGTACCAGTTGCGGATTGCTTGTAGGTGGGGCTAAATTTTCCCCTTTAATCACTCATTTTAGAGCCATTTAAGGGCTCTAAGGTAGGCATATAAGTCAATATAGTACATCATCATCCAAAGTATCATCGTAACAACACTTTTACCGGACAGCAATAATTAACAATTAACATACATAATGCATTATTTCAACCGATTCTATGTTGCCCACGGCTATAGTTAACAAAAACAAAGTGCCGTTGATGCCAATTACTCTTTCCGATGCTGGAGGTAGAATATTTCTTTCTGCCGGTTGATTTCGGTTCGAAGTTGCTCCTTTGTCGGTAAATAAGTCAAGTATTTTGAGGCAAATAATTGTTTGCTATCATGTAAAATAGAATAACGTGCAATATCCTCACTTGTTTCGGAACACAACAAAATACCAATAGTAGGATTATCTCCATCCGGACGTTTCAACTCATCGTACATACGAACATACATATCCATCTGCCCCACATCCTGATGTGTAATTTTGGTCGTTTTAAGATCTATCAACACAAAGCATTTCATCAGATAGTTGTAAAATACAAGATCTATGTAATAATCCTCAGTATCTGTAATGATATGTTGTTGCCGCTCCACAAAGGCATATCCTTTCCCCATTTCCATAAGGAATTGTTCTATATGGGAAAGGATGGCAGATTCCAAGTCGGATTCGCTAAATGTAAGGTCTTTCGAGAGCCCGAGAAATTCTGTAACTATAGGCGTCTTGATAAATGTTGCAGCCTCCGATTCCACAGAATCCGGGTTAAGTGCTTTCATCTCCTTTTCTACTATATCCTTATCAGGCGCTTGAGCCAGTCGATAATAGTATTGTGTACTGATATTCCTATCCAAGGTACGTGTACTCCACATCTCTTTGGCTGCTTCCAAAGCATACCAGTTGCGCGCATTAGGGTCAGACACTCGCAATAAGGCACGGATATGTGTCCAAGTAAGATTTTGCACGCGCGCGTGCAAAATCTGCCAATCCGGGAAATAGGAATAAAACTGCCGAAAATAGAACACATTACGAAAACCATAGCCGTTTCCAAGTTCTGTGGTCAACTGCTCGGACACCTGTTTGAGCAACTGCATACCATATTCCGCACGCATATTGCCATTCTGCTCTTCTTCCACAATACGTTTCCCTATCAGCCAATAGGCATTTATCATTGCACTATTGATAGAGGCAAACGCTGTGGAACGCGCTTGCGTAAGAATATGTTTTATGTCCTTAACTAAAATTTCAGCAGATATGTCTTTTGAAGATACCTGTGAAATGGAGTCTGCACGTTGTGTCATAAAAATCTGTTTTCCTTATGTCTATTCATCAAAATATATGAGATACGAGGTACTATTCGGCAACCGCGATAACTATTCTATATAAGCATAGTATCCTAATAGGAATCACCTGCTCATTCTTCCTATAGCGAATTGCGTGCCGCTATACATAGTGCCTTTCGGTCTGCAAATGTACAAAAAAGAATTGATACAGGCAAATCAAACACAGCGGCGACAGCCCAACCGCATCAAAATCAGATGACAGTCCGGAGTCAAATCATACTAAAAAATCTCTCTTTCGCCGGTTTTTACATTCTTTGCATTGATATATTCTACAAAAATATACAGATTATACAATTTCCATACCTCATAATACCAATTACGTAGAAAAGACGTAGAAAGGACGTAGAAAGGATTGGTGCTTAGGCAGTGGATAAGCCGCTTTTTTATACACTCTATGCACTATATATGTTGCATAAAGTGTATAGATGTTGTTTTGAGATAGTGAATATGCCCGTTTATTACGAAAATCAAGAGAAAAACATGCGGTTTTGACACAAAAAGAGATGATTTATTATGATTTGGCGGAATATTCGGAAATTTATTTGTATATTTGCAGCGTAAAACAAAAAAGACTATGAGCGTAGAAGCAAAGAATATCCCGCTATTAGATTGCCCTGTGGATTATCTGATAGGGGACGCCAGCGGCAAGATAATGAACGAATACGGGCGTTTCCCGTGCAAAATCAAATGCGGTGTATATGCGTTTATTGTACGCGGCACTGCACGGGCTACGATCAACATCACACAGTATTCATTCCGCGAAGGCGATGCGCTGCTGCTGGAGCCCGGCAGTTTCCTGCTGATACACGAGTTCTCGGACGATGCGCTGGTCTATTATATCCTGTTCTCGTCGTCTTTCCTCGACAAGAACACATTCAACAACCGTATGTCGCTGACAGCATTGCAGTTGCGTTCGCCGATCGTACACGTAACCGCAGAACAGGGGGAGGTACTGAAGAATATGGCATTGCTGCTGATGCAGGCAAGCAACACGCGTCCGTCGATGCTCAACTCGGAGCGTATGGTACATATCTTCAACCTGTTGCAGTCGAGTTACGCCTCGTATGCCCGTTCGCAGGACGAATATATCGTGCGTCCGACCGACCGCAAGACGGAGATCTATCAGGACTACTGCCAAATGGTGCTGAAGCACTACCAGGAATGGCACCACGTCCGGCAGTACGCAGAGGCTATGCGCATCACCCTACCCCACCTATGCTCGACGGTAAAAAATGTGAGCGACCGCACGGCAGGCGATATTATCACCGACGCCATACTCACCGATGCCAAAGCGCAACTGAAAATCACCACCTTGCCAATCAAGGAGATAGCCATCTCACTCGGATTCGACAACGTGGCGTTCTTCAACCGCTTCTTCAAGTCGCACGTAGGCGTTACCCCGAAAGCATACCGGAACAGTTGATATACACAACCGCCCCCCTGCATAAAGAACTCCTTATACTTCCATATAACCGCATCGGGTTATTAACGGGGCTTTTCAGCAGATGATAAGCAACTATTACCCAAAGGGAAGTTTACAAAATAAACAGAGACTATCCGACCGAAATGGATAGTCTCTGTTTATTTTGTAAATAGCACTTCTTAAAATGGCGTGCCCGTCCCCGGATTCGGGGCTATTGGTGCATACGGAGAAGCACACAACAGCCCTGCATATACCATTTGAGAATCGGTCTTAGGTTGTTGATATATTTTTTTCATAACGTTAATTATTTACTGAACTTTTGTCCGTCCACGATGTAAATACCTTGCGGCAATGTCTCTAATACAGAATGGTCACCAAGATATTGTCCTGTAATAGAATATACGCCCTTAACTGCGGTATTAACAACCACATTGTCGATTGCCGAAGGAGTGCCATACGTTACCATAAAGCGGCGCGAGGTCTCTTGGGCTGTAGCCGTGAAAGTATATACATTATCCGCTTTCATTGCCGTAACGGTATTAGTTTGCAGATCTTTGATATAGAGTGTCTCACCACGCAGCCAATCAAATGACAACGAGTAGTTGGTCTCACTATTAGTTTGAATAGCAATAACAGTACCCTCCAGATTTTCACTGCCATAAGTGGAGTATTCTTTATCATTATCAATTACAAAGATATTGACATTAGGTACATCATTCATTTTCTTGGTTGAATGGAAATTCTCACCATCGTAGATCAGTACATTATCCTTTTTGCCACTTGCCGACCGGAGAGTGATACGTACCGTATTCATATTCTCAATATCATCCGATACACGTTGGGGAGCCGATGTCTTAGCCGCAACGGTTGCATTCCAAACGGCTTTCTCATAGTTCAGCGTTACTGCAGTTGCTTCATTAGCAAACAGGAAGAAACCTGTCATAGGAGCAATAGTTGCCAAAGAAGCATCAAAAGTCAATGCAGCACGGGTGATATCCGTATAGGTGTCATCGCTATTATGCAATTTAACAGAGGGCTCCACTTTGCCTTCTTGTTTGAGAGCATCCAATTGATTCATCAACTCACGAGAGTCCATTGGAGCAGACCAACTGTTTCCAAAGAAATGGAAGCCATTGCGTAGCATACTCAAGGTAGCATCTTGTGCGCCCACCAACGTACCGGCAAAAGAAACAGGTTCTGCAGGCTTGGTCTCTGTAGTAATATCATATCCCTTGAACGGAGTAGCAAACTCTGTTGCATTTTCCCAGCCATTGGCAGTATTCCAAACACTCACATACACACTCTGGTTTTTAACAGGCAATGCCATAGTAGGAATACCTATATGCTGACGCACATAGGGACTCTCGCCTTCTTCAATAGCAGTTGTCTTCTTGTATGTATTCAGCGTCTTATAGACCGTACCCAATATCTGCTTGCTCGTTGCAGCAGGAGAGATAACCATTGCGCCACCGTCTTTGATAAGCAGTTGGTTGGCATTAGCGATACCTTTGATTCCCTCGTTGCCGACAACCAATGTACCCTCAACGGAAAGAACAGCATTGTTTTGTACATCTATACCTGCGACCTCTGCTTTTACGTCTGCAGGGATAACAACTGCGTGCTTGACAACAACCGGCGTAGCCGCAGTAGGAACTACACCACCTGCCCATGTAGCAGTTTCGTTCCAATTGCCTGCTTTGGCAGTAGCCACATCAGCAGCCTTTTCCCCAATGGTATAAGGGTATTCAGCCTTGGTGGCAGCATCCGTATTGGCTACAACAGCCTTGCCTTCTGCTACGTAAGCCGCAGGCGAGAGGTTGTACACACCGCCGTTGAGGACGACTTTTTTGTTGGCAGACCAGACGATGTTTTTGCTTGTGGAGAATACTTGTGCGTTGTTTACGGTTACACTCACTTTGTCGATAGCCTCCTGCGGGTTGTTTTGCGGGTTGGCTTGGTAGATAGGCGTATAGGCTTTGAGCGAACCGCCGTTGATAACGACCGAGATAGGCAGTTTGGTGCTGTGTTGGCAAACAGCGATAGCACATGCCTGCGAGGTAGAACCATTGCCATTGAACTGGTCGTCGGCGGGTTTGTTCATTGTAGCCTCGATAGAACCACCGGTCATAGTGAACTCGCCTGCACGGATTTCAACGCCACACGTATCGGCTACCATCTTTCCTGCAAAATTCCACTTTGCGTAACCGGCAGCATAGATGCCCATACCTTTTTCAATAGTGATCTCCGCCTTTTCGCCTATATTGAATACCGGAGCATTAGTAGTGGATGTTTGTATTCCATTAACATAGAAACCATTAGCGGCTTTATTGTTAGATGGACATACATATCCTTCCATTTTTCCATTGAAATCAACAGTTACACCACAAAACGGGGCTTCGCGCAAGGATAGAAGATAATCTACAGAGTAGTTAGAAGTACCTTTCCTATTCGTCATTGTAATGCCCTCACCGATTGTTAAGCGTGTATAATCAGGAGTGGTAGCATTTCCCAATAGAGTAAATGACCCATCATTTAAGACGACAATCGTTCCGTTGCCAGAAAGATGCAAACCACCATGCTTTATACATACACCTTGGCAATACTTTTTAGAACTCGAATATGCACCAATGGTTATTGTTTTCCCATTCAAATCAAAATAGTAGTCCTTTCCATTGTCAATCCAAAGAGCACCACTCATACATCTATAATCTCCACCGAATACGACAGGATGTTCTTTAGAGCAGGCTTCCATAGCCTTAGGAAGTGAAGTATACTTCGTTCCATTAACAGTAAAACTTGTTGCTGCCAACAGGGTTGTGCTTAACAAGAGTGTGGCAACGAAAATAGAAAAAATCCTTTTCATAATTGTTATTAGTATTAAAAATTAACTTAATTGAATTTTTAGACCATTCACGGTGCAAAATTACGACCAATTTACCGAAGGTGCAACGGGGGGGGTAAATAGATACTACAATCTGTAAAATAAGACACAAATAATACACATACGCACTATATAGAGACTATATTTTGTTAATTAGTAGGCTAAAAATGGTAAACATCAACTTGACATTGATTTATTGGGAACAAATAATTAGCCATACAATTGACCATTAATTAGAACGAGGCAGCCTTGGGAAGAGGCAGCCTCGTGGTTGGGGATTATGTGATAGGATATCTAGTGTATTCTAGAGATTTTAGTGTAATCTAGGATTATTGTATTATAGTTGCTTTTTATAGTTGCTTTCTTATTCTGCTTGGCGGGTGGAGAAGCGGAAGAAGGTGGTGGAGCGGTACTCCTCGCCGGGGCGGAGGCTGGCAGAGGGCCAAGAGGGGTTGTTGGGCGTATTGGGATAGTGCTGGGTCTCGAGGCAGACAGCGTGGCGGCAGCCATAGATCTCACCCCGCTTGCCGGTAATGGTGCCGTCCAGGAAATTACCCGAATAGACCTGAATACCCGGTTCGGTAGTCAGTACATCGAGCGCAATACCCGTGGCAGGGCAATAGAGCGTGGCGGCATGGGTATAGTCTCCGTCTGTGGCAGGATTGAGCACCCAGTTGTGGTCGTAGCCGTGTCCGTTACGGAGTTGGATATCGTCGGCGTTGATGTCCTGTCCGATAGGTTTGGGCGCAGACCAGAAGTCAAAGGGCGAACCTGCGGGAATGTCCACTATCTCGCCTGTGGTCATAAACGTGCTATCGACGGGTGTCATACGGGAGGCATTGAGCCAAAGGGTATGGGAGAGGATGTCGTTGTTGCCGTTGCCCGAGAGATTGAAGTAGGAGTGGTTGGTCATATTGATGACCGTGGGGGCATCGGTAGTAGCGGAATAGTCCATACGGAGGGTGTTGTCGTCGGAAAGGGTGTAGGTGCAAGACGCTACTACATTGCCGGGGAAACCGTTGTCTCCGTCAGGGGAGTGGATAGTAAGGCTGAGGGTATGGGCATCGGGTTGCTCTGCCAAATAGAACCGGTACTGCCAGCCTGTAGGTCCGCCGTGGAGGGTATGACCATAGTTGTTGGTGAGGAGTTGGTAGGTCGTGCCGTCGATAGTGATCCGTCCGTGGTTGATACGGTTGGCATAGCGCCCGATACATGCGCCAAAATCGGTGGGGATGGTCTGATAGTCGCGCAGATCGTCGAAACCGAGCACTACATCCTGCATTGTGCCGTTGCGGTCGGGTACACGGAGCGAGACGATACGTCCGCCGAAATTGGTGATAGCGACCTCCATACCATTGGCGTTGGTGAGGGTATAGAGAGCGGGGGAGGTGTTGCTCTTGCAGGAGCATAAGAGGAGGAGAAGAAGACTCCCCCCCAGCCCCCTCAGAGAGGGGGTGATAAGATTGCGTATGTTCATATTTTGCATTGTTTTTTAGATTAGCGGTGAATAGGGCGCGTGCTTGCGCACAAAGCGGTGCTTTGCGCCCTATTCGCCGAGTATTATTGGCTGCTTATAATGGTATCCTATAAGGAATCACCTAAGAATCACCTAAGAATCACCCAAGAATCACCCAAGAATCACCCAAGAATCACCTATACCTTCTATATAGATGTTAGAGAGAGATTTTATGGATGCCGGATAACATATTACTCAAGCATATAGATGACATATTGGTTGACAGCGCGGACAGAGTCGGGGTTGACCTTGAGGAGACGGCGGTCGTAGGTGAGGAGACCGTTGACTTCGCCCTCGACATCGGAGGTCTGGGTATAGACTGCCGCAGAGAAACCTTGCGGGACAAAGGCTGCCAGTTGGCGTGCATAGCGGGTATATTCCGCCGTAACCTCGTCGGTGGTAGTGAACTTGATATATCCCCAGTTGCGATTCTGTCCCCAGAGGTGCCCCTCGACAGGCAGACCTATACCGCCATACTCGCCGAGCACATTGACACGGTCGGGGTCGTAGAGATACATAGCGGGCGCAGGATAGTTGTGGAGGTCGAGTATATCACCGCAGCGGCGGAAATTGCCTCCGCTGGCGCAGTTGACGAGACGGGACGGGTCGTAGTCGGCAGTCCAACGGGTAACGGCTTCGGTGTCGAACTGTCCCCATGCTTCGTTGAACGGCACCCATACGACGATGCAGGGATATGACATACAGAAATCCATAATGTCCTGCCACTCGCGGTAGTAGTCCGCCACCGACTCGGCGGTACGTGGTTGGTCGGTGCCACCCTCGTAGGAGTGTTGCGCCCAGTGGTTGCCGCCCACATCGCCACTCGGCATATCCTGCCAGACGAGCATACCGAGACGGTCGCAATGGTAGTACCAGCGTGCAGGTTCGACTTTGACGTGCTTGCGTATCATATTGAAACCGAGTTGCTTGGTGGTCTCGATGTCGAAGATGAGTGCCGAATCGGCGGGGGCGGTATAGAGCCCGTCCGGCCACCAGCCCTGGTCGAGCGGTCCGTACTGGAAGAGCGGTTTGCCGTTGAGGGTCATACGCCAAATACCATGTGCGTCCTGCACCTTGCCGATACTGCGCATAGCAGTGTAGGAAGCCACTTGATCGATGGTCTTGCCGTTATGGGCAAGAGAGATACGGAGATCATAGAGGAAAGGCGAGTCGGGCGACCAGAGTTTCGGGTTGGTTACGTGGAGCGACACCTCCTCGCCTGCTACAGCCTCAGCCTCGGCAACGACTTTGCCGTCGGCAAGGAGGGTGATGGTGAGCGGGTCTTTTGCCAACGGGTCAGACGTACTGATGGTGGTGCGGATGAGGTTTTCCGCAAGGTCGGGAATGGTTTTGACAGCCGTGATATGGTTTGCAGGGACGGGTTCGAGCCAGACGGTTTGCCATATACCCGAGACCGAGGTGTACCATATACCATTGGGGTCAGCCACCTGCTTGCCTCGCGGCTGGTAGCCACGGTCGGACGGGTCGATAACCGCCAGTTCGAGGGTCTGCTCCCCCTTGCCGTTGAGGTAAGGGGTGATGTCGATAGAGAATGGTGTATAACCGCCTGTATGAGAGCCGGCAAGCGTACCATTGACATAGACATCGGTTTTCCAATCGACCGCCCCGAAATGGAGGACGATGTTCTGACCACGCCAATCGCGCGGGACGGTGAATGTACGATGATACCAGAGTGCGTGGCGGTAGGGGAGGGTCTTGCCTACACCAGAGAGAGAGGACTCAAGGCAGAAAGGTACGAGTATATCACCGTCCCAGACGCGCGGCAGCGGGTCGCAGTCCTCACGGATAGCATACTGCCACAAGCCGTTGAGGTTCTGCCAACGGTCGCGGACGAGTTGCGGACGCGGGTATTCCGGCAGTACGTTATCGGGGTTGATGTGGTCGCCCCACGCGGTAGAGATATTATTGCCGACGGGGTGATAGACCTTTTTGACGACCGGTGTGCCCGACGGTTTGGGCAGGGCGGTATCGGTAGGCAGCGGTTCGCCGAAACGGGGGAAACCGTCGTCGCCCCACGAAAAACGCTGCATACGCGGCGTACGGGTATCGCCCATACCGGCGGGGTCGGTTTCGTGGGAACGTGCGTGATAGAGGATATACCACTCGGTGCCGTCGGGCGATTGGAAGAAACTATTATGCCCCGTACCATAGACCCCCGCTTCGGGCTTCTGGCGGAATACAGGTTCGGCACTCTTCTGCCACGAGGCGGGGTCGAGGAGGTCGGCATCAGTGCGGGCGGTAAGCAGACCGAGGGCATAGTAGGGTGTCCAGCAGCCGCTTGCCGAATAGGCGATATGGATATAGCGTCCGTCGGGCGAGGGAAGAGGCTGAGGTCCCTCGTTGACATAGATCGTATAAGAGGGCGTGAAACCGTTTTCGTTGACCCAATGGCGTTCCCATTCGAGTTCGGGACGGGAGATGATGACCCGCTCGGAGGCAAGTGTCCACGGGTTCTCCATGCGGGCGATATAGATACACTGGGTCTCGGTGCTGACACGCCGCGTCTGCCAGCCCGACCAAACCATATAGAGTTCGCCGTTGTTCTCGAAGACGGAACCGTCGATAGCCCAGTTGTTGTCGGGGTCGGTAGAGATACGCCCTTTCATCACAAACTCGCCCTCGAAAGGGTCTTCGTTGGGGTTCTCAAGGACATAGAGTTGGTGGTTGTCGGTGTTGCCATCGTCGGCTGCATAATAGACATACCATTTGCCGTTGATACGGTGTATCTCGGGTGCCCAGAGGTCGAACATATTAGCCGAGTCGGTGGGTGTCCAGATCGTCTTGCAGGGGGCATTGCGGACATCGGTGATGTCGGGCGTTACCCACAGGCGGAGACAATTCTGGGTGGTGTGCATATAATAGTAGTTGCCGTTGTAGAAGAGCGCCCACGGGTCGGGACCGCATTGGGGGAACAGCGGGTTCTGGTAGAGTGCCTGCGGCTGCTTGGCACAGCCTGCGAGCACGAGGAACAGACAGAACGAGACGAGATGCATCGTTAAGGAAAGGAAACGTTTCATTATTGCGTTTGTTAAGTGTGTCCGAGAGAACGTTAATTATCGTGTAATTAGACGTTAATTATTTTTCTCAAGAACATATAATTAGCCATTAATTAGCCATATAATTTTTAGACAAATATGGTCAAGAATTATTCAAATAGGCATTGCGGGTATGGTTGGGTAAACGGACGGCTTGCGCCGTATTATCACGAACTAACCATAAATTTATTTGGTTACGTAGGGGACGTTATCGACACGGTAGAGGTCGGAGAGGAGGTAGTAGCCCGAAGCGACATAGGTGGCATCCAACTCGACGGCTACGCGGAAATAGAGGTAGTCGCGGTAGTTGTTGACATAGTAAGTGGCATCGCGGTACTTGGACAGATCGACCCGCATACTGACCTCGACCTCGTCGGTTGCCTTCAGAGGGCGGGAACCCTTGGTAAGCGTGGTGGCGGAATTGACGTGCTGATTAGTACCCACATAGACATAGGCACGCGTAACCATCGGGAGTGTCTCGGGGAGACGCTCGTCGGGGTTGCGGCGGATACGCACCGTTACTTTCAGTTCCGTGGATTCCGCATCAAGCGGATCAAAGCCGACCGAGTCGATGAGGTAATAGGGGATGACCTCAAAATCGCGCTCGGCATTGCCCGTGAGGGTCATAGGAATGGTATCATAGCCAAGACCCGTACCAAGAGAGTTGAAATCGACGAATTGGAAAGGATACTGACGGTTGTCAAGGGTAAGATAGTAGTCGCCCGCAAATAGCAGTTGGGCAAACGTACCGTCTTCGTTGATACGGACCGGAGTACCGCCGTCGTTCTTGCCGAAACCTTTCTGCACCGCCTTGAGGACAGACTTGTTGCCATCGAAGACAAAAGGTTTGCCCTGGTAGGTAACATGCCCCGTGAAGCGGCACTCGGGACCGTCGTAGTTGTCGTATTCGCAGGCGGAGAGGCATAACGCCAGACAGAAAGCGAGGAATATATTTAACTTTTTCATTGCTGTAAGATTTATAAGAACGTTAATTATCGTGTAATTAGACGTTAATTATTTTTCTAAACATATAATTAACCATATAATTACGCATTAACCGTTTATTCCTTATTCCGGTTTCTTTAGTGGTTAGGGTTGGTAACGATAAGCGGGTTGCCGTCGTCTTTCGGGTAGGTGGCGTAGTACATGGTATTGTCGAATTTGATCGGGTCGTTGGCAATACCGAGAGCACCGCGATGCTCGATGAGGACGCGGCGGAAGAGCCATTTGCCGTCACGCTCGTCGCCCGGCGCATAGACGCGGTAGGGCCACAGACCGTAGGTCATCGCCTGCTCGTTGGAGGTGTTATACTCCCATACCTCATCGGCGGTACGCCAGCGTTTGAGGTCGTTGTAGCGATGGTCTTCGAAGGCGAGTTCGACACGGCGTTCGTTCTTGATACGGTCGAGGTCTAACTCGGAAGCCGAGAGACAGAACGCATCGCCGCCTGCACGACGACGAACCTCATTGACCAAAGCAAGGGCTGTCTCCGCCATATTGAGACCGTTGTACTCGGCGATACCATCCTCGTTGAGGTAGTAAGCCGCCTCGGCAGCATTGAGGAGCACCTCACCATAGCGGAACACTATATATGGAACCGTGCTACTACCATTGCTCTCGGAGCCGCTCGTCTCATCCACATACTTGCGCAGGAGCAAGCCCGAATGGCTGACATAGTTGCTCGTGATATGCGGACCTTCAGTACCCGTGATGGGCTGATTATCATAGTAATTGAGGTTGGTAGAGTTGTCCACATCCTCCATAGTAGGTGCCATCTTGAATGTCCAACCGCTGCCGTTGGGTATAGCCAGACCGGCACGCAGATCGACTGCCGCACCGCGGAAAGACGACCCGGGGTAGATGACCGTAGCGGCAAGGCGCGGATCGCGACCGGCAAAGAACTCCTCGGGGCTGTCAAAGAGGCGGTACGAGTTGTTGGAAGAGGTTACGCCCGTGAGGGTCTCGGCTTTGTTCGCCCCGTTGTAGGGATTGAACGGCTCGAGGGTATGGGTAGCCGCCATCTCATAGCAGTCAAGCAAGTTGGCTATGGGATTGACGCAACTGCCGCTCTTGGTATCGGGACGCAGGCTGCGCGGAACCGTCCAGTAGGTGAAGTAGTTGGTAAAATTGGTGCCGTCGTAAGCAATCTCGAAGATAACCTCGGAGTTGCTCTTTGCCTGGAAGAGGTCGCCATAATCGGGCGCCAGGGAATAGACACCCATCGACTGCAGCGACTGATACGCATCGATACACTGCTTGAGATAGCCGTCGGCTTTCTCGCGGGGAATGCCTGTTTCCAAACCGCTGAGTACGAGACCTTTGGCAACACTCTTGTCATAGTTGTAGGCGATAGTACCCGCATAGAGGGCGGCACGGCATTTGAGCGCAAGTGCGCTACCCATCGTGGCACGCGTGGTGGTGCCTGCGGCAGCCAGGTTTAGATCTGTGGCAATAGAATCGAGTTCGCCGAGAATGAAATCATAGATTTCGTACTCTTTGTTACGCGGTTTGGCAAGCGATTTAGTATCGGTGGTATAGTCCTGCACCTCGGTGAGCAGCGGCACACCGCCCATGCGGGAGACCAGCACAAAATAGGTGTATGCTCGCATATAACGCGCTTCGGCGAGAAAATAACGCCGGTGGTCGGCGGAGACATTTTCCCCGACAGAGGTTTGCAGACAACGGATATGTTTGTTCAGATCGCGAACGAGGGTATAGTCGTAGTACTGACGATAGTCGGCATTCTTGTTGCCGATGTTTGCCCAATAGGCGGAGTTATTGATAGCCTCGTCCCACGAACATAGGTCATAGGTCTCGTTGTCCTGCGTAAACGACTGCTCATAGCGCAGACGGCTGTAGAGGTTGGCGGACACACTATTGATCGTAGCCACCGACGAATAGGTCTGCTGCTCGCTCAGCGAAGTAGAGTCAGACGGCGAGAGCCAGTTGTCGCAAGCCACAAGTGCCACCGCAAAAACCGATAGGAAAATATATCTTGTTTTCATTGTTGTAATCTTTTTACTTACGCATTATTAGAATCCAAGGTTAAAACCGACAGTGAAGACGCGGCTCTGCGGATAATCAATACCATTGGCATAGGCAATCTCCGGGTCAACACCATAATCCTCGAGCGAGTCGAAGCAGAAGAGGTTGGTACCCTCGAAATAGATACGTGCCTTCTGTATCTTGGCTTTCTCCGTCCAGCGTTTGGGGAACGTATAGCCGAGAACGAGGTTGCGCAGACGGATATAGTTCACATTGCGGGTATAGAAATCGTTTTCGCCGCGTGCGGACGGGTGCTTGGCACTCACGGCAGGGAACTTGCCCGGAACCCACGGCGAAGTAGGGTCGAGGATGTCCTCGTGGTGCCAACTGTCAAGTGCAGTAGAAGCATAGCCGGCCATCTCGCGACTGCAAGCCCATTTCATATACCAGTCCGGCACATAAGTATTCATCGAAGCCCCCGCAAAATCCATAGCGAAATCAATACCCTTCCACTCGAGTCCGAAATTAAGACCGAAACTGAGGATAGGCTGTTTGATCCCCGAGACATCGTTCCAAGCGTACATAATAGACGAATAGCCGAGCGGGCGTTTGTCAAACTCGTCAATTACGCCGTCGCCATTCACGTCCTTGAATATCAGGTCGCCCGGCTGGAGAGTGGTATTATTGGCACCGTCGATGATAACGGGATAGTTATCTATCTCCTCTTGCGTTTGGAAAACGCCTATGGTCTCCCATTGCCAAACCTGATTGTTCTCCACGTTCGACCAGCGGTCGGACTTGCTATTGCGATATTTGTCCCATGCGTTGTAGAATTTCTCGCCTGCACGCACGCCGTTGCGCTGGCGGGCGATGGTGATATTTCCGCCTACGGAGTATTTGAAGTCGCCCACTTTGTCCTGCCATTTGATGAAACCGTCGCCGCCGATATGCTTGTCGGAGTTGAGGTTCTCTGCCAGCGGACTCAGACCGGATTCCTGCGGGAAGACAAGATCGTCGGGTTGCGCTGCTATACCGCTACGATGGCGCAAGAAAAAGTCGAACTCCGCGGTCAGACGGTTGTTGAAGAAACCGAGGTCGATACCCACGTCAGTCAGACTGGTGGTCATCCACGATATCTGCGTGTTGGGCGTTCCCTTGTAGGCTGTACCGATAAGCGCACTATTGCTGTTGCCAAGCAACGGGTCGGCGGTGGTAAAGTACGAACCCGAATTGTAGGTATAGCCTTCCAAGTACGCAAAGTCGGGATAGAGCGCACCAACATTGTCATCCCCCATCTGACCATACGAAGCACGGATTTTGAAATTGCTCCACCAGTCGTTGATGCGACTGTCCTGCCACCATGCTTCTTCCGACATACGCCATGCGCCGCTCACCGAGGGGAAAAAGCCCCACCGCTTGCCCTTGGCGAATTTCCAACTGCCGTCGTAGCGACCTGCGAAATCAATGATATAGCGTTGTTTGTAGTCGTAGCCCGCACGGAAGATAACGCTCGCCGTGGTCTGCGTAGTCGATACCTCTGTAACCTTATTGTTCTCGCTGGTAGTGATCAGGTCAATATACGGGTTGTCCACAGGGTTCTGCGAGTTGTATATCGAGTTGTATTTGCGCCGGTAGAACTCGAAACCGACAGTAGCCGATACGTGGTGTCCGGAGAAAGTGTTGTCATAACTAACGAGTGCCTGCCCTGTGATGTCGTTGGTTGTGGCACGGGTGCGCTCCATCCATGTATCGGTCTTGGCGTAGGCTACGTTGTAGGTCTTGTTAACCGGGTCGTAGGTGTATTCATGCCATGCCTTCTCCAGGTTGTTGATGTCCTGCCCGTTGTAGAAATAGGAGAACAACGCACGGGCGGACAAGCCCTGTAGAGGCGTTTGCCAGTCGAGGGTGAAATTGGTCTGGAATGTGGTGTTGCGCTTGTGGTACTCGCCTGCATTGTCTATGGTATAGGATGCGGGGTTGTGCGCACCGTCGTAACCCGCTATATAGTTAACATACTGTTCGTTGTCGTTGGCATACGGACGATAGATCGGCAGCATACCGATCACCGATAGTTTGCGTGCCTCATAGTCGTCGCTGCCCGGCAGACCGGGGTTGATGGTATTGTCTATCTTGCCGGAGATCTGCGTACCGAACTTCAGGTTGTCGGTGATATTCACATCCACATTGGTTTGCAGGTTGGTACGGTTGAAACTATAATCCTGGAACACCGCCTCCTGCCCCACATGGCTCAACGAAGCATAGTAGGTTATTTTCTCCGTACCACCCGCCAAACTGGCATTAGCGTGATACTGCGGAGCAGCGGAACGCACATAGTTGCCGTACCAATCGTAGCCGCGGTAGTCCTCGCCTGTCTCGGGGTTGTAATAACCCGTTTTCCATTTCTCCAACTCGGCACGCGCCTGCTCGGTGGAAACCGCCAGCGTACCGCTGTTCACATCGCGCATATAGTTGGCATACACCCAGTCGTAAGCCGAGAGCAGTTCGGGGTATTCCGTCCATTGCTGCCAACCCATATAGGCATTGAAGTTCACCTCCATCTTCCGGTTGGCCTTGCCTTTCTTGGTGGTAACGAGTACGACACCGTTCGCTGCTTTCACACCATAGATAGCCGCAGCACCGTCTTTCAGCACCGACACATTGTCAATGTCGGTCATATCCAAGTTGTTGAATGCTTCCTCGTCCTTTATAACGCCGTCAATAACATAGAGCGGTGTACCGAGGTTACGCACCTGGATACTGGCTGCAGCACCCGGCACGCCGCTGCTCTGGCGCGAGGTAATACCTGCCATCTTGCCTACCAGCGCACCCGAAGTGGTGGTACTGGTGGAGCGGACAATATCTTCGGCTTGCACGGTCGTTACCGCCGAAGCAATACCGCCTTTGCGTTTCTGTCCGTAACCCACAACTACCACTTCATCAAGCAGTTTGTTGTCTGCCGTCATCTCCACCTTGGCGAGGTTCTTGCTGTCTGCCGGCAGTTCGACACTCCGGTAGCCCACGTAGGAAAAATGCAGTCTGGCTTTCTTGGTATCGGCTGACTGCAGTTGCAGCACAAACGCACCGTCAAGGTCGGTAATGGTACCGTTGGATGTGCCCTTCTCTACCACACTCACGCCTATCAGCGGTTCGCCGTCGCTGTCCACCACCGTACCGCGCACCTCTTGTGCGAACACGGCAACCCACGACAGACACCACGCGAAAAGCAGTGCGGTTATCTTTCTCAGTTGTTTCATAGTATTAGTATTGATTATTTGACAATCACACGTTGTGTATCGGCTTTTCCGTCATGGAGAAGCACCATGGTATAGACCCCGCTCGGGAAACTCATACGCACATTGGCAGCACCCGTCTTCTCCGTCTGGTACACACGCTCGCCTGCCATATTGTAGATGCTGAGCGTATATGCCACATCGGGCATACTGATATGCATATCGCTGCCCGAATCAATGGGATTGGGATAAGCAACTTCCATATCGGTACGCACATCGTCGTTGGCAAGTATCGTCTGCCCGTAATCCGACGACTGATAGAGCGAGTAGCGGGCTGCCAACTCCTGACGCTTCTCCCAACTCATTTTCTCCACCTCCTCCATATCGGGCGTACCGAAAGCGTCTTTGAAACGGAACATCGGGTCAAGGTGTCCCGCATAGTTCCAGTTGAGTGTCGTAGCCACACCGCCCACACGGCGGGGAATCATCACCTGAAATGCCTCCAACTGTAAGCCTCTCGGCTGACCGGGATAGAGGCTCTCGTCCCAGTTCATCGACTGTTTGCTGTTGTGCGCCGACATACGCGCCATCTTCAGGTAATGCGCGTTGTTCGTCAGCAGATACAGACGGTAGTAGGCAAACGAGGTCCATGCAAAACCGAGATCGGCAGCCGAGTGCCCGATAGCAATCAAATGCTGACCGACAATGCTGCGGTCGCGCGGAAATATAGGATTGTCCTCCGTGCGGTCGTCCTCAACCGGTATCTCGAAACTATACACCCACGTCTCCGTGTAGGTAGCCGCCTGCTCCGCTGCGTCCAACCATTTCTCGTCTTTGGTCAAATCATACAGCGACAGGAAACCAACCATAGCCATATAGCCCGACTCGCTGTCAATCACCTGCGGATTATCCACCACGCAAGCGCAGTAATGGTATTTCTTATGCACAAACAGGTAGCAATAATCGCCTGCCTTGAGTGCTGCCTCTTTGTACCGCTCGTCGCCAGTGGCAATATACAATTCCACTAAATAACGCAGTGCAGAGGTGGTGGTCAGGCCGTTGTCTGTCTTTACGGGATGCTGGTTGTTCTGTATCTTGTTGCGGTTCCAACTGAAAGCCAGACTGCCGTTGGCGTTCTGCGCACTCAGCAACCAGTCCCCGAATTTCTTGCACGAAGCAATCCAGTTGTCATGCTTCTCACCATTCTTTGTGCCGAAGCACCATGCACTCAGCAGACCTTCCATACCGCCCGTCATAATACGCAATATGCTCTCATAGTTGCGCCAACCGCCTTTGCCACCGTTCCCGTTCGGGTCGTACCATGTACTCGGCATACCGATAGGCGACAGGCAGTCGTCAGCCCAGAAATCCAGCACAGCCTCCCCCTTGTGGCGCGTGTCGCTCTGCTTGTTCTCTATGCCGTAGCGGTACAGGTAATAGCCCGATGACACCTGCATACCCACAAAACCCATCTGATAGTCAATACCTTTTGGCTTGAAATCGGTCAGGCTAACCTCAAACGGCCAACCCGGTTTGTCATACGTACCACCGTCTTCACGGCTCGGCACATAGTAGGTCAGCAGGCTCTCTATCAAACCTTCATAGCAAGCCTGCAAATCCACATTATATACCTTCGGATTGTAGAGATTGAATACCTCATTCCACGATTGTTTTGCCGCCTCCGCATAAGTGTCCGTATGCGATATGCTCACAAAAACCGAATAACTATGCTTCACACTCGTATCCACAGGGTGAAAGCGGTTACCCTTACCCGACTTGGTCGATTTTGTAGTACCGGGGTAAATCACCTCTTGGTACGTAAGGTTGTTGGCGGTATCGCGCCATAACCCGCAGGCTCCGAACCGGTAACCTGCGTTGTAGGACTCCCCGTTGGCATCCGCCACCACCGTACGGCACTCCGAATCCTGATGCGCCAACGTGATAGTCGTGCCGGTGGTTTTGCTGCGCGACATCACAAACGGAAGCGGAGTACGGTCATCCCTGTACAGAAACCACGCATCACCGTCTTGAGGCAGATACGTAGGCGTATTGCATACCGCATCGAAATAACCTTTGTACAACACACCCGGCACCAGATATTCATTATTGGTGAACTTCGTATTATCGGTCGTCTGCACGGCAAAGGCGGAGTTGAAATAGTTGTCGCCGCTCTTCTTGCTCACCACCTGCACATCGCGGCGGAGCGAAATCTGCCCTTTGGTGGGAGAGGTATAAACATCCGTTATGCGGAACTGCGAACCGCGCCCCGACTGCAAATCGGCCACACATGTGAACGTTCCTTGGTTTTCGCTCACCGTAGTGTAGTAACCCGCAACAGGCTTGCCTTGCACCTCAAGATAGGCAGGTTTGCCTGCCTCAATAAACGGAAGGTCAGTGCCGTTGTAGGTTAGATGGGTCTGGTAGCCGGCTGCCACCTTGGTGAAAGTCAGTTCCACATCGCCGGCAGCCAGTTTCAGATCGGCAGCCTGCACACCGGCTGCAAGGAACAATAACAAAAGAACAGCGCAATATCTCATATCACATTTTTTTTTACAATTCGTTACCAACTCCCTTACTTCCGTATAGTAAGAGTGGGTGATTAACGGGTGATTAACGGGTGATTATCGGGTGATTATCGGGTGATTAACGGGTTGTTCAGCATAGAGCAAGCATTCTTTCCCGATAGGAAGAACTCCCCACCCTCTCTCGGGAGAAGGCGGGGAGTATCCGTTTAGCGGACTACCGCTTTGGCATATTCGCCGTTCACATTCACAATATATGCACCCTGCGGCAGTGTGGCTGCAAAAGTTGTCTCACCGGTTGCAGCCGTCAGCACCTGCTCGCCCGTAAGCGAATAGATGGCAATTTGGCTGTTGCCGCTCAGGCGGTTCAATGTCATCACACCATTCTCTACGCTCACAAAGAACGAAGCAGTATGTGCGTTTCGGATTCCCATACCCCCGCGAGAGAGTTGGATACCGCGTGTCAAAGGCCAACCGTTGCCTTTCAGCAGTTTGATCTTGTTCGGATAGTCAGCATAGAGTTCTATTCCCTCCACCTTGGTCTGGTCGAGTTCCACCTCTTCATCACTCACCCAAACGGTTACATCGCTGAACAATTCTTCGTTTACATACACGTAGTTTCTCGAACCGGCAGTAACCTCACCGTCAATCACATCACAGCGGAAGAACCATGTTAGGTCATAATAGCCGTCCTGACTCACATAAATCGAATCAAAGACAATCGAACTCGGATCGGCAAAGTAGAAATCAAGCCACTCGCCACTTGCCGTAATCTTCACCCTTTCACCCTCTACATTGGTGTAGATATATGCGCCTCCGTCTTTCTCCCATGTGTTGGTCAATTCGGTGCAGCGTGCATCGTACATATGAGTCAAATACCAGTCTTCGGATGTAGCCTGTGCCACACTCGGGCAGTCGCCACCCGTACCACCATCGTTCCAGTGAGCGTAAAGCGTAAATTGCTCATCGTCCTTGTCCCATGCTTTGAAACTCGAACCGTCCATCGCATAGTACTGACCGCCGCCCTCAATCTCGGTGAAATAACCCTCGAAGACATATCCATCACGAGTCGGCAGCGTGATTTCCGGCATAGCCTCGCCCTGTGTAGCCACAACGCTCTCCGTACCGCCTACACCGCCTTGCTTGTCAAAGGTGATCGCAGTGGTAACCACTTTGGTTATTTTCTCCAACTGAATACTATAGAAACCAAGCCAGGAACCGGCTTTGCCGAATTTAATGGTATTCAGCCCCTCCTTCAAGGTTACTTTCATTCTTGCAGGACTCACACCATCCAAATTGATTTTTGTTGTATCCTCGTTTACAATCAAATCAGCACTGCCGAAATTCCTGTAATTGGCAATCAATGTATAATCACCTGCTGCACTCAGATTGATGTTATCAAAGATAACACGGCTCGTTCCCGACCAGTGGAAATCCGACCAGCCGTCATCAGTCAGTTTGATCAGTCCGTCCGCATTGGCTTTTACGTTCTCATCTTGAAAAACCGTGTCTTTCAACGCAGTACATTGGAAATAATAGGGATTGCTCAAATAGTAGTCCGCTGCTTGAGCGGTGGCAGCATCGGGACATTCAACGGTCTGTGCGTTTACGCCCATTCCGCATAGCAGCAACGCTGCCGCAAGAGAAAAGAAGAAATTCTTTTTCATGGTGAATAGTAATTTTTAGTTAGCAAGGCTTTATTTGTTATTCTGCATAGCCGCAGCCTCTATCAACGGCTTTGCGCTGCAAAATTATGCCTTATTTTGCAATCGCATAAACAGAATACAATCAAAGAAAACAAAAAATGTTGCATACCCGCACGTATGCAACATTTTTGATTGATTTTGATACCGAATTGATTATTCCATACTATCTTCTTTTTCTTGCCCGCGGTTGTCTTTCGGGGCAACACCGAAGAAGTCTTTGTAGCACTTGGCAAAGTAGGACGAGGAAGTGAATCCTACCGAATAGGCGATCTCCGATACGGAGAGGTCGGTCTGGCGCAGCATCTGTTTGGCTTTCTGCAGACGTATCTGGCGTAGCAGATCCACCGGCGTTACACCCGTCATTGCTTTTACTTTCCGGAATAGTTGCGCACGACTAATCCCCAACTCTCTGCTCAACATATCTACGGAAAAGTCAGGATTATCCAGATGCTTGTCGATCAGTTCCTGCAGGTGGTCCATAAACTTTTCATTCTGGCTCTGCACAGCCTTCACCTGGCTCAGTTCGGCAGAGATCTTGTCCAACTGCCGCTGCTGTTTTGCCAACGTCACCGCATTCTCGGTGCGCTCCTTGTGCACCCGCAGGCGGTAACGAAACATCAGTACCACCGCCCCCGTCAGCAACGCCAGCAGCACCAGGCAGCAGGTCAGCACCAGGTTGGTATTCTTCAGCATATCCGCCTCGCCCCACAGACCGTCCATACGCTTCTGCATTGTCTTGATCACCCTGCCCTCGTTGTTGATTTCCTCCGACATTCGCATCATCAGCCGCTTCGAGGACTGATCTACCAGCACCGGCTGTAGGAACACGTCACGCGTGTACGGTTTGCCGTGCAATATATCGCATGTCGTCTGCACCATCAGGTCGCCACGGCTCACATTGGTAATCGAAGCCTCAATCTTGCCTTCTAATATAGCCTCCACACCGCTCCCGGGACCACTCAATGCATCCACACCCAATATATGAAAATTTCTCTCAGGAAAACACAACTTACCCGCATCATACGCACCAAACGCCATAATATCGCTTTGCGCCACAATGACATCTATATGCGGCAATATACGCAAAAGCGAGTCCACCTGCTGCCTGGCTTCGTCATATTGCCAGTTGCATTGCGTCACAGCAGCAATCTCCACCTCGGGATAATCCTGTATATAAGTATGCAATCCGTTGTGCCGTTCGTCCACAGCGGGCGAACCCATCGTACCAACCACCTCTATCGCCCGCAGCGGGTGCACCGCTGTACAGCCTGCTTTGCGGGCGTGTTCCTCTAAGTATTCACCCATCATACGCCCCGCCGCACGGTTGTCCGTACCGACATACGCTGTATAGGCCTCCACCTTCGGATTGTGCGAATTGATCACTACAGGTATGCCTCTTTCGGCTGCATATTTCAATGCGTCCTCTATATACACAGGATCGCCCGCTCCGATAATCAGCACATCGGCTCCTTTATCTGCCAATTCTGTGATTTGTTTGTTTTGCAGTGCGTAATCGCCATCAGCATTGAGCAGGCGCAAACGTATCTCGGGGTGCAGCACCGCCTCCTGCTCTATCTCGTCGAGCATTTTGTTGTGCCACACGTCATCAAAATCGATGCTCACGCCTACCACAAACGTCTCGGTTTTATGCCTGTTGCAGCAACCCAAGAACACACTGATACACGCCACTCCGACAAGGAACAGTACAATGTATAATAGAATATGCTTTTGTAAAGGTTTAGTGTAAGATTGTCTCATAATATTGCAACAAAATTCGTATTATTCATAGTATAAATCCGGCACAAAGATACGCCTTTTCCTGCACACTGCCAAATAAAATCACCGCTTAGCATATACTTTTTAACTTCCGATACCTATCGTAAACTTTTGATAACAAACCATATAAAAAAGCGGAAACACTTCTCTACAAAAATGTTCCCACCTTAGACCAATACCAAAATCAAAACCTATTAATGCAATCTTTTCAACATCCAATACTATTAACTAACTAAATACACGGCAAAAGTACAACTTATTTCCGACTTTCCTGGCGATTACGCTCTCAAAGTGCGCCAAAAATGTTGCACAACCAAGCGGATGCAACATTTTTGCACATAGTTGATACGATACAATACCACCCGGCTGACCTTTGCCGGTCAGCCGGGTGGTATTAAGCATTAAAATTGTAAGTATAAGGTCTCTGAACCTTAGTCTTTGATAAGGTTGTGCCCGGTCATCTCGGCAGGCTGTTGCAAGCCGAGGATGTGGCAGATAGAGGGTGCCACATCGGCAAGAATACCGTTCTCCACGTGAGCATTCACATGGTCGTTGCTAACATAGACAAACGGCACGGGGTTGAGCGAGTGGGCGGTATTGGGTGTACCGTCAGCGTTGATCTCATGGTCGCAGTTGCCGTGGTCGGCAATGATGATAATTTCATAGTCGTTCTTCAGCGCAGTGGTAACCACCTTGTCCATACAGACATCTATAGTCTCAACCGCTTTTTGTACAGCGGAATAGATGCCCGTATGCCCTACCATATCGCCGTTGGCAAAGTTGAGGGTGATATAGTCGTATTTCCGGGTATCAAGGGCGTTGCAGAGCGCAGTGGTAACCTCGGGTGCCGACATCTCTGGCTTGAGGTCGTAGGTAGCCACTTTCGGACTCGGGATAAGGATACGCTCCTCGCCGGGATACTCTGATTCGCGTCCGCCGTTGAAGAAGAACGTTACATGAGCGAATTTCTCGGTCTCGGCAATACGCAACTGCTTCATACCCGCTTTGGATACAATTTCTCCCAATGTATTTTGTACATCCTCCTTAGGGAAGAAAATATGCAATCCCTTGAACGACGAGTCGTAGGGGGTCATACAATAGTAGTGAAGATTCGGAACGGTATGCATACCCTGCTCCGGCATATCCTGCTGGGTGAGAACGATGGTAATCTCCTTGGCGCGGTCGTTGCGGTAGTTGAAGAAAATCACTACATCGCCTTCCTCAATGGTTGCCAACGGTTTACCGTTGCGCACGTGTACGATAGGTTTGATAAATTCGTCCGTAACGCCCTCGTTGTAACTCTCCTGTACGGCAGCGTGCATATCCTCGCTCTCGTGTCCGATACCATTGACGAGGCAGTCGTAAGCCACACGTATACGCTCCCAGCGTTTGTCCCGGTCCATAGCGTAGAAACGTCCTTGGATAGAAGCGATCTCACCGCAGGTCTCGGCAAGGTGCGCTTGGAGTTGATCGATAAAACCAAGCCCCGACTTGGGGTCGGTATCACGTCCGTCCATAAAGCAGTGTACAAACGTGCGCCCGTCGAGTCCGTACTCTTTGGCAATCTTGGTGAGATAGAACAGATGGTCAAACGAGGAATGAACACCACCCGTGGAGGTCAGACCCATGATGTGCAGTTTCTTACCGCTCTCTTTGGCGGTCTGGAAAGCACTGATTACCTCCGGATTTCGCATAATAGAACCGTCTTTGCAAGCGCGATTAATCTTCACCAAATCTTGGTAAACTACGCGTCCGGCACCTATATTCATATGTCCGACCTCCGAATTACCCATCTGTCCGTCGGGCAGGCCTACATTTTCACCGCTCGCTTGCAGTTGGCTGTGCGGATACTTTGCCAACAGGGCGTCCCAGTGGGGTGTAGGAGTGGAATAAATAACATCGGCTTTAGTGTGGTCTCCGATTCCCCAGCCGTCGAGAATCATCAGTAATGCTTTACTCATATCTGTATATATTTATATGTATCTACGTAAATCTCGGCAAAAGTACCGTTTTTTTGGCAATTATGCAAAAAGAAAATACATAATGTACAATGCATAATGCATAATAAGAAGAGCCTATCCACCCGTCATCCACCTGACATCCACCCGACTTTTCCATATACAAACACAATGCATTGTTTGTATATTTTTCCTATGGTTTCCCTGTTCTTACCCTGAGGATAGCATAGAATTACGCACAAAAAACACAAAAAACGTGCCTTATTTTTGGCTATATCAAATTTTTGTTGTATCTTTGCACCCGCTTTCGTGAGAAGGTGTTGTGTACATAAGTTTCCGCTACGGCGGATGGCGGGATAGCTCAGCTGGTTAGAGCGCATGATTCATAATCATGAGGTCCCCGGTTCAATCCCGGGTCCCGCTACCAAGAAAACGCTTGATACGATGTATCGGGCGTTTTTTGTATGCATATTATTTGCGGTATTGCCGATTTTGCTGTAACTTTGCAATCCTATCTGACCTATTATATATTATATGAAGAAAACCGGCTTATTCCTTTTCAGCCTCCTGCCACTCCTGCTCTTCGCCGAGACTATGCCTGCAGGCTACTACGACCGCATTGATGGTACACACGATGCCGAACTGAAAGCCACCCTCAAAACCATTATCCGCAAGCACACCGCCGTTCCTTACGGAAAAGGCAAGGGCTGTACGTGGGAGGTATTCTACTATGCCGACCGCGATGAGAACGGCTACTGCGAGGATATGTACAGCGACGATTGGAAGAAACTCAACAGTCCGGGCGCAGTGGCAAGCGGCTGCAACATAGAGCACTCATTTGCCAAGTCATGGTGGGGCGGTGCGGAGAACGATGCCTACAAGGACTGCTACCACCTCAACCCGTCCAACTCGCAGGCCAACTCCTCGCGCAGCAACTATCCGCTTGGCGTGCCTACCAAAAACATCAAGTCGGGTACCGGGTCGCTGCGGGTAGGCAAGATATACCACGACTCCCTGAAAACGGATTTCTGGGTGTTTGAACCCAAAGACGAGTACAAGGGCGACTTCGCCCGCGCCTATTTCTACATGGCTACCTGCTACGGGCGCGACATCAACGGCAATCCCGATGCTGTATGCAGCAAATACAGCGGTTGGCGGTTGGATAACAAGGATGTCGGTTCGCGCTTTGCTATGCAGAACGACAATTACCTTGAGTTCCAGCCATGGGAGATAGAGGTGCTGCTCAAGTGGCACCGCCAGGACCCCGTGAGCAAGAAGGAACTGAAACGTATGGACGCAGTGAGCAACTACCAGCACAACCGAAACCCATTTATCGAATATCCCTGCCTGGCAGAGTACATTTGGGGCAACCGCAAAGGGCAGAACGTGGTGCTTGCCGACCTGAAGAATACCTACGATGCTGACTATCTCGACCTGCCGGCAGACAGGAAATCGGGCTGCCCGTGCGAAACGGAAACCGGCATAGAGGCTGCGGAAGAACAGAGCGTTCCCGCCCGCAAAGTGCTGCGCAACGGCGTGATTATCATTGAGAGGGATGGTGTATTGTATAACCTTTTAGGCAATCGTTTATGAAAACATTAGTGCTTACCGGCGGTTCGTCGGGAATCGGGCGGGCTACGTGCCTGCTATTTGCCAAGCACGGGTGGCAGGTGTTCGAACTGAGCCGCCACGGACAGAGCGAACCGCATATCACCCACATATTCTGCGATGTATGCAACGAAGAGAGTGTGCGCAATGCCGTTGCCGAAGTACTGCGGCAGACCGACCACATCGATGTACTGATTGCCAATGCGGGGTTCGGCATCTCGGGTGCTGTGGAATTTACCGCTATGGCTGACGCCAAAAAGCAGTTTGATGTCAATTTTTTCGGAGCGGTATCAGTGGTGCAAGCCGTGCTGCCACAACTGCGCAAGCAACACGGCGGACGAATCATCTTCACCGGCAGCGTGGCGGCTATACTCAGCATCCCCTACCAGAGTTTCTATTCCGCCTGCAAGGCGGCTATTAATGCGCTTGCCTTAGCGCTCCAAAACGAGGTGCGGGCATACGGTATCTCGGTGAGCGTACTGATGCCGGGCGATGTGTCCACGGGCTTCACCGCCGCACGGGAGAAAAGCATCGCCGGTGAAACGGTCTATCCGCATATCCGCTCTGCCGTACAATCGATGGAGAAAGACGAGCGCACGGGTATGCCACCGGAGGCGATGGCACGCGATTTCTACCATATCGCCACTTGCCGCTGCCCGCGCCCGCAATACACCGGCGGGGCGTTGTACCGTTTCTTCTTTGTGCTTAACTGGCTGCTGCCCAAACGGCTGGTCAATTGGATAATCGGAAAAATGTATGCTTGACGACCGACTTCATATACGTATCGTCTCCCCGTCGGGAGCGATAGACCCCACCTATATAGATAACGCGTGCGCACGCCTGCGCGAGTGGGGCTTTGCCGTATCGGAAGGACACTATGCCCGCAACAAAGCAGGACGCTTTGCCGGGACGGACGAGGAACGCCTTGCCGACCTCAACGAGGCAATGCAAGACCCGTCGGTGGATTGGATTCTCTGTTCGCGCGGAGGCTACGGCTTACAGCGTATCATCGACCGCATAGACATAGTGAGCAAACCCATTATCGGTTTCTCCGACATTACATGCCTGCACGCTCTGGCGTTCCGGCAAGGTATGCCATCGCTCCACGCCCCGATGTGCAAACATATTGCCACATGGGACGAAAACGCACCTTCTTTGCAACTCTTGCGCCGCACCTTGCAGCCCGCACAGGCGGGCGATGCTTTGGCATATACCATTCCCCCCCACCCGCTTAACCATATAGGAAAAATACATTCCACCCTTATCGGCGGCAACCTGAGCGTTCTCTACGGCTTGCAGGGTACGCCCTACGGACTGACCGCTCTGCTTGCGGAGCGGAAAGAGAAACCCGTGCTGTTTATCGAGGACATCGCCGAGAGACATTATCACATCGACCGTATGATGAACAACCTATGCCTGTCGGGCGTATTCGACCGCATTGGCGGACTGGTGGTCGGGCAGTTCACCGACTGCGCCGACGACCCCGCAATGGGCTGTACCGTAATGCAGACCATCCGCGAAGCAGCAGAGAATTACAATTTTCCCCTTCTATTCGGCTTTCCCGCAGGTCATGGCGACTGCAATTACCCGCTCTGGTTCGGCGGCAGATGTGTGCTGGATATACAGGCGAATGGTGCTCTTCTGGCGACCGCTTTACCCAAACAAGAGGCGTAAAACACAGAAAAATGCGGCTTTTTGTCCCTAAAATTTGCACATATCAAAAAAAAGCCGTACCTTTGCAAGCGATTTCCGGAACAACCCTCGGGCGGAAGGAAATAGATGGCGCGGAGTAGAGCAGTGGTAGCTCGTCAGGCTCATAACCTGAAGGCCGGTGGTTCGATCCCATCCTCCGCAACAAAAATACTAATGTAATACATAATATAAGATTATTGCTTGAATATAGCCCACTGTGAAGCGGGCTATATTCTTTTTAAGACGGCTTCTGCTTTTTATTTGCACAAACCGATTTTTCTTTGTAATTTTACACGCTCATCTCGAAAGAGATGAAATAAACATTTGAAACAGAACAATATATGGTTATGGATCATACAACATCTACCGGTGAACAGACACCGCGCAAACAAGCCGTGCGTATTCAGACTTCCATTCTGAATCGGGCAGAAAAGAAAGCACTTGTATGGTTGGCAAAGCGTCAGCCAAGTTGGGTAACAAGCGATATGCTGACCATGGTTGGTGTTGTCGGAGCAGTCTTGACCGGTCTCGGCTTTGCACTTACTATGCTCAGCCCTGCCTATCTCTGGTTGGCATCGGCGGGGTTGGTTGTCAATTGGTATGGCGACTCGCTGGACGGTACGCTTGCCCGTGTTCGTGATACGCAACGTCCGTTGTATGGCTACTACTTAGACCATAATACCGATATGCTCTGCCAGTTGGCGGTATTCTTCGGGGTCGGGTTGTCTCCTTGGATGCACCTGTCGGTGGCAATGTTAGTAATGGTGGCGTACTTGATATTGGAGGTGTATGTGGCGATTAATGCACATTTGAAAAGCGAGTTCAAACTGACCTATGCCAAGATGGGACCTACCGAACTGCGCCTTGCCATTATTTTAGTCAATGCCGTTATTTTCTTCTGCCCCGCCTTGCAGGCTATCGCTGCCCCGCTGACATTCCTTGGGCAGAATATCGTTTTACATATACTTGACTTTGTGGGCATTGTGTTGTTTGTAGTGATGTTCTTGATGTATTTGGTAAGTTTTATCAAGGATGCCCGTTACTTTGCCGAGTTAGACCCGCTCAAAAAGCACAAATAATCGGTTATGAGTGGCAAAGCAATCCTGCTCAATTACATTAAGTTTGCCGTATCCACACTGTGTGGTACTGCGGTGGATATGTTATTGTTGTGGGTATGCTCGCACTACTTATTCACCGATTATTTCGGACAGTACATCTTGTCGCCGTCTATTTCATTCGAGGGTGCGGTGCTGACCAATTATGTGGTGGCGCGTCATTTTGTATGGCACGACCGTGTTTCGGGAGAGTCTCTGAAATATAGGGTCTTCCGCTTCTTCGGGTACAATGCGTCCTGTCTGAGCGGCTTTGCCGTCAAGATGGGCTTCTTGTTGCTGCTGCAGCGGCTGTTTGCGTGGGATGTATTGATATGCAATATCGTAGCATTGGCATTCTCCGGTATATTTAACTTTGTGCTTCAGGAATTTGTGGTGTTCCGCACCAAGACGCGCCGTCCGTCCGATAAGACGAAATGAGAATCTCCCGTTATATACTTGCGTGCCTGTTGTTGGTGTGTTGTGCAACAATCCGGGCAGATGTCGTGTCGGGGCACGTATCTGACTCCGAAACGGGGGAGGCGTTGCCTTTTGTGCAGATCTACTACGAGGGTACCGCAACAGGTACCACGTCCGACTTGGATGGCAATTTCACGATAGAACTTTTACCGCAGCATAAGGCTCTCACATTCCAAATGATGGGCTATAAGCCCGTATCTATTTCCACACGCAAGTTGAAGGAACAGATGGATGTAGTCTTGCATCCGGATGCCTACCTGCTGGAGGACGTGGTAGTCAAGCCAACAAAGGAGAAACAAAAATACCGCCGCAAAGGGAATCCTGCCGTGGAACTTATTCGCAAAGTGATTGCCAATAAGGATAGTGCCAACATACGCGGCGGGGAGCCGTATAAGGTGCAAGCCTACGAGAAACTCACCCTTGCGCTGGATAATTTCAATTTCGATTTCAATAAGAGCAAGTTTTGGAAGCAGTTCCTTTTTATGCAGAACTACATAGATACCTCTATGTTCGATTCCGTCCCCGTGCTGACGATTGATTTGCGCGAAGAGTTGTCCGACCTGTATAAGAAAGGGAAAGGCTCATCTTCTGGCAAGACCTATATCAAGGCACAACGTGTACAGGGGTTGGAAGAAGTGATACGAATGGAGAGCCTGACTGCCGATTTGGAAACAATGTTCAAAGAGGTGGATATCTATCAGGACAACATCGCCGTTATGCAGAATCGCTTCGTCAGCCCGCTTTCTTCCTCGCTGGCTGTGTCTTATTACCAATACTATATCCAAGATACGCTGATGATGAACGGAGTGGAGTGTATCGACTTGGCGTTTGTGCCGGTAAACAGCGAGAGTTACAGTTTTACAGGACACCTCTATATAGTCAACGACAGTACATACAAGTTAAAGAGTTATACTATGGCGGTGCCGAAGCGTATCAACCTCAACTTTGTCAGCGATTTCTCTATCTGCCAGTCTTACACACAACTGACAGACGGCACGTGGATACCCGAGAAACAGGATCTGTTTGCCAAATTTTACGTCCTTTCCAAGAAACGCCAACTGTATGCCCATCAGGCGCGTATTTATAACGACTATGTAATCGGGCAGGAGCCGGACAAATCGGTATTCGGTAGAATGTCAGGCTATGTTATGACCTCCGATAGTGTGCATAAATATAAGCGGGACGATTGGAAAGAAATGCGTACCGAGCCGCTAACTGCCAAAGAATCAGTGATAGACAGTTTGGTAACGGAATTACGCCGCGTACCTGTTTTCACCGGCTTGGTGCGTACGGTCGAGACCTGCTTCTCCGGATATATCTCCACTGCATCAGACCCCGCCAAGAGCAAGATTGACATCGGTCCTGTCTTTAACACCATTCACTATAACCCGTTGGAGGGAGTTCGGTTGCGTGTAGGTTGCCTTTCCACGGCGAACCTCCACCCGCAATTCTTCTTTTATACGTATGTCGCCTTCGGGTGCAAAGATTTGCGCCCCAAGTACAATGCCACGTTCATCTATTCTTTCAACAAAAAGAAATACCATCCCTATGAACCGATACGCCACGCATTGTATCTGTCGGGGCAATACGATGTAGAGGTGCCGGGGCAGATTTACAGCATGCTCGACCGCGACCACCTGTTTATGTCTTCTTTCCTGATGCCCAATACCCCCTTGCGGCAGTTCCAATATGTCCATACCGCCAAACTTCGCTACCAGAAAGAATGGCCGAACAAGTTCAGCATACAGGCGTGGGCGCAGTATCAGAACAACGAGGCGGCAGGGTCTTTGTCCTACCGGCGTATCACCGACATACAACCGGACGGCTCTTATACCGCCGTACCCGTGAAGACATTCAATGATTATCAGGTCGGGGTGGAATTGCGCTATGCGCCGGGCGATTTCGCCAGTTGCAACCGGATAGGCAAGGAGGCGTTCTTCAATATGGAGCGCGATGCACCTGTTATCTCGTTGAGCCACCAATTCGGTTATACCGACGACCGCTTTTTCTACAACTATACCGCCTTTACGGCAGAGAAACGCTTTTGGCTGTCCTCTTTCGGGCATATTGATCTGCGCTTGCAGGGGGGAATACAATGGAACAAGGTGCCTTTCACCAAGTTGTATGTGCCGAGTAGCAACCAGTCTTTTTTGCTGGCGCTCAACTCGTTCAACCTGATGCAACCGATGGAATTTCTGTTTGACAAGTACGTGTCATTGTATGCCACCTACTACCTGAAAGGCTGGATACTCAACCGTATTCCCGGTATCAACCGCCTGCAACTCCGCGAGGTGATTTCGTTCAGCGGCATCTACGGTGGGGTGAGCAAACGCAATAATCCGCTGTTGCTCAGCGAGTATGCCGTACAGAATGCGGCAAGTACGGACATATCCGCCGAAACCTCCGCCCCCTCTTTCCCCGCCACCAAATACGAGAACCTCTATGTCTTTCCCGAGACAAGCCGCGTCCTGGGAAACTGGCCTTATATGGAGATGACGGTCGGATTGGAAAACATTTTCAAACTCATTCGTATAGACTATGTGCGCCGCCTCACCTATACCGAAGGACTGACCGGTTGGCAGAAAAACAGCATCCGCCTTACATTCCGTTTCACCTTGTAGATTTGCAGGGATGATTTTTTTTTAGTATCTTTGCAGGCACTTTTCAAAAAACAGGCAGGACAGCAATGAATGTGATAAAAACTCCCATTGACGGGCTGGTGGTCATCGAACCACAGGTATTCCGTGACGCACGCGGCTATTTCGTAGAGACCTACAACGAACGACGCTACCGCGAAGCGGGGATCGATGCGGCGTTTGTGCAGGACAACCAGTCCTGTTCGTCGTATGGCGTGGTGCGCGGGCTGCATTTCCAGCGTCCGCCATATACACAAGCCAAACTGGTGAGTTGTACAGTGGGCAAAGTGCTGGATGTGGCAGTCGACCTGCGCAAAGACAGCCCCACTTACGGGCAGTGGTACTCCGTGGAGTTGTCGGCGGATAACCATCGTCAGTTCTTCATTCCCCGCGGGTTCGCACACGGTTTCTCCGTGCTGAGTGAGACGGCTGTTTTTACATATAAGTGCGACAATCTCTACCACCCCGAAGCCGACGGCGGGTTGCTGCTTTCCGACCCTGACCTGAATATCGACTGGCAAGTACCTGCAGAAGCACGCATCTTGAGCGACAAAGACAAGAAACACCCCCTGCTCAAGGACTTGGACAACCCCTTTTAGTCAATGCGTAATGCATAATGTGTAATTAAAAGCAGAGTATAGCAAAATTGAACATTTCTTGTATATAGAAAAGTAAGGTGGATGCGCTTAGGATGCGCATAGGATAGAAAGACTTTCCTGCTCCGAAAAATAGAACATACCACACATGTTAATTATTAATTATTAATTAAAATGAATATCCTTATCACCGGTGCGAACGGTCAGTTGGGCAACGAAATGCGAAACCTCTCTGCGCAGCACCCCGATCACACATATTTCTTCACAGACGTAGCCGAGTTGGACATCACCAACCGCGAAGCCATACATACGTTTGTGCGGGATAACGCAATCGGTCTCATCGTGAATTGTGCCGCCTATACCAATGTGGACAAGGCGGAGGAGGACGAGCCGACGGCACGCCTCATCAATGCCGATGCGGTGGCAAACTTAGCAAGTGCCGGTGCCAAAGTGATACACGTTAGCACCGACTACGTATTCTCCGGCGAGGGCTGGATACCCTGCCGTGAAGATGACCCCGTGGCACCGCGTACCGCCTACGGACGCACCAAATATGAGGGAGAGCAACAACTGCTGTCGCTCTGCCCCGAAGCAATCATCTTCCGTACCGCATGGCTCTATTCGCCCTATGGCAACAATTTTGTCAAGACGATGATTCGCCTCGGCTTGGAGCGTGAAGACTTAGGCGTAGTGTTCGACCAAGTGGGCACCCCCACCTGCGCTGCCGACCTCGCCGCCGCTATCTTTGCCGCTATCGAAGCACCCGAATGGCACGCCGGCATCTATCATTTCACCAACGAGGGCGTCTGCTCATGGTTCGACTTTACGGTGCAGATACATCGTCTCTACAACCAACTGACCGACGGGCAGAAAATCGCCTGCCGTGTGCGCCCGATCCTGTCCTCGGAATACCAATACAAAACCCCACGCCCACACTATAGTGTGTTGGACAAGGCAAAAGTAAAACAGACCTTCGGCATTGAGATTCCCTATTGGACAGACTCGCTACGGGATTGTATCGCTAAACTGCTATAATAAGATGGCTGATTTCGATTTACGCATACCATTGGACTTTCTGTCCGAGTTGTCGCTGCATAACGACCGCGATTGGTTCAATGCCCACAAGGATTGGTACACAGAGAGTTACAACCAATTCGTACGCTTTACGGAGGCATACCTCGCAGGACTGACCGAGATAGACACCACTCTTGCGGGACTGCAACCGAAAGATTGTATCTGGCGTATCTACCGCGATGTGCGGTTCTCGGCGGACAAACGCCCCTACAAAGAGTGGTTCGGTGTCTTCCCCGCTGCGCACGGAGGCAAGAAATCAATGCACGGCGGCTACTATGTCCATATCCAACCCGAGCATTGTATGTTTGCGGCGGGAATATGGTGCCCGTCGCCCGAGTTGCTGAAAACCTTGCGCAAAGAGATAGAAGCCAACTACGACGAGATAGAGGATATTATGGCAGCACCGGAATACAAGCGGTATTTCACCGATTTTGATACCGATGATATGCTCAAGAAAGTACCGCAGGGCTTTGACCCCGCTTTTGTACATGCCGACTGGCTCAAGCGCAAGTCGTTCACGTTCAGCACACCGCTTACCGACGAACAAGTCTGCTCCCCCGACTTTTTGAAACATATCTTGGATATCGCCTCCGCCGCCAAACCGCTCAACGACTTCCTCAACTACACCTTTGAGCAGTACGGCGAGTTCCCCTCCCGCTGCAGCAGATAAATAAAATATAAATATGCTGTTCATTGCGCATTATGCATTACGCATTGTGCATTGAAAAGCGGCCTTGTAGTTCAATGGATAGAATACGGGTTTCCTAAACCTTAGATCCGAGTTCGATTCTCGGCAGGGCTACTTCTTTTTTACGATCTTCTATGGGCGGCAGGTGATGTGGAAACACGCCTGCTGCCATTCGTATTTCACGTATATCCGTCCCGCACGTTGCTCGTTGAGCAATACCTGCCCGAGAACCAACTTAAGGTTGTCGGGTGTCATATAGTCACGCGTGGCAGTTACCTTGTCAAAATGGGTGTAGGTGATGTCGAAAGTCGTACCATAGCAGTGGCAGGAAGTGGTAACAGAGTTGATATTGCCGCTCTTTTGCAGTTGGCGCACGTCCTCTTGCGTACGCAGGACACTGCTCACGCGAAAGCGGTAGTGCGGCAAACCGTTGCGCTGCAAGATGTCGGCAAAACCTGCCCCGATAGCGTCTAATTCACGGGCGGCAGAGGGAACAAGATAAGGAATGGAATGGGTAAGCGAGTCAATGATATAATTGTCTCCGGTACGCACTTGCTGCAATTGCCGGCGCATACGCTGCGCCTCAGCGCGGTCACGCGGCGGAGCAGACAAACCGAGTGCCTGCGCGGCTTTCAATTGCCGTGGCTGGTTGTCGTTAAATTTTTCCTTGTAACTGAATGTCCGCCCCGGATATGCCACCGGATGGTCTTCCACTATGCGCTCCTGCCCTACCCCGCCGCAGGCATCAAGCGCAATAAGAGCCGCACACACAGCGGCTCTTATCATATATCGTATTGCCCTCAATGCACTCAATTTATATGCTCCATTCGAAGCCGTCCTTGGTGTCTTTGATGCTGAAACCCAGGTCGGTCAGGGCGTTGCGTATCTTGTCGCTGGTAGCCCAGTCTTTCTGTTTTTTGGCGTCTAAACGGATACCCAGCAGCAGGTCAATAGCCCCATGGTAGGCAGTCATTGTGCGGTTGTCTGCACCACTCTCCTCAAAGCGCAGACCGAGTATATCCACTGCAAACGTCTGCCATACCGATTGCAACTCTTTCAGGTCTGCCTCGCTGATCGTCCCCTTGCCGTCATAGACCGTATTGATAGCGCGGGCGGAATCGAACAGGTGCGAGATGACAATGGGTGAGTTCAGGTCGTCGTCCATCGCTTCCGTGCAACGCTCTCGCAGTCCGGCGGTCTCCACTGTGCTGTTCTCCGATGCCGTCAGTTTCATTAGGCGCGTGTACGCCTCCTGCAGGCGGGCAAAGCCTTTCTCTGCTGCCTCTAATGCCTCGCTCGAGAAATCCACCGTCGAACGGTAGTGCGCCATCAGAATAAAGAAACGAATGGTCATCGGCGAGAAAGGTTGGCTCAAAAGCGGGTGATCCCCCTTGAAGAACTGCTCGAGGGTGATGAAGTTGTTGTAACTCTTGCCCATCTTCTTGCCCGCAATGGTGATCATGTTGTTGTGCATCCAATAGCGGACACTCTCATGCCCGAGTGCGGCACACGACTGCGCTATCTCCGCCTCGTGGTGGGGGAACATCAAGTCCATTCCGCCGCCGTGGATATCAAATTCCTCGCCGAGGTATTTCGTTCCCATTGCGGAGCACTCCATATGCCAACCGGGGAAACCCTCGCTCCATGGGCTGGGCCAGTGCATAATATGCTCGGGGGCGGCTTTCTTCCAGAGGGCGAAGTCGTAACTGTGTTTTTTCTCCTGCTGCCCGTCCAGTTCGCGGGTCTCGGTCTTGATGTCCTCAAGGTTGCGTCCCGACAGTTTTCCGTAGGGGAAATCGTGCGCATACTTCTCTACGTCCATATAGACACTACCGTTCACCACATAGGCATAGCCGTGGTCGAGTATCTTCTTGATGAACTCAATCTGCTCGATGATATGTCCGCTGGCGTGCGGCTCGATAGAGGGCGGCAACACGTTCAGCAGTTCCATATCGTGGTGATAGCGATTGGTATAGTATTGCGCCACCTCCATCGGTTCCAACTGCTCCAAACGGGCTTTCTTGGCTATCTTGTCCTCGCCCTCGTCGGCATCGTGTTCCAGGTGTCCCACATCCGTGATATTGCGCACGTAGCGCACTTTGTAGCCGAGATAATGCAGGTAGCGGAACAGCAGGTCAAACGTAATCGCAGGACGGGCATGCCCCAGATGGGCATCGCCATAGACAGTCGGTCCGCACACATACATTCCCACGCGCCCTTCGTGCAAGGGGTGGAAATACTCTTTCTGACGGGTAAGGGTGTTATATATCTGCAACATAATTGGTAAAATGTGTAAATTACCTGCAAAGGTACGACAAAAACGGCACGTCTGCAATACCCTGAACCATTTTTAGGAGCAGTAACATACAACTATCCGTATATTTAGCGCCTAACGGCAATGAACAGAGAACAAAAACTCCCCCGCCGACACAGAAGCACAGCGGGGGAGTATGTTAATTGTTAATTATTACCTGTTAATTGACAGTTATTTCTGCCAGTTGTCCTTCAGTGAGGCGGTGCGGTTGAGGACAAGGTGGTCTGCCGTGGTATCGGGGTCAACCACAAAGTAGCCCTGCTTGAGCAACTGGTAGTGGTTCTCTTGAGCAATACCGTTTTCCACAACCGGTGCATGGAGTTCGCTGCGGAGCGAACCCTCCACCTTGATAGTTTTTATCTCGAGGCTGTTGTGGTTGAGCAGGTCGCGGAAATCGCCTTCCTCTGCCGAGGGGTTCTCTACGGCAAACAGGCGGTCATAGAGGCGTGCTTCGGCATCGAGGCACGAGTTGCACTCCACCCAGTTGATGGTGGCTTTGGTCTTGCGGTTGCCGCCCTCGGTGCCCGACTTGGAAGCGGGGTCGTAGGTAGCATAGACGGTGGTGATATTGCCCTCGGCATCCTTGTCGCAGCCGGTGGCTTGGATGATATACGCCGACTTGAGACGCACCTCACGCCCGCCCGGGCTGAGACGGAAGAAGTTCTTGTCCGCCTGCTCAAGGAAGTCGCCGCGCTCGATATAGAGTTCGCGGGCAAACTGCATCTCGCGCGTACCGAGTTCGGGGTGTCCGTCGATGTTCTCGGCAGTGATAGTCTCACCGTTGCCCTCGTAGTTGGTGATAACCAGTTTCACAGGGTCGAAGATAGCGCAGATACGCGGTGCCGTCTCTTTCAGGCACTCGCGGACGGTATGCTCCAGCAGACTGACATCAATCATACCCTCCACCTTGGTGTATCCGATACGGTCGATGAAAGCGCGGATAGCCTCGGCGGTATAACCGCGTCGGCGCAGACCGCAGACGGTCGGCATACGGGGGTCGTCCCAACCGCGCACGAGCCCCTCTTTGACGAGTTGGAGCATCTTGCGCTTCGACATCACGGTGTAGGTGATATTCAGCCGGTTGAACTCATACTGGTGCGGGCGGTAGTCGCCCGTTACAAACTGGTCGAGGAAATAGTCATACAGCGGACGGTGCACCACAAACTCGAGGGTACAGATAGAATGCGTAACGCCCTCGAAATAGTCGCTCTGACCGTGTGCGAAATCGTACATCGGATAGACATTCCACTTGCGCCCCGTGCGGTGGTGCGGGTGGGTGGTGATGATACGGTACATAATGGGGTCGCGGAAGTGCATGTTGGGGTTCGCCATATCAATCTTGGCACGCAGCACCATCTTGCCGTCCTCTATCTCGCCTGCCTGCATTGCCTCAAAGAGACGGAGGTTCTCCTCTATGGGACGATCGCGGTAGGGCGATGCCACACCGGGTTCGGTAGGCGTACCTTTCTGCTCGGCTATCTGCTCGGCAGTCTGCTCGTCCACATAGGCTTTACCCTCTTTGATGAAGCGGATTGCAAGGTCATAGAGTTGCTGGAAATAGTCGCTGGCGTAGTAGATATTGCCCCATTTGAAGCCTAACCACGCGATGTCCTGCTGGATGGAATCCACATACTCAACGTCCTCTTTGACGGGGTTGGTGTCATCAAAACGGAGGTTGCAGACACCGTGGTAACGCTCGGCAATACCGAAGTCCATACAGATGGCTTTGACGTGTCCGATATGCAGGTAGCCGTTGGGTTCGGGCGGGAAACGGGTCTGGATACGTCCGCCGTTCTTGCCCTCGGCAAGGTCTTTCTCTACGATTTGCTCAATGAAATTGAGACTTCTTTCTTCTGTTTCCATACTCTATTGAATTAAAAAGAAACGTTAATTATCGTGTAATTAGACGTTAATTATTTTTGTAAGAACATATAATTAACCACGAATTAACCATTAATTATTTCTGCATCATTACGCATTATGCATTAGTTTATGCCGCGGACAATGCCACGGGGAGAGGCTTTGATAAAGTCGATGATAGCGTTGCGCTCGGGTGTCTCGGGTACGGTAGCGAGTATCTGTTCTACGGCTTGGGATACGTTCAGTCCCGACATATAGAGCGTGCGGTAGGTATCTTGTATAGAGGCTATCTGCTCACGGGTGAAACCGCGTCGGTTGAGTCCGACGGAGTTGATACCGCAGTACGATACCGGTTCGCGTGCAGCAATGACATACGGCGGGATGTCCTTGTTTATTTTCGTACCGCCCTGTATCATCACATGCGCCCCGATATGGGTAAACTGGTGCACGAGGCTTCCGCCACCGATGATAGCCCAATCGTCCACAACCACCTCGCCTGCCAGTTGCACGGCGTTGGACATAATGATATGGTCGTGAAGCAAGCAGTCGTGTGCCACGTGGCAGTATGCCATGATCAGGCAGTTGCTGCCCACTACGGTTTTGCCCTTGCTGGCAGTACCGCGATGAATGGTAGCGCACTCGCGAATGGTGGTGTTGTCACCGATGAAGACGTAGGTCTTCTCGCCTTTGAACTTCAAGTCCTGCGGGATAGCACCCACTACGGCGGAGGGGAAGATATGGCAGTTCTTGCCGATACGTACGCCCTCGCAGATAGTGGCATTGGCATCAATGACGGTGCCTGCACCTATTTCCACATCTTTGTCAATATAGACAAACGGACCGATTTGCACGGAGGGGTCAATCTTCGCCTCCGGATGGATGTATGCTAATGGTTGGGTCATAAGTTATGTATTTTCTGTGTTATTACATTTCCGTTATTCAATGTCGCCACCAAGATATAGTATCCCATAGGTAATTTTGGAATAGAGTGTATATCATTGTCTGACAAAACATATAATAAATATCCTCCTACACTATAAATTTTCAGAGTACTTATTTCTTGACTATCTATATTTTCCGCTTCATTACTAGTATCCGTCTTCAATAAGGTGCGGGCATTCGCCTTGTTATAAACAGGAGACGATTGGAAATATGTATTATTCAATGTTATCCAGTCATATCCGGAAATAATCTGTGCAACAAATGTAGAACCTGCTTTAGCGTGAAATCCGTTTGTAAGACGAACAGCATCTGTCGCCTGCATTACAACTTTGCTATTGGGGTGCAGGACAACATCACCATATTCTTTACTATCTGTCACTTTATTTCCAACCTGGATAGTAGTTCCCTGTATTGTTTCTGTGGTAGCAGAAGAAAAAGTCGTATTTTGAACATATCGCTTTTGGGTCTCTTTAACCGCCGCAAATGCATCTATCAATCCGTACCCGACTTCTTTATCCCAAGTACTATAACTTGTCAATGTATAAAATTTATAGGCAGGCAACTTATAGGCTGTCCGTTTCATAATAGCACCGACCTCCTCCCATCTTAGTTGTGGTGCTAGAGAAAGTATCAAAGCCGCCACACCTGCTACCAATGGGCAGGCAAATGATGTTCCTGAGGTTACCGTATAAGAATTCAACGGAATAATATGGGTTGTATATACATTCTGTCCGGGTGCGACAATATCCAAATAATCACCATAATTGGAAAAATCGGCTCTTTTCCCGTATTTTGTAGTGGCTCCTACTGCAATTGTCCCCGGATGATTGGCTGGATAATTGATTGCTGAAGCACTCTGATTGCCGGTACTGAAAACGACTACGCACCCCAATCCGTTGCGCCCTTTGGTAATCGCCTCATTAATTACTGCATCATATAAAGTGGATTCAGTAACGCCATGCATTGACCACGAGTTACTTATCACATCCGCACCATTGCGATACGCAGTGCGAAAAGCCTTAATGGTATATGTAGAACTACCAACCGACTTTATCTCCTCTGCGCCATCTGCACTTACCTCTTTTACACTGTACCTACTTCGGATTGGGATCATACGACAATCGGGTGCAATGCCTATGATTCCTATATTATTGTTCTCTGCACCTATCATTCCTGCACATTGTGTGCCATGCGAATCCTCAGTAATCTTATATGCACCCTTTTTAGCCCCGTCTCTGCCATTAGTACAATCATATCCTTCCAAGAAATTCTCTTTCAAGTCAGGATGATTCAATTCAAACCCATTATCAATAATAGCCACCGTGATGTTTTTCCCTGTGGATAATTGCCATGCTTCTTCTGCGTTCACGTCAAATCTGCTATCCGTGGTGTTATTCCATTGCCATTGATTAGAATACAATGGATTTTGCGAAGGTATAATGTCTGCATTATCCGTCAAATATACCATATTGGGTTCTGCAATCTCACAATAACCACTATTCACAATATCAACGCAAAGATTTTCTATTTGTTCATAATCAATGCCCTTAAGAGACAGAACATATATAACAGGCTCTCCTTCTATTTCCTCTATAGAAATGATATTTGTTTGCAAATTATAATTATCAATAACAGATTGCAAATCAGATACTCCATAAAGAATAATCTTATTATCTATTGCCAATTCAGCCCCCGATATGGAATTTTTCCAAATAGGAGACAGGAATACATCGTTTGGAGCGGTAGCACTTAAAGTGGCATATTTTAGTTTTTTGTATGGTGTCAATGCCGTTGTCTGTGTTTCAACATATTTTGTTGCATATACATAATCCGATAGTGTCCAAGTAGTATCCAACTGAAATGCATACATATTGGCACTATATAATAGCACAAATATCAACAATGTATACTTTAATATGTTAGTAAAAGTGCTCATTTTCGGACAATATAAAAATGCACCCTTTGTGTCGGCATTTTCCAAATATCCATCGGAACAGTATCTTCCTCCGAATTATATATCTGTAATTGAGGAGACAACTCAAAATAGTATTTTCCCTTATCGGCACACGCTTCGACAGAACGTTTACCTCTCCATATCTCATTGGGCTGCAAAGTAAAGAGCGGGTACATTTCGCTATGAGAATAGACTTTTCCATCAGAGAAATCTACACCAAAGAAAGTAATATCCTCAACCAATTTTCCTTCAGAAGCATAGCATTTACCAAATATCAAATAAGGATATTGATATACATAATCGTGTGCGAAATACAAAGTATGCTGCGTCTCATTGGTAATGTCATAATGCACCACCATAGTTTCATTCTTTTTGAAAGTAGTGGTCAGTTCTCCGTCTGTAGTAGTCAGATAATATGCCAAAAAAATACTATCCCCCTGGTAGTAAACAGGATTATTCACATTATCCCGTTTGGCATCCATAGCACGGCAACCTGTCAGCATAAATACTAACAGAAAAAGATATACTCTATATGTCAGTGCACCTTTGGGCATCGTTTATTGAATTACTTTATTTCTCAGTTGGCGGCAGCACTGGGTGTTGAAAGTGTGTCCCGGTCGCTCGGCGATGAGTTTGCCTTGGACATAACACCCGAGTAGCGACATATCGCCGATGAGGTCAAGGAGTTTGTGCCGTGCGGGCTCGTTCTGGTAGTTGAGCGGAGAGAGATAGCCGAGTTTGGTGGCATCAAGGTGCGGTGCACCGAGTTTGTCGGTCATATAGTCCAATCCCTCCTGCGACATCTGTGTTTCGTATATCACCAGTGCATTTTGCAGGTCGCCGCCTTTGATAAGTCCCATACGCAGGAGCGGCTCTATCTCGCGCACAAAGCAGAATGTACGTGCGGCGGCTATCTCGCGGGGGTAGGTGCTCAGGTCGTGCAGTTCCGCCCGCTGCTCGCGCAGGAAGACACTCGGGAAGGAAATCATCACTTCTACCTCATAGTGGTCAGATGGCAGCAGCACCAACTTGTTACCGCGCTCGGAGACATACTCAATAGGCTCCGTAACGACAAACACTTTGCGCTCCGCCTGCTGCTCCTGCAAGCCCGCAGCCTGTATCGCCTTGACGAATGGTTTGGCACTACCATCAAGGATAGGCATCTCGGGGCCGTCCAACTCAATGAGACAGTTGTCCACCCCCATCGCATAGAGGGCGGAGAGGGCGTGCTCCACAGTGGATATTTTCCACGCACCGTGTTCGAGAACCGTACCGCGCTCGGTGGCACTGACATAGTCGGCAAGGGCTTGGTGGGTAGGCTTGCCGGGCAGGTCTATACGACAAAGCCGTATGCCTGTATTTTCGTCCGCAGGCAGGAAATTTGCCGTGATATGCAGACCTGTATGCAATCCCTTGCCCGAAAGGGTGAAAGGGGAAGATATTGTATGCTGGTTCATTTCAATTATGAATTACGAATTATGAATAAGAAATTATATGCAAAGAATTTACAAATTTACAAATTTACAAATTTACAAATTCTTCTCTATCTCGTTGAGGCGGCGCATCAGGTCGGGGAGTTGCTTGAACCCGACCGAGGAACGACGCCAGTTCATTGCATCGATAGCGGGCGACCCTTGGTACATACCCGGTTTGCGGACACTGCCTGCCACACCTGCTTGCGCACCGAAGACACAGCGGTCGGCAATCTCGATATGCCCCGCAACCCCCGCCTGACCGGCCAGGATACAATGGCTGCCTATCTTGGTAGAACCCGCCACGCCCACCTGTGCGCACATAAAGGTTGATTCACCCACTTCCACATTGTGCGCCACCTGCACAAGATTGTCTATCTTCGCATTGCGGCGGATACGGGTGGAACCCATCATTGCACGGTCGATGGTGCTGTTGGCACCTATCTCCACATCGTCCTCTATCACCACATTGCCTATCTGGGGCAGTTTTTGGTTCACACCCTGTGCATCGGGCTCGAAGCCGAAGCCGTCCGCACCGACTACCACGCCCGCATGGAGAATACAATCACGCCCTATCACACAGTTGTAATAGACCTTGACCCCCGCATAGAGAATCGTATTGTCGCCTATCTGCACATTATCACCGATATACGTATTCGGGTAGATCTGTACGCCTTTGCCGAGACGGACATTCTTGCCGATGTAGGCAAACGCCCCGATATAGGCATCGTCCGGCACGGAGACACCCTCGCTGATATAGGCAGGCTGTTCTACGCCATGGCGAGCGGGATTCATGGCTTTTGCCACTAATTGGAGCAGTTGCCCCATCGCCCCGCGGGCGTTCTCTACGGCAATCACGGTAGCACTGCTTTCGGGGGATTTGTCGCCCAAAAGACTTGCCGTAACCAATACGACAGAGGCTTGCGTGGTTGCTAAATAGGGCATATATTTCTCATCGCAAAGGAAACAGAGTTTCCCCTCGGTAGCGAACTCGATAGGGGCTACATCGCTCACAGTGCGATTGGGGTCGCCATAGAGTTTTCCTCCAAGAAGGAGGGATATTTGTTGTGCAGAAAATTCCACGTTATTCTAATTATGAATTATGAGTTGTCTATCCTATAACTATCCTATAACCATCCTATAACAAAAGTAAGGTGGATGTCAAGTGGATGACGGGTGGATAGCCTTTGTTATTACTTATTGTTTCTCACCCTCTGAACTCAAACAGGTAGAGTTTCTTGGGTTTGCGGGTAAGCGACGGCAGGTCGAGTATCTCGCTGGCGGAGGCGATGTCGCGCACCGTACCATCGCGGTAGAGGATGTCGATTGAGTCGTCTTTCTCCGAATAGGTATTGCTCGTGGACACATGCTCCACAAAGAAATACTCCGCTTCCCGATCGCTGATACCCAACGCATTGGCGTAATGACGGCGCAGTATCTGCTGCTCGGTGTCAGAGAGCGGTTCGGTAAGCAGCCGCCCGCGGAAGAGTTGGCGGTTGGTAAACGCTATACTCAATTCGCGCAGCACGATGTCGTCCGAGTCCATCCAGACCTTGATAGCCGACAGCACATCGGTATCATCAAGGAGCGCATACTGCTGCATCGCCTCACTGCCGAGAGCGAAATCGGCTGCTGTAACACGATGATACAGGAAATAGTGCAAAGCGGGTGAACAGAACAATTCCTTGCCCGACAGAGCCAGTTCTTTTGCCCGCGCGAGTATCTTAATCAGGTGTTGTTCAGCAGCCACAGAGGTCTTATGCAGATAGACCTGCCAGTACATCAAGCGGCGTGCTACAAGAAATTTCTCCACCGAGTAGATGCCCTTGATCTCCACCACCAGACGATCGTCCACCACATTGAGCATCTTCAATAGTCGCTCGCTCGCCACACGCCCCTCCTGCACGCCCGTAAAGAACGAGTCGCGGCAGAGGTAGTCCATCCTATCCACATCCAACTGGCTGGAAATGAGTTGGTGGAGGAAATGGCGCGGGTACCGGTCTTTGAAGATAGCAATTGCCTCATCCAACGGACGCTGCTGCCAAAGTTGCTGCTCGCTGCCACGGCTAAGGTCGATATTGATCTGCTCCATCATCAGGAGCGAAATCTCCTCATGGGTAATCCCCTCCACCAGAGTATGCTCCAACACATGGGAGAAAGGTCCATGCCCGATGTCATGAAGCAAAATAGCCGCCAAGGCACCCGTTGCCTCGCCGTCGCTTATCTCCACCCCTTTGCCCCGCAGCGAAGCAATCCCCTCGCTCATCAGGTGCATAGCACCTATGGAATGGAGAAAACGGCTGTGCATCGCACCGGGATACACCAAATAGGAAAGTCCCAACTGCCGGATACGGTTGAGACGCTGGACATACGGATGCTGCAACACATCGTAGAGCAGGTCGCTCGGAATGGTGAGAAATCCGAATACGGGGTCGTTGATTATCTTCCGTTTGTTGGTTACCATTTATACATGCGGCAAGGTTCACACTTCTGCCAGCGATAGGAGAGACTGACACCTAACATAAAATAGCCATCCCCCCATTGAAAACGGGACGATTTGACAATAGGCCAAGCGTCAAGATTGCAGTACGGCACATCCAATAATCCCTGATGCACCGATGCCATAATGTTCAAAAAGAAGCCATGAGTAAGATTGAAACTATAACCAATCTCAACAGGCAGCATCGGCAAGATACCAAATGTCTGCCCCGCCCCCCTATTGACACGTGTGAAGTCGTAGTTGATTATACTGAGGTTCAGCCCCAGACCGGCATAGATATAGAGACCCGCCTTGGAAAACGGGAACCACTCGATACCTACTGCCACTTCGCCGAAACCACTACGGAAAGAACCTTTGCCCGTTTGCAGAAGCGCTTCCTGCCCCGTCGTCTTGTCAGTTGCCATCTCATAACGTGCACTATCGTTGCCGTGCAAATAGCCTCCCAAAAGGGAAAAACGCATATTGGCAGTATTGGTAACAGGATGGTGGTAACTGAAATCCAAACCGCCTCCAAGGCTCAAGTTCTGCGCCTGAAAGCCATCCTTAAATGCCACACCGAGCATATCCACATCGCCATAGTAATACAGCACATTTCCTGCAATGGTAATTCCTTGCGAAACCAACGGATTTTGCGTAGAGTAGCGACCACCATAGTCCGGCGAATGACGCCATGCATGACGTGCCTGCGCCACACGAGGGTTACTCGCTGCAGGATTGGGCTCCGCCATCAATGCCCCGCAGTATCCTAACCCGAGCACCAATGCGAATACGGAAAGTAGCGAATGTCTTTTCATAACCTGAACAAAATTGCCACAAAGGTAGTTATTTTTTGTGGAAGTAACAAATTTTTATGCATTTTTCCACAATAGGCGGCAATTAAGGCTGACATTACCAACTCTCACGAACTACTTCACCATACATCCTGCAGTTCCACCTTACCGCTTACGGCTAATCTCTTCGCGCACGGAATTGATTTCCAATAGTGTACTGAAACTACTGCCGTCGTACAGACCTGTTAGGTACGCCAGTTTGTCGTCCTCTTTGGCATACCCCATACGGAGCATATTCTCCGCCGTGAGACGGAACAGGTCGGATTTGTTATGATGTTCGGGATCGTAGTGAGTATAGACACCATAACTGAGGTTGAGCGTACGGATCAGTTGCTCCTTGTAGCAGATAGCCATAATAGGCGTCGGTCCGCGGAAAGCCGCCAGATTGCGTGCCATACGCCCTGTCGCACTGTCAATCAAGATACCGCGCAAGCCAAGTTCCATAGCAGCACGGAAAGCCGACTGGGCGAGAAACTCGCGTACAGGGTCGTCATCCCCCTTGCCAAGGTCGATGTCCCGGGAATACTCCTGCTCTTTCTCAGCCTGCTCGGCTATATGCGCCATCGTCCGTACCGCCTCTACGGGATATTTGCCCGAAGCCGTCTCGCCCGAAAGCATCAGGGCATCGGTACGGGAGAAAACAGCATTGGCGATGTCGGTAACCTCCGCACGCGTCGGACGCGGGTTGTTGATCATCGAATGGAGCATCTGGGTCGCCACAATCACAGGTTTGCGGGCACGGCGGCACTTACGGATAATATCACGCTGGATTCCCGGTATATTCTCGATAGGCACTTCTATACCGAGGTCGCCGCGGGCAATCATAATACCATACGAAGCCTCGATAATCTCATCGATATTGTCCACCCCCTCCTGGTTCTCAATCTTGGAGATGATGAGCATCTCCTTGCCTGTCTCGTTGATAATTTCCTGTACAGCGTGTACATCGGCAGCCGAGCGCACGAAACTATGGGCGATAAAGTCCACATCCATGGAAGCGGCGAAACGTATATTGCGGATATCTTTTTCGGTCAGCGCAGGCAGTTCAATATGCGCTCCGGGCACATTCACGCTCTTGCGTGCGCCGAGGATGCCGTCGTTCTGCACGGCAACGGTTATATCATCGCCCTCAATATCCGTAACGAGCATATCTATAAGCCCGTCATCGAACAGCACATGGCTTCCGACATGTATGTCGTGCGCAAAAGCAGGATACGACACACAGATAGCATCATGCGTGGTTACGCCGTCGGGATTGCCGTAGATATGCACCGTCTCGCCTGTCTTATAGTCGATAGGCGTTTCGCATATAGTAGTACGTATCTCGGGACCTTTGGTATCAAGCAGAATACCTAATTTCTTGCTCACTTTGCGGGTGTTCTCTATCACCTGCCGCATACCCTCTTCGGGGGCATGGGCGGTATTGATACGCACCACGTTGATACCGGCATCATAAAGCGATTGGATAAACGCCACATCGCAGCGGCGGTCGCTAATACTGGCGACAATCTTTGTTTGTTTCATACCTTGACTAATACCTTTGTTTTCCCTGCAGTTTCCATACTTTTGCCATAAGGATAGCCTGCGGGAACCTAAATAAAAAGGGCAACTCCGATATGCATCGGTTTGCCCGTATCGTACCGCGAGTGGGACTTGAACCCACACAACCATTTCTGGTCAAGGGATTTTAAGTCCCTCGTGTCTACCGATTCCACCATCGCGGCGTTGAAAAACAACCACAGTACAACCCCTGCGACCATTATCCACTCAAAACCGACTGCAAAGGTACGGATAAAAAACGGAATATGCAAATATCATCCCACAAAAAGAGCCGCCAACCACGAAAACACCCCTATACGGTTTATGCACTATACATATTGCATAAACGCATAGAAAAAACGCTTTCTTTCTACGTCCTTTCTACGTCTTTTCTACGTAATTGCTATACAGAGGACAAAAACTGTATATTTTGCATAATTCCGCCTGTTTTCCACCGGACTGTCATCCGATTGCGATGCAGTTGTCTTATCACAAAAAAGGCTGCCCATATCAGGCAGCCCCTTTACGTATCGGAATATGATAAGACCGGATCAGATAGCGTTGATCTCGTGAAGGATAGAGGTGGTCTTTGCTACAGCAGCCTCGCTGGCAGCATAGAGTTCCTTCTCCTTGTCGTTGAGCGGCAACTCAACAATCTTCTCGATACCGTTCTTGCCGATGATACAGGGCACACCGATGGTGATGTCTTTGTATCCGTACTCGCCGTCGAGGTAAGCCGAGCAAGGAATGAGTTTCTTCTGGTCGTTGATGATGCTGTCCACTACGCTGGCTGCGCTGGCACCCGGAGCCATCCATGCGCTGGTACCGAGCAGACCGGTCAGAGTAGCACCGCCTACCATGGTAGCGTGTACCACCTCGTCGAGTTCAGCCTCGCTCAGGAAGTTGAGGATAGGCATACCTTTGTAGGTAGCAAAACGTGCCATAGGGATCATAGTGGTATCGCCGTGACCGCCGATAACGAAGCCTTCCACCTCGTTGGCATTGCAACCGAGTTTCTGGCTGAGGAAGTATTTGAAACGGCTGCTGTCGAGCGCACCACCCATACCGATGACACGGTTACGCGGCAGACCGAGCGATTTCAGAGTGAGGTAAGCCATCGTATCCATCGGGTTCGATACCACGATCAGGATAGCATTCGGCGAATAGGTGAGCACCTGTTTAGCCACGCTCTTTACGATACCTGCGTTTACGCCGATGAGTTCCTCGCGGGTCATACCCGGTTTGCGGGGCAGACCGCTGGTGATAACCACTACATCGGAGTTGGCAGTCTGTGCATAATCATTGGTAACACCTTTTACTACAGTATCAAAGCCCAGCAATTGAGCCGTCTGCATGATGTCCATAGCCTTGCCCTCGGCAACGCCCTCTTTGATATCGATCAATACAACTTCGCTGGCTACTTTCTTTACAGCCAACACATTCGCGCACGTAGCACCTACGTTACCTGCGCCTACAACGGTTACTTTTGACATAACTTTATTATTATAAGGTTTGTATTCGTTATTTACTGCGGGCAAAGTTACTGCTTTTTTTCAAGCCCTGCAAATAATTCTCTATTTTGCCAATCGGTCTATGCAAAAACTATTCGTTTTTGATGCCGAGGAGCGTATATCTGCCTTGTGGGGTAATGACATAAAGTGTACCGTTCTCCAATACGAAATGCGGCTGTGTTCCATCCGTTTCGACATTGTCCAAAGCCGTTTCCTGCTTTACCCAGACCGTGATATGTACGTAGGCATCCACCGCACCGCGCGAACGCAGGCGCAGATAAGCGTCTTGTATTCCCTCTACGTCCGATTGAAAACCGATAGCCACCACTCCGCCTTCTACAGGCAGCGTTTTCGGCGACATCTTGAACTTACTCGGGTGATTGCCCGTAAAAGACATGGTAACATCCTCCGTCAGATTCGCCCCGATAACATTCAAGACAAAAGTCTTCAGTTCATTCGGTTCGGCAGTATCAGAGAACTCGGAGGTGTTCACCGAGATAAGCGGCAGGTCGTCGCGCCCCCACGATACATCGTCTATCAGATAGGTAGCCGCGCCCTCTGCACCGTTGATACCACTGAACTTAAAGCCCATAAAGAACACATCGGGTATATTCTCCTGCCCCGCGAGGTTCACCTGGAAATCAAGCCAGTCGCCCGATTGATCCTTGGCAGCAGGCATATCGATTTCAAGGTCTTGGAAAAACACGTCGTCCGCATCGGTGGCATCAATGAAATAGAGTTGCAACTTAGCCGACATATCGTCGGTGAGCGCATCGCCGCGCACACGGAAAGTGAAGACTTGGTTCTTGGCGTTCTTATAGTCCAATGCAGGCGTAACCAGCCACATCGAATCCACTATGTCCGATTCGCCCTGCCAGACATACCCGGTAGCCTTGGCGCAATGCTCCCCGTCATTGTTACGGTCTTCATACCCCCACCACGGGCGTGTACCGGCAGTTACCACATTCTGCCACCCCGTGAGTTTGAGCGTCTTGTTGTGTTCGATATTGTCAAAATGCTCATTGAGTAGCGAAAGCGGGTGGCTCATATCCCACACAAAAGCGGTGGCATAGTCTGCCACCTCGGGATCGCCCTCGGTGGCTACACCCGTAATACGCAGTTGCTGTTTCTGTGCGTTCCTGCTCGACCAGTAGATAGTGGCGGAGTATTCGCCCGCCTTGCGGGGAGAGAAAGTGATATAGGTCTTTGCTTCCATATTGCGCGGTATGAGCGAACTGCTGATAGTAAAAGCCGACTCGTTGCCGTCGTTGATAATAGAGATGGCTATATCTTCCACACAGTTGAGCGATGTAACCGCCACAGAGTCGCGCTTCTGCGTGCCTGCCTTGGCGGTAAACTGCGGCAGAGCGGTCGGAGCGATATGTATCTCCGGTTTGAGTGTAGAATCGTTTCCTGCTCCGCTGAGCGAGAACGTCTTGTTATATTCCAATGCCTGCGAACAGTCGGTAACCAGCATTGCCTTATGATTGCCAACTGCAGTCGGTGCGTACCATAGTTTGACCGTCTCCTCGGCTGCTGTTACCTGCGTTTTCTCCAGACGGAACATATTGCGGTTGGTGCCGCGCAGATCCAAATAGATCGGCTCGGTGAGGTTACCCTGACGGATAGTAAGTGTAGCCATCAGCACACTGTCACCGATGTTGCAGCGTGCCGATGCAATAGTCTCGGGCATTATGGTGTACCACGGATTCTTGTTTTCGGTGCGGGCAAACGAGAAGTCATCAAAGATTACTTTTGCACCTTTTTTCACCCCCACGCTGAACAGGAAACTCGTTGCGTCCTGCGGTTTGGTGGTCTTTACCGTCAGTTCCTGCCAACCGTTGCCGAGAGCCAGTACTTGATTGAGTTTTGCACTGTCGTGCGGTGTTCCGGCCTGCGGATAGCGGTAATTCCATGCGCTATTCAGAAACAAGTCCCCCGCATTAGCCGACAACACTTTATAATGTATGGTCAGTTCAAACTCCTGTCCGGTAACATCCGTTTGCAGATCAACAGTCTGTTGGAGAGAACGGGTTTGCTTCACTTCCTCTGTACGAAAGGCTTTCTCTCCATGATACACATCCGCTGTCTCTATGGCGATACCTGCACCAAATGTCCAGTCCTCGAAATCTGCGCCAAAGAGAAAATTGGTTTGTGCCTCTTCAAAATCTCCGTTGCTCAGCAGATTGTCTGCTGCCATTGCGGGCAACAGCATTATCCCACAAAGGAGAATGGATAATAGTGTTTTCTTCATAAATATGTCGTTCTTGATGATACTTTTTCCCTGTGGTTTCCCTGTTATCCCCCTGAGGATAGCATACCCCAAAAGCGTTGTCCGGACGCTTTTGGGGTATGGTTATGGGGTGTTTTGTTAGCGGACTACCTTATAAGTCTTGTTGCCCTGACGGATGATGTTTACACCCGGCTGCAACTCCGATACACGCATACCCGATACGGTGTAGATCTCGATTTCTGCATCGGTTGCGATATTGTCGATAGCCGTGCTTGCAGCCACTACATCCTGTTTGCCGCGTACACGCAGCACTTTGCCCGTGGTGGCGCTGGAGATAGCGGTAATATCGGCTTTGGCGGGTTTGACTGCACCGATCAGGTCGTTACCTGCAATCAGGTTGATTGTTGCCGTAGCCTCGCTCTGTTGGATCTCATCACCGCTGGCGAAAGCGTCCGCATTGGCAAAAGTAACGCCCTCCACTTTCACCAATTGGCAGAGATAGTCTGCGGGATTAGCCTGCAGTTCGGCAAGCGTTACCACCTTCGGAGTAACCTCGTTGTCGTGGCTGAGGACATCGATATCCGCACCCTGTGTACCGATATACATCATTCCGCCCACTGCACTCGAAGCATCAGCATACACGATGAAGTTGCTAATAGAATCTCCTTGTTTAACTGCATCGCCCCAATAACTATCATTGATGAACACACCGGCAGTAGCGTCCTGTATATAGAGTTTGTTACCACTTTGGTTGTATTGGTAGGAAATAACGGCATTGCCCGTAAACTTGATATATACATAGTCCCAGCCGCTTGCCGTAGCAGCAAATGCATTCAGTTCTGCAATAGTGGCAGCCTCATTGATTTTTACATTCCAATACGATTGAGTAACCACAGCCGTTGCATCACCCGATTTGAGTGTAATGACATATGCTCCATAATCATCAGTCTGCGGTTTGATAGTCATCGTAACCACCACATCGGTAGCAGCGTCTTTGCTGATAGTGTATTTGTCGAGCGTAACTTCTTCGCTGCTACTGGTCAAGGTGATATCCTCTTTTAGGTTCTTGCCGTTCACGGTAAAGGTCTTTGTATAGGTCTCACCCACATAGCCCTGCAAATAGCCAAAAGATGTCGGAGTAACGGTTATTTCTGCCGGTTCTTCCACAGGAGTATTTCCACCTCCTGTAAACAGATCTTCCCACGCAGTGGCAACCTTAATCTCGTCCACATATACACGCCCCGGAGTTGCCGCCCCCTTACGCAAATTAACTGAAGCAATCTTAGTGGCATCTGCCTTTCCAGAAGCACCATTTTGAGAGCCTGAACCACTCACATAGTTTTGTACACACTGAGCAACAAACTGCTTATTAGATGCCGTTGGATTGATATACAATCTTGCCGTATCGTTTTGGTTACCCTCTACAAACTCATATTCAAGAACTACCAAATAATCCGTTTTAGGCAATAGTTTCTGCTCTGCCCAACCATAAGCAGTTGAACTTTCGGTATATTTAGTTACACCCAAATTAAAACCAGTAAAGTTATCTCCTTCTTTATCTACAGACTTCACATACAAACGTCCATACATATTAGAATTGCCAGCATCACCCAATGTCAAAAAATAGTCTGCACTTCCACTCGGTTTCAAACTATCCACATTGATAATGGCTGCCAAATAGACTTTGCCGCTTGTAATGGGTGTAAATTGACGAAGATCATCAGCACCATTACCCAAAAGTTCCACCTTATTTCCTGCAGCCTCAGCATAGCCGTCATAGGAGAGCGAGCCTTCCACTACAGAAATATAGTTGCTAGTACCACTATAAGAGTACCAATCCTTGTTATTCTGTGCGGGTGTATTGCCTACATTCAAAGTCCCTGCCGCCTTGTCAAATGATTCGTGCAGGATAAGTTCTGCGTGCACACTGTTAAGTGTCAGCAGTGCCAGAGCAAAAAGTAATAGTTTTTTCATAATGAATTGAATTTAATATGTGTTAGTATCCTTGTTATTTCTAATCGGTGCAAAAGTACGCAAAATTATTGACGTATGCAAGAAAAGCATAAATAATTAGTAGCAATATGGTTCGTATTGTAGCGTTTTTGAACCTTTTTGTATGATTATTCCGTGATAATCACAAGAAACAGGTTGCCCGAGGATGGTATATCCGTGAGACGGTGTCTCATCTTGCATTGTAGCATTGAAGGCGGTCGGTTCGGGATAGAGGGTCTGGCTGATGATCCACAGCGTCAGCACATTCCAATCATACGACACAATGGCTTCCATGCGGGTCGGTTTGTTCTCCGCCAGTGTACCGATATTAAACTTGTCTGCAAGGGCGTAAGTTCCGCCATGGTATGTTCCATACCCGCCGCTGACGACTACGCTGTCCAATACCACATAGCGGCACACATCTGCGCTGTCCAAGGCAAGGATATTCGAGTCCGGCAGGCACTCTGCTTTGGTACTCTCTACGTGCCATGCCTCCACGGGCGACAGTTCGGGTACGCCGTAATAGTTTTGGTAGCGTCCGTGTACGCCCGTCAGCACATCGCCTTTGGACAATCCCTGTCCGAAGGGTTTGCCGTCGGTGTCCGTACCGTCGTAGATGAGCATACTGCCCGAGTCGTCACGCACGAAGATATAGCGGTCGTATTTCTTGGTTACCACCACAGGATTGAGATACACCTTGGCAAAGTCTTCGTTCTGTACAGCCTCGGCGATGGTCTGCTGCGGTACTACACTGAGCAAAACCGTTACAGAAGTGCGGGTATCTCCGCTGACGAGGTCAAGCGTATCGATATACATCCCCGCCCCGGTGGCGCGATAGGAGATGGTCAGTTGGTCGCCGTCACGGTCAAGCGTCTGCGCCGAAAGGGCAAAGGTTTCGCCGTGGCGCAGCGTGGCTTGTATATCCCCGGTCAGGCGCACGGCGTTCACAGTAACGGTCTTGCTCCCCGATACCTCCGCAGACGACAGGCATACCTCGCCAAAGTTGACCATTGATGCTGCTATAGCGGGCTTATCCGTACCGATAGCCTGCGTTTCGCGGTAGAGACATACAGGGGTGAACTTATGCGGGTCGGCGTAGCAACCGAAGAGTTTATCGGTACTATTGTACTGAATATACTTACCCGTGCTTGTTCCTTGGCTCATAATCGTTGCCGCCCCGTCGGGAGCAATCGTCATTGTCCATACGCCGTAGTTGCCATAGTCGTTTGAGGTGTAGTTAGTCCACAGGGCGAGCTTGTTTTTGGTCTTGCCGCCGTTTGCCACGAGATAGGCTTCTTCGTAACGCAGTTCGTCTTGATATATATATGCCGTATCGCCGTTGGTATCAAGCACTTTGCGGAGTGTATAAACGGCATCATCGTTGGCATTGACGGTATTGCGGTCGGCGGAATAGACGCCGTTGATGGCGTGGATATTATTTTTACTGACGGTCTCGTTGTAATAGCCCATCAGCATAGGCGTAGTGCCGTCGGCGATGCCGAAGATGACTTGGTCGGAGTCTCGCAGCGAGTGTATGTCCGTTACGAGGCGGAACATACTTTGTGTGAACTCCGGACTTGCGCCTTCGGCGGAACGGACAGATACAGAATTGAGATAAATCGAATTTCGGGTACAGTTGATTTGGAAGCGTATCTTACCCGTCTGCTCAACGGGCAGGACGATGGTTAGATCGCTATTGCTCGGATTGGAGATACTGAACGCAGTGTCTATGGGCGCATTATCACCTATTTGAATGCGTATGCTGCCCTGTCCTCGGGTGGTTGTGGCGTAGTTGAATGTCAGGCGACGCACATCGGTGAACGAGCGCACCGATGTTGCCCCGGCTCCCGTGCCCTGGGCAGTTACCTTAACCCCTATCTGATAGGTGCTACTGTAGTCGTTACCATCTTGGTTTGAGATCCAGCCGTCGGTCTTGCCATCACAGACTACCGTACCTTGTTTGCTGCCCCATTGGGCATTGGTGAAAGTATAAACGGTAACACCTGCAAAGGCATTTGCAGATAATAGCAAGAGAGTAAACAGGAAAGTTTTTTTCATATTCTCCGATAATATAAAACAATACAACCTACCCTTATGCAGAGTAGGTTGCACCCATATAGTTAATTAGTACGCAATAGCAAAGATAACACGCCCTTTGGAGGGTTTGCCCGTTACCATACACGTACCGGGTTCGCTCTTATGTCCCGGCAGGTCATGCATAGGGATACAACGGATAGTCGCCTTGGTATCGGCTTTGATCTTCTCTTCCGTTTCGGGCGTTCCGTCCCAGTGGCAGAGCAGGAAACCGCCTTTTTTGATTTCTTCCTTAAACTCGTCGTAGGAGTTCACCTCACGCGTATTGGCAATGCGGAAGTTGAGCGCTTTTTGGAATATATTGCTCTGTATCTCCTCAAGCAGGTTTTTGATATACAGTTCGATGCCGTCGAGTGCTACGGTGGATTTCTCCATTGTGTCGCGGCGTGCGATTTCGATAGTGCCGTTCTCCAAGTCGCGTCCGCCCATAGCCAGACGCACAGGGACACCTTTGAGTTCGTAGTCGGCAAACTTGTAGCCCGGAGTATATTTCTCGGATGTATCCACTTTGACGCGGATACCCATCTGCTTGAGGTTGTCGGCAATCGGATTGAGTTTCGCAAGCAGTGCATCCAACTGCTCCTGTGTCTTGAAGATAGGTACTATTGCCACCTGTATCGGGGCGAGGTGCGGCGGGAGTACGAGTCCGTTGTCGTCGGAGTGGGTCATAATGAGCGCACCCATCAGGCGGGTCGATACACCGAAAGAGGTAGCCCACGGGTATTCGTATTTGTTCTCCTTGCTCAGGAACTGCACGTCAAACGACTTGGCGAAGTTCTGCCCGAGGAAATGGCTTGTACCGGCTTGCAGTGCCTTGCCGTCCTGCATCATTGCCTCGATGCAATAGGTCTCGACGGCTCCTGCAAAACGCTCATTGGGCGATTTGACGCCCTTAACCACAGGGATTGCCATAATGTTCTCCGCCACGTCTGCATAGACGTTGAGCATCTGCTGTGCAAATGCATCGGCTTCCTCGCGTGTAGCGTGGGCGGTATGTCCTTCCTGCCAAAGGAACTCGGCGGTACGGAGGAAGAGACGTGTACGCATCTCCCAGCGCATGACGTTGCACCACTGGTTGCAGAGCACGGGCAGGTCGCGGTAACTGGAGATCCAGTTCTTGTATGTTGACCAGATGATCGTTTCCGAGGTAGGACGGATAATGAGTTCCTCCTCCAACTTTGCGTCCGGATCGACGATGACGCCTTTGCCCTCGGGGTCATTCATCAGGCGGTGGTGTGTTACGACGGCGCACTCTTTGGCAAAGCCCTCTACATGCTCCGCCTCGCGGCTGAAATAGGACTTAGGTATAAGCATGGGGAAATAGGCGTTCTTGACACCGTACTCCTTGAAACGGCTGTCCAGTGCCTGCTGGATACGCTCCCATATCTCATAGCCGTAGGGTTTGATTACCATACACCCGCGCACTGCGGACTGCTCTGCCAGGTCGGCTTTTACCACCAACTCATTATACCACTTCGAGTAATCCGTTGCCCGAGGTGTCAGTTTCTGAAAATTTGCCATTATCTTAGTTTGTATTGTTTGCGCAGTTGCTCAAATTGTCCGGGGTGCGCTTTGAGCGAATCGGACACACGCTGCAGCCAGCCCGAAGCGCTGTCACCGGATTTTTGTTGCAAAGTTACTGCTTTTTTGTCAATCTGCAAAGGCGGGAGCCCGAATTGTTGCGCGAAAGCCGTCAGACAGGTCTGCGAAGCGTTGTATTTTCCCTGTACGGAATAGCCCGCAATATGGAAAGACGCCAGCCGCGAAAATGCCAGCAAGTCGCGGTTCTGACGGGGTTCGTTCTCCCACGTGTCGATGATACAAGGGTGCTGCGAACGCAACAGTGCCTCCTCGTCCACGATACCTCCGCGTGCGGCGTTGATAATCAGCGCACCGGGTCGGCATTGCGCCAGAAACGCCTCGTCGCAGAGATGGTATGTGGGGTATTGCCCGTCGCGGGTCAGCGGGGTATGGAAGGTAACAATATCGCAATTATGCGCGATTTCATCGAGAGAAACCCCTATTCCGCGGGGCGGGTCGTTGAGCAGCACCTGCATACCGTACCGCTCTGCCATTTTTGCCACAAGCGTACCCACATGTCCGACACCGACAATACCGATTTTCTTCGATTTCAACGGTGTTTTTTGCTCCAGCAAGGCTTCTTCTATGTAGTCGCAAACCGCCTGCGCATTGCACCCCGGACAGGAGAGCCACGTGATGCCTGCCTCTCGGCAGTAATCTTGGTCTATATGGTCGTAGCCTATGGTGGCGGTCGCTACCAAGCGGACACGGCTGCCCTCCAGTAACTCACGATTGATTTTTGTGCGTGTACGGATCATCAGTGCATCGGCGTTACGTACTGCCGAAGGTGTGATTTCTTCCGGTTCCAACGGTAAAACCTGCACATTTCGCCAATCGGGCAGAGAGGCATGTTCCACGGTTTCCTTTATAAAAGGAATGTATTTGTCAATAACCAACAGCATAAAAGCATTAACACGCCTTAAAGTCCTTAACGTCCTTAAAGTCTTTAAGAACTCCAAAAACCTTAAACTTTAATAAAATTACGGCAACGACACGGCAACGAGAGCGGAGGATAGGCTGTGTACCCAATTACGCATTGTGCATTACGCATTGTGCATTATGCATTGTACTTGATATTGTCGATCAGGCGGACAGGTCCGCAATAGACGGTTACACAGCCGATGGCGTGGTCAAAAGTGTCTGTGGGCTGCAAAGTGGACTGATCGACAATCGAATAGTATTCCACTTCCAGTCCGTCAATGGCGTTGATGGTGTCGATTACCTTTTGTTCCACCTCCTTGACAGATAGCGTTTTTGCCCATTCAAGACTGGCAAAGAGCGTTTGGGAGATGCCGAGTGCGGTCTGTTTTTCCTGTTCACTGAGACGCTCATTGCGGCTGCTGAGTGCCAAACCGGATGTTTCGCGCACGATAGGGCAGTCGATGATTTTCAGATTGCCAAACGTACCCGCCATAGAGGAGCGTTCCACCATATGATGGATGATAGCCAACTGCTGATAGTCTTTCTCGCCGAAATAGGCACGGTCGGGCTCTACGAGGTAGAACAAGCGGCTGACCACCTGTACGACACCGTTGAAGTGTCCGGGACGCATTTTGCCCTCCATTACTTGGTCAAGACCTGCGAAATCAAACTCGAAAGTGGTATTCATCTCCTCGGCGGAATACATCTCCTCGGGTGTGGGTGCAAAGACAAAGTGTGCCCCTATCTCGGAGAGCAGTTCGGCATCACGTTGGATATTGCGTGGATATTTTGCCAAGTCCTCTTTGTTGTTAAATTGTGTCGGGTTGACAAATACGCTGACGAAGCATACGTCGTTTTCGCTGACGGCACGGCGCACCAGCGAAGCATGTCCTTGGTGCAGCGCACCCATAGTAGGCACAAGACCTATCGTCTTGCCCTGCCGTTTACAAGCCTCCACCTGTTTGCGGAGTTCCTGTTTGGTAGTGATAATTTGCATATCGGATAGTAGTTTTTCGTTCAAAAAAGCCCGCAAAGTTACAAAAAATTATGTATAAAAAAGAAAAAACGCCATAAAATTGCGCAAATATCATTTTTTTTTTGTACCTTTGCAGTACGATACTATATATTAACTTAAAATTTATGCTTATGAAAGAGCCGAACCGTATCCTGTTTATCTCCCAAGAGATATATCCCTATCTGGCAGAAGAGACCCCTATCCGTATGCTGAACCGTCAGTTGCCCGAGTTGTTCCAGGCTAACGGATACGAGACTCGCACTTTTATGCCTAAGTTCGGCGACATCAACGAGCGCAGAAACCAGTTGCACGAGGTAATTCGCCTATCAGGTATGAACCTCATTATTGACGATACCGACCACCCGCTACTGATCAAAGTGGCCAGTATCCAATCGGCACGCATACAAATATATTTTATCGACAACGACGACCTGTTCCACCGCCGCAAAGGCGTAATGGATGCCCACGGTGTGGAATATCCCGACAACGACGAGCGTTGTATATTCTATGCCCGCGGGGTGATTGAGACGGTGAAGAAACTGCGTTGGACGCCCAATATCATTCAGTGTTCGGGTTGGATGTCGGCATTGGCTCCGCTATATCTAAAGAAAGCATACGGCGATGAACCGTTCTTTAAGGACTCGAAAATAGTGCTGGCGATCAATGATGACGAATACAAGACGCCATTTGGCACAAAGTTTGCTAAGAAACTGCTGATTGACGGTGTATCGCCCAACGATGTACGCAGTATTGCGGGTTTCCCCGTGGGCTATGAGGAACTGATGCGCTTGGCGGTGGACTATTCGGATGCAGTGGTATTCACCCGCCCGAATGTAAACCAACGGCTGATGAACTATGTCGAAACCAGCCGCAAGCCGATTATGCCTTACAAAGAAGATACACCCAATACGGCTTATTTGGACTTTTATAACAGTTTGCTTTGATTTATGACGAAACGTCTGTTTGGTATATTGTATTGTTGCGGGTTGGCGTGCCTGCTCTCCGGCTGCAAAGGGGATATTGCCGATGCGGGTAGCGGCGTATTGGACGAGGGTGATGCTATCGTGGTGAAAGCCGATACTTTCTCGTTGAAATCGGGGATAATGGAGTGTCAGCACATCATTTCTTCGCCGGACTCGTTCCTGCTGGGCGAGATAGAGACGAAGTACGGTATCCTGCGTGCAGACGTGCTGACCCAGTTGGCTTGCCCTGTAGGGTACCAGTACCCGGACAATGCGGTAATTGACTCCGTGTGCCTGTTCTTCTACTACCGCTCGTGGGAGGGCGACGACTACTCCCCCATGTCGGTGAGTGTGTATGAGATCGACCGCAAAGAGTTGGAATATACCCCCGCCAAACCATACCAAACCGACCTGAATGTATCGGACTATTGCAGTTTGGAGGATTCCACGTTGCTGCTCTACAACGACCGCCTTGTGGTGGCACAGGAAATGCTCGACTCGGTGTATAATTCTTCTACCGGTACCTACCTGCCTATGGTGCGATGCAGACTGAAAGACGGTTTTATGCAACGTTTCGCCCAAATGCGCCAATACACCGACCAGGACGAGTTTAACCGTTTCTTCAAAGGTTTGTATATCACCTCTACATTCGGCAGCAGTACAATTCTCAACCTGTCGGACATCAGTATGGGTGTCTATTACCATTTCTCGTATGAGAAATTAGGCAAAGATACTACGGTGAACGATGTCAAGGGTTTTTATGCCAACTCCGAAGTGCGCCAACTCAACCGCTTTGATTATCTCAACCGGCAAGAGGTTCTCGCTGAGTTGCAAAAAGATAGCGGCACCTACAACTATATTGTTGCGCCCGCAGGGTTGTACACGCGTATGAGTTTTCCGATGAAGCAGATGAAGGATGTCATTTCTGCCAATCTGGTCTATAACGAGCAGTCGAAACGCGAGTATGTCAATCTGGCGGAACTGCGTGTAGAGGTGCTCAATGTATTCGGCGGATCGTCGTCAGAAATAACACCCGACGATTGGTTGCAGCCCGCTTCCTATATGCTACTTGTCAAGGAAAGCAGTATGGAGCGTTTTTTTCGAGAAAAAGAACTGCCTGCAGATACGGTAGCCATACTGAGTGCGCTGACTTCGGGCGTGGACAGCGAGGGCAATACTATTTATTACTACACATACGATATGTCCACGCTGCTCACCAATCAGTTGCGCCAGACAGAGAACCCCGACACGCTGCAGATGCTGCTCGTGCCCGTGAGCGTGGAGACATCGTCCGGCAGTTCGAGTTCCTCTACCATCACGGCCGTCAAGCAGGCACAGACCCTCTCCGCTACCCAAGTGCGTAGCGCACAAAACACAGAGAAACCTATGACGATGAAAGTGGTCTATAGCGGGTTTTGATGATAGAATAATAGAATGATAGAATGATAAAAAAAGGTCTGCCTGTACGACAGACCTTTTTTTTATGTACAAACATCCTATCCTCCTTATATCCACCTTATATCCACCTTACTTTTCTATACATAAGAAACACACACCACCCCGTCTGTATGTTAATTGTTAATTGTTAATTCTTAATTCTTAATTGTTCATTGCATTTGCGTAGTCCAAAAAGAAATCGTATCTTTGCACTATAAATTGAATAACAGATATAAACACTATGAATGATTTTCTCAAATTTGCCACTTCGCAGGGACTGAATTCCATGCATGTAGAGAACGTGATGAGCCAAAGTGCTGTCCGCGCAGAAGCCTATATTTCCCCGTCGATTCTTGAGGAACGCCAGTTGAACGTAACCCAGATGGACGTTTTCTCGCGCCTGATGATGGACCGTATCATCTTCCTCGGCACGGAAGTGAACGACTATACCGCCAATGTGATCCAAGCCCAGTTGCTGTACTTGGACTCGGTGGATTCGGAGCGTGATATACATATCTACCTCAACACCCCCGGTGGGTCGGTCTATGCGGGTTTGGGTATCTACGACACGATGCAGTTTGTTGCCAGCAAGGTGGCTACAATCTGTACAGGTATGGCTGCGTCGATGGGTGCCGTGCTGCTTGTGGCAGGCGAGAAAGGAATGCGTGCCGCCCTGCCTCACTCGCGCGTAATGATTCACCAGCCTCTCGGCGGTATCCAAGGACAGGCTTCGGACATAGAGATCACCGCCAAAGAGATACTCAAACTGAAAGACGAACTCTATCAGATCATCTCCGACCATTCGGGGCAGACGATGGACAAGATACGTCAGGACGCCGACCGCGACTACTGGATGACCGCCCAAGAAGCACTCAACTATGGTATGATCGACACAATCCACACCCGTAAAGGTGCCAAAACGGAGGCGAAATAAGCAGAGATGGCTAAGAAAACAACGAAAGACGTCTGCAGTTTCTGCGGACGCGAAATGCGCAATATGTTCCGCGGCGAGGACGGGAGTCTGATCTGCCCAGATTGTATCGAAGCAGGACACAAACTGATTATGCAGATGGGTATTGCACCGCAGTCTTCGGCACCCATCGAAGGACTAGATTTGGCGCAGTTGCCCAAACCCGCAGAGATAAAGGCGTTTCTTGACGAATACGTGATCGGGCAGGACGAGGCAAAGAAATATCTCTCCGTAGCGGTTTACAACCACTACAAACGTATCCTGCAACCCCGCGAGGACAACGGTGTAGAGATAGAGAAGAGCAATATCCTGCTGGTCGGTTCGACGGGTACCGGCAAGACGTTGCTCGCCCGCACGATTGCCAAACTGCTGAAAGTGCCGTTTGCTATTGTTGATGCCACCGCACTGACCGAAGCGGGTTACGTGGGCGAAGATGTAGAGTCGCTGCTGGTGCGCCTGCTGCAAGATGCCGACTACGACCTGAAGAAAGCCGAGAGAGGTATCGTCTTTATCGATGAAATCGACAAGATTGCCCGCAAGAGCGAGAACCCGAGCATCACACGCGATGTGTCGGGCGAAGGAGTACAACAAGGGTTGCTCAAACTGTTGGAAGGCTCTGTGGTAAATGTACCGCCCCAAGGCGGGCGAAAGCACCCCGAGCAGGAGTTTATCCACGTGGACACGCGCAATATCCTCTTTATCTGCGGCGGTGCGTTCGACGGCATTGAGCGGAAGATTGCACAGCGTATGAACACGCAGGTGGTCGGCTTTGACGCACAGCAGAAAGCCCGCGCCATTGACAAAAACGACTTGTTGCAGTACATCGCTCCGCAGGACCTCAAGTCATTCGGTCTGATACCCGAGATCATCGGGCGTCTGCCTATCCTGACCTATCTCAAACCGTTGGACAAGACAGCCCTGCGCAATATCCTCACCGAGCCGAAGAACGCACTCACCAAGCAGTATCAGAAACTACTGGCTATGGACGGCGTGAAACTGACTTTTGCGCCCGATATGCTGGATTATATCGTGGACAAGGCACTCGAATACCGCCTCGGCGCACGCGGTCTGCGCGGACTGATGGAAACGGTGATGATGGACGTGATGTACGACCTACCCTCGCAGCAGAAAGGCAAAAAGAGCAAAAGCACCTTCGAGGTTACGCGCGACTATGCCAAAGAGCGTATCGAGCGTGCCGACCTATACCGCCTGCAAAATGCCCTTTGATATAGAAGGATAGAATAATAGAATAATAGAATAATAGAAGGATAGAATGATAGAAATGTGGGGCTTTGTGTCTCCACATTTTCTATCTCTGCATTTATTTGTTAATTATTACTTGTTCATTGAAAAGAATACTTTTTGTTTGCCACGGTAATATCTGCCGCAGTGTGATGGCGGAAATGATTATGCGGCACCTTGCCGGCGAAGCAGGCGTGTCGAATCTATTGGAGATTGACTCTTGCGCCACCTCCACCGAGGAGATCGGCAACGGTATCTATCCGCCTGCCCGCCGCTGTCTGCAAGCCCATGGCATACCGGTTATTCCCCACTCCGCCCGACAGATCACCCGCAACGATTACGACCGTTTCGACCTCATCCTCTGTATGGAAACCTACAATATCCGCAACCTGCGGTATGTATTAGGCGGTGGTTTGGTTGACCAGGATGCCGCCCTGCCGCAACCGAAGATACGCCGCCTGCTCAACCGCGATGTAGCCGACCCGTGGTACACAGGCGATTTTGAGACCGCCTATCGAGACATCTGTGAGGGGTGCAAGAGGCTGTTGGAGCAACTGCAAAGCAACCGATAAAGATGTTGTATTTTTCCAAGACAGGCAATGCCGATCTATATCTATCCTAAGCGTATCCTAAGCGCATCCTATAACAAAACCGAGGTACCGGAAAACAGAACATTATCCGATATACAAAAGGTCGCTCAACACTATGTCGGGCGACCTTTTGTATTATTAATGTATTTACGGAATTAGCGCAGGTAGTTTTCCCACTTGGTATTGCGCATATCGCCGCTCTTGAGGAACTCCTCGTGCATAGCCAGTGCGCAACTAAGCGTATGCGGCGTGTGTGCCGTCTTTGACATAGCGAGATACTCGTTGAGCATCGGACGATATTGCGGGTCAACGCAGTTGTTGATAATCTCATGCGCACGTTGGATAGGGCTCTTGCCGCGCAAGTCGGCGATACCGTGCTCCGTGATAATCACTTTCACACTATGCTCGCTGTGGTCGAGATGGCTGACCATCGGCACAAAAGCCGAGATACAACCGCCTTTGGCGGTGGAAGGCGTGGTGTAGATACTGATATAGGCATTGCGGGTGAAGTCGCCGCTGCCGCCGATACCATTCATCATCTTCGTGCCGCACACGTGCGTCGAGTTGATATTGCCGTAGATGTCGGCCTCCAATGCCGTATTGATAGTTATCAAGCCCAGGCGGCGTGCCACTTCGGGGTTGTTGCTAATCTCCTGCGGGCGGAGCACAATCTTGTCGCGGAAGAAATCGATATGGTCAATGATGTCTTGCAGTTTGTCCGCACCGATGGTCAGCGAGCAGCCGCTGGCGAACTTTACACGCCCCTCTTTCATCAGCCCTACCACCGAGTCCTGTATCACCTCGGTGTACATCTCAAACGGCGGGATATGCTTGTTCTCGCCCAGTGCACCGAGTACGGCGTTGGCGATGTTGCCCACGCCCGACTGGATAGGCAGGAACGACGACGGGATACGCCCTGCTTTCATCTCGTTCTCGAGGAATAACGCCACGTTGGCACCGATCTTCGCCGTGGTCTCATCCAAGGGTGAGAACTTGCCCACCTCATTCGGACGATTGGTCTTGACTACAGCGATGATTTTGCCCGGATCCACCTTGATATGATCTTTGCCTATACGGTCAGAAACCGAATAGATAGGTATCTCTCGGCGTTGGGGCGGATCGAGCGGTTCATACAGGTCGTGCATGCCGCGCATAGTGGCAGGCATAGCCTCGTTGAGTTCGACGATAATCTTCGGTGCCAACTCGCAGAATGTAAGCATATTCCCCACACCTGCTGTCGGTACGATCACACCCTCTTCGTCCACGTAGCACGCCTCGATAATAGCGAAATCCGGACGCTTCATAAAACCGTAGCGCAGATCCTGTGCCAGTTCGCTCAGGTGCATATCGAAATAGTGTGCGCCCTGTGCGTTCAGTTCGGCACGTAGGTCTTTGTTGCCCTGATAGGGGGTGCGGAAATCGATAGCGTGTGCGCGGGCTAATGCGCCGTCGCAACTGTCGCCCGTGGAAGCACCGGTATAGACACATATCTTGTAAGGTTTGCCTTCGGCGTGGAGAGCCTCAGCGCGGTGTGCAATAGCGGTCGGAACATCTTTCGGTGCGCCTGCAGGCGTAAAACCGCCCATACCTACTACCGCACCGTTCGGAATAAGAAGTGCAGCCTCTTCGGCTGACATAAATGGAAGTGCCATGATATTGTGTTTTTAAGTGATTACCTGTATGTTCTATGCATTTCTCAAAACGCTTGCAAAGATACGCTTTTTTTTTGATATACGCAAAGTGCGTTTATTCTCCGCCTGCGTCTGCGGAAAACTGCTTTATTACCCTATCGAAATCGGACTCAAACAAGCGGTCTTGCAATACACGATATTTTTCAAACTCGCTCTCGGCAAAGGCTTTGGCAATTTCGGCGGTTACCTGCCCTTTGTGCGTCAAAATTACTTCGTCATTCAATTGCAGAAAGACATCTAATTTCTTTGCCCAATCCTCCATAGTCATTGGTATGTGCCTACGTGCTTGCCGCTCCGCATAGTCCAAATACATAGATACAAACTGGTTCAAATCCGTCAACTCGGTATTTGTCAGGTAGTTTTTTGCCACTGATACATCGGCTCTCACAATCTTGCCGTTGGGAGCATTCTTCCATGTTGTCAATCCCATATGCTCCTTTTGGGCATCTGCCCGCTCTACGATTACCTCTGCTGCCGTATGCCCGTGTATGGCAAAATGCAACTTATTCTGCACCATGGCAAAGAAATCACGGGTAGTAACAGCAGAAGGGGAGTAATCAACGGCTGTTGCATAAATATCTGTTATCTTTTGATAAAACTTGCGTTCGCTGGCACGTATCTCGCGTATCTCATCCAGCAAATGGTCAAAATATGATTCATCAAATATCTGTCCATTCTCCAAACGCTGTTTGTCCAACACATAGCCTTGTATGGCAAAAGTACGGAGTACTTGCGTCGCCCATTGTCGGAACTGTGTAGCCCGTAGCGAATTGACCCGATAACCAACCGATATAATGGCATCTAAATTATAGAAACGGGTACGATACGTTTTCCCGTCTGTTGCAGTTGCCGAGGATTCCTCGGTAACTGACATAGGACTCAATTCTCCCGCAGCAAAAATGTTTTTCAGGTGTAACCCGATATTATCCACCGAACAATCAAAGAGTTGCGCCATCGCTTTTTGGGTCAGCCACACATTCTCATTATGCACCCGCACTTGTATGCTATCTTGAGAGTTCTGCTTTGTAAAAACCAGGAAATCGGTCGTACTATTTCGTATTTGCAAGTGTTTATCCATAAATGTATTCCATGTTTTCTGAATACAAAAGTAGTTTTTGCACATTGTCTGCTTGTAATCACCAAAAGGTACCGACAAAGACAATGAGTACTCACCTCAACAGTCCTTTTTGAAATAATGCTCGTAGTTGTGCAGAAAACGCTCCACAGCCTTGGGTAGTGCACCGTAGTACTCGCCGCCCGAGGCGTTGGCATGCCCGCCGCCGTTGAAAATCTCGTTGGCGAAGACATTTACAGGGCGGTCGCCTTGCGAACGGAGCGAGATCTTGATTTTCGTTTTCTCCCCCCCATGCTGTTCCCGTTCAAAAGCCGTGGCTTTATCCTCGCGCATAAAGCACGAATAATATATATCGCCTATCTGCAGCGGCAGGTTCACAATACCTTCCGCATCGCCCGACTGGAAATTGAAGCGATACAACTCCTTGCGGCTTAGGTAGATAAGTGCCGTATGATACTCGGGATAGATACGCATTTTCTGATACAGGCAGTAGCCCATCAGCCGCATACGGTCGGCACTGTAGTTGTTGAACACGTTATTATATACTGCATCCTTGTTCACCCCGAGTGCCACCATCTGTCCGACAATCTCATACATCTCGGGATGGTTGGAATTGAACGAAAAATTGCCCGTATCGGTCATCATACCCGTATAGAGACAAGTGGCGGTATCCACATTGAGTTGCTCTATCGGAAATGCACATTCGCCCGCATTCATCGACTGATATATGAACCGGTACACTAATTCCGAAGCCGATGCACTGTCGGGATACGACATCGCCACATCTACAAAATCGGCAGGGTGCAAATGATGGTCGATCATTATCTTCGGGCAGGTAAGTGATACCAACTTGTCGCCAAGCGAACCGATGCGTTTTGGCTCGTTGAAATCGGAGCAAATGACAAGTTCCGCATTTTCCATGCAGGTATCCGCTTCCGCTTTCTGCGTATCATAAAGCAGCACCTCTTTTGCTCCCGGCATCCATTTGAGAAACGAAGGAAAAGCGTTCGGCACAATCACACGCACATCCGTTTTGCCGATTTGCTCCAAATAATGGCGCATACCCAGACTGCTACCCATTGCATCGCCATCGGGCGACAGGTGGGTAAGGATAACGATACGGTTGGCATGATTTATCAGTGTATGTGCTTGTATAACCTGCTCTGCAGTCAGTTTGGAATGTAACATAAAGCCTTGTATTTTTCGGCAAAGATACGCTTTTTTTTGTGTAGTACAAAATAAATTCGTAACTTTGCACGCTTGATATAATATGCCGTAGCAGGCAAAAGAACATAATAAGTACATCAATCTATATGAAAAAGACATTTTTTGCAATGGCAGCGTTGATGGCGGCAATGACCATCAGTGCGGAAGACCAAGTGCTGATGACCATTGACGGCAAACCCGTGATGGCATCGGAGTTTATGTACATCTACGAGAAAAACAACCAGGAAGCATCGCTCGACCCAAAAACCATGGACGAGTATCTGGATTTGTTCGTCAATTTCAAACTGAAGGTAACGGAAGCCGAGGCGCAGGGTATTGACACCACGGCGGCTTTCAAAAAGGAGTTGGCGGGCTATCGCGCACAGGCAACGCCCAAGTATATGCAGGACAACGAGGCGATGGACAGCCTTGTCCGTCTCAGTTACGACCATATCTCACGCGACCGTCGTGCCGCACATATCGCTATCCAGTGCCCTGCCAGCGCTGAAGAAGCACAGGTGGAGGAAGCATTGGCAAAAATCAACGATGCCCGTGTACGTGTTACCACCGGCAAGGCTATCAAGAAAGGCCGCCGTATGGTACAGCAGAAGCCCGAAGACTTCAGCGAAGTGGCACGCGAGGTATCAACCGACCCGAGCGTACAAGAGACCGGCGGTGAACTCGGTTGGATTACACCTTTCCGCTATGTCTATTCGTTAGAAGAAGTGGTGTATAACACCCCTGTGGGGCAAGTGAGCGAAGTCTTCCGCAGCCCCTATGGCTTCCATATCGTCTTGGTGGAAGAGGAGCGCCCGCACGAGGAGGTGCACGCCGCGCATATTATGAAGATGGTGCCGCGCGGCAACGACTCGATCCGCACCGTGATGAAGGGCATCATTGACTCTATCGCCCAAGTAGTAAACACGGATAATTTTGCCGAGCAGGCACGTACGCTGTCAGACGACAAAGGTTCGGCTATGCGTGGCGGCGACCTTGGTTGGTTCGGCAAAGGTATGATGGTCAAGCCCTTCGAGGACACGGCGTTCGGTATGGAGCCCGGTACTATAAGTGATCCTTTCCTGAGCGATTTCGGGTGGCACATCATCTATCTGCAGGACCGCCGCGGCGTGCTGCCTTTGGATAGTATGTATCAGCAGATCCTCACCCAAGTAAAACGCGACGAGCGTGCCAAAGAGGCAGACAAATCGTTCATTCGCAAGACTCGCGCCGAGTACCAACTCGCTGACAGCCTTACCGATGCCGAGGTACGTGCATACGCCGACGCACATCTCGAAGACAAGTATGCCGATCTGCGCCACCTCGTGCAAGAGTACCACGATGGCATCCTCCTCTTCGAGGTATCGCTCCGTGAGGTGTGGGACAAAGCAGGCAAAGACACTGTCGGCTTGACCGAGTTCTTCAACACACGTAAGAAAGACTATACATGGGACACTCCGCGATACAAAGGTTTTGTCGTCTATTGCAAGGACAAAAACACGATGAAAGCGGCAAAATCTATCATCAAAAACTCTGACAAAGACTCGGTGGAGAGTTATCTCAACCACCGTCTGAACCTCGACAGCGTAACGTATGTCAAGTTCAACCACGGTCTGTGGGAGCAAGGGCAGAACCCCGCAGTGGACAAATACGGTTTCAAAGATAAAAAGGCTGAATACACCCCTTCAGAGGAGTTCCCGTACGTATTCTGCGTAGGCAAAGTGCTAAAAGCCCCCGAGGAATATACCGACGAGCGCGGCAAAGTAACCACCGACTATCAGGACTATCTCGAGCAAGAATGGCTCAAAGCCCTCAAGGCAAAATACAAGGTGGTCATCAATACGGATGTATTCGAACAACTGAAGAAATAACATTATTGGGCATCTGCCCAAAATGTACGATTATTAAGATCCATTGCGCATTTTGCATTATAGATTGTGTATTGAAAAGTAAGGTGGATGTGATGTGGATACCGAGAGGATAGGCTTGGGATAAAAATGTACGATTATTAAGAATGAAGCGTTTCGGTTGGCTCATAGCGATTGTAGGAATTGTACTGCTCAATGTGGCAGTACATTTCTGCGTGGTGCGCTGGGATATGACCGACGACCACCGCTACAGCCTCAGCCGACCTACCAAGCAACTCCTCTCCGAGTTGGAGCAACCCCTCGAGGTAACGCTCTATCTCACAGGCGATCTCAATTCGGGCTTTCGCCGACTAAAAACCGCTACCGAGGAATTGATGGAGGAATTGGGCGTCTATACCCATGTGGATTGCCGTACATTCGATGCAGAGACAGAGAAAATTCCCCCGCAGCTCAACCCTATCGTTATTCACGAGCGGCAGAAAGACGGCAAGACCGCACAGACTACCATCTACCCCTATGCAGGTGTCCGTTACGGCAGCCGCAGTGCCATTGTGCCGTTGCTCAAAAACAATCGCGGTATGTCGGGTGAAGAGAATCTGAATATCAGTATTGAGAACCTCGAATATGCATTTGCAGAGGCAATCCACAGCCTGTTGCAAACAGAGACACTGCGCGTGGCATTCATCGAGGGACACGGCGAACTGCCCGAAGAAAACGTCTTCGACATAAGTACAGCCCTCAGCCGCTATTTCCAGATAGATCGCGGTGTATTGGGCGACGACCCGCATATCCTTGACCCCTACAAAGTGGTCATCATTGCCGACCCGCAAACCGGTTTCTCTGATGCCGACAAGTATATCCTCGACCAATACCTTATGCACGGCGGGCGTATCCTTTGGGTACTCAACGGAGTGCGTTTCTCCAATCAGGTGCTCGCCGACGAGGGCTTCACGCCCGTATTGCCGTTAGACCTCAACCTCACGGACATGCTTTTCCGATACGGTGTGCGGATCAACCCCGCATTGGTGCAAGATGTACAGTGTCTGCCCATACCGGTAAATGTATCGTCCGACCCGCAGAACCCCAATCTGCAACCTATGCCATGGTACTATGCGCCGCTGCTGCTCACCTCGCAGGTGTCGCCCATCACGCGCAATGTGGCACAAGTAAGCAGTACCTTCGACTCTCCTATAGATATTGTCGGCGGAGAAGACGGCATACGCAAAGATGTATTGTTGGCAACCTCCTCCGCCAGCCGGCTTATCGCTACGCCTGCCGAGGTGGATCTGACGGACATCAACCCCGATATGCAGACTTTCAAGTATCAATTCATCCCCGTGGCGTTTGCTTTGGAGGGCGAATTCGAGTCGGTCTTTGCACACCGTATGGTACCAGAGGGCATACAGACCGCCGAGGCAACGCTCGCCAAGAGTGTGCCTACTCGTCAGGTAGTAGTGGCTTCGGGCAGCATCATCCGCAACGAAGTACAGCAGGGACAAGCCCTGCCTGTAGGCTACGACCGCTACTCGGGTATGCAGTTCGGCAACCGTGATTTTCTTACCAACGCCGTTCTGTATCTCGCCGATGATGAAGGACTGATTGCTCTGCGCGAGAAAACGGTCGCACTGCGCCTGCTCAATGACAAACGTGCACACGAAGAGCGCACCAAGATACAAATTATCACTATTGTAACCCCTATGCTCTCATTGGCATTGGTAGGAATCATATTCCTGCTTGTGCGCCGTAGAAAATACGCACGATAATATGAAGAATGCTCTTATATATATAGCCGTTGGAATCTGTCTGCTATGCTATGCCTGCACAGCCCCACAGTCGCAATCGAAATCGAGAACCGATTACCTTGCGTGTGCCACTGCCATTGCCAAATCGGAGATAACGCACAATCCCGAACTATGGATGGCGGATTTCTTGACCAAGCCAAAATGGGACTACACCCAAGGGCTGATTGCCAAGGCTATGCTCGAGACCTACTTGGCAACGGGCGATAGTGCATATCTCCGTTACGTACAGGCGTTTGCAGATTTCTTCATTCAGGAGAACGGCAGCATACAGACTTATAAATTAGAAACCTACAACCTCGACCGCGTCAATGGCGGGAATTTTATATTCCTACTTGATTCAATAGACCCGCAGCCGAGATACGAAGCCGCCATACGCCTCCTACGCTCACAGTTGCTCACACAGCCACGCACCCGAGAGGGAGGATTCTGGCACAAACAGATTTACCCCTCACAGATGTGGCTTGACGGGCTCTATATGGCAGAACCATTCTACGCCCATTACGCCATATGGGCGGGCGAGGATAGTATTTTTGATGATGTAGTGCGTCAATTCCGTATAGTGGACAAACACACCATTAATTCCGCCACAGGACTCAACTATCATGGTTGGGACGAGAGCCGTGCGCAAGCATGGGCGGATAGTCTCACGGGTTGCAGCCCGCATACGTGGGGACGCGCTGAAGGCTGGTATGCAATGGCGATATGCGATGTGTTGGACTATCTGCCTGCCGAGCACGATGGACGTACCGACCTGATCAATATACTTCGCCGTGTGTGTGCCGCCCTACTAACCTATCAAGATCCACATACCAAGATGTGGTATCAAGTACCCGATATGCCCGATGCAGAAGGCAATTACACAGAATCCACATGCTCGGCAATGTTCTGCTATGCTATGGCAAAGGGCGCACGTATGGGCTACCTGCCAAAGGAATACCTGACCATCGCCCGAGAAGCATTTGACGGACTTTGGAATAGCGCAGTGATACAAAATGAGGACGGCACACTCAGTCTGACACGCTGCTGCGCCGTAGCCGGATTAGGTGGCAATCCCTATCGCAGCGGAACTTACGACTACTATATTCATGAGCGTGTGCGCAATGATGACCCGAAAGGTATCGGACCGCTCATCCTTGCAGCCTTGGAACTCAACAAATCAAAGGACATTATCTGCCCGACTATAAAACCCTAAAACCGATAACTCACAATGAAAAAAGGACTCATTATATTCGCTCTCTTGCTTGCGCAATGGTGCATCGCCACAGCGCAGGAGTTGCTCCCCTACCCCATAGACACTATCCATGGGCAGGCTGTCTATCGCTACGAGGTGGAGAAAAGTATCGGTCTCTACCGTATCAGCGTCAATTTCAGCGTCAGTCAGGAGGACATCATCCGTTGGAACCCGGAACTCAAGGAGCGCGGTCTGCACTATGGCGAGACACTCTACATCCCCGTAGCGGGCAAGACCGTCCCCATAGTGAAACACTCGTCAGAACCCGTCATTCCTGTAACGCTACCTGCCAAAGAACCGGAAAAAGCCATAGTGGTGTTGGAAGAGATGCACCAAGATACCATACATGCAGATACCATACATACCGATACCATACCTGCCGACGCCGTGTCGCTGCAAGCCGATTCATCGGCTGTACATATTGCCTTGATGCTACCATTCCAGGCACGCAATACCAAGCGCGACAAGAATATGGATCGCTTTGTTGATTTCTATGAGGGCGTTTTGTTAGCCGTACACGAGATGCAGGCTGACGGTACCCGCTTTATAATAGATGTGTACGACACTGAGAAATCAGACTCGCGTGTACGCCAACTGATAGACAGTGGTCGTTTGGAAGGCGTGGATGCCGTACTCGGTTTGGCATATCCTATGCAACTGATGCAGGCAGGCGAGTGGGCTAAAGAGAAACACGTACCGGTTCTCGCCCCGTTTGTAGATCATATCGAAGGTATAGAGACCAACCCGTATATCCTCCAGTTCAACCCCTCACGTCAACAGGAGGCACAAGCCATGGCGGAATGGCTGGCGGAACACCGGGAGAAGGTAAACTGCGTGCTGATAGATGCCAAAGATGCGGATATCCCGCAGAGTGTCCGTCTGTTGCGCAGAGAGATCATGGCACATGATATTCCCTACACTACCACCTCTATACGCGATATACTCAACGACTCGTTAAGTACGGCATTGCGCGACGATGTAGAGAATATACTCATCTTCAACACCGAGAAATACAGCAATATCCAAGTGTTGATACCGCGTGTACAGAAAGCCGCAGGCAACCGTCAGGTTACCCTCTACAGCAAGTACTCGTGGGGGAAAGAGAATATCCCGTTGCCGCAGATATACACCTCTATTTTCAAGCAGCAAATCACGGCTGATGCAGTGTACGAAGAGGATTTCCAACACTATTTCGGTCACGAACACGCTACAGATACACCGCGTTTCGACCTGCTCGGCTATGACCTGACAAGAGAACTGGTTGCCTACCTACAAGGTAAGGAGTATCATGGTTTGCAGTCGGATGTCCGTTTTGAGCGTATCTCCGAAGAGGGCGGATGGATTAACACACATATTGAAATACAGCGCATCAACCCTTGAAAACGGCAGCAAGACATATCGCCATATTGAGCACATTGCTCCTCGCAGCAGCAATGCCCGCACCTGCCCAACCGCGCCTGCGCGTACCTGAGATGTATGTGGGGTTGCACGGCGGCGTGATAGCGTCCACGGTGCAGTTCTCGCCCACGGTGGCAAACATGTCGCCAATAACCGGAGCGGTAGTGCTCGGCGGAAACGGCGGATTGGTATTCCGCTACAGTGCACAGAAATGCTGCGCCGTACAGGTGGAACTCAACTATATGCAACGCGGGTGGCGCGAAGCCAACACCGACGGCGCATACACACGTGCGCTACACTATATAGAACTGCCGTTCCTGATGCATATTTATTTCGGCAGTCCGTCATTCCGCGGGTTTATCAACCTCGGTCCGCAAATAGGCTACTGCGTCTATGATGATAAGGGGAGCGGTGTACGCCAAACCGAGTCCGTCCATCAGTACGCCCCGTTGGACAAAGCATTTGACTGGGGAGCAGCAGGCGGATTGGGAATATATTACCGCTCGAAGAAAGCGGGACTCTATCAGATAGAAGCACGGTTCAACTACAGCCTCGGCACAATCTTTGCAAATAGTGCCACAGACTATTTTTCGCAGTCGAACCCGATGAACTTGAGTATCAACTTCGCATGGCTATGGGAGATACGTCCCTGCAAAAAACAGCAGTTACCAAGCGGTTGGATACCAATGAAAGCGGCGAAATAGCAGAGAGATATAGATATAACAACTACTAAAACTACAATACAATGAAAACTAACTACGAGATTCGTTATGCGGCAAACCCGGTTGATGCCAAAAGTTACGACACCGGGCGTTTGCGCAAGGACTTTCTGATTGAGCGTGTATTTGCCCCGAACGAGGTGAATATGGTCTATTCGATGTACGACCGTATGGTGGTAGGCGGTGCAATGCCCGTAGGCGAGGTGCTGCCATTGGAGGCGATTGACCCGCTGAAAGCCCCCTATTTCCTAACCCGCCGCGAGATGGGTATCTACAATGTAGGACAAGGTAAAGGCTTGGTACACGTTGACGGGGAGACGTTTGAACTCGGGTACAAAGAGGCATTGTATCTCGGTCGCGGCGACCGCCAAGTATCGTTTGAGTCGGCAGACAGCAACAGCCCTGCACTATTCTATTTCCTTTCGGCTACTGCACACACCACTTACCCCGACAAGAAAGTTACGAAAGCGGACGCCGTGGTAGCGCATATGGGCAGTCTTGAGATGTCCAACGAGCGTGATATTAACAAGATGATTGTCAATCAGGTACTGCCGACCTGCCAACTGCAGATGGGTATGACCGAACTGGCACCGGGCAGCGTATGGAACACGATGCCTGCACACGTTCACAGCCGCCGTATGGAAGCGTATTTCTATTTCGAACTGCCGGAAGACCAGGCTATCTGCCACTTTATGGGTGAAGTAAACGAAACCCGCCATATATGGATGCGTGGAAACCAAGCCGTTCTCTCGCCCGAGTGGTCGATTCATAGTGCTGCAGCCACCCACAACTATACGTTTATCTGGGGTATGGCAGGCGAAAATCTCGACTACGGCGACCAGGATTTCAGCAAAATAACCGACTTAAAATAAAGTGTAACCGATAGTACAAAGAGGTGCTATCCTATAACCAAGATATAACTAACCACAAACAAAATCATACAACAATGAACAATCTTTTTTCTTTGGAAGGCAAGAACGCCTGGATTACGGGTGCGTCGTACGGCATTGGTTTCAACATCGCCAAAGCGTTTGTTGAGGCAGGTATCAAGAATATCATTTTCAACGACATCAACGAGGCTGCTCTTGAGCGCGGACTGAAGAACTACGCCGATGCGGGTATCACTAATGTCAAAGGCTATGTGTGCGATGTAACGAAAGAGGACGATGTAAAAGCCCTGGTAGAACAAATCCACAAAGAGGTAGGGCAGATTGATATTCTCGTAAACAACGCAGGTATTATCAAGCGTATCCCGATGCACGAGATGAAGCGTGCCGACTTCCAGCAGGTGATTGACGTAGACTTGGTAGCACCATTTATTGTCAGTTCCGCCGTATTGCCCGAGATGATGGAGCGCCGTGAGGGCAAGATTATCAATATCTGCTCTATGATGTCCGAACTCGGACGTGAGACGGTCAGTGCTTATGCCGCAGCCAAAGGCGGACTGAAGATGCTGACGCGCAACATCTGCTCCGAGTACGGATCATACAATATCCAGTGCAACGGTATCGGTCCGGGTTATATTGCAACCCCTCAAACGGCTCCGCTGCGTGAGAGACAACCCGATGGCAGCCGCCATCCGTTTGACAAGTTCATCTGTGCCAAGACCCCTGCAGGTCGCTGGTTGGAGCCGAGCGAGTTGGGCGGTCCTGCCGTGTTCCTGGCTTCACACGCTTCGGATGCAGTGAACGGTCATATCCTCTATGTGGACGGCGGTATCCTTGCTTATATAGGGAAACAGCCGGAGTAATTTGTAATTGGTAATTAGTAATTTGTAATTATGAGGAAGTACCTCTATTTTATGGCATGTCTGTTTGTGTTGGCTGCTTGTCAGCCAACCGAGCAGGCTCGTGTCTATGGGCGTTATGTACCAGAGCGCAAAGACGATTTTGCGTGGGAAAACGAGTATGCTGCTTTCCGTATGTACGGACCTGCTTTGCTGCCCGAGAACCCGTCCAACGGCGTGGATCTGTGGCTTAAGACATCGCCCGAATTGGTAGTGGACAGTTTCTACTACCGCGAGCACGTTCTCGGTTTGCCCTACCATATCAACTACGGCAAGGGACTGGATTGCTACAAAGTGGCGCATACTGTCGGTTGCGGCGGATTGGCTATTGTGGCTGACAGCACGCTGTATGTAGGCGGTCCATATTCTTCGTGGGAGATATTGGAGCAGACACCGGACAAGTTCGTATTCAAACTGACGTATGACAGTCTGTTGGTTTGCGACCAGATTATGGACGGCACTATTACTATCACAGCCGAGGCGGGGAAAATGCTCAACCGTGCCGATGTGGTAGTGAATTGCCGTACGAAGATACGCTTGCCGCAACTCTATGTGGGCGGTGGTATCTACCTGCACGACACGATTGACAACGTGATGCAATGTGCTAAATGCGGGGCTGTGGCTTATGCTGAAGACGCTTTGTCGGACAAGCAGGCTGCGCAGATGAACTTCGACTACAACGGTTCGACCTCGCAGGGACGTGATTATGTAGCCGTTATCACCCCCGGTGCTACCCGTCAGGAGATATTGGACGGCAGTCTGCTCTCGCTGCGCGAGTACCACGTAGGCGATACACTGACCTACTATTTCGGTGCATGCTGGAGCGAGTGGTCGGACGGCGAGAAGGCAATGCCAACCGACGAGAGTTGGTTTGAGGCGGTGCGCGATTTCGCCAAGACACTGTAATGATAAAATACATAAACAAAACAGCGGTATAAAAGCAGGCTATCCTCTCGGTATCCACCCGACATCCACCTTACTTTTCTATACGGACGATACGGTGAATTTTATTTATGATTTTTATCAAATAAGCATATAATTATCCACGAATTAATCCTATAATACCACAGCAAGCAAAAGGAATTAATGGATAATTAATGGGGAATTATATGTTTAATTAACGTCTAATTATACGATAATTAACGTTTATGACGTATTTAGTACTGCGTTTCTCTACGCTTGGCAATGTGGCGATGACGGTTCCCGTTATTGCATCGGTGAGCGCACTGCACCCCGATGACGAGTTTATCGTAGTGGCGAAGAAACGGTTGAGTGCTATGTACTACGGGCTGCCCAACGTACACTTTCACGAGGCGGAACTGACCTCAACAGGGAGTCTGTTGCGTCTTTACAAAGACTTGAAGCAGTACAAGATAGATGCGGTGGTTGACTTGCAAAAAGTGCCCCGCACGTGGTTGCTGCGAATGCTATTTCGTCTGCGTGGAAGCCGCACCTATAGTGTGGACTATGGGCGGTGGAAAAAGTTTCTCATCACGGTGTGCGGTTTGCGCCTGTCGCAGCCGCTACCTACTGAGTTTGAGCGTTACAGAGCCGCTTTTGGCAAAGCGGGGTTGGAGAGCGACGACCATTTCACCGCCTTGTCGGTAAACGAACCCGCCCGACAAGCGGTGGCGGAGCAGTTCGGCGAGAAACACGGCAAATGGATTGGCATTGCCCCTTTTGCCAAATCGAAATCGAATATGCTGCCATACAGGGTAACGAAAGAGGTGATAGCCCGCCTATCTGCAGAGCCCGAAACACGATTGTTTCTGTTCGGAGCGGGACAGATAGAGTGCGAGATGCTCAGGCAGTGGGCAAGCGTTTTCCCCCGCACGACGAGTGTCGCCGGTCGGTTGCCGCTTGAGCAGGAGTTAGAACTGATGCGCTGTTTGGATTGTATGGTCTGTATGGACTCCGCCAACCAGCACCTCAGTTCGTTGGTCGGACTACGCGCCGTGAGTGTCTGGTGCGGCACCCATCCGAAATTAGGTTTTACGGGTTGGAAACAGGATACGAAAGATATTGTACAACTCGACCATATAGCCTGCCGCCCGTGTACGTGCCACGGGACAAATAGTTGCCGCTACCGCAATTTTGCGTGCAGAGATATAGATGCAGAACAAATTATAAAACGAATATATGAGTAAAATTATTTCATTGGCAAACCAGAAAGGTGGTGTAGGAAAGACCACGACGTCGATCAACCTTGCCGCCGCTTTAGCACAACAGAAAAAGAAAGTGCTTCTCGTGGACGCTGACCCGCAGGCCAACGCCTCCTCGGGCTTGGGCATTGAGATACGCGACCTCGAGAATACGATTTACGAGTGCCTGATCAACGGTATAGACCCGCATACGGCGGTTGTTCCGACATCGGTAGAGAACCTCTATTTGATACCGAGCCATATTGACCTTGTGGGCGCAGAGATAGAGATGCTCAATATAGACAACCGCGAGACGCTGCTCAAGAATATATTATCGCAGGTACGCGCAGAATACGATTATATCTTGATAGACTGCTCTCCGTCGTTGGGGTTGATTACCGTAAATGCTCTCACGGCAAGCGACAGCGTGATAATACCCGTACAATGTGAGTTCTTCGCCCTTGAGGGTATTGCCAAACTGCTCAATACGATCAAGATCATCAAATCGAAACTCAATCCGTCGTTGCAGATCGAGGGCTTCCTGCTGACGATGTACGACAACCGTCTGCGCCTGAGCAACCAGGTGTACGAGGAGGTGAAACGCCACTTCGGCGACTTGGTTTTCAACTCCGTCATCTCGCGTAATGTCCGCCTGAGCGAAGCACCGAGTCACGGTATGTCGGTACTGGAATATGACCCGCAGAGCAAAGGCGCACAAAACTATGTATCATTGGCCAAGGAACTGATTCGCCGCCAACAATAATAAACAGAGCATTATGAAAAAGATGACAGGACTGGGGCGCGGTTTGGACGCCCTGATTGATACGACCCATGTGGATACCAACGGCGGGAGCAGCATCAGCGAGGTGGAACTGAGTAAGATAGTAGCCAACCCCGACCAGCCGCGTCGTAACTTCGACGAGGACGCCTTGGCGGAACTGGCGGACTCTATCCGCGAGCACGGCGTTATCTCGCCTATCACACTGCGCAAGAATGACGACGGTACCTATATGATTATTGCGGGCGAGCGTCGTTTCCGTGCATCAAAGATGGCGGGTCTCAATTCCATTCCCGCCTATATCCGTACCGCCAAAGACGAGCAGGTGATGGAATGGGCATTGATTGAGAACATTCAGCGCGAGGACTTGGACGCTATCGAGATAGCCCTTGCTTATCAGCGGCTTATGGACGAGTACCAACTGACCCAGGAGCGTATGTCGGAGCGTGTGGGCAAGAAACGCGCCACCGTGGCAAACTACCTGCGCCTGCTCAAACTGCCCGCCGAGATACAGATGGGTATCAAGGAGAAAAAGATTGATATGGGGCACGCCCGCGCTATCCTCGGTTCGCAATCCACCGAGCAGCAACTCGACCTCTACCAGCGTATTCTCTCCGAGGGGTTGTCCGTGCGCAAAGTGGAGCAGTTGGTCAGCGAGGACAAACCGCAGAAACCCGCCAAAGCAAAAGCCGCCAAGAAAGAGAGCAACCCGCAGTATGTGCAATTGGAACAGCAACTCGGCGAGGCTATCGGCAGGAAAGTGAAGATTGCCGACGGCAAACTGACTATATTCTTCAACGGCGAAGAAGACCTCTATTCTATATTGGAACGTTTGCATTGAAGCGTCTGCTGACCATATTGTTTGCCGTAGTTCCGTGCCTGCTTATGGCGCAGAACGATGTCATATACCATACCCCGGACACAACGACTACCGACGAGGAGCAGTACCGCTACTATGTGGACTTGACCCGCCGCCCCGATGCACTCAAGGCAGTATGGCTCGGGGCAATTATCCCCGGTGCGGGGCAGATATACAACGGCAGTTATTGGAAACTACCTATCGTCTATGGCGGTCTGATGGGCTGCGGCTATGCGATTTCGCTGAACCAATCGCGATATAACAGTTACAAGACCGCCTACCGCGACCTGTACAACGACTCGCAGGCCGGATTGGTAAACGATGACCCTGCGAAGTCCTACAATGCCATTCTGCCCGAGGGGTATGACATTGACCGCCTCGGCGGTGTGAGCAAATACACCTCAACGCTCCAGAACTGGCAAAGCAACTACCGCCGCTACCGCGACTGGAGCATTGTGGCAACGATAGTGGTGTATGCACTCTCACTTGTGGATGCCTACGTGGATGCCCAACTATTTGATTTTGATATTTCACCCGACCTGACACTGAATGTGGAGCCGCAGATTTACTACGACCTGCAGCAACAACGCAGTGCAGAGGTCAAATTAGCCATAACATTTTGAAAAAACACTTCCTATTCATATTGTGTGCACTATGCACGTGGGCTTATGCCAATGAGGCGGAACCTGCATCGGAACCCGCTCCGCAGATAGTGGATTCGGTAGAGACACTCCGTATTGATACTTTAGAGATGGACTCTATCGAACAGATTATCGAGGCGATGGCGGACACCATCGGGCAAGCCATTGTTTTCCCGCAACATTGGAGCGACAGTACCCTATCCGACATTGATTTCCGTATGATGGAATGGGCGATGGGGTGGTTGGATACGACTGAATGCGTGGCATACAAAGATACCATAGTTCTGCCGGATTCCGTCTATAAAGCCCGCTTACAGGCTCTGCCATGCGTAGTAGAACTGCCTTACAACCAGATAGTCAAGAGTTTTATCTTGCGCTATGTGCAGCGCGGGCAGAAGCAAGTGGCACGTATGAAGCGTATGTCGGAATACTATTTCCCGATTTTTGAGGAGGCACTGGACAGATATGGTTTGCCTTATGAATTGGAACTGATGCCTGTGATAGAGTCAGCACTCAATCCGCAGGCACACTCCCATATGGGAGCCGCCGGTTTGTGGCAGTTTATGCCCGCCACGGGCAAGCGTTACGGACTGGAAATCAACTCGTTGGTGGACGAGCGTATGGACCCTGTGAAATCGACCGAGGCGGCGTGCCGTTTTCTGAAAGCAATGTATGATGTTTTTCAGGACTGGAACCTTGTGATTGCCGCTTACAACTGCGGTTCGGGCAATGTAAGCAAAGCCATTCACCGTGCGGGAGGCAAACGCGATTTCTGGAGTATCTATCCCTATCTGCCCCGCGAGACCCGCAGTTACCTGCCTATCTTCATAGCCGCCAACTACGCAATGAACTACAGCGACGAACATGGTATATGCCTTGCTCCGTTGGAAAAGATAATGCTTACCGACACCATTCAGACCAACCGCCGCCTGCACTTGGAGCAGGTATCTGCCAAATTGGACATTCCGATGGATGAACTGCGCCGCCTCAACCCGCAATATGTACGCGATATTCTCCCCGGCGGGACATCGTATGCACTCTGCCTGCCCTCGGAAAAAGCAGGGCTGTTTATCGAACAGCAGGACAGCATCTATGCCCACAAAGCCGACCAACTGATCAACAACCGCCGTGCGGAGATTGATATGGCGAAGGTAACGGACATCTCGGGGGCATACCGCGTGAACGGCGTTACATACTACACTATTAAAAACGGCGACACCCTGGGCGGTATTGCCAAGAAATTTCGCTGCTCCGTTAAGCAACTCAAAGCGTGGAACGGACTGAAAAATGACAATATCCGCGCAGGGCGGAAACTGAAAATATACAAGTAAGTGGAAGAAAAACAACATAGCACAGACAGTCCATACGCTCCTGAAGACCGTTTCTACTCCATTCGCGAAGTAATGGAGCGGACGGGGCTACCTGCTTCCACACTGCGCTATTGGGAAAGCCAGTTCCCGCAACTCAATCCCCGCAAAGACGGGCATGGTAACCGCTACTACAAATTGTCGGAAATCGAACTGATTGAGCGTATTAAATATATTCGTGACGAACTAAAAATCACGCGTATAGAGGCTATCCGCCACGAATTGGAAACCGACAACAAGCAATCCGGCAACAAGCAGCGTGCCACCGCTATCTTGGAGCGTCTGCGCCAAGACTTGTTGGATCTCCGTTCAATGATATAGACCGCCTATGGAACCATTCTTTTCTATCATCGTACCGGTATATAACCGTCCACAGGAGGTGGACGAGTTGTTGAACAGTCTCTGTACGCAAACAGTTACTGACTTTGAGGTGATTATCGTGGAAGACGGCTCGTCCGTGCCTTGTGAAGCGGTTTGCCAACGCTATGCCAACCGGCTCAATATCCATTATTTTGCGAAGCCTAACTCCGGTCCGGGGGTATCGCGTAACTATGGCGCTGAGCATGCCAAGGGCACATACCTGCTCATTTTGGACAGCGATGTAATCCTGCCCGCCGACTATCTCAGCAATATCCGAACCGAGTTGCAACGGCAGCCGGTTGACGCTTTCGGCGGTCCCGATCGGGCACACGAGAGTTTCAGCCACGTGCAGAAAGCCATCAACTACGCGATGACGAGTTTTTTCACCACCGGCGGCATTCGCGGAGGGAAAAAGAAAATGGACAAGTTCTATCCGCGCAGTTTCAACCTTGGTGTACGTCGTGAGGTATTTGCCGCTTTAGGTGGGTTCTCCGATATGCGTTTTGGCGAAGACATCGATTTCAGCATCCGTATCTTCCGCAGCGGCTATACGTGCCGTCTATTCCCGTCGGCGTGGGTATGGCACAAGCGCCGTGCCACTTTCCGCCAGTTCTTCAAGCAGGTACACAACTCCGGCATCGCGCGCATTCACCTGTATAAAAAATACCCGGATTCACTCAAGTTGGTACACCTATTGCCTTCCCTTTTCACCATAGGTGTGGTGGTTCTTCTGCTGCTTTGCCTTTGCGGTATATTCTTGCATATTGCATGGCTTGGTATTGCCCCCATAGCCTTGTTGCTTCTCTATTGTCTTTTGATTTTTACCGACTCCTCTATACAAAATCATAGTATTGGTGTCGGATTGCTCTCCATAGTCGCAGCCTTTGTGCAACTCATCGGCTATGGCACGGGGTTTTTGCGTGCAGTATGGAACTGCCTTATTCTAAAACGCACCGATTTTCAAGCCTTTCGCAAAACATTCTACAAGTAAATTATACTGATTATGAAAATACAAGTGAATTTCAAACGTTGTTTACCTTATTTGATAATCTTTGCAGTCTTCCTTCTGGCTGCCGTTATCTATTTCTGGCCGGCCGTACAAGGAAAAGTGATGTATGCCGGAGATAGCATCAACGGAACCGCAGCCGTTCAAGAAGGCGTACGGTATCACCAGGAAACCGGTGATTATTCCTATTGGACCGGCTCTATGTTTTCCGGTATGCCCAACTATCAGATAGGTGGTCATGGCAGATACATAGTCGATACCATTCTATATCCGATACGTTGGGTATTGTCGGCGGGCAATCGCAATCCGTTCTTTATTCTGCCTTTCTATTTGCTGGCATTTTTCCTCTTACTACGTACCTTCAAGGTGGATAAATGGATGAGTTTGGCAGGTGCATTTGCCATTGCACTATCCAGTTATTTCTTTGTCATCATTGCCGCAGCACATAATGGAAAATGCTACTCTATCACATGGATGACCCTTGTCGTAATAGGTTTCATACTTACTTACCGCAAGCAATACGGTTGGGGTGCATTGTTGGTGATGTTCTTTACCTATATAGGTTTCTTTGTCCACCCGCAGATGTCCTACTACATCTGTATGATGATAGGTATATTCTTCTTTGCCGAATTGGCGATTGCCGCCAAAGCCAAAGCATGGAAACATTTCGGTATAGCCACAGCCGTTTTCTTTGCCTCGTTTGCCGTAGGTATGGGTATGGGCAGTGCAAATGTATTTGTCAATCAGGAGTATGCCAACGAGACGATGCGTGGCGGACACTCCGACCTTGTCAAAGATACAGACGGCGGCAACAAGACCAAAGGTCTCGACCTCGACTATGCCACCGCATGGAGTTACGGTATCAACGAGACGATGACATTCCTCATCCCTAACTATATGGGTGGTGCCAGCGGATATGACCTGGGCAAAGATTCACAGTTGGAGCAAGATCTGAAGAAAATGAATGTGCCTGCACGTCAAGCCAAGCAGTTCTGTCAGTCAGCCCCCACCTATTGGGGCGAAAAAGCCTTCACAAGCGGACCTGTCTATATGGGTGCCATAGTATGTTTTCTTTTCCTGCTGGGCTTGCTCATTGTAAGCGGTCCGTATAAATGGGCGTTACTGGCTGCCACGCTGTTCTCGGTATTCCTCGCATGGGGGCATAATTTTATGCCGCTCACCGAGTTGTTCTTTAAGTTCTTCCCTGCCTATAATAAGTTCCGCGCTGTCGAGAGCATTCTCATTGTAGCCGAAATCACGATGCCGCTGCTCGGTTTTCTGGCGATAAAAACCATTGCCGATGGTTCGCTATCGTGGAAGCGTCTCCGCAACAGCATTTTTATTGCCGGCGGCGTTACAGGCTTTATCTGCCTGTTCGTTGTCCTTATAAGCGACAGTATCGACGTTACTTCTTCCTATGATGCACAATGGAAAGGACAGGTGGGACAACAGATCTACGATGCTATCCTAAACCAGCGCACGGCTATGCTCCGCAGCGATGCGTGGCGTTCTTTGCTCTTTATTCTACTGGGTACATGTGTAGTCTTTGCATACGCTTATATGCGCTACAACCGCCCGCAAGTACGTAACCTCAACCTCTATTGCGGTATAGCCCTGACAGTGCTCACCGTAGCCGATATGTGGACGGTGGACAAACGTTTCTGCAACGACAGCCTGTTTGTCTCGCGCAAAGACCGTGACAAGGCGTTCAAAATGCAGCCTTACGAGGAAGAATTGCTGCAGGACAAGAGCCATTTCCGTGTACTCAACCTCAGCACCAACACCTTCAACGAGGCACGCACGTCCTACTATCTCAAGTCCATCGGTGGTTATTCCGCTGCCAAACTGCGCCGCTACCAAGACCTGATTGATGTGCATATTGCCCCTGAGATGAACCCGCTGATGCAGGCTATCTCGCAAACCAATGGGTTTATGCTGCCATGCAAAGCCGATAGTATATTCCCCGTGCTGAATATGCTCAATATGAAATACGCCATCGTACCACTCCAAAACGGGCAACAGGTGCCGGTGGAGAACCCCTATGCAATGGGCAACTGCTGGTTTGTCAACGACCTGCAGGTGGTGGATAATGCCAACGACGAGATCGCCTCTCTCGGCAAAATCAATCTCCGCAATATGGCGGTTATTGACAAGTCGTTTGCCGACAAACTGAATGTGGATCTGCCCGATGTTGCACCCCTCATGGCGTACGATGAGGACAAGATAGAACTTACCCGCTATGCGCCCAACCGTTTGGACTATCTCGCTCAGAATGAGCAGAATAAGATAGCCGTATTCTCTGAGATTTATTACCCGCATGGGTGGAAACTCTACCTGCTTGACAAAGACGGCAATCCCGATGTGGAACTGCCCATTGCGCGTGCCGACTATATGCTCCGTGCAGCGGTCATCCCAGCCGGCACACATACCCTTGCAATGATTTTCGACCCCGACAGCGTCCACAAAGGCAATATCCTGTCTATGGTCTGCTTTGCCCTGTTCGCTCTGACCGGCTGCGCGGTAATAGGTATAAACATTTACCGGCGGAAGAAATGCAACGCATGAAAATAGCGGTCGTCATTCCTGTCTATCGCACTCCCGACCGTTGGGAAGAAATCTCCCTGCGGCAATGCTGCAAGGTGCTCGGGCGGTACGACCACTATCTTGTCGCTCCCGACAATTTGGATACCTCCGCATTTCAGTCATTGTGGTCGGAATATGGATTATCCCTGTACGAAATGCGTTTTGCACCGGAGTATTTCAAAGGGATAAGCGGATATAACCGTCTGTGCCTTTCGCGCGAATACTACGCTCGTTTCTCGCGGGGGGGGTATTCGTATATACTGGTTTACCAGCCGGACGCTTTCATTTTCCAAGACGACCTGGGCAAGTGGTGTGCCCGTGGATATGAATACATCGGTGCTCCGAATATAGGCAAAGCCAAACAAACCGTATATTCGCCTGCTATGCCGATGCGTGTGGGCAATGGCGGTTTCAGCCTGCGCAGTATCCCCGCTTTTATGCGCTTTTTCGACGGACGGAAACCGGTTTTCAACCTGTGGCATATACTGGCTTCACCGCTTGTTTGGAAACGCAACTACCGGTGGCTGGTCGTCAAAGCCTTGCAACTCCGTTTCACCGGCAATACGCCTGCCGCAGTATTGGCTCGCTGGCGGGGGAATGAAGATGATTTCTGGGGCTGTTTGTTGGCTCTGAGTGAGTATGCGCTCCTCAGACCTGACCCCGAAGAGGCTTTGCAATTCGCATTTGACCGCTTCCCGAAAGAACTATACGCCCGTACGGGACACCTGCCTATGGGCTGCCACGCCTGGCACAAATATGAGTACGAAGAATTCTGGAAACCTGTCATCGGCAAGGCATAGTTTTTGCGTTGCCATTTACGGCAACGTGAAGCGTAAGGCGGGTGTGCGTAGCACACTGAGCGCCGAAGCGAGACGAAGCCCTGTGGGCTGAGTAGAACTCCTTAAAGCAGACGGCAACGTGATTTGTTCTTCTTATGAGATTGTATATATCGGAAAAAAATCGTAACTTTGCGGCTCATTTCGGCTGATTAAAACTTAATAGAAATATGTCATTACAATGTGGTATCGTAGGGTTGCCTAATGTGGGTAAATCAACCCTTTTCAACTGCCTGAGCAACGCCAAGGCACAATCGGCAAACTTTCCTTTTTGCACTATAGAACCCAACGTAGGTGTCATCACCGTACCCGATGAGCGGCTCATCAAACTCGGAGAACTGTGCCACCCCGAGCGCGGTGTCATACCGACAACCGTGGAGATTGTGGACATCGCCGGACTGGTAAAAGGTGCCAGTCAGGGCGAAGGACTGGGCAATAAGTTCCTTGCCAACATCCGCGAGACCGATGCTATCATCCATGTACTGCGCTGCTTCGATGACGAAAACGTAGTGCATGTGGACGGTTCTGTTGACCCCGTGCGCGACAAGGAAATCATTGATGCCGAGTTGCAACTCAAAGACTTGGAGACCGTCGAGTCGCGTATTCAGAAGACCGAGAAACAAGCCAAAGCAGGTGGCGACAAACAGGCAAAGATAGCCCTTGAGGTGCTGTATAAGTACAAAGAAACTCTCTCAGCAGGCAAAAACGCCCGCTCTGTGGAATTGGACAACAAAGAGGAGGAACAGGCTGCCAAAGAGATGTTCCTGCTTACCAACAAGCCCGTGATGTACGTTTGCAATGTGGACGAGGGCTCAGCAGTCAGTGGCAACAAGTATGTGGAACAGGTGAAAGAAGCCGTAAAAGACGAGAATGCACAAGTGCTCGTTTTAGCCGCCAAAATAGAAAGCGAAATTGCCGAACTCGAAACCTACGAAGAGCGTCAGATGTTCCTTGAGGAGATAGGGCTGAAAGAGTCGGGCGTAAACCGCCTTATCAAAGCCGCTTATGCCCTGTTGGATCTCCGTACATTCCTTACCGCCGGCAGCGACGAGGTGCGTGCATGGACGTTCAAAGCAGGCAGCAAAGCCCCGCAATGTGCAGGCGTTATCCATACCGATTTTGAGCGCGGTTTCATTCGCGCGGAGGTAATCAAATACGATGATTTCATCACTCTTGGCGGCGAGGCGGCGTGCCGTGCTGCCGGCAAACTCGGTATTGAGGGTAAAGACTATATCGTACAAGATGGTGATATTATGCACTTCCTGTTTAACGTATAAAATACACTACTATGTTTGATTTTCTCAACACATGGATGCAAACAGGCGGTTGGCTCGTGGCAGGCGCACTGATTGTAGTCGGCTTCGTACTGCTGATATATGGTGCAGATTGGCTTGTAGCAGGTGCAAGCGATGTAGCCAAACGGTTCCATGTCAGCAATTTGGTTATCGGGCTTACCGTAGTGGCTATGGGAACGAGTATGCCGGAGTTTGTGGTGAATATGGTCTCGGTATCCGACCATTCCACCGACCTGGCAATCACGAATATCCTTGGTAGTAACATTCTGAATGTGTTTCTAATCCTTGGCAGTACGGCACTGCTCTACCCGATTGCCTCGCAAGCCACAAGCCGCAAAGTAGATATACCATTGGCATGCCTTGCCGGAGTATTTATACTGGTTTCGGGACTTTGCTGCAACGGCATTATGCGTTGGGGCGGTATTGTGCTACTGGTGGTGTTCGTATTGTATATGCTCTATACGCTTCGCCATGCCAAAGATTATGCCGATGAAACCGAAGAGACGGAACCTATCACTATTTGGAAAGCCTGTGGTTTGATCATACTCGGTCTGCTTGGTTTGGTGATTGGCGGAGAGATGATTGTAAAAAGTGCCGTACACATTGCTACAGTAGCGGGTGTAAGCGAGGCAATCATAGGTCTGACCATTGTAGCACTTGGCACTTCGCTGCCAGAGTTAGCCACCTCACTGATGGCGGCAGCAAAGAAAAACTGCGATATTGCTCTCGGAAATGTCATCGGAAGCAATATATTCAATGTATTTATGATTCTCGGTTGCAGTGCCACTATCGCCCCGCTGCCTGCCTACGACGGGTTCATCTTGGACAGCCTGATGGCGGCACTCGGTTGTTTCTTGGTCTGGATATTCGTAATGACCAACAAGAAACACGAGATACGTTGGTGGCATGGGGCTATTTTGCTGCTTATCTATGCCGTATATCTCGGATATCGATTGGTCACGGCATAAGCACAAGAAATATAGTGGAAATAAATCTATTCCATCCCTAATTCTTTGAGAACTTGGCGATTAAAGGCTGTACGTTCTTTGTCGTAGAACCAGCCCCATTTGTTGAAATAACGGCACATATTCACAATATGAATCCACAAAAGGCGCATACTATGGTATGAGCCTTTTTTGTGGTTATGCACAATGGTAACCGCCGGATAATAGAGTGTCAGATAATCCCGGTGAATGGTGCGGGTCAGGTCGATATCCTCGGGATACATAAAGTACCGCTCGTCAAAAAGCCGTGCTTTCAATGCGGCTTCCGTGCGCAGGAGCATAAAGCAACCACTCAGATATGGTACATTCATCGGTCTGTCATAGCCCGAGCCACGCAGTTCGTACCGCGCATTGCGTTTTTCCACCCAGCGTTTGGGGAAGAAACGCCTACCGAACACATCCAACGGCGTAGGCAGCAGTTTGCAGAGATATTGTGTATCTCCGTTGGGATATACCACGTGCGGCAGCAGTTGCCCCACCATAGATTGTGTCTCCATAAAGGCGCACAATGTATCTATATCCTCCGCCTTTAATAGTATATCCGAGTTCAGTACAAGGTGATATTTTATTCCGTCGTAGATGCTTTCCCGCAGTGCTACGTTATGCCCTCTGCCATATCCTATGTTCTCCCCTATAAAAACATAGCGTACCCGGTCGTTTGACAATAGTTGCAAAGTTGCTTCGTCCGCCTCTACCTCCGAATTATCCACCAAATAGACGGTATGTATATATACCATGCGAAGTAACTCCTTCACCAAAGGAATTACTTCGCCTGCCCAATCGGGATGATATAAGACGATGGATACATTAAGCATCATCGTAGGGGATAATTCTATAAAACTTCTGCCAATTCACGGCGGCAAAACCACGCTGCCAAGAGTAGAGCGAATCCTATAGTAACAAGAATCGTGGTGCGGAAGGGATGAGGACCTGTCTTTTCATATACAATAGTCGGCTCCGACAACACTACAAACGGTTTACGCACTACCATCTGCGCTTGATAGACCACCTGCTGACGGCGGAACGATTCATATATCTGTTTATAGGTGTCGGCATTGGTCGAATGGGTGCGCACCGCCTCTTTCCATTCGTTTTCTGCTTGGAGAGTCAGCGTGTCTATATGGTTGAGTACGTTCTCTATCTTTTGTGTCTGGTAGCCGGTAATCAAGGTTTCCAGTTGGTTTTCCACATGCTTGGCAACCTGCGCACTCACCAAAGGGTCCTGTGTTACCACCTCAATTTTGACAATATCCGTACGTTTGTCAAACGTACAAGTAATCTGCTGTCGCATTACTCCAAGTGTAGCCGCTTGCCCGGGGGTGAGATATACTTCATCGTGGGTTACCGAGGAAGCAGGTGCGCCTTTGGATTTTCCTCGGAACAAGCGCATGATACTTCCCTTCGCACGTTGAAAAAAGGGCTTGCGCATATAGTGGTTGATATAATCCGAATAGGTACCCTCGAACTGCCCGTCCAATGTACTGACCGGAGCGGCACAAAGCGATTTGAGCAACTGCGACGAAGTAACCAAATCGCTGTAACTATATTCATTGATACTATTTCGCGTTTGGAATAATCCCAAGTCATACTGCTCAGGATTGTTGATCGTCAGCGTCCTGTCGCCGTCAGCGGCACGCTGGTCCTCTACGACAAGACTCCAACTACTTTGGTACGTTTTCGGCACACAAAGCATAATGACGAGAACTACCACAAAGCAAATCGGTACAGACCAATAGAACCACACGCGATGTGCGTGCATACGTTGTGCCATTCGTTGGTATAAGGTAGTATTCTCTGAGTTATTATCCATAAAAAGCAAGAAACGGGTCAGTATAGTGGGATGGAATTCCGTGAAAAAATGTTGGTTGGTATTGGTACAAAATAAGTCCAAAACTCACGTTTTGAACTTATTTTGTTGCAGCGTACATTCCCTTTTGGGATTACTCTGCTGCGTTCTCTGCAGGAGCCTCAGCGGCAGCAGCCTCCTGAGCGGCCTCAACTGCTGCGGCAGCGAGTGCGTCAGCAGCCTCCTGGCGTTTTTTAGCCACCTCGGCAGCCTTAGCCTTGTTAGCCTCTACTTCTTGTGCGAGGAGGGCTTTGGCAGCGGCTACTTTCTTATCAGCCTCTGCTTGGCTGATTTTGCCGTTCTTAGCGTCTTTCTGAGCCTTCCAAGCATCGAAACGCTTCTGAGCCTCTTCCTGACTGAATGCGCCTTTGGCTACACCGCCGTTCAGGTGCTTCATCAGCAGCACACCCTCACCGGAGAGGATGTTACGTACGGTGTCGGTCGGCTCTGCACCTACGTTCAACCAATACAATGCACGCTCAAAGTTGAGGATCACTGCACTCGGATTGGTGTTGGGGTTGAAAGAACCGATACGTTCGATAATTTTGCCATCACGTGGCGAGCGGCTGTCTGCTACTACGATGTGGTAGAAAGCATAGTCTTTGTGACCATGACGAGCCAAACGAATCTTTGTTGCCATTTAGACTTTTGTTTTGTGGGCTACGACTACTCGAATCGCCTGCCCGGGTTAGAAAATAAATAATTATTGCTCAACGTATTACGAAAAGCGTGCAAAGTTACATTAAAAATTCCAATCCTGCAAATATATTTTGCCTTTTCGTTGTTTTTCCGCCATTTAAGATGTTTGAACTCAGTGGAAGTACTGCATATTCACGGTGCTATTATTGCATACGATTACCCATTAAGTTGGCAGCAAAGGTATCCTATGCCGCAAGCGGCAATAAAAAAAAGAAAGAAAATTGACAAGAAAAATATAATAATTATAAAATAAAACTATCAAAACATTGTTTTGCGGCGCAACACGCGCCGCGCTGCATTGTTGATTTAAGTGCTAACTGCCGGGTAAACGCCTTGTAAACACCCATTCTTTCTACGTCCTTTCTACGTCCTTTCTACGTCTTTTCTACGTCTTTTCTACGTAATTGGTATTACAGCGCAGGTAAAGCATATCCTGTATAATTTTACATTCTATCCGGTTACTTAGCGGGCAAGCGGGGAAGACAGCGAATATATGCACAGAAAGCGGCCGAATACGGCTGCGACGGGAACAGAAAAAAATAGAATGATAGAATAAAAAAATAAAAGAAAGAGACTGCCTACATTTGGTCAGGCAGTCTCCTTTCTTGGGGGTGTGATATATCTCCCTAACAGACTATTTCACTAACGGGCTATTTTACAATCACTTTACAATCAAGGGTGCGACTTGGTCGGCAGAGCGGAGCATATAGACGCCTGCAGGCAGCATAGTGATGTCGATAGCGGTGTGGTCTGCTGCTGGCAGCGCAAGCACCACGTGCCCGGCGAGGTCGTAGATAGCGATGTGGTCTCCGGCACCCATTACACAGATATAGTCTGTTGCGGGGTTGGGATATACCTGCAGGGTGTTAGCCGTTGCGTTGTGCACGTCCGTGCCGACATTCTCGAGAGTGACGTGAACCGTCTCGGTGTCGTTGGCAAAGATGTAGCCGGCAGGCAGTTCGGCAGCATTGAGCGTATAGGCAGCATCACGGAGCAGCATATCGATAACCCATTTGTCGGGGTTGTTGGTGTAGGTATAGACGACACTATCCCGGGCATCGACGGCAGTGAGCGTGAGTGCGGACAGGGCATTGCGGACAGCCGTTTCGTCCGCTCCGGGCAGGTTGAGCGATGTAGCACTTACATGGGGCGTTACCTCCTCTACGGGTATTTCCTCAATCGTGATATTATCAATGGACAGATAATACGGGCTAGAACTGATATAGCCGCGGATACCCAACGCATAGGAAGCAGTAGCAGGCACGGTGAAAGCGGTTTCCAGCAGTTGGTAATCGCCATTGGTGATACCCGTTTGAGGCAAGAGTCGGACAGTCATAGAGTCTTTGTCCAGTGCGGAACCAAGACAAATGCTGACAGTGGCATACGATTTATATTGGTTATCCTGACGCGCATAGAGCGAAACCCTGTAGGCTTTGCGTTTCTCAAAGGCAAAGCCTTGCATCAGCCAATCGGTGTTACCATAGCCCAATGTTACATTCCATTGTCCTTCGTACGGAGTGCGATTGCGGTCTGTTTTGGTGGAGTTGGCTTTCCATACGCCACTACCATTTTCACTCTGTTGCAGCCAACCCGTCACGGTCCCCTGGTCGGTATTGCCCTCCTCAAAACCATCAAAGAAGGGGATGGTCTTTGCTTTGAGTGCCTGCATGCTGACCGTAACCGCCTCATCGGGCATGATGAAACGGCGTGAGTCGATCCAACGAACCGTTTTATCCGTACTATATGATATACAGAGGTATGCGGGGTCAATGGTATGGCTCACGGCTATGGTGTCTCCCATAGCAGCGGAAGAAGGCACTACGGGACTGCCGAATACCGAGTCGGCGACAGCGATAGCATACTGGGCATTGCTTTTCTCTGCTATGCGCACGTTGTCCAGCACGATACCATATCCGGACACGGCATAGCCGCGGATACCCAGTACGTAGGTAGCGGTCTGCGGTACGGTGAAGTCAGCCACTATAGTCTGATAGAGTGTGTCCGAAACAACCGTGACAGGAACGAGTTCGGTAGTCATAGCCGTTTCGTTGCAGGTGCTTCCCAAGCCAATGCGCAAGGTCTGTGCCGTAGATTTTGTTGGGGGAACCGTCTGTTTGGCATGGATAGAAACCGTATAGGTTTTGCCGGCTTCCAAGGTGAGGGCATTGAACATCCAACTGTTGCTTCCGTAGGCACTGAAGTAAGCCGTCCATGCGCCTTCATAGTGAGTGCGAGTGTTGTCTGCCTGCCAACAGGTATTGGCTTCAGAGGAAGTTACAAGCCATCCTGCCACCGATTGTTTGTGTTGGTTGCCCTGCTCAAAGCCGTCGAAGAAGGGGACTGGTTTTGCCGGCAGCGTAGTCATATCGAGGGTGATATTCTCGTCGGGCATAACAAACGTGCTGTCGGTGAGCCAGCGTACAGGGATATTGGTGTTGTAGCGGCAGAAAGCATATCCGTCGTTCATGGTACGGCGCACGGTAATGGTATCACACGGATAAGCCGTGTTGGCACTAAGGGTCAGCAAACCGCCTTCGTTGGCAGCGGGTGTAAGCGTATATAGCGTGGTACACTCCTCGACACGGATATTATCTATGGACATATATGTCGGGGTATAGTTGGCATAGCCGAGGATACCCAGCACATAGTTGCCCGAGGTCTTGACAGAGAAGCGGACAACGACCGGTTGGTAATCGCCATTGACCAGACTCTGATATTTCATGAGTTGTATCTTCATAGAGTCTTTATGGCACGCGGACCCCAGACTGGCACTGACTCCCGCACCGGTAGTTTTGTCTTGCCGTGCGCGGAAAGACAGGATATAGTCTTTACCTGCTTCCAGCGCGAGGGCATTGAACATCCAGCAATCATTGTTATAACGCAGTGTACCATTCCAGTTGCCGGCATACGGTGTACGGTTACAATCGGTATATTTCGTGTTGGCTTTCCAGCAATCTGAACCGGATGTACTCTGCACTACCCAACCGGCTATCGGTTCGTCTTGCGTATTCCTCTCCTCAAAGCCTTCGAAGAATGGGATGGCGTGCGGCAGAATGGCATCGATACCAATCGTAACATCCTCACCAAGCATAATGAAACGTTTAGCATCGATCCATTTTACACTCGGCGTAGTAGTGAAGGCACGGAAATAGCACCCGTCGTTCATAGCATATTCTACCGCGACGGTGTCTCCTACGTATGCTTCCGTCTTGCTCAGCGTGAGCGTACCCAACTCGGAATTGGCTGTTCGGATAGTATGCGGCATACGCTTCCGGATATGGATGTCATCAATGCTCACATACATAGGGTCGCGGGTAACCTCTCCACGAATGCCCAGCACATATTTTCCGCTTGCAGGAACAGAGAAACGGCAGTGCAGCAGTTGATAGTCTCCGTCGGTCAGTCCCGTTGCAGGCAGAATCTCCAGATTCATAGCGTCTTTGTCGGCATCGTTTCCGAGTGCCGCCCGCAGGTTGGCATAGGACTTGTTACTTTGGTCCTGGCGGGCAAAGAGATACATATCGTATTCGGTATCAGCCTCCAACTGCACTTTGTTGAACAGCCAAGCGGTGTTGCCAAACTTAAGGGTAACATTCCATTGTCCTTCGTACGGGGTGCGATAGTAGTCTGTTTGGGTAGAGTTGGCAAACCACACGCCATTTCCTTTTTCACGCTGTTGCAACCAACCCGCCACGGCTTCTTGGTCGGTATTGCCATTTTCGAAGCCTTCGACAAAGGGGAGAGAGTGAGTAGGCAGTACGGTCATACCGACAATGACATCTTCATCTGGCATTAAGAAACAGGTGTCGTTGAGCCATTGCAATGCCGTATTGACCGTATAGCGTATGAAGACTTCGCCCTCTGCCATGGTGCGGCTCAACCGGATAGTGTCGCCGCACATTGCCAGGGTCTTGTTGAACCTAATCGTACCGGACTCGGAAGCGGCTGTTTGGACAGTATGAGATACATTCTCCGTAAGACGGATGTCATCTATGCTGAGATGATTGGACGAATAACCTCGACCTTGAATTCCCAAAACATAGACACCGCTCTCCGACACCGTGAAAGTGCCGGTAAACAACTGATAGTCTCCGTTCTTAACAGAGGAAGAGGGAATGACAATAGTCTTCAGCGAGTCGAGAGTTGCCTGATTACCCAGGTAGGCTCTCAGGTATGCTCCCGAAGAATTACCAGATTGGCGTGCATACAGGCTCAGGCGGTACTCTTTTCCCGCCTCCAAGGCAAAGTGGTTCAACAGCCAATCACAGTTGCTGTCGTACAGTATGGCATTCCATTGACCGGCAAATGGGGTGCGATTATAGTCGGTCATCGTCGAGTTGGCAGTCCATACCGAGTCGCCGCTGACACTCTGCTGCAACCAGCCGGCTACAGGGCGACCTTGCCCGTTGTTCTCCTCAAAGCCATCGAAGAACGGTACACTATAGAGGCGTCCCGTTTCCATACGGATGACAACCTCCTCATCGGGCATAACAAAGCGATTGCGGTCAATCCATTTCACGTCGGGCGTGGCGATATACCGCGACAGGGTATATCCCTGCGGAATGACAGCCGACAGAGTAACCGTATCTACGGCATAAGCCGATGTACGGTCGGCACTGAACGTGCCTATTTCCGAGGAGACGCATGTAACAGCATGGGGCAGGATCTCTGTAATACTGATGTCATCAATACTCAGATACATAGGAGAAAAAGCGATTTCTCCACGTATTCCCAAGACGTAGTCTTTGGTTTCCGGTACAGAGAAAGCGGCTGTCAGTTGCTGGTAGTTGCCAGATACCACACCTGTTTGGGGCATGATATTCGTAGTCATAGCATCCTTTCGGGTGTCATTGCCCAGATATACGCTTATGTTGGCATCGGCTGTCGTATAGGTGTTTTGCCGTGCATATATGGAGAAAAGATAGCGTTTGCCTGTCTCCAATGTAATCTTGGTAAACAGCCAATCGGTATTGTTATACCTGAGGGTGACATTCCATTGACCGGCATAAGGTCGGCGGTTGTCAGAGGTTTCAGTAGAGTTGGCAAGCCATACATAATCTCCTTTTTCACTCTCTTGCCACCAGCCGGCAACCGCTTGACCTTGCGTGTTATTTTCCTCAAAGCCTTCGAAGAACGGTACGGTGTGTGTGTAATACAACACCCAACGGATAGTAACATCTTCGTCGGGCATGACGAAGCGGTTGCCGTCTATCCATTTCACGCCGGGTGTAGCGATATATTGACCAAAAGTGCATCCCTCATCCAATGTCTTGCTGAGCGTGATGGTGTCTCCCATCATAGCCGCAGCGGGAGAGGCGGTCAAGGTACCATGCTCCACATCCGCTGTAATGGCGTGAGAATATGCCAAATGCGCGCTAACCACCATATCGCTGCCACAGCAGATGATTTTGTTGCCCTCAATCTGCTGGAGGGTATTGGTGGAAAGGCTCAGAATCGGGTGTTCCGCATATTTGGCAGCAACCGTAATGGTGTCACCGAACGCGATGCCTGTCGTCTTGCTCAGCGCGATGCTGTCGCCCATAGCCGGATCCACAGAGGCACTGTACGTATCGGCGAGACGGCAAAGTGCCACACCCATATCCGTGAAACGGGGGCCATAATTTCCAGCCCAATACTTATGATCCTTGCCATGCAGTTCATAGCGCAACTTGGAGACCCCTGCCGGCAAAGAGGACATTGCAACGGCTGCTGTGGGCGGCACATCGACAGCATCGAATTGTGTTTTGTTCACCGCATAGAGCGTGTCTAATGGAGAATCCGCCGCATTCAGGCAAACGACCATCGCCCGGCATATACCGCTGCCCGCACGACCGTATTTAAGAATCTCATAACGCACGGATACCAGCAACTTGGCTTGTGCCAAATCGTCTGCGGAAAAGCCTTTCTCCGCAAGGTCCACCGTCTGTGTGAGTACGGACTCATTGAGCGATGACTGCACATAGCCGTCATTTATTTGCCATGAGCCGTTGCCGGATTTCGTCCAACCAGTGAATTGTGTCTCCGTATTGGGAGAAGGGTTCTGCAGCAAGTTGACACCCCACTGCGCTTGTGCAAACATGCTGCCTGCACCCGCTATTGTACACATCAGTGCCAACAGGAATTTTGATTTCATTGTCATTAGCATTTGTTATAATAATGTTGTATTTTTCTCGCACATTGTGTATTATTCAAGTAATAAAACGTTGCAAATGTACAATATTATTTTCGTAGGCACAACAATTACACAAAAATATGATAATTTTTCGTGCATTTCTACGAGGTATTGCGTACTTTAAGGTTTTATTCCACCTAAAAATCACTACCTATTTTTGAGGATTTCCGTTGTTTCACTCTCTTCATACGGATTTATGCTTCCGAACAGGTATTGCATATTTCCACATATTGTCGTAACTTTGCACTCAAAATGAAAATCAGGCAAATTATAAACCACGCCGACGCCCTACGAATATACAGTTTACGAATAAAAGACTACGCATTTTTACCAATAGTATGATTATCAAAGACCCGAAAATAGAACAACCCATCCTGCACCTTGTAGGCGAAGAAGCCGACCGCCTCGGATTGGACTGCTATGTCATCGGCGGTTGGGTGCGCGACTTGATACTCCACCGCGAGAGTACGGATATAGACATCGTTGTGGTGCGCCGCGATGCTGCACAAGCAACGCCCACAGAACACAAGGAAGTGAGCATCGGCATCCGTCTGGCGGAAGCGGTTGCCAAGCGATTAGGCAAAGGAGCGCACCTGAGCGTCTTCCGTACCTACGGCACGGCACAGGTGAAGAAGCACGACCTCGAATTAGAATTTGTAGGTGCCCGTCGCGAGAGTTACCAGCACGACTCCCGCAATCCCATCGTGGAAGACGGCACCTTGGAGGAAGACCAGAACCGCCGCGATTTCACTATCAATGCGCTGGCTATCTGTCTCAACAAAGAGCGGTACGGCGAGTTGCTGGACCCCTTCGGCGGCATACAGGATATGGAGCGATGTATCATCCGTACCCCACTCGACCCCGACATCACCTTTTCCGACGACCCGCTCCGCATGATGCGTGCCATCCGTTTTGCCACGCAACTTGGTTTCTCACTCAATCTCACTACCTTCGAGGCTATTGAGCGCAACCGCGAGCGTATCCGTATCATCACCCGCGAGCGTATCGCCGACGAACTCAACAAGATTATGCTCTCGCGCCGCCCGTCCGTAGGGTGGCTGCTATTGGACAAAACAGGGTTGTTGCCGCTTGTTTTTCCCGAACTGGCAGCCCTAAAAGGCGTGGAGGTGAAAGCGGGAAAGGGACACAAAGACGTGTTCCTCCATACCATGCAGGTGCTTGACAATGTAGCAGCACAGTCCGACAAACTCTGGCTTCGCTGGGCGGCCCTCCTGCACGATATAGGCAAACCGCGCTCCAAAGCATGGGATCCGCAAGCAGGGTGGACATTCCGCAACCACAACTACATAGGCGCACGCATGATACCCAAGATCTTCCGCCGCATGAAACTGCCGCAGAACGAGAAGATGGACTATGTCATCAAGATGGTGGATCTGCACATGCGCCCAATCAACCTCATTGAAGACACCGTTACCGACTCCGCCGTGCGCCGTCTGCTATTCGAGGCGGGCGATGACATTGACGATCTGATGCTCCTCTGCGATGCGGACATCACCTCCCGCAATGCGGACAAGGTGGCACGTTTCCACCGCAACTATGAGTTGGTACGGCAGAAAATGGTGGAGTTGGAGGAGCGCGACCGTATCCGCAATTTTCAACCACCCGTACGCGGCGAGGAGATTATGCAACTGCTCCACCTCCCGCCCTGTGCCACGGTAGGCGAACTCAAATCGGCAATCAAAGACGCCATTCTCGATGGTATTATCCCCAACGATTATACCGCCGCCAAAGAGTACCTGCTCCGGTTAGCACGGGAGAAAGGACTGACCACCACCTAACCACCCGTTATCCACCTGATATCCACCTGTGTTTTTACACACCGATTCATAATAAAAGAAAACGCCCCTGCTCGTTTTGAGCAAGGGCGTTTTCTTTTATGTTATTAGGAGAATGTTATTCCTCGGAAGGAATCATCACTACCTCGAACATATTGCCGGCATTGACCAAATCACGCAATGTGCTTTGGACTGTCTCTGCCGTAATGGCATTGACGGCATTTTGGTAGTCGGCAATATAGTTCAGACCATAGGTATAGTACAGATAGATGATGCTTGACCAATAACCATTCTTCTCGATATCCTCCTCGAAGTCCTTGAGCATAGATTGTTTTTCCTTAGCCAAATCAACGGCAAGAGGTCCGTTCTTGACAATCGTATCCACTTCCTCATGAATAATGCTCATCAGTTTCTCCTGCTTGGCAGGGTCGGTATCGAACTGCATAATCAGTCTTGCACGCGATACAGGACGCAAATCCACCGTACCATAGCAGCCGACACCGTATGAACCGCCTTCACGCTCACGAATGGACTCAAGATAACGTGTAGAAAGTACACGCCCGATCATCTCCATATTGAGGTCGTTTGCCAAGGTATAAGGCATCTCATACGAAGTGTACTGAATACGGTTGGAAGCGGTAGTAGTCTCCATCTTGCGGGTGAAATAGTTTTTGAGGACGCCCAGCGGAGTACGTACTTCGTTGTCGCGGAACGCCTCATGCTGTTTGGAAGTTTTCAGCCCGCCAAGCCATTGGCAGATGAGTTTCTGTGTAGCCTTGTCAGCAGGATCGATATTGCCTACAAAGACAAACGTGAAGTCTGCGGGATTGGCAAAGCGTGCCTTGTACACAGCCAATGCCTTATCCAATGAAACTTTGTCCAACGTCTCCACATTCCAGAGCGTGGTGCGCTCGGAGTGGTTGTTTCCCATTACGGAGACCGAGTCGGCAAAGACGGCTTTGGGGTTCTTATCCTTGTTGAGCAGTTGGTTGTGCAAGAGGCTGATGAGTGTTTGGTAAGCCTCTTCGTCATATCGTGGAGCGGTGAACTGCAGGTAAACCAATTGAAGCATTGTCTCGAGGTCTTTGACAGACGAAGAGCCGCTCATGCTCTCGGAATAAGCACCGATAGAAGCGTCCACGCTGACAGTCTTGCCGGCAAGGGCTTTTTGCAAGTCGGTACGTGAGAAATCGCCCAATCCCATCATACTTACCACATCGGTAGCGAGGTTAGCAGAGGGGAGGTCTTCGGTAGCCACCAGCGACAATCCGCCTTGTGAGAAAGCATTGAGCAGAATCTCGTCCTGCTTGAAAGTGGTAGGTTTGATAACCACTTTCACACCATTGGAGAGTGTCCACTCGGTAGTACCCAAGTCGGTATTGGTGGTTGTCTTCTTGATTTTGCCTGCACGGGGTGCTTTCTTGACCAACTCGGTATTGATAACCTCCTCTTTGGGAGCCTCAATCTCCATAGTTCCGACCTCTTTGAGCAGCGAAAGGATTGTCTCCTCGGTGGGGATATTCACGCCCTCTTTGAGCGGACCAGTGATGGCTACGGTAGGTTTGTCATCAATGAATTGTTTGGCTATTTCGTTTACCGAAGCCACATCTATCATCGGTAGAGCCTGTTTGGCAAAATTATATTCCCACTCAATGCCCGGCATAGGCTCGTGGTCCTCAAAGTTGCGGATGCACTCCCGCGCAATAGCAATGTTCTTACGGTTGTTGCGCTCGTTGTAGGCTTTCTCCATAGAGTTGAGATACTCGGTTTTTACACGCTCCAACTCGGCATTGGTAAAACCATAGCGGTGCATTTTCTCCACTTGCAGGAGCAGGTCGCTGAGGGCAGCGGTCTCTTGCCCCTCCTTAGGAATAGACACCGCCACGAAGGCATCTTTGAGTTTCACAATCTCGCCATAGTAGCATCCTGCGCCTTGGAAAGAGGCGTTTGGATTGAGTGAGAGTTCCTCGAAACGGTTGTCCATCATATCCGTGATGAGGTTGTTGACCACCGTCTGCATATAGGCGGGCAATGTATTCTGGTACTCGGCAGGGATCTGCGGATGCTTGTACTCCAGTTCGATACGTGTGCTTTGCGCCTCGGGGTCGAGCGCAATGGCAACCAGTGGGGCAGTATTGTCCTCTACGGTGTATAGCGGACGCTCGCCACGGTTCTCACGTGCGGGTACATCTGCCCAAAGGGCTTTGATCTTCTGTTCGATTTGATCGACATCGATGTCGCCCACGACGATGATTGCCTGGTTGTCGGGACCATACCATTTGTGGTAATAGGCACGGAGGGCATCGTAGGCAAAGTTGTTGATAACGGCCGTATCGCCAATCACATCGCGTTTGGCATATTGGCTGCCGGGGTATTTCTTTGCACGGATCTCCTTCCACAAACGGCGGTCGGCAGTGCGCCCCGTGCGCCACTCCTCACGAATAACACCACGCTCGGCATCAATCTCATCGCCGTCCAAAGTAAGACCGCACGCCCAGTCGTGCATTACCAGCAGAGCAGAATCGATAATTCCCTCACGGTAGGTAGGTACATCGGACAGACGGTAAACGGTCTCATCGATAGAGGTATAGGCATTGATGTTTCCGCCGAAATTCACGCCCACCGACTCGAAGTACTCAATAATCCCTTTACCGGGGAAGTGTTGCGTGCCATTGAACGCCATATGTTCCAGGAAGTGCGCCAGACCATTCTGGTTGTCCTCCTCCAGCACGGCTCCGACCGCCTGCGCGATATGGAACTCACAGCGCTGTTTGGGCTGTTCGTTGTGGCAGATATAGTAAGTGAGTCCGTTGTCCAGTTGCCCATAGCGCACATTCGGGTCGCGCGGGAGTTGCTCCGGCTGTTGCGCCGAAGCCGTCAGCGTTGCAGCAAGCAGCGCAATACTAAGCATTAGTTTTTTCATTGTCGGTAGTATTTGGTGTTGTATTGTCCGTATTGTCTGTATTGTCCGTTTGGGTTTCGGTGCCGGCATTGTTTTCCTTTGCCGCAGTTTTCTGTTCCTGTTGTTCCTGTTTCTCGTTAGCCTCAATGATTTCGTCGCCGCGGCTCTTCCACGGACGGGGACCGAGAATATGCTCCACATCTTCGGAGGTGATGACCTCTTTCTCGATGAGCAGTTGTGCTATCTGGTGGTGTCCTTCGGCATTCTCTTCCAAAATCTTGCGCGCACGCGCCATCTGCTCGGCGATGATAGCGGCAGTCTCTTTGTCGATCAGTTCTGCCGTTTTGTCAGAATAGGGTTTGGCAAATCCATAATCGTAACGCCCGGTAGAGTCATAGAAACTGACATCTTTCAGTTTGTCGCTCATACCGTAGTAGGCGACCATAGCGTATGCCTGTTTGGTAGCCCGTTCGAGGTCGTTGAGCGCCCCGGTAGAGGTTTGGTGGAGAAATAGTTGCTCGGCAGCGCGTCCGCCCAGGAGGGAACAGAGTTCGTCGAGAATATGCTCCTCGTTGGTCAGTTGCCGTTCTTCCGGGAGATACCATGCGGCACCAAGGGCGGCACCACGCGGCACGATAGTAACTTTGACCAGCGGGTTCGCCCAACGGAGCATCCACGAGATAGTGGCATGCCCTGCTTCGTGGTAGGCGATAGAGCGTTTTTCGTCCTCGGTAAGGATTTTCGTTTTGCGCTCCAGACCGCCGACGATACGGTCGACGGCATCCATAAAGTCCTGTTTGCCAACTTTCTTATGGTTGTTGCGGGCAGCGATGAGGGCAGCCTCGTTGCATACATTGGCAATGTCTGCGCCGGAGAAACCGGGTGTCTGCTTAGCCAAGAAGTCCACATCGAGGGTATCGTCTGTCTTAATCGGGCGGAGATGCACCTCGAATATCTCTTTGCGCTCCTGCAAGTCGGGGAGTTCGACATGTATCTGCCGGTCGAACCGCCCGGCACGCAACAAAGCGGGATCCAAGACATCTGCCCGGTTGGTAGCCGCGAGGATGATGACCCCCGAGTTGGTACCGAAACCGTCCATCTCGGTAAGCAACTGGTTGAGCGTAGATTCACGTTCATCGTTGCCCCCTGTCATCACATTCTTGCCCCGCGCACGACCGATAGCATCGATCTCGTCAATAAAGATGATGGCAGGTGCTTTCTCCTTGGCCTGGCGGAAGAGGTCGCGCACACGGCTGGCACCGACGCCGACAAACATCTCGACAAAGTCGCTACCCGACATAGAGAAGAAAGGCACATCCGCCTCGCCTGCCACGGCTTTTGCCAGCAGGGTTTTACCTGTTCCCGGAGGGCCGACAAGGAGTGCGCCCTTGGGTATTTTGCCGCCGAGGTCTGTATATTTCTTCGGGTTTTTAAGGAAAGCGACAATCTCCTGCACCTCCTGTTTGGCACCCGTAAGCCCAGCCACGTCCTTGAAAGTAACCTTGTCTTTCTTTTCTTTATCAAAGACCTGTGCTTTGGCTTTTCCGACGCTGAAGATACCGCCACCGGCAGACATTCCGCTTACGCCACGGCTCATCCAGACAAAGAAAATAATAAGCAACAGGAACGGGAGCGCATTTACCAAAAATATGTACCAATAGTTCTTGGTTTGCTTGTAGGTAACATCGATCAGTTGTTTACCTGTTTCTTTGCGGGTGGTATTTACGCCATCAATATACTTGGCGAACTCATCAACACTAGGTATCTGTGCACGCAGTTTGCCGTTCGCCTGCTCGCCTTTGGCTTGTTCGCCGAAGACGAGAACATAACTTGTAGGGCGGATGGTGGCTTCTACATGATTGTCGTCGTACACGATTAACTCTTTGACGGCATCATTGTCGATATACTGCGCCAGTTTGGTATAACTCAGTCCTTTCTGCGAACCGCCGTCTCCGTCTCCGAAGAGGAATACGGCTATAAGGAAGAAAGCCAATGCGTACAACAACCAACTGAGCCAACGGAAACGCGGCTTTTGGGGGTCTTTTTGCCCATTCGGGTTAGTTCCGTTTGGTGCGTTTTGTTCTTTTTTACTCATTCGTTTTTAGTTTTCATCGGGTAACTCGGTTATTTTACCGTCAGCCCAAAGATGCTCTATATCATAGTATTCACGGGGCTCACGCTGCATGATATGGACAAATACCGTGCCATAGTCCATAGCGATCCATTCGGCGTTCTCCTGTCCTGCCATTGTCAGGGGGTGTACGTGGGTGGTGGTGCGGACGAAGTCGTCCACCTCATCGGCAATGGCACTGACTTGCGTGGCACTATTACCCTCGGCGATGACCATATATTCGACGGGTGCCTCTTTGATTTTGCGGAGGTCGATGGTTACAATACGTTGTCCTTTGCGGTTGCGGATACCTTCAATAATGGTCTCCACGAGTTTCTTGGTAGATATTTCTTTCATAATGTGTATTTGGAATTACGTTAAAAGATATTCGGCGGCAAAGTTACTATTTTTTTCTGAGATATACAACAGGAATGAATTTTAGTCAGGGCAACCGCATCAAAACAACTCTATACAATTTATGCAACACACATAATGCATAAAGTGTATAAAAAGCGGCTCAAAAGCCTTATAAACTCCAATTCTTTCTACGTCCTTTCTACGTCTTTTCTACGTCTTTTCTACGTGATTGGTATTACGATTGTATATTTTGCATATTTTTTGGGGATATATCTTGACGAAGCATGCAAGACTGATCGGCATAGAGATTGTTTGGCATAATTCATATTCGGAATATGCGGATTATACACCACCAATTCTATCGCTAATAAAGCCCCTACTCCTATCGGAATAAGGGTACAGGGAGAATATGATAAAAAATACAAAAAGAGCCTCTATGCTTATCAGGCCTTTCCATTTTTAACGTTTTATAGCAAGAGAATGAACTTTTAGTATAGTTTTCCCGTAAAGATAATAACATTTAACGAATAATGACATATTGCGTATTACATATTTTTCTTGTATCTTTGCAGGCTGAAAAATGGGGGTGGTAGAAGATAGGGAATAGAAAGACAGAATAACACAAATTTATAATACCATTTTATAATACCATGAAAAGAATTTTTCTCAAGTCGTTGGCACTTGTAATGATGCTGTGTGCGTCATTGAGTGCAGGTGCAAAACAGTATTGTGAAGAGTCTATGAAGTCTGCCATTGGCTGGGATGGCAATTATACTCTCACAATCGAAAAAACAGATGATACTCATTCACTTGTAGCGGTTTCCGTAACAGGTGAGGAGCAAATTACCGGTTTCTATCAGTTCGTGATTCAAAAGTTAGGGGGGGGTACGGCTGTCAAGGCTATTTACAATCCTAATGATGGAGACTTTAACAACGAAAATTTATTTAGTATTGCTGCCGACAGAAAGTCTGCCAAAATTGTTGTTGAATGGACAAAATATCCTACTACAAATGTGGATATACATTTGGTTTTGCGCCGCAATAATACGAAAGGTGGTTCAGATATATTCGGCAATACAATTTCTGATGCAGATGTGAGTTTGTCTTGCTCTGAGCCCAGACCTTCCATTACCAAAGCCCCTACGCCCACCCATAGTGCTTCTAATGTAAAAAGCATTTATTCTGATGCATACACACCTGCCACTGCATATGCCGTTGGTAGTTGGGGACAAAGTACTACGGAAGAAGATATAGAGATTGCGTCAGGCGAACATGCCTTATTGCTAACAAATTGTAACTATCAAGGTTGGGAAATTCAAGGGCAAGAGTTGAATATTGAGGGTATGACTCATATTCATTTAGATGTCTACGTAGAAAATGCAAGTTCTATTGGTTGCACTCCAATTTGGCATACAGAAAATAACGCAACAGGTGAAGAAATTAAGACGCGCAATTTAGTTGCAGGTTGGAATAGTATAGATATACCATTAAGCGAATACCAAGGTCTCAACTATGCACGGATATTCCAAATAAAATATGCCAACATGCCTGCTACTTGCTGGATTGATAATGTCTATTTTGTTAAGAATATAGTAGCCCTGACGGGAATAACTATAGACAAGACAGAGGCTACCCTATCAACGAATGAGACCTTGCAGTTGATAGTAGGTTTGGTTCCTGCAGATGCTGTTACCGACAATGCTATCGTTTGGACTTCTAATAACAAAGAAGTTGCAACCATTTCAGAAACAGGTCTTGTTACCGCAGTGACTGAGGGAACGGCAGTGATAACCGCCACAGTTGCCGGTTTTACGGCTACTTGTACTATTACTGTTAAGACTCCTTCCGACAAGGTGTGGTATGGCAACGGAACAAATAACGGTGTAGATTTTGACTATACCCTCACCTATAAGACAGCAGGTGAAATAGAAGCGACCATTGTTCGTTATTCCACGAAAGACGGTTTGGTTTCCCCTTCTATCTCCATTGACGATGAATGGAAAGATTGTGTGAAAGACGGCGAAGTATGGAAACGTACTACAGAGAAGAATTTTGCCGATAAGGAAGGAACTAAAATACATTGTTTCTTATATCAGCCTTATGCCAATGGTGCTGCGCGCTATGATTTTGACTATATTGTAGGTTCAGAGAATACCCGCCCTACAATTGCAGTAACAGCGGTACAAATCTCCAATGATGCCATAGACTTAACAAAGAGCGAGACCTACCAACTAAGTGCATCCGTTCTTCCTAAGAATGCGACCAATAAGGCGGTAAGTTGGAGTTCGGACGATGAGGCAGTGGCGAGTGTGGATGAGAACGGGTTGGTTACCGCCAAGGCTGCCGGCGTAGCCCATATCACGGCGACTACAGCGGACGGAGGGTTCACCGCCAGTTGCACCATAACGGTAGTGGCGGCTATTGAGCCGATGACCTTCTATGGAAGAGGGAGCCATAGCGGAGTGGATATTATCTATAGCATTACCCGCAACACTGAACGGCACTTGGTTTATACGATTCATGTTAAGACCGAGAAAGAGGTTTCCGTTCAAGTAAATGATGATTATCGCACTGCCACAAAGGAGAATGAGAACTACATCTATACATCGGAGGCTGCTTATAGCGATGGAGAGACGGTAAAGGGTTTCTTCTATATGGTTTTTACAGGCGGGGCAGCACGTGTTGATTTCACCTATACGGTAGGCGCAGAGAATGCACCGATTATTTATACGGCAACAGATGCCTCTACGCTGAAAGAGCATACAGACGTTATACTGGCAGAGGGGGCTATCCTGACTATCAGCACAGACAAGGCGTTAGGTGATGTACATGTAGAGAATGGGGCAATACTGAACGCCGATGCGGCTCTCACAGCGGATAACCTCTATCTGAGTTCACAGATGGGCGGTGGCAAGTCGGCACAGGTGCGCGGTGCAGAGAAAGTAACCGTGAAAGGCGATGTGTACTTCGACATCACGTTTGGCGACGATGCCAATCCCGAGAAATGGCATGCATTCACCGTTCCGTTCCAAGTGGATGCACTCAGCGGCATATATGATACGGATAACAAGCGACTGACCAACGAAGTGAACTACGCCATTATGGATTACCACGGTGATGTGCGTGCTACGGGTAAGTATGGCTGGAAGAAATACCGCGGTATGTTGCAACCGGGTACGTTCTATATTATGACGGTGGACGGCAACAGGAAGACATTCCGATTGAAGAAAGCGGCGGGTGCAACCCTAAACAACGCCGGTGGTATGGCTGTGCACCAATACGCTGCAAGCGGCGAGGGCGAGAACGGCAAGGATAACGGTTGGAACGGTATTGGTAACCCGAGCCTTGTGTATGGCACGATAGGAGTAGATGTACAAGTACTCAATCCTGCGACCTACACCTACGAACTGAAAGAAGCGAATACGACGAACTTCACCGTAGGCACACCATTCTTCTACCAAGCAGCAGCCGATGGTACAGAGACATTGCTCGCAACCGATGCAGGCAAGCCCAACTATGCTCCAGCACGGGAGAGTTTGTCCGATAAAATATATGTCGGTTTGTCCGACGGCGGCTACGAGGACAGAGTAGTACTATCCGCCTCGGAGGATGCTACGACCGGTTATGAGACTGGCAGAGACCTTGTAAAACTGACAATGACCGACCGTCCGGCAGTGCCACAGATATTTGCACAGGGCTATGGGCTCAATCTATGCAAGATGGACGCCCCGTTGGCAAACAACACGGCAACATATCCGGTAATGCTATACGCTCCAGAAGCAGGCGAATATACTCTCTCCGCCCGCTCCGGCGCAGAGGCGACGGTTTACCTGACAAAAGAGGGTGTAGTGATATGGAACCTGAGCGATACAGAGTACCATATAGAACTCAACAAAGGTAATAATGAGGGATATGGTATATTGCTGAAAGCAAATGCTCCCCAGACTCCGACCGACATAGATAACATCTATGGCGGAGTCGAGACAGAGAAAGTGCTATTTGAGGGGAATCTCTACATCCTGCACGGCGGGCATACGTATGACGCAACGGGTAAGATGATACAATAGCAGCGAACCGGCGATAGCAGCCGGGAGTTGCCCACATTAACAATAAGCATAAAAATAAACAATATGAAGAAGGAATATCAGAGTCCACACACCGCATTATATATAATGCAGACAGAGAAAGCAATAATGCTATTAGGTTCAGGCACAGGACCGGAACCCGGAAGATAGATTTGAAAAAGGCTGCCCGCACTTGTCGGGCAGCCTTTTTATTTTTTTGGGGGGTATAATTTAATTCAGAAACGCATCCGTCAGACGCGCTTTTGGTAGTGGTAGTCGGAATAGTCTTTGTTGCGTGTGCTGTCGAGACGGGGGTACTTGTCGTGGAACTTACGACGGAGATTGCGCCACCAGCGTGAGATGTCGTCGCCCTTGCCGTGCCGCCACCAGAGGAGAAGCAGCCAGCCGAAAAGCATACCGCCGAGGTGGGCGAAATGGGCTACGTTGTCGCCCGTAAAGCCAATCACTCCGCCGAGCCCGGCAAAGAGTTCGATCAGTGCATAGACAATCACGAAGATACGTGCGCGGATGGGTATCGGCACAAAGAGAATATACATCGGCACATTGGGGAACAGCCACCCGAAAGCGAACAGAACACCGAACACGGCACCCGAGGCACCGATAGTAACCAAACGATTGGCATAGACAGCAGCCTGTGCGGCAGGAATAGCAGAAAAAGCAGACCGGAACATCAGTGCCCAAACGGCTTCCTGCACAAGGGCGGCACCTATACCACAGACGAGGTAGTAGGCAAGGAACTTACGGCTGCCCCACTCGTTTTCCAAAACGGGCGCAAACATCAGCACGGCGAACATATTGCAAAAGATATGTCCGAAATTGGCGTGCATAAACATATACGTAAACGGCTGCCAAAAATAGAATTGCCCTGCGGTAAAATAGTGGAGACCGAATATGTCGGTGAGTTGGATGCCATAGCGTTGCAGTACGACATCGAGCATCCAAACGACAAAATTCGAAAGGAGCAGGTAGCGTGTAACTGTAGGTAAATTTCTCATAATAAGCGCAAAAGTAATAAAATAAACACATACGTCTATACAAAAAGCGTGCTTTTTTAAGCAAAAACGACATTTTTAGGTAAAAAATAGCATTTTTGCATTGGTATTGTTTGCGGTTTCGCTTTTTTGTAGTATCTTTGCAAGCGTTATCCGTGGGCGAACAGCCTGTTGGTAAGCAAATTAAACGTTTAATTAATAACCAAAAAACATTTTATTATGAATAAGGCTGAACTCGTTGCTGCCGTAGCAGCAAAGGCTGAAGTATCGAAAGCAGAAGCACAGAAGGTTCTGGATGCAGTATTGGACGTAACCGCAGACGCACTGAAGAACGGTGAGAGCGTACAACTCGTAGGCTACGCAACTCTGTCGGTAGTAGAAAAGGCTGCCCGCAAAGGTATCAACCCTGCAACCAAACAGGTTATCGAAATTCCTGCAAAGAAGGCTGTTAAATTCAAAGCCGGTGCAAAACTCGCTCTCTAATAGAAAATAAGCGAATAGAACGAGTTGCTCAGTTTGGGCAACTCGTTTTGTGTCGCTATGTTTTGTTTCCTACTCACTACGTTTCGTGAGAAATGAAAGGAATTCGGACAGAAACGGGTATGGGAGACAATTAGGAAGGTATAAAATCTGAAAAAATTAAGGATATGTTGAATGTAATTCTTTGTGGTGCCCCGGGCAGTGGCAAAGGGACACAATCTGATTTCATTGTAAAGAAATATGGTTTGCAGCACCTCTCGACGGGCGATGTGCTGCGTGCCGAAATCAAGTCGGGCAGTGCCCTCGGCAAAGAGATTGATGCCATCATTTCGAAAGGCGAATTAGTTCCCGATGCAAAAATGATTGACCTGATAGAGAACTTCATCAAGAACCTGCCGAAGGACTCGAAAGGCGTCATCTTCGACGGTTTTCCCCGTACAGTGGAGCAGGCAGAGGCACTAACAGGGCTGTTGAAGAAATACGGAATGAGTGCCGTAATGCTGGATATGTTTGTAGAGGAAGAGGAGGTAATCCAACGCCTGCTGAACCGCGGCAAGACGAGCGGTCGTGCGGATGACAACTACGAGACGATCAAACAGCGTCTGCAAGTATATAAGGAGGTAACGAAACCCGTAGCCACCTATTACCTGCACCACAACAACTATTTCGCTATCAACGGAAACAACACGATGGAGGATACGTTTGCACAGATCGACAATATCCTGCAACGCGTGAAATAAGAATTTGTAAATTTGTAAATTAGCAAATTTGTAAATATACTCACTTATGCCATCAAGCAACTTTATCGACTACGTAAAGATCTACTGCCGCTCGGGTAAGGGCGGCGCAGGAAGTATGCACTTTCACCGTGCGAAGTATCTGCCAAAGGGCGGTCCGGACGGCGGAGACGGCGGAAGAGGCGGAGACATTATCCTGAAAGGCAACCGCAACCTGTGGACTCTGCTACACCTGAAGTATCAGAAGCACGTGATGGCAACCGACGGCGGAAAGGGCGGCGATAGTCGCTCTTTCGGCAAGGACGGTGAGGACAAAATTATCGAAGTGCCTTGCGGAACGGTGGTCTATGACGGCGATACGGGTGAGTATATATGCGAGGTAAAAGAGCACAATGAGCGTATTGTACTGCTGAAGGGCGGCCGCGGCGGATTAGGCAACTGGCATTTCCGCACGGCTACCAATCAGGCACCGCGCTACGCCCAACCCGGCGAACCCGCGATAGAGCGCAATGTGATCTTGCAACTGAAAGTGCTTGCCGATGTAGGTCTGGTAGGTTTCCCGAATGCGGGCAAGTCCACGCTACTGAGCGTGGTATCGGCAGCGAAGCCCGAGATTGCGGACTATCCGTTTACCACGCTGACGCCGCAGTTGGGTATTGTGTCGTACAGGGACGGACAATCGTTCTGTATGGCGGATATACCCGGTATCATAGAGGGCGCATCGGAGGGCAAAGGGTTAGGATTGCGTTTCCTACGGCATATAGAGCGCAATGCGGTGCTGCTGTTTATGGTACCCGCCACGACGGAGGATATAGAGGCGGAATATAACATTCTGCTCAACGAGTTGGAAAAATACAACCCGCAGTTGCTGACCAAGGCACGCATATTGGCTATCAGCAAATGCGACATCGGCGAGAAGCCGGATACGCAAGCCCTTTCCGAAAACTTGGGCATACCCGTGGTAGCGATTTCGTCGGTAAGCGGATTAGGTATCAGCGAACTGAAGGATATGCTCTGGACGGAACTGAACAAGGAGCAGAACCAAGTGATTGAGATTTCACACTCTCCGATCGATGTGAAGGTGGTTGAGAAAGGCGAGCAACCGCAAGAGGAGGACGACGAACCGAAGACAATCTACCTGAACGAAGTGGAGGAAGAATGGGATTTGAACAAGTATAAGGGCATCGGTTGGGACGAATAGAGACCGCTCCCGTTGGTCGCTGCCAGAGGTTAGACCGCCTACGGCTGTTAGAGGTTAGAAGTTAGATGAGTACGTATGATCGGGTCATAGAATGGCGGGAACGCCACATAAGCGAGAAGCAATTGGTATTGCTTCTCAGTTTCTTTGTGGGCTGTTTTTCGGCTTTGGCGGCGATCATCCTGAAGACCTTCATCCATTTTATACAATGGTTCATCGAGGAACACCTGATTGCCGGTGAACACACATGGTGGTATCTTATCTGCCCGATGATCGGTATCACGCTGTCGGCATTGTTTGTGCGCTACATTGTAAAAGACGACATATCGCACGGTATCACAAAGATCCTGTATGCCATCTCGCAGCGCAAATCGATCATCAAAGCCCACAATATGTGGACCTCAATTGTAGGGTCGGGCTTGACGATTGGTTTCGGCGGATCGGTCGGCGCAGAGGCACCGATTGTGCTGACGGGTGCCGCCATAGGCTCGAACCTCGCCAAGGCGTTCCGCTTGGAGCAGAAGACGATGATGCTGATGATCGGCTGCGGTGCAGCCGGGGCGATAGGCGGGATATTCAAAGCGCCTATTGCGGGGTTGGTCTTTACGCTGGAGGTACTGATGATGGACCTGACGATGGCATCGGTGGCACCGCTATTGATTTCGTCGGTAACAGCGACGGCTATTTCGTATATCGCGACCGGTTCGACGCCGATGTTCCCACTGAACACCTACGAGGCATTCCATATATCGAACATTCCGTGGTACCTGATCTTGGGTATTGCGTGCGGATTGGTATCGCTCTATTTCACGCGCGGGATGAACCGTCTGGAGCAATGGATGAAGCACAAAGTGCAGGATTTCCGGTTGAAAATTGCGGTAGGCGGTATTACGTTGGGTGTGCTGATATTTCTTTTCCCTCCACTATATGGCGAGGGATACGGTGTGATCACCCAACTGATCAACGGCGACTCGCTGTCGGCATTGGAAAATAGCCCGTTTGCCCGTTTAGGCACAGCGACATGGGTGGTTGTGGGGTATTTTGTGCTGGTTATTGCTTTTAAGATTGTTGCCTCGGTGGCTACCAACGGCGGTGGCGGTGTGGGCGGTATCTTCGCCCCCTCGCTGTTTATGGGGTCGTTAGTGGGGTTTGTTACGGCGCGGCTGCTGAACCTGCTCGGATTGGGCGTACCCGAGACTAATTTTGCATTGGTGGGTATGTCGGGACTGATGTCCGGCGTTATGCATGCGCCGCTGACGGGTATATTCCTAATTGCCGAACTGACAGGCGGGTATCACCTGTTTATGCCGCTGATGATTGTGTCGGTGGTGTCGTACCTGACCATCAAACTCTTTGAGCCGCATAGTCTGTATGCTATGCGTTTGGCACAAAAAGGCGAACTGCTGACTCACAACAAAGACCGCAATGTGCTGACGCTCTTGAAGATGGAGAATGTGCTGGAGACCGACCTGACTACCGTATTCCCCGAGATGACGTTAGGTGAATTGGTGAAAGTGATTGCCGACAGCCACCGGAACATTTTCCCTGTAATAGACCACGAAGGACACCTGAAAGGCGTACTGCTATTGGATGAGGTGCGCAACATTATGTTCCAACCGCGGCTATACAAGCGTTTTACGGTGGGGCAACTGATGACCTCGCCCGAGGCGATACTGACGTTTGATATGCCGATGGAGAAAGTGATGGAGACGTTTGAGGACACAGGGGCGTGGAATCTGCCCGTGGTGGACAGCGAACGGCGTTACCTCGGTTTTGTCTCCAAATCCAAGATATTCAACTCCTACAGGCACGTATTAGTGCATTTTTCGGAGGAATAGATATTATAGAAAGATAGAATGATAGAAAAAAGAGAATGTCTGTATTTGTCAGGCAGTCTCTTTTTATTATTAGCATAGGGTGTTCGGTTCGTAATGACGCCATTTATCGATGAGGGCGGTCATATCTTCAGGCCATTGGCTGTCGAAGAACATCCGTTCGCCGGTACGCGGGTGGGTAAAGCCGAGGGTTTTAGCGTGGAGTACCTGCCGCGGACAGAGGGCAAAACAGTTCTGTATGTATTGGCGATACTTCTGCGTGCGCAGGCCTTTGAGTATCTCCATACCGCCGTATTTCTCGTCGGCAAACAGCGGATGCCCGATATGTTTCATATGAACACGGATTTGGTGGGTACGCCCGGTTTCGAGGCGACATTCGACCAGCGTTACATAGGGGTAACGCTCCAAGACCCGCCAATGGGTGATTGCCTCTTTGGCATTGGGGTTCTCCTCCAAGTCCCACACCTTGTATATGGTGCGGTCGCGGTTGTCGCGTGCCAATGCCCCGACGACAGTGCCGCTATCCTCTGCAAACGTCCCCCACACGAGAGCATTGTAGGTGCGCTCGGTAGTATGGTCGAAGAATTGGCGTGCGAGGTTGGCTTTTGCCTCGGGAGTTTTGGCAATAAGTAGCAATCCGCTGGTATCCTTGTCGATACGATGTACCAGACCGATATTCGGGTCGTTGATATCCAGAGGCTGCGAATGACGGGCTTTGCTTTGCTCTTGGAAATAGAATGCCAGAGCATTGAGCAGAGTATGCTCATAGTTGCCGTGCCCCGGATGGACGACCAGCCCTGCGGGCTTATTGATCACAAGGACATCATCGTCCTCGTACACGACAGTGACGGGGATATTCTCAGGATAGATGGTATAGTCGTGCGGCTCATGGTCGAGGAGAACCTGAACAATATCCAGCGGCTTGACCTTATGATTGGAGGCTACTGCTTTGCCATTGACCCATACATTACCCGCATCCGCCGCATTCTGTATGCGATTGCGCGAAGTACCCGCCATGTGTTCGCTCAGATACTTGTCCACCCGCTGTGGGGTCTGCCCTTTGTCCACCTGACAACGCCAGCGCTCAAAGATCTCCTCTTCGTCTTCGGGAGAAGCGGTATATAGTTGCTCTGCCATGTCTATAGAAACCAATTGATTAGAAGAAATCTTCCTCGTTCTCTTGCCCCGAGGTGGTAAGTGCTTTCTCCATATTGGTAGAGAGTTTCAAATCCACCATAGAGCCTTCCAACAATTGTTCTCCGGAAGCAGGATTTTGGGAATAGACCACTGATTCGGTATTAGTTTCAGCCTCCCGGGTATCATATTCGACGACTCCAATGGTAAGGCGTTGAGAGAGCAGCAACGATCGGGCATTGGTTAATGTAAGCCCCACGACATTGGGTACAGATACCATTTCCGTACCTTTCCCGAAACCGATGACCAAAGTAACCGTACTGCCCTCGTCGATGCGTTCTCCGGGCTGCAGGGTACGTCCGTCCAGTTTCACATCCAGCACCAGATCTTTGTATTCAGACGGCTCATATTCATATTGGTCACTTACTTTGATGCCCATAGAGCGGAGCGATGCTTCCGCCTGACGATAACTCATATCGTGCAGATCAGGTACCGGTATCTGGCGACGACAACGTGCATTCACCACCACATAAAGGGTTCTGTTCTTCTTGGCATGGCTGCCAGCCGGCGGGGTCTGCTCCACAATAGTACCGAGAGGGACGGTATTGGAGAAAGTGGAGTCAGTTACTTGCAATTCCAACCCAACCGCTTCTACTTGCGGTTGTGCTTCCTCTATGTACATCCCGACTACATTTGGCACCTGGATTTCCACCCCATGTTCTGTATAGTGTCGCAGCCAAAAATAGAGACCGGTGAGGAGAATAACCACTATCAAAATGGCTAATAGTATGTTTTTTAAGACGAAAAGAGTCGATTTTGATGTAAAAAATCCCTTAATATCCATAAAATGTGATGATTATTGTGCAAAATTACATTTTTTTTTGGATATGTGCAAAAAACGTACTAATTTTGCACCCGATTTTCGAAATAACTCGGAGATCTAACTTATTTAATGCATTAAGGTTATGAAGAAAGTTCTTCTTATCGCTGCTGTTGCGCTGTGCGCAATGAGTTGCGGCAACAAAAACGCAAAATGCTGCGAAGGTTCTTGCTGTGATTCTACCGCTGCTGCTACTGAGGAAGTAGTTGTAGTAGAGGAGGATACCACCGCTGCTGACAGCGCAGTTGTTGCTGAGGAAGTTGTAGAAGAGACAGTGGCTGAGTAATTCGGTTTGTCTTAAGGTACAACGACAAAAGGCTGTTGACATAAGTCAGCGGCTTTTTTTGTATATGTATGCCTGCCAACTGCAGAGTAAACTCCAAGCATCCGACAATCATCCTGTATCCTATAACGAATCACCTACTAATCACCTACTAATCACCTACTCTTGTTAGTACCACGATACAGAAAAGAAAAGCGGTTGTCCTACAGATGCAGGCAACCGCTTTTGCGTATATTTAACGTGAGTTTATTCTACGAGGATTAGAACTCGTAGTCCACGGCGGCACGGGCGGAGCGGCATTTGGCGATATAGCCGGCCACTTTGAGGTGCTCGGGGTGGTTTTGGTAGGTATCCACGTCTTCCCACGTGCGGAACTCGCAGATAAGACAGATGTCGTAGTCGGTTTTCTTGGCGTTGGGGATATTGATACCCACTTCCTCGCTGACCAACACATCCACTTTGTCGCGCAGAGACAGCAAGCCGTCTTTGATAATCTGCGCATTTTCCTGTTTGGTATGACCTTCCGCCTCATCCAACAGACGGAAGAAAACGATATGCTTTATCATAGGAACAATGAATTTTGAACAAAGAACAAAGAACTTTTTTTTGACAATGAACGTGGAACAATGAACAAAGAACCCAAATGTATTGTATGGTTCACACCCTTACTAATCCATTCTTTGTTCTTTGTTCATTGTCTATCGTTCATTGTCCGAAAAATTACCAGATTGATACTCGGTTTTCGGGGGCTACATAGAGCGGAGACTCGGGGGTAACGTTCCATGCCTCATACCATGCAGCGATGTGCGGGAGGGCACCATTGACACGCCAGCGGCCGAGTGAGTGGGGGTCGGACTTGGTGCGGTTGAGGATTTCTTCGGGGCGGATATTGCCAGCCCACACATTGGCGTAGGCGAGGAAGAAACGCTGCTCGGGGGTAAAGCCGTCGCGCGTTTTGAGACGCTCCGAAGCGGGTTTGGCAGCCTCGTTCTCTTTGAAAGCCTGGAAAGCCACCTGCAATCCGCCGTGGTCAGCAATGTTCTCGCCGAGGGTAAACTCTCCGTTGCCATAGACACCCGGAGCGACCTCAATGTGGCTGAAGAAATCTGCCATCACTTTGGTGCGTGCATCGAAACGTGCTTTGTCTTCTGCCGTCCACCAGTTGTTGAGGTTACCATCCTTGTCGAACTGGCAGCCTTGGTCGTCGAAGCCGTGGGTCATCTCGTGTCCGATAACGACACCGATAGCACCATAGTTGAACGCGTCATCCGCCGACATATCAAAGAACGGATACTGGAGAATACCTGCGGGGAAGCAAATCTCGTTGCTGGAGGGGTTGTAGTAGGCATTGACGGTTTGCGGAGTCATATACCATTTGGTCTTGTCCACGGGTTTGCCGAGGTAACTGAGACTATATTCCTGCTCGAACTTGGCAGCACGCTGCAGGTTGGCATAATAGGGCAGCGCCGGATCGATGTCGAGGGCGGTATAGTCGCGCCATGTGTCGGGATAGCCGATCTTGATGGTGAAAGCATTGAGTTTCTCGATAGCCTTGGCTTTGGTCTCGTCGGACATCCACTCAAGGTTTTGGATACGCTCGCCAAGGGCTTTCTGAAGGTTCTTGACCAGTGCCAGCATACGCTCTTTGTTCTCCTCGGGGAAGTATTTCTTGACGTACATCTGTCCGACCGCCTCGCCGAGGGTACCGTTGACGATACCTACCGAGCGTTTCCAGAGCGGACTCGGTTCCTCACGTCCCGACATCACTTTGCCGTAGAAATTGAAGTTTTCCGCATAGATCTCCGAGGTCAGATAACTTGCGCAGCCGTCGATAGCCTGCCACGTAAAGAGCGTTTTGAGGTCTTCGAGCGGTTCGTCAGCCAACATTTTGCCTGCCTCCTGCAGGTGGCGCACCTGTCCGACACTCAGGCTGTCGGGGGCGATGTTCATAGCACCAAAGAAGGTTTTCCAATCCACTTGCGGCACCAGTTCCTGCAACTCGGCAACGGACATCTTGTTGTAGTTGGCTTGCGGGTCGCGGAGTTCGACGTTATTGAAAGCGGCACCTGCCAGACGGGTCTCGAGACGGAGCACTGTCTCGGCTTTAGCCTCAGCGTCCGCATAGCCGAAGAGCGAGAACATACGTGCCACGTGCGCACGGTACTCGTTACGGATACGGGTGGTAGCCTCGTCGGTATCGAAATAGTACTCTTTCTCGCCGAGGGCAAAACCGCCCTGGCACTCGTTGAGGATATTCATACTGGAGTTCATGGCATCTGCATCCACGTACATTCCCCAGATACCGTATTCCATAGCCTTACCGAGCCGTTCGCTCAGTTGGCTTCGGTCGGAGATGGCAGCGATTTCATCGAGAGTGGGTTGGATAGGGGCGATGCCCTCCCCGTCGCGGCGGGCGGTATCCATAGCCATATTGTAGATATCGCCTATCTTCTGCTCGATAGTGCCGTGGGCGTGCTTCCCGGCTGCGATGTCTTGGATAAGACCGTTGACCTGCTCCAGGTTGTTGAGCGCGAGTTTGTCGAAACTGCCGAAACGGCTGTACTCGGGTGTGAGCGGGTTGTTTTTCATCCAACCGCCACACGCAAAATCGTAGAAATCATTCTGAGCAACGACCGTAGTGTCGAGGTTTTCCGAATGGATTCCCGTTGTCTGTTGTTTGGTGCATGCTGTAGTCATAAGTGTGATTGCTGCAAGCGAAAAAACGATTTTTTTCATATGGTTACTTAACATTATGTATTCAAATTGCCCGCAAAAGTACTCATTTTCTTGCACGTATGCAAATTATTTCGTACCTTTGCGGCAATTTAACCTCATATTTATTTATGGGTTCTCTGACAGACTACTAATCAAACAAACTAATATGATTCTTGACAAATTGGAAAACGCTGACTGGTATTTTGACAGCGTTCCGGGCTTTGCCCAATTTATGAAGTTCTTTAACGCAAACGACCTTGAGGAGATGCCTGCCTGCAAGATTCATCTGGACGGCAACGACCTGTATGTAAATATCCTCGATTTCAACGGCAAAGACGAAGAGAACTGCCGCATGGAGGCACACAAAGACTATATCGATATTCAGATTCCGCTGACCGATGACGAGGTTATGGGTTGGAAATCATTGGCAGACTGCCAGGAGTTAACGCAAGAGTACGATGAGGGCAAGGATGTGGAGTTTTATGCCGACAAGGCTACGGCACAGTTTGTGGTGCCGGCAGGGCATTTTGCCGTATTCTTCCCGTCCGATGTACACCAGCCGGGCATTGCACCGGGCAAGCATTACCGAAAAATAATCGTTAAAACCAAAGCAAACGTCTAATTCTATGCAGACCGCAGGCACTATGTGCATTTGCGGTCTGTTTGTCTTATTGTACGAGATATGGAAGAGACAAAAAAGACACTCCAACTGGTGCAGTCCGACCCGTATTTGCAACCCTACGAAGCGGCGATACAAGGGCGATACGACTACGCTATCCGCAAGGAGCAGCAACTCACCGGCGGCAAGCCGCTGTCGGACTGGGCGGACGGATACCTGTATTTCGGTTTGCACCACACCAAGAACGGTTGGGTGCTGCGTGAATGGGCACCGAATGCCACCGCTATCTATATAAAAGGCGATATGAACGGCTGGGAGAAGTCGGAGAAATACCGCCTGCAGCCCGTCGGCAATGGTATTTGGGAGGCTGTGCTTCCCGCCAAAGCCATGAAGCACGGGCAACTATACAAACTACTGGTAGAATGGCAGGGCGGCTACGGCGAGCGTATCCCGAGTTATGCCACCCGTGTGGTACAGGACGAGGAAACGAAGATTTTCTCCGCACAGGTGTGGAATCCCGAGCCATACAAATGGCATCATCAGGGTATCCACAGGGAAATCACAGGGGGACTCTTTATCTACGAATGCCATATCGGGATGTCGTCAGAAGAGGAGAAAGTGTCCTCTTATGAGGAGTTCCGTGTGAAAGTGCTGCCGCGTATTGCCGAGTTGGGCTACAACTGCCTGCAGATTATGGCGATACAGGAGCATCCGTACTATGGTTCATTTGGCTACCATGTAACCAATTTCTTTGCCGCTTCCAGCCGTTTCGGCACACCAGAGGAACTGAAAGCACTGATTGACGATGCCCACGGGCGCGGAATGGCGGTGATCATGGATATCGTCCACTCGCACGCCGCAAAAAACGAGTTGGAGGGACTGGGCAACTTCGACGGCACGCCCTATCAGTATTTCCATACGGGCGCACGCCGCGAGCATCCCGCTTGGGACAGCCTGTGTTTCAACTACGAGAAACCCGAGGTGCTGCATTTCCTGCTCTCGAACTGTAAGTTCTGGCTTGATGAGTACGATTTCGACGGATTCCGTTTCGACGGCGTAACCTCGATGATGTACCTCAGCCACGGTTTGGGCGAGGATTTCAACGGCTATGGCAGTTATTTCAACGGCAACGAAGATGGTGATGCAATCTGCTATCTCACGCTGGCGAACAAACTGATCCACGAAGTGAAGAAACACGCCATCACCATTGCTGAGGATATGTCTGGAATGCCCGGACTGGCACGCCCGCAGAGCGAAGGCGGCATGGGTTTCGACTACCGTCTGGCGATGGGTATTCCCGACTTCTGGATCAAGTATATCAAGGAGGTGCGCGACGAGGACTGGAAAGCCGGACATATCCTCTACGAGATGACCAACCGCCGCGACGATGAGCGCACTATCTCATACGCCGAGAGCCACGATCAGGCATTGGTGGGTGACAAGACCATCATCTTCCGCCTTGCGGACGCCGATATGTACTGGCATTTCGAGCATGGGCACTCCACGTATATGGTCGACCGTGCCATTGCGCTCCACAAGATGATACGCCTTATCACTGCCTCGACCATCAACGGCGGGTATCTCAACTTTATGGGCAACGAGTTCGGGCACCCCGAGTGGATTGATTTCCCGCGTCAGGGCAACGGCTGGAGTTGCAAATACGCACGCCGTCAATGGAGCCTGGTGGACAACCCGAATTTCTACTACGCCGACCTCAACCGCTTCGACGAGGCGATGGTGCATATGCTGCGCAAGAAACTGCAGGAGGTAAAAGACGGGAACGGCACGCACCTGCCTTATATATATAAGTTGTGGGACAACGAGGGCGACCAGGTGGTGGCTTTCCAACGCGGAAAACTGATTTTTGTTTTCAACTGGAACGGACAGAAATCGTTTGCCGATTATGGTTTCCTTGCCCCCGAAGGCAAATACCGCGTTGTTCTGGACACCGACGCCAAGCAGTTTGCGGGCTTCGGGCAGAACGACGATACAATAGAACATTTTACACAACACGACGAACTCTATGCCAAAGACGGCAAAGGCTGGCTCAAACTGTATATACCCGCCCGATCGGCTATGGTGCTCGAAAAAATCGATTGATTATGAAGAAAATACTCCTTATCGCAGTAGCCACCATCACATTGGTTGCCTGCAACAAACCCTCGCTCAAAGAGCAATACACCACCCTCACCCAAGAGGCGGAAGCCGCATTGGACACAATGACCGACAAGGCTGCGTTCGAGGCTTTGGTGGATTCGTATATAACGCAGGTGATGGATATGTATCTCAACAATATGCAGGACGAGTATGCCGACTCGGTGCTGTTTGACATTTATTATCTGTTGGATACCGATCAGAAAACCAAGATCTTTGATGCTATGCCAAAGGAAAAATTAGCCTCCGAGGGCATCAAAAACCTCTACGACAACTACCGCATTGAGCAAATCACCACCGTGGGCAACCAATACACCGACATCGCTGCACTGCAAGCAGACGGCACACCGCTCGCACTGAGCGAATTGGTCGGCAAGACCGAGTATGTGCTGGTCGATTTCTGGGCTTCGTGGTGCCGCCCGTGCCGCAACCTGCTGCCGGTTCTGAAGGAGATCTATGAGGCACAACCCGCAGGCAAACTGCAGATTCTCGGTATCAGTTGCGACCGCGACTCTGCTGCATGGCAAAAAGCCGTAGCCGAGGAAGAACTGCCGTGGCTACAGGTGCGCGACCAGCGCCAAGAGCCTTACAACCCGTGCGATGTGTATGGCATTATGGCTATCCCGTCCACATTCCTTATCGATGCCAACGGCACGATTGTTGCCCGCAACCCGTCGGAAGACGAGATCAAAGAAATACTGGCAAAATAATTTCTCTCAACTATCAACTTCTAAACTTCTCCAAACACTCAACTCTAAACTCTCAACTAAAACAATGCGTGTTATCATTCAACCCGATTATGAACTGCTCAGCCGCTGGGCAGCCAACTATGTAGCCGGTCGTATCAACGAGTTTGCACCCAAAGAGAGCACACCTTTTGTGCTCGGTCTGCCCACCGGTTCGTCGCCGCTCGGTATGTACCGCCATCTGATCGAACTCCACCGTGCGGGCAAAGTGTCGTTCCGCAACGTGGTGACATTCAATATGGACGAGTATGTCGGCTTGCCCGAAGACCACCCCGAGAGTTACCATAGTTTTATGTGGAACAACTTCTTCTCGCATATCGACATCCGCAAAGAGAATGTAAATATCCTCAACGGCAACGCCGCCGACCTGCAAGCCGAATGTGCGCGCTACGAGGCGAAGATCAAGAACTACGGCGGTATTCATCTGTTCCTCGGCGGTATCGGTCCTGACGGGCATATCGCTTTCAACGAACCAGGGTCATCGCTCACCAGCCGCACACGCAAAAAGGAACTGACCACCGACACCATCATCGCCAACTCGCGTTTCTTCGACAACGATGTCAACAAAGTGCCAAAGACGGCTCTCACAGTCGGCGTAGGCACCGTGATGGACGCACAGGAAGTGCTGATCATGGTCAACGGACACAACAAAGCCCGTGCCCTCCAGCACGCCATTGAGGAGCCCATCTCACACATGTGGACGGTCTCTGCGCTCCAAATGCACCAACATGGCATCATCGTCTGCGACGAAGCCGCATGCGACGAACTGAAAGTAAGCACTTTCCGCTATTTCCGCGACATTGAGCGCAACAACCTCAATCCCGATGCCTTGCTGAAATAATCGTCCCCCGAAAAGTATACGATTATTAAGATGTTCCTATACCTTCGACACCATACATTGCATACTGAAAAGTAAGGAGGATGTGAGGTGGATGCGCATAGGATAGGCTAAGGATAAAAATGTACGATTATTAAGAATCCATGAGTTCTGTATGCCGTGCATACAAACTCGTGGATTGTCATTTCTGCCGGGCTTGCCCTATATGAAAACCCGTATTTATAACAACAAAGGACAAATCTTCTGCGAATGGCGCCGCCAATGGGTGCGCCTTACCCCCGAAGAGTGGGTGCGGCAGCGTTTTCTCCACCTTTTGGTAGAGAAATACGACTACCCTATGTCGCTCATCGGGGTGGAGATCCCAATCTCGGTAGGTGATGCACAGAAACGCTGTGATGCCGTCGTCTATACCCGCCAAATGCAGCCGTTGGTACTGATCGAGTTCAAGGCGGAATCCGTACCGCTCACACAGAAAGTACTCGACCAGGCGGTTACCTACAACCGCACCCTCTCCGTGCCGTTCCTCATTCTCCACAATGGCCCACAAACCATCTTAGCCCGTATCAACCGGCAAGAAATACAATATGCTACCATTCTCCCCACTTGGGAGCAACTAACAGAACAATAATTATCTATGGAAACAATCATATCCCTGCAAGACCACCTCGACACAGCGGTTTTCTACGGTGTAAACAATCAGAATATACTCTGCCTCAAGAACCAACACCCCGATGTGCGTGTCGTGGCACGCGGCTACCAGGTGAAAGTATCGGGGGCGGAAGCCGCTATCGCCCGTTTTGAACATAGTCTGCGCCTGTGCGAAACTTTCTGTATCAAAAACAACACCCTCAACGAGGAACAGGTACTTATGCTCCTGCATGGCGAGCAACCGCAGGAATACCTGCAAGACAACCTGATCTTGCACGGCGTGAACGGCAAATCGATCGTTGCACGCAGCCGCAACCAGCAAATGCTTGTGGATGCCTATGAGGACAACGACCTCCTGTTTGCTATCGGACCTGCCGGTAGCGGAAAGACCTACACGGCTATCGCTTTGGCGGTACGCGCACTCAAAAACAGGGAGGTAAAGAAAATCATTCTCTCGCGCCCTGCCGTCGAAGCAGGCGAAAAACTCGGCTTCCTACCGGGCGATATGAAGGACAAGATTGACCCCTATCTGCAACCGCTCTACGATGCCCTGCAGGATATGCTTCCGCCCGCTAAACTGAATGAATATATGGAGCGGGGGGTGATACAGATTGCACCGCTCGCTTTCATGCGCGGACGCACATTGGCAGATGCCATCGTCATCTTGGACGAGGCGCAGAATACCACCACCGCACAACTCAAGATGTTCCTCACGCGTCTCGGTATCAATGGCAAGATGATTGTTACTGGCGACCTCACACAGGTTGATTTGCCTGCCAATCAGCGTTCCGGACTGAGGGATGCCATTGAACGGCTACGGGATATTTGCGGCATTGCCATCGTGGAGTTCAATCAGAAAGACATTGTCCGCCACCCTTTGGTCAAGCACATCGTCTCCGCCTATGCCAAACACATTGACACCCCCACCCCGCAAGATAACGTTTCGCCGCAAGATAACACTGCATCACCGGACAATACTACCTTATTATAAGGTAGCAGTAGCCTTTTTTACACTATTTCCATATTCTCACCTACTTTTTTGCTATTTTATTTGCAGATTTCAAAAAAAAGCAGTACTTTTGTACCCGCTTTTGAAATGTACTCTGTTTGCGTAATATCGCAGAACAATTCTTAAAGTATACTTGGAACAATTTTCAGAGTATTGTTTTCGGAAGTTAAATGGTGGTCTTAGCTCAGTTGGCAGAGCATCGGATTGTGGTTCCGAGTGTCGTGGGTTCGAGCCCCACATTCCACCCTAAAATGGCATCGTAAATCTTGGATTTGCGATGCCATTTTCTTTTCGATTATTTTAGTTTATATGATAGAAAAAAGAGATTGCCTAAATCAATAGGCAATCTCTTTTTCATATTTAGGTTACAATTCTTAACCTATCGCATTACGCTTTTACAGCGGCTTTAGCAGCCTTTTTTGCTTTGCGCTTATCCATTGCATTAGTAATATCGTAAGCCAGCGGCGAAGCGATACATACTGAAGAGTAGGTACCTACGATAACACCCATCACAAGTGCGAAGACGAAACCACGGATAGTCTCACCGCCGAAGCAGAATATAGCCAACAATACCACCAGGGTAGACATAGAGGTCGAGAACGTACGACCAAAGGTTGAGTTGATAGCATTGTTGATATTAATCGCACGGTCGCGTTTCGGATAGAGGTTGTTGTTCTCACGCACACGGTCGAAGATAACCACCGATGCGTTGATAGAGTAACCGATAACGGTCAAAATAGCCGCAATAAACGACTGGTCAATCTCCATAGAGAACGGCATCACTTTCCATAGGATAGCATACAGACCCAAGATAATGATTGTATCGTGGGCAAGGGCAGCGATAGCACCTACCGAGTAAGCAAAGTTACGGAAACGGATCAGAATGTAGATAAAGATACCGATCAGGGCAGCGATAATAGCCCAAACAGCAGCGGTGGTGATGTCGTCTGCTACGGCAGGACCCACCTTCTGCGATTGCATAATACCTACTTCTGGATTGATTTCTGTTGAGCGGAACTCATTGAAAGTAACATCGCCGAGATAAGGTTTGCAGCCCTCATAGAGCAGTTCCTCAATCTGTGCATCAGCATCGTCCGAATTATCCTGAATACGATAGTTGGTCGAGACACGAATCTGGTTCGAACTACCGATCGTAATGACATTAAGCGAGTAGGTCTCATCGCCGTCAAGGTTAGCCTTGAACGCATCGTCAAGCGTCTCGCGGACATCCTGTGTATTTACCGGTTCTGCGAAACGCACTACATAGTTGCGACCACCGGAGAAGTCAATACCAAGGTTCAGTTTACCAAAGATATGCGGCTCCAAACCGAGGATAGCGAAGATAATCAGCACACCCGAGATGATATACGCATACTTGCGGAATTTAACAATGTCTGCTTTGGTATTCTGTAAGAAGTTCTTTGTCAAGCGTGTAGCAAACGACAACTCTTTGGCGTTCTCCTTGCTTGCATAGTCGTCGAGAAGCAGACGGGTGATGAACACGGCGGTCAGGAACGACGAGATAATACCAATCATATAGGTAACGGCGAAGCCCTTGATAGGACCGGTACCGAAGATAGCGAGGATAGCACCCGTCAGGAAACTGGTAACGTTAGCATCAACAATAGCGGAGATAGCGTTCTTGAAACCGCCATCGATAGCCTGACGCATACTCTTACCCGCACGCATTTCCTCACGGATACGCTCATAAATCAGCACGTTGGCATCGACCGCCATACCCATGGTAAGGACAATACCCGCAATACCCGGCAGGGTCAATACAGCGGAGAACGAAGCCAAGATACCCACCAACAGGAATATATTGCAGCACAGAGCCGCATCGGCAATCAGCCCCGGAATCCAGCCGTAGTAGAAGATCATATAGATAAGGATCAGGAGGAAACCGAGAGCAAAACTCCACAAACCGTCGTGGATAGCAGCCTTACCGAGCGTAGGACCTACCACATCCTCTTGGATGATACGTGCAGGAGCCGGCATCTTACCCGAGTTGAGGGTGTTTGCCAAGTCTTTTGCCTCTTCCACGGTAAAGTTACCCGTGATCTGGCTGCTACCGCCCGAAATCTCGTTCTGTACGGTCGGGAAACTATATACGAAACCGTCAAGTACGATAGCGATCGACTTGCCGATATTTTCTTTGGTGATACGTTGCCAAGCCTTGGCACCCTCAGCGTTCATCGACATTGAGACATTGGCATATGCACTGGTCTGCGAGAAGTCGGCACGTGCGTCAGTGATAACATCACCTTCGAGCGACGAGCGGCCATCACGCTGCGCCTTGAGGGCTACGAGTTGGTAAACGGAGCCCGCATCGTCAATGGCTTTGACTGTCCATGCGAAACGCAGGTCGCGCGGCAATACCTGTTTGGCAATCTGCGAGTTGAGCATTGCGCTGACAGCAGCGGTATCGGTGTAGTGCACCATACCTACCACAGGACCGCGATACGCCTGACCGGCCTGATTAACAGCGGGGTTGAGCACGGCAAAGAGCGGGTTCTGCTTCTTGTATTGTGCCAGTTGCTCCTCTTGGCTTACCTCGGCAGAGTCGTTCTGCAAGCCGTCCACGAGTTCTGCCAAGTCGCTATCCTCAGTAGTATCCGCTTTAGCCACCTCGGTTGTAGCAGTCTCAGCGACAGCATCGGTAGCGGCATTGAGTTGCGCATACTCACTATTGATTTGTACGAGTTGGGGCAGAATCTCTGCAAGGTCGTAGGTCTCCCAGAACTCGAGATTAGCCGAACCCTGGAGGAGTTTACGAACACGCTCCGGCTCCTTTACACCCGGCAACTCAATCAGAATACGACCGGGTTGGGAGAGTTTCTGGATGTTGGGTTGTACCACACCGAAACGGTCAATACGGGTACGGAGCACTTTGAACGAGTTATTCACTGCGCCGTCCACTTCTTCGCGGATCACTTTCTCCACCTCGTCGTTGGACGAGTCGAAATTCACCTTGTCTTTCAGTTCGAAAGTGGAGAACACACTTGCCAACTGTGCGTTGGGGTCCACCTCTTTGAACGACTCGATAAAGAGCGTTACAAAGTCGGTACCGCTGGATTTCTGTTTTTCTTGTGCCAAAGCCATCGCCTTGGTGAAAGTCTCGGAGGTGTTGTTACCGGAGAGTACACGGATAATGTCGGGTACGCTGACCTCCATAGTAACGTTCATACCGCCTTTCAGGTCAAGACCGAGGTTAATCTCTTTCTCGCGGCACTCTTTGAGTGTATAGCCGAACCATACTTTCTTTGATGCAATCGAGTCGAGGTAAACGTACTCTTTTGCAGCATTGTCTCCTGCATACTCTTGTGCCTTCTTATCGTAGTGAGAAGTAACAACAGAGAACGACAGGTAGAAGGCGCACACCAAGAAGAGGATCACCGCCATGAATCTAACAAGCCATTTGTTTTGCATAATCTATTTGTGTTTTTATTATTTATTTCTTCTGTTATCTGCCCGCATTTCGGGTCTTTTTATCCACACTATCCAATAGTGCATACAAAAAGCGCACAAAGGTACAACTTTTTTCCGAAACTTACAAATAATTTTAAGTTTCAGTCTTAAAAAGCAAGTATATACACCGCTACAAGGGTGTTGAACGGCGTTGAGTAGGCATTTCTCGGTGGTTACAACTTAAGCGCCGCCCGTCCTATAACGAATCAGCCGATAATCACCCCATAACAACCCGATGCGGTTATACGAAAGTCCCAGAATAATTGCAGGATGTCACGCCAATACAAAAACAGGCTGTCCGACAAATGTCAGACAGCCTGTTTTTATCTTAGTCTTATACTAAGCCCCTACTCTATTAGAGTTGCGGACCGGCAGCAACGAGTGCTTTACCTGCCTCGTTAGTCTCGTACTTAACAAAGTTCTTAATGAAACGACCAGCCAAATCCTTAGCCTTAACATCCCACTCAGCAGCATCTTTGTAGGTGTCGCGAGGATCGAGGATAGCAGGATCTACGCCCGGCAGAGCAGTCGGAACCTCGAAGTTGAAATACGGGATCTTCTTGGTCGGCGCATTTAGGATGTCGCCACCGAGGATAGCGTCGATGATACCACGAGTGTCGCGGATAGAGATACGTTTGCCCGTACCATTCCAACCGGTGTTAACGAGGTATGCTTTTGCACCCGATTTCTCCATCTTCTTAACCAACTCCTCTGCGTATTTGGTCGGGTGGAGTTCAAGGAATGCCTGACCGAAGCAAGCCGAGAAAGTAGGAGTAGGCTCGGTGATACCGCGCTCTGTACCTGCCAACTTAGCGGTGAAGCCGCTCAGGAAGTAGTACTTGGTCTGCTCGGGAGTCAGGATCGATACAGGAGGCAGTACGCCGAATGCATCAGCCGACAGGAAGATAACGTTCTTGGCTGCAGGACCTGCAGAAATCGGTTTAACGATATTGTTGATGTGATAGATAGGATAAGAAACACGGGTGTTCTCGGTAACGCTCTTGTCTGCGAAATCAATCTTGCCGTTGGCGTCAACGGTAACGTTCTCGAGAAGGGCATCGCGGCGGATTGCGTTGTAGATGTCCGGCTCGCTCTCCTTGTCAAGGTTGATAACCTTGGCATAGCAACCGCCTTCGAGGTTGAATACGCCCTTGTCGTCCCATCCGTGCTCGTCGTCGCCGATAAGCAGACGTTTCGGGTCGGTCGAAAGGGTGGTCTTACCCGTACCCGACAGACCGAAGAAGATAGCGGTGTTCTTGCCATCCATATCGGTATTGGCCGAGCAGTGCATCGAAGCGATACCCTTCAAGGGCAGGTAGTAGTTCTGCATCGAGAACATACCTTTCTTCATCTCGCCGCCGTACCAGGTGTTGATGATTACCTGCTCGTGGCTGGTGGTGTTGAAAGCCACGCAGGTCTCGCTGTTCAGACCGAGTTCTTTGTAATTCTCCACTTTAGCCTTCGATGCGTTGTAAATCACAAAGTTAGGCTCAAAGTTCTCCAACTCTTCTGCAGTCGGACGGATAAACATATTGGTAACGAAGTGTGCCTGCCATGCTACCTCTACGATGAAGCGGACAGCCAGACGGGTCTCTTTGTTGGCACCGCAGAATGCATCTACAACGAACAAACGTTTGTTGCTCAACTCTTTCTGTGCCAAAGCCTTTACTTCGCCCCAAACTTTCTCCGACATCGGGTGGTTGTCGTTCTTGTAAGCGTCGCTTGTCCACCAAACGTTATCGTGGCTCTGTGCATCGTCAACGATGTATTTGTCCTTAGGCGAACGACCGGTGAACACACCCGTCATTACGTTTACTGCACCAAGTTCGGTAACTTGTCCCTTCTCATAACCAACCAAATTCGATTTGGTTTCCTCCTCGAACAACTGCTCGTACGAAGGGTTGTGTACGATCTCGGTAGTACCCGTGATACCGTACTTTGTAAGATCAAGATTTTTCATAATAGTATAGTTTTAATATATTGATTTACACTATGTTCGTCTATTCTGTTGCAAACTCCGTGCCAATTCTCGCAAGGTTCGATTTGCAAAAACCCCATTTTTAGACGCTACAAAAGTACTACAAAAACTCGAAACCGACAAACGGGGGTCGGTTTTTCGGTTGAAAACGAAAAAAATGGCAAGTCAAGTTGCCAAAAAACACGAAAATATGCTATAAAACATATTTTTCTTGCAAATTATTTGGTCATATCAAAAATATGCAGTACTTTTGCATCGTGTTTTTCATGGTATTAGATTTAAGGTTAAGTAAAAAGATTGGGTTGTCGTGATGACAATCCTCTTTTTTTTATTATTTCCCCTATTTCGCACTCTTCCTCCTGTTGCACTCCCTGCACAGCATCTGGCAGTTCGCTGCCACCGTCCGTCCGCCTTTCGCCCACGGCGTGATATGGTCGGCCTCCATCTCCTCTATCTCGAAATGCTTCCCGCAAATAGCACAAATGCCCTGCTGACGCTCGTACACCTCCCGACGCATATTCGCGTCAAATGCCCTGATACCCAAGTGGTGCTCGTCGCCGTCGAATACGTACCAATAAATGCCTTTCTTGTTCTCCACGTCCGAGTCCGCCATCAGCCTGCCCACACGCTCTTCTATCTCATTGGGGTTCACGGGTGTGTCTTTGTATTGGTTGTAAATAGCACCCCAGTCAATGCCTTTCATCTCGCGGCGGTACTTGTGAAACACCGCCTGCACCCAACTTATCACCTGCTGAAAATAGTACCACAGTGCCCCCGCATCCGTGTCCGAGATGCTGTGCCGCGCCATGTAATCCTCTATCTTGTTGCCTGAAATCCAGCGCAGTACGGTCTCCAAGTAGTCCTGCTGGATAGGCGACCCCTGCACGTATTTGTTGCCCATCAGGTACGCCCCGCAGTTCGACTTCGAGAAGTACCGTTTCGCGTCCGACAGCCACGGCGACGCATACACCGCATTGAGCAACTCCTGATTGGTCAGCCGTTTGCCCGCGATGTTGATGGTCTTGAACCATTTCAGTTTCTCGCTGTCCGTCCCCTTGCACAGATACACGCACAGCCGGTAGTCCTGTATCTGCGCCTGTTGGTCGGCGGGCAGGTTGCCGAAATAGTTGAACATATACGCGAAGTCGCCGTTCACGTACTGGCATATCGAAATCGTCCGTTGCTGCCCGTCGATAATCTCGTAGGTGCCGTCCTCCCGCACCGCCCAATACATCACATTGAGCGGGTAATCTTTTGTTACCGTGTCAATTACCGCCTCCCGCTCTTTGTCGTTATAGACAAACTCCCGCTGGTACGGTGGCCGCACGTCCAACCGTCCGCCAAAGGCTTTCACGCCCGCTTCCTGGTTGTCCGCATACCCCTCGGTCAGTTCCCGAATAGTAATCTTCCGTTCTACTATCTCCATATTGTTCTCCGTTTAGTTGTTTTCTGTCTCCGTTAATGCTCTCCGGGGACGCGGGCGCCCCGCCCGCGGTTTTCTCCATTAATGCTCATTAAACGACCATTAAAAGTCCTCCGTTAATTGCCGT
>CAKVEC010000003.1 GCA_934728255.1 uncultured Bacteroidales bacterium
GCTATGACGGAGATACCGGGATTGCAGGAGATGTTCAATGTGGCGGAAGGCGGAGTTAAATGGCAAGATTGGCTCATTATTATAGGCTCTACCTCGCTAGTCCTATGGACCGGAGAATTGGTACGTTTAATCAAGAGACTGCAGAAATAGTGCTGTTTCTTCAATGTTGGAAATGTGTGTGGCTATGAAAACTGAAATCAATGGAAATTGGCTCGACTATGCCCAAAGATGTCATTTCCCGGATAAAAAGGCGTTTTTGTTTCCTCTTAAACATATGGCTATTCTATTTGGAGTACAATTGGTAGTGGGGGGAGTCTTTGCTTTTCTCCCATTAAAACCGATTGTTAGGTTGGTACCTGTGTTTTTTGTATTGTTTTTTGCACTTTCATATTACATCAAGGTGCATTGGCATACATTTTGGAACGTGGTGTTGGAGGATTCCAAAGGCTTGCTTCCTGATTTGGCAATGTGGCTGTACTATGTGGTGATATGTCTGATTTCCATAGTTCCGTCTTTGGCGGCTATGGCATACATAATGTCATAAATTATGGACGGGAACACTAAACGTAAGATAGTCAGGGGGCTGTTGGGGCAAATGATTATATGGATATTGTTTGCTGTCTTGTACTTTGGAATGGCTTGTTGTATGTAAATCCATAGAAACTCCATTTCTTATGCCCAAACAACGTGCTAAAACTCAAATCACCATTATCGGTGCCGTATGTGCTATCGCCTGTGCGGCACTGATTGTTGTTGCTCACCTTCGTCAAGGGAGCGCTGTCTATGCCGCTGCGCAACCTATTGAGACCAATCAGCAGGCAAGCACCCGCTTAGCGGCTCCCGCTGATTACGAAATCCCTCTCTGCACCGTAGGGCAGAAGGAGCAACGTATCACCCATACCGGTTACAGGGTCAGTTACAATTCTGATTGGCATCTTCCCAACTGGGTGGCATACCAACTGACTGCCGAGGAGGTCGCCGGTGAGGAGGAACGGAGCAACAAGTTCCTCCCTGACCCGCTTGTGGAGGGTGATCCCGTGCTCACTTCCGACTATACCCACTCCGGTTTCGACCGCGGGCACATGGCACCGGCAGCGGATATGAAATGGTCGCCGCAGGCAATGCGCGAATCGTTCTATATGACCAACATCTGCCCCCAAAACCACAGCAATAATGCCGGCGATTGGAAGGACTTGGAGGAACTGGTGCGCGATTTGGCTACCACCTACGGCAATATCTATATCGCCTGCGGTCCTGTTGTGTCCGATACGTCCCATACCATCGGTTCTGTCCGCCGGATAGTCGTCCCTGAAGCATTCTATAAGGTGCTGCTACGGCAAAAAGCGGACGGCTCTTGGACGTCCATAGGTTTCGTAATGCCCAATGCGGCGGGCAATCGTCCCCTCATGACCTATATGCTTCCGGTGGATAGTGTGGAGAACTTGGTCGGTATCGACTTTTTCCCGCTCTTGCCGGATAGTATCGAGAACGCCATTGAATCCGACTATACCGTCTCCGACTGGGTCGTCGGTCGTTGAACCAAATATTTGCAATACATAACTACTTGACATATAGGCAAAAACCGCCTAATCACATACGAATCACATACGAATCACATACAAACATCATAGACTTGATAGTTTGTTGCTTCTTGCTACTTTTGCGCCACATAGGCATATTTGGGATATTTGCTAAAAACAGGATATGTTCCCCGATATTTGCAAGTTCGGGAAAAAAGGAGTACCTTTGTGGCGATTTTAATCTGTATGACTATGACTACAAAAGGTAAAGTGATTAGTTGGATTTCCGCTATTGCGGTGCTGGCTTTGGCTGTGTTTATATTCGTAAAGTTCTGCTTTGTCTATAGCGAGGGAACCAACGAGGGCGACATCAACTATTTCCAGAAAGAGGGGTTTGTCTTCAAGACCTACGAGGGCAAGATGATTCAGACGGGCTACAACTCGAAGAACCAGAACGCCACCATTCAGTCCAACGAGTTCAAATTCTCTGTGGTGGATGACGAGGTGGCACGCCGCATAGACGAATGTAGCAACCAGCAGGTCAAACTGCACTGGAAACGCTATCTCGGTACCTTGCCATGGCGTGGAAACAGCCAGTTTATCGTTGATAGTGTGATGTCAGCCTCTCCGCGCACTTCCAAAGTGGTTCTGCCTCAATGATGGCTGTTCTGAAGTCTATGTTTTTCATTATTCATTCCTAATTAGCAACTATGCTTACATCCCCACAAGATAATCTCGTAAAGATGTTTGAGTCATCTTTCCGCGAGAACTGGGTGGCTGAGGCTGTAACCGACTATGGCACCTCCACCACACTTACCTATGGCAATTTGGCTACGCTTATCGCCCAAATGCACGTGCTTTTCGAGCAGTGCGGCATCCGGAAAAACGACAAGATTGCCGTTATGGGCAAGAATAACAGCAATTGGGTGGCAACCTATTTGGCTACTGTAACCTATGGTGCTATTATCGTACCTATTCTACAAGATTTCAAGGCGAATGATGCCATTCATATCATCAACCACTCCGAGGCAAAACTGCTCTTTATCTCCGATGCCAACTGGGAAGGCATTGAGCATGACCAGATTCCGACAGTGATGGCGGTCTTCTCGCTTGCCGACTGGCACCCTATCTCGATGCACGATGATATATCTGCCACTATCACCCCAGATGCCATCTTGGGCATCTTCAATAGCCGCTATCCTAATGGCTACAGACCCGCTGATGTCCGCTATGACGAGCGTCCGAATAGCGAGGTGGCAAGTATCAACTACACCTCGGGTACTACGGGTTTTTCCAAAGGCGTTATCACCCCTTGCAATGCCCTTGCAGGGAATATCCGGTTTGCGCTGGAGTCGCGCCTTACTTTCCGTGGCGCACGCCATGTAACCTTCCTGCCGCTGGCACACGCCTACGGTTGCGCATTCGATTTTCTCTCTTGCCTCGCTGCGGGCGGGCATACTTATCTCATTGGGCGTACCCCCTCGGCTAAAATTCTGCTTAAAGCCTTTTCTGAGGTAAAACCGAATATTATTCTCTCTGTGCCGCTGATTTTGGAGAAAATATACAAGAAGATGATTGCCCCGCAGATTAGCAAAGCACCGGTTAGTTGGGTTCTTAAAGTACCGTATCTCGATGAGATTGTATTGGGTAAGATACGCGAGCAACTGATCAACGCTTTCGGCGGCGAGTTCTCGCAAATCATCATCGGCGGTGCACCTCTCAATGCCGAGGTAGAAGCCTTTCTGCGCCGTATCAAGTTTCCCGTTACGGTGGGCTATGGTATGACGGAGACCGCTCCGCTCATCAGTTTCACCAAGTGGGAGCATTTCCGTGCCAACTCGTGTGGACAGGTGCTTGAGGGCTTGATGGAAGCCAAGATAGACAACCCCGATGTAGATGGCATTGGTGAGATTCTCGTGCGTGGTGAGAACGTTATGTACGGCTACTACAAGAACGATGAGGCAACCCGCCTCACTATCACCCCGGACGGTTGGTTGCACACCGGCGACCTCGGTATGATTGATGCGGATAACTTTATCTATATCAAAGGGCGCAGCAAGACGATGCTTCTCGGTCCTTCCGGGCAGAATATCTACCCCGAGGAAATCGAGGCGAAACTGAACAATATGCCCTATGTCATGGAGTCGCTTGTCCTGCAACGCGGCACACAACTGGTGGCTTTGGTTTGCCCCGACTTTGAGGCGGTGGATGCCGCACACCTTACCGAGGAACAACTCGCCGAGGCTATGGAGCAGAACCGCAAAGAGGTGAACAAACTGCTGGCTTCCTACGAGCAGATTGTTAGGATCAAACTCTATACCCACGAGTTTGAGAAAACCCCGAAGAAATCTATCAAACGCTTCCTCTACACATCTATGGCAGAGGATTGATATAGTGGAAAGTGGATAGTTTATAGTTGAAAGAAGTGGATAGTTTTGGGAAGGGAAAGTGTGTTTGTTAGGAAGGACTATATACTACGCCATTACTACCAACTATCAACTTGAAAACTAACTGACTTCTATCAACTTTTAACTTTCAACTAATACACCGTGAATCTCTGTATCGACCAAGGCAACTCGCGCACCAAGGTGGCTCTGATGACCGACGAAGGGCGTATCGTAAAGAACTTTATCTACAAGTCCTTCCGCTCGTCCGATGTAGAGCGGCTCTTTTCGCTTTATCCTATCACGGATAGCATCATCTCTTCGGTTATCAATATCGAACCCGCTATCGTCAATGCGCTCCACCGCCTGTCGAAACACTTTATCCTTTTCGACCATAATACGCCCGTTCCTATCGTGAATGGTTACGACACCCCCGAGACTCTCGGTCAAGACCGTCTCGCGGCTGCCGTTGGGGCGGTGTCGCTTTGTGCCGGTGAGAACCTGCTCATTATTGATGCAGGCTCCGCTATCACCTATGATTTTGTTTCCGCGCAAGGTCGCTACGAGGGGGGTAATATCGCCCCCGGGGTGAAAATGCGTTTTGTGATGCTTCGTCAGATGACCAAGAAACTGCCTCTGGTGGAGTTGGACGAAAACGAACTCATTCCGCTGTTCGGTACCAATACCCACGATGCCATTGCAGCAGGCGTAGTGCGAGGTGTAGCCTATGAAGTCAAAGGTTATATGCGTACTTTGGGCGAACGTGTTGAGCATTTCCAAACGTTCCTTACAGGCGGGAATGCTCCCTATATCCTCAACAACCTCCGTGCTCCAAACAACGCCGAACACCCCATCCGGTACGAGAAACATCTCGTCCTCATCGGACTGAACACCATTCTTTGTTATAACAAGCACCCTCAAGCTCCCAATTAATACACCATATTCCTTCCTTATTAGTTCGATATGATTACAAGCAGCACCCTACAACCCATCTCCGCGTCGGGGAGTAACCGGAGATATTTTCGCATAAAAGAAGCCAATGGTACATCGCTTATCCGTGTAGAAGGCACATCAAGGGAGGAAAACCGTGCTTTTATTACTATGGCACGCCATTTCCGGCAACTCGGATTGCCGGTACCCGAAGTATTGAGCGTGAGCGAGGACGGGATGACCTACACACAAAGCGATTTGGGTAATACGCTTCTCTTCGACTATATCGCCCGCGGACGTGCTACAGGCGAGTTCTCCGAGCAGGAAATGGCTCTCTTGGCAAAGACCCTCCGTGCTTTGGCGCATATACAAACCGAGGGCGCAGAGGGCATGGATTGGAGCGTGTGTTACCCTGTCTCGGAGTTCGACCAACGAAGTATATTATGGGATTTGAACTATTGGAAATACTGCTTCCTCAAAGGCACACGTATCGAATTTTCAGAAACTTGTTTGCAGGACGACTTCGACCGCATGGCGGATATGCTGCTTCGGGAGCAGATACCGGGTTTTATGTACCGCGACTGCCAAAGCCGCAATGTGATGGTGGTGTCTGCCAATGGCGAGGATATACCGTATTTCATTGATTTCCAAGGAGGACGCAAGGGCCCTGTACAGTACGATGTCGCATCCTTCCTTTGGCAGGCTAAAGCGAACTTTCCCGACGAACTACGGGAAAAACTGATAGAGGAGTATATAGATGAGCAGACGCATATTTATCAACAGCAAGGGCGCACTTTTGACCGCATACGCTTCATAAACACTTTGCCGCATTACATCCTGTTCCGCACATTGCAGGTGCTGGGAGCCTATGGCTATAGAGGCTTGTTTGAACGAAAACAACACTTTATCGAGTCCATCCCCTATGCCTTGCGCAACTTGCAACATCTTTTTGAGCAGCACACCGCTTTGCAGGAGGAGTATCCCTACATCTATGAGGTCAGTCGGCAGTTGCAGTCGCTTCCTTTGGCAGTTCTGCACGCTAAACCGGCATCACAGGCAAAGCCCGAACTGCAGGTTACCGTTTGTTCATTTTCTTTCAAAAAAGGCATTCCTGCCGATGAGTCTGGCAACGGAGGCGGATATGTATTCGACTGCCGTTCTACGCATAATCCGGGTAAGTACGAGCAGTATAAGTCGCTGACAGGCAGAGATAAGAGCGTGATAGATTTCTTGGAGCGGGACGGCGAGATATTGGTGTTTTTGGATAATGTATATGCGTTGGTGGACCATCATGTAGAGCGGTTTATCGAACGGGGATTTACCCATTTGCAGATCTGTTTCGGTTGTACGGGCGGACAGCACCGCTCGGTCTATTCGGCGGAAGCCACAGCGCATCACATCCACGACAAATATGGCGTACAGATACACCTCATTCATCGTGAACAACATATAGAAGAAACACTCTTATAAATTCATAATTCATAATTATTATGAAGGCTATGATTTTTGCAGCGGGATTGGGCACACGTCTCAAGCCGCTGACCGACACGATGCCCAAAGCCCTGTTGCCTATCGCCGGCAAGACGTTGTTGCAATGGCAGATAGAGAAACTGCGTAATGCCGGAATCCGTGAGATAGTGGTGAATGTGCACCATTTTGCCGACCAAATAATTGATTATCTGTGCCTAAATGATAATTTCGGTTGCCGCATAGTCGTCAGCGATGAGCGGGAACAACTGTTGGAAACGGGTGGGGGACTGTACAAAGCCAAAGAACTGCTTTGCGATGGAAGCAAAGCCCCTGTCTTGGCGTGCAATGTGGATATTTTGAGCAATATCCATATTGAGGATTTCAAGAAAGCCTATAGCCCCGATATGCTTGGATTGTTGGTGGTCAGTCCGCGGCAGACACAGCGTTATCTGCTGTTTGATACTGGTTTGCGCTTGCACGGCTGGACCAGTATTGCTACCGGTGAGGTGCGACCGGCGGGGCTGCCCGATGCCGATACGTTCCGGCGTCTGGCTTTCTCGGGCATGCAGATACTCTCGCCGGTGATATTTGAGAATATGGAAACCACCATCGCACAGAAAGGTTGCAAGTTCTCGCTGATAGATCTCTATCTCAACCTTTGTGCCACACAGCCGCTATACGGATACATCCCTGCCGGTTACAGAATGATGGACGTCGGCAAAATTGATCAACTTGCCACCGCCGAGGCTTTTGCCTCCACCCTCTGATTACAAATTAAATCTGCATCAGCCTTTGGCTGAACTCTTCGGGCGGTAGGGCGGATGCATTCTTGATACGGGTCTTGTAGGTGTAGATCGTGTTGATGGAGTAGTCTAAAAGATTGGCTATTTGCTGATTGTCGGTGATGCCGAGGCGCATAAGGGCGAAGATACGCAGTTCGGCATTCAGCAGTTCCCCCTGTCGCAACTCGATACGGCATTCGGGGCGCAACAGACCGTTGAATTTCTCTACAAAGTCCGGAAAGATGTGCAGAAACATAGTGTCAAAACGCTTGTAGAAATCGTTGCGAAGCGTACGTATATCCACATATTGCGGTATCGATTGCAGTTCGTCGAACCGCCGCTCCTGTGTCTTGCGTTTTACATATCGCTGGTATTTCTCTAATTTGCTATAGACCGTGCTTTCGTTGCACAGGAATGTGGCAATACACTCCTCTTTGATGCGGTTTGCCTCAGTCAGTTTCTCATTCGATTGCTGTATGACCCCCTCTGTGTGCCGTAGGGCACGCTGGCGGTTGTAGAGCAGCACTACCGCCACACATAATACTGCCAATAGCAGATACAGACATATATTCAGGCGGCGGATACGGTGGCTCTGTTCTTGTAGTGTATCTAATTGTTGTTGCTCTATGATAGGGATAATCTTGCCTATACTCAGTTGTCGGTGCCGGGCGTTGTAGAAGTTGGCATCGTGCATAGCCTCCTGAATGTAGCGTGCAGCGTGGTCAATGTCGCCTTGCTCGTAGAACATCTGTGCCACTACGCTCATAGCGATGGTTTCTTTGGTGCTGCTGCGCAAATCGGCTATAGTGGCCAATATCCAATAATGTTGCGAGCGGGGCTTGTTGCCCTGTATATCATATAGAGAACCCATCGACGAGTAGGCAATAGCACGGTCGTGTTCCGATATAGTGGAGCATGCTAAGACCCGCTCAAAACGCTCTATGGCTAATGCATTGTCGCCTTGTTTCATCGCATATTGTGCGGCTGTACTCCAGTAGCGTGCCGTGTCTTGCGGGTTGATGAGGCGCAGAGCCTGTTCGCTCATCTGATAACCTTCTGTGCGGTAGTCGTTGGCTAATTGCCCGTGCGTATAATCCGCCATATCGTAGAGCAGACGCGAATAGGTAATGTAGTAGTCTGCCCTTACTTCCTGAGAACAAGTTGCAACATCGTTTGCTATATCCTCCAATACATCTGCACTCTCCTTGAATAGACCGGAACTGAGAAATATAAATGCATGCCGTACACGGGATTGCACCCTCTTCTCGTGCGAGTGGAGGTGGGTCGCTTCGTCAATCAGTTTCTCCACATAGAGGGTCGCCGTATCATAGGAGTAGGACTGGTACTCTTGTGTGAGTGCCAGCAACTGCGAATAGGTGTCGGTGCCGGTATGCAGAATAGAGTCAATACGATGCCGCTTCATTGCATCATATTGCGCTTTCTTTGCCAATTCCCCTTCCAAAAAAGCAATGTCTTCTTGGGTAAATGCCCAAGCGGAGACACAACTTACAAACAACCATATGAATAGTAGACATCGTTTCAAGGCAGGGCAATTTTATAGGTTTGGACTCCGTCTGTTACAACATAGATTCCTGTAGCGGGCTGTTCTATAGAACGACCGAGCAGGTCATAGCAACGAAAGGAAGGCTGCGGCTGCCACATTATGGAGGAAATAGGCGTGGAGCAGTCGTCCGCTTCTTGCCAATCCCACGCCGAAGAGTAGGCATTTATCGGTTTCTGTACATCGAAGTATTGTACATTGCAGTAGGTGCCGTTGCCTTTTATACCGCCGAAATAGATACCGGTCTGCGCATTGCGGATAACCACATCGCGCAGACGGATGTTCTCTATACGGTTATTTCCGCCGGAGAAGAAGAAACCGAAACGGCGTGAATCCTGTATCTCTACATTCTCAATGCGAATGTTGCGCACAGCATAGTTGCTCGTACCGCCTATATTGAAGGCACCTTGCGTATTGCCCCAGAAATCGCCTGCCGTACCTTTGGTGCCTGACGGGCAACCGCAATGGACGATACTGATGTCGTGGATCGATATGTATTCCGAGTCGCCGAACCCTTTGCCGCTAAAATCGGCATTTACGCGTACACCCGATTCTAAGGCATCGAATATAGCCAGGTGGTGCGCCTCGTGTCCGGTGCCGCCGAAGATACCGAGCGACGAGGCACGCCAGTTGTTCTCCGCAGTGCAGTATGCAAACGTTACGTGCTTGCACATACGCGCTGTCGTCCACGAAGCCATATCATCGTCGCCGTTGTTGCGGAAAGAGCAATAGCGGATAGTATGCCCGTTCGAGGCTTGACAGCAGTTGATGCCATCGGCATAGTTGTTGCGGAAGCGGCAATGCTCCACCAGCAGGTTCTCAGACCCGCCACCCGAGTAGTCGGCTATCCAAGCCCCGCATTCGAAGTGCTCTGCCCAGCAATGGCGTATCACGCTGTTCTTGCCCCACGCACCCATAAAGGCTTTCCCTACTTGCTTCGAGTCATCGTTGTTGTAGTAACGCCGATTGTTTATTGTGTTGAGGTATAGCCCTTCCACACGGATGTTGCTGCGGTTGGTCTCTATGCCGCGCTGACTATAGGTGCCGGCTTGGTCGGACGGCGCAGAGAAATAAATCTCCGTGTACCACTCCCCTGCACCTATGAGCGCAGTATTGTCTTGATTGATATACAGGCGTTTGTCGCATTCCCAGCGTCCTTCGGGTATATAGATCGTCTTGCCCCCGTTGCTGTTGATGAAATCAAGCAGCGAACCGCCGCTGTATTGCACCTTCTCGCCATCGATGTCCTCAAAGTGCACAGGAGCGGGAATAGGTTCGAGTTCCACAAAATCTATTGTATAGGGAGTCGTGCTGTCGTCTGTTTTAACGAGACGGAGGGGCTCGCCACTCTCTACCGCGCGTGTGAGACGGAGGTGCGTCTCGTCAAACTTCATGCGGATGATGCAATTCGTCTTGGGGCTGTTGTCTGGGTAGTTGCCTGTGCAATATTGCCATGCCCAGTAACTGCTGAGCGAAAGCGTCCCCACCTGCTCTTCACCCGCATAGACGGCTATATTGCCCGTAGTCCCTGTTCCTGCTTCGTTGTCGGGCAGCGAGAAACGAATGGTCAGTCCATCGCCCGCACGGTTTACCACCCATTCCACATAGTCGTCTTTGGAGGTCAGTTGTAGGGCTTGCTGGTGTGATGCCTCTGCTTGCAGGGTGCGCTGGTCTTCGCTTGCAGCAAGAAACGTGCCGTTGGTCTCGCAATAGCCCGGTTCCGCCTCATACCGCTCGTAAGGACGGGTGTAGTAACCGCGTTGGAGGCTGTCGCTGGCAAACGGATAGACGTGGCTTCCCTCTGCGACAGTATGCAGCGGTGTGGCGCATAGCGTTGGGATAAAACCTATTGAAAAAACAGACAGGATAGATAAAAAACGGTTTCTCATATTATAACACTATAAGGTATTTTTGAAAAGGATACGCAAAGGTACGTATTTTTTTTCAATGCCGCAAAATACATCCTTTCTGTCCCTGCTATTTAGACTATAAAAAGCCTTTTTTCTATTCATAAATGTTCTATATTATTTTTCTAACTATGAATCATTTATTATACATAGTATAATAAGGAAACAATATAACTGCAATTTTATCTATATTTTTATTATATTGTTTCAGTATCTGCCTGCCTTGTCGTAACTTTGCACCGTCAAAACAATGAAACGCAGGCTCTATAATAGGATAGGGCACGTTTCTGAGAAGACACATAATATATTAACAACTAAATTTTTAATAACATGAAAAAGTTTACTTTTCTTCTTGCAGCCGCTTTGGTAACTCTCAGTGCTGCCGCTCACGAACTCAACAACCCTGTCGGTGAAGATGGTCGTTACATCGTAAAATACGACTGCGCCAAGGGAGAATTTGCTGCTTCTAATGATATGGAGGCTGATGAGACCTTTACATTTGCCGTTGACGTAAAAGGTACGTGGCTTGAGGAGTTTTTGAAAGGTGCTCCTACAGCAGAAGGTGCAACACGTGGTCTTGCTATCAACAAATGGACTAGCAAAGGTGATGTGAATGGAGAAACCAATCGATTGAAACAAATCAATGGCACCATTTATGGTATGACCGTTAACTATGCGCAAATTTTTGTTGACAAAGATAAATTGGCTGCTGAAGTAACAAAGGCAGACTCTGTGCTTTATATCTATGGTCAGATCTTCGGTTTTGAGTTCACTGCAGAGAATGCCGGTGCCGGTTGGTGGATGTGGGAAGGTCAGGAGATTGCTACCACACAGGCTCCTGGTTCTGACTGCCTTTTCGCTTTTGCAAAATATACTGGCACCAAGACCGGTAAAGATTTCTACGCAGATGACTTCGATGAACCGATGTTTGGCTTCAAAGAGCAAGGTTATGCTGCTCCGTGCGTACTCGCAACCGCTATCGAAAATGCTGCCGTTGAGGGGGAAAAAGCAGGTAAGTTTGTTGAGAATGGTCAACTCTATATCTTGCACAATGGCGTAAAATACAACGCTCTCGGTACTATCGTAAAATAAGTGTATAGTATAAATAGAGACTGTCTGATGTTCAAAGTCGGGCAGTCTCTATTTTTCAAATCCCCGTTTCCTCCCCTGGTCCTGATGCTATTAAGAGTGGGTGATTAGTGGGTGATTCAGCATAGGATGCGCTGATGATGCGCATATGAAAAACTTGTTTATTTCTCTAATTTCGTTTGCGCTGCGTAAATGTGTGCACCGGAAACAATAGGAAACCTTAAACAGATATACGTATGAAACACATCTTTCATAGAATCTTTTTGTGTATGGCAGGTTTGGCTGCGGCGGTAGCGTTGCAGGCAATGCCGATAGAAGGCGTGGTAACGGACTCGAAAGGCGAGCCTGTTATTGGGGCTAGTATAGCCGAAGCCGGTACAAGTAACGGTACGATTACCGACCTTGACGGACACTACACGTTGGATGTGGCCGCAGGCAAGCAGGTGGTGGTGTCCTATGTGGGATACAAGGCACAAAATATCAAAGTAGTTGCCGGGCAATCGGTGTACAACGTGGCTCTGCAGGAGGATGTCGAGGTTCTGGACGATGTGGTCGTGATTGGTTACGGTACGCAGAAACGCAGCGACGTAACGGGTAGTATCTCGTCGGTGTCCTCCAAAGAGATTGCCGATTTCTCCTCCAAGTCGCTTGCCGAGTCGCTGCAGGGTCTGGCTGCGGGTGTAACGGTTACCAAAGGTAGTGGTTCGCCCGGTGAGGCTGCCGAGATTATGATTCGCGGTGCGGGGTCGCTCAATGGGATGGCACCGCTCTACGTGGTGGACGGAGTAGCACAAGACGCCGGCTTCAACTTCAATATGCGCGACGTGGAGTCTATCGAGGTACTCAAAGATGCAGGTTCTGCGGCTATCTATGGCTCGCAGGCTGCCGGTGGTGTCATTCTTATCACCACCAAGAAAGGGCGCGCCGAGCGCACACAGGTGGACGTGAATGCCCGTGTAGGCTGGCGCAATATCAATTCCAATATCCAACTCCTCGGTACCGAGGACTGGATTCGTGCCCGTGATGCATGGGGTACGGGCAATACGCTCGAGTTATTAGGCGCAACGAGCGCAAGCGAACTGCCGAATACCGACTGGATGAAAGTGATGTTCGGTACGGGTATTGAGCAGGAATACAACGTGTCGGTCAGTGGCGGTACGGAGAAAACCAAGATGTTTATGTCTCTCGGTTTCCTCGACGAGAAAGGTACCTATATGGATACGCAAGCAAGACGCTATTCCTTCCGCACCAACCTCGACCACAAACTGGGCAAGCATGTTTCGATAGGCGAGTCGGTCTATGGCGCAATGACGCAAACCAACCCCTCGACCAATTCGTCAATATATAATCATACGGTGCCTTTCCGCACCGTGCCGGTGGCGGAAGTGAAAGATGAGAACGGCGACTATGCACAGACGCCTATCTCTGTCGGTTCTGGACCTAACTTTGCCGGTCTCGAAGCCGCATACCACGATATTCAGGACAACAACTATTATGTCAATGCCCAAGCGTACTTGAATGTGGAGTTCATCAAGGGACTTACCTGGCGCACCACCGGTTCGGCAGCGTTGGGTGCCTACTCCAAACGCTATTTCACCGAGTATATGGACTTCGGTCCCGTACAGGTGGGCGTGGACGGCGGTCAGTTGGACTCCAAGTCGGGCACCAACCTCAAACTGATGTTCAACTCCGTACTGACCTACGACGAGCGGTGGGGCGACCATGGCTTTAAGGCAATGGTCGGTACCGAGTGGTGGAAATACGACGGTTACGACCTCTCGGTCAGCACATATGGTTTCCCTATTCCCGTGGCTTCGTCTATTGCCTTGGGGTCAGCGGGGGCTACCAAGGATGCTTCCGATGCTATCCCGCAAGAGCGTCGCGGTTCGGCGTTTGCCCGCTTGAACTACGACTACAAGAGCAAATACCTCCTGGCGGTCAATTTCCGTGCCGATGCGTCCGACCGTTTTGTCAAGAAGAACCGCTGGGGCTTCTTCCCCTCGGTGAATGCGGGCTGGCGTATGAGCGAGGAGAACTTCATCAAGGAGACGAGTGCTGCCGACTGGCTCTCCAACGCAAAGATACGTGCTTCGTGGGGTATCCTCGGTAACGACAATATCCCGCAATATATGTACCAGTCCACCTATTCGATGTCGGGCGTGTCGCACGCTTTCGACAACGGCGAGATTGGGCAGACAGGTGCCTGGATTGCTATCCTCGGCAACGAAGACCTCAAGTGGGAGGAAGTGAACCAAGTGGACGCCGGTATCGACCTCGGGTTCTTCAACAACCGCCTGACCCTTACCTATGACTATTATAACCGCCAAACGCGCGATATGCTCTACCGCGGCTCTCTCTGCCTTACAAGCGGTATGAGTTATTATTTTTCGTCCGATGACCCTGCCAATACCGTGCCTGTCTATTTCAATGCCGGTCTGGTGGAGAACCAGGGACACGAGGTGAGCATCCAATGGCAGGACCGCAAGTCGGACTTCCAATACAGCATCGGTGTGAATATGTCATTCAACCAAAACCTCGTCAAGCAGGTGGGCGACAAACCCGGTGCTTCCACTATCGACAAGGGTGCTGACGCATCGTGGCCGCTCCTGACACGTACCGAGGACGGCAACCCGATGTCGCTTTTCTATGGCTATGAGGTACTCGGTATATTCCAAACTCAGGAGCAAGTGGACGAATACAACCAATACGCCCTCGATAAATGGCGAGAGCAGAACCCTGACCACTCCTACGGCTTTGCCGAAAACGGGCAGCCGCTCAACGCTGACGGCAAAGAGATAGGTATCTACTACCAGCGTCAGAATACGGGCGTGGGCGACCTCATCTATAGCGACAATGGGCAAGGGCGCGTTACCGCCGCTAGCCGTAAGTATATCGGTAACCCATGGCCGAAGATGACAATGGGTATCAATATGTCGTTTGCCTACAAGGGCTTCGACCTCGCATTGGTCTTCAACGGTGCTTTCGGTTTCGACATCATGAACCTTGTCAAACCCTATACCCATATGTTTATGTCCGACAATACCACGGCGGCTATATTCAATACCTCATGTTTCGGTAAGGACAACACCACTATTACTTCCGACCCGCGTGTAGGATACTTGGACGAGAGCGGTTCGGTCATCGGTGACGGTGCTGCCAACCGTAACTACTCCACCGTGTCGGGTTACCTTGTGGAGAAAGGCGACTACCTGAAACTCAAGAACCTGTCGTTTGGCTATACTCTTCCGCAGAAATACAGCCGCAAGGCAAAGATGGAGAAACTGCGTGTCTATTTCTCGGCACAGAACCTGTTCACTATCACCAAGTATTCGGGTATCGATCCCGAGATCGGTGGTAACAGCCTGATGTACAACGTGGACACCCACAACCGCTATCTTCCCTCGCGCCTATTCTCCTTTGGCTTGGACGTAACATTCTGATAACCTGGGGCTACTATAGCAACTATATTAACAGGAATCACAAGATTAACTATCTTCCTAAAATCAAACAATATGAAAAAACAAGCAATAGCAATCCTTCTCATAGCCGCCACCTTCGCCGGTTGTAAGGATTTCTTCGATATATCCAACCCGCAGACCCTGAGCACCTCCAATTTCCCTGCTACGATGGATCAGGTTGACCAGTTGGTAACAGCGGCTTATGCCCAAGACCACGCCATTGGTACGTATGCGATGTATTGGTTCCCGATGGGCGTATGGCTCTACGACCATACTTCCGACATCTACGGCTCCTACGACGAGCGTGCTACTATGCAGGACAACTACACCAGTATCTCGTCTGTCCATCTCACCACTACCTATACCGACCTCTGCAAGTGGATGAAATTGGCGTCCACGGGTATCGAAGGCATCGGGTTCTACCGTGAGCATTATGGCAAAACTGATGAGAACGCCACCCTCGACTACGACCTCGGACAGTGCTATTTCAACCGCGCTTTGGCATATTGGCATGCGCAGATATTCTTCGAGATGAATCCAGACGGACTCGGTTTCGCCAAGATTGACCGCGTCATCTCCGATGTCGAGGGCTTGAAACTCAGCCGAGAGACCGTGCGCGACACGTGGCAGTTTATGATTGACGATTGCAACCGCGCGGTCGAACTTCTCCAAGGACATACCGAGGACGAGTTCCGTGCTACCGAATGGGCTGCCAAAGGACTGCTCGCCAAAATTTATATGCAGTCGCTCTATATATTCCCCGAGAACCGCGACAAGGCGAAAGCCCTTCTCGAAGACATCATACAAAACAGCGGTAAACACCTGGTTAGCACCGAGGTGTACAAGGATATGTTCTTCGGCAACGAAGCCAATGAGCACAATGCGGAGTCGCTCTACGAACTCACAATGACCAGCAACTCCAAGCAGAATGGTCCGTGGGAGGGCTATACCACGGGTTCGGGAATGCCTATGGTATATGCACCGTGGTATGTTGATCTGGACATCCGTTTCCGCAAAGGGCGAGAGGACAAGACCGACCCGCTCACGCTGCAGAACGATATCATCATCTCCACCAAGTCCTCGCAATGGGGCAACAACTTTGTACACGACCGCAACATCGCCCGTTTCGGCTTTTGGAATTTCTATGGCGATACCGTTCCGCGTCTGACGCTCAACCCCGATTACGACTACAGCGGTACGCGCTCAATCGAGAACTATCCCTACATGATTAAGACCCCCAACTACCGTGCCGAGGCACTTGCGCTCAAGAACGACCCGTCGAAAGTCGATCCGCGTCTGATGCTTAATGCAGGGCAACCCTATGTGGACGAATACATCGATGCCAAGGGACGCACCACGGTCTATGACCGCTCCTCGGAGACCAACAGCCGTCCCGACCGCCTTGCTTGGCAGCACCGTAAGTACACCAATATCCGTGGCGTCGAGATGGGCGGTGCACCGTATGGTTTGAACCAGTCCTCCAACTGCAATTTCTATATCATTCGTCTTGCGGACATCTATCTGCTCTATGCCGAACTTATCGCCGACGAGGCTCCCGCTACCGCACTCGAGTATATCAACAAGGTACACCGACGTGCCTATGGCTACGACCCCAATACGGCTTGCCCATACGACTACACTTCGCTCTCCGACCGCACCCGTGCCTATTTCGATAACGACCCGCTGGCGAACAACCCGCTCCGCTACGAGCGTTGGGCGGAACTCTTTGCCGAAGGACAATGGTGGTTCGACCTGCGCCGCTACCGTATCGGTGCCGACGAGGCGGCCTACTATGAGAAGACCTCCCACGGAGCAATCACATGGAAAGGCGACGAGAGTTACGTGCAGCCTATCCCGCAACTCGAACTCGAGCGCAACAAGAATATGCAGCAATCCACCGGCTACCCCTCTATATAGTCCCCGCTGACCTCACGCCGACAACTACGGTATTTTTACGGTTGATACACGGTAGATATACGGTAGATACACGGTAGATAATCGGTTGATTGTGCTGACCATATAGTACCCATATAGTACTTTGGTTATGCCTTGGTTGAGTATTGTTTCTTAGCAGGGCGATAGCATCGCCCGCCAAACGACAACCATTTAACGCCAATTAACGGAAAACCTGCCGGGGATGCGGACGCCCCGTCCGCGGTTTGTATGGTCATTCAACGGAGCAAACAAAAATCACTTAACGAAAACAGAGAATAACAAATGAAACCCCTTTTTGGATGTATATTGCTGGCGGCACTCACACTGACCGCCTGCCAACGGCCGACCACACTCTCCTCACCTGCCAATACATTGGAAGTATCTTTCCGTGTAGGCAACAACGGCAACCCCGAGTACCAATTCTCCCACAAGGGCAACCCGATGCTCGACTGGTCGGCTCTCGGACTGGTGTTGAAGAACAAAGACCTCAGCCGAGGCTTTACCCTTCTCGGCACGGACACCACCTCTTTCGATGAGACATGGGAGACCGTCTGGGGCGAGGAGCGTCTTATCCGCAACCATTACCGCCAACTGACCGCACACCTGCAGCACGAGTCGGGAACTAAAATGGACATCGTCTTCCGTGCCTTCAACGACGGTTTCGCTTTTCGATATATGTTCCCGTCTAATATCGACAGTATGGTCGTTATGGACGAGAAAACCGAGTATAGGTTCGTCCGCGAACCGCAAGCATGGTCTATCCCATGGCGCACCGAGTACTACGAAGCCCTTTGGACACGCGAACCCATCTCGCAGAAAGATACCACCTGCTCGCCTATCACATTGGAGTTGGCGGACGGTGGCTATGCTTTCCTACACGAAGCCAACCTCACCGACTATCCTGCTGAGAACTTCTACTATGCGGGCAATACTATCCGTACCTATCTCACTCCGTGGCAGAATGGCGTAGCAGCATACGAATCAGGCGTTTGGCAGACCCCGTGGCGTATGATGGTTGTCGCCGACGACCTGCCTGCACTTGTGGCGTCGCGCGTTATGCTCAACCTCAACGAGCCCTGCCGTATTGAGGACACTTCGTGGATCCACCCGATGAAATTCATCGGTATCTGGTGGGGTATGCACCTCAAGACGATGACGTGGAGCCAGGGACCTATCCATGGTGCCACCACCGAGAATATGAAGCGTTACATTGATTTCGCTGCCGACAACGGTTTCGGCGGTGTCCTTGCCGAGGGTTGGAACGAAGGTTGGGGCGCATGGGACGGCACGGTTCCCGGAGCCAAATTCTCGTTTGTAAAGCCCTATTCCGACTACGATATTGATTATTTGGCAGAATATGCCCACAGCCGCGGTGTGGAAATCGTTTTCCACCACGAGACACAGGGCAATGCCGCCCAATACGAGGGCGAACTGGATGAGGCGTACGACTATATGGAGCATTACGGTATGCACTCCGTCAAGACGGGGTATGTCTGCCCTATCATCACCACCGTGGACGGCAAGCAGTACAACCGCTCCCAGTCGGGTGTTCGCCATTATCGCAAAGTAATAGAGACAGCAGCCCGCCACCACGTCTGCATTGACAACCACGAACCGGTGATGCCTACCGGTCTCTGCCGTACATACCCCAACTTCTTTACCCAGGAAGGTATCCGTGGGCAGGAGTGGAATGCATGGAGTGCCGACGGCGGAAGCCCCGCTTCGCATGTGGCTACGTTGCCATTCACACGTATGCTCGCCGGTCCTGCCGACTATACTCCGGGCGTCTTCTGTTTCGACAACCCTGTGCAACCGAACACCCGTGTACACGCTACCATTGCCAACCAACTCGGTCTGTTTGTTACAATGTATTCGCCGCTCCAAATGGCGTGCGACCTCCCCGAGAGTTATATGAAGCACCCCGCAGAGTTCCAATTCATTCGCGATGTGCCGTGCGATTGGGAGCAGTCACGCCTGCTCTCTGGTGAGATAGGCAAATACCTCGTTATGGCACGCCAAGACCGTCACTCCGCCGACTGGTACATCGGTGCCGTCAATGACGACACACCCCGCGAGGTTACTATCGACTGGTCGTTCCTGCCCGATGGCAACTATACAGGGCAGATCTACCGTGATGCCCCCGATGCCGACTGGCAAACCAACCCCTATGCCACAGTGATTGAGGAGCAGCAAATCACCTCTACATCCGCCCCCCTGACTCTCCGCCTTGCCTCCGGTGGCGGCTTCGCTATCCGCCTTACGCCGGTTGGCGACAAGCACTAAACAGGTCCGAATACCGCTCTTTCCAAGCCGCATATTCTGCTTCAAAGCCCTCCTTTCTCAGGTGTTTCATATCACGCATAAGCAGCATCAAATCAATAGACGCTCTCATCTTCGGATTGTTGGTCAAATAGCGTCTAACTATCTGTAACATATGGAATTGGCACATCTGTATCGGATAGTCTTTGAATGCCTTAAACAAGGATTTTTTGCCGTCTATAATGATGCCTTTTATCGTGTAACCGGCTGTTGTAATAGTGTCGATAGCCGTCCGATAATCTTGGGTGGTTTCGCTCTTGACAAAGGCAACATACAGGGGGTTGTTTGTTGCATCATCCAATGCCAACATCGCGCCCCAATTATGTCCCCAATAGGTCACATCCAGATGGATATAGCCTGTTTGTCCGGTCAAGTCCGGCTGCGTCCAAACACATTCTATCTTGCGTAGTCTGCGTTTAATGGAGGAGGTACTCAGGTGGTTTTGTTCTGCCAATTGGCGAATCATTTGTTTGCCGGTTTGGTAGGCATTCCACATCTCTGCTGTTGGCAATGGAACACCACTGCGAAACTGATGTTGGCAGACCAAACATTTGTACAGTTGTACGCTCTTGCGTGTGTCATTTTTCTTGTTCATTTGTGGCATTTTTAGGGATTTTGAATGCCGCAAAGATACTATATATCAATAAAATACGAAGAAATTAGCCAGCAATTTGACCCATAGACCCCAAAAGGCTGCCCGACTATATATGTCCGGAAGCCTCTTTTGGGTTTGTGTATCTTATAGATCTTATTCTACGCGGTGAACACCGTCGCCGATCTGGGCAATGTAGAAATCAGCCGTGAGACCGGTCTTGTCGGTGTAGGTCTTGCCTACCACTTCCATATAGGTGGGGATAGCCTCCTCTTTTACCAGCGATACGGTGCAGCCGCCGAAGCCGCCACCCGTCATACGGCTGCCGATAACGCCGTTGATTGTCCATGCCGTCTCGGCTAATGTATCGAGTTCGGGACCGGTAACCTCATAGTCATCACGGAGCGAGATATGGCTCTGGTTCATCAGTTGTCCGAACTTGGCAATATCGCCTTGGCGCAGTGCCTCTACGGCATCTTTGGTGCGTTGCACTTCGCCTACCACGTGGCGCGCACGGCGGTGTGCCACAGGGTCTGTGATAGCCGACTCTATCTTGTTGAACTCAGCCATGGTGAGTTCGGCAAGGTTCTTGAGCGGGCGCACGGTATTGAGTTGCTCTACCGCTGTCTTGCATTGTGCCACACGGGCATTGTATGCCCCCGAGTCCAATTTGTGGGGCGAGTGGGTATTGGTGATAACCACCTTGATACCATCCAGTTTGATAGGCACAAGGTCGAACTGCAGTGTGTCACAGTTGAGGAAAATAGCGTGGTCGGCTTTGCCTTGTGCGGAAGCGAACTGGTCCATAATACCGCAATTAACGCCTGCGAACTCATGCTCGGAGAGTTGTCCGATCTTGGCAATCTCGGTGCGGTCGTAGCCGGTATGGAGCAGTTCGTTCATTGCATAGGCGGTAACTACCTCGATGGCGGCACTGCTGCTCAGTCCTGCACCCGCAGGCACATCGCCCCAGAAAAGGAAATCATAACCTTGCGGAATGGCAACACCGCGTTTGACAAACTGTGCGATACAGCCGAGCGGGTAGTTTGCCCAGTGTTTCTTCTCCAATGGCTCCGTTATGTGTGAAAGCGATACTTCCGTAACAGGAAAGTTGTTGCATTCGTCGGTGATGTTGAGCGAGCAGAAACGCAGAATGTTGTCTTGGTTAGGTGCGACAAGCAGGAACGTACCGAAACTCAGTGCGCAGGGAAAGACATAACCGCCGTTGTAGTCGGTGTGTTCTCCGATCAGGTTGACACGCCCCGGTGCAAAGAAAATGTCTGTTGCGGCGTGCTTGTAGGTTTGCTCAAATGCTTTCTTTAATTCAGATAGTTGCATAAGATTTAATGGGTTTAATGGTTATTATTTGTGTGTTTATCTGTTTCCTATGGGCTTGCGCCCAAGAAAAATAGAAAAAATAGGCAAAAGATATTCCCTTTATGGTTTCCTTACAATGATTTAAGGTAGCGGTCGGCTTCGATAGCGGCTTTGCAACCGCTGCCTGCGGCAACAATCGCCTGACGATAGTGCGGGTCGGCGCAGTCGCCTGCGGCAAAGACTCCCGGTACGTTGGTGCGGGGGCTGTCGCCGTCCGTGATGATGTAGCCCTCGGCATCACGGTTCAGGTAGTCGGCAAAAAGGTCTGTGTTCGGGCGGTGTCCGATAGCCAGGAAGAAACCGTCGATGTCAATATGGTGAATCTGCTCGTCGGGTTCGCCTTTGCGATAGACCAGATCGGCACCCTGTACTTTCGGTTCGCCTGTCAGGCGGAGAGTGTTATGCTCAAACAAGACTTCTATCTTTGGATTGTTCAGCACACGCTGCTGCATAATCTCGGACGCACGCAGATAGGGCTTGCGGACAATCATATATACTTTTTTGCAGAGCCCTGCCAGATATGAAGCCTCTTCGCAAGCAGTGTCGCCCCCGCCCACTACTGCTACCGTCTTGTTGCGGTAGAAAAAGCCGTCGCACGTAGCGCACGCCGATACGCCGCGCCCTTTGTAGTCCTCTTCGGACTGTATGCCGAGGAACTTGGCACTTGCCCCTGTGGCGATGATGACGGTATCGGCTTCGTACTCCGTGCCGTCCTCGAGATACACCCGCTTGGGCGAGCAGGAGAAATCAACACGGGTAACAATGCTCTGTACGAAGCGGGTGCCGAACCGCTCTGCCTGACGGCGCATATCGTCCATCATTTGGAACGGTTCCACGCCGTCGGGGTAACCGGGGAAATTCTCCACTTCGGTGGTGATCATCAGTTGTCCTCCCACTTGCGGTCCTTCTATGAGGACAGGGGAGAGGTTGGCACGCGAGGCATAGATGGCCGCGGTATAGCCCGCAGGACCGGAACCGATGATGAGACAAGGGAGCGACTCCCCCGCCCCCCTCAAAGAGGGGGACTTCAGAAAGGATGTATTATTTGTTTCCATATTGATTTATAATCTATTGTAAATTATCTGAGGTCGTTGAGGTAGGCGTTGGGGTAGTCCAAACGGAACGAGGGTTGGGTAGTGATATAACGGGGCTGTTTGAGGGTGAGGGTGGTCAGTTGTTTGCCCTCTTTGATTTCTATTGAAACGGGGAGATAGGTATTGTTCCCCGCCTGCTTGAGGCGCAGGGTGAAACGCTGAATACCGATGGTTTGGTCGTTGGGCGTGAGGGTGATGATGGTCTGCGTGGGGTCTTTGGCGGGACGCTCGGATACGGTGCAGACCTTGACCAGCGCTTTGGCATAGAGAAACGGATTTGCCTCCAGCAGTTCCTGTTCGGTAGGAGTGGAGAGGGTCAGTTCGTCGGTGGCGGCACTATATATATATAAGGTGCTGCCATCGTACGCAGCCTCGGTATCGAACATTGAGAGCAGAAAACGGTTGCCATGCATAGTGATAGTGCCCGGGTAGTTCATCGGTTGCGCCACCTCCTCGGAGACGGTAATGGTAAAGTCGGATTGCAACGTCTGCTGCTCAAGGCTGGACAGAAAAGAGTCTAATGTACCGGCAGACGCAAATACAGGGCTGCAAAGCAGCAACAAAATACAATATGTATGCAGTTTTTGTAACATATATTTATCTTTCAAAAGTAGTCTATCCTATGCGTATCCTATGCGTATCCTATGCTGTTTGCCAAGGCAAAGAAAGTAGAATTGCTTTAATGTTTTTTATAAGTCCAATAAGTCCAATAAGACAAATAAGTCTAATAAGACGAATAAGACCGATTAGGCTTATAGGTTTCAGTTTGCTCCGAGTTCTTGCAGTTTCTGCTCCAGCATATCCATATCCTGAATAAGTACATCGCGTCCCTTGGGACCTTTGTTGGGTCCGACGATACCTGCTGCTTCGAGTTGGTCGGACAGTTTGCCGGCACGGTTGTAGCCAATCTCGAAAGCGCGTTGCAGGCGCGAGGTGGAGCCTTCCTGCTTGGCAACGACGTAGCGTGCGACATCGGCAAACATCGTGTCGAGACGTTTGAGGTCTATGCTGCCCGGTGCAACGGCATCTTCCTGCCCTTCGGGGATATACTCGGGCAACTGGTACGGCTCGAAATAGCGTTGCTGTTTGCTGATATGCTCAACGATAGCGTCCACCTCGGGGGTATCGACAAACGCACACTGGATACGGGTGATGTTGCCGTTGCCCGCATAGAGCATATCGCCGCGACCGATGAGTTGCTCCGCCCCCTTGGCATCGAGAACGGTGCGGGAGTCGATGACGGACTGTGTGCGCAGCGCAATACGGGTTGGTATATTCGCTTTGATGACACCCGTCACGATGTTTACAGACGGACGCTGTGTAGCCAGAATCATGTGCATACCTACGGCACGCGCTTTCTGCGTGATACGTGCGATAGGGGTCTCGACCTGCTTGCCTGCCTGCATAATGAAATCGCCGTACTCGTCAATGACGATCACTATATAAGGCAAGAAACGGTGGTGGAGCGAGTCGCCCACGAGTTTCTCGGGGTTCAAGCGGCGGTTGATAAACTTATCGTTATAGTCCTCAAGGTTGCGCACGCCCGCGTCCATCAGCAGTTTGTAGCGGTTCTCCATCTCGATGACGAGCGAGTTGAGGGTGTTGATGACCTTTTCGCAGTCGGTGATGATGATGTCCTGCTCCTCCACATCGGGCATAGCAGCGAGATAGTGGCGGTAGAGTTCCTTGTAGGGCGAGAACTCGACCATCTTCGGGTCCACGAGGACGAGTTTGAGTTCGGCAGGGTGCTTTTTGTAAAGCAACGAGGTCAGAATGGCGTTGATAGCCACCGATTTACCCTGACCCGTGGCGCCGGCTACAAGGAGGTGGGGCGTCTTGGCGAGGTCGAACATAAAGACCTCGTTGGTGATGGTGCGCCCGATAGCGATAGGCAGGCGCATCTTCTGCTCTTCTTGAAAACGCTTGGAGGCGATGACCGAGTGCATGGAGACGGTCTGCGGCTTCTCGTTGGGCACCTCGATACCCACCGTACCCTTGCCCGGCATAGGGGCGATCATACGGATACCCGTAGCGGCAAGCGACATCATGATGTCGTTCTCGAGGCTCTGTATCTTCGATATTTTGATACCCGCCTTGGGGACAATCTCGTAGAGCGTTACGGTCGGACCGATAGTGGCTTTGATAGAGTCGATCTCTATGCCGAAATTGCGCAGGGTCTCCACAATGCGTTTGGCATTGGCGTTCTGCTCGTCTTTGTTGACGATCGTACCCGTCTCGTTGTCATACACTTTGAGCAGGTCGAGGGAGGGAAACTTGTAGTATTCGAGGTCTTTGCGCGGGTCGTAGGGACCGAGTTTCGCCAGCAAATCCTCGGCTTTGTCCGCCAACTCGACGGGCTTGGTGTCGTTGATGTCGATCCGGGTATCGTCCTCGGCGGGTTTATCTTCTGCGGGGACCGGGTTGTGCATCTCTTCCTCCTGCGCAGGCTCGATGGTCAGTTGAATATCATCGCCGGCGGAAGTATCGGCGGGCGTCTTGTCGAGGTCGTCTATTTTTATCTCTATGTCAACCGACTGCTCATCGTCTTTGGGATCCTCTGGCAGAACCACCTCCTGCGGTTCGTCGGCAATAGCCTCTTCTGTATGCTCTTCGGTCTTGGGCTTGCGCTTGAACAGCCCTGCCAACCACAAGCCGAAGCGTTTCATATTTGGGATAAAATTCTTCTCGGCGATAATGAGGAAGATCACCAGTGTAACCAGCAGTACGATAATCATTCCCGTGGGCTGGATGTACGAGTTGAGCCATGTGGCGAACCATTGCCCGAAAGCACCGCCCCAGCGGAACGTGCCGAGCGAAACCATCAGTTGCGCAAAGCCGAGCGATACCGAGCCCCACAGTACACCGAAAGTGCCGCAGAGCAATACACGCAGCGGGTGGATATGTCCCATATGCAGCAGGCGCAGACCGTAGATAACCAACATACCGATCAACCCGAATGCCAACCAACCGAAAGCCCCATTGAGCAGGAACTCGCTGACAGCCGCACCGGGCAACCCGAGCCAGTTCTGAATCTCCAAACGGTGTTCGCTACGTTCGGAAGCGGACATCTGAAGCAGCGACTGGTCGCTTGTCCCGGTAAAAAAGAAACTGACGCACGCCAACAATAGCAAGAGGGCTATCGTCAGCAGGACGATACCCGAAATGGTGCGTGTACGAGGATCGGATAGGATAGTTTTTACTTTCTCTAAAACGTTGGTTTTCTCAACCCGTATAGGGCGTTCCGTCTTTGTCTTCTCGTCGGTGTTTGTATGTGCTGTACGTCTTGGCATATCTACTCAAATTAGCACGCAAAGGTACTGAAAATATCTCGTTTTTGCAAATCGCCAAATCGGGCAATGGTTGCTGAGTGCGGTTTTTAGTTGCATTTTGTGTACTTTTCCGCGAAATAATCAAATAAATTTGTCTGTGTGAAAAATTCTTTATACTTTTGCGTGTTAATTTAGGAGGGGTGTGTATGCACTCCGTGTTTATTACACCGATCATGTCAGAGCAAATACGGCACGAAGGGGTTGTTATGTCCGTGTTCGGACAGACAGCGCGTATACGGATTGTGCAGGCAAGTGCATGTAGCACCTGCTCGGCGCGAAGTATGTGTATGTCGTCCGAGAGTCAGGAAAAGGATATGGATGCCGTAATGCTTGAGCCTATGCAGGCAGGCGACAGGGTGGAGGTTATGGTGCAGGAGCGACTGGCGTGGAAAGGCGTGCTGCTCGCATACATAATGCCCTTTGTGGTTATGCTTGCGGTCATAGCAGGGTTGGAGTGGGTGTTAGACAGCGAGGCGGTCATTGGCACGATTGCCCTCTGTGCGGTGGCACTCTATTACCTCATTCTCTCATTTTTCAGAAACAAACTGCAAAAACAATTTTCCTTTACGGCTCGTAAACTTTGATTAGCATTTACTTTCCGTTGATCAACAACCATTAATATTCAACCACCTGCGAACCGCCTACGAAGGAACTACGAGGGAACTACGAAGGAACTACGAAGAAAAAACATATAACATATTAAACATTTTTCAATAAACAACACAATGAATTTAGTTCTGATTTCTTTGGCCGTTCTGGGCGTAACGGGATTGGTGTCAGCCTTGCTGCTCTATTTCGTGGCTCAGAAGTTCAAGGTGGAGGAAGACCCGCGCATCGACCAAGTGCAGGAGGTACTACCCGGTGCCAACTGCGGCGGATGCGGTTTCGCCGGTTGCCGCGCACTCGCTGAAGCGTGTGTCAAAGCCGACTCGCTCGACGGTCTGCTCTGCCCCGTCGGTGGTGCGCCCACTATGCAGAAGGTGGGTGAGATACTCGGGATGGCTGCTGCGGCGGCTGAACCCAAAGTGGCGGTCGTACGTTGTAATGGTACCTGCGCTGCGCGCCCGCGCACAAGCGAGTATGACGGTGTACACAGTTGCCGGATTATGCATAACCTCTATGTAGGTGAGACCGCTTGCGCTTTCGGTTGCCTCGGTTGTGGCGACTGCGTGGAAGCCTGCCAGTTTGGTGCTATCCATATCAACCCCGAGACGGGGCTGCCGGAGGTGGACGACGAGAAATGTACTGCTTGCGGCAAATGCGTCAAAGCATGTCCGCGCAACATCATCGAACTGCGCAACAAGGGACCCAAGAACCGCCGTATGGTGGTCGAATGTGTCAATAAGGACAAGGGTGCTATCGCCCGCAAAGCCTGCACCAACGCTTGTATCGGCTGCGGCAAGTGCCAGAAAATCTGTCCGTTCGACGCAATAACCATAGAGAACAACCTCGCATACATCGATTATACCAAATGCCGGCTCTGCCGCAAGTGCGAGGCAGAATGCCCGACGGGGGCTATCCATGCCGTCAATTTCCCGCCGCGCAAACCCGCAGAACCCCAACCCGCAACGCCCCAAACGGCGCAGCCGACAACGGCAACACCTAAACAAGAGGAGGTCAAAGCATGAACACATTCAGAATAGGCGGAGTACATCCGCACGACAATAAAATATACTCCGCACACCAACCTATTACGGAGTGCCCGCTGCCCGCCAAGGCTATCATACCTCTGGTACAGCATATAGGCGCACCTGCCCAACCCGTAGTCGAGAAAGGGCAGAAAGTCAAAGTAGGCGAACTCATCGCCAAAGCAGGGGGCTTTGTGAGTGCCAACGTACACGCACCCTTCAGCGGTACGATCACCAAAATCGATGCTACTACCGACGCTTGGGGCTTGCGTATGCCTGCTATCTTTATGGATGTGGAGGGCGACGAATGGCTTGAGACCATCGACCGCACCGACGCTATCAAACGCGACTGCCCGCTCGAACCCAAAGAGATTGTGGACAAGGTGGCTGCCGCAGGTATCGTCGGCCTCGGTGGCGCATGCTTCCCTACGCAGGTCAAACTGCTGCCGCCTCCCGGTAAGAAAGCGGAGGTGCTGATTGTCAACGGCGTAGAGTGCGAACCCTACCTGACTTGCGACCACCAACTGATGCTCGAACACGGAGAAGAAATCATCATCGGTATCAAAATCCTGATGAAAGCATTGGATATCAACCGCGCCATCATCGGTATTGAGAAGAACAAGCCCGATGCCATCAACCATATGCGCGCTCTCGCAAGCAAGGAACTCGGTATAGAGGTCAAACCTCTCAAACTCAAATACCCGCAGGGCGGCGAGAAACAACTGATCGACGCTTGTATAGGTCGCCAGGTACCGAGTGGCGCACTCCCGATAGAGGTGGGTGCCGTAGTGGACAACGTGGCTACTATATACGCCGTATATGAAGCCGTGCAGAAGAACAAACCGCTCATCTCACGTGTGATGACCGTTACGGGCAAGAGTCTTGCCAAACCGGGCAACTACTCGGTGCGCTTCGGTACACCGCTGTCCGATGTGGTGGCTCTCGCAGGTGGAGTTCCCAAAGACACCGGCAAAATCATAGGCGGCGGACCGATGATGGGACGTGCTATGAACAATATTGATATGCCCGCCAACAAACGTGTCAGCGGCTTGCTGTTCCTCCCTGAGAACGAAAGTCATCGCGCCGAACCGGAGAACTGTATCCGTTGCGCCAAGTGCGTCAGTGCCTGCCCGATGGGACTGGAGCCCTACCTGCTCGCCAAGCAGGCGGAGAAACAGATGTGGGACGATATGGAGAAACACTCGATTATGGATTGTATCGAGTGTGGTTGCTGTATGTTTACCTGCCCCAGTCATCGCCCCTTGCTCGACTATGTCCGCATGGGTAAAGCCACAGTGGGCGGTATCATCCGCGCACGGGCAGCGAAAAAGTAAGAGAAGTGTATGGATTTATTATTGAAGTAAGTAAATCGTTTTATGAAACAACTGATAGTATCTCCCGCACCACACGCCCATAGTGGTGACAGCGTGCGGAAAAATATGCTCCTTGTCATAGCGGCACTCCTGCCCGCATACATCGTCTCGGTAATCGAGTTCGGCTGGGGAGCACTCATCACAACGGCAATCAGCGTCGCAGCTTGTGTAGCCTTCGAGTGGCTGATCGCCAAGTTTATTCTCAAGCAGAAGCCGACTGTCTGCGACTGCTCCGCTATCCTCACAGGTCTCTTGCTGGCATTCAACTTGCCCAGTAATCTGCCGTGGTGGATCGTAATCATCGGCGCACTCGTAGCCATCGGTGTAGGCAAGATGACCTTCGGCGGACTGGGGCAGAACCCGTTCAACCCCGCACTTGTAGGGCGTGTTTTCCTACTTATCTCCTTCCCCGTACAGATGACCACATGGCCTCGTCCGCTCGGTTTTGCGGGCAGTTATGTGGATGCCGAGACTGGGGCTACTCCCTTGGCTCTGCTCAAGCAGGGTATCAAAGGCGGCGATAGCAGCGTAGTGAGCCAACTGCCTGATCTCTGGGACGCTTTTGTAGGCGTGATGGGCGGTTCGCTCGGTGAGGTTTGCGCCTTGGCTCTCCTTGTGGGCGGCATCTTCCTTATCTGCACACGTGTTATCACATGGCATATACCTGTCAGCATCCTTGCTACCGTAGCCCTCTTTGCAGCGGTTACCGGTTGGTGCGGTGCCCTGCCGGAGGGCTTGACCACAGTGCAGTACGTGGCTATGACGCTCTGCACGGGTGGTATTATGCTCGGTGCATTCTTTATGGCTACTGATTATGTTACCTCGCCTATGACACCATGGGGTAAAATCATCTTCGGTATAGGTATCGGACTGATTGTGATGGTTATCCGTACATGGGGCGCATATCCGGAGGGAATGTCGTTTGCTATCCTGATTATGAACGCCTGCGTTCCATTGTTGAACCATATTCGTCCGAAACGCTTCGGAGAAAAGAAAAAATAAGGAGGCACTACTATGGCTAAACTACAAAGCAATTTCAAGAATATGGCTCTTTCGCTCACCTGCATCACCCTTGTGGCGGCTGCGGCACTGGCAGGAGTATATATGCTTACCAAGCAGACTATTGATGAGCAGGCGGTAGCAAAACAGACTGCTGCTATCAGTGCCGTTCTGCCCCAGCACGACCGTATTGCCGATGCCGAGGAGGTCAACGGACTGAATGTCTATAAGGCCTATACGGGCGACAAGTTTGTTGGTGCTGCGGTTGAGTCGTCGGCTGATGGCTTCGGCGGCGTACAGCGCATTATGATCGGCTTCGATACCGAGGGCAATATCGTCAATTACGAAGTTCTTGAGCAGCAGGAGACTCCGGGTCTCGGTACCCATATCGTCGAGTGGTTCAAGAACGCCGACAAGCCCGGTCAGAACATCATCGGGCGCAAGGCAACGGGGGCTTTTGCCGTCAGCAAAGACGGTGGTGATGTGGACGCTATTACGGCGGCTACTATCTCCTCGCGTGCTTTTCTCGAGGCAGTCAATAAGGCGTACGCGGCATACTCCAACGGCGAGGTGGAGGCGGCTACAGGTGCCAGTCGGCAGGCTGAACCACAAGCCGATACCGTGGCAACCGTGGCAGCCGATACCATTCAAACAGTTATAGAAACGGAGGCAAACAATGAATAACGCTCTCAAAACATTCACCAACGGTATCCTCAAGGAGAACCCTACCTTCGGGCTTGTACTCGGTATGTGTCCTACTCTGGCTACCACCACTTCGGCAATCAACGGTATGTCTATGGGCTTGGCTACGATGTTCGTACTCGTATGCTCCAACATGGCTATTTCTTTGCTCAAAAACCTGATACCTGACAAAGTGCGTATCCCTGCTTTCATCGTTGTTATCGCTACTTTCGTAACAATGGTGCAGTTGGTTATGCAAGCCTACTTGCCCGGTATTTATGATGTGCTTGGGCTCTTTATCCCGCTGATTGTGGTCAACTGTATCGTTCTCGGGCGTGCAGAGGCTTTTGCTGCTAAAAACAGTGTCGGGCTCTCTGCTCTCGACGGACTCGGTATGGGACTTGGCTTTACCCTCTCGCTTACCCTTATCGGGGCTGTCCGCGAGTTCTTCGGTACCGGCTGTGTCTTCAACTGCCACATCTATAGCGACCACTATAGTATGCTTATCTTCGTCCTCGCACCGGGAGCCTTCCTCGTGCTGGGCTATGTGATGGCAATCGTACAAAAACTCATCAAGAAATAATTACGCACTATGGTTTATATTCTGATATTTATCTCTGCGATATTTGTTAATAATATCGTTTTGAGTCAGTTCTTAGGTATATGTCCTTTTCTGGGCGTAAGTAAGAAAATCGATACCGCTCTGGGTATGGGGGCTGCCGTTACCTTTGTGCTTACTTTGGCTACCGTGGTTACCTACTTGCTGCAAAAATTGCTGGTTCTGTGGCAAGTCGAGTTCTTGCAGACCATTCTTTTTATCTTGGTCATCGCGGCTCTCGTACAGATGATAGAACTTGTTCTCAAAAAGATTTCGCCGTCGCTTTATCAGGCGCTCGGTGTCTTTTTGCCGCTTATCACCACCAACTGCTGTATCCTCGGTGTGGCTATTCTTGTGGCTAACGGTACCAACAAACTGCCGCTCGGCGCAGACCACAACCTGCTCACCGGCACGCTGTTCGCTTTTGCCACAGCGTTGGGCTTCACGCTCGCATTGGTGCTCTTTGCAGGTATCCGTGAGCAACTCTCGATGAACAAAGTGCCGAAGGCTATGGAGGGTACTCCTATCGCCCTCGTTACCGCAGGTCTGCTTGCTATGGCATTTATGGGCTTCAGCGGCGTTGTCGGCTAATCCTGTATTCCTCTCTTTTTGTCAAAGCCTGCCTGCGTAGTTTATGCTACAAGGGCAGGCTTTGTCATAATTCCTAATTCTTAATTCATAATCAGTTATGAAACGACTCTTTTCGACTATCTTGGTTATGTGTGCCTTGGGCGTTACCGCCTCTGTGGCATGTACCAATTTTATTGTAGGCAAGGACGCTTCGGCGGACGGCTCTACGATCATCTCCTATGCAGCGGATAGTTACTCGCTGTATGGTTTCCTCCATTTCTCTCCCGCTGCCGACTATCCTGCGGGCGCAATGCGTGAGGTCAAAGACTGGGACACCGGTCGTCCGCTCGGACAGATCCCGCAAGTGGAGCATACTTATAGTGTGGTAGGCAATATGAACGAGCACCAACTGACTATCGGCGAGACCACGTGGGGCGGACGTGCCGAACTATGGGATACCGTCGGTATCGACTACGGAAGCCTGATTTACATTGCTCTCGAGCGTTGCAAGACCGCCCGCGAAGCCATCGACTGCATTACCTCGCTTGTCGAGGAATACGGGTATGCCAGCGAGGGCGAGACCTTCTCTATAGGCGACCCTAATGAGGTATGGATTATGGACTTGATAGGCAAAGGTCCCGGACGGAAGGGGGCTGTTTGGGTGGCTACACGCATACCCGATGACTGTATCTGCGCCCATGCCAACCAAGCACGTATCACGAATATCAATTTTAAGGATAAGAAAAACTGGCTCTATTCCAAGGATGTAATCAAGTTCGCCCGCGAGAAAGGCTATTTCTCGGGTAAGGACGCCGATTTCTCTTTCCAAGCAGCGTATGCGCCGTTCGATTTCTCGGGGCTGTATGTCTGCGAGGCGCGTGTATGGAGTTTCTTCCGCCATTTCTCCGACGATATGGAGCAATACTTTGATTACGCTACGGGTAAGACGTTCCTCGAGACCAGTGGCAAAGACGCGGGAACGCCTATGCCGCTCTATATCCGTCCGAACCACAAAGTGAGCGTACAGGAAATAAAAGACTGTATGCGCGACCAGTACGAAGGCACACCGCTCGACATCACACAAGGCACCGATGCCGGTCCGTGGAACACCAAACTGCGCTACGGTTCTCTCACTTTCAAACTCGACAGCACCTCCTACTGGTACGAGCGCCCGACGGCTACCCAGCAGACTGCCTGGTCGTTTGTGGCGCAGATGCGCGGCTATGCCGACCCCAAAGCGGGCGGTATATTCTGGTTCGGCGTGGACGATGCCGCAACCAATGTTTATGTGCCGATCTATTGCCGTATCAACCACATTCCCGAATGTTTCGCCGAGGGCAACGGCGACCTGTACACCTATTCGCCCACATCGGCGTGGTGGACTTTCAATATCGTGGCTAACTGGGCATACACCAAGTACTCCCGTATGAAGCCCGAGATCGTCAAGGTGCAGCAGATGTTGGAGGAAAAATTCAATGCCCAGATAGAGGGTGTGGACGCACAAGCCGCCGCAATGGACGACGAGGACGCACGCCGTTTCCTCACCAACTACAGTTGCGCACAGGCGGACAATACTATGATCGAGTGGCAGAACCTCGGTATCTATCTTATGGTCAAATATCTCGACGGACAGGAGCGTAAAGAGGAGAACGGACAGTTCAAACGCAATGCGTATGGCGAACCGACAAGTCCCAACCGCCCCGCTTTCCCCGAATCGTATCTCAGAACTTTCAAAAACGAAATAGCACATGAATAACCTCGAACCGCGCGAAGTATTCGACATCTTCGCACAGATAAACCAAGTTCCGCGCCCCTCCAAGCACGAGGAGCGAATCTCGCAATGGCTGCAGGATTTTGCCCACGAGAACCATATCGAATATACCGTCGATGAGGCAATGAATGTCATCATGCGCAAGCCAGCCACAGCGGGCTACGAGCAGCACGAGGGCGTTATCCTTCAGGCACATATGGATATGGTCTGCGAGAAAAACAGCGATGTGCAGCATGATTTTTATAAAGACCCTATTCTGACCTATGTGGACGGCGAATGGCTCAAAGCGAAAGGCACCACCCTCGGTGCGGACAATGGTATCGGCATTGCTATGGCGTTGGCAGTGATGACCGACGATACATTGCAGCACCCTGCGCTCGAGTGTCTCTTTACCGTGGACGAGGAAACAGGGCTCACAGGGGCTTTCAAACTGCAGGACGGCTACCTTAACGGCAAACGCCTGATCAACCTCGACTCCGAGGACGACGGGCAGATCTTCATCGGTTGCGCCGGCGGTATCGACACACTGGCGAAGATGCACTATACGCCTGCTTCCTTGCCTGCATCACACCGCTGGTTTGCCGTGCGCCTGAGCGTTGGCGGACTGATGGGCGGGCACTCCGGTGACGACATCAACAAGGGGCGTGGTAATGCCAACAAGGTGATTGTCAATTTCCTGAATATCCTGATGACCAAGACCGAGTTCCAACTCGCATCCATCAGCGGCGGCAACCTCCGCAATGCCATTGCCCGCGAAGCGGAAGCCCTTGTCTGCGTGCCTGTGGAGTACAAAGAGCAACTGCGTGCCGACTGGAATATCTATACCGCCGATGTGGAGCGCGAACTCGGTGCGGTGGAGAAAGACCTCCGTCTTGAACTTGAGTCTGCACCACTTCCCGAGATTGTCATCCCCGAGAAACAGGCGTACCAACTCATTATGGCACTCTACGCCTGCCCACATGGTATGGTGGCTATGAGCAAGGATATGCCGGGATTGGTGGAAACCAGCACCAACCTAGCCTCTATCAAGATGAAAACAGAGGCGGACGGTACGCCCTTCGTGGAGATCAATACCAGTCAGCGTTCGTCGGTCGAGGCGCAGAAGCACCACATCAAAGACCGCGTGGAGTACAGTCTCGCTATGGCTTGCGACGAGGTAACGCACGGCGACGGCTATCCAGGCTGGGCACCCAATGTCCATTCCCCGCTATTGGAGGCTACCAAACAGGCGTATATCGACCTTTTCCATACAGCACCGCAAGTGCTCGCTATCCATGCGGGGCTCGAGTGCGGATTGTTCTTGGAGAAATATCCTTACTTGGATATGGTCAGTATCGGTCCGCAGATGTACGGCGTCCACTCCCCGCAGGAGAGACTCTCTATTCCCTCTACTGCACGTTGCTACCAATGGCTTCGCCATACCTTGGAAATGCTGTAGTGTATTATAATTGTGTTCTCTAAACGAGGCTGTCTGACGATACTTGTCGGGCAGCCTCGTTTGGTTGTAACCCGCTGTTTATGAGACGGTTAGTTTGTTGGTAGAGCAAAATTATATACGTAACTGCTTGAAATACAAGCAAAAACAGCCTAATCACATACGAATCACATACGAATCACATACAGATGACATACAGATGACATAGACCTGATGGCATAAGGGTGCAGAGAGAAACACACGAATACACAAAACCAGAGGCTGTCTATATTTTTTAGACTATTCTTTGGTTATAGTCTATCAACAGCACTGTTTCTGTCGCTCTCAGAAATATAATTTGTAGATGTCGCATTTTTTTTGTACCTTTGTGGCGTTTTTGGGTAAGTGGGGTGATATGCCCCGCCCGAATGATATAAAACGAATAAATAAAACTACTGATATATAACGACTTAATACGTATTCGGATAAGATGAAAATCAAATTCTTTACTCTTACAACCATCGCTCTGCTTTCTACCGCGTTGGTTTCCGCACAAGAAGTGAATAAGGCAACCGTGGAGAGTCAGGCCAAGGCCGCACAGGCTGCGGCAGCCGACCTCAAGAAGGTGGATACCGGTGAGAAAGCGTGGAAATTCTCGGGCGTAGTGGGGCTTAATGCCGCTGCTACAGGGCTCTGGAACTGGGCTGCCGGTGGTAACAACAATGTTAATGCCGTGGCTTCCACCAAACTGCGTCTCCTCTACCACGAGAACAATATGGCTTGGGATACCAACCTTGATTTGGAGTATGGTATGTCGTGGATTGACCAGGATTATGATAAGTTCCAGAAATCGAGCGACCGTATCAATTTTACTACCAAGTTCGGTTGGGAGTTCGAGAAATCGTGGTATCTGACTATTCTGGGTGGCTTCCAGAGCCAGTTCGATCTCGGTCGTAACTACAACGGTACGGACGACTTCGACCCGATTATCTCCAAGTTCCTGGCTCCTTCTTACACCGACATCTCGGTCGGTATTGACTGGAAACCCAATGACATCTTCTCGGTTTATCTGTCTCCTGTGGCAGGTCGTCTGACCACCGCCTACGTGAGCAAGCACCTGAACGAGAAATATGCGGAGAACTATCCGCTTGTAGAAGGGGAGGATATTACCGGTTTGGAATATGCTTTGAAAGACAAGTATTCGGTTTGGAAATACACTACCGATGAGCAGACCGGTGAGGTGCTGAAAAACTACCACAGCAATATCCGTTGCGAGTTGGGCTTGTCGCTCAAGGGGGCGATCAACTACACCTACAAAGACCTCAAGATTATGACCACCCTTGGTCTCTATACCCCGTATGCATGGGACAAGACCAAGATCTACACCGATGGCGACGGCAAGATGTATGCCGACCTGGGTAACGGCAAGGATTTCTCGGGTATGGAGTTTACGGGCTACCGCGACAACAACCGCCGCTTTGGTAACTTTGATGTGGACTGGGATGTGGCTATATCGTACCAGTTTCTGAAGTGCCTGCAGGTGTCTCTGACCACCTCGATGAAGTACTACAACGGTGTGAAGATTGAGAAGTTCGACAAGAACGGCAATTCTCTCGGTATGGCAGAGCGTGTCCAGTTCAAAGGCATCCTGGGTATCGGTATCGGTTACTCGTTCTGACAATGCACAATGCGTAATGCATAATGCACAATGCGTAATGCATAATGCACAATGCGTAATGCATAATGCGTAATGCATAATGCGTAATGCGTAATGCGGTGCATATTAATTATTAATTGTTAATTGTTCATTGAACTTTGGATTCCTTGGATTCGTTGGAGCAGAACCTGCAGCAGTTGTTGGAGCGCTATGCGGCGTTGCAACAGGAGAATGCGGTGCTCCGGGTGAAGAACGATGGACTGAAACAGGATTTGATAGAGAGCCATGCCGAACTGAACGACCTGCGCAATGAGTGCCGCACCCTGCGGCTGGCTAATAGTATGCTCGGTTCGCAGGAGACCCGCACGGAAGCGTATGGCAGACTCACACAGATGATCCGGCAGGTGGACAAAGCCATAGAACTAATTAAGAATTAACAATTAAGAATTAACAATTAAGAATTAAAATGCTTGGTGCGGTACCATTGAGGTAAAAGATGTCCGACAAACAACATATCACCTTGCGGATAGCAGCGCATACGCTGGCTTTGGATATTCCTCGTGAACAGGAACAGTCCTACCGTGAGGCGGGCGATTTTCTCAACCAGCGCTATATGCTCTATGCACAGCGTATGCCCAAAGCGTCAGAGGCGCAACTATGGCTCTATGTGGCACTCGAGGCGGCACTCAACTGGAAAAGCGATGCACATGCCAAGAGTCTCGAACCCGTAGATAAGAAACTGACGGAGTTGAATACGCTGCTGCAAAAAGTTCTGGCGAACGACGGACAGCAGGGGGAAACGAAATGATTCAAATAATAAACCATAAAAACAATAATATATGATGTTACTCGAAATTAGTGCAGTACTCTATATCTTAATCGCCGTGGGCTGTGCCCTCGTGGGAGCAGGTATATGCTATGTGATTTTCCGCTACAGCAGTGCCAGCCTCCTCAGAAAGGCGGAAGCAGAAGCGGAGGTACTGAAAAAGAACAAGATTACAGAGGCAAAAGAGAAATCTATTGAACTCAAGTTAAAGTACGACAATGAAGTTCGTGAGCAGGAAAAGAAACAGCAGCAGCGCGAGCAACGCCTGCAGCAGCGCGAGCAGCAACTCAACCAGCGTCAGGGCGACATCCAGCGTGCGCAGAACGAGGTGAACCAGAAGACGCAGCAACTCGAACAGCAGCAGAAAGCCATCGAGTTCAAGTCGCAGGAGATTGAGCGTATGCACCACCAGGCGGAGCAGCAACTGGAGCAACTGAGCGGTATCTCGGCGGAGGAAGCCAAGAAACAACTCATCGAGGCACTCAAAGACGAAGCCAAGACGGCGGCTATGTCGTATGTCAATGAGATTATGGACGATGCACGCCTTACTGCCAACAAGGAAGCCAAGAAAATCATTATCCAGACTATCCAGCGTGTGTCGAGCGAGACCGCTGCCGAGAACACGGTTTCGGTGTTTCATATTGATAACGACGAGGTCAAAGGCCGTATCATCGGGCGTGAGGGACGCAATATCCGTGCCCTCGAGGCCGCTACGGGTGTGGAAATCATTGTGGACGACACGCCTGAAGCCATCACTCTTTCGGCATTCGACCCTGTACGCCGTGAGATTGCCCGCCTGAGTCTCCACCAGTTGGTGCAGGACGGACGTATCCACCCTGCACGTATCGAAGAGGTGGTAGCCAAGGTTACCAAGCAGGTGGAGGACGAGATTATCGAGACGGGTAAGCGTACCACTATCGACCTCGGTATCCACGGTCTGCACCCCGAACTGGTGCGCTTGGTGGGTAAGATGAAATACCGTTCCAGTTATGGTCAGAACCTGCTCCAGCACGCGCGTGAGACGGCCAACCTCTGTGCTGCTATGGCGAGCGAACTCGGTCTGAATGTCAAGGCGGCACGCCGTGCCGGTCTGCTCCATGACATAGGCAAGGTGGCGGATGAGGATGTCGAACTGCCGCACGCTGAGTTGGGTATGAAACTCTGTGAGAAATACGGCGAGAAACCCGATATCTGCAATGCTGTAGGCGCCCACCACGACGAGTGTGAGATGAAGACGCTTATCGCGCCTATCGTCCAAGCCTGCGATGCTATCTCCGGTGCACGACCGGGTGCCCGCCGTGAGATTGTGGAGAGTTACGTCAAGCGTCTCAACGACCTTGAGAACATGGCGATGTCCTTCCCCGGGGTTATCAAGACTTATGCTTTGCAAGCCGGTCGCGAACTGCGTGTCATCGTTGGTGCGGACAAGATCAGCGACAAGGATACCGAACTCCTGTCCTTTGACCTTGCTAAGCGTATCCAGGACGAGATGACCTACCCCGGTCAGGTCAAGGTAACGGTTATCCGCGAAACCCGCGCTATCAACTACGCCAAGTAAACCTCTTGCGGATTGTACAACAAATCCCCGCCTGCCATCGGTGCAAGCGGGGATTTGTGTTATAGGTAGAAGTCTTTTGTCAGAGCTGCATATTCCTCGCTTCGTGGTGCGGTGGCGGATTCTATATGGAATATCTGTGGAGCGGGTGGCATCTGCGGTGGAGTGGGGGAGAATTCTATCAGGATACGCTTTGCGGGCTTGCCGGGTTTGCTGTGTACGCGGGTCAGACGGCAGCAATACAGCCCGTTCTCTTTGGCAATACGGAGCACATCGCTCTCCGCTTCGGCGGGCAGGATAAAAGCAGCGATACCCCTCGGAGCAAGCCGTTGCGTTGTACAGCGGAGCAGATCGGCATACGTGAGCGAGTCGGTATGCCGTGCCAGTTCCCGTCCTTTGTCGGGGTTCTTCAGGCTGTTTTGGAAATAGGGTGGGTTGCTGACAATCAGGTCGTAATGCTTGTTCGGTTGCCAATCCTGCAATGCTGCCAAGTGTGCGTTCAGTCGCTCTGCCCACGGACTTTCGGCAAAATTATACTGTGCCTGCTCCACAGCCTGCGGTTCTATGTCAATGGCATCAATCTGTGCCGTGGGGAACCGCTGTGCCAGCATCAGAGCCACCAGCCCGCTTCCCGTTCCGATGTCTAATATATTGCATTGCGCATTACGCATTGCGCATTGTGCATTGCGCATTGCCCACGCCCCAAGCAGCACCCCGTCGGTGCCTACTTTCATCGCACAGCGGTCGTGCCACACGGTGAACTGCTTGAAACGGAAAAACGGAGAAGACACTGATAATTAACAATTAACAATTAACAATTAACAATTAATAATTAATAATTAATAATTAATAATTAACATGCATTGTGCATTGTGCATTGCATTGTGTTCGTGTTCGGTGTAGGAATGGATGCCGAGATAGACGCTCAGTGCAATAAACAGCCCTGCGCAGATATATCGGAACCATTTCTCGAACACGCCCAACTTATGCGTTAGGCTGCCGATACTCACTGCACTGTAACTGATCGCCCACGCTATCAGCATAATAGGAAGCCCCGTACCCAATCCGAAAACCACCAGCATCAACCACGACACACTCACCGGCATGGCTACCGCCAAATCAATCATCGTAATGAAATAGATCAGCCGATGCGGGCAGAACGCCACGGCAAAGAACACTCCCAACAGGAACGACCACAACCAACTCGATTTGCTGTCGGCGTTTTGCAGCCATTTGCTCACTCCGTGGTCGTGCTCGTGATGGTGTCCGCTCAGGAGCAATACCACGCCGCACAGCAGCATAAACACCGCCAGTACGGGTTCGCCGTACTGCTCTATTATCCTTTGGATACCGTCGGTTTGTGCGCCCAGAAGAAACGGAATACCCAATACTATATAGGTGCACAGTTTGCCCGATACAAACATCACACCATTGACAAGCACCTTGTGTTTGTCGCTGATCTCCTTGTCGATATACCCGATGGCAGTAATGCTAGTGAATAGGGTGCAAGGGTCTAATATGGTAAGTAGCCCCAATACGAAGGCTGTTAGAAACTGCATAGTATATATAATGTACGCGCCTGTATATGGCACGATTTTCGCATTTGGTTTGCAAAGTTACGACAATTTTCGTATCTTTGCAAACCGAAATGAAAAAACTGCGTCAAATACTCCTTTTTCTCTGTCTTTCGCTGACTGCAGCGGGGCTTTCTTCTTGCGGTGGTTTTGACCGTGACGGCAAGCGTCTGCAAAAGACCTTGCTCCGCCAGGAAGCCTTTGCCGAGAGCCGCACTGCTGCGCTGGCGCAGTGTCTGCAGCATAATGCCAGTTTCGATTCTGTACGGATTATTACGCAGGATTCCCACGATGTCCTGTTCTATATCTTTGACAAGCGCAATCTTGTCTATTGGTCTGCCAACTGGCTTGCCACTGACGAAGTCGTGCTTGTCGGCTACGACCGCTGGTGGTATTCGCGTTTTCGCAATGCGCATGCCATAGCACGCTGGACCAAAGCGGGCGAATACAATATTCTGACGGTTATTCCTGTCAAGTATGCCTATCCCGTAGGCGGTTCGCAGTTCCAAAATAAGTTTATCCCGCCTTTTCGTGGCGATGCTGACTACGACATCTCCCGATACCACTCCGCCAATGGTATGGAGATGCAGTCTGCCGGCGGCAGTTTTCTCTTTACCCTTGTGCCCGAGCAACGCGAGGCAGCGGCTGAGTTGTCCAAAACGACTATTGATGAGTCGTTTACGTTCCGCCAACTTTCTTCCATAGAGAATTCCGATACCCGTCATTCCGCGCGTGTACGTGTCTGGTTTATTATCTCTATGGTGCTGATGGGGGCGTTGCTACTTCTGGGTATCTTGGTTTTGATACGCTACCGCGGTTTCCGCAATATGTCGCTCCGCATGCGTTTTGTCTATGTCATCATCGCCTGTATCCTTGCCAGTTATGTCTATGTCTTTACGCTCTCTATCCGCTATGTGCGCTCCAACTATGAGCAACGTCAGCAAGAGACCCTGACGTCCAAGTGTAAGTATGTGCAATCCTATCTCCAGAGTCTGTACTATTGGGATATGTCGCTTACGCAGGCGAATACCGCGGGACTTAATGTGGATCTCCGCGACCTGAGTTTCTCGGCTGGGGCGGATATCCATGTCTATGATAATCAGGGTACTCTGGTCGGTTCATCCACTCCGGGTCTCTTTACCAATGGTTTGCTCTCTACGCGTATCTCGCCCGCACCGTTCTTCTCCTTGCAGGATACGCTTGTGCAGTATGAGCAGATAGGCGATATGCGCTATCTGTGTGCCTATGCCCCCTTCTACAATGGTTCGTATGTGCAGATCGGTTATATTAGCGTACCGAGTTTTGTGTCCGAGATTGAGAAAGCCCAAGAGGTGGACAACCTCCTCGCACGCCTCCTTCCGCCCTATATAGTTGTGTTGCTGATGGCGTTTCTGGCTGCTTATCTGGCTGCACGTAGTATGACCGCCCCATTGAGTATGCTGACCGACAAGATGCGCCATTTTCGTATCGGTAACCCCGACAACCATATCGATTATCGCTACCACGATGAGGTGGGGGAATTAGTGGAGCGCTACAACGCTATGGTGGATCAGATGGAGGAGTCGGCGGCGCGGCTTGCCAAGGCGGAGCGCGAGGGCGCATGGCGTACGATGGCGCGCCAGATTGCCCACGAGATCAAAAACCCGCTCACTCCGATGAAACTGACTATCCAGCAACTCCGGCGCCTCAAAGATACCGACCGGTTCGATGCCTATTTTGACAAAGCCACGCCTATGCTTATTGAGCAGATTGACAACCTCTCGCGTATCGCTACATCGTTTTCCACCTTTGCCAAGCAACCCGAGGTGTCCACTTCCGAGGTCGATATTGCGCAGAAACTGACCAACGTCATCACGCTCATCCGCAACAACCCTGCTGGGGTGCCTGTCCGCTATATCGGTCCCGACCATGGCGTGCCGGTATGGGCGGATGCCGAACAGATCTCGCAGGTATTCACCAATATCCTGCGCAATGCCCTGCAGGCAATGGAGGGGCAGGAGAAAGCGGATATTATAGTTATCCTCAAGGATGCCCCCGAGCCGGACCGGGTGGTTATCTCTTTCTCCGACAACGGACCCGGTATCCCCGAGGACATTCGCGAGCGGATTTTTATGCCCAATTTTACAACAAAGAACACGGGGATGGGGCTCGGATTGGCTATCTCGAAGAATATAGTAGAGGGGTCGGGCGGAAAAATATGTTTTCAAACATCTGAAAAAGGCACCACTTTCTTTGTCTATCTGCGAAAAAAGCAGTAATTTTGCCCGCAGAAAATAATATCTATTGGACTAATTAGTCCCATTAGACCAATTAGCCTAAAAACAACTCCTTAAATATAATTGCGATGAAAGTCGAAACAATCATGCAGCAACTGGCTGCGAAACACCCTGGCGAGGCAGAGTATCTGCAAGCCGTTCAAGAGGTTCTCGAGTCTATCGAAGAGGTTTACAATCAGCACCCTGAGTTTGAGCAGGCGAAGATTGTGGAGCGTATGGTAGAGCCCGACCGTATCTTTACTTTCCGTGTTACGTGGATCGATGACCAAGGTCAGGTGCAGACCAACCTCGGCTATCGTGTGCAGTTCAATTCGGCTATCGGTCCCTACAAAGGCGGACTGCGTTTCCACAAAGCCGTTACTCCGAGTATGCTCAAGTTCCTGGGCTTCGAGCAAACGTTCAAGAATGCGCTGACTACCCTCCCTATGGGTGGTGCCAAGGGCGGTTCGGATTTCGACCCCGTGGGCAAGTCTGATGCTGAGATTATGCGTTTCTGCCAGGCGTTTATGCTTGAGTTGTGGCGTTGTATCGGTCCCGACCAGGACATCCCTGCCGGCGATGTAGGCGTGGGCGGTCGTGAGATCGGTTTCCTCAACGGAATGTATCAGAAACTTGCACGCGAGTACCATACGGGTGTCCTTACGGGCAAGGGTATGACGTGGGGCGGCTCTATCCTCCGTCCGGAGGCTACGGGCTTCGGTGCACTCTATTTCACGCAGCATCTTCTCCACAAAGCAGGGCATGATATCCAGGGCAAGACCGTGGCGCTCTCGGGCTTCGGCAATGTGGCATGGGGCGCAGCCACCAAGGCTACCGAACTCGGTGCCAAGGTAGTGGCTATCTCTGGGCCTGACGGTGTTTGCCATATCCCCGGCGGTATCACCAAGGAGATGATCGACTATATGCTCGTTATGCGTTCCTCCAACCGCAACAAAGTGCAGGATATGGCGGATAAGTTCCCCTCTTTGGTTACGTTCACCGCAGGCAAGAAAGCGTGGTCTGTTCCGTGCGATATTGCGCTACCGTGCGCTTTCCAGAACGAGTTGGGCGAAGACGATGCCCGCGAACTGAAAGCCAACGGATGCTGGTGCTGCTGCGAGGTCAGCAATATGGGTTGCCAGCCGGGTGCTATCCACTATTTCCAGCACAACGGTATTCTCTTTGCGCCGGGTAAGGCGGTTAATGCAGGCGGTGTAGCCACCTCGGGTCTCGAGATGACGCAGAACGCCGAGCACCTCAGTTGGACGGCGAAAGAGGTGGACGAGCGTCTCCACCATATTATGCAGTCTATCCACGAGCAGTGTGTCCGTTTCGGTACGCAACCCGACGGCACGATCGACTATGTCAAGGGTGCGAACATCGCCGGCTTTATGAAAGTAGCCCAAGCTATGCTCGAACAGGGAATCCTGTAAGATAGAAAAATAGAAAGATAGAAAGATAGAATGATAGAATGATAGAATGATAGAATGATAGAAAGATAGAATTCTTGTAATCCATAGAATTTCTATATTCTCTAGATCTTCCTTCTCTCGATCTTCTATAATTTCAACGACCTGTTCCCTCACTCAGGCTGCCGATAAGTCGGCAGCCTGAGTCTTTTTATGCCATCCCCTCCGCCGCCGGTGCCATATCCGATCATAATTTTAATGGTCTTTTAATGGACATTAATGGAGAAAAATGAACGGTTCCGTATTATCCATTATATGGCGAATTATATGTTTTCTAAATAGCAAATAATTCGTATTGTGTGTTTTATTTTACCCCCCCCTGAGGCGTGAAACTTAAAATTTATTTAGCAATTTTTCCTTTTTTCTTGCATTATTGCATATTTTGTAGTAATTTTGCGCCGAATTTATATAATGCGTATGCCTTATCCTGTTTTTGGGGATTGTGTTGTGCTGCTAAATGAACCTATTTTTTATGAAAGGTAGATATTTGATTGTTTTTTTGCTGTTAGGCGGAGTAGTCTATGGGCTCACTACGGTGGTTAGCAGTATGCTGGCGGAGGAAAATCCTATGTCGGCATCTTCTGTGTCGGTAGATTGGTCGTCTGTGCCTGATGTGGGTACATCTTCCCGTGTGGGCGGTTCGTCGGTGTCGGTACCTATGTCGTCTCGCTCTGCGAATCGGTTGTTTCATCATCCCGTTGCTTATGCAGTCTCTGCTCCGCAAGGCTCTGCGCATAGCGGTTCAGTTTCCGGCTATGCAGCGGGCGGTTATCCTGCTGCGGGGGGTGCTTCGCAGGGGGTGTATCTGACCACTTCTTCGTCTCTACAGTCCTATGGCGGTGGTGCCGAAAGCGGTGTGTATACCTCAGCGGGCAGCCATAGTGCTATGTCCTCCGCTTCGTCCTCAGCCTCGAGTGTAATGAGTTCGTCGGGTTCTATGGGTACTATGGGTTCGGGCGTATCGCTCGCCCCGTCCTCTTCCTTCGCATCTCCGTCGTATGCCTATGCTTATACCTCTACTATGTCTTATGCATCATCCGTACAACAGTCGGCACCTCGTCGCAATGGACAGAGAAGAACTCCCGGAACTATTGCTGGTAATGACGAGTGGGAGAGGTGGTTTGATTGGTATGTTGGTCAAGATGATGCTACCGGAGGTTGGACATTCTCGGATGATACCTATTACTTTACTGAAGAACAATTAAGGGCGGCTTACGAGTATTGGAAGGCGAATCAGAGTGGTATGATGCCTACTGTTAAAACTTTTGAGGACTGGTTGGCGTGGATAACGGGCGAGAGCAATAATACCCGATATCAGTTGTCTCCGATTGGTGATGGCATCATTGTTTTATTGCTATTATCGATGGTGTATATGATTGCTATTTTGTACAAACAATATAAGATGAATAGAAAAATCCATACGTTATGAAACATATTTTGCTTTCGTTTGTTTTGATGTGTAGTGCAGCCGTGATGGCTGCTATTCCTGCGGATAATTCTTGTGAGAATCCTATGCCTATCACCAAGGATTTCCAGGAGACTATTCCTGCGGCAGGGGAGTATTGGTTTACGGCATATACCTACGACCTGCCTTTAGGTGGCTTCTTTGTGGCGGATAATGCCGATGACACCGAAAACCCCATTGCATGGGTTGATTTCTCGTGTACAACAGGAGTGTACGACGATGCGTTGTTGTCCGATATTATTACCTCCGCATCGGGGTGGGGTGTCGAAGTGCCTATCAAGTTCGAGATGACCAAGACGATTATCAATGGTGTACTGGGGCATCAACTGATGGTGGATGATACTTACCGCGAACTGCTGTCGGAATACGGGCTGACCTATAATGTGCAGGCGCTTATCCGTGTTGATTTCCCCGCTCCTGGCAAAATCAGTATGATTCCCGATTCTATATTCCGCAATTGTATGAATAATGCCACTTATGTACATGTGGATGACACGCTGCGTATTCTGCCCAATGATTCTGCCAAGGTGTTTGTCCTTCCTTATACGGATTGGCAGAATGACAGTGTCCGCTTTATTTGGCGTGGCACACAGCCTGCACAGGTGTTCATCGCCTACGATGAGTGTGGGTTCGAACCGTCGAATATGGATCCGAATGTGTGGGATATTTGGACAATGGAGGACGGAGATACCGTCAAACTGACCTCGGCGCAAATCAAAGAAACGATGGAGCATAATGGTATGAGCGGTTTATACTATACCAAGGTGCTTACCAAGGGTGCTGGGGAACTATGGGTGGAGAAAGTGCCGCAAAAAGCCGCAGAAGGCGGTGCTGTTTTGCTGCCGTACGGAGAAGAAACATTGCTTGCGGCGGGTGATACCACCACATTGTATTATTTCCCTAAAACATGGAGCAAGGCAACACGTTTCTTTACACCAACAAATAATATATTCAAGATGTATGTCTCTCGTGCGGCGCAATTTAATTTGTCGTCGGAGGATGAGAATGTGGTGGCGGTGTATCAGTATCGCTCCATTGAAGACGGACACGAACTATGCCTGACGGCATCTGAGATGCAGAAACTGGCTGACAAAGCGACAGAAGATTATCTGTATGTCCGTTTCCAATGTATTGCAGCCACATCTATTTTGCCCGATGAATGGATAGCATCGGATTGCGCAGAGAAAACAACGGCTCTGCCATTAGAGTTTGTCCACGAGCAATTCAAAGGTACAGGCAGTGTGTATCGTATGAATTTTGCTGATTGGCAGAATTATGGTATGGCGGTTGATTGGGCAGGAAATGGCACGCTGGTGCTGTTCTTTGCAGATACCTGCACTTTCAAACTATCCACTTCTAATAAAAATATAATTTTCTACGAAAGTATTTCCAGGTATTCCCAAGACACCATTAGTGCGGATAAGATAAACCAACTGGCATCCCGTGTAGATGCAGATGGATATGTTTATCTACAATGGAAATCGACCAATAACGGCACTCTGACTATCAAAAGCACCAAACCGGCGGAGACGGAACCGATTCCTTCAGCGGTAACGAATACCCGTATCGGAAATACTTTGTCGGTGATGCAATATGGTGATAATTTGTTGGTTACTACTATAGAAGAGCAAGATGTCCAATTGTTTACTTCATTGGGCGTATTGGTTCAGTCGTGGCATCAACAGGCAGGAGAGGAACGTTCTGTTTCCGTGCCACACAATGCTATGTATGTTTTGCGAGGTAAAAGCGATGTGGTGAAACTGGTACGATAAATCATATAAAAAAATAGGTGGATTATGAAACGATATTTAGGATTGTTGTGCGGAGTACTATTGAGTACAGTCTCTATGTGGGCAGAGATTGTGCAGGTGAAACTTTATCAGGATCCCGAACAAAATGCAGAATATATTACGCAAAACTATGAAGGCAATCAGAGTAGTTTAACTGATTGTTGGGAGAATACGTTTCTGCAATTAAATGCAAAGGACAAGACCGGTTCTGCTTCATTGACTTTTACTGCTCCGGACTACACTTTGATTAAAGCGTATAGTTTTTTAGTTGCAAAGAATAACAATAAACCTACGTATCGGATTAATGATGGCACTGAAGTTATACCAAAATCTTCCGATATAAATAGTCCGGATGCTGTAGAGAATAAAGATTATACCAAGCAAACATTAAAGATTACTACTACGGTTCATAAATATTGGCTGGGATACTACTATGTCCGTATGAAACAATTTGACTTTACCATTCTTATTCCGGAAGTGCAAAGCGGACAACAGACAAATACCGTAGTATTACCTAAACTAACTAATGCTGATTTGTCAAGCGGCACAACCACGCGTACCGCTAATTTGGTGTTTTATGTAAAAGACCCTATAAATGTAACGGATGCTTCGCAGTATTTTTCTGCTCAATTGGTGTCTGGCGAAACGGATGCCGCTGACCGTTGGGCAATAGCGTCTTCGGGGTGGATAGTAACGGAAACCAACAAAACGGATAATGGCAGAAAGGTGTATGAGGTTAAGGTGCCTGTTACGTACAATGCGGGGACTGCTAACCAAGAGATAGGAACTTTTGAAGCGACGGTTCGTCTGAGTTCAAAGAATGATAAGAATACCAATACGGCAGACCAGAAAGTCCAAATTACGGTAGGTGATATAAAAGCCGAGAATCCTATTGCTTGGGGAAATACGTGGGAAAATAATGGCGACGTTGATTTGTACAAAGGAGATGCCTATCAGCGCAGCGAATATCTTGTTAATACGGATGGTTTGACATTGGAAATACCGGAGTCATCAGATCCGAATGTGTTGTATGTAGATCCGCTTACGGGTAGTATTACAGCCAAAGCAGAAGGAAATGCTGTGCTGACCTATACCCAATCGGAGACTGATACCTACAAAGAGAAAATTTTGACCTTAAATGTGCAGGTAATCAAACGGACACCGACTTTTACAATCAATGCTGAGGAAAAAGAAGGTAACAAGTATATACTTTATGTAAACAAATCTTATAATGATTTTGTTTCTTCCACCAATACGGATTATGAAGCATCTGTATTGTCAATTACGCATAATGCAGACCTCTATTTTGAGGTGAATGAACGCAATGCCACTACAAAATCCAATGTGGCAACATTTGATATTACGGTTGCACAAGCAGAGAGCGATTTGTGGTACGGGAAAACGGAAACGTTTACTATAGAGTTACGCCATAACCCGATTCACGTAGGTATTTTGTGTGAAAGGTCGTTAGAAGAATTATACAATGACAATAGATTCTCTATAGATAAAAATGATGGTGCTGTATATCGTGATGGTGCAATTTTTATTGGTTATACGGCGGGTGGTTCTACCGGTGGTTCTATCAAATTCCATTTCGTGGGTACTCCTGATAAATTGCAAATAACAACTGCAACTGCCAACGGGAAACCTACTTGGCAATTTTTGCAAAGCAAGACGGAGTACGACAATGATTTCTATGCATTAGAGAACAATACGTTTGACAAAGATGCACAATATCTAAAGATAGTAGTATCTGGAGAACAGGCTCGGGGAAAAATTACATCGCTATGTATTACAGAAAAGGTCGGGTTGAGTGTATCGCCTACGGATATTTCGCTTAGTGCAATCGGCGATCAGGTATCTGTTGGTGCAATGAGTGTAGAGATTATCAATTTGGAATCTGTATCGTTGAAAATATCCGGTGCAAATGCTTCTGATTTTGAATTGCTTTCAGGTACACATACTTATACTGCTGCAGATGGTATTGTGTTGGATGTAACAGACGGTTTGGGTGTGGATTGTTCTCCGACGGTACCTGTACAAGTCCGCTACGTGGGTGATTATGCTTCGGCGGTAGGAAAAACGGCACAAGTGAATATCACGGATGGCAACGGGCATACGGCTGTAGTCAATGTAACAATACAATCCGTAGAAACCAATGAATACGGTGTTCCGAAATCCATTTACGCCAGTATGGCTACCACCACGGGTATAGAAACAGGTACGGAGCATAAGACGCAGAATAATTATCCGTATCATATCAAGCGTGCTGTTGATTTGACCGGTGCTTTTGCCAGTGGTTCGGCTTGTTTTGATAAGTTGTACATCTTTGGAGTAACCAAAGGTTATACCTCTGCCGAGCAAACAACAGAAACCACCACTATCAACAAGTATTCCAAGACACCTTGCTACGTCTATACCAAGAATGCTGACCATTATGATTTTGAGCAATATGTGGACAATATGAACTCTGATACCAAGAGTATTGGCGTGAATGTGTCTGCTACAGGACAGAAACTTTATTTTACAGGTTGGTGTCCGTATGCTTCTGCGGGTTATCTACCGTCTGATATAGGTGTATTCCATATCAAGGGGGAGGCTGGTGCCAAAGTTGATATTTATTTGGATAGTTGTTATCTGTATGCACGCAGTAAAACTACAAATTATAAATATGATGAAGATGTAACACAAGCAAGTACCAAATTTGGTAATTATCCGACCGGTAGCGGTGGTGTATTTGTGTTTGAAACGGCATCTACTGAATCTGGTAATCCATTCTGCCCGACGATACACCTGCGTGGCGAAAATATATTGCGTAGTACGCATGGTAATCGTGTGTATGTATCGTTTTTAGGTGTTACAAAAACAGCCACTCAGTGTTCTTCTCCTCTACACATGTACACAACGGCTACTGATCAGTATGAGGTTTTGACTATTGATGACAAGTGGCCTACCGGCACGGATGGCTCTGCTGTTGAGAATGTGAATGGTTCATTGCAGTTGGCAAAACTGACGAGCAACTCTCCCTCTATTGACTTGGGTAATGAAAAATCCGTAGTGAATTTTAATGGTGGTAGAGTGCATTTACAAAACTCTTTGCCGCTATCTGCAGCATATTCTTCTACTCTGGCTATTTCTTGGCGTTGCTATTCGCAATATGGATTTACGATTTATGGTATCGGTACCGACCAGGCATCTGGCAGAGTTAATTTTAATGATGGCACTATCTCTGCAACTCCTATAGACCAGTCTTCATGGAACCAATCGTCTGCCTATATGGGATATTATTGGGACAACGAATCTATGAAATGCCCCAAGGAAACTTATATCAATGGAGGTTCTTTCAATTGCAATATATGGGCTTGCAGTTCGTTTGACGACAAGGGATCTTCTGTAACAGATATGAAAGGAACTGCGTTGTGCAAGCAAAAGATAAAGGCAACAGGTACGCTTGCAAATGGTATTGCTGAGTTTGAGTTCCCGTTTGAGTCAAGTGGTGAGGAAGGTTCTCTACGCGATTATTATAGAAAAGCAGGATTCCTGTATGGGCAAAATAGTATTACCGCAGACGACAAAGATAGTGTAAATTTGATGCTGCCTTGTTCTTATATTGGACAAGAGGCTGTTGTGAGCAAAGTGGTTATTCCGTGGGCAATGTGCGTACCTGCATTGGAAGCGGGTGTTGGTAATAATGCTTCAAAAACATTCGGTGGTGATCTCGTGGTAAAAGATGATGCTGCGTATGAGGTCAACAATTTCTTGTGGACGCAACTTGATGACAAGATGCAATATATTGTTAGTAGCGGAGGTTATAAATCACCGGAATATGGTGCTACAATCTCTTTCCAGAAAGATGCCAATAAATCCTATTCGCAAATTACCAATTCGGAAGACTATGCAATTCAAAATGAACTGAATGTTATTATTCCTACAATGGCAGACCGATGGATGACATTTACGGCACCGTTTGATATAAAAAAGATGTACATATTGGAATCCTATCCGGATTCTGTCCTAAAAACACTAAGTAAAGATGAGGCTTTGCAGTTACAAGCCACTGCCAATGTGGATTTTAGTTACTTCTTGGCATTTTATGTGCTGGGTGTAGAGCCAATGTCAACCAGTCCGTTGAGTGGTTTGTATGGTTCATGGCTTCGTTATGAATATGGTAGAGATACATTAGCGGTTAAGGATAATGGCACAGGTATTTTGCAGAAGAATGCAAAGGGACAATTTTGTAATTACACGCAGTATGAGAAACAATATCGGGGCAAAAGAGAATTGATTCCCTACAATGGAACGAATGCGGCAAAGGCTAATTTTTATCTGTATGAATCGGGTGATACTTGGCAATTGTCAGATGATGGTAGTTCTGTTGTACCACAATGGAACTATGTTTCTGTAGGTTCTGATAATGTGGTGCTCAAGAAAGGAAAAACTTACTCGTTGCTGTTCCCGTATTGCGTGGGCTGTTGGTCTGACGATGAGAAAATTTCAGGAAGAGAGTATTGGGACTATTGGACGGGTAAGTTATTGATTTTTGTAGGTGCAGGTCCGCAGACAATTAATGGTAAGAATGCTCAGAGTGCTTTGTTGTCAACAACGCCCGCTGCTAATATGGTAAGTGTTTCCGGAAATAGCATCTTTGCTAATTTGGTATCCAATAATTCCAATTTATGGACATATGATAATACAATAGGTGATGAGTCCTTTGCTCAAACAAAATCTTCAAGAGAAACCATTTCACCGGTAGCCTCATTTTTGATAAATGGTATTCAATCGAAAGCAGGGGTAGTACCTAAACGTATTAATATCCGTACCGGTGTCATCACCTACGATACCGAAGCCGGTTCTACCACCGGTGTGCCGACTATTTCCGGCGGACGAACGTTGATTGTGAATAGTGTGGACGGCGGGGTAGTGGTTATACCCGTAGTGCCGCAGCAGGTGGGTATCTACGGTTCGGCAGGGCAGTTGGTTGCCTCCGGCTATCTGACCGACGAGACCACGTTCTCCCTCCCCGCAGGCATCTATATGGTGCGTGGCGAGCAGGAGACTGCCAAAGTGGTAGTCCGTTAGTCTGCCAATCTCTCACCTTTCTGCGTTGGGATATATGCAGAGAGGTACATCGGTGCGCTGTGGCACAACCTTTGTTGCACTTCCGCACACCAAGCGACCTTTGACATATTGATTTACCGTTTTGTATGCGGTCTCAGTTGGATTATCCGTTAATGGCTACTTTTTATATCCTCCATAATGCCCGTTAAAGGACCATTAAAAGGCAGCTTAGGGCAAAACTTTAATGGTCTTTTAATGGCAATTAGTGGAGAAAAAATTAATGGTTAATTAACGGCAATTAATGGAGGCATAAAAAGTCCGAATGGCTACGAGAATAATTTTAATGGTTAATTAATGGCAATTATATGGAGACTTAAAAGTGATTGCCGGCGACACGACTTGCAGGAATGATATTTTTGTCGTATCTTTGCGCTGACAAACGCTCTATCGCCTGTTTGGCACGGACTTTGTCGCACAGACTATACAAAAGAAAGGAACTATATTATGGACGAGAACAAAACTACGACGCAGCAGACTACTGCCGACAAACCCAAAAGAGTAAGTAAGTTTTGGGAAGCCTGCCAAAAGTACAAAGACGATTGGATTATCTATGACCCGACAATTTTCGATCGTATTTGATGTATGTGTAATGGCGAAAACTATCATCATAAACTATTTAGAATACAAACAATAAAAATTATGGAAAATAATACAACGACAACAAATCTTTCAGAGAATAAAAAATCTAAAAGAATTAGTAAATTTTGGGAAGCGTGTTTGCGTTCTCAAGGTACGATTATCATTAACGACCCAACGCTTTTGCCTTAATGCGATATTTGTTAGATACTAATATATTTATTTATGCCGCAACTGCAAAAGACTGGTTGTGTCGGGATGTGCAAGCGATTTTGGATGACTATGATAATCAATTGTATATTAGTGCGGAATCTGTAAAAGAGTTAGTGCATCTGTATAGGTGTAAGGGTGTATGTGCAACACAATGGAAGTCTGCAACGGATATGGTTCGTGATATTGAGGATAACTATTTCATTACAGTGCTGCCTATCCGCAAGGAGCATCTGCTTACTTATGCAGGCTTGGACACACCGGAGTTTCATAACGATCCGTCAGACCACGTGATCATAGCGCAGGCTATCACTGAGAATATGCCTCTTATCTCCAGCGACTTGAAGTTCCCTTTCTATATACAGCAGGGATTGGACTTGGTACTGAATAAGAAATAAGGCTATGAGAAAACTTTTAATGGTGTTTTTAATGGCTGTTAGTGGAGGAAAAATTAATGGTTAATTAACGTCAATTAACGGAGTCATAAATATCGTGTGTCGGTGCTGATATACGGAGAAAAAATTAATGGCTAAATTAACGGCAATTAATGGAGCCCCAAAAATACTGGGTGGACAATTGGTGGAGACAGAAAGCAAAGCGGTAATTCAATAGGGCGAGTTATCGCTTTTTGTGTCTATATGTCTGTAATAATTATATGTTAAGGCTAAAATACATATTGATGTTTCTGCTGCTGTCGCTGACAGCGGTCCCGTATAGCAGTGCACAGACCGCTGTTTCTTGGCAGGTTAATTCTCTTGCTATAGATACTATGGCGGTGGGGGCGGACGAAGATGCTGCCAGTTGGACATGCCGTCTCCTGCAAGCCTCGCTGAAAGCCCCCTACTATTTCTGCGATTGTTACGAGGGTGGTTCCACATTCCGTTTCCCGCTGAGCGAACAGATATCCGATACCGTGTGGTACACCGCCTCGGTGGACGATGTGCGCAAGGGGCTGACCGCCTACTGGTTTGCCGACTGCTCGGTTACGCTTGAGGTCTATGCCCTCTGCTCCAGCAAGACGCCTACTATCTCTATGACCATCGGGCGCGACCAGATGCGCGAGATGGATGCCGCTTCTATCAACCAAAAGATAGACGAGATGGGCGATGCGGCAGGACAAGTGCTCTCTGCACTGACACCCCATATCCGCGTTTACCCGAATGGCAAATGTACAGGGCAAGTGTATGTCTTTCCCTACAACGAGGGCCCTCACTCCACCTGCGAGGCAACCCTGCCCGTCCGGACGAGTATGACCTATGTGAGCAACCATTCGGACGATGTCTATGAGTGGGAAGCAAGCCGCTTGCCGCAAAGCGGAAGTGTGTTTGTACAATGGAAAGAGGCAAAAAACAATCCGTGCCACGTATGGGTAACCCAAGGCAGTTGCTCCGGCATCGAGGTAGCCCGCACCACACTGTCTGACTCCACCAAACTCTTTTTCCCTGATAAATCGCTGATACAGAACGCCCGCCGGGCAGGCGAATCGCTGTTCTTCCATTTCGACCACGCTTCGGATAAGGTGGGGCGTATCCGTTTCCGCACCAATCCGCGCTTTGTTCCGCAGGTTACCGACACCACTATCTGCCAGGGGCTCGGGCTGCAACTATCCGACACATTGCTCACCCAAACCACCCGCTACAACAATGATACTGCGTGGCACAGGGGCGATACGGTGTATGTCCGTGCCTACAACCTGACTATCACTGCCCCCGAACCGCAACGCGACACTATGCGCGTACGGGCAGACCAACTGCCGATGGTCTATCGCAACCAGGAGTATATCGCCAAGGGCGGATATGGCGACTATGATTTTACCATCCATACCGCCGGGCAGTGCGACGAACGCTATCTGCTCAGCGTTGAGCATCTGACTACACACACTTCGCTCAGCATAGATACTACTGTCTGCGAAGGCAAGACCATAGAAATCAACGGCGTGGCATACAGCCGGGATACCACCATACAGAGTGCGGGCTGGATCGACGACGACACCTATGCCGATATGGATATACGTATCTCCTTCTCCGCCCCCGAGACGGAGTATGATACCGTATATGTCCTGCCGGCGGATATGGAGGAAGGCTATTTCTACGAGGAAGCCAACCAATGGATAGATGCCTATGGCGACTATAGTTATACGATTACGCGCAGAAACCAATGCACACGCAGGGTGGAACTCTCGGTGCGGGAACAGATACCTACTGCGGTGGCGGATCCTCGGCAGACGACACCCGTGTCTCGTCTCTATTGCGCCCCCGATGGTACGGTTTATGTGGTGCGCAGCGGCAAACGATATACCCTGCTCGGGCAGACCTTAATTAATAATTAAGAATTAACATACAAAGTCGGGTGGATGTCAGGTGGATGACGGGTGGATAGACTTTCTATCCTATGCGTATCCTAAGCGCATCCTATAACAAATTGTATGGAGAATTTAGGACAAAATAGAAACGTAAAAAATACAATATACAATGAAAAAACTTTATCTTCTGATTGTGGCCGCAATGCTATGCTGTCTTCCGGCAATGGCTATCGGCAAAGGCGATGGTTCTACCAAAGCCAATGCCATAGAGTTTGACTGGGAGAACGGCAACGTGCAGGGAGGCAGTGCCTCTGCGGTATGGTATCGTGTTTCGTTAGACCCTGTTTATGAGGAAGAAACACCTACCTTGGCTATTTTTCTAACCAACCTGACTGACAATGCAGCTAATGTGCATATTCAAGGTACATTGGCAGGGCAGACCGAGAAGCGCGATTATACGCTGTCGGGCAAAGAGTATCGTGTATGGACGGTAGCCGGCGGAATGCTTATCCAGATGAAGCAGACCGAGGTCTATCTCTGCCTGACCACCGACCAGCGTATCGCTATCACCTCCAAGGTGTACGCTACGTCCGACATCGATGATGCTTGTCTCAACGCCACCGTGTTCAACTGGACGGCCGGTGTGTCGCAAACCGCAGAGAGCGTGTGGTACAAGGTGGACCTGCGTGCCGCCAAAGCCGCTACCGACAAGGAAATAACCGTCCTTGTCAGCAACCAAGGTTCGGCTGCCGCTACAGTTACCGGCGGCATTAGTTTCGATTGCCCGAGTACGGGTTTGACCTCGCGCGGAGCCTGGTTAGCTGCGGGGCAGACCTACACCAAAACCATCAGCCGCTCTATACTGGATATGCTGTCGGCTGATGAGGTCTATGTGCGTGTCGATAGCAAGCAACCCCTGCAAATCAAGGCGCAGTTGGTGGATGTTGATGCTTCGAGTAGCCCTGTTTTTGATGGCACCGCTGCTGCAGAAGCCGTTTTGAATACCACTTACAACACAGGTGCCGGGGAATATATCTACAAGATACGCTTGGCATCGCTCCGCGAGAAAGGGATGGTTCCCGAACTGACGGTCGTCAATCGTGGGACTGCCAAGGCTACTATCAAAGCCGAGATAGCGTTTGTTGCTAAACCATACAGCGTTACTGCCCGCACTATGCAACTCGATGTAGACGCTTCGGCTACCAAAACCATAGAGCCGAATCTCTTGGACGGACTGAATGCCGAGTATGTATATGTGCGTGTTACTTCCGACCAACCGATATCGTTCTCCGGTCGTCTCCGTCGTCTCCACGAGGGTGAAGCCTGCAAGACAAGTATGGACTTTGTCTGGGACAAAGAGCATCGCCAGTCTGCCAATACCACCGTTTGGTATGCTGTGGATATCAAGTCCGCCAAAGCCGACAAGAAAGATATTCTGCTCCACGTGAAGAACCTCGGCAGCAAGACGGCTTCGCTCAAAGGCAGCATTGCCTTTGAATGTCCGTATAGCGATCTGCAGACCGTTTCGCGTACACTTGCTGCACAGGCACAAAACGATAAGACCATCAGCTGGAATACCTTCGGTATGATGGCGAGCGACACGGTATATGTGGGTGTAGAAACCGACCAAAACATAGTATTCAGTGCCGAGATGGTGGATATGCCTGCCAAAGTGGAAGACGATGCGTGCCTCCATGCTACGGCTTTCGACTGGACATATGGACACAAACAGGCTGCCCAAGATACCGTTTGGTACAAGGTCGGACTGGCAGACGTGCGCAATACCACGCTGGTGCCGACCCTGACTATCAACAACCTCGGTGCGGCTACCGCACAGATCGAGGCGGAGATGAGCCTTGAGTGCCCCGATAACGTAGCCAACACCGAGCGCACCATGTCGCTCGCTGCAGGCGGCAAGTATGAGAAGATGTTCGGGCGCGATTTTATCAACGGCATCGACAAGAGCATTGACACCCTCTATTTCCGTGTCATCTCTTCGCAACCGATTTCTTTCCATGTTACGATGACCAAAGAGGACGCCGGCAGCAGTTGCCGCTCGGCGGTTCTGTTCAACTGGGTAAGCGGCAACGACCAGAAAGCCGATGACGCACTCTGGTATATGGTGGATCTGCGTGCTGCCAAACAGGGGAACAAAGATATCCGTGTCAGCATCACCAATAAGGCGAACGCTGCTGCCGATGTAGAGGCGCAGGTGGCATTCACCTGCCCGTGCGATGTTCCGCAAACACAGACTACCACGCTTCGCGGCTTGCAGACCAAGACCACTACGATTGCCCACTCTACATTGGAGACCCTGGGCGATACCGTCTATGTGCGCTTGAGCAGTTCGCAGGCAGTACACGTCGAGGCGGAACTGGTTGATCCGGAGCCGTTCACTACCATCGATTGCCCCGACGATATGGTGGCTTTCGCTTGGGGACAACGTTATACCACCACCGCCGATACGACATGGTACTATGTCAGCAAAGCGGTGCTGGACGAGATGATCACATCGGCAAAGACCCCGCGTATCTACCTCCAAAGTGCTACGGCGCAAACCGTTACCGCACAGGTGGCTTACCACTGCCCGATTACAGAGGCTATGCAGAGCAAATCGGTAAGCGTAGGTGCAGGACAGGAACTATATAAATTAGTGGAGCGTAGTACCGCAGAGCAATTGGCTGCTAAGCACGACAGCATCATGGTAATGCTGATTGGCAGCGGACTTCGCTTCCAAGTGGACTTGGTTGACCCGAATACCGGCGAGGACTGCTTGCATGCCGTCAACTATGCGGTAGGCGACACCTGTATCCAGGACGAGACTACCACCCGCTGGTACCGCTTGGATAAGCGTGCTGTGGTTGCCCTTGATAAACTGATTACTTTCAGCATCGAGAACCTCGGCACCAAAGCGGGAACGCTGCAAGCCGGACTCTATACGAGTTGCGATTCCGCAGCGATTATGGCAGAGTCGTTTGCACTCGGCATCGGGCAGAAACGCAGCAAAGAGATCAGTAGCGATGTCTTCAGTGCCTTCGGTTCGGATTATCTCTATCTGAAACTCACTACCACTGCCGGTCAGCAGGCGCGTATCACTTCTTCGGTGCGCGACTTTGCTACCATCGAGCCTGTTACGGCTTGTGCCGAGGCTGTCGAGGCAGTGCCGAATACTACATATAATGTTGAGGCTGGCGTGCCGACATGGTATGCCGTAGATATCCGCAACCTGCAGGAGAATACTTCAGGTAATGGTACGCTTACTATCCGCAACCTCGACAATACCCCTGTTACTGCCAAGGCGGAGATCAGTTGGGTATGCCCCGTGGAGCATGAGATGACTTTCCGTCAGCGTACTATCGCCGGTGGCGAGTCGCTGGTATATACCGTAGAGCGCACACAGTTCAATGCGTTCGATAGCGCACGCGTCTATGTACGCGTCAGTGCCGACCGCGCTGTATCGTTCCGCTTCGATATTACGCTGAGCAAGGGCGACGACTGTCTCAATGCCATTGATTTCGATTGGGTCAACGGCAATATCCACCCGGGTAGCACGGATCAGGAGAAAACCAGTTGCTTGTGGTATCAGGTGCGTTTGGATTCTACCTCTATTCCAGAGGGCTACGACCTCCGTTTGTCTATCGTCAATCTCAATAAGCAGGAGCAAACCGGGACCAGTGCAAAGATTATGTGGGAGTGCGACCAGGAGGTAAAGTATCTGGAGCATACACTCGCTGCAGGCGATACCATCTCGCAGAATATTGACCGCGATGTGATCAAACAAGCCGGCTGGCCTAACTTGCAAATCCTCTATTGCTCGGACAAGACCACCAAGATCTTTGCCGATTTTGTACCGGAGGCAGAGCGTGTACAGGGCTTTGATACTATCTATGCCACCACTTGCGACGGTGCGGAATACCGCGATTCTATCTTTGTCGGTGACCAGTGGTATTATATCAATATGATGGTCTTTGACGATGATATTGCTTCGCAGCAACTTGATACCACTATCAGTTGGCGCGACGGCATCGCTATGCGTGACTCCGTACTCACCTACAAGGTAAAACCGCTCGTTGCTGCCAAACAGATACCTGCAGAGCAGTTGAAAACGATTAATGCAATGCCGTTGCTGGTAGAGGGTATGAGCCTGTTTGTTGATCCGTCGCTCGATGCATTGCGTCGCTATTATAACGGCATCGATACCATATCGCCGATTGATACTATCTATTGGTCGGACGATGCAGCAGGTTCTGCGTGGGCGGATACCACTATTATCCTCCCCAAGGATATACATACCAAGACGCTCTGGCTGCATATCGAGGACTCGTGCGAGAATGTATTGAATTTCCCCTATACCTTTATGGTGGCTCCGTGGCGCACCGACAGCATTGCTTTGTATGATACGGTTTGCCCGAATACGGCTTCACAGTTGCTGCCGAATACAACCATTCATCAAGATACCATTATCCGCACTCCCAAACAACTGATTGTGCCGGATACGCTCGGTCGCCCGCGTACTATGGATTCGTTGTATGTCTATACTATCAAGGTGAAGACCCTTCCTGTTCTCTATACCACATTGACCTATCAACCGTCGGTGGCTTGTGGTAAGAGCATCAACACCGCTCGTGCTACGACTTCGCTTGTACGCCAGTTTGAGCAGGACAAGAACGAAACCGATATGACTGTCGAGTCCGTTGTATGGCAGCGCAAGGATACGCTGACCGGTACATATGGCGAGGTTACTGCCGACCGATTGGGCAAAGATGAGAACAAGGTGATCCTGCGCTATGTGGCTGTTACCGAATGTGGTGATTCACTATTTAGTCAGGACTTTGATTTCGTCCCCGAGGCATATATATATAAGGTGGCTCCCGAGATTCAAGCCGAGGTCTGCGCAGGCAGCGAGTACTTCGGCCGTGTAAGTTCGCACATCATTCTTAATGACACCACATGGAATGATTCGATTACTATCCACGACACCGATATGGACTTCGACTCGGTATATGTCTATAACATCACAACGCTCAAACTGCTCAAAGATACCATCGAGCGTGATACCGTTTGCGATGGCGATGTCTATACATGGCGTAATATGACGCTCTCCGAGACCGGTGTTTATTACGATACTATCTACTACGAAGCAGGCTGCGAAAAAGAATGCTATACCCTCTATCTGACGGTTCTCTCCGCTACGGATATGCCGGAGGAAACGGCTGCTATTAAGGAAGGACAGACCTATGTATGGCATACTTGGCGCGATCAGACTCTCATGGAAGCAGGCACGTATCATGATACGGCACGCTATGCTGCTACCGGGTGCGACAGCGTACGCTATACGCTCACGCTGACGGTTATCTCAGCCCCCGCCGAAGAGAAAACAATCATAGATACGGTTTGCGCAGGTAGCGAGTATGTTTCTCGTTTGCAGACGCTTACTATCTATAGTGATACCACTTGGACGGAAAGCGTACGTGTATCCGATCCGACTAATGGTGATACCGATTCGCTCTATCATTACCAACTCTATGTATATCACCTCTTTATGCCGGCTATTGCGCAAGGCGATGTTTTGGCTGTGTGCGGTCAGGTGGTAGATACCGCTCATGCTACGGCTGCCATTGAGCAGGCTGTCGCTGCCGATCCGCTCTTTGCACCCAACACCGCTATCCGCTGGTTCTTGAAGCAGAACGATACATGGAGCAGTATGGCAGATAAGGCACTGGATGGACAAATGAAAGAAGTAACCGTCCGCTGCGAGATAAGTAGCGATTGTGCTTCTGCAGACACCACGTTTGTCGTCTTGGTTGAGCAACCTACGGCGGACAACGATCCTGCGTTGAGCAACCTGCCCGCCAAATCGATGTACTCCGACCGGCTGCTGATGATCAACCTCAATAGCATACGTGAGCAGTTCCCCGACTGGAACATCACCGAGACAGATGTACACTGGTACAAGATGGCAGGTGAGACACCCGATGTCAATGCCGATACCGAGGTGGCTACGGGCTTCTACTATACTACGGACAATGCCGAGACACTGCAAGGCGCATACTACGCTCGTATTACGCATACGGCAACTTCTGAGAACGATTGCGCAGCAGAAGCACGCACGGTCATCCTTACTTGCGCTAATAGCATCAAAGCACCCGAGTTGCGTCCGAATATCGCACAGCCCGAGCAGCAGATACAGGTGCTGAACCTCAATCCGGATATGGAAACCAATATCGTGGTTTATACTTCCACCGGACAAAAGATTGCCGCTTATACATCGCACGATGCTGAGACATTCCTTATGAGTGCTGCTTCCGATACGGGCTACTATATGGTGGATGTACAATGCAATGGCGAAAAGATTACTTTGCGCTACGTGGTTAAGTAAACGGATTGACAAACTAATAATTACGATACAATGAAAAAGATTAAAAATAAGATATTCGGTGGTGCGGCACGTCTGTGTAAGGCTGCATTGGTTATGGTGCTACTGTCTGTTGGTGTTTGTGCTTCGGCACAAACACCCGCAGGCTCAACCGCTTCCGAGTTCCAATGGCAATTGGGCGATACGGTGGTTATCAAGCGTGATAATACGCATTACCTGACAGGGGAACGTATGAGTTCGTGGGTCTATTATGTGTCGTTCCCTATTCGGCAAGTAGGTACGAAGCGTTTCCCAGACGGAGTGCTCCTTAATGGTATTATGTCGTGGGTGCGCCCGGATGGTATTATGCTCAAGGGGGCGGTAGTACGCGAAGATACCATAGCACAGGCTGCGGCTCTGCAGCATATTGAAGAGGATAAACAGACGCTGAATCAACTGGCGGAAGAAGTGGCTAATATGTCGCAAGAAGAGCAACGCAAGATTGAGAAACAAGCCAATTTGTATGGTGCAGAGGTACTCCGTCAAACCAACGAACCACAAAAGCAACAAACGAAGCAAGACACTATTCCTGTCGTGCAGGAAGATACGGTGCGTGTCGAGCAGCAACCGCAAGAACCCATCGTCGTAGAGACGCAGGAGGAGCAGATCACTGCTGACACTACGGCTGCGGAACTTGTGCGTGAGAACTATCAACGTTTCTCCATCGGTCTCCGAGGCGGTTATGCCAATATGCTCCACGCACTCAACCGCGACAGCAAACGCCCCGGTGGCTTCGATGCCATGCTCGACTTGCAGTATGCTTACTATTGGACTAAGTTCGGGCGTTCAGTAGATCTGGGTATCCTTACGGGCTTGAGTCTGGGCTATGCGCAGAGCAGCATCAATCTGGATGTCAACGATTCTTATACGGTCAATACCGACGAGGGTGCAGTGGATTATACCCTTACTGCCGACAAGGTCTCCTCTTGCGACCGTCAACTGCAACTCGAGGTGCCTTTGATGTTCTCTTTGGTTACTGAGAAAGGATTGTTCTTCAATGTCGGTCCAAAACTGCTCCTCCCGCTGTATACGCCGTATCAGCAAACTATCACTTCGCCTACCGTAGATGCGTATTTCCAGGAAGAGGGCGTACATGTTACCAACGAAGCCATCACCGGTCGTTTGGATAATGACCAACTTAACGACAAAGGTAAGAACCACAACCAGTGGAAAGCCAACCTGCTCTTAACGGCTGAAATCGGCTATGAGTGGAGTCTGCGCAACGGGGATGCTCTCGGTTTGGGTGTATATGCCAACTATAGTGTCGTCAGTGCTTTCAAAGGTGAAACTGCCAACAAGAGCCTTATCAATGTAACCCCCCCATCGGGAGACAGCAAGGCTTCTGCATCGGTTGTCTCGGCTACCGATGCCTATGTCAACAAATTAGGTTATGTCGATGCCGGCATCAAGGTGGCATACCATTTCAATTTCCCGAAACAGAAACGTTCTGCCGCTAAGTAAATACGGTAGTATAATACAAAAAAAGAGATTGCCTGCCTGGTGCAGCAATCTCTTTTTTGTATCCCTATCACTATCCTTATGCTAATTGCATCGGGTTATCAACGGGTTGTTCCGCATAGCATAAGCGGTGTTTACCCGATTTTGTACCAAGTTTATTTGGAATATAAGCACTGGCTATTAGCCTATGAGAAACCAAAAAAAGACTGCTTGACGACATTGTCAGGCAGTCTCTTTGGTGCATTACGCATTATGTATTATGTATTATGCATTGAATTATCTCTTTCGCCACTTGCTGTTTGGTTTCGAGCGGGTAGGCTGTCTTTCGCCCGTCTTTATTATAGATCGTTACTTTGTTCGTATCGCAGGCAAATCCCGCCCCCGCGTCTTGCAGCGAGTTCAGCACAATCATATCCAGCCCTTTCGTTGTCATCTTGTGCAGTGCATTGTTTTCTTCGTTATGCGTCTCCAGCGCAAAACCTATCAGAGTTTGGGCGGGGCGTTTTTGTCGTCCGAGTGTAGCGGCTATGTCGTGTGTCTTGCGCAGCGTCAGCGTCAGGGTGTCTTGCCCTGCTTGTTTTTTTATTTTCTGTGCAGATACTGTCTCTGGGGTGAAGTCTGCCACTGCTGCGCAGAGAATGGCTATATCGCACATCGGAAATGCTTGTACGCACGCCTCGTACATCTCTTGTGCCGAACCTACGGAGACAATGCGCAACGCATTGGTTGTTCCATACAATTCCATTCTCGGTAGGCTGCATTGTGTCGGCCCTGATACCAATCTCACTTCTGCTCCTCGGCGAAGGCACTCTTGTGCCAAGGCGTAACCCATTTTACCGGTGGAGTAGTTGCTTATATAGCGAACAGGGTCTATCTTTTCCTGCGTGGGACCCGCTGTTATGAGTACACGCTTGCCGGACATGTCTTTCTCCGTTAGCGCATAATGTATCGCTTCCAATAGTGCTGCAGGCTCCTGCATACGCCCTCTGCCGCTGGTGCCGCAAGCCAACTCCCCTTCTGCACAATCGAGCATCGTGATGTTATCCCACCCGGATAGGTGCTGCATCGCCTCTTGTGTGGCTGGACATCGGTACATCTTGTCGTTCATCGCCGGGGCTATCACCACAGGCTTGCGCATGGCGCAGAATGTGGTCGTTAGGGCGTCATCAGCAATGCCGTTGGCCATTTTGCCGAGTACGTTGGCGGTCGCTGGTGCCACCATCATCAGATCTGCCCAGTCGGGTAGGGAGATATGCTCCGTGGAATGTGCGTTGATGGCGGCGAATACATCAGAATAGACCTTGTAGCCCGATAGGGTCTGCAAGGTCAATTCGGTAACGAACTCCAACGCATTCTTGGTGGTCGCTACCCGCACTTCCGCTCCTGCTTTGCGCAGCAAGCGTATTAGTTCGGGGATTTTGTAGGCAGCGATACCTCCGCTGATACCTACCAATATGTGTTTGCCCTGTAACAATGTACAATTAACAATTAAGAATTAACAATTAATATGCAAAGCATTTCCATTCTTTGTTCTTTGTCCATTGTTCTTTGCCCGTTATTTCAGCGCTTCGTCTTTGTTGCCGTTCTTATATACGAGGTCGTCTTCTACAAATTCCTCCGTAGCCAGCAGTGTCGGCTTGGGCAGACGCTCGTAGGTGCGCGAAATCTCAATCTGCTCTTGGTTCTCAAAAGTCTCGTCCATCGAGTCTTGAGGGGTGGAGAAATCTTGCAGTTTGCTATCCAACTCTTTCTTGAGTGCGGCACTGATCTGGTTTGCGCGTTTGGCAATGATAGCCACAGTCTCGTACACGTTGCCAACAGGTTCTACCAACTTGTTCATATCGCGGGTAATCGTGTTGGTGGGTGCTTTTGATTGTTTGAAATCCATATCTTTGTATGTTTTTAGTTTTGTGATTGGGGGTTAGCACAACCGGCTAAACATATGTTCAACAAGGTTTATTCCTTGGTTATTTTCTTGATGTCCTTGAGTATCTTGTCCGCTGCAGAACGGTGCTTCGAGTCTGGGTACTCGGTAATAAAACTATAGTATTCGTCCTGCGTATCGCGGGCACGTTCCAATTTCTTATCTTCGTACGAAATCAGTACTTGTTGATATTTGGCTTGCAGAATCAGCCAGTTCAACTCCTCTTGATAAGAGTTGCTCGGGTAGGTCTTCAGTGCATTCTTTGCCACAATCTCGCAACTCAGATAGTTGTTGCCCAAATACGAACCGAGATTATAATAGAGTTTTGCACTCAAATACTCTTTTTGTGCCAACTTGTCGTACATCTCGCCCATCTCTGTGTATGCCTGTTCGGCATAAGGGCTGTCCGGATAGAGTTCTACAAACTCGGTGAACGATTGTATCGCTTTGCGGGTAATCTCTTGGTCAAGACGGGCATCAGGCGAGTCTAAATAATAGCAATGCCCGAGTTGGAAGCGCGCCTCTGTCGCATATTTGCCTTTGGGGTAATTACGAATATAGGCTTGATAGTAGTCGGCAGCAGAAGTGTAGTCTTTCTGCCCCATATAACTGCGTGCCAAGTATGCCAACACGTCCTCGCTGCGCTCTGTACCGCGGTAGTATGACGATACATCGTCCAACAGTGTCTGTGATTTTACATACTGCTTGTCGTTGAAATACTCCAATGCCTTTTGGTATTTATAGTCCGCATCGGTCGATTTCAATATCTTCTGGTACTCTCCGCAACTCGCAAATAGTACACCAACCAACAATATGACAAAATACTTGTTCTTCATTCTATGAAATGAGCCTGCAAAGTTACATAAAAAAAACGAATTACGCAAGCAAAGCGCAATTTTCGTGCCAAAAGTGGTTTGTATAGTGGGGCAACCGCATCAAAATCGGATGATAGTTTGAATGTGAATTATACCAAACTATCCCTATGCCGATAAGTTTTGCATTCTTTGCAAGAACATATCCCTCCCCAAAATATGCAAAATATGCAAATTATGCAGTTCTTATACCTCGTAATACCAATTACGTAGAAAGGACGTAGAAAGGACGTAGAAAGAATTGGCTTTTCTTGATAGGATAAACCTATGTTTTATACACTTTATGCACTATAGATGTTGTATAAACTGTATAAACATAGTTTTGATATGGTTGTCCTGTCGCACAATAGTACAATAGACAAGAACATAGCGGGACGCAAACGGGGTGCGCTATCCTTTTGCGTTGCGTATCTCGGTGCTGGAGATGTCAAAATAGGGAGCCTCTCCTAAAAATACAATTCCTTTTATGGGCTTTCCCGTTGTTCCCTCGGCTATGGCTGCCAGTCGCCCGATAATGCCCTCCGTTGCGTATTGTCCTGTATGTCGCGGATAGACAAACAGGCGGTAATGCGTGAGGATATATTCCCATTCGCGCCAGTGGTCGAAAATAACCAGATTGTCCTCGCCTATAATCAGAGTGAATGTATGCTCGGGGTAAGTTCGGTTTAATTCACGGAGAGTGTTGGCAGTGTAACTCGGGCGGGGTAGATGAAACTCAAAGTCAGATGCCTTCACGTGCGGTATGCCTGCTACCGCTTTCTCTACCTGCTCTATCCGCACCCGTTCGTCGGCGAGAATATGCTTGTCTTTCAGCGGGTTGCTCGGGCTGACTAACATCCATACCTCATCCAAGTCGGTGTGCTCCGCCACCCACTTTGCCAACCCCGTATGCCCGAAATGCACAGGGTTGAAAGACCCGCCGTAAATACCGATCTTCAATGTGGAGAATGTGCAATAAACGGATTCTTTTTTAATGAACCTTTATAGGGCCTTTAATGGAGAAATTAACGACCTATTAACGGCAATTATACGGAAACAAAATACAGAGATTTATCCGAGAAAAGCCGCTACTTCCTTGTCCAATTGCGCTTTTGCGGAAGCAAGGTCGTCATTGACGATGATACAATCGAAATGCGGTGCGTCCTGCATCTCGGTGGCGGCTTTGGCAACGCGCTCTTCTATCTTTTCAGGGCTGTCGGTCGCACGACCAATCAAACGCTTTCGCAGTTCCTCTACCGACGGCGGAGCCACAAAAAACGCTTTTGCACGCTCGCCGAAAATACGCTTCAAGTTAATCCCGCCTTTCACATCTACGTCAAACACCACATGATGCCCCGCCCCCTCGATGCGCTCTATCTCGCTCTTGAGTGTGCCATAGTAGGTGCCGGAATAGACCTGCTCCCACTCTACCAACTTGCCCTCGGCTATCAGTTTCTCAAACTCCTGATTGCTGATAAAATAGTATTCCCGTCCGTTCTGTTCCTGCCCGCGCGGTGCACGGGTGGTGGCGGATATAGAGAACTCCAGGTCGTGGCGTTTGCCAAGCAGATAATTCACCAGAGTCGATTTGCCCGCCCCGCTCGGAGCACTGAAAATTAAAATCATATCAATTAACAATTAACATACAGGGATTTTTTCTAATGCAACTCGTACACGACGGAGGGTTTCTTCTTTGCCGAGTATATCGGTAATCGCCCAGATATGCGGACCGCGGGCGGCACCCACCAAGCAGATACGGAAGGCATTCATTACAATACCTACGCCGTATCCCTTCTCCTCAATCCATGGCATGACTAATGCGTCCAACGCCTCTGCCGACCAATCCTCTTGCGGTTCCAGCAGAGCCAACAACTCCTGCATATGCCGTGGGCTGTCCTCTTTCCAACGCTTTTTGAGCGACTTCTCGTCATACTCTGTGGGGGCTACAAAGAAGAAATTGGTCTGTTCCCATAATTCCGGTACAAAGTTCACACGGTCTTTCGTTAGCCCGATCACTTTGGCTACTTTTTCTTTGAAAGCCTTTGCCGACTCGGCATTCCCCTCCTCCGAAGGAGAGGTTAGGGGAGGTCTTACCCCGTGTTGCGCCAATACGGGCATAAACAGGTCTGCCAACTCGTCGTTGCTCTTTAGTTGCAGATACTGGTGGTTGAACCATTTGCCCTTTTCATAGTCAAACTTCGCGCCCGATTTGCTGACGCGGTCAAGCGAGAACTGCTGTATCAGTTCGTCCATCGTGAACATCTCCTGGTCGCCTGTGTTGTGCCAACCGAGCAGAGCCAGAAAGTTAATGACCGCTTCGGGGAAATAGCCGCTTTCGCGATAGCCCGAAGATACGGTGCCGTCTTTCTGGTTGTGGAACTCCAGCGGGAATACGGGAAAGCCCAACCGGTCGCCGTCGCGCTTGCTCAGTTTGCCGTTGCCGTCAGGCTTCAGCAACAACGGCAGATGGGCAAATTGCGGCATCGTGTCCGCCCAACCGAACGCACGATAAAGCAATACATGGAGCGGGGCGGAGGGCAGCCACTCTTCGCCGCGGATGACGTGGGTGATCTCCATCAGGTGGTCGTCCACAATGTTTGCTAAGTGGTAGGTGGGCAGGTCGTCTGCGGATTTGTACAGCACTTTGTCGTCCAATATGTTCGAGTTGATAACCACCTCGCCGCGTATCAGGTCGTGTACGTGTACATCTTCGTTGGGCTCTACCAAGAAACGCACCACATACTTGTCGCCGCGGGCGATACGGGCTTCCACTTCCTCTTTGGGCATCGTGAGCGAATTGACCATCTGCTCGCGTGTGCGTGCGTCATATTGGAAATTAGGTATCTCCGCACGCTTTGCCTCCAACTCTTCGGGGGTGTCGAATGCGATATACGCATGCCCCGAGTCGAGCAGTTGCTTTACGTATTGGTGGTAAATCTCGCGGCGCTCGCTCTGGCGGTATGGTCCGTGCGACCCTTTGCCGTTGGGGGCGTCTTTGCAGATGCCTTCGTCAATCTCGATACCGAGCCAGTCAAGGGCTTCGGTGATATATTCCTCGGCTCCGGGAACGAAACGGGTGGAGTCGGTATCCTCAATACGCAGCAGCATCACACCGCCGTGCTGACGGGCAAATAGGTAGTTGTACAGAGCGGTGCGCACACCGCCGATATGCAATGCTCCCGTGGGACTGGGGGCAAAACGAACACGAACCATATCAATCAATTTTATTAATTAGTCTGTTTGTGAATTAGTCCGCAAAGTTACAACAATTTTCTGAAATGCGCAACAACACTGTGTTTTGTTCGTATGCATTCGGCTGATAGCAGCGCACAATACCATTGTGTGCGCAGCCGACATCCCACTGCGCGGTGCTTGCGGGAGTCCTGTAGCACGCGCCGCTATCAGCCGCTACCGCTTGTGCAAAGATTCCCGCAGACCCCGAAAAGCCTAATAAAAAATAGGGATATGTTTTACTGATAATTCGGGATTGCAGGTCTAAGAATCCGAATGTACTTTTGTATTGAATTACAAAGGCACTTTCTATTGCACTTAGGTGTCATATAAATGTGTCGGGTACACCCTAAACAGAAATGTAAAAAGATAATCATATTTATTAATAAAATCTCTAATTTTATGAGGAAAAACAAACTCTTTCTGCTGTTGTCGGCAGGACTCTTTGCTTGTGGAGTGGCGGCACAAACAACGCTGCCTTATTCTACGGGTTTCGAAGATGCTTCCGACAACGCACAATGGCAACTTTCGGAAGACAATACCGTCAATCGCTGGTATATAGGCGGCGCGGCTCCGAAAGATGGAACCAATGCGTTGTATATCAGCAATGACAATGGTGCGAACAACACGTACAGCAATCGTGATAACACCACGGCATTCGCATACCGCACGTTTCAGTTCGATGCGTGGGACTATGTCGTAAGTTTCGATTGGAAAGCCACAGGCGAAAGCCGCTACGACCTGATGCAGGTTTTGGTGCTGCCTGCCGATGTCAGCCTTGCTGGTGCCAACAGTAATCGGTTCGATTTAGGAACTTTAATCGGTTTTGATGTAAATACATCAGCGGACAAATTCACCCAAGCAGGCTATATCCGCCTTCAAAGCGGTCACCCGAGCAAGCCTGCTTACCCTTGGATGTTCAATCAGACTGCCTCGTGGCAAAGCGAATCGGTCGAAATCAGTATCCCCACAAAAGGCGAGTATAACCTCGTTTTTGTCTGGCAGAACGATGGCTATTCTGGCGACAACCCGCCTGCTGCAGTGGATAACCTGTCGATTGCCAAAAAGGCCTGCGCCAATATGCAAGACCTGAATATCACCGGCATTACCGCCTCTTCGGCAACGCTCTCTTGGACGGCTCTTGAGGATGTAGTCGGCTACGACTATATTGTGACACCCGCTACCGAGACCATCGCTGACGCACAAGCACAGCGCACCACCGCCACTTCGGTAAACATCAGCCAACTGCTGCCGAATACCACTTATATCGCCTATGTGCGTGCGGTGTGCGGAGAGGGTGCCGGTGCATGGAAACAGGCATCGTTCCATACCGATTGTGTGGAGCAGACCATTCCCTACACGGAGAATTTCGACGGCAGCCTGCCTGAAGGCAATGATGTGATGCCCTATTGCTGGCATAGGGTGGCATATAATAGTAAATATCCCTATGTGTTTGTAGATGATAACAATATGAATTTGGCACACAGCGGGAGCAATTTCCTCTATTTCTACGGAGGAAATACCAATTCGGAACAATATGCCGTTTTGCCAGCCACTACTGAGAACGCCAACCGCCTGATGCTTTCATTTTATTATAAAAACAGGGACGCAGGAGCCAACTATGGCAAAGTGATTGTGGGTGTGATGAGTGATTACAGCGATGTAAGTACGTTTGTGGGGGTGGATACGTTCCCGATAAGCACAACTTATACCTTGGCAAAATCGTACTTGAACAACGCCCCTGCCACGCACAACTATGTAGCGATAAAGTACGCTGCGGGGACTGCGGAATACGGTTCGTATGTCTATATCGATGATGTGGAATTGAAACCTATGCCTACCTGTATTCCGGCGAAAGGCATGCATATAGACCATATCACCACCACGAGTGCCGACCTCATTTGGCAGGCGGGCAAAGAGGAAACCGCTTGGCTGCTGCGCTATGCCGAAGCGGAAAGCACCGATACTATAACCACACGTATATCCGACACACCGGCATTGACTATCAGTGGTTTGACCCACTCTTCGCTTTACTCCTATTGGGTGAGCATACAGTCGGATTGTGGCGATGGAGATATGGCGGATGCTGTGGAGACCACGCTGTCTTTTGCCACCGAGTGTGCGCCGTTCCAAACACAGCGCGACTCTATCCTGTTCGATTTTGAACCCTACAGCACGGGACAATCCTTTGAGGATATTCCCTGTTGGGATACTTTCAAAGGTACGGGCAACTCGTCCTATCGTTGGAAAGTGCAGTCCGGTACTGCCCACTCGGGGAGTATGTACGCGCTCATCAGCAACCAGAACGACACAACCAAATCGGTCGTTTTGGTAACCCCGCAAGTGGAGATACCCGAGGGCTCGGAACTGAGTTTCTATAGCCGCAGCGGATATGCTTCCACTTCTACACGCAACGACCGCTTGGTGGTGTATGTGAATAGTGTGCCTTCCCTGGAGGGTGCCACCCGCTTGGGCGAAGTGCGCAACCTGACCAATACCTACCGTTTCACGCGTTTCAGTCTGCCCGTCCGCGGCAAACAATATATATTGATAGATGCATACAACTATGGTTCGATTTATGTGGACGACATTCTCATTTCGCCCGAACCTGCCTGCTTGCCGCCTACCAATCTGCGTGTGTATGCCACCAATGCGCATAGCACCACTATTACGTGGAACTCGGGTAAGAACGAGACACAGTGGCTCGTTAGTGTGGACAACCATAAGGATATTTATGTGGAGGACGAATTGGTGGAAGGTACGCCGTTCTATACCCTTCTGGATTTGCCCTCTTCTACCAAAGATACCGTCTATGTCAAAGTCCAATCGATGTGCGATGAGAGTTCCTTGTCGGAAACGGCAGAGGCCACCCTGGTCTTCACTACCGCTTGCGAACCTGCGGACTATGCTACGGCACAAGCGGGCGACACGCTGCTTGCTTGTGGTTTCGAGATAGGAGATGACGAATCCTTTGTCAGCGGTTGGGATTCGGTGGCGCACAACTGCTGGACGAACCGCCAAATAGGTTACACCGGCTTTTACGCCCCTACGACACCTATCATCTGGCAGGTGCAAACCTCTAATGCACACACTGGCGAACAGGCTCTGGCATTGCCGTCTAATAGTTCCTATCAGCCGATTACCATCCTTGCTCTACCGGGAATGGTGCTTGCTGAGGGTATGGAACTGGAACTTTCTTTCTGGAGCAAGAAAGGGCAAGCCTATGATGGCAAAACGCAGGACAGTATAGAGGTCTATCTCAATAACGCACCTTCTATGGCGGGGGCTACCCGTATCGCTACCACCGGGCTTATCGGGGAGGAATACACGGAATACACCTTCAGCCCCATTTCGGCATTGACAGGCTTGAACTACCTTATCCTCCGCTGTGAGCACCCGAGCGGCTATGCCGACCTCTATATCGATGACATCGCTGTGCGTGTTCTGCCCGACTGCCGGGAGGTACGGAATGTAGAGATACGCGACATTACCACGCATACTGCTACATTGGCTTGGACACCGGGTAACCACGAAACGGCTTGGCAGGTGGTCGTTACTAACGGCACGGATACCCTCCTCAATACACGCACCGAACAAACAGCGGTAACGCTATCTCCCTTGCAATCGGGTACCCGATACACCCTTGATGTTACAGTCAAAGCCGTTTGCGACAATGTCGAAGCCGCTGAGTTCTACCACGCTGCCCATACGTTCCAAACCGAATGTGAACCCATTGCCGACTACCCGTGGAGCGAGACCTTCGAGACCGTTCCTTCTGGTGATGACATCTTCGAAGTACCACTGTGTTGGAATATACTCGGGGCTAACCAAGGCGGCAATACCTCCGTTTTTGTTACCGGTTCTATTGCTGCACACGAGGGTACAAAAGGACTCACGCTCAAAACAACAGACGCATACGATGCGGCGGCTTTCGCTATACTCCCCCAGGTCGGAACAGGGAATGAACTGGTATTCTACTACAAGAGCAACTATGCCAACAAACCGCTCGAAGTGGGCTATCTCACCGACCCCGCTGACTCCACCACATGGCATCGCTTGGCTGAGTATAAGGGTACCACCACATGGACACGTGTCATCCTTACACTCGCATGTGGGGATAATGTCGGACAACCGTACTACGGTTTCCGCTATGCACCTAACTATCAGTACTCCAGTCAGGTTTATATCGACGATGTAACCGTGCATGCTCCTTCGCCATGTGCTTATCCGCGCGACTTACATACCATCGATTCGCTTGCTACACCGAATAGTGCCACCGTGGCTTGGGCGGGCAGTGCGGACAACGGCTATACCGTTACCTTCTGCGGTGCGGACACCATTACCTTGCAGACAACCGACACTTTCTGTGTCTTGGACGGACTGCAACCATCCATGCGCTATATCTATACGGTCAAGGTTCTGGCACACTGTCTGGCGGGTGATGCAGCGGACGTGCTTTCCGAGCAACTGACGCTTACCACCGCTTGCGATGCCATTAAAGACTTCCCCTGGGAGGAAGACTTCGAGGACTTCACTACTGGCAATGTCAATCACCCCTGCTGGATCAATGAACATGTGTCCGGACCGGGTACTTATCTCTTCGTCATAGACCAATCTTCGTGGGGAACAAACGGAAATACCACCAAGACTCTCAAACTGACCGACCAAACGAACACTACATACACCCGTTTGGTGCTGCCCGAGATGAATATCCCTACCGCCGGCGGCTATGATTTCGGACTGTCTATCTGGCGTCGTTCTATGTCTTCTAAACCGACAGAGGGAATCTACGTCATTGCGCAAAACGATACGTTGGCGTTTATTCCGCACGACTATTCCACGGTCGGCACCAATATCCCTGCCGAAACGGAAAGCAACTGGTACACCTATACTTTCACTCTTCCCAATAGCGGCGTGCAACGCATCACACTTCTCGGGCGCAATGAGTATGGGAATGCACTCTTTATGGACAATCTCTTTGTGCGAAACAATGGCAAGGTGCCTACCTCGCTGCCTGCTACGGAGGATACCTCCGCTGAGGCACGCAAACTCATCCGAAACGGACAGGTCTATATCCTCCATAACGGCAAATTGTACAATATACTTGGGGAATATGTCAACGACAAATTGTGAGAATATATCAAGGACAAATAACGTCCATGCTCTCTGAATGTCGTTCGGAATATAGATAATATAGATAACATTCTTTTCCTCCCGGAGGCTGCCTGACAAGTTCAGACAGCCTCTTTTCAATGCCCTTTTCCGGTAAACAATGCCCTTTTCCCGTAAAATATACCATATCGCCAGGGACGCGGACGCCCCCGTCCGCGGTCGGTTTGCCCCAAACCGTATGACTATGCTTCGCTTGTGGAGACAACGCATCCCGCATCATTATCTGTGTCTTGTGGAAACGTGAAGCGTAAGGCAGGTGCGCCTGCGCACTGAATGCCTGCGGGAATCGAAAGCCTGTGGCTTGAGCAGAACGCCTTATTGTCCCGCATCGTCATAGAGTATTGTCTTGTCATTGAGCAGAACTACTTATCGGCTTTGCCGAACCATATATGTTTCAATGTTCATTCCTACCTTTATCCTCTCTTTGCTTTCCATTTACTCTCCATTTACTCTCCATTTACTCTCCATTTACTCTCCCGCCGACAAGCATAGGTTAAACTTGGGTGATTCTTGGGTGATTCTTGGGTGATTCATAGGTTATTCAGCAGTCAATCCCGATAGAATAAGACCACTCGGCTATCGCCAACGCACAATACTATGCTCTGCACACCACACGACACGCCTGTCTTCCGCCTTGTTTTATAGACAATCACCACATTGACTGACGTTTTTCTGCTTGGTAATGGTTATTTGTTTGTATAATCCAAAAACTTGTAGTACCTTTGCACGTCCGTTGGTGAATGGATATGCCGAAGGGCATACATACTATGCGATACAGGTTCCCAATCTGTCCTATATAGGTAGAGTTGGGATTAAAAGGGAATCGGGTGCAAATCCCGGACAGTCCCGCTGCTGTGAGTTTGTGGCAATGTATTATTGCACTCTGTTATGATATAACCACTGTCGGGCTATTCCGATGGGAAGGAATAACAGAGAAAACAAGTCAGAAGACCTGCCGTATCGCAGTCTGAAACGGCTCTCGTGGTCAAGAGCAAAAGACAACGCACAATTAACAATGTATAATGAACCATTACCATTGTTGGTTGCCGTGAGTGCATACCCATAAATTAAGCATAGAGCCGTTTGATGAAAGTCAAGCGGCTTTCTTTGTGTGAAAATATAAACTAACTGAAATAAACATGAAAAAGAAATCCTTCTTATTAGGGCTGTTGGGTCTCTTGACCCTCATCCCGCTCGGGGCGCACGCCGAAGACGTGCTGATGCCCCAATGGGGCAAACAGGTGGTTACCGTACAATCGGGGCAAACCATCACTTTCTATGACTATAAGGGCTGCTACAAAGACGGCAGTACTACGAGTGGTTTCTCGGCGGATGCTTACGCTACGACCATTTTCAAACCTGCGACCGACGGCGAGAAAGTGAAGATTGTGTTTGAGAAAGTGGTGATGACCACCGATTATTATGAGGATGATTCGTATGCTTCGTTGAAGATATACAAAGGTGTGTTTGATACCACTAGCGTAACCTATACGAAATACAGCCTTGACGGCTTCCCGAAGAACGCTAATATGCTGGAAGACCTGACCGGGGGAACGTTTACGAACAAAACCTATATGTCTTCGGACGCTACGGGGGCGTTGTCGGTTTGCTATCACGCTTATACCACCGATTGGGACAAACAGGGATGGAAAGCCACGGTAACGACCATCAGCAGCAAACCGATGGAGGTGAAATCCGCTACGGCTGACTACACCAATACCCATGCCGAACTCTATGTGGGCGAACAGAATGTTATTCTCGGAGGCGTAAGAATCGTGTCGGAGGGATTAGGCGACGCAGATGCTCTGACAAGTCTCAGTTTCTCGCTGAATGGTACGATCTTCGATGCTGCGCAACTGCGTTTGTATCAAACCGACAAAAACTCAGTAGCAGGGCTGATACCAGTCGCTACAACACCCGCAAAGAATGGCGATACATATACTTTTGCGCTCAATCAGACGCTCAATACCGGTACGGACTGTTTCTACATCGCTGGTGATATGCAGACTAAAACGCCTATTGGGGCTACCTCTACACTCACTATCACGGGGATTGCTACCAAGAACGGCTTCACTACTCTCACGGCTGCCACTGCCAAAGAACAGAAAGTAACCGAAGTCAGAATGCAGAACAATTCGCACCTCTATGTCTATGTTAGCGGTGATATGCCATTCTATGACGATGGCGGTGTGGACGGAAAAATAAGCAAGAACTTCAGCGGATATGTTACATTTCTGCCTTCTACCGAGGGAAAGAAAGTACAGATAGATATGCACGACATAAGCATTTTCTACACCAAGTCTGCTGCCGGTTTCGGCAGAGCCGATGTACTGGCGTTCTACAACGGTACTACCGCCAATGCCGATAGCCTAATCTATAAATTGGAGATAGACGGCGGAAAACTGGATAACTATACGTTGAAGAGTACGGCGGACAATGGGGCACTTACCGTCTTTTTGAGTAGCCAGACCCCCAGTGATTACTATCAAGGCAGTGGTTTCGAGGCAGTTGTGAGTGAATTCAGTGCGGTGCCGATGACTATGGCTTCATCGGTGGTAACCAAACAAACCGGCAAAGTTGCCGGTTGTGCATCGGACGTACAGGCTATGCGTTTCTGCCTCACTACGGAGAATACCGAACCGGCATTGCAACCGACATTGCTTCACTTCAATACGGGCAATACCTACGAGCGTATCGACAGTGCAACACTCTATTTTACAGGTACGTCCAATATCTTTGCCACTACACGGAAAGTAGGCAAAGTAGCCGTTACCGCCAACGAGTTCACCATCCCGGCAAGCGGCATATCGCTCGCAGAGGGGGATAACTATTTCTTCCTGACCTATGATGTGGCTTGCAACGTACAGAACAAACAAACCATTGCTGCCAACATCACGCAAGTGGACTTCTCTAACAACACCTCGTATAAGGACTTCAGCAATTCGGCAGATGTGCTGACCATTGACAATACATACTATTCTGTTTGTGGTGAGAAAACCATCTATGTGTATAATGAGTGGACATTTACGCACACTCCGCAGGATGCATATTCCACCAGTTACAAAGCCGAGGATTGCAATCAAATAACGACCTTTGTCCCGACAACGGAAGGGCATGTCATTCAGATGGAGTTCTCTGACTTTGCCGTATCGTACAATAGTTACTCCAAAGCCACTTTCCGTATCTATGCGGGGCAAGGCACAGCGGGCGAACTGCTATGGGAAGCGGATAAAGACAACTGTGCCACGGGGCCCGGACTCGTGCGTTCTACTTCGGAGGATGGGGCACTGACTATAGTATTCAATGCCAATACGGAGTATCGCACGTATGTAGGTGCGGGTAAAGGCTGGCATGCTACGGTGAGCGAGTATCTGCCCAAACCGATGGCGATAGAGACTACCACGCTGACCGCTCTCTCTTCGGACGCACTGACGCGCGGACAGAAGAACGCCGCATTGCTCGGATTGAACATCACCACTACGGGCGACCTGACTCCGCTGGGTGTGAAGACTATCACCGTTACATTGAGCGAATGTGCTGCGGCGGTTGATTCGCTGCTGCTCTTGCAAGGTACTGATGTAGTGGCGCGTGCGGAAGTGAAAGGTACCGAGGTGACGTTGCCCGTTAATGCTACACTGGCAGAAGGCAACAACGCATACACCCTTGCGGCTAATATCGCTACAGACGCACCCATCGGCACAGAGGTCTCTGTTCAGAGCGTGCAAATCGCAGTAGGTGAGGCTACACTGACCCCCGATGTACCTGCCAACAAACGCACGGTACGCAATATGTATCTGCTTCAAAGCGGTAGCGGGCAGCGCGTGGAGGTGGACAACACCACGCTCTCTTTCTACGACGACGGCGGTGCAGACAACAAGGTGTCTCTCGGACTCAAAGGCACGGTTACTTTTGTGCCGACCGTACCCAACTCGGCTATCCAACTCAAGTTCAAGCAATGGGCACTCAACGGGGCGGACAACTTCTATGTATATTATGGTGAGAATACCAAAGACAAAGCCGATGTCAGTCTCTCGTATTACACCAAGGATATAGAGAACCTGACTATTATCTCTTCTGATGCTACGGGTGCGCTGACTATCACCTACGAGGCGAATAACTACTATGCTACCGACGGCTGGGAGATAGAGGTCAGTTGCCATACGTTGCAACCGCTGACGCTCGACTCAATCAAAGTACAGGATGTCTCAGCCGCTACGGTGAACCGTGGTAGTGCCGATGTACAGATACTCCGTGTTGCCGTATATGTGTCGGGCGACCGCGGCAAACTGCCGGTAGAGAACTTCAACGTAGAGACCACACTCGGTGCTGCGGCAGTAAAGGTGTACGGTACAGGTACATCGGATGCCTTCGGTACTACCTGCCTTGTGGCAACGGCGGATACTATCACTGGTCGTGGTACGTACTACTATTGGATTACGCTCGATGTACCCGCTGCCATGGAAGAGGGAACACAGGTTACCGCCACGCTCAAGAGTGTGGATGTAAACAATACCACCGTCCAACTGAAGAACGCTGTTACGGCTTCCTTTGAGGTTATCGGCGGTATGCACGGCACCTACCTCGTCGGTGCAAGCAATGCGGCGAAGTACAAGACCATTCAATCGGCTATCGACGCTTTGCAGAACGGTATTGAGAGTGCGGTAACGTTCCTTATTGAGCCGGGTACCTATACCGAGTACCTCACCATTCCCGAGATAGACGGCGTATCGGCAGATAATACCATTACTTTCCGCTCACAGACGGGCAACTATGAAGATGTGATTGTCAAGTACGACACCTATTCGCCGCAGTCGAGTTTTGCAGGAGACGAAACGCAGGGTATCGTCAATGTGAATGGTGCGGACTATATCACGCTGAACAACCTGACACTGACTACCGCCAACGAGAGTTACCATACAGTGGTGCTGGTTCGCAACAAGTCGGAACACGTTACAATAGACAGTTGCTATATCTATCGTGCGGAGAACATCGCTTCCACCAATGTGCGTCTGGTATATGCCAATGCCAAAGACGGAACAATGCTGAATAATTACTTCACTTTGAGCAACTCAACACTGAAGGGTGGTTATGCGGGTGTGAACGTGTCGGGTAACTGGGCGACCAAACAGACGGGTGCGAAGATTATCGGCAACACGTTTGAAGGACAGGGGGCGCAAGCCATTATCATATCCTTAGGCGAGAGCAATGCGGTAGTGGATGGTAACATTGTCCGCAAGACGGTAGAGAGCAGCAAGAGTGTGTGGTGTATCGACCTGCGTCTGTCCGAGGGGGCACAGATAAGCAATAACTATGTGTCTGTTGCTCTGGAATCCACCGCCTGCCACGGTTTCTATATCCGAGACATCAACGCTACGGAAGACGCACCGGCACATATATACAATAATGTGGTGGATATGACCAATGCGGCTTCGGACAACTCGTATGCGGTTTATTTCAACAAGAGCAGCAATAATATCCTCTTTGCCAACAACACCGTACGCACATCGGGTGCAAACGCTTATCCGCTGTATGTACAAAAGTCGAATACAAACTTCCAAATTATCAACAACCTGCTCTATAGCGAAGACCTGCCTGCCGTATGGCTGCCGAGTGCAAACTACGTGAGCAAGTTCGAGCATAACCTGCTCTATTCGGAAGCCGGCAAGTTCGGTAAGATTGGTGCAACCGAATACGAAGACATCGCTACATGGCGCACGGCTGTGGGTGGTACAACCGACATCAGTGAGGCAGTAACATTCGAGTCAGAGAATGTACTCCGTCCTGTGAACAAGGGCAACCTTGTCAGCGGTGAGGCACTGGCTTTTGTTACTACCGACATCACGGGTCGCATGCGTGCTGCTGTTCCGACTATTGGTGCATACGAGTGGTATGATAAGACGAGTACCGGTTGTCAAACCGCCGAGGAAAGCAATATCCGTGTATTCCCCACTATCACCTGTGATATGCTTTGTGTGAGCGGTGCAGAGGGTGCCGAGGTGCGTGTGCTGAACCTGCAAGGACAGGAGATGATGGGCGTGGTTCTCGGCGCAGAGGTTGAAACGATGAGCGTCGGTGCGCTGCCGCAAGGTGTGTACCTGTTGGAGGTAAACGGAAACGTATTCCGCTTTATCAAACAATAGAATATATATAGAGAGTCAAGGTCGCAATACGGTTTGCTGCCATGAGCCGAATGTCCGGCCTTGACTAAACCCAAGAGACTGCCTGATAAAAATCCGGCAGTCTCTTTGTGTATAATCCGCTATAGGTGAGACAGTTAGTTCGATTATTAAGTAAATGATCAAAGAAAATATATACATAACTGCTTGAAATACAAGCAAAAACCGCCTAATCACATACGAATCACATACGAATCACATACACCTGATAGTATAAGGACAAGGAAGGATACTGCCGGGAAAATACAACAAGGAGACTGCCTGTGTGGATAGACAGTCTCCTTGTTATTTGTATGTACTGATTTATTGCAGCAGGAACTTATGCCCGTTTTGTATGACAATGCCACGGTATGCGGCGTCCACGGGCATACCGAGGATGTTGTACATCGGTGCGTTGCGGTCGAGTTTTGCGGGCGTGTATTCCGTTTCGTCAAGGGCGGTATAGATACAATCGGGCTGTAGTTTCTCTGCGCCTGCCGACCATACATAGCATACGTCTTCGTCCGTCCACAGGTCGGAGGTCTGTTCTTTTCCGCTGCCACCGTTGAAGATAAAGTTCACTTCTTTTATGGTGGCATCGAACTGATAGAAATAGAACCCGTTGGTGTTTTGCTGTGTCAGTTCCGTCCCAGGCCATTTGCCAAGAATAGCCGTACTGCTTCCTGTCCACGCATAGAGATACACTTTCGCCCACGAAGCGGGCTTGTAGAACGATACCGTGATCGGTGTGGTCTGTGGCTCTTTGCGGGTATAGGTGTAGGTCTGTACAGCGGTCTCGGTGTTTGTCGTCTTGGCATATGCCATCAGGGTGGTGGTGTTGTTGATCGTGAACGACACCTCGCTTCCGCCTGCAATACGGGTGGTGGAGGTTTTCGGGTCGGTACCGTCAATGGTATAGTATATCTCTGCCGTCTCGGTGCCGCCGATGGTCTTCATTTCTATTTGGAGCGTCTCTGTCTTGAAGGTGGTGCTGCCGGGGGTAACGACCAACTTGGGAGCCACTGCCTGTGTGGTCCGTATCCATATAGCATACCCCTCGCCCGCTGCGGCTTTGGTGTAGCCCGCTTGCGAAGCCGATACGCGGTTGCCAAGTTCGAGAATGAGTGTGCCGTTCTTGCCTGTTACCGTCGCGCGGTAGCCGCTTGCGTCGCCCTCGTCGGATACACTGCTCTCCGAGTGTACGCCTGCCGTCTTGCGTGCCAGCACCATAGGTGCGATGGCATCTTTATACTCTTTCCAGTGCGGGTAGAAGACGCATGGTACACCCGGCATCGAGAGGATAAACGCATTGGCTTGCAGCACTTTCGCCTTCATCGCCGCCGTCATGGAGTTCCCCTTGCCACCGAACTCGTTGTTGTCGCGCTGGTAGGTGTCGTGGCTGTCCACAAACGTTACGGCGTATTTGCCTTTGCCTAAACCCAATAAACCGGGAGCCTTGCAGCCCGAGTAGTTGCCTGCGGCAAGCGAATTGTTGAACGCATCGTATTTCGTACCGAAATCGAAAGTCAGCGTGTTGCACCCTGCATCCTGTATGCGGCTCCAGAGGGTGTTCTTGTTGCCGTCCCAGTATTCCATTACCGAGAAATAGTTGCCGGCGGCGCGGTTGTATTCGTTGATGTGCGAGTTGTGGAAACCCTTGCAGTAGTCGTACCGCCAGCCGTCGTACTGCATCTCGTTTTTCATCCATTGCAGGTAGGCGCAGAACATCTTGCGCACCGAGGCGTTTTGGTGGTCCCAGTCGCGAGCGGCGGCGTAGTTCGCCTCGCTGTCGTAGCCGTCGTCGGCGGCTCCTGTGGCTTTGCCCTTGCAGGTACCCGCCTTGCTGTCGCTGTTCATCTCGTCGGTCTTGCATATCCATGACGCATCGGGGCTGAACGAACCGTATTTGCCGAAGTCCTCCTGATAAAAATCGCACCAACTCGATTTGTTGTCGGTGTGGTTGATGACGATGTCGGCTATCACTTTTGCGCCTCCTGCGTGCAGGTTCGCGATGAGGGTCTCGAGGTCGGCACGGCTGCCCCATGCGGAGTTCTGGTTGCAGTACTGCGCAGGGTGGTAGCCTACGCCCGATGCTTTAGCCGAGGGTGGCAGCCATACGAGGTCGAAATAGGCGGCTATCTCGCCCGACTCTGCCGACAGGTTCTGCCAGCGGGTGCTGCCGTGCTTCAGTCCGCTTGTTTTGTAGGAGTCCCAGTAGAATGCCTGCAGCATCACATCCGTGCACTGCGAGGGCACCGAGGTGGAGTAGGTAACCGGTTCTTCGGGATCAGGGGTAGGGTCGGGTGTGTCCGGGTTCTCGGGCGTGCTGCCGCAGTCTGTGCCCGTTTCGATATACCACATATCATCGTTGTACTTCATCTTGATATAGACGTCATACGTGCCGGCGGTGTTGCAGGTCAGTCCGGTGGCAGAGGCGTTGAACGCGGTATGCGCCCCGTACGGGTCGAGGGCGGCAATCGCCCATGCAGTGGCGCTGCCTTGGTCGTAGCAGGTCAGTACATCGCCCGCTTGAAGAGCCACGCAGGCGGCTTTGTACTGGGTGCGTCCCTGCATATCCGCCTCGCTCACGGCGGTGGCGGGATAGTCGGTCGTGCCGTTGATACGCACAAAATACGGTTCCGCCCATACCGATATGCACAATACGAGCGTAAAAAAGAATAGGTAAATTTTCTTCATCGAAAAGATTACATCTAAGGTTAATATACAAAAATAATTCAAAAAACGCTACAAAGGTAGTATATTCCCCAAATATACACAAGATAATGATACAATTTTGTATTGGGTATGGTAAAAAATACCTATTTTAGGGTATAGTCTGCCGGTGCGCAACGGTATAGTTCTTGCTTTTATTTTTGTTAGGTCTTTATTGGAATGTTTATGCAGAAATATATCAAAGATATTGCTTTTTCGTTGATGGGAGTGATAGCCGTGTTGCTTGTGAGTGCCACCATAGTGGAGAAATTGTGCGGTACGGAGACGGCAGTACGCTATTTTTATACCGCCCCCTGGACAATTGCGCTGTGGGCGTTGGCGGTGCTGTTCGGCGGATGGTATGTCATTGCGGCTTTCCGCAGCGGCGGAATGCGTTGGTCGGTGTTCGGCATCCATCTGGCGTTTGTGGTGATTCTGCTCGGGGCGATGCTTACCCATACCTTCGGCATCGAGGGGGCTGTACCTCTCCGCATAGGCGATAGTACCCGTACATATTTCACCCGCGAGGGAACAGAGAAAACACTGCCGTTTACGGTTACTTTGGACGATTTCCAAGTGCAGTACTATGCCGGTACCGCTACCCCGGAGGATTACTTGAGCCGTATCTCTGTCCGCTCGGCGGACGAAACCGCCACGGCGGAACTGTCTATGAATCATATCTTCCGCTACCGCGGGTGGCGGTTCTACCAGTCGTCTTACGACGAGGATGCAGGCGGTTGTACACTGCTGCTGACCCATGACCCCGCCGGCATAGCCATGACCTACTCGGGCTATATCCTCCTGCTGGTCAGTATGCTGCTGTATCTGTTTGTCCCGAAAAAGGCTTGTAGGGTTTTTAAGGGGGGCAAGGCTACAGCGGTGTTTGTTTTGCTTTGTGCTTTGCCACTGTCGGCTGCGGCTGCCCCCAAGACGCTGCAACGCCCGGTGGCGGAGACTTTCGGCAACCTCTATGTGGAATACAACGGGCGCATCTGCCCGATGTCGGTGCTGGCGAATGATGTATGCACCAAACTCTACGGGCATAACTATTACCGTGCCGAAGACGGCACCCGCTACACGGCAGAGCAGGTGCTGACGGGTATCTTGTTTTACTACGATGACTGGGCGCAGGTGCCGCGTAAGCAGTCGCGCAAACCGCAGCAGAACCGTGAACGCGAGATGGTTTTCCGTATGGTGGCGGGCGGTTCGCTGCTGAAGATTTGGCCTTCTGCGCACGGCTGGTGCGACATCAATTCGGCAGGAACGGCGGACAGCCTGTCGCACGACGAGTGGAATTTCCGAATGTATGCTTTGCAGTATGTAGCATACGACCTGATGCATGGGCAGAATATCGAAGCCAACGAGACTCTGAAAAAGATACGTCTCTACCAGCAGAAATATGTCGGTGCGGACAGCCTCCCTACGGAAGCGCATTTCCGTGCCGAGCAACGCTGGGCGGCGTTCCCCTATACAAAGCCGTTGGCGATGGTTACTATCACTTTGGGACTGCTGTTCTTCCTAGTTTATTGCATTGCGCAGGGGCGCGGAAAGGCTCTTCCCTATTGGTGGCGGATACTGAATACGATATGCTTGGCTGTAATATGGCTTTTCCTTACGGCTATGCTGATATGGCGATGGTACGTCAGCGGGCATGTCCCTCTCTCCAACGGACACGAGACCATGCAGTCTTTGGCGTGGTTCATTATGCTATTAGGGTTGATTTCCGATCTCCCCAACCCCTCCAAAGGAGGGGCTGATAGAGCATCTGTGAACCCCCTCTCTGAGGGGGTAGGGGGAGTCTTGCTACTTGCCTCTATGCCCCTCCTCGTCAGTATGATGTCTGCCTCCAATCCGCAGATCACCCACTTGATGCCAGTCTTGCAGTCGCCGCTGCTGAGTCTGCACGTAAGTATCATTATGCTCAGTTACGCCCTCTTGGCGTTTGTGATGCTCAATAGCGTTGTGGCATTGTGCGGCAAGGCGGAGCGGCAGCAACGACTGATGTGTTTTTCCCGCACGCTCCTGCGCCCTGCTGTGTGCTGCTTGGCTGTCGGAATATTCCTCGGTGCGGTATGGGCGAATGTGTCGTGGGGACGCTATTGGGGCTGGGACCCGAAAGAGGTCTGGGCGTTGATTACGCTGCTCGTCTATGCCGCTCCGCTGCATGCGCAGTCGCTGCCGTTCTTCCGTCGTCCGCGCGTGTTCCATATCTATTGCCTGCTGGCGTTCCTCTCCGTGCTGTTCACCTATTTCGGGGTAAATTTCCTCCTCGGCGGCTTGCACGCCTACGCATAACAAACAATAGAAACATACAAAGAGGCTGCCTGTACTTGTCAGGCAGTCTCTTTGTATATCACATCCTTTTTTAGGGGTGTTATTCATCGTGATGATGATGCTCTGCATCGGGCGAGAGGACGATGTTACGCGCCACGTACGACTGGTTGCCGGCAGCGTCGGTGCAATACACCATCAGATGGTAGTCGCCCGCTTTGGCATTGGCAGGGATGACTACATCGTGCGAGTGGATGTGCTGGTTGCGCCCCGAAATCTCGTACGACTGCTTGAAATAGAACACCACACTGTCCTCGGCAGCACGTGCGGGAGCCTTATGCCCGTGGTGGTCGAAGTTGTTGTGCACCTCCACCATATAACCTGCCAACGCTACATCGTCGGACAAGTCCATCTCAAGGTGCATACTCTCGCCGGTCCGCACTTCCTCGCCCTCTTCGGGTTCGGACAGCGAGATAACCGGTTTGGTGGTGTCGGCGTCTTGCTTTTCACAACCGATGAACACTAAGCACGTAAGTGCCAGAACGGAAACAAAAACATTTGTTTTCATAATGATAAATAATTAAAAAGTGAAACGAATAGTTGTTTGTATATCTATACCCGCCTCGGGGAGTTCTATCTTGCGATAGAAACTGAGGTGGTTGAGATATGCCTTGTTGAGTAAGTTGTTGCCTTGCAGGACGATGGACATTCTGCCTTTCGGAAGCGGAATATCCACGCTTGCCACGGCGTGCAGGAGGGTGTAGCCGGGTGTGGGGTCTTCGTTGTGGGCAATATGCCGTTGCGGGGCTACCGTCTGGCACTCTATCTCGAGTCGCCACAGGCGGTCTTCCCAGCCGATACTGTTGCGCATGGAAGCCGGCGGAGAGAACGGCAAGGCGGTGTGGCTCTGCAGGTTGTATGTATGCACATATTCACCGAGCAGCGTATAGTAGAGCCGTGCCACGAGGCGCACTTTGGTACGCAGTTCGCCGCCGGCAAAGAGCGCGGGCGAGTCGGTGTAGCGGTACATCTGCCCCGCATCGGGCAGGTCGGACCATAATCCTGTCGGGCGCAGATAGATATAATGGGTGTAGTAACTGACAAACGGCGACACGCTCACTTCCACACGCTCATGCGTATAGCGGTATGACACATCGGCTTGCCAGCCCTGTTCGCTCGGCAGACTGTTGTCCCCCCTCTCGTGGCGGAAAGCACCGTGGTGTACACCGTTGCTTGCCAGTTCGTTGACCGACGGCATACGGAACGCCCTGCCTATATGTATCTGCAGTTGGTGGCGGAGTGTCTTGTACTCCGCACCGGCGGCAAGCGAGTAGTTGTGCAGGTGCCGCCGTATCTCCTGCACGGTCGAGTCGTGCGGCTGACTATGTATATATCCGTAGTCATAGCGGAGTGCCGCGCTGAATGTCCAGCAGGGCAACGGCAACCAGTTGACCAGGTAGTACGCTCCCGCTTCGGCACGTTGGTAAGCCGGTATCAGGAACGAATAGCCACCGATGCTGTTGTGCTGATACATAGCCGATACGCCGGCATAATGCTCCCACTCGGTGGAAGGCGTGAAGCGCATCTGCAGGTTAGCCGAAGCCGTATGCAGGTGCAGCATCAACTCCTTGTCGGGGTCAATGGCAGGCGGTTGCTGCCCGAGTACGTGCGTATGGAAGCGGCTCCACTCCTCGCGGTGGTTGAGTTGGTAGCCGAGGGTGAGGGTGGTCTGTGTGAAACCGTGCGTCCAGCGGTTGCACGAAGTAACTTTCAGGTGGTTGACGCTGCTGAACGGCAAAGCGATGTCCCAACGGCTGCCTGCGCTGTCCAACTGCGCCGCATTGGGGATACCGTGCGCCCCGCTGAAGAAACCTGCTTTCTGGTAGGTGTCGCTCAGCGTCAGTTCTGTGCGGTAGCCGCCCCGCTGATACACCAGCAGTGCATTGCCGCTGCGTTCCAGTCCCGCCGTGTTTTGCAGTCGCCGCTTGCGGATAGGCAGACGCATACTGAGGTAGGTGAAACTGTCGGCAGGCACGCTGTAATCCGCCCAATGCCGCTCGCTGTAGCGCAGGCGGGTGTACCAGTGTCCGCACTTTAGGTAGCACATAGCCGTGCTGCCCAAACCGATATTGACGGTCTGGCAACGCAGGGCAATCTCCGCCCCCAAGGTATCGTTCCGGGGAATGGCGGGCGGGAGTATCTCTATCACTCCGCCCATGGCATCGCTGCCGTAGAGAACGGAAGCCGGACCTTTGACAATCCGCACGCCGTCCACGTTGTTGGCATCTATTTCCAAACCATGGTCAGCACCCCATTGCTGACCTTCCTGTTTGATGTTGTTCTCCGCCACGGCTATACGCTGAAAGCCCAAACCGCGTATCATCGGTTTGCTGAAACCCACACCGATGTCCATCGATTGTACACCGGGGGTGTGCGACAAAGTGCTCATCAGGCTATGCCCTGCACGCAGGTGCATCTCGTCGGACGACACCTGTTCTGCTGATTGGGTAGCCAATACCGCATGCTCCGCTTTGCGGGAGGCGGTAACGCTGATTTCTTGAAACTCAACGCTCCTGATAGAGTCTATGGTCTGTGCGTACAGCGAGACGAATGAACAAACGAGGAGCAAAAGCCCCGTAAAAATGATTTTGTTCATAGTCTCTGTCTGTAAATAATAGGATTGATACTACAATATCAACCTGCCACAGGCGGAGCGCGAAGAGAATAATAGTGGGAAAATGTATATATGGGCGAGACAGACTCTCCCGCCAAAAGAGTGGCAAACCATACCGATACGGGCGACTGCACGTAGTCAATCGCCGCCGTGGACAGCGAGAAGGTAAAGTCGCATATCGGGCAATGATGGTCGTCTGCACAATCGTCTGTCAGTATCGTAGTGGAGGAACAGGGCTGTGCATCATCCAAAGCGGCAACAGAACAGCAGACAGACACCGTCTCTGCACACACATCGTGCCGGTGAAAATCTTTCACCAACAGCACTTGCGCATATACTGCCAGCAGCAATACCGCCACAAACCGTGTGTACCATTGTCTTTTTATAGATAAGCGTATGCTATCTTTTTGTCTAAAAACGCTGCAAATGTATAGCAATTTATTTGATTAAGCAAATTTTGTCTGCTTGTTTTCGTAATTTTAATACAAAATGTATAGAATTGCAATATGCACATATCAATCTGCAATACTCCAGTGTAATGTATGACGGCAGGTGAGTGCGAAGACCTTGTATAAGTGGTGTATGAACAAGGAGTGGTAGGGTGTTGGCGATAGATGCGATGCCTGTGCGCTTCTATGCTACCATAGGTAGTAAGGTACGTTTTGCTAACTATATATTGCAATTTTACGAAAATATACATGCATATTTGCACAGGTCGGATAATAGCAGTACTTTTGCGCAACGTTTGTTATATAACATAGGTTGTATAACAAATGTAACAGGTATAAATGTAAGATACTCTGCATATTAACTATTAATTATTACTTATGACAACGAAGTAGAACCATGCCTCGTAAAGTACAGTTCACCCGTGAGATGATTATCAATGCCGCCATTGGTATGATACAGGAGAAAGGACCTGACTGCATCAATGCCCGCGACCTCGGCGAGTATATGGGCTGCTCCTCGCGCCCCCTCTTCACCGCCTTCCGCAACATGGAGGAACTCCTTGCCGCCGTGCGCGAGGAGGTCTCCAAGCGGTTCGCCGAGCGTGTACGTGTCGCTCGAGACACGCAGAGCCCGGAGCCTGCCGCCAAACGTATGGGTATGTGCATCGTGCAGTTTGCGCAAGACGAGCCTAACCTCTACAAACTAATCCACTGGACGGGAAACAAAATGACTCCCCTGCCCGAGTTATCCGAAATTATGACAAAGCAATACCAAACCGACTACCAACTCTCCGACGACGATGCCATCGCCTTTTTCGACCACATGATGATATTCAACCTCGGTCTCTGCTCGCTCATCACCAACGGTGTGCGCAACTTCACCCGCTGGGAAGTGGAAACCATACTGCGCGACCAGTTCTCCGCCACCATAGCCTACTACAAGAGCGGCAAACACCATATAGAGGAAGGAACGACTCCCCCAAAAAAAAGTCCCCTCAACGACTCCCCCAAGTCCCCTCAGAGAGGGGGATGTACAATAATGTCCAAATAAACTTACATTCATTATCATATTTAGTTAGATGAAACGTATATTCCTTTTTTGCATAGCATTATGCTGTGCCATGGTTTCTTTTGCGCAAAAGAGTATCTCCGGCAAGGTGCAGGATACCCAAGCCAATCCCATTGCGTATGCCACCGTCAGCCTCTTGCGCTCGGATAGCAGTCTCGTTACGGGGGCTATCACCGACGACACAGGGGCTTTCGCACTCTCTGCGCCCGGCGGCAAATACCTGTTGCAGGTCTCTTTCATAGGCTATCAAACCGTCTGCCAATCCGTCAAGACCGGCAGCAAAGACCTGCTCCTGACCCTCCGCGAGGAGACCGAGCAACTCGGCGAGGTGGAAGTCAAAGCCAAGAAGCAACTCATCGAGCGTCAGTTCGACAAGATAGTGCTCAACGTCAGCAACTCGCCCTTTGCCATGGGCAGCAACGGCAAAGACCTCCTCAAGAAAGCACCGGGCGTCAATGTGGACAAAGACGGTAATGTTACGGTCAATGGCAAATCCGTTGAGGTCTATATCGACGGGCGTCCGTCCTACCTTAGCGGACAGCAACTCAAAGCCATGCTGGAGGGTACCGACGGCAGCACCATCGAGAAGATAGAGATTATCTCCAACCCCTCGGCGAAATACGACGCTTCGGGGCAAGGCGGTATCATCAACATCAAGACCAAGCGCAACATGATGCGCGGGCTCAACGGTACCCTCTCCGCGGCGTACGGCGGAATGTACTACAAGGACGTGAAGAAGTGGCAGAATATGGATATGTTCTCGCTCAACCTCAACTACCGCACCGACAAGACCTACACTTTCGGTAGCCTGACCCAGGTCTATACCGATGCCAACCAGACCCTTGAGATAGGCTCGTCCTACCTCAATCCGGTGGACTCCGTAACCACCGAGCGGTACGACAAGTCCGAGTACGCCTTTGACTTCCAGTACTATATGCTCAAACTCGGCAACGACTGGTTCATCGACTCCGTCAACACCTTCGGCTTTATCTTCCAGGCACCCTTTATGATTATTCGCCAGAACGTTCCCGACGGACGCGGCTACGGCTACACCAAGGTGGGCAACGACATCACGGAGAACTCCATGCTCACTATCAGCAGCCCGATGTTCTCGCAGCAGTACACGGCGAACCTCAACTATACCCATGTCTTCAACGATTCCTTGGAGCGCGAACTGACTGCCAACATCGACTACAACCGCAACGGCTGGGATCAGACCAACGACCAGAGCAACACCTACACCTATCCCACATACAAAGACTCCGTGCTGCATAAGGGGCTGAAAATCAACACCAACCAGATAGTGGACATCTACTCTGCCAAACTCGATTTCCAGACACGCTTTTGGCAGACAGGTATGATAGAGACCGGTGCCAAGTGGGCACTCTCCAACACCGTCAACCAAATGACCACCGACAGCCTGCTCAACGGTATCAGCAGTCCCACCGCGCACTCCGACTTTACCTACTCGGAGCATGTGGCAGCCCTCTACATCTCGCTGGCAAAGCAGTTCGGCAAGCACTTCAACGCCAAACTCGGTCTCCGCGGCGAGTACACCCACTCCAACGGCAACTGGATTTCGGCGGACAGCACATCCGTCAAGGACTATTTCAACCTCTTCCCCACTGCCTTCCTCGGCTACAACCCTACGGACAAGTGGGCGATGAACGTGTCCTACACGCGCCGTATCACACGACCGAGTTACTACCAACTCAACCCCTTCCGTACCTATATCGATGCCCACAACTACTCCGAGGGTAACCCCGAACTGACGCCCGAGTTCAACAACCAGGTGGACTTGAACTTCTCCTATTCGCAGTACGTGTCGTTGGCGTTCAACTTCGCGCACACGCAGGATATGTTCTCGCAGCGCATGGAGGTGCTTCCTAACGGCGACGGGCGTATGCGTTGGCTGAATTTCGGTACCTGCACCACCCACGGCGGCAACCTGTCGCTCACCGAACTGCCTGTCGTGCCTAAGTTCGTTACGGGCGAAGACGGTTCCCGCACCATGCAGGGCGCATGGCTTGCCCTGACGCTCAACGGCGGTTACTACTACTTCATCAACCGTTCCTACGACGGCACGTATGTCAACCGCAACCACTGGGGCTACGGTTCGGCAACCCTCAACGCCTATCTGCCCAAAGACTGGACGCTCTCCGTGGACGGCTCTTACACTGCGCCTATGGTAAACGGCTACAACAGCCAAGATGCATTCTACTATATGTCGGCAGCCGTGCGCAAGATGTGGCGTGAGAAAGGCTTGATATTCAACTTGCAGGTGCAAGACCTGTTGCGCTCCATGCGCGGCACCAGCGAGTCGCTTGGCTTGGCAGAGGGCAACCGGAGTTACACCCGACAGGAATACCGCAACCAGAGAGTAACGGTCTCCCTCACATGGATGTTCGGTCAGCAGCAGTACGTCAAGCATCGCAAAGTGGGTGACCTCGATGAGTCCTCCCGTCTCGGCGGTGGCGGCGGAGTAGGGCAGTAATGACCGGACTAAGTTCTGACAATAAATATGCGCAAGAATTTCTTTGCTGTCCGCTTTCGTATCGGGGCGGCACTCTGTTTCGCCCTCTCCCTCGGACACTTGGCTTGCTTGGGCTTCCTGTGGCAGATTTTCGACATCTACGGTATCGCATCGCAGATGCAGACATTCGCTTCGCTGTGGCAACCGCTGCCATATCTTATCACTATGGGTATCGCCCTGTGTTTCGCCGTTGCGGGCGTGTACGGACTGGCATATAGCGGTGCTGTCCGCAGGCTACCTTTGCAGACATGGGTGGTGTGGCTCACGTGCATCGTCTTCCTGCTCCGTGCCGTGGTAGGGGCGGTGGTTCTGCTGTCGGACTTCACTACGCTCGAACTGACCTCCACCCTCGGTGCCGCCCTGCTCGGACTCTGCTACCTCCCCTGCCACTGCGCTTGTCCGAAGGATACGCCGAGGGCATAGCGTGGGTACGGTCAGGGTAGCATTAGGGTACCTTGAAAGTATTACGAAAGTATTCTTATCTATCAGTTGTGTTTCGGTTGTCCTATACGCATGTCTCTCCGGGGATGCGGACGCCTCGTCCGCGGTACTGAGTAGAGAAGTAATTAATGGTTAATTTATGGATAATTATATGTTTATCTATACATTAACGGAGAACCAATCAATGTCTTTAATGTCTTTTTATGGAGCCAATCGTACATTCTATGAACCCACTTATTGCTTTTTGCGGTCTCGATTGCGCCTCGTGTGAGGCACGTACCGCCACCATACACAACGACAACGCCCTTCGTGCCCGCGTAGCACGCGACTGGAGCGCACTCAACCACACAAATATACGCCCCGAAGACATCAACTGTATGGGTTGCCGTGTGGACGGTGTCAAGACCCCGTATTGCGACCACCTCTGTCCTATCCGCCAATGTGCCTTGCAGCGTGGCGTCGCCCATTGCGGCGAATGTCCCGAGATGGCGCACTGCGACACCTTGCACCAACTGACCGACAATGCCCCGCACGCCCTGCACAACCTGTCAGAGGGCGTTGCGCGTTAGAGAAATAAAAGAGGCTGTCTATCAAGTGTAGGCAGCCTCTTTCCCGTAAAATTATACAGTATGGTCGGGGACGCGGACGCCTCGTCCGCGGTCAAGTCGGAAGACTTGTTTGTTTTTCGATGTCTCTTAGACTTATTAAACACTCTCTTTCTGCAACCTCGGTGCAAAGGCTATTTATTCACCACTCGTGAGGCACCCGAGATTCTTGTTTTCAGTATGGGGCTGCCTTTGTATTTAATGTCGGATGCCCCTGATGCCTTCACCGTCAGACTCTGCTGTGCATACACCGACAAGTCGCTTGCACCAGATAGTTCCGCTTCAGCAGATTGGACGACCAAATCGTCTGCATCTGCGTCCGAGGAACCGCTCATGTCGAAAAAGGCGGTGTCGGCAGAACCCTTCAAATCCACCTCGGAAGCACCGTTTGCCCTCATTTTCAGTTCTTTTGCTTCCAAGCGCAAATCCACCTCGGATGCACCGCTTGCCGTTACTTTCACTTCTTTCGCTTTCAGGCGCATATCCACATCGGATGCTCCAGATACATCAATCGTACATACGTCGGTTACATTCATATCTTTGCACTTCAATTCGCTTGCCCCGCTCAGTTCCAACGCTTGCAGTTCGGGAATGGTGATGTGCAGTTTGGCTTTGTCGTAGCGTTTCTTGGTGTCCACGCGGACAATCAGCGTGTTTCCTCGCACATCGGTTTTTACATAGGGTAGCACATCGCTTTCCACCACTACCGATTGTGTCTTGCCGATATGCAGATCTACTTCCACTGCACACGACACACGCATACTATTGAATGTCGGCAGGTCGCGCGTCTCTTGCGGGTAGTTTTTCTTGTTGCCTGCCACGAGCGGCAACACCATTGCCAACAGGGCAACCAAAATCAAAAGTCTGTTCTTCATAATTGTATGTTGTTTTGATTAGTATGTGTCCTTAAAGACCTTACCGTCCTTATTGTCCTTAAAGTCCTTGATGACTTTACTCCCTCTTGATCACGCTGCCGCCTACTGCCATACTCTGTTTGACTGCGGGATTACCCTCGTAGGTGATCTTGCTCGCCCCTGCGGCCTGCGCCCAGAGGTTGCGCTGCACGTTCAGTTCGGCCTTGCTGGCACCCGCACAATTGATGTGCATGTCCTGCACTACAAAGTCCTCTGCATCAATCTTGCCTGCACCGCTCAAGCGAATATCTGCCCGCTCTGCGCTGCCCGACAAATCCAGTTCGCTCGCGCCTTTGCTATCCACCGTGAGCAACTTTACCTGCAGATTTAGGTCGGCTTGTGCTGCCCCCGAAAGGTCAAGCAAAAGGCTGTCGGTAGCAAACGGACTGGCGCAGTCAATCTTGCAAGCACCCGCCGTATAGATGGCGGTCAGCGTCGGGGCTGCAATATCCATTTTGGCTTTGGTGTAGCGGTTGTTGCTTACCTCTACATATAGTACTCCGTCACGCACCTCGGTCGAGACATCGGCAGGCGCATTACTCCGCAAAGAGAGTTGGTGAGTTGCCGATTGTTGCAGACGCACCGCCGCACAACCTTTGATACTAATCGCCGAGAATGGTTCCACGGTGCGTTGCTCCGCCTGCATAACGGCATCATCGTCAAAGTCCATATCATCGTCGTCCAACGCCTGCATAGTCTGTACAAAAGAGACAATTCCGCCTTGGTTGCTTACCGCCTGTGAAGCCAGCACGCCCAATCCTGCAAGCGACAGCACCCACAGAATAACCGTTATCCACCAGAACCGTGCCTTCGGTCCGCGGCGGGTACGCATATACGTTACTATCGGGGTGATAATCATCGCAATAGGCAGACCGACAGCCAGTAGCAGGCATACCACAGCCAAACCCGTGAGCCACCCGCTGCCGAAGAGGTCGAAACCCACCATCGGAATGGCGGAAGCGATACCTACGCTTGCGCCGAACAAGCCCATTAGCAAGGCAAAGACCACCATACCGAATATAAACAGCATAGGCAATGCGCAGATAATCAAAAAGATAGTTAGCGCGATGCCGAATGCACGCCCGCAACCTTGGTTGTTGCTCTGGTGTTTCACTTTCGGACGTTTGTTCTCGCCGAAGTCAGACGGCGCACCGATACGCTGCTGTACCGACTTTACCATATCCATATTCACCACCTGCTGGTTTTTGGCAAAAAGTGCCGATTGCAGCAGTTCGGCAATACGCGCTTCTATGTCTGTCATAACATCCTTCTTCTCGTCCGTCGGCAGGCGCAACTCGATGTCCTGCAAGTAGCCCGAAAGGGTGATATAAGCATCGTTGTCGATATGAAAAATCATACCGTTCAGGTTGATGGTTCGTGTCTCTTTCATTGTTGTGTTTCGTTTATAGGTTCTATACTTTCTGTTGTTATCGTGCTGATAGACTGGCTGATAGCCTGCCATTCGCGGCTCAGTTCTTCCAACAGGCTGCGCCCCTCGTCGGTCAACTGGTAGTACTTGCGCGGTGGCCCGCCGGTGGACTCCTCCCAGTGGTAAGCAAGCAGTCCGTTGTTCTTCATACGCGTCAGGAGCGGATAGAGCGTACCCTCCACTACAATCAGGTCTGCCGCTTTCAGCACATCAAGAATGTCGGAAGCGTATGCCTCGCGGCGGCTGATGATCGTCAGGATACAGTATTCCAGTATTCCCTTGCGCATCTGGCTTTTGATATTCTCTACCATAGTCTTACCATTCCGCTTGGGGCATAACAATCAGCAGGATAATGTAGAGAATGATTCCCGGGAAGCCTGCGCAGAAACAACTCAACACCGCATAGATCACACGTACGAGGGTGGCATCAATGCCAAAATACTCTGCCAGTCCGGCACATACTCCGCCCAGCATCTTATTGTTGGAGCGGGTCAGTTTCTTGTCATTCATATTCGTCAGTTTTTATGTTAATGTCAATTTGATATACTTCGATATGCTTTTCTGTGATGCAATTTTATGGTTAATTACTGATAATACGGCGTAGCCGTTCGTTCAAAAAACATATTTTACGATGTCTGTTGGATAACTTTACCAATCATAGTGCAGGAATTTACCTGCTTTGTCAAACTCAATCTCCATACCTGTATTGAGTTCCACACTCTGTCTGCGGCGGTCAATGCTGTATTCTACGATAAACATCGTCGGGTGATGAGCCTCTACGTACTGTACAATCGCTGTCGGTACTATACCGTTCGGCACCGCCTTGGTCTTGCAGTCCACTTTCTCCAAATTCCCCTGATAGTCAAACTCGATATAGGTTCCGTCATTCAGGCGTACCTCGTATTCGTTATGCAAACCCTCCCGCTCATATAGTATCACTGCAATGTCGGCTTTCGCAAAATAAGTCTCTACAAAGGTTTGTGCCGGTTGGGGCAGATTGGTAAACGAACCTACTTGCGCACGGTCTGCACAAGCGTTCAAACTCAGCAATACACTTGCCAAAACAATCATCATTTTTTTCATACGTTTGTGTTTTTTTAGGGTTATACTTTTTGTTTTACGATGCAAAAGTACTGCAAATTTTAGAACTATGCAATACAAAGTATTATTTTATGTGCATAAATCTCTGTTTTGTAAAGTGTACTTTGCAAAGTAGAATAAAAATATTCAGTTTATGCATTCTTGTACTGCTGTATAACGATTACGTAGAAAAGACGTAGAAAAGACGTAGAAAGGACGTAGAAAGAATTTGTGCTTCCGAGGAGGTTGGGTGTATATTTATGCATCTTTTATGCAACCATTATGCATTGTACTATTGGCGTCCCTGTTGCGGGCTTGGCAAGCCTGCTTTGTATTTTGTTCGGATCTTTGCCCATATCATAAAGGCAATGCAAATGGAATATACATCTGTTATTTTCTTTATTGTTCACATACGCGCGCGTAGAGAGATAAAAATGCGTTTTTTGCATTTTTTTTGCGCAATTATTTTGCTATATCCAAAAAAAGCAGTACCTTTGCACCGCTTTTCCGCCGAACAGGGTTTGAAACTGATAAAGTAGTAATTCCGTAACGCAGAAATACAGCGTAAGTTGGAAAGCAAAACGCCTCTATAGCTCAGTTGGTAGAGCACTAGATTTGTAATCCAGCGGTCGTTGGTTCGAGTCCGACTAGAGGCTCAGGTTCTTTGAAAAGATGTATTGACAGGATAAAGTTGTAATTTGCTGATTGTAAAATTATCAAATTTACAAGTTATCAAATCGGGTGTGTTCCAGAGTGGCCAAATGGGGCAGACTGTAAATCTGCTGCTTTTCAGCTTCGGTGGTTCGAATCCATCCGCACCCACAACCTTAATAAGTGCGAAGAATTGCGTTGCGGAAATCTTGCACGAGTCTTTCGGGGCTTTCGCAGTTCGACGCAGACACAAGACCTCGCGCGGAAACGAAACCTCGTTTCGGATTTCGCGGAAATAGCTCAGTCGATAGAGCACTAGCCTTCCAAGCTGGGGGTCGCGGGTTTGAGTCCCGTTTTCCGCTCCAAAAGATTTTTGTTGCTAATGTAGCTCAGTGGTAGAGCGCATCCTTGGTAAGGATGAGGTCGCGGGTTCAACTCCCGCCATCAGCTCCATTGCAAACGCAAGTTTGCTCGCGTAAAGAATAGAAGGATTATGCCTTCTTTTCTTTGTGCTAAAACAAACGATTTGATAATAACTTATTATTAACGTTAATAAATTAATTTACTACTATGGCAAAAGAGAAATTTGACCGCTCGAAACCGCACGTTAACATCGGTACTATCGGTCACGTTGACCACGGAAAAACTACTCTTACCGCTGCTATCTCCAAGGTTCTTCACGAGGCTGGCTTCGGTTCTGAGGATGTTAAATCTTTCGACCAGATTGATAACGCACCTGAAGAGAAAGAGCGTGGTATTACTATCAACACCGCACACATCGAGTACGAGACTGCTAACCGCCACTACGCTCACGTAGACTGCCCGGGGCACGCTGACTATGTAAAGAACATGGTTACCGGTGCTGCTCAGATGGATGGTGCAATCATCGTAGTTGCTGCAACCGATGGTCCTATGCCTCAGACCCGTGAGCACATCCTGCTCGCTCGTCAGGTGAACGTTCCTCGCTTGGTTGTGTTCATGAACAAGTGCGATATGGTTGACGATCCTGAAATGCTCGACCTCGTTGAGATGGAAATGCGTGAACTTCTTTCGTTCTACGATTTCGATGGCGACAATACTCCTATCATCCGCGGTTCTGCACTTGGTGCATTGAACGGTGATCCGAAATGGGTGGCAAAAGTGCTTGAGTTGATGGATGCTGTTGATAACTGGATTCAACTTCCTGTTCGTGCTATCGACAAACCGTTCCTTATGCCTGTTGAGGATGTCTTCTCTATTACCGGTCGTGGTACTGTTGCTACCGGTCGTATCGAGACTGGTGTCGTTAAAGTAGGTGACGAGGTTCAGTTGATCGGTCTCGGCGCAGAGGGTAAGAAATCTGTCGTTACCGGTGTTGAGATGTTCCGTAAACTTCTTGACGAAGGTGAAGCAGGTGATAACGTTGGTCTGCTCCTCCGTGGTATTGACAAAGACGAGGTTCGTCGTGGTATGGTGCTCACTCACCCGGGTGTTGTTAAACCTTACAGCGAGTTCAAGGCTTCGGTTTATATCCTGAAAAAAGAAGAGGGTGGCCGCCACACTCCGTTCCACAACCACTATCGTCCTCAGTTCTACATCCGTACTATGGACGTTACCGGTGAGATTACTCTCCCCGAAGGAACTGAAATGGTAATGCCGGGCGATAACCTCGAGATCCAAGTTAAGTTGATCTACCCGGTTGCTTGCTCTGAGGGTCTGCGTTTCGCTATCCGTGAGGGTGGTCGTACCGTAGGTTCGGGACAAATTACCAAACTGATTGACTAATATCAATCCCTAATATCTCTCGAAAGAGCGGTGAGGCGTAAGCCTCGCTGCTCAACGGAGAGAGATACTCCGACGCAAGTCGGAAAAAACAAAATTAGCAATCGGAGTGTAGCGAAAATTGGTAATTTTGAGAGGAGGAATCGCGGCGACCTAAATTCGTGCAACGAATTTCAATGTCGCAAGCGCATTCCGACGAAACGGAAGTCCTCCAATGGTAGGAGAGCGGTCTCCAAAACCGTTAATGTGGGTTCGATTCCTGCCTTCCGTGCTGTTACAAACTTTACATAGGCTTCCAATCTGACTTCGGCTGTTCGTTGGAGTCGGATTGTTGCCGTGAAAGATAGATAATATCGAAAAAAGAAACCACTTATATGAAACTTGTAGAAAATATCAAGGAATCGTACAACGAACTGGTTCACAAAGTGAGTTGGCCTACCCGCAAGGAGTTGGCACAAAGTGCGGTGGTCGTGCTGATCGCTTCCATTATTTTGGCACTCATCGTATGGCTTATGGACTGGTGCTTTGAGTCTATTATGACATTTGTTTACGGCCTGTTCTAATTCAAGTTGTACATTGTGAAATTGCAAATCGTAAATTAGACTATGGCTGACAGCAAATTCAAATGGTATGTGCTCCGCGCAATCAGCGGTAAGGAAAACAAGGTAAAGGAGTATATCGAGAGTGCCTTGGTTACCTCTTCGCTGTTCAAAGAGTATGTGTCTCAAGTCTTGATTCCTACCGAGAAAGTAGTGGCTCTGCGCGGTGGAAAACGCACCATCAAGGAGCGTAATCTATTGCCTGGCTATGTGCTGGTAGAGTGCTACCTTTGCGACGAGAGTTACCCCCTCTTGCGCAATATCCCCAACGTACTCGGCTTTATGAGCAACGACGGTTCGTCCGTTAAACCTGCTCCCGTTCCTCAGTCCGAAATCAATCGTATTGTGGGTAACGTTACCGAGGCGGAAGAGGAATTGCAACTCGAGGAAACCTATCTCGTGGGCGAAAAAGTGAAAGTCATCGACGGACCGTTCAACGGTTTCAACGGTGTCATTCAAGAGGTAGCACAAGACAAACACAAACTCAAAGTGGTTGTTACTATTTTTGACCGCCAGACCCCTCTGGAACTCGGTTTCAACCAAGTGGAAAAAGAGTAGGAGACTTCCTGTTACGAGTCGTTAGTTACTACTCGATAGTTTCATTTTAATCAAACCGGCCGAGGATACTCCGTGTGTCCGCTATTAGGCCAAAAACTATTAACAACGTAAAACTAAACAATTATGGCTAAAGAAATTGCTGGTTTTATCAAACTCCAAATCAAGGGTGGCGCTGCCAATCCTGCACCTCCGGTTGGACCGGCACTCGGTTCCAAGGGCGTGAACATCATGGAGTTCTGTAAACAATTCAATGCCAGAACTCAGGACAAAGCAGGTAAAGTATTGCCTGTAATCATTACTGTTTACACCGACAAGTCGTTCGAGTTTATCGTTAAGACTCCTCCGGTTGCTATTCAACTCCTCGAGGCTGCTAAAATCAAAAGCGGTTCGGCTCAACCTAACCGTAACAAAGTGGCTTCTATCACAGAAGAGCAATGCCGTCAAATCGCTGCCGATAAGATGGTTGACCTCAACTGCTTTACCGTTGAGAGCGCTGAGTCTATGGTAAAAGGAACTGCTCGTAGTATGGGTATTACCGTTAAATAATTAAACTTCAATCACTATTATGGCAAAATTGACAAAAAATCAAAAGCTTGCTGCTGAGAAGATTGAAGCAGGTAAGCTCTACACCGTGGCTGAGGCAGCGGCTCTCGTAAAAGAGATCACTACCACTAAGTTCGATGCAAGCGTAGATATCGATGTTCGTTTGGGCGTTGACCCGCGTAAAGCCAACCAAATGGTTCGTGGCGTGGTTTCTCTCCCTAACGGAACGGGCAAAACGGTTCGGGTTCTTGCACTCTGTACTCCTGACCAGGAAGCCGCTGCTAAAGAAGCAGGTGCCGACTATGTTGGTTTGGATGAGTATATCGACAAAATTAAAGCCGGATGGACGGATGTCGATGTAATCATTACTATGCCGCAAATCATGGGTAAGATTGGTGCGCTCGGTCGTGTCCTTGGTCCTCGTGGTCTTATGCCTAACCCCAAAAGCGGTACGGTAACTATGGATGTCGCTAAGGCTGTTAAGGAGGTTAAACAAGGTAAGATTGATTTCAAAGTGGACAAATTCGGTATTGTACACACTTCGATTGGTAAGGTATCCTTCTCTGCTGAGGCAATTGCGCAAAACGCAAACGAGTTTATCGAGACTATCATCAAACTCAAACCCGCAGTATCCAAAGGTGATTACATCAAGAGCATTTATCTTTCCAGCACAATGAGTCAGGGTATCAAGATTGATCCCAAATCAATCGGTTAATCACAACTAACACACTGAGACAATGAAAAAGGAAGATAAAAATGCGATTATCGCTGCACTCCAAGAGCAACTGGGTGAGTATCAACACTTCTATATCACCAATATCGAAGGATTGAATGCTCAGAAAACCAGCGACCTCCGTCGTGCATGCTTCAAAAACGATATCAAACTGATCGTTGCAAAGAATACATTGCTCCACAAAGCACTCGAAGCAAAGGGCATCGACGCCCAGATCTTCGAATCGCTCAAAGGCAATACCGCTCTGATGCTCTGCAACACGGGCAACGCACCGGCTAAACTTATTAAAGAGTTTACCAAAGGCGACAAAACCGGTGAGGCTAAACCGCAACTCAAGGCGGCTTTCGTTGAGGAAAGCGTCTATGTTGGTGCGCAGAACTTGGAGTTCCTCTCTGCAATCAAATCGAAGAACGAACTTATCGGCGACCTCGTTGCACTCTTGCAATCGCCTGCTAAGAACGTTATCTCTGCTCTCCAGAGCGGTGCAAATACACTCCACGGAGTCCTTACAACTTTGGGAGAACGCGCTGAGTAATCGGCAAAAACAACAAACAATTTAACTTAAAAAATAATTTCTAAAAATAATACGACAATGGCAGATCTTAAAGCTTTTGCTGAACAATTGGTTAACCTCACGGTTAAAGAAGTAAACGAACTCGCTCAAATCCTCAAAGACGAGTATGGTATCGAACCTGCAGCCGCTGCAGTTGCAGTTGCTGCTCCCGCAGCAGGTGGCGCTGAGGCAGCCGCTGAGGAGAAAACTTCGTTCGACGTAGTACTGAAGAGCGCAGGTGCTCAGAAACTTCAGGTGGTTAAGACCGTAAAAGAGCAAACCGGTCTTGGTCTTAAAGAGGCTAAAGACATTGTAGACGCTGCTCCTGCTACCGTTAAGGAAGGTCTTGACAAAGCAAGCGCAGAGGCTCTCAAGAAGGCTCTCGAAGAGGTAGGTGCTGAGGTAGAACTCAAGTAATAAACCACCACTCCGTGGCAATAGGTTTAGACCCTGAAAAGGGGTCTAAACCTTTTTCTCTAAATATAGTAGATTGTGAAAATAACTGAATATCTGGTAATTATTGCGCGGTTTTAGTAAAATAAATATAAATCACAAAACCATCTATTTAGTTCTAAATAATTCATTACCAGCAGTTTATTCCCTGCTCTAACAACTAACCATCCTAAAATTAATGGCTACAACTACAAAACAACCAAGGGTCAACTTTTCGCGTGTGCAAAAGCAGATGCCCTTTCCTGACTTCTTGGAGATTCAGTTAAAGTCTTTCCACGACTTCTTCCAAATGGATTCCACTCCGGAACAACGTCGTAACGAAGGCTTGTACAAGGTGTTCCAGGAGAATTTCCCTATTCAGGATACCCGAAACTCCTTTACGCTTGCATTCTTGGATTATAGCATTGATCCTCCCCGTTACTCTATTGAGGAGTGCATCAAGCGTGGCTTGACCTATTGTGTACCCCTTAAGGCAAAACTCCGCTTGAGTTGTGAGGATCCCGATCATGAGGATTTCGATACTGTGGTTTCGGATGTTTATCTGGGTACTATCCCCTATATGACTCCCAAAGGTACGTTCGTCATCAATGGTGCCGAGCGTGTCGTCGTTAGTCAGTTGCACCGTTCGCCGGGCGTGTTCTTCGGCACATCCATGCACTCTAATGGCACAAAACTTTATTCCGCACGTATCATCCCGTTCCGTGGTTCATGGATTGAGTTCGCTACTGACATCAACAAGGTAATGTATGCTTACATCGACCGTAAGAAAAAATTACCCGTCACCACTCTGCTTCGCGCTATCGGTTTTGAGTCCGACAAAGACATTCTCAGTTGCTTCGATCTGGCAGAAGAAGTAAAATGCAATCGTGCTGCCCTCGAGGCTTGCATCGGGCGTCGTCTTGCCGGTTATGTGATGAAACCTACCTTGGAGGATTTCGTAGATGAGGATACGGGCGAGGTTTCGTCTATCGAGCGTAATGAGATTGTCGTTGAGCGTGAGACGGAACTTACTCCTGATGTCATTGATATCATTATGGAGTCGGGGAGCAAATCGGTGCTTCTCCATAAGAACGAGAACCGTGAGAGCGACTACTCTATTATCTTTAATACTTTGCAGAAAGACCCTGCCAAGACCGAGAAAGAGGCTGTTCTTTACATCTATCGTCAGTTGCGTAATGCAGAACCTGCCGATGATGCTACGGCTCGCGAGATGATTCAGAACTTGTTCTTCTCGCAGAAGCGTTATGATCTTGGCGAGGTTGGTCGTTATCGTATCAACCGCAAGTTGAATATGTCTATCCCTGATGATGTTCGTGTGCTTACCAAAGAGGACATCATCGAGATTATCAAATATCTGGTTGAACTGATCAACTCCAATGCCGAGGTGGACGACATCGACCACCTCTCGAATCGTCGTGTTCGTACAGTTGGTGAACAACTCTACAACCAGTTTGGCGTCGGTCTGGCACGTATGGCGCGCACCGTGCGTGAGCGTATGAATGTGCGCGATAATGAGGTATTCACTCCGACTGACCTTATCAATGCAAAATCGATTTCTTCGATTATCAATTCCTATTTTGGTACCAATGCATTGAGCCAGTTTATGGATCAGCAGAACCCGCTTGCCGAGATTACCCACAAGCGTCGTATGTCTGCCCTCGGTCCCGGTGGTTTGAGCCGTGATCGTGCCGGTTTCGAGGTGCGAGATGTTCACTACACCCACTATGGTCGTCTCTGTCCTATCGAGACCCCTGAGGGACCGAACATCGGTCTTATCTCCTCACTCTGTATCTATGCCAAGATCAACGATCTCGGTTTCATTGAGACCCCGTATCGTAAGGCAGAGAACGGCGTGGTTGATTTGGATAACAGCCATATTCAGTATTTCAGTGCAGAAGACGAGGAAGAAAAAATCGTTGCGCAGGGTAACGCCCCGTTGGATGAGAATGGTAAGTTTGTCCGCAACAAGGTTAAATCGCGTCTCGGTGCCGATTTCCCTGTCGTAGAACCGGATAAAGTGGACTTGATGGACGTGGCACCTTGTCAGATTGCTTCTGTGGCTGCTGCCCTCATTCCGTTCTTGGAGCATGACGACGCCCACCGTGCGTTGATGGGATCGAACATGATGCGTCAGGCTGTACCTTTGATTACTAATGAAGCACCTATTGTCGGTACTGGTATCGAGGAGCAACTGGTCAAAGATAGTCGTACACAGGTGGAGGCAGAGGGCGCAGGTCTGGTTACCTACGTAGATGCCGATGTCATTCGTATTCAATATGACCGCACCGAGGATGAGGAATTTATTTCGTTTGATCCTGCCGAGAAAGAGTATAAACTGCCGAAGTTTGAGAAAACCAACCAGAATACCACTATTGACCTTCACCCGATTGTCCGCAAGGGCGACCGCGTAGAGAAAGGGCAGATCCTTACCGAAGGATATGCTACCCAAGGCGGCGAGTTGGCACTCGGTAAGAACCTCAAGGTGGCTTACATTCCATGGAAGGGTTACAACTACGAGGATGCTATCGTGCTCAGCGAGCGTATCGTTCGTGAGGATATGTACACCTCTGTTCACGTGGTTGAACAACTCCTCGAAGTACGCGAGACCAAGCGTGGTATGGAGGAATTCACAGCCGACATCCCCAATGTCAGTGAGGACGCTACCAAGGATTTGGATGAGAATGGTATCATTCGTATCGGTGCCCATATCCAACCGGGAGACATCATCGTCGGTAAGATTACGCCGAAAGGCGAAACCGACCCGTCTCCCGAGGAGAAACTTCTGAAGGCTATCTTCGGTGACAAGGCCGGTGATGTCAAGGATGCTTCGCTTAAGGCAAGTCCTTCGTTGGAGGGTGTCATCGTAGGCAAAAAACTCTATACCCGTGCCATCAAAGACCGCAAGGCAAAGATGGAGGACAAGGAGGCGATTGCTAAGATGGATGCCGAATTTAATGAGAAAGCAGAGGCTCTGCGCGAGTTGCTCATCAGCAAACTTGTAAAAATTCTGGAGAATAAGACGGCCATCTCCGTCAAAGATACGGTCGGTACCGAACTCATCTCCAAGGGGCAGCGTTTTACCAAAGAGCGTCTCGGTATGCTTGACTTCCAGTCGGTTATGCTCGAAGGATGGACTTCCGATGAGCATAAGAACGCTTTGGCGGCACAGTGTATTATGAACTATATCGCCAAGTATAAGGAGATGGATGCCGACCTCAAGCGTCGCAAGTTCAATCTGACTATCGGCGACGAACTGCCCAATGGTATCATTCAAATGGCAAAGGTTTATATTGCCAAGAGCCGTAAGATTCGTGTCGGTGATAAGATGGCAGGTCGCCATGGTAACAAAGGTATCGTCAGCAAGATTGTTCGTATGGAGGATATGCCGTTCCTCGCAGACGGAACGCCGGTGGATATTGTCCTCAACCCGATGGGTGTGCCTTCGCGTATGAATATCGGTCAGATCTTCGAGGCTGTCCTCGGTTGGGCAGGTCAGGAACTGGGCGTTAAGTTCTCTACACCTATCTTCGACGGTTGCTCGTTGGAGCAACTTGATGAGTGGACGGACAAAGCAGGTCTGCCGCGTGCCGGTAAGACCCAACTCTATGATGGTGAAACCGGTGAACCATTCGACCAGATGGCTACCGTCGGTGTTACCTACTTTATGAAGTTAGGGCACATGGTTGACGACAAGATGCACGCACGTTCCATCGGTCCGTACAGCCTTATCACGCAGCAGCCTCTTGGCGGTAAAGCACAGTTCGGTGGTCAGCGTTTCGGTGAGATGGAGGTTTGGGCATTGGAGGCACACGGTGCTGCTCATACCCTTCAGGAAATCCTTACCGTTAAGTCTGATGACGTTACCGGGCGTGCACGTACCTATGAGGCAATCGTCAAGGGTGAGCCGTTCCCGACACCGGGGCTGCCTGAGTCGCTCAATGTCCTCCTGCACGAGTTGCAAGGTTTGGCACTTTCAATCACAATGGAATAATTTATCACGATTATGGCTTTTAAACAAGATAATAAGAAAAACGGTTTTACCAAGATTTCAATCGGTTTGGCTTCGCCCGACGAGATTATGCAACTCTCCAGCGGCGAGGTACTCAAACCCGAAACCATCAACTACCGTACCTACAAACCGGAGCGCGACGGTCTGTTCTGCGAGCGCATCTTCGGTCCTACCAAGGACTATGAGTGCCATTGCGGTAAGTATAAACGTATCCGTTACAAGGGTATCGTCTGCGAGCGTTGCGGTGTCGAGGTTACCGAGAAGAAAGTGCGTCGTGAGCGTATGGGACATATCAAACTGGTTGTGCCTGTGGCTCATATCTGGTATCTCCGTTCGCTGCCGAGCAAGATGGCGGCGTTGTTGGGTATCCCTACCAAGAAATTGGATTCTATCATCTACTACGAGAAGTATATCGTTGTCAAAGCGGGTGCTTTGGCAGGTCAGGAGATCGGCGAGAAGAACAAAGACGACAAAAACCGTCTGCCTATCGAGGATCGTATGCTTCTTGACGAAGAGCAATACGCACAGATTCTTGATATTCTGCCCGAGAACAATGATACGTTGGATGACAGCGATCCCGATAAGTTCATCGCCAAGATGGGTGCTGACGCTATCTATGATCTGCTTTGTAATATCGACCTTGATACGCTGAGTTACCAACTCCGCGACCAGGCAAGCACTTCTACCTCTGTTCAGCGTAAACAGGAGGCTCTGAAGCGTCTGCAAGTTGTGGAATCGTTCCGTGCTTCCAAGGGCAAGAACCGTCCGGAGTGGATGATCCTGCAGGTTATCCCTGTTACACCCCCTGAGTTGCGTCCGCTCGTACCGCTGGATGGCGGTCGTTTCGCTACCTCTGACCTCAACGACCTCTATCGTCGTGTTATCATTCGTAACAACCGACTCAAACGTCTCATCGAGATCAAGGCTCCGGATGTCATCCTCCGCAATGAAAAACGTATGCTCCAAGAGGCTGTCGACTCGCTCTTTGACAACTCCCGTAAGACCACGGCTATCAAGTCGGAGGCCAATCGTCCTCTGAAGTCGCTTTCCGACTCGCTCAAGGGTAAACAAGGTCGTTTCCGTCAGAACCTGCTCGGTAAACGTGTGGACTATTCTGCCCGCTCGGTTATCGTCGTTGGCCCTGAACTGAATATGCACGAGTGCGGTCTGCCTAAAGAGATGGCTGCCGAACTCTACAAACCGTTTATCATTCGTAAACTCATTGAGCGTGGTATCGTCAAAACCGTTAAGTCGGCGAAGAAGATCATCGATCGTCGCGAACCGGTTATCTACGAGATTCTGGAGCATGTTATGGAGGGACACCCCGTTCTGCTCAACCGTGCGCCGACCTTGCACCGTCATGGTATATTGGCTTTCCAGCCTAGGATGATCGAGGGTAAGGCTATCCAGTTGCACCCGCTTGCTTGTGCCGGTTTCAACGCCGACTTCGATGGCGACCAGATGGCTGTCCACTTGCCTCTCTCCAACGAGGCAATCCTCGAGGCGCAACTCCTTATGCTCGGCTCGCACAATATCCTCGACCCGGCTAATGGTAACCCTATTACCGTGCCTTCGCAGGATATGATTCTCGGTCTGTACTATATCACCAAAGAGCGTTCCGGCGTCAAGGGAGAGGGACTTACCTTCTATTCGCCCGAGGAGTGCACCGTTGCCCTCAACGAGGGGCGGGTGGATATCCATGCCAAAGTCAAAGTGCGTATCAACGACATCATCGATGGCGAGTATGTCAACCATATTATCGAGACCACTCCGGGACGTGTTATGGTTAATCAGTACGTTCCTGCTGCTGTCGGTTTTCAAAACGTGGTGATGAAGAAAGGTGCCGTCAAGTCTATTATCTCCAAGGTCATCAAGACCTGCGGTGTGGCACGTACGGCTCAGTTCCTTGACGACATCAAGAACCTCGGCTACTACAAGGCTTTCCGTGGCGGTCTGTCTTTCAACCTCAACGATATCCTTATTCCGGAGGAGAAAGCTGGTATCATCGCCCGCGGTCAGCAGGAGGTAGAGAACATCACCGAGATGTACAACTTCGGTGAGATGGGCGACGACGAGCGTTACAACAACGTCATCGCTGCATGGAACAAAGTCGATACCGAGGTTACCGACATTCTGATGAAGCACATGCAGGAGGCTGACCAAGGCTTCAACTCCGTATATATGATGATGGACTCGGGTGCCCGTGGTAACAAACAGCAGATTAAGCAGTTGGCGGGTGTCCGCGGACTTATGGCAAAACCGCAGAAAGCGGGTTCTACCGACTCTCGTCAGACTATCGAGAACCCTGTCCTCGCTAACTTTAAGGAGGGTATGTCCGTGTTGGAGTACTTTATCTCTACCCACGGTGCGCGTAAGGGTCTTGCCGATACCGCACTGAAGACTGCCGATGCCGGTTATCTGACCCGTCGTCTGGTCGATGTTTCGCACGATGTCATCATCAACGAGGAGGACTGTGGTACGCTCCGTGGTCTTACCGCTCGCGCTATCAAGCAGAACGACGTCGTTGTCGCTACCCTTACCCAGCGTATCCTTGGTCGTGTCAGCGTCCACGATATCCACGACCTGGATGGCAACCTTATCGTTGCCGCAGGCGAGGAGATCCGTGAGGCGGCTTGCGAGGCTATCGAGGCTGCCGGTATCGAGGAGGTCGAGATCCGTTCCGTACTTACCTGCGAGTCCAAACATGGTGTCTGCGCTAAGTGCTATGGTCGTAACCTGGCTTCGCGTAAGATGGTGCAGAAAGGTGAGGCGGTCGGCGTCATCGCAGCACAGGCTATCGGTGAACCGGGTACTCAGTTGACCCTGCGTACCTTCCACTCCGGTGGTGTCGCAGGCAATGCCGCTACCCAGAATACCTACGCTATCCCGCGTGAGGGTGTCATCGAGATCGAAGACCTCCGTACCATCACTACCGAAGCGGGGGATGTCATCGTGGTCAGCCGTCTCAACGAGATGCACCTCAAAGACGAGAAAACGGGTGTGGTACTCACTACCTTCAATATCCCGTACGCTTCCAAGTTGTTCGTTACCCCCGGTCAGAAATACGACAAGGGTACCGTCATCTGCGAGTGGGACCCCTACAAGGCTTCTCTCGTTATCGAGCAGGACGGTCGCATCCAGTACGAAGATGTTATCGAGGGCGTAACCGCTCAGACCGAAGTCGATGAGCAGACGGGTAAGAAAGAGGTGTCCATTACCGATACCAAGGACAAGACCAAGATGCCTTCCGCACATATCCTTGATGCGGCTGGCAATGTGCTTCGTACCTACAACCTGCCTGTCAAGGCAAGTCTCGTTCATGCTGACGGCGCAGAAGTGAAAGCGGGCGACCTGTTGTTCACTATGGCGCGTGTCATGGGTTCCGCAGGCGATATCACCGGTGGTCTTCCCCGTGTTACCGAACTCTTCGAGGCACGTAACCCGTCCAACCCGGCTATCGTGGCGGAGATCGATGGCGAGGTTTCCTTTGGTAAGATCAAACGTGGTAACCGCGAACTCTTCGTTACTTCCAAACTCGGTGAGCAGAAAGCATACCTCGTGCCGCTGTCCAAGCAGATCCTGGTACAGGAGGGCGACTATGTGCGTGCTGGTGTACCTCTCTCCGATGGTGCTATCACCCCCGACGACATCCTTGCTATCCAGGGTCCTACCGCCGTGCAGGACTATATCGTCAACGAAGCACAGTCTGTCTATCGTATGCAGGGTGTGGAGATCAACGATAAGCACTTCGAGATCATCGTCCGCCAGATGATGCGCAAGGTCGAGATCCTCGATGCCGGTGATACCCGCTTCCTTGAGGGACAGATGGTTGACAAGATGGACTTTATGGACGAGAACGACCGTATCTGGGGCAAAAAAGTGGTTACCGACGCAGGCGACAGCGAAGTGCTCCATGCCGGTCAGATCGTTACCCCGCGCCGTCTCCACGACGAGAACTCCAGTCTGCGTCGCCGCGACAAGAAACTCGTTGAGGCACGTGAGGCAACTTGCGCTACGGCTAAGCAGATCCTGCAAGGTATCACGCGTGCGGCTCTCGGTACCAAGTCCTTTATGTCTGCCGCTTCCTTCCAGGAGACCACCAAGGTGCTCAACGAGGCGGCTGTCCAAGGCAAGGTGGATTACCTCGAGGGTATGAAAGAGAACGTTATCTGCGGTAACTTGATTCCTGCGGGTACGGGTCTCCGCGAGTTCGCCAAGATTGTGGTGCACAACCGCGAGGAATATGCGGCTCTCCAAGCCGCTCGCGCTGCTGCCGACAATGCACTCAACGGCACCGACGAGGACGAAGCCTAAAAGACAACGGCTAAAATAAATAGTTACTCGTTTTAGGCAACCCCTAAAAAACAATATCTCAATAAAAGGCGACTGATGCAAATCAGTCGCCTTTTATTGTTTCTATCCTTCTATCCCTTCTATCCTTCTATCCCTTCTATCCTTCTATCTTTCTATTTTTCTATCTTTCTATCCTTCTATTATTCTATCTTTCTATTGTCTTATTCGTCCAATTCGTCTTATTTGTCCTATTAGCCCTATACTATTAAGAGTAGGTGATTCGTTATAGGATAGTTATAGGATAGTAGGTGTTTGCCGCCCCATTCGGACAATGGTGGCGCACAATACCATTGTGTGCGCAGCACGCGCCACCATTGTCCGCAATGCCCACCCTATTGGTCTTATCCGGCTCATTAGCCCTGCCTGCTCACGTTAATTTAAGAAAAAAAACCATTATTTGCACAATCAAGATATTTGCCGTATCTTTGCACCCGAATCTACGCTGGAGGGGATATGTCCTCGTTTCAGGGTGGATTTTGACATATTGAATAGCGTTTATTGACGCTTTGTGTTTGACAACTCGAAAACTTCGCAACTTTTCATTAAACAGTCAGAAGCAAAGTAGCAATAGATGCCTATGGGTATGACATACCTATACTGCGCCCGTTCAGGTGCGGTGTGTCGTCATATCAGCGTAGGTTTCCTGTTGTTTATTTGACTGTTTAAGGTAATGCGAAGACCTCGAGTTGTAAGTAAGCAACACGAGGTCTACGCTTTCTTTGTACCTGATGCAAAAAAGTGAAGTGTATTTTGTTAATATAAAATGTAAATTCAGTATATTATAACCACAAAACATATCAATTATGGATAACACTACAAACAAATCATCTAATTCCAAAGAAACATATCTATATAGGATAATGCCTTTGTGTTGTTTTTTGCAAATGTTGGATAGCAAAAAAATGTATCTCCCGCGAGTCTCACAATGGGAAGATCCTTATGAGTTATTTCTCTTCAAACAACATTTTGTAAATTCTACAGGACAAGAAGTAGATACACTATCACAAGCCTCACGGATTTATGGGCAATGTTGGTCAACCGTTCGTAAATCAGATGCTTTGTGGCGGATATATTCTCCAGATCGTCTAAGCGTGCAAATCAAAACATCTGTGGAAAAACTAAATTCATTGATAGAACGGCAGGTAGACAACGGCTTGTATCTTCGGTTAGAGCAAGTGAAATATATGTCGGAAAAGAACTTATCCGATTGGATAGCGTCACTAAAAACACCGATGAATAGTTTTCTGGATTCTCTGTTTCTAAAACGTGACAGTTTTTCTCACGAAAAAGAGTATCGTCTTATAGCATGGCTTGCTGATGTTGATGAAAACAACAAACCTGTTGCCTGTTGTCCAGACCACATGGACTTATCTATTGATGATCCATTGCAAATGATTTATGAAGTCAGTTTAGATCCACGGCTAACAAATGAAGAAGTCGAATTGCTCAAAAATGCTATTGCTTTGCGTTTGGGAGGTAAGTGCCGTGTCTCACAATCTACTTTGTATAAATTCAAACAATACACGATAACCATCTAAAATAAAAGACTTTCTATGAAACGATTGTTTACTTTAATGTGCGCATCGCTGTTATTGTACTGCCCGTTTGGCTTTGCCGCCGTTGTATGGGATGGCACCTCCAAAGAAATTTGGACAAAAGGAACTGGCACAGAATCGGATCCCTATTTGATAGAAACACCTGCTAATTTGGCATATTTATCACAACAAGTCCAAGAAGGCAATACTTATGAGAATGTTTATTTTTTACAAACAGACGATATCGACCTTAATAATAAATCGTGCCAAATAGGTAGTAGTTCTTCAAGATATTTTGAAGGAATATATGATGGAGGACAAAAACAGATTATCAATGTTGCATATTGTCTATTTGGTTATATCAAATCGGCAACCATTAAAAATTTGACTATTGCCGGTACTTCCACCTATCCTATGATAAATAATGCGAATGGCAATGTAACTCTTGTTAATTGCCACAACAAATCCACTTCTAAAATTACTCAAGGAGGTGCAGGGTTAGTCAATGTCGCAGAGCAAGGTCGCATCACATTGGAAAATTGCAGCAATAGTGCAATTATAGAATCCAGTGGTTATATGATTACGCATAATAATAGTTACCACCAAATAATAACAGATACTGTGTGTTTAGGGGGACTAGTTGCCAAGGCACAAAATATTAAAATGAGTGACTGCCATAATGCTGGAGATGTCAAATTTGTACGCCCTGGTTATAACAACTATTGGAGTGCAGAAAATGGTTGTGCTACGGGATTGGTGGGATATGCAAATATGGCGACTATCACCAAATCATATAATAACGGGGATATTAACTTTGATGGTAGTTCAAATGGTAACAGCGGTTCGGGGGTCAGCAGAGTTTATGTTGCAGGATTAGCCCTCGGCGAAGGAAGCATAACACAATCATACAATATCGGAAATATATATGGACGTTCCAATTGGAATGTTTCAGCAAGTGGATACCGTGCACCTGAATATACATATGGGCTTTCAAATTGTACAAATTCTTATTGTTATTCGAAAGGAATTACTATCGTTGGTGGGGGCTATAGTTATTGTTTAGGTGGAATATGTACTAACTGCTATTGTATTTTATCAGAACAAATAGAAAATGTGGCAGATAATACTTCTGTAGATATATATTATAATTCAGATATGCCGGTAACTAATCCTTATAACGCTGTTGCTAAAACCAAGAAGCAAATGAAATCCCCTTCCTTTGTTTCTTTACTCAATACGGATGGTGACTATTTTTACCCCGACTATACGAATATTAACGACGGCTATCCCGTATTGCGTTGGCAGTTGGAGGACGTTGATTTCTATACGATCAAGGGTCTCTGCCGCGAGGAACAGGGAACCATTACCGGCACAGGTGCTTACCCCAAGGGCGCAGAGATTCAACTGACTGCCATGCCGAAAGACAACTTCATATTTGTAGGCTGGAGCGATGGCGTTACCGACAACCCGCGCACTATCAAGGTGGAGGGCGAAGCCACTTATGCCGCACAATTTGAACGTACAAGTTATACCGTCTATGTCAACCAAGATTGTTCCATCACGGTGGAGTGATACCATGGGTAGTATGTCGTATCTCGCAGCATATCGGCGTTGGCTGCTTTGCCTGTGTATGGCATTGCTGCTGACACCTCTGTCTGCCGCCCCGCACCATGTCATCATCAGCACATCGGAGTGTGCTGCGCAGCAGGAACTGGAGGTGCAGAATGGTACACCCATGACGTTGGTGGCGGAACCCCAATCCGGTTCCCGGTTCTTGCGTTGGAGCGACGGCACCACAGCCAATCCTTATGTATTGCAGATCACATCCGACACCGCTATCGCTGCCGTCTTTGCCCCCGCTCCTGCCGCATCCAGGCATACACTGACCCTGTACGCCGAGGATTGTGAAGATGCCTATATGTTGGAAGTTGAGGATGGCAAAACCGTTACCTTGGTGGCTACTCCTCTGACGGGCTACACCTTCAGCCGATGGGATGACGGCAGCACTTCCAACCCGCGTATTGTCTCCGTGAGTGCTGATGCTACCTATCGCGCTTTGTTCACCAAGCAGTCCTCTACAGGCGGTGGCATGCCGACTTATACTATTACCGTTCGCAACGGCTCTTGTTCGGAGGCAACCACCCGACAGTTTATTGAGGGGGCGCATCTCACAATGTATGCCACCTCGGATGCCTGCGGCACGTTCAAGCAATGGTCAGACGGCAACACCGACAACCCTCGTTCTGTCGTCGTAACAGGCGATGCCACCTACACGGCGGAGTTCACCAAGGTGCAGTACACTATCACCGCTACCGCAAATAATGCCGAGCATGGTTCTGTATCTGTCTCCGCAGAATAAATTAACGATAAATTAACGGCAATTAACGGAGACAAAGAAACACCCGGCCATATTTTAAATGGCTCTTTAATGGACATTAATGGAGCAAAAACAGGTCTTTCATGGAGACCTCCCGAATAAACGTAAACAATAACAAGCAAATACAACAATGAAAAAACTCTTTTCTATTCTGGCTATGGCACTATGTATCTCAGCCGTAGCACAAGCCGACCAATTAGTAGTAGATTGCGGCAACTCCGCCACGCTAACCGCCACCCCCGCCACGGGCTATCATTTCGTGCGCTGGAACGACCTCAACACCGACAACCCGCGTATCATCAGCCCGACGGAAGATGCCGCCTATACGGCGTTCTTCGCTATCAACCGCTACACGGTCATCTTCCAGAACTATGACGGCACCGAGTTGCAGAAGGAAACCCTCAACCACGGCGATGCCGTCAGTTACAAGGGCACAACTCCTTCCAAACCCGCTACGGCGCAGTATACCTACACTTTCTCGGGTTGGAGTCCGAATGTCGAATATACCGCCACGGCGGATGCCACCTACATCGCTCAGTTCGACCAAACCTCCAACAAGTACACTATCACCTTCCGCAACTGGGACGGCACAGTTCTCGAAGCCAAGGAGTGGGAATACGGTACCCTGCCTTCCTACAGCGGTACGCCTACCCGCCCTGCCGATGCCGAGCATACCTACACATTCTCGGGCTGGGACAAGACCGTCTCGACCGTAACTGGCGAGGCAACCTATACCGCCCAATACAACGGCACCACCAACTCCTACACCCTTACCACCTCGGGCGAGCACGGTACTACTACGGGCGACGGCACCTACCTCTATGGTAAGCAGGTTACCATCACCGCCACGGCGGACGCTTGCTACGAGTTCGTTCAGTGGAGCGACGGCGACACCCGTGCCACCCGCGAGGTTACCGTTACCGGCAATGCCACCTATGTGGCTACGTTCCGCAAGGTGCAGTACACCATCACTGTTCAGTCTGACAACTCTGCCCAAGGCTCTGTCAGCATCACGGCAATGCCGTAATCCGCTATGAAACGCTTGCTGATTTTCTTTCTGTGCGCATTGAGCGTGTGTACCCTCCGTGCGGAGGGTGCGCCGCTCGCTATGCGTGTGGATTGCGGCAACTGGGTGCAACTCACTGCCACGCCCTATACCGACTACCATTTCGTGGAGTGGAACGACCGCAACACCGACTCCGTGCGGCAGGTTCAGGTCAACGAGGACGCCTCCTATATCGCTTTCTTTGCTTCCAACTGCGAGGAGTATGCCAACTGGCCTGTGGTCGCGCTCTACGACTGGCTTATGATGCTCAACGTGCAGGCAATCAACAATATGGGCTATTACGTAGCCCCCTCTGCCGTTACGTGGTACCGTGTCGTCGGCGAACCCGATGATATGCACAACGCTTTCCCGCAGGACGACCAACCCGTTGCCACGGGCTACTATCTCACCCTTGCGCAGAACCTGTCGGGTACGGGCGACTACTATGCCGTAGCCGATGTGTCCGACGCCCAAGGTATGCTTTGCGACGGACTCATGCGCTCCACCATCGTCCGTTATGCCCATTCCGTGCAACGCCACAGGGTGGCACTCCGCCCCAACCAAGCCTTTGCGGGGGAACCGATGCACCTGACAGGTCTCGACCCCGCCGAAACAACCACGATCCGGGTCTATAGTGCCACAGGGCAACTCTTGTCCTCGGAAACGGCTACCGCCACCGATACCTACCTGCTCCAAGCCGCTTATGTGGCGGGTTGCTACTCGGTGCGTGTCGAGAGTCCCTCTCTCAGCGAAACACTCCGTTATATCGTCAAAAAATGACAATGTGTTTGTTTCAAAGCGCGGTGTATGTTGCACCGCAAGACAGGTTTTATAGGTTTTGTTCTTTATAAAATATCATTGTCGTTTGTTGAATTCATTTTTATGAAAAAGATACTGTTCTTCGTTTGCCTTTGTGCTGCCGGTGTGGCGACCCATGCGGAAAATGCCCATCTCCTTACGCTCGGACTGCGTGGCGGCGAGATGACCGTCCTGCACTCCTCTGCACAGGACCTGCACAGCCAAATGGGTGGAGTAGGGGCACTCGACCTCGGTTATGTATGGTATGCACCCGTCCCCCGTGCGGAGTTGGGGCTCCGTACGGGTCTCCTCGTCGGTTATGGTGCCGCCGGTACAAGCGGTGCTTTCTCGCAGCAGTTCACCAATACCGACTACCTCGGCAACCTGATGCGCTATACCACCTCCGCGCAACTCTTTTCCCGCTCGCAGATGGTCTCTGTGGAAATCCCGTTGATGATGGCTCTGCGTGCCAAGGGCTTTACTTTCAATGCCGGCTTTTCCCTTCAGACGCTGCTCTGGCAGCATACCCGCCAGCATCTGACCTCGCCCCATATCGATGCGTTCTATCCCGCATACAATGTGCATGTTACCGACGAACTCATCACCGGTCAACTCCCTGCTTCCCGACAGACCTCCGTCTATGCCTCCGGTCTACCCCTGGTGGGGCTGGGCGTCTGCACCGAGATAGGTTACGATTTCGCCCTGCCGAAAGGCTATCTCGGTCTGCAAGCCTTTTTCTCTTGCTCTGTTCTGAACAACTACCGCCCGTCGGACGCTGTCGTCATCGCCGTCTCACCAATCACCGACCCCGCTAATCCAGTCCCCACTGTGCAGGTCTCCAATGCCATGCCTTCTCTCTGTTCTTCCGTCCGCCCCCTCTCTTTCGGGCTCCGCCTCTACTACGCCTTCGAATGGCATCGCTAACTAAATACCGGATATAGAAATTACGGCAACGTGAAGCGTAAGGCAGGTGCGCCTATGCGCACTGAGTGCCGTAGCGACAACGAAGCCCTGTGGGCTGAGTAGAACTCCTTAAAGCAGACGCAACGAGAGGTGTTCCTGTATGGACGATGACGATACGTCTTGTGCCTCTTTCGACAACCGGTGGCGCAAAGCACCGCTTTGTGCGCAGCACGCGCCACCATTGTCCGCTATGCCTACCTTATCGGTCTTATCCGGCTCATTAGCCTACGCATTGCCCATCCCTATAAATAGGTATTGTGTATTCCCTGGAAAAATCGTAATTTTGCACCGAAAATGGGCTTTAGCCCCTGTTAGTAAGTTGAAAACAAAATTTATGCGTATGAAAAAGATTTTTCTCTTTACTTCCGCACTGCTTGCCAGTGCAACTATGATGGCGCAACTCGTCGGTTGGTCTTCCGTCGAACTGCTCAACGAGACCACAGCGGGTACTTCTACCATCAATCGCCTCTATACCAACGAGCAAGGCGATATCTTCTTCCTCGGTAACTCGGCTTCCAATGGCGAGAAACCGTCGGTTACTTTCGATCGCATTACTATGGATGTGGCACCCTATCGTGTCAATCAGGCAAAAACCAACACAAACCTTGTCTTTGGTAAACTATCGGGCAAGGATGCTGCTACCCAATGGTTTGGTGCTAGCAATCGTGGCGCGTTCAAAAGTTACGTTGCAACACCTACTGCTGATGGCAAACTCATTATGGCGGTAACGGCTTGCCATTCCGATAGCAATCATTTGGCTGACAACCGTGTAATGGGCTTTGAAGCAATTGCTACCGATGGTGCTGGCGCAGGTAGTTATGTAGAAGCCGAATATGCGCCTATCGGTGGCAAAATGGTTGAGTACGGTTTCCTTTTCGAGGTATCGGATAAGAATGTTCAGCCCTTGAAAGATTTCTACCAACTTAAAGGACAAACTTCCGGCTTTACTTTTGTGGATATGGTTACCGACGGTACCAACTATTATCTGTTGGCACAACTCGCTCCCGGGGTAGTCGTTGGTGCTGATACTATCAAAGCCAACGTGGAGAAAGGTAGTCTTGCTATCTTGAAGTTTGACAGCCAATGGCAGTTGGCGGGTACCATCATCAGCGACGGACTGGCAAGTAAGACCACCGGTTTGCTCAAGTATGTGGATGGTAAACTCTATTATGCCGGCAATCTTGCTACTACCAAGGGGGCTTCTTTCTCTTGGGGAGGCAAAACCATCGAAGCAACCAATACGGGCAATAGTCTCGTGCTGGCAACCCTTTCTACCAATCTGCAATGTGAGTCGTTGGCATTGGTGGACGCTTGCAAGTTAGAGGGCAAAGGTGGCAACATTACGGTGTATGATGAGGTAATTAATGGTACAAATGCTTATTTGACCGGTTTCCAAACGGGTGGCGTCATCCTCTCGGAAACAGATACACTCAAGGGAACGGCTACTACATCGGCATATATTCTCAGTGTGGATCTTACCACGGGCAAAGTGGCTAAGGCAACCCGCCTCAACGCTACGGCAATCACTTCAGGTTCGTCCCTATTGATGCACAACGATAGTGTTTATATGTATGCCTACAACTGGGCGGAGCAGAACGGACGTGTCGCTCTCTATACCTATGATGCCTCGTTGAACGCAGGCGATACCATTGCCCTCATAAACGCTACAGGGCAAGAGGCTACCAATAGTGCCGTTCTGACAAAATATGGCACATTGGCATATTCTTTCCGTACCAAAGGCAATGCTGATTTCTCTGCAGAGGCTACTCAGACCTATGCCGGAGAAAATGCTTTCCGTGGCATCGTGGCGGTTCAACAACTCTTTGAGAACCCCTATCAGGCTATTGGCAACACATCTGCGCCTGCTCAGAAAGCCGAAAAGTTCATTCTTAACGGGCAACTCTATATCCGTCGTGGCAACGCAGTTTTCAATGCGTTAGGACAGCAACTCTAATGTTGGCATAATAATTGTGGCAGTTTTATCGAAGGGTAAAACTGCCACTTTTTTTATATCATTAGGGCTTTATTTGATTGGCTAAAGAATAAATTAATGGTCAATTATATGTTTCCAAAAAGAAAGAATTAACGTTCAATTATACGATAATTAATGTTTTATACAATATGAAAAAGTTTATGTTCTTTGCAGCCCTCGCGGCTGTTATCGGTTTGGCTTCATGCTCCAAACCCGCAGAAAAACAGGAAACCATCTACTCTATCGACGAAGTCTATTCGCAGGCAGATTCGTTGGTTGGTGATACCATCACTTTCCAAGGTATGTGTACACATCTCTGCAAACACGGTGGTCGCAAAGCCTTTCTTATGGGTAGTGACGAGAGCCGTATCTTGCGTGTGGAGGGTGCCGAGATGGGCAATTTTGATGCCGCTTGTATCAGCAATCTCGTGCGTGTCAAAGGCGTACTCCATACCTTTGAGTATCAACCCGAACCCGCCGACAACCCCGGTGAACAGCATGGTACCGACGGACAAGGTTGCGAAACCGAGAAAAAAGCCATCAAAGGCTACTACGCCACCGCTATCAGTTACACGATCGTAACGGAATAATGGGTAATTCCTTTCATTTAATGGAACAATCGAAACCCAATACAGGTGCGAAAGTCCGCAAATGGCTGCGTATCATCCATCGCGACTTGAGTTATATCTTTGCGGGTATGCTTTTGGTATATGCCGTCTCCGGTATTGCCCTCAACCACAAGGACAGTTTCAATAGCCAGTACTCTGTCTCCCGTACAGAATATGCGCTCGCTGCCACACCGCGTGCCGGCGTCTCGCAAACCACTATCGACGGGTGGCTGGACGCTTGCGGTGTCTCGGGGCAGGAGATACAGCACTATTTCCCCAACGACAATACCCTCAAAGTCTTTCTCAAAGGCAATAGCAATCTGGTTGTGGACTTGTCCACGGGCAACGCCACGTTGGAGCAGGTCAAGAAACGCCCTGTTCTCGGCAGTCTGAGCAAATTGCATTACAACCCGGGCAAGGCGTGGACGTGCTTCTCCGATGTATTCGCCGTCTCGCTGATTCTTATCATTCTTACGGGGATTTTTATGCTCAAGGGTAAGCATGGCCTTGTTGGTATAGGCGGTATCGAGTTTCTGATAGGTATCCTTATCCCTCTGCTGTTCATTCTGCTCTGATAATTGGAATATGTTCTCTAAAAAACAGGCTGTCCTCCTTCAAGTAGGATAGCCTGTTTTTTTATAGCCTTCTTTATGCATAAAATATGCATTATATGCAGTTTGCTTACCTCATAATACCAATTACGTAGAAAAGACGTAGAAAGGACGTAGAAAGAATTGGAGTTTATAAGGGGGGTAAGTCTCTTTTTTATACGGAATATGCATAATTTTTATGCATAATCTCCAAGCGCACTACGGGGGGTATTTGCCTGTTTCCCGAAAAAAGTGTACCTTTGCACTTGTATTGAAAACTTGCTCTGTCTGTGAAACACTCTATCCGTTTTTGGCTGGACAACAGCCGCAGTATCTCTCTACCGCAGTCGGCTCTTCCTTGCCTTACGGCTGTCGTACTTTGTATCGGTCAACCGGGTTTTGTTTGGTGGCTTGCTTTCCCTGTTTTGCTTGGCGTGTGTGTTGCCCATCTCGGAATGAACCTCGCCGACGACTATTTCGACTATCGCCACGACTCCCGTATTCGTGCCGACTTGTCCTCCACCAGTATCCGTGCCCGGTCGGAGAAGTGCCACTACATCCGCAGCGGCGAGGCGTCTATTCGCGATCTGGGGCGTGCTGTGGTCGCTTTTCTGGCTGTTGCTGCGGCTATGGGCTTGATCGCGTTTGTCGCACAATGGCTCCTGCATGGTTGGAAAGCCGCTATGGGCATCGCTCTGTATGCCGTTCTCGGGCTGTTCTTGGGCATCAACTATGCCGGCAAACCGCTCGAATTGGGGTTGCATGGTTTCGGTGAATTGATTATCGGATTGATGTTCGGCGTACTGAATATGCTCGGGGTGCAAGCCGCTATGACCGGAACGCTTTTCTCTATGCCTATGTTCTGTATGAGTGTCGGGGTGGGGTGTCTGGTTATCAATATCGTCTATGTCCATTCGGTCATGGAGGTCAAAGCGGATGCCGAATTAGGCAAGATGACCTTTGCCCGTCTCTTGCGTACTCCCGCACGAATGATTGCCTTTGTGGCATTCTTTGCCTTGGTGCCCTTTGTTATGTTGGCGATCGGTATCGTCCTCGGGTGGTGGAGTCCGTGGTATCTGCTTACGCTGCTTACCTTGCCGATGTCGCTCTATCTGATTTATTCAACACACCATTTCGTCTATGGTTTACCCTGTTTGGATAGACCGCGCTGGTGGATGGGACCGATGGGCGACTGGGACAAGTATGTCAGGGCGGGTATCGACTGGTTCCTTATCCGCTGGCTTCTGGCACGCAATATCTGTACATTATTCTGCCTGATCTTGATCGGGGTGCATGTTGTCCTATTGTTGGTGTAATTGCCCGTTTTTTGTCTTTTTTAGGAAAAAACAGACAATCTTTTGCATATATGGAGAATATGTCGTACCTTTGCTGTTGAAATCCGCTTTGAAAAACAATAAATCATTCTGTATATGAAAAAATTCCTCTCTATTGTGTGCGCTTTGGCACTCTGCTTGAGTGCTGCGGCTGCGGTCGGCAAGAAAAAAGCCGACAAGGATACCAACCAATATCGCTACGAGATTGAGTGTGCCGGCAATGCCACACAAGGTACCTACCTGGTTAAAGTATGGAGTTACTCCAAGAAAGCCGATGTGGCGGAGAACCAATGCCGTAAGAACGCCGTCCATGGTGTGATATTCAAGGGCTACGGCGGTGGCAACGGTTGTGTGGCACAGCGTCCGCTTTGCAATACGCCCGGTGCGGAAATTGAGTACGAAACCTACTTCAAATCCTTCTTTGCCGATGGTGGAGAGTTCCAACGCTATGCCTCTATTGTCGAGGGTACTACCGAGATAACCAAGGTTGGACGTGAATACAAAGTGGGCGTCATCGTCAGTGTCCGCAAAGATGACCTTCGTAAAACACTGGAGTCTGCGGGTATCATTCGCGCTCTCAATGCAGGATTTTAACAATATAAGATTATGAAACGACTTAATGCTCTCCTTATAGTAGCGATAGTGTTGCTGTCGCTTTCCGGCTGCGGCTCCAAACGATCGCAAGCCTATTATGATCAACCGAGTAAGGTGCTTTCTGCCAACTACGACGGTACGTATGTCATTCGTGCGCAAGTGCGTGCGCGTAACTCCGCAATCGCCTTTGCCGATGTACAACGCAAAGTGGTACAAGAAGTGATATTTGACGGTGTGGCTGCCGGTAGCAACGGTGTGCAAGACCTCAAACCATTGGTCTTTGACAAGAACGCACGCGAGAAGTACGAGGACTATTTCAATGCTTTCTTCTCTGATCACGGTGATTGGAAAAAATACTGCTCGCTCCATGACCGCCGTTCGTTTACTTCTACGTACCAGCGTACCCAAGCCCAAATGGTACAGGATGTTACGGTTACGGTCAATCGTGCGGAACTCAAGAAGAAGTTGCAAGCCGATGGTATTATTCCCGCTGAAGGGCGATACAATTAATAATGAATAATTAACAACTGACATACAGCGTGATGTTAAGCAATACTATGAAACGAATTTCCCTTTTGCTGGCTGCCGTAGCGGTAACCGCATTGTCTTTCGGACAGATAAAGAAACCCGAACTGATGGTATTCCCCTCCGATGCATGGTGCATCAACAACGGTTACTACACCGAGGTGGAGAATATGGGCGTCGTAGAGAAAGTGCCCAACTACAAAGAGGCACTCCAGGAGAATATCGGTCTCAAATTGGCGATTGCCAAAATCAATGACCTGATGGCGGAGCGTCAATTCCCGCTCCAGAGCCTTGAGCAGGCTATCCGCAATGTGGAGCAACGCCGTGCGGAGGATAACCTGACTGTTAGCAAAAGCGGTAATACTTTGGCGGAAAGCCCGTTGGACGAACTGGCACGTGCTGCCAAAGCCGACATTATCCTCGAACTCACATGGGATATGAAGGACCAGGGACCCAAACACTCGCTCAGTTATATCCTCGAGGCGAAAGATGCTTATACGAGCAAGAGTATCGGTGCTGTAAGCGGTACGAGTGCGCCCTCTATGACCGCCGATGTCGATGTCCTTCTCGAGGAGGCTATCGTGGCGAATATCGACAATTTCAATATCCGTCTGCAAGACTATTTCACTGAGATGCAGACCATCGGACGCGAGATTGTTCTAGATATCAAAGTCTTCGACGGAAATGCGGCAGGCGTGGACTTGGAAACGGAGTTCGGCGATGACGAACTGATAGATATTATCAACCGCTGGTTGTTCCAAAACACCATCAGCGGCAGATATTCGATGACTTACGCCAGCGAAAACGTAGCCAACTTTACACAGGTACGTATCCCTGTTTATGACGACTATGGTATTCCGGTAGACGCCAATGCGTTTGCTAAGAAACTGGCACGTATGCTCAAAAAAGAGCCCTACAATATCCCGAGCAAGGTGTTAGTGAAAGGTTTGGGGCGCGCAGTCATTGTATTAGGAGAAAAATAAAAAAGAAAGTCGTATGAAAAAGTGTAATATATTGTTTGCCTGCCTGCTGGCAGCGACAACCCTCTTTGCGCAGAATACAGAATATCTGCCTGTCAGCGTCGTGGTAGAGCAGCAAGTCGAGCCGTTCCCTGCTACCGCACAAGTGCAGTTGCAGAACAAACTGACCCAACTGCTCACCAAGAACGGCATCGCCTCAATGGACTATATGGGGCAGTTCTTCCTTACCGCGTTCGTCGTGCCGCAAACCAAAGATGTGGTATCGAGTGCGCCGATGAAGATTTCGGAAACAATGGATATGACGCTCTACATCGCCGATTATACCAACAAAGTGGTTTTTGCCACCACTTCTCTCACCTTGCGTGGTATTGGTGATACCGAGACCAAGTGCTATATGAATGCGCTCAAGAGTATGCCGGTCAACTCGCCTGCTATTGAGGCGTTTGTGCGTCAGGGAAAAGAAAAGATCATTGCTTACTACGACCACGAGGCGGCCAATATCATCAAAAAAGCACAATTCCTCGCTTCCACCAAGCAGTATGAAGAGGCATTGAGCATGGTCGTTACCATCCCAGCGCAATGCAACAAGTACGACGAGGCACTGAAAGTCGGTTTGGACATCTATCAGCAATATCTGGACAATCAGTGCGTTGTCAATATCGCTGCTGCCCGTCAGGCATGGGCTGCCGAGCAGAACGCCACGGGCGCACAGAAAGCGGGGGAATATCTGGCAAAGATTCTGCCCGATGCCGGCTGCTACAACGAGGCAATGGCGCTATACAAGGAAATCAAAGGCAAGGTACTGGACGATTGGAAGTTTGAGATGAAGCAGTACCAAGACAGCGTTGATATCGAGAAACAGCGTATCAACGCTATGCGCGAGGTGGGTGTTGCCTATGGTCGCGGTCAGCAACCTACCACCACCAATATCGGTTTCTTGCGCTAAAAATGTCTCGTTGAAGTGAATATACGTTGCCAAATCCTTTCTGTTATGAGAAAACCAAATGTATTATGTTTGCTTTTGGTCATTGCTTTGCCACTGTTGGCGCAGAGCAATGACCAATCGCTTAATTACCGGCGTAATGCGCTGGCTACAATGCTCGTCTATCATCCCGAGGACGAGTTCGGTATCAATATCTACGAGGCGTTCGATAGTCTGCCTTTGCCCGATAAGTACGACGACCAGAATGTCGGATTGCGTGTTATTAACAATAGTCAGATATGGGGCGTTCAGCGCAACGACTCGGGCTTTTACAAGGCTACCTATGGACACCCCCTCTCAACCACAGAGATTCAGCAGAATGCTATTGCTATAGAGAACCTGCTCAATAATGCACAAATAGGCAAACGGTTGGTCGCACGTTGGTTCAACTTGCATGGTGACAGTATAGGCAGTGCGGTATTCGATACGCAACTTATTCAGGAGCGTGGGCAATACAATGCCTCCGATGTCGATGTGGCAGTCGCTTTGCAGACCGTACGCGGCGTGGCGGCTTTGTCCGATGCGGGCGAGGAACTCATCGGACAGACATTCGTCCTGGTCAATGATATCACCTATATCACTGCAGAGCAGGAAGCCGCTGTGGCAAAGACCACGCTGGCGGTCTTGGGAGGTATCTTCGATGCGCTCGTAGGAGGACACTCGGGGCAGGATATGGCGAGTGCTGCCGGAGCCATTGCAGATAGTTTTACGGGGTTCAATGTCAAAACTCATAGTTATTTGTACCAACTTGTCTGGAACGACTCCGTTGCCAATATATTTTATACGCAGTACTATACCGCCACGCCCGATTCTGCCAAGATTATGGCTTTCTTGGACGATAATTCGCTATTCCAACTGCGCTATGTGGCGCACGAGTATGAGTTTGATAAGAAAAGTACGCTCAAAGGAAATTATGAACGGTCGGAGTTGGTGAAGACTATCTGTGCCCGTTCTATGGACAAGAACATCGTGGCGTTGGCAAAGCAGTACGAGGATTTTAAGGTTAAGACTCCGGTCTATTCAGTGCTGTATGACGACAAAGGGCGTATCCAAGGTTATGCCGCCAAAATTGGTATGAAAGAGGGTATTTCCGACAATAGCAAATTCCAAGTGGTGCAACGGGTGATCGATCCCAAAACGGAGAAAACGACTTACAAGTATGTCGCCACTGTCAAACCTGTCAAAGGCAAGGTGTGGGACAACCGCTACAATGCGGTTAGAGAGCAAGGGCAGGGATCGGATCTATCTTATACTACTTTCAAGAAAACTTCCGGAGGTGAAATTCTCCCTGGTATGCTTCTGATTGAGGGCAAATACCGCAAAGTTACGGAATAAAGGATTTTAGTTGCTCCAATGTTTGCTCTGCAAGCAGAGGAACAGGTCGTGTTCCGTCATTATCGAGAATAATGTCGGCACGTTTTGTGCGCTCTTCGTCCGTCATCTGTGCTTGTATACGGTTGCGGACTGCTGCTATATGTTCTTTGGAGTGGGAACCGTTGTAGTCGCGCTGCAGAGTACGCTCAATGCGTACATCTTCGGGTGCTGTAACTACTATCACCCGGTCGCACAGCCTATCCAGCCCGCTCTCAAACAGAATGGCGGATTCTACAAAACGAAACCCCATTGCGCATTGCGCATTGTGCATTGTGCATTGGAGTTCTTTCCACCTTTTCAAATCAAAAGTCACGGCGGGGTGGACGATGGCATTCAGTTTCTCCAATAGGTCGGGGTGACGGAAAACCTGCTTACTAACTATATCGGTGCGGTAGGTGTCGCCGTCATAGACATCCGAACCGAAAAGCATCTCTATCTGCGAGCGCACCATCGGGTTGGAGACGATAATCCGTTTCGCTTCTATATCCGTATAATACACGGGGTAGCCCAAACGCTCAAACTCTTGTGCAATCGTGCTTTTCCCGCTTCCTATTCCGCCTGTTATTCCTACCAACATATATGGCTTGTCTGTTTAGAACTGAAAATAAATAAAAGGTTGCATATCCGCCGTAACAAACTGATAGATAATAAATACTGCTACTACCACGCATAGCATCATCGCCCATAGCGGCAGCATAGCAAAATGAATGCGGTACCATTGTTTCCACTTGGCGGGCAGCCAGTGTATCGCCATTCCCGCTACAAAAAGCAGCACCACCGCCCTGTATTCGTACAGAAACGACGGGATGATACTTGAGTTCCACGCTCCGCCGATCTGATTGACCATGTTCGTAGCCGTCTCCCACGCCTCTTGGTTCGCCGTCGCCGGGTCGAGATTACTGCCCGACCGAAAGAACAGACGCGTAAACGTGATAAACGTGAAAGTCTGCGCTATCGCCCAGCAACGGGAAATAGCCTGAACGCCCCGACCTCTCCTAACCCCTCCAAAGGAGGGGAAAACAGAACGTGTACAAGCCCCTCCTTTGAAGGAGGGGTTAGGGGAGGTCTTGGAGGTCAGGTAGTAGATATATCTCACTGCTGTCCCTATCCACAGAATGATAGCCCACACCATAAATAGTCGCAGGGCGGGCAAGCCCCATATCCGGTCGGCGGCAATGAGCGAAGCGGCAAGCAGTGTCATCAGCAGCATGCGTATGTGCCAATTCATAATGCGCCAGAACTTATTGACAATCATTCCTATACCATTCAGCCCTCCCCAAATCATAAAGTTCCAACTCGCCCCGTGCCATAGTCCGCCGAGCAGCATCACGATAAACGAGTTGAGGTTGGCATAGAGCAGTTTGCGGTGCTCGGGACGGAAAACCGCCACTAATAGTACCACGACCGCTATCGTTAGGATCACCACTGCGGCTACCCACGACCCTGTCAGCACCAATGCCACGAGCGCAATCAAGGCTATCCAGAAATAAGTGCCGAAGGTGGCATTGCGGTTACCGCCCAAGGGTATATACAGATAGGTTTTGAGCCAGCGGCTGAGCGATATATGCCACCTGCGCCAGAACTGCTGCGGGTTCTCGGCTTTGTATGGAGAATCGAAGTTCTTGGGCAGATAGAAGCCCATCAGCAGTGCCACTCCGATAGCAATATCGGTATAGCCCGAGAAGTCGGCATACACTTGCAGTGAGTAGGCAAATAGTGCAAACAAGTTCTCAAACCCGGAGAAAAGCAACGGATTGTCAAACACACGGTCGATGAAATTAACCGCCAGGTAGTCGCTCAGAATAATCTTTTTCGCCAGTCCGTTGAGTATCCAGAATATAGCCAGTCCGAACTGTTTCTTGCTGAGGCGGAACGGCTTGTACAATTGCGGAATAAACTCTTCGGCACGCACAATCGGCCCTGCGACCAACTGCGGAAAGAACGATACGTAGAATCCGAAGTCCAACAGGTTGCGCACTGGTTTGATGCGTCCGTGGAATACATCGGCGGTATATGAAATAACCTGAAAAATATAGAAACTGATGCCCACGGGCAAGATAATTCTATCCACCATAAAACGCCCGTTCTCGGAGAACCCGTTACCGATGTAGGCAAACAGGTCGAATACCTCTATATGGCACCCGAACATGTCGTTGAGCATGTTCGTAAAGAAATACGCATATTTGAAATATGCCAGCAGACCGAGGTCAACGGCTACAGAAAGCACCAGCCATATGCGTGCGCGGTGGGTGCGGTTGGCGGTCTTGTTGCGATATATCTGTTTGGCTATCAGCCAGTCTGATAGCGTAACAAATGCCAAAATGAGCAAAAATATACCGCTCGTCTTGTAGTAGAAAAACCATGAGACAAAGAGCAAAAATATGTTGCGCAGGTGAAGCCGTCCTTTGCCTCTTGCTTTCGGAAACGCCTCCATAATCAGGGCAAACACAGCGTACACTATTGCAAAAAATGCCCAGAAATAGAACTGTGTAAAAAGCAGTGGGCTATTGCTGTCGAAGGCAAATATATGGTGCAAAAAACTCATTCCGCCCCTCCTTCCGTTGGCATAGTTTGAGTGGTATCGGCAGTCGGCACCTCGCTTTGTATGTTCATTGTTAATTGTTCATTGTTAATTAAAAACTCGGCTAATTGTTCCCCCGCTTTCTCTGCTCCGCGACGGGTGAAATGTACCCCGTCGGAACCTGCCCAACCGTGTTTCTGCCATTGTATCATGCTATTCTGTCCGCCCATGGCCTGATAGAGACTGTAATACCCGATTTGTTCTTCGTCTGCCATCTGCCGCAATAGTTTGTCCATATATGGCAGAAGCGGGTAGGTCTGCGCCACACCGTCAATGGTGGTGGTCATATCGCCTGGCCCGACAAACAGAATACTTGCCTCGGGTGCACAACTGCGCACGTACTGCACCTGCTTGCGCAGCAGATTGACGATACCGCGTATGGTGGACGGTTGCTCATTAAAGGGTATTGCATTTCCGCCAAACTGCAAAATAATCAGTCGTGTATGGGTCTCTTTGTAAAAACGTGTCAGTTGCTCGTGCGAGATACCGGTAAACACCGTTCCCAAGCAGCCGCGCATAGGGATATTGTCCACAATTACGCCTTTGGGCGTCTCCATCGACAAACCGTACACCTGCCCGCATCCGAGCAACGTCAGACTATAGTGTGTTGTGCTGTCGGGCAGAACCAATGTGCGTGAGGCGGGTAGGGTGTCGCCATGCTGGCTGACTACACGTATATCGCCGTCGCTCCATATGCGCAGGCGGTTGAAATAGCGTTCCGGGTATTTCTCTTTGCCCATCGGTTCTATGGTCAAGTTTATCTGTTCGGAGCCCTGCATGAGTGAGTCGTTCATCAACGCCACTTGCCCCATTGCCCCATATCGTCCGTCCTGACGGCGCATGGATTTCGGTCCATAAACCAACTGCCGCTTGGGTCCTTGTTGCACGCTTTGCACTTTGCCGTTCATAGTGAGCACCTGATGAACGGTGCGGGTAGGAATGGTTTGATGAAGCGGTATCAACCCGACGCCTCCGCCTCCGTACTCCGCTTGCAGCCGTCTGCGGAGCGTGGCGGTCATACGGTCTTCTTCAATCTGCGAGTCGCCGTAATGCACTACGCGTATGCTATGTTCTTGTGTCTCTGCCAGAGCAGCATAGAAAGCATGCAGGTATGCCCGTGTATCTGATGCGGTTGGGCTTTGTTGAATAGCCGTATCCCGTGTTTGTATTTCAATATAGTTTTCCCTGTCCTTTCCCTGTGGATACCCTGAGGATAGCGTGTCGGTGTCGGCGCCGGTATCTTCCATGTCCTTAAACTCTTCTATTTCCTCTTCCAATAATTCAGTGTTCTTTTTTCCTGGTTCTTCGTCCAAATCTAATACTTTCGCCAATGTAGTCCATCTCAGTTCAAATGACCCGATATGGATGTTGTCTTTTGGAAACACCACACACAGCCCCCCGAGGAGAGCAATACAAAGCCAGATAAAGAGAGCAATACGACGAGGCGGCATAGTTAAAAATTACAATAGAATATATTCATAAAAATCAGGTCATACATCTACAAGACCATTTATTTCTGCCAGAGGGCTTTGGTGAAGAGCAGCAGAACGGTGAAAATCTCCAAACGACCGATGAGCATAACCAGGGTCATTGTCCACTTGGCAATCATCGGGAAAGCGGCATATGTACCCGCAGGACCGAAACTGCCGATACTCACACCCACATTGCCTATACCCGAGACCGCAGTACCGATGGCTTCATCGAAAGGTACGCCCGTAGCACAGAATATAAGCACGGTCAGCACGATAATCATAATGTAGAAGAACATAAACGCCATCACATTACTGATTGTCTGTTCCGAAACTGTATGCCCGTTGAAACGCACTGGCAATACGGCATTGGGATGAATGCGGCGTTTCAGTTCCGTAAGGGCACTCTTGGCAAAAATACCGATGCGCACCCATTTGATGCCGCCCGATGTACTACCCGATGAGGCTCCGGTAAACATCATAAAGAATACCATTACCCAAAACAATCGCGACCAAGACATATAGTCGCTTGCCGCAAAGCCTGTAGAGGTCATTGCTGAAACAACAGTAAAGAAACTCTTGCGGATGGCACGCTCTGCATCGGCAAAAAAATCGGCATCAACGATAAACTGATTGGGTACAGGCTCAATGAAATTATAATGTAAAAAGAGCCCTATGCTTAGTACTAAAGTGCATAACCCGACCGCTCCTGCATACCAGCGGGTCTCTTCATCGTGCAGCAAGCGCGACGGCTTACCGCGGAAAAGGTAGATCAGTTGTGTGAAATTGATACCCGACAGGAACATAAAAACGGCAATGGTGTACTGGATAGCAGGCGAATAATGGATGATGCTGTCGTTCTTGGTAGAGAACCCGCCCGTCGCTATGGTGGACATCGAGTGGCACACCGAGTCGAAGCCATTCATCCCGAGCAACCACAAGATACCGGTTTCCGCCAGCGTCAGAAGTATATACATTCCCCACATGTGCTTGGCAGTATCGGCTATGCGCGGAGATAGTTTCTCGTAACTCACTCCGGTAACCTCTGCCGCGTACAACTGCATTCCCCCCAATCCGAACATCGGCAGTATCGCCACGCTCAGAACAATGATACCCATACCGCCCAACCACTGGCTCAACGCACGCCATAGCAATATGCCGTGGGTCATTATCTCCACATCTGGAATGACCGTCGCGCCCGTGGTGGTGAAGCCCGACATCGTCTCAAACCAACAATCGGTAATGGAGGTCATCGCCCCGCTTAGCCAGAAAGGAAGCATACCGAATATCGAATAGACCACCCATACGGTGGCTACAATCACATATCCTTCGCGTTCGCCTACATGCTTGGTTGCATTGCGTCCGCAGATACATAGCAGTACACCGCCCAACAACGTAATGATTGTAGATACAAGGAATGCACCTGTATCCGGATCGCCAAAGCCCCACGATGTAAGCGTAGGTACCAGCATAAAGAGCGCCTCGATACAGAGCAACGCCCCCATAGTCTTGAATACTAATCGCCAATTGAATGTGCGGGTCATAACTTACTTGAAAAATCGTTCCAGATGGCGCAAGACGTGCTTCTTGCAGAAAACGACCACTTGGTCGTTGGCAATGATTTGCGTCTCACCGTTCACCAATACACCCTCGCCGGCACGGACGATGGCACCTATATTGGTATCTTCCGGCAGTTGCATATCGCGTATCTTGCTATGCGTGATACGGCTGCCCTCTTTGGCTATAAATACCACTATCTCCGCATCCGCACTCGTCAGGTTGTGAATGTTCAGGACGCTGGCATCGAGCAGCATCTGGTAGATGTACGATGCGGCAATGGTCTTCTTGTTTAGCACCGTACCGATGTCAAGTGCCTCCGCCATAGGGATATAATCGATATTCTCCACTTCGGCAATCGTCTTCCCTACACCGAAACGCTTGGCAGCAAGGCATGCAAAGATGTTCGCCTCACTGCTTTCCGTTACCGCTACAAACGCATCGGCATCCTGTATGCCCTCTTCTTTGAGTACCGACATATCCGACCCGTCCGCATTGATAATCAATGCCTGTGGCAGTTTGTCCGACAAGAGGTCGCATACCTCCCTGTTCTTTTCCAGTATCTTGATGTTTACTCCGTCTGCCAGAGCCAAAGCGGCTTTGCGGGCGATACGTGAACCGCCGAAGAAAATGACATTCTTTATCTCCCCCTTCTTCTTGCCTAATTGCTCGCGCAGAAACTCCATCTCTTCCCTGTCGCAGACCACATATACCACATCGCCTGCCAGCACTTGGTCGCTACCGCGCGGAATGATCGTCTCGCTCTCGCGCTTAATCGCCACAATACGGAATCGCCCATGGTTGTAAATCCCCGAACTGAACGTCTTGTTCACCACAACTGCACCCTCACGCACCTTCACCACACACAACTCCAATGCCCCGTCGCATAGCGACAGATGGAAACGCATCCAGTTGGTGCGCAGCGACTCCTCTATCTCGTTGGCGGCCAGCACTTCGGGGTAGATGAGGTGGTTAAGACCCATATCTTCGAAAAACTTGCGGTTCTCGGGGAGCAGGTATTCGTAGTTGTCTATTCGTGCCAAAGTGCGCTTGGCTCCCAACCGGTTGGCTATCAGGCAGGACGTGATGTTCTCCGTCTCATGGGGGGTAACGGAGATAAACAAGTCCACATTCTTGACTCCGATGTCCTGCAAGTCGTGGATAGAGGTTGGGCTGCCCACTTTGGTCAGCATATCATAGTTGGAGTCCAACAGACCGAGACGCTCGCGACTTTCGTCCATCAGACTGATTTCCATATCCTCTTGCGACAGGAGTTTTGCCAAGTGGGTTCCCACCTCTCCTGCACCGGCAATGATAACACGCATAAATCAATTAACAATTAACAATTAATATGCAGCGTATGCCATTTTTGAATTAACGATTAATTAACGGCAATTAACGTTTTCCGCTATCGTCTTCGCAATACCTTCAGCGTCCAACCCGAGCATATGGTTGAGTTCCGCTGTGCTGCCGTGCTCCACGAATTGGTCGTGTACACCGATGCGGACAATACGCGGCGAATAGCCGTGGTCGGACATCCATTCCAGCACTGCAGAACCGAGTCCGCCGCTCACCATTCCATCTTCGGCGGTGAGAATGGTCTTGTACCGCTTTGCCACGGCTGTAAGCAACTCCTCGTCCAACGGCTTGAGCCAGCGCATATCGTAGTGCCCGATCTCTCCGCCATTCGGCAGGCTCTGCAGGGCGGCTTGCACGGTATTGCCTATCGCGCCGATTGACAACACCGCCGTCTCATTCCCCTCTTGCAGGCAGATACCTTTCCCATACTCCACGGGCGTATGCCGCGCTTCGAGAACGCTCCGCCCGCGCGGGTAACGGATAGCCACAGGACCGGTCATACCCTGCGCCAGCGTCATCATCTCACGCAAATCCTCCGCTACGCGAGGCGCACAAATCGACATATTCGGCACGGGGCGCAAATACGCCATATCCAATAGCCCGTGGTGGGTGGCACCGTCGTTGCCGACAATGCCGGCACGGTCGATACACAATATCACGTGCAGATTGGGCAAAGCCACATCGTGTATGATGTTGTCATAAGCCCGCTGCATAAACGACGAGTAGATATTGCAATACGGTAGCAGTCCCTCTTTCGCCATACCCGCCGAGAAAGTAACGGCATGCCCCTCGGCGATACCCACATCGAACACGCGGGAGGGCATCTCTTTCTGCATAATCGTCATAGAGCAACCGCTCGGCATAGCCGGCGTAACCCCCACAATCGCTTCGTTTTGCCGGGCGAGTGCCAGCAGTTGTTCGCCGAACACATCCTGCCAGAGCGGTGCTGCGGCTTGTGCTTTGGGCGTGCGTTCCCCTGTAGCGGCATTGAACTCGCCGGGCGCATGCCAGACGGTCTGGTCGTTCTCCGCGGGGGCGTAGCCTTTGCCTTTCTTGGTGATGATATGCAGCACTTTGGGACCTCGGTGGTTCTTTATTTCGGAGAGGATACGCACCAGCGAGATGACGTCATGCCCGTCGGCAGGTCCGAAATAGCGGATATTCAGCCCTTGGAAGATATTGCTCGGTTGGTGCGACAGGATGGCCTTGAGACTGTTGCCCTGCCGTAGGACGCGCTGTTTCTTTTTGTCATCAATGAGGTGCAGTTTCGCCGCCAGACGGTACAGGTTCCATCGCCATTTGTTGTATCGGGCACTGGTGGTCAGGTCAAGCAGATACTGGGTGAAACCGCCGTGGATAGGGTCAATCGCCATGTTGTTGTCGTTGAGGATAATGAGCAGGTTGTTCTTGTCCATCGAGGTGTTGTTCAGTCCCTCGAAAGCCAATCCACCCGTCATCGCTCCGTCGCCTATGATGGCCACCACGTTCTTGTTCTCATGCTTCATCTCAGCAGCAATGTCTATACCCAATGCCGCCGAAATAGAGTTGCTCGCATGCCCCGCCACAAACGCATCATATTCGCTCTCCGCAGGGGTGGGGAAGGGGGCAAGTCCTTTGAATTGGCGGTTGGTATGGAAACGGTCGCGCCGACCTGTCAGAATCTTGTGAGCATACGCCTGATGACCCACGTCCCACACCAATTTGTCATAGGGCGTGTCAAACACATAATGCAACGCCACCGTCAGTTCAATACTCCCCAACGAGGACGCCAAATGCCCCGGATTGTGGCTCAACTCCTCTATGATAAAACGGCGCAACTCATCGCATACTGCGGGTAGGGCTTCAAGGGGGAGTTTTTTCAAGTCCGCAGGCGAGTCAATCTTGCTTAAATAGGGATAAGTATTGCTATGTTCTGTTGTTTCTGCCATATCTGTGATTAAAGTCCGCAAAGTTACAACTTATTTCCGATATATGCAAACCGGTAGGCAAGCAGCCATAACTATATCAAGGCATCCCCCGCAGAATATCTCCGGAATATACAGAAAATATACGGAATATACAGTTCTTATACCTCGTAATACCCATTACGGAGAAAAGACGTAGAAAGGACGTAGAAAGAATTGGTCTTTATAAGGAGGTTAAGCGTATATTTATGCACTTTTTATGCAATAATTATGTATAGTACGGAATGTCTCCCTTACAGGGGCGGCACAAAACCTCTGCCTCCGATAATAAATGTCCTACAGACCCCCAAATGCTATATAGAACTGACAAATCGTAAAAAAGAATACAAAACAGGTAGAGAAATTTGTATATGTCATATCTTTAACCTACTTTTGCAGCAGAAGACAATATGCTTCATCTAATTACCATTGATTGTTTAATCCATTAAAAACTTAACCGTATGCAAGAGTTTAGCAAAGACATTATCGAAGTGGTTTGGGAAAAAGGCCGTATCGTAGAAGGATATGATCCCGCCAAGTTCCGACAGGATGCGTGTGGCGCATGGATAACACGCGACAAATACGGCGACAAGACAAGTAACTTCGGTTGGGTAATTGACCATATCTGCCCCCGCAGTCTGCTCGAAAGACACAACGTGCCGGAAGAGGCGGTGAATGATGTGGTAAACCTGCAGCCGATGCATTGGGCAAACGATATGTCAAAGGGGGAGAGTTACCCCATCTTCCTGTCTTCGCGCTATGCTGTCGAAGGCGACAATATCACCCTCGTGCAGAGTTTTATCATCAACGATGCCGTCCGCACGGCGGTGGACAAATTCTTTGAGCCGTTCTTCCACACCAGCGTGGAATAATACATAATGCGCAATACGTAATGCATAAAATAACCCGCTTTCCCTGAAAAGTAATCACCTCGAGGAAAGCGGGTCGCTTTTTTATTTCCGGGGTTGTTGCTCCTCTCGCTTGGATAGGAGTTGGTCTATCTTGGCGTTGAGTTCCTTGACCTGTTTCTCGAGGTCGTCGTTGTTGTCGCTCACCATGGCGTCCACGAAGATCGAGTTGACAAGCGACAGACCGATGATGCTGCAAATCACCAGCAGCAGACTGAAATACAGGCGCACCCAACGGGCGGTAACAATAGAAGACCCCTCGGCGATGGTGTCGGGTATCTCGTTCCACCCCTCGCCTGTGCAGATACGGAAGATGGAATAGATGCTGTCTATCGGTGTGGCAAAGTATTCGGGTGCCGCTTCGCGGAACAATGCGCACGACACCAGTGCCACAATGAGTATCAGCACAATGAAACCCGCAAACACACCGTAACTATCGCGTATGGCTTTGCCGAAGTTTTTGGCAATGTTGGAAAAGTTGGGGAATATATGGATGATACGGAAGAAACGCAATACACGCAGCAGCCTCAGCACCAGCAGGACGGACAAGTTGCCCAACATGCCTGCCGGCACAAAGAATGCCACCACGGACGGCAGAGACAGGATAACAAGTGTGCCGTCCAGCCGGTTCCACCCGTCCCGCCAATAGCCCTTGACACCATATTCCACTTGCTTCACCACCATCTCTATGATAAAGATAAGCGTGCAGACGAGGTCAGCGATGGATAGGGCAAGGCAGTTAGCCCCGCTCTCCTGTGCAAAGATGATTGCCGCATTGAGGATTATCACACACAAGATGATGTGCTCGTTGAGAAAGATTTTTCGTATCAGTTGTTTCATCATTTATCAGTTTGTTAATTTATGCACAAAGGTACTGCTTTCGTGGCACATACGCAAATAACAACCCGCTTTCCCCACAGCGAAAACTGACAGGAAAGAGGATTGTTATCTGTCGCGGATAGTGGTCTTATTCGCCTCGTGCGGCTTGACCGATAGTGAGGTTGTTGTCCACGCAGCGTGTGCCGGCGGGGTCTTTGATTTGCACTTTCAGTCCGTAGGCGGTGTCGAAGAGTTTCTCGGCATCACCCACTTTCATCGAGGCTTTGATCTTGATTTCCTCGGCGGTGCGGGTTTTGATGTCTTTGGTGGTCCTGCTGTTCAGTTGCTTGAGCGTCATCTCGGGATCGGCGAGTTGTGCGCCCTTGTAGATAGCGAGTGTGCAACCGAAGGTGTCCTTGAAACTTTTGCAGATGCTCTTTACTTTCATCTGCGGTGCCACCGAGAACTCTGCGTTCGTGAAGTGGTCTTTGATACTGTTAATCAGTCCCATTGTGTTTATGATTTTATTTGGTTGATAATTGAAAAAATCAGTTTATACGGCTATCTCGTATTTCTGCTCTACACTCAGAAGGCGTGCTTCGTATTGCTGTAAGTCCGCCCGAATGGCAAAGGCTTCGGGGAGCACCTCTTTGAGTTCCTTCTGTTTGGCTCGCACCTCTGCTAATTGTGCATCCAATGCATCTGTTTCCTGCTGCTTGGCATCTATTTTCTGCTGTATCTCTTTTTTGAGGTTGAATTGGAGCATACCTGCGTCGTTGTATTGTTGCTTGAGTTCTTCAAGATTGGCAAGCAGAGTATTTCGCTGTTGCAACAGGTCGCTCTCCTCTTTGCCCACCGCATCAGCCAACATACAAAAGGCGTCAATGTCGAGGTCGCGGTGGTTGTTGGCTGCGTCGCCGAGCATACCAAACACAGCAGTAAAGGTCTTATTGAGTGCAGTAGCATCGTTCTTGCCATTGCGAACAATGCCTGCCAGTCCTTCCGCTAAGTTGGTCATTTTGTTCTGGTCGATAAAGGCGGCGTGCTTGCGGGCTATCTGCAATTTGGCGGCACGGCGTTTTTCCACTAATTGCTTGCGGTAGCGGGACAGCATACCTTTGATTTGAATAGACGGACCTATCAAATCGGCGTATTGGTCGAAGGTGTCGAATAGTTGCTCCGTGATCACATCAAACTGATGCTGTTTATCTGCCAGTTGTTTCTTGTCGCTATAGTATTTGATGACTTTCTTTACAAAGTTGCTTTGTGTTTCTGGTTCTGCGAAGATGTTTTTTACCAGCACTTTGGCAATCTTTGCCGATTTGAGTTTCCCGCGAATACCCACGATCATCTGTGCCGATTGGGTAACCGTTTCGGATAGCATCTCCCCCGCCTGCGAAAGCAGTTGCAGCCCCTCTTGTTTTTGGCTGTTTTCCGCCACGAGCAGAGTGGCTTCTGTGAAAAACATATAGTTTTGGAACATAGAGGCAAAGGCTTTCCTTATATGTCCTTTGGTTTCCTCATCTTCCGCCGTTCGGATGGCTTCGTGCAAACAGACAATCATATTGTCGATTGCCATTCCCGTCATCGCAGGGGATTGTACATAGCGCAAGACTTTCAGTTGGCTTTGCAACACCTGCATTGCGGATGGTGTGGCATCGAGTTCCAATGATTGCAACCATGTCTGCATACCGTCGATGGTGCTGACGATGGTCTGTCCGTTTTCTTCATAAAAACCGGAGGCAATCTGCTCTTCGCGCAGCCGTTGCTGCTTTTTCTCTTGCTTGGCGGCTTCGCTTTTGTCCGCCAGGTCTTGGGTTATTTTCTTGGCAGAACTGCTGAGCGACTGTGCAATATCAGAGGATGTGGAAACGGCTCTCTCTGCGGCTTTGCCTGCTGCCGAAGATACATCTCGGAGTAGTCCGGTTGCTTGTTTCTTGAATGTATTTAAGTCCATAAGTCGTTATTGTTGTATTATCTTGCTTTGAAGACGGGTTTGATATATTCGGTGTGGGGAACGGCGGAGAGGGCTTCGAGCCAGACATAGTTGTTGTAGCGCATGCGCTCGTTGAGGAATCCGAGGTAGATGGTCTTGTAGCCCTTGGCGGGAATACGTCCGTTGCACGACTGCGTGCCCATGGTGGAATAGTCCACGCTGTAGCTGAGTTTGGACGGTTCTGTGCCGTCCTGGAACTTCTTGGCTTGCGCTGCATTGTAGAACACATACATATTGATATACGCATCTTCCTCGCGGGGCGGCACGTTCTCACCCAGCAGGGTGGCAATCAGTCCGCTGCCCCGATGGCTCTCATAGACGGGCAGCCCCAAGACCTTGATACGGCGGTAGGAGGTCTCCATATCCCTGTAGAAATCGCCGTCGCTGCTCTTGTTGCCCTCGTTGGTGGATATACGCAGCGAGTACAGCACGTCGGTGGCTCCTGCCGGCACTTGCAACGCCACGATAGCACGGTAACTGCCCGAGAATGCGGCTTTCAGTTGCCCGCGCAGGGTGAACTTGCGGGGCTCGTCGAAGAGGTTGGTCATCTTGATACCGCGGACAGGGGCTGCCATGAAGTCGCCTTTCTGTGCGTCCACGCTGTCCACCCGCACCTGCTTGGTACCCGCCAGGCGGGACACGTCCTGCGTCTTGTAGCCTATCTTGATGCCTGCATACTGGCGTCCCTTGGGCGTAACCTGCACGAGATAGATGGCACTGAAAGAGATATTGACCGAGTCCCTGACAAGGGTCTTGCTCGTGTACGTTTTGAGCAGTTGGTGGCTATCCGCATTGTAGATACGTACATCTGCGGGTTTCTCTGTCTCGATGTGATATAGCAGCCGGTCGCCGCGCTCTAAATAAATGGGGTAGTTCTGTGTGGCTTCCAACAGTTCCTGCGGTTTGCGGTGGACAGAAACAAAGATATTGGGCGTTTGTGTCTCCACCAACTCATTGACAGAGTTGTGCAGGTCGTCTATCTGCCGGCTCAGGTTCTTGCATTGTGCGTTGGCGGCAGAGTCCTGCGTGGCGGGGTCGTAGTCGAAGACCAACTGCTCGTTGAGGGCGCATAGAGATGTGATTTGTTTGGCGGACAATGTCTTTCCGTGGCGGCAGTCTGTCTGCAGGTCGTCAAGGAGTTGCTGCGTCTGCTGTGCGGCTTGGCTGACAGCGGCATACTGCTCTGCCGTCTGGCTGTCCATACCCTGTTCGGTCTTGCCCGTACTGCCCCCGCACCCCATAAGGGCGATGGCGCAGAGGAGAGCAATAGAGGTGTGTAGGTGTTTCATTGTGAATGTAATTTTTATTGGTAAGCAAGCAGGAAACCAATCCTGCTTGCCTTGGGGGACGAAAATATAGACTACTTATATATTCCTTTTTGACAACCTTTTTGCTCACAAAGGTCGTTAAATGCAGAAAGTGTCATCTCATCTATAGAACCGGAAGTATAGTACCTATGTCCATCTTTGTCAGTGTAGCATATTTGACAATACAAACCAAAGACAGTATCCATTTCTTTTTCAATTGTTTTGATTTTCTTATTGCCAGAGATAGAGACTGTTCCGCCGGAATCTGCTCTACGGACAGAAGCAAGTGTTTTATCACCTGGAATATTGGTGATACTTCCGCCCTTCTGTACTTCTTTACGAGCATAACTATAAAATATTCCTAGTCGAATATATGGGAACTTTTTATTAAACTCTTTTTGAAGAGTCTCAATTTTCTTGTTACCTGTTACAGATAACTCACCACTTGACTTTGTTGTCGCCTTAGTAGTTGATTTTTTAGTTGTTTTTTTGGTCTCTGCTGCTGATGCCTTTTTGACAGTAGATTTAGCCTTAGCCTTTTTAGTTGTAACCATAATAATTTTATTATATGTTTGTATTGTCTTGATTTGTTTTTCTCGATAGACTCCATTGCAAGCAGGAACCCAATCCTGCTTGCCTTGTGAAATTGTAAGTGATTATTATGCTTTCTTGTACATAAACGGATTGGCGGCTCCTTTCTGTGTGTATGCTGCGGGGAGACGCTTGCCTACCAAACGGCGCATATTTGCATTAGTGGTAGGCTTGCCGGTGAACTCGATACGTGGTGCTTCTGCGGCAGAGGTGTGCCATTCCGATACGTCATACACTTCGCGGACAATACCCTGTATAACAGCAAGGACATACTTGTAGTTTTGGGCTTTCTCTAACGTTGCTTTCCAGCAACCACGAGTAGCGTCATACAGATTGCCCTTTTCTTCGATGGCTTTTAGTGAGGTCTTGATGATGATATAATCCTCCTTAGGCTCTGTGTACTCTGACGCATCTTGCGTATTTGGTATTGTTTCTTCTGCTTTCAAGTCTTCTGCTTTAGGTGTTTCGGGGACAGATTTCTCTTCTTCTTTTTTATGCGAACCTCCGAAACGTTGAAACAGTCGTTGAAACATAGAGGGCTTTTCTTCTGTCTCTTGTTTGGAAGTAGAATTTGTCTTGGGTTCTTCTTTCTTCGGAGCAGGAGCAGGCTTTGGTGCGTCTATCGTTTTAGCGGCACGGGCTTTGCGTTTCCGTTTCGGGAATGAATTTGCGTCCAAGAAATTGATTTGGGCATCACTAGGGAATGCGTCTGAAGCGATATTGACGTTTTCACTATAGATATTCACCACCTTTACTCCGCTATCAAGAAATGCTTTATTCCCAATTTCTTTTACCGAGGCGGGTATGTTCACTTCGGTCATAGAGGTGCATCCGTTAAAGGCACCATAATCAATTCGAACTAAAGATTCAGGAAAGGATACATTCTGCAATGCGGAACAACCATCAAAGGCATCCTGATATATTTCTTTTACTTTGTCTCCAAAGTCGATTGTCTTCAGAGAAGAACAATCATTAAAGGCAAATTGTTTTATAATCTCTAAACCATCGCCAAAATAAAGTTGTTCAATGGCTGTACATTTTTCGAAAGCATGTGAACCGATTTCTTGTAATGAATCAGGAAAGTTAATCTCTTTTAGATTGCTACATTCATAGAAAGCACCAGAATCCCACGCTTCACCTGTTATTTTAACTATAGTTTCCGGCAAAGATATATTAGAGAGTGTTGTGTCCCCTTGAAAAGCACCTTTATATTTATCGTAAACTTTATAACTTCCTGAGATTTGAGTAATTTTATATTTTTTTCGTTGTATTCCACTTCTGCAGGGATATTGCGCACAGGACGTTTTAACCCTTCTGTTTTTAAGAGAATGACTTCGTTGTTTTTGCCTTCGATAGTACGATAGACCAGACCATTTATTGTAAAATCCATAATTTCAAGTCATTAAATAGTTAGACAATTACTTTTTCTTATACATAAAGGGGTTAGCGGCTCCTTTTTGCATATACTTGGCAGGGAGACGCGTGTTTTTTAATTGGCACATATCGGGGTTTGTGGTAGGAACTCCAGTGAACTCAATGCGGGGTGCTTCTGCGGCAGAGGTGTGCCACTCCGATACCTCATATACCTCACGGACAACACCGTTCATAACAGCAAGGACATATTTGTAGCGTCTGGCTTTTTCCAAGGTTGCTTTCCAACATCTGCGAGTCGCTTCATACAAATCGCCATTGGCTTCAATGGCTTTTTGCGAGGTCTTGATAATGATATAATCCTCTGCGGGTTCATCATACTCGGCAAGACTTAAACGGTTTTGCAGGTCTTCGGCGGTGATTAGTCCGTGGTCATTGTCGTGCCCTGATTGCTCGTTAGTGAGATTAGGGAAGCAGTCTATCAGGGTTGATTCTACAGCAAATGCCTCGTTTTCAGTCAGCCCCCAATGGTAAATGACACAAATAACCTCTTTGCCATGGTTCATGATGTCTTGTATGGTGGCAATCTTTAACGAGATGTCATCATCATCTTTACCTGCGGTCAACGCATTCTTGGCATGTTGGAAAACTCGGTTGCCGGTGCCTTTACCTACATAGAAAGGCTGGTAGTTGAACGGGTTGATGAGACCATACACATAATACTTGTGGTCGCTATCCAATTCCATTTGTTGGATAACATCGTTTGTGAAATTGTCTATCATAATTTTGTTATTTTTTGTGATGGGCAATAATTGCCCTAATAAGAAACGATAACTATTTTATCCCTTGCCTATCCCTTGCTGTTTGGCAGAACAAAGGCAGCACACCGTGCGCAAGCAGAACCGAAGTCCTGCTTGCACGATGTGGCGGCAATTACTCTTTGCCGGCAGCGGTGATGGTGATGCTGTTGTCGGCAAGTTTGGTGTTGTCGGCATTAGCCACCTGCACGGTGATACCATACAACTCTTTGACCTTGTTCTCGAAATTGCCGACCTGCATGTTGCCGCGTACAGCCAGTTCACCGCCCTTGGCATCGCCCTTGCGGATAGAAGCCAGCGTGGCGTTCTCGTCTGCGAACTTTGCGCCGTTGTAAACACGAAGAGTGCTACCAAAAGCCTCTTTGAACTCTTTGCACAGCGTGCCTACACGCTTGTTGCCTGTCATTTTGATTTCTGCCATAATAATGGTTGTTTAGTTAATTGTTGTCTACTCTGTTGCAGGATTTTCGACCGACCTCCTATGTTGTTTTTATTTTCTTTTCTTGCTGAGAATGGAAGAATTCTTGTTCTTGCCCGTAGTATCCACGATACCCAATGTGGCAATCTTTACCACTTTCTTCAGCGTCTTGACATCTTTGCGGCGGTCATCCAACAGACCGGAGTTTTTGCCTTTTGTGAAAAATCCCATAATGATTTGATTTCGATAGTTATATTATTCTACGATTACGAACTCGGTGCGGCGGTTCTCGGGCGCATACGGGTCGTCGGCGTTCTTGGGTTCGTCGGCACCGCGTCCGATGGCCGTAAGGCGGGCAGCATCGATGCCCTCTCGCTCAACCAAGAAAGCCACGGCAGCCTGTGCGCGTGCCTCGGAGAGTTGTTGGTTGACCGCAGCATCGCCTTCGGCGGAGGTGTGTCCCTCAATCTCTAATTTGAGTTCGGGGTTCTCCTGCATCAGTTTGGCAAGGTCGTGGAGGACAAACTTGGCATCCTCGCTCAGTTCGGCTTTGCCTTGTGCGAACTCGGCAGCATTGAAATTGCGCTCTATCTCATGCAGTTGCTGGATATAGAGGGTATCGTGTACCACGACCACTTTCTCCACCTCGACAACCTGTTTCTTGCCGAGCGAGAGCCACAGAATCAGTCCGACAACTGCCACGGCAAGCAGTCCGATGACCGCCCACAGCCATGCGGGAATACTTTTCTTAGGTTGCTGCGGTACGGGCGGGATATAGCCGTTCAGGTACTCGAGACGGAAACCGCCTTTCTGTCCCTTGACGCCTTTTTCAAACTCCGCCACCTCGATATCGTACTGCTTGGCGTGCTCCACCAGACGGTCGTACTCGGGCTTCGTCCACACTTTGATGAGGGCTAACTTGACCTTGTCGGCAGTGGTGATCAGTTCGTCTTTCTCGGCGAAACACCAGTTGACATAGTTGGGGTCGTTCTGAATCATCTCCGGCGTGATAAACAGGTGCGGATGATGGGTGAGCGAGTCGGGGAACGCCTTCTGCAGGTCTTCGAAAGTGGCGTGCGGATACATAATCATATAGGCATGCACGATACCTAATGCAGTACGGTTTTGAGCCTTACCGTAAACTCTTACTTTGCTTGGCATAAACTATTGGGTTTTATGTGATTATTTTGATTTCTTGCGTCCTCCGGTGAGGGTTCTTAGTACGGCTTGCCCGACTTTGCGCTCTACTCCTTGGCGGGTGGTGGGGATTCCGGTGGCACGGGCTACTTTGGTCTTCAGTCCCGATATGCCTACGGCACGTTTGAGGGAAAAAGAAAGTCCTTTCATTGTGGCGTGTATTGCGGGTTATCTCTTGCGCTCGCGGGCGATACTATCCTTGCAGGATTCAATCTGCCGTTTGATACTTTCGATAGCACGGTCATGCGAGGCGGCATGGTCAATCTTCTGCCGGCGATAATAGGCCTTACTATCCGTTGTAGATGCGCTTTTTACCAAATCAGCATAACGCTCATTGTCACGCTTCTTGGCTTCTTTCTCTTTGGCGAGGCGGGCACGCAGGTCCACCATCTGTTTTTTGTAGTACTCTAAACTCATGGTATGTACATTTTTTTTGTTTTCCCTACTCACTTACAGGCTTTTCGGGGTTCTCCTATTGGGTATAGTCGGCATAGCCGATGTTCTTGGTTTTCAGTTCGGGGTCGACAGGTGTGTCGCGGTGCTCTATGTGTTGGTTGAGCAGCGTTGCCAGTGCTTGCGCTATCTGTATGCCTCGGTTGTCCCACGCCATAACGCTCCATGCCACCCGCAGTACAAACGCATTGGGGCGATGTGCCAGATGGCGGGCGAAATAGGCAGGCGAGGCGTTGTTGTGGTACCGCTGGCGGTCGGTTTGCAGGTGGTATGGCTCCAGCATGGCACTAACAGCGGTATAGAAACTATCGAATACAGACACATTATGAATAGTCATATCGGGCGCGGAGTAGGTCTCGTCGCCCTTCTTGCCGCCATACGAGAAATGAAACTGTGTAGGATAGTTCGGTTCCAAGGCACCGCTGGCAGCCAGAATCGAGACCACCCATTTGTCTTCGCTGTCAGCCAGGCGGTTGAGGTCTGCCATACAGGCGTTTTGCGCAGCATCGGCGGTGTCGGGATTATAGGTGAAGAACGAGCGGTAGGGACGCGATTCGCCTAACTCGCGGCTGACGAAATTGAAGCCGCCGATCTTTGCCAGATAGTACGCCCACCAGCCTACCATCGGGTCGGCAATGTCGCTCGGTGAGAAAATGGTGATGCGTGAACCGCGGTCGATACACTGCCCGTAGCAGGTGTTGATGGCAAAATGTTCGACAGCCAGTTGGTCTTCGGGGTGCTCCTCGGTGGGACGTGTCGCGGAGAGGTTGATCAGGCGGAAATCGTCGGAAGCGGATACGGCATCCAATATCTCATCTTCTTTGAGCCCCAAGCGGGCTTGTATCTCTACTATTGTGGCATATCGAGGAACCACCTGAAACCCCGTAGGTCGGTCCATTTTGCGCTCGAAAGCAAAGTGCAGCGTGTCTGCCCAGGCGGCAATCTTTTCCTTATTCTCGTCTTTCTCCATAACCTCCGAGAATGCGGATGCCACCAATCCGGCAGGTACGGCAAAGATGGCAATACCCAGAATACCGATGATACAGGCGATGATACGTCCGCAGACCGTGACAGGCGGCGTGTCGGCAAAGTTGCCCGGGTCACCGATGTATTGCGCAAAAGCCCATAGTACGGACGTCCAGCCGTTGGCATAGACATCAGGCTGCGCCTCATGCTCCACAAAGAACAGGATAAACGACAGAATGACGGTGATGATGCACAAGAACTCAAGCGAGACCACCATCTCATTTTTCTTCGAGCGCAGGGCACGGCTTAGGATATTGAATGCTTTTACATAGCGGAATATACGCAGCAGGCGGGCGATACGCAATACTTTGAGTGCCAGATACGGCACGGGGAGAAAGAAGTGCAGGTAGAATGGATAGGTGGACAGAATATCGATCAGCCCGTAGAACGAGCAGCAGTAGCGGATACGCCCCCAAAAGCCTTTGTACTTGGGTGAAATCTCGTCTGCCGCCCAGATACGCAGCGTTACTTCGATAGTGAAAATGATGGTGGTGAAATAGTCGATGACCCGCAGCCACGTGCCGAAACGTGCGACGATATTGTCGTAGGTAGAGAGAAATACTTCTAATGTGGAGAGCAGAATCAAGCCGATGATAGCGTAGTCCACCATGTTCTGCCATTGCTTGGTGTGCAGATTGTCATCGAAGACGCGCCCCAAATTATGCTTAAAGCGGCTGACTGCCTGCTGTATGTTGTGTTTGTGTTCCATTTGCAGTTCCAAGTGCAAAGGTAAAGGTTTAATCTAAGGTGTGCAAAGTCCTTTTTAGTCCTTTTGTGTGTCGTGGTATATATAGCGTGCTTTAGCGGGTGTACTATCGGACTTGACTATATGGTAAACACAGGAGGATGTCAGGTGGATACCGAGTGGATAGCCCGGGTATGCTTTGTGCCATAGCAGCAGGCACACAAAAAAAGCATAGATATTTCCTATCCATGCCTTGAGGTCCTGAGATTACCTGATAATATACAAATAAGAAACACCTATGCTGATGCACAGGCGTCCGATATTTGTTGCAACTATTATCATTCGTTGAAATTTCTCAGGTTTCAAGGCACGTTACCAACAAATAGCAAACGCTATAGAATATGTATGTGGCGGAAAGGCAGACTGCACGCTTGTAGTCCTTTTTAGTTCTTTCCGCTTGCAAAGGTATAAATTTTAGATGAAATATGCAAAAATGAATGTGTTTTTTGTATAGATTATTAAAAACAGACTGCTATTGAAGCAATAACAAGGGGGCTTCTCGGGAGTTTGCACCCATTTTCTTCTGGGGACGCAAACGCCTCGTCTGCGCTAACTTCGCCACGCAAGCGTGTGGGGGACGTGAATCATAGGTGTCAGGTCTATATCGGGTCTATGCTATTCGTATGTGATTCGTATGTGATTCGTATGTGATTAGGCGGTTTTTGCTTGTATTTCAAGTAGTTATGTGAATGTATCGCTATTCTGATTCCTAACTGTTTCATACACAATAGGTTATAACCAAAGAGGCTGCCCGACTTACTTGCCGGACAGCCTCCGATTGGAATATGTATGTCTTAATTACTGCACCAATAGTTTGGTTTGGAAGAGCCCCTGTCGGGTGCGGATACGGAGCGTATAGATACCGGCAGTAGGCAGGGCGGGTAGGGTGGTTGCCTGCTCTGATATACGGTAAACTAATTGCCCGGTGGCATTGTACATTGTGGCTTCAAACTCGTCGGAGAGGTTGGTGTTGGTCAGGATATGTATCGGTTCGCCGACCCGCACGGGGTTCGGTGCAATGGTGATACCACCGGCGGAAGCCTGTTCTATACCGGTCGGGAGCATAACGCGCACACGTAGCGTGATGGTGCATATGCCTGCGGCACTCTCAATGGGGAACTCGTAGTAACCGTCCGCCGTACCTTCTTCAATCAGCACTTCGCCATCGTAGATATAGGGCAGTTGGTTCATATAAACCGAGTCATAGATATATCCGTTTTCGTCTGCTACAAACAGGTGGAGCGTTACTGTCGAGTCGCACCCCTGTGTAGAGGTGTCTGTCTTGCGGTAGTAGCCTGCTTTGTTCTGTGTGAACCAGCCGTCGGAGTACCACTCGCCTTGGCAGATAGCCCGTGTGATGTCGGTATGCAGGGTCTTCTCTTCGGTGAAGATGATATAGTGCATCGTGATGCTGTCGCACCCGCTCACCTGCGAACTGAGGGTGTCGTAGGCGATGGAGTTGTAGCGGTAGGTCTGCCCATTGAGGATAAACTGCCCCCCTGCGCAGATACTGTCGAATACCTCCACATGCTGCGTCGGGATAACCTCCAGTTCCAAGAGATGAATGCTGTCGCACTTGTCTCCGTTGGCAACAAATCGGCGGTAGGTGGTGGAGGTCTGTCCTACCACATCAAAGCCGTAGCCCGAGAAACGTTCGCCCTCGCAGACCGTACCCGCATAACGGGTGGTATAGACGGGATTAACCACAATGGTCAGGTCGGTAATCTCGCTCATGTCGTCCGATATGATGCGGTATTGGTTCTTGCCTATGGTCAGTTGCTCGGCGGCATACTCAATGCCGTGGTTGCCATAGTCGTCGCCCGCACAGATGGTATCGGTGTAGGTGCGCAGAGTGGTGCGGTTGATTTCGACATTATCCACCATATAGTAGTTGTAGTTCGAGCCTTTCAGTTTCTCGGCATAGAAAGCGATACGCACCACATTGCCTTTGTAGCGGCTCAAGTCTATCAGGAAACGGCGCGGCTGCATCTGCATGGTGCTGAGCGGATAGTCCGCTACAATATTAGGATCGTTCGACCAGATGGTTACGTTGTCGCGCTGCCAGGTAGCCCCGTCGTCGTCCGAGACTGCCACCATAAAGTACTGCATAGAATCCAAGTCGGCGGGTTCCGGTATCGGTTCCTTGTAAGAGCCTGCTGCGGCTGCCGCATCGAAACTGAGCAGTACATTGCCGTTCTCTTGTGTCAGGTCGATACCGGGCGACACAGCCCAGCCATAGTCGGACATTCCCATACGGATACTCAGGTGCGCATCGTTGAAGCAGATGCGGCTTGCCGTATCACGTGCCCACGTACCGTTGAAGCCGATCGGGTTGAGTGCCTCGCCGTTGAACACATTGGCGGCAAGCGATTTATAGATAGCCCAGTCGCTGCTGAAACGTTTCTCGCTTTCAAAATATTCTTGGTAACGCAGGTTGTATGCCGTAGTGAAAGAGACAGGGATTGTCCACGCTGATACTCCGCCGTCCGAGCATATCTGGCGCAAGCGCAGATAGTAGGTAGTGGTGGGAGCAAGGTGGTTGATAGTGTACGTGTCCGTATTGCGGATGGTGTCAGAGAGAATCACATCTTCAAAATACGGATCTGCAGATACCTCTATCCCTGCAGTCAGAGGGTCGTTGTTGCTCTTGTTGCGGTACGATACTTGCGCACTATAGGAAGATACATTGCCGACTCGTACCTCTTTCAGTCCGCGGCAGGAGGCAATAGCCACCGTGTCCAAAGAGATATTTTGCAGGTGGAGATAGTTCTCCCCGCCTCCGGTAGTATCAAGGCTGGAGTAGAAACCGATATGGAATGCCTGCCCTGCATAAGACGAAAGATCCAGTTCGTAGGTGTCGCCGTCCACGGCAATATCGCTGTATTTGTACTTGCCGCCATTGTCCCGCCATGTCCAACCTTTCTTTTCTGACCAAGTGCCATCAGTGGAAACCAAAACGGAGAATGACTGATTCTGATAGTTGGTCGGCTTGGGGTTGATTCCCTCTGCGGCTCCGTAAGAGGCGGTGAGCGCCATGTCGAACGACAGCGTTACTGGGGTGCCTGGGGCGATATTGGTCAGGTCAATCAGCGGCGTCTCCAATAGCGCACTATAGGTATAAGTACGTATATAGGCATGGTTTTCGGGGAACACCCAACCTGCTTTGCCTGCTTGCCAGCCTGAGTAACGCGAGGTTTGCAGGTAGAGTTTGTCGAGTTTGCCGGTGTAGCGCGTCCATGTGCTGTCTATCTCGTCGCTCCAATGGGTGGACTCGAAGAATGGTACGGCATATGCCGCACGGATAACGAATGGTCCCGACCACTCGGACGTGTCGCCCGGTTGGCATATCTTGCGGGCATAGACATCATACAAGGCACCCGGATTCAGTTCCTTGATGATAGTAATCGTGCGGGTGCCGGAGGTAATCGCCTCAGCGGGGTTCATAGCACCATTATGCGCCACCATAGTGGCCTGGTATTGGAATGAATCGTCTGTTTCGGACGTATTGAGCAGCACTACGGCTTTGTGGATGGTTATCTCCTGCGGAGTGATACTTTCCACAGCGGTGCAAGCCATAGTGGTGAACCCGAACGGACCTGTCCACTCCGTCCACGTACTATCGGCGCATTGCATACGCGCATAGACATCGTAGTTGACATTGGCTTCCAAACCGGTAATCACTACTACATTTGTGTCGCTTTGGAGTGCTGCCGCATCGGAGAAATGGGCACCATCGGGCAGGCAGACGTACTCCACAGCCAAAGCGTGTTTGATGCTCGGTGAGTGAAATTCTACAGTGGCGGTATGGTAGGTGGTTTCTTTAAGCACCATGCTGCGGATAGGAGTGCAACCTGCAGAAGACAAAGTATCAATGACCAAGTCTTTGATATGCAGGTCGCTATTGCTGCCGGAGTTCAGCGATTCGGCATAGAATCCGACATATACGTTCTTGTGGGCGTATTGTGTCAGATCTACCGTGTAGCGTCTGCCCGCAGCGGGTATGGCTGCGAATGAATAGTCGGCATTGCCGGTTTCATCCCAGGCGGCAGCCGTCTCCCAGGTCTCTCCCCCGTCGGCGGAAACCAGTATTTTGAATTGCTGGTCGATAATCTTGTCTCCTGACGGTGCACCGACACTGCTGCTCCCCGTCAGTGCCAGATCGAAACTCATCTCGATGCTCTCGGAGGAGAGTGTCGTGAAGTCGAGCATAGGTGTTGCCAGCAGGTAGCGTACAGGACTGGTGTTGCTATACCACAGATTGATATATGTATGCGGTGCACCGAATACGCCATCGGCTCTTTGTTCTGTACGCCAACCGGAATGAAGCGTCAGGCGTGTAAACTTGCCTTGTGCATTGCTTTGCCATCTGCTCCATTCGGGGCTGAGGGCATCGCTCGACCATACCAGCGGGTGCTCGTAGCGCACGCCATAATTGGTTTGGAAAGAGAAAGGTCCTGTCCAAACGGATGTATCGCCTGCATTGCATACGGAACGCACATAGACATCGTAGGTGGTACTCATATTCAAGCCGCTGAGACTAAACGTTTTGTCTGTGGTGCGGTATATCTTTGCAGTGGCAATGTCCATACCGCTTTCGCCATACGCATATTGCCATACTTTGGCACTGTCGTTGGGGATAATCGTACAGGTGGCGGCGGTACCGATGGTCTCGAACCGTATATCGGCAGCCCCGAAACAGGGTGCGTCATACTCCTCCAATTCGGCATCGGCTACGTGGATAGTCGTAGGAGCGAAATTGTATGCATCGGTGCCCCCTGTTCCCTCCACAAGGGCAATGCGGAGGGCTTTGCCTGCATATTTGGAGAAATCGAGATAGTATCTCCACCCGCGTCCGTTGGGGATGGCATTATAGAGATAGTCCGCGGTTGCGGTGTTCTCACCCCAGAGAATGACATTCTCCTTGCTCCACGTCTTGCCGCCATCGGTGGAAACGGCGATATAGAACGTGTTGCGATCAGTCTTCTTGGGTGCATTAGCAGAGAGGGTGTCGGTGAGTGCCAGAGTGATGCCGAAATAGAGTTGCTTGTTACCTTGCTGCGGCATCAGGTTGACCTCAGGCGAAACCAACCAATAGGCATTCTGTACGCTGTTGGTGCAGCAGATATGGTTGTACCCGAAAGCCTTGCCGCCGTCGCAGGTTCTCCACCCGCCGGCTTTCTCCATGGGGAGTAACGACTTGGTGCCTGCAAAGACGGAGGTGGGGTCGCCGGTATAGCGTTTCCAGTTGCAGAGAGTACTGTCGAAAGGAGCGGCATAAGGCACGCCTTGCGGTGTCTGCAACTCTACCGGTGCGCACCATACGGACGTATCGCCCTCGGCGCAGACAGAACGTGCATAGACCTTATAAAGGGTACTCAACGACAGATTGTGTAATGTAATATCCACGCTTTCCGTAAAGATATGCGGCATATCTTGCAGGTCGGTTGTGCTTGCACCATACGCAATCTCCCATTTGGAGGCATTGTCGGCAGGAACAAGTGTGATTTGGGCAGCAGTATCCACCGTATTGATACGGATATTCTGCACACCGAAACACGTGGACGAACCACTGCTTAGAGAGAGATGGTTGATACCGATACAGGCTGATTTGGGCGCATTGTGGACAAAGGCAATGCGGATCTTCTGTCCTGCAAAACGGGTAAAGTCGAGGGCATAGTTCTGCCCTGCGGCAGGAATGTCGGCATAGCGGAAATCGGCGGTGTCTGCTTTCGACCATATCCAACGATTCTCCTCTTTCCATGTCTTGCCGTTGTCGGTGCTGACCAGCAGATTGAATTGGTTGGCTTCGCGATTGGCGAGTACGGGTTGGCGAACGGCATTGGGAGCGGTTGTCAGTGCCATATCCATTTGGAGAATGATGGTCTCCGCTCCGCTATTGGGCGTCAGATCAATCTGTGGGGAGATGAGCCAATGGGTGCTCTTTGCATCGTTGAGACAATAGATGTTTGCATCGTTGAGAACAGTTGTATTAGCCGTGAATCTCCATTTGGAGGTGGTGCTTACCGGTATTGGCAGCGAGTCGGTAATGGAATAGGCAACGGGCATAGAATAGGTTGCCCAGTCGCTCAATGTGGCAAACGGTTCGCTGTACGGGATACCGTATGAGGTGGTGAATTGCAACGTGTTGCTGTAGTCGCTTTCCTGGTTGCCGGCACACAATTGCCATACACGTACATAGTAGACGGTACCGCGTATCAAGCCCTGCAGCGTGTGCGTCAGTCCCGTAGCAACGGTATCACGCAGCGAGTGGGCAAAGTCGGCAGCCGTAGCATATTCGATGACGGTAGGCAGGTCGGTCTGCCCTTTCCATACCAGAGCAGCACTCGTAAAATCAACGGATTGTGCGGTCAGCGAGTCGGGTTTGGAGCACGGCATTGCCAAGCGCAGGTTGGCGATATGCACATCGCAAGTATTGTCCTGGCGGGTGGCAGTCTTATAGAGTGCAATGCGGACACGTTGCCCTGCATAGTGCTTCATATCCAACTCGATGCGCTCACCTGTGGCACTGATGCTTGACAATGGACGATAGGCAGCGGCAGTATTGGCAAACAGCCATTGGGCATCGCTGCTCCATGTTGCTCCGTTGTCGTCGGAAACCAACACACGGAACTCCTGGTCATCCGTATTGTCCGGTGCAGCATTGCTATTATGGGCAGTGAGTGCCAAATCGAATGACAGGGTGGTTTCCGTATCAGTGGCAGGAATACCTATCTCGGGGGATACAAGCCATTGGTCAACGCACTTGGTGGTTATATTGGACAACTCTCCCGACAAGTGGTTGGCGGGCAGTCCATAGGCTTTGGTCAGTATCTTCCAACCCTCGGAAGAATAGTCTGCGTTCTCTGTAGGCAATGTGCCGGCAAAAGCCACAGAAACAGAACCGCTCATAGTTGTCCAATGCTGTGGCAGAGTGGTGCCGTCAAATGCCTCCGCAAAGGGTGCAACATAGGGCATACTGAGCGACTGAACCACCGATGTGGTGCAACCATCTTGCGTGATACGCACATAATAGGTTGTGCCGTGGGTCAGTCCGCGGAAATCGCAGGAGGTCTGTGCGGTAGTAAGACGGGTGATGATATGCGAGAAATCAGCATAATCTGACAATTCGATACGTACCTCGTCGGGTGTACCATAGGTCGTCCATGAAGCGTGTGCCGTGGAATCGGAGGTGGGGATAAACTGCAGGTTGCGTACACCCAGACAAACCGCCTCTTTCCACGATAGTTGAACCGAGTCGATATACATCAGGTTGCTTGTGCCGGACGTTTCCAAATAGAATGCAATGCGGACAGGTTGCCCCACGAACTGAGATACGTCCATCGATATTTTACGTGCATTCAGTCCGAAGCGGTTGTAATAATGTTCGCCTGTGCTGTCGCATGACCAGAATACAGCGTTGCGTTTGCTCCATGTGTTGCCGTTGTCTGTGGAGACACATACACCCAATAGATCGCTTGTTGCCTGTTGTGGTGCCTGGGCGGTATTGTTGTACAGATTGGCGCAGAGAGCAATGTTGGCAGAGAGAGTTACTACGCCCGGTTCCGTCTTCGACATATCGACAGAGGGCGAGATAAGCCATACATTTTGCTTGTTGATCCACGAGAACTGTGCGTGATAGGTATCAATGCCGTTGATGCCTTCTTTCACCCAATTCTCAAGCGACCAACCTGCAGATGTGTTCATCTCGGCTGTGGTAATATCATCGTTTTTCCATTGCGCAGAATAGGTGTGCCAAATGCCTGCGCTGAGGCTGTTGGCAGCAAAGGGTTCTATATAAGGAACGCCAAGCGTGGTGGTAAACGTGGTGGCAGATGACCAGCGGCTGACCTCACCATCGCCACACAGCCCGCGTATGTAGGCATAGTACAGGGTAGAGGGTTGCAGCCCTGTAACGGTGTATGTGTCGGTGCCGATGGTGGTATGTACGAGAGCCGTGCTAACCGTATCGGGACGAACCGGAACGGGCGAAATAATCAGTTCATACTGCGAGGCATTACCTGTCCATTTCAGCCGTGCACCATCTACAAAGGTCGAGTCGGCCTCCATATCAAAGATCTGGAGGCAATGGCGGATCGGCTCAATAAAGACATTGTCTATATAGACATAGTTGGTGGAGTCACTGCCCGCTTCGGAGAGGAACATAATATAATGCCCGAAATTACCGTCAATGTCGCCTATATAATTTTCAAGACTGACCACATATGTGCGCATTGCGGCAGAATCGGCGGAATACGGGAGAACTATCTCAGATAGTGGGGTAAAGGTATAGCCCGGGTCAGCAGGATCTGAAACAACGCCGACAGACAGGCGATGTACATTGTCGGCATCTTGGGAGTAGGTGGCAGCCGAGAATACCAGTTGGTACTTGCTGATGTCATTACCCACAATAAACTCCGGCGATATGGCATACGCACCGTCAGATTCGTTGGCTGCAATGGAAGGCTTTGCAATTTCCAGTACTGCGCCGAAAGGTTTGTTGTCTATACGCTTTGGAGCCGTGCCTGCGCCGAGTTCGGAGATAAATCCGGTTGTCCAGCAATGTTCCGCTGCGGGGTCGGAGAATGTCTCATAGTAGGTATCCGGATCGACGGCAGCACATTGGGTATGGAGCGTGATAACGTGCCAATCCAAATCGTTTTGGCAGGCTTGCCGCCCGCGTACATAATAGGTGGAGGCGGGCTGCAGGTCTTTGACCTGCACGGTGTTCGCCGCAATGGTATCGTTGAAAAGCAGAGCGGTAAACTCCGGGGCAGTACTTACTTGTATGATAGCAGGCTTAGGATTGATACCATTGAGCAGCCATGTGATAGTGGCACTATTGTCGGCATTGGCTGCAGCGCGGAGCGAGGATAACCCGCCGCATTGTCCGTCCTGTACGCGTATAGAGACATTGTCAATGATGATATAGGTGGAGGTGTTGGAAACGGTAGATTCTGCATAGAAAGCCACCTGAACGGTTTTGCCCACATACTTGGTGAAATCTATGGAAACGGATTGTGATTCGCCCCAACGGAGATCGTTGTTGAGACTATGTTGCCCGTTGCCATCGTTGCTCCAGATGGTAGCATTGGCAGCACGCCATGTTTTGCCCGCATCTTCGCTGACAATCACGCAAAACTTATCATCCTGACCTGCCTGCCCGGGTTGGTCGTCAGGACCGGGTTTTACGTTCAAATCAAAGCGGAGTTCTACGGTCTCGCCCTCTTCGGCATCGATGTACCATGAGGGGCTGATGAGCCAATAGTAATAGTCGTAGTCGGTGATATAGGCATAGGCGACATAGTCGGACATTGGAGAGAGTACGTGTTCGCTCTTGTTGGTCAGTCGCCAGTGTTTGCTCGGTGTTTCCGGGCGTTCCGAAAGAGCGGCACCATTGAAGACCGCATTGGCGGCACCATACATACGTTTCCAGCCGTCGGGGAATGCGGAGTAGAGAAAATCCTCCTCAATAGGCAGACCTTGCGGGGTGGTGAAACTATAGGTAACATCATTGGTATTCATAGTGTCCGTACCACAAATGGTCTGGAGTGTGATGTAGTAGGTGGTCTGCGGGGTCAGGTCGTTGAAACGGATAGACGGCGAAGTAACCACAGAGTAGGCGGCTTGCGTCATAGAACGGGTCTTAGCAATACCTACCTTCCATGTCTGCATACCGCCGGCGTTCCACGTAACCTCCGCACTGCGGGCATGTACATTGATGTCTATATTGCTCGCCTCGCGGCAGTCGGTCAGGCGGGAGACGACAATCTCGTCAATCAAGTTGATGCTTACATCGTTGGCTCCTGCGTCCATAGAACGGAACGCAATAAACTTGCCGTTACCTTCGTAGGAATCAAACGAAACCAAGCAGCGACTATAGGTCGGTGCATTGGCGGTGAAGGAAGCAAGAGATGTAAAGGTTGCCAAGTCATACGGGTCGGTCATTACACCTACTTGCAGTTGCCCGACTGAGGTTTGTGTAGCCGTAGCGTGACTGAAAACCATTTTCACTTGCTTTAGGTCGGTGGTTGCTTCGGGGAGGACAAACCATGTGTCTGTGCCGCATAGTTGCAGGTGCGAGCCGACGGCATTTGGGGCGGCAGAACTGATTCGCGGGTAGGCATTGAGGGTGGGGGTGATGTTGGTAAGCGGATAGAAAACCGATGCGGCTCCAAGCGGTTGCCCGGAAAGACGCAGTTCTTGGGCTAAGCCGGAGAGCAGTATTTCTCCGGAAGAGGGTTCGAAACTCTCTTTGTAAGGGACTGCATCTGTGATAGCGGGCATAGCAGCAGGCACGCGCAGCGTAACAGGAAAAGACCAGGCGGAGTGTTGTTCAAAACGTGTGGAACGTGTATAGATATACATGGTCTTGCCGGTGAGCAACCCGTCGGTTTTATAGACTGCTGCGGAAGAACCGGTAATGCCTCGTTGGGAATACAATATATCCGATTGGGGTACATTGCCATCGCGATGATAGGAAGTGGCGATACAGTATTCCCACGAGTCGGCATCGTGCATATCGACGCAGAGGGTGAATCCTTGTGATGTTACGTCCTTGCAACGGATGTGTGTGGGTGTGGGGGCTACAGGGAGATGTATCTCCACGTTATCAATATAGACGGCATTCTGTTCTTTGGCGTTGGAGACAAAGGCGATGAACTTACCCGTGCCGAAATAGTCAGCCAACGAGACCGATATGCGTTTGAACATATACGATGTCTCCACCCGTACCGTATCTATGGCGCGGAAAGTGCTGAAATCGGTCGGGTCGGTCATAACACCTACCTGCAGTTCGGCGGCATAGCGGGTGTTGCCCAGCGAGATGCGGTCGTAGGCGGTAAGCCAGAAATCAATCTCAACGCCATGCAACGACGGAACCAGTATTTCGGGTGTGGCTGCATAGACATATTTGCCTGACTCAATGGGCAGGTTTTCATTGGTGCGTGCGCCGGCAAAGGAAAGATAGAATGTAGAATCCAAAGCGTAGGGTGCCCGGTCGTTGCGGCTGCTGCCCTTATAGACAAACGGCACCGGTGCATCGATGTTGCTGCCGATTGTCCACCCTGCCGGTTTGCCGTACAACTTGCTTCCTGATAGAGAAACTGTGTTTTCAAAATTTTCCGAGTAGGGGAGTGTAACGGTGGTGAGTGTCTCAAAAGTGGTGCCTACCCATTGGGTATATTCGCTATTGTTGCCGTCGCAAGAGGAACGCACATAGACATAGTAGGTTACATCGGGTTGAAGCCCCGTGAGCGTAATCTCGGGGTTGAACACATTATCCGTAATGCGCTGTAAGATGACATCAGGGGCGATGTTGGCGAAATCGGAAACAGGGGCAGACGTAAGGAGTACTTCAAAATGGTCGTATGCGCCCGTAACGTCCCAACTGACGAGTGCGTCGTGGGCGTGGCGGTCGGTAACCTGCAGGTTTTTGATGTCCTGACAGGTTGGGGTGGCGTGGATAATGAGGTCGTCCAGCAGAACACCGTAGCCCATATTCTCGGTTATCTCGAAAGCAATCTGATAGGTGGCGTTGGCACTGACGAGTTGCAGGGTCTCCTGTTTCCAAATAGCATTGCGTTGGTAGGTAGCCGATGGGAAGAGATGCCAATAGTCGGAAGCAGAGGTGCGATAATAGACTTTTAGCGTATCACTATAGCCGTTCTTTTGCGGTTCGGCGTGTGAGAAAGTGAGTTGCGGCTGAAAGTCGTTGAGCAGGTTCATCACGGGGGAGACTAGACGCGTAACAAAACGCATCTCTTGCCGGCGTGCGTTGCGTGCAGCCAAGCGGTGGTCGCCCGATGTGCAACCGGTAGGGTGCTGCAGGTTGTCGCCGCTCTCTACATACCACGAGAATGCTGCAGGGTCGGAGGTGCCGTCCAACGGCATACGGATATATTCCTGTGTCCAGCCTGCTGGCAAACCATTCTCGAAATCGATATGGACAATATCCTTTGTGGCAGCCTGGAGTGCCACAGAAAGAACCAATATATTCAGCAACAAAATAATCTTTCTCATATTATTTATATTTTATAGCAAAGCAAATATCTTTTTTATATTATATACCCATTGCATCCACCGCTTCTTTCTACGTCCTTTCTACGTCCTTTCTACGTCTTTTCTACGTAAAGGATAGCACGGAATATATATGTTAAAATAATAGAATTTACATTTCCAAACAACGGCAAGGGTGGGCTTGGCGGGTCAGATTGAAGAGACACGTCCATTTGACACCCACCGTAAGTTGCGACCAAGTCTTACCTTGCAGGTTAGATTGTGTAAGCGGGTTGAATATCAATAGATTGTGCATATCTTTCAGGGTGCTTTCATCGGGCGGTGTGGTGGGCATCTGCGAGTAATCGACCAGTGGTAGATTGTGGGTATAGGAAATGGGGATATGGTACTCGGCATATACACCGAGACGCATTTCTACGCGGCGACTGCGGAGCGGTAGGCGGGCACCTGTCTCCACCATTGGCGCAATGCGCAGTGTGTGGTCCGTGTATGTTTGGCTGTAGGTGTACTCCTCTGCTGGGAAATAACCATACGTCGGCGCATTCTCTATGGTGTGGATAAAACGGGTATAGGTGCCGCTGGTGGAAAGCATGGTGGTGGTATGGTGCTTTGCCTGCACAGGGAAAGATACTTTTGCCCCGGCAAGGACGTACGCATAGTTGCCGATATACCCGCCGAAATAGACGGGAATGTTCACCGAGAGGACATGCTGGCGGTCGCGGTAGTCGGTATATTGATAGGTGTAGGTGATGTCATCGCCTTCGCGGTCGGTGCGGTTGAACGGATTGCAGAACGGTTCCGTCTTTTGCCATGTGTAGTGGTAGTCAACGCCTGCACCCAACCCGAAGAAAAATTGGTTCTTGCGCAGTTCGTAGGCAAGGTTGAACAATGCATTTCCACCCACTTGATCTTTGGAGAAAGAGGAGTTACCAGCAATAGACGTGAACGTGTTGCTTTCGCCTCCGCCTATCGAGAGAGCCAGGTAGTGGTTGACACGACCTGTGGAGTACTGTGCCGAGGCAGCAACGCTGACCAAGAGCAACAGAACGGATACTATGTGCGATTTAGTGTACAATGATTCGAGCAATTATTTGTTGGGTATTCAATACAAAATAGAGTCCGCTGCGGGCGGGTGCAGGGCATGTCCAATGGGCATCTTGCGAGGAGTAGGACGCTACGTGGTTGCCCAATACATCGACCAACGTGATAGCGGTCTCGCCTGCGATGTGTATGGTTTCGCCTGCGGAAACAAATGTGGGATATACTTTCCTGTCGGTTACGTTGTCTATGGGCGTTTTTCCACCGACATACGTAATCGGGCAGGTAGAGACAACCGTACCGTCCTCGCGGGTCAGCAAACAATAGTATTCATCGCCGAGGTGCTCATCACCAACCACTATATAGGAAGTTTCCGCTCCGAGAACGGGTGCACCGTTGCAGTACCATTGGTAGCCGATCCACGAGAAACCGCCGTTGTAGTCCGCATTGAGCAGGGCGATCAGGTCATTCTTCTGCTCGATGACCGAGGCAGCATAGCGTATGCGTGCTACGACACGGACAGGCTCCGTCGGGCACTCCGAGGAAAGGAAAGAGACCGTCAGCGGGTAGTCTTGCGGGGTGATGTCCTCCGTCAGCGGAATACGTATCTCCTCGTCGGGCATAAAGGTATAGACACTGTCTTTCCCTGTAGATACCCTGATGTTACCGGGATGTACCTCTACCGAATCCAACCGTCCCTGCTTGTGGTTGTAAGGGACGATCAGCGCGGGTTCGTCAGCGCAAAGCGAAATGGTATCTTGCACATCTATAATCAGTTTCGGATAGACCGTCAAATTGAGCGTGCGCAGGCTGTCGCAACCGGCAGCGGACACCAGTGCTTCGGTATATTGTCCTGCTGTGGTGTAGTCTTTCCCCTCGAAGGTATAGGTCTCTCCTTCGCAGATAGCGGCATCTACCGTGTCGGTTTTCTGCTTGTGAAAACGGACAATGATATGGCTCGCCGCATCACAGCCGTATTGGTTTTTCTCGTCGAATGTATAGATGGTGTCTTGGGTTACCTCCACCCCTGTAGGCAGTGTGTAACTTTCGCCCATACATTTGTCTATATGGGTGTCGTTGCCTGCACTCAGGTCGGGGAGTTCTATCTCTATCAAGGCGGTGTCTTGGCAGACGCCATTGCTCATCGAGGCAATGGCTTTGGCGGTGAACTTGCCGCCCGAAGCGGGATATTCGTGCGTGAGCGTGCTTGCCGTAGAATGTACGAGCGGATAACCGTCACCAAAGTCCCAAATCACATCCTCTACCGGTTCTTTTGATTCTGATAACGTTCCGTCTTTGCGGTTGATGAAATAGATATGTGATGTGTTGGTAAAGTCTACGTAGTTGGTGCAGTTCTCCACGCGTGTCTGCCCCTTGACCTCCGCTATCGGGAAACGGGGGTTGGGGTTGGCAGTCAGTGTGTAGGAGCAGTGGTCGCCCATCTGCGAGATGACTTCCACAGCATAGATACAGGTGTCTTGCTTGTCGATATGCAACACGTTGCCGTCCACGTAAGGGAGATGCGAGGCATCATCGGTTATTAACGAGTCGTTAACCGCCCGCCTCCATTCGTAGTTGAATCCCTCCGGAGCATTGAAATGGTCGGTCTCAAAATCACCGCAGGCGATGCCCTCCAGGTCTCCGCTGCGGCACCCGATCGTGAAATAGGCATAGCCATAGTGCCCTGCCGGTTGGCAGTCTTTGGTGGTGAAACGGAACGTGAGCGTCTGCCCGACGTATTTGCGCAGCGAGATAGAGAGCGTTGTCCAGTCTTTCCAGACAATGGTGTCGGTGCCGAGTTCGTTGTCATCCGGTTTCCAACGGTTCCAATCTTCCACACCTCCACCGGTGGAAGAACCGGCAAAGTTGGCACTGAAACACGTTGGCGGGGTTATCTGTTGTCCGCTTTGGTCATAGATACTCAGCAAAAACTGCGGATCTTCATTAACGCCGTGTTCATCCACACCATGCCCCGGCATTTCCAGTACAACGGCATATTTGAGTTCCATAATGTCGCTCTGCCCCGCCTGCACGGTATATTTGTACTCGATAGCCTCTGCTTCTGCACCGTTTTTCCAGTTGCCCAAACGGACGGATGCAATCTCTCCGTCGGGGATGGTCTTGAGTTTGTTTTCGGTGCGCGGGTCGCTTTCGCCTTTTACGTAGTGGATCGTGTGGCGCGACTCCTTGTTGTTGTATCCCTTGTCTATGACACCTGTATGTTCATATGGTTTCTCGAAACTGCCATAGTAGCATGTGGCTTGCTCCAGATCCATATAATCCACACAGCGGTTGCCGGGTATCCAGATAAACTCGGCAGTACTCTCCCATTCGGAGAAACTGTCTTCGCCGCAAACCGAGCGCACGGAGAATACGTGATACCCTTCGGTAAAGGTCTTCAACTGCACCGAATTCTGCTGTATGGCATCATAGAATACTACTTTCCCGTCCTCCATATTATAGTCCCGCACCTGATACACCCCGCTGCCTTTCGTCCATGACAGCGTGGCGGTGTTCTTGTCGTAAGCCGTGGTGTTGCCTTTGTTGTCCTTGGGGAACTCGGGCTTCTCGCAGTCTTCCGTATAGGGGGTAATGCGTATATTGTCTATACCGGCCGCAGGCAGGTTGGGAGCCGCTCCGTTCTTGGCACAGTTCCAAATAAAAACCAACTTGCCGTCTTGGTTATTGCTGTTGATGCCAAGTGTAAAACGGACAGACTGCCACGTGATAGAACCATATAAGACACTGTCTCCGCCAATGCGGTATTGGTCTAATCGGTTGCTGTATCCGCCATTCGGATTGGAATTGGTAGCAACAGATTTGGGTACCCAAAAAATGACAACCGAAGCATTCTTCAGCCCCAACGCCCGCCAGTCGAAATCCAGGAAATAGGTGCCTGTCTGCATATTCAGTTCGCGATATACCACTACCGACGAGGCATTTGCCGTGGTGTAAGACGAGGTGGCACCGCCGTCTGCAGATATATACAACCCATTCTGACCATTCTCACTGAAATTGCCCAAACTGCCTATATACCATTGGTTTTCGCAGTTCTCACCCTGCGTGCCTGCATTGCGTACCCACTCAGTTCTCTCTTGCGCATCTTCAAAATCGCAATAATATGAGGTCAGTTGCGCCCGCATCGGCAATGCGCTCGCCAGCAGCACCCCCGCAAAGGCGATTACCCTATATATGATGTGGTTATTTGTCATTATTAAATTCACTATTCCGCCGAATTAATGGTTAATTCGGGGATAATTATATGTTTTAGAACAGAAATTAACGGCTAATTATACGATAATTAACGTTCTGTATCACTTCCCGTTCAGCACCGTAATCTGTACACGGCGATTGTTCTGCCGTCCTTCTTCCGTGTCGTTGGTGTCAATCGGCTCGCTCTCGCCCTTGCCGTTGGTCTCGATACGGTCAGCGGCTATCCCGCGTTTCACCATCTCTGCCTTCACGCTTGCGGCACGTTTCTCTGACAGTACCTGGTTGTACATATCCGAACCTTGTGAGTCGGTATGTCCTGTAATCAAAATCCGCACATCGGGGTTCTCTGTCAGCATAGTGTACAGGCGTAGCAATTCCGGTTCGGACGATGGCAAGATGTCCGCTTTGTCGGTGGCGAAATACATATGTTTGAGCAACAGCGTCTTATGCACGATGTGTATCGGGCGCAGGTAGTAATGCACAGTGTCGGTCAGACGGCTGACCACCGCCGTGGTATCGTGGTATCCGTTGGCGGAAAGCGTCATATCAAACACATCGCCATAGTGCAGCCCTGCTACCGCCGGTGTCTCTGTGCTGATAGTCAGCGTCTTGTTATGTCCGTCGGAGACGCGGCTCTTTAGTTGCATCGTCGCACCGATCAGTTGCTCCGTCTCCAAATTATGCACATAGCATACCCAGCGCGGCACCGGTATCAACTGAAAACGTACCGTATCCAGATCGGCGGTGTGCAGCACACGCAGTGTATCACCCATATAGTCGCTCGGTAGATAACCTGCCGCACGTGCCACCACTGTATAGGTCGATTTGGCATAGCGTACTGCCGCCTTGCTGCCTTTGCCCATATTGCGCACCTTGGCTTTCTGCTTGGGTTTGTTGGTGTCTTTTACCTCCACGCTGGCTTGCGAAGTGGTCGGGTTTCCCAGTGTGTCGGTTACCACAAACACCATTCTCGGGTTCGGCACTCTCGGCTTGTTCACCTGCCATAGAGCCGTCAGTTTGACGCCCACAAGAAGTGAACTGACGCTCTTGTCTGCAAAACTCGATTGGTGCAGCGAACTAGTGTACAACTTTGCAGGGGTGACATCCGACTCGTAGGTACCGTCCAACGCTGCCAATGCCACACCATTGCCTGTGCGGGCGGAGAGAACCGGCATACCGTAGTCGATAAATATACCCAAACGGGTATGCCACGGATGGCGGCTTTCCTCGTTGGCGGTTTGCCAATCGGCGGGGAAAAACTCGTTCAGGTTAATGCCGAACTCCCCGGATAATGCTACATCCAGTCCCCATTTGATAGAACCTTTGCCCGGTCCGCTATATAGCGGGTGTTCCGCCAAAGCCCCTGTTTGCAGGTTGTGGGGAGGAATATCCGTCCAGTCTTCCAAGCCCATTTGTTCGGTTACCGAGGTCAGCAGATTACCACGCTGTTTCCACCTGCCGAAAAGCGTGTACCCCACTTTGGCACCTGCCATAAAATAGTATCGGTCGAAGTTCCCGCCAAAGAGTATCGGCACCATCAGTTGCCCTACGGTTTGCGTCTCGCGGAAATCTTGCAGTTGATAGTTTTGCATCATCGTCGCATAGTCACCGCGCCCGGTTTGAAAAGGCGAAAGCGTCATCCTGTCCTCCGAAGAAAAAAGACGCAGTTCAGATCCTGCTGAGAACATAAAACGTCCGTGGTGCAATTCGTAACCTACGCCGATCAATCCCCCTCCGCCACCGATGAAGCGTGAGTCAAAACTGCCCGTCTTGCTCAATCCTGCGTCGAAAGTGGCTGCGGAGTAGTTGTTCACCAATCCCGAGTATCCGACACCGCCCCACATCGAGACAAAATGCAGGTCTTGAATCTTTGTGGTATGGTTCTTGCCTTTTGCCTTGGCGTTCTTGCTGTTGCGTGCCGGCGGTGCCGCCAACAACATAGTAGGCAACGCTATTACCAGCAACAATATATATAGTATGCGTTTCATTTGTCTTTTGTTATCAACGTTAATTATCATGTAATTAACCGTTAATTCGTTTTTGCATCAATCAGCCGAGCCTTTTTTATGGGCTTTAATGGAGAAAAATTAACGTCTAATTACACGTTAATTAACGTTCCCTTTATTCCACAACCACTCTGAATGGTTTGTCTCCGTCGGGTGTTGATACCACTATGATATACATTCCCCGTTCCACCGACAGCGGCAGAGTGTTGTTTCCTTCTTCCACTGAAGCGGTGAATACGGGTAGCCCCATCGTGTTGTACCCGCGCACTTGCGCTTTCTGCGGTACGGATACCACCACGCTTTGCCCGCTGCGGATATATGACGGAGAGAGCGATACCGATCCCCCTTCTGTAACAGTCGGCACAAACACGCAACTCATCTCCTGTGTTCCGCCCGGCAGGGTTACCAGGCAGGTGTAGTAGTCGTCCGCCGACAAACCGCCTGCCTTGTAATAGTATGATTTGTTGGCACCTGCTATCGGTTCGCCGTTCTCGTACCATTGATATCCAGTGAATGTGCCTCCGCCCTCGTAATCCGCATTCATCAGCGAGATAACATCGTTCCAGCGTTGGAAAATCATATAGCGGCACATTCGGATCTCCTCACTTATGGAGCAACCGAAATCGTTGTAGAAATTCATCGTGTATATCCCGCCTCGCAGGCTGTCTAATGCCACCGACTCGGTATATTCCGTGCCATTGATGGTGAACCATGATACATTCGAATACTCCGAAATGGTAACGTGTATATACCCATACAGGTGTGCGCTGTCCGCTTCCTGTGCTTCTATTATCGGCATCAACTCGGGCAGTACCGTTACCTTGCGCAGCACCGTACTATCGCAGCCGTACCGGTTTGGCAATACCAGCCGCATCGTCCTCGATACATCCGTCCACAGGCTATCCAATCGCACCGTATCACCATAGCAAACCGTCGTATCGGGCAGTTCGGTAATGTCTTGCGGATTTACGGTCAGATACAGCGTGTCGTTGGCATAGCAACCCGTTTCTGGGGCTTGTCCTTGGAAAGTGTATATGCCGCCCGAGGTGTACCGGTCGCCGTGCCAGTCCACCCAACTGCCATCGCAGATGGTGTCATACACTGCCTCCTGCGTGTCGCCGATACGCGGCACTGTTACTTCTATCGTCGTATCCGACATACAGGCCCCCTCGCCGATACCGTTCTTCGCCGTCAGGTGTACCCAGTGCTTCCCGCCTTCTGAGGGGAAAATGATATATCCCGGATTGGGGTCGGTGGTGTAGTCTTGTGCGCCGGTACTGAACTCCCATTCGTAGTTCTCACAACCCTCGTCGCGGTACTCGATATGTTTCCCGTCTTCGTTCACCCATACATAACTCGTGTTGGTGATCGTATAGCGGTTTTCGCAGTTCTGCGGCGTATAAAACAGCCCGAACTCCGCCTGCGGCCAGCGGGCGGTGGTGTTGATGCTCAGTTCGAACCAACAGCCCGTGTTCTCTTTCGAGGTCAGTCGGCACGTCCAGTTCGTCGGGTCGGTCGAGCGTATATCTACTGCACGCTCTGTGGAACGCACCGTACCGTCGTCTGTACGCCATTCGTAGTTGAATCCGTCGGGGGCTACCACCTCCATCACATCTTTCCCGCAACCGGTATTCTTGATGTTGGCTGACTCGCAATCCAAAGTGAAATAGGCATATCCGTAGTGCGCCGACAGGAAGCAGTCGTAGGTCGCTACGCTGATATACAGCGTCTGCCCCTCGTAATCGCTCAGGTTCAGTCCGAGGGTCGTCCAGTCTTTATATACTATGTCCGCATCCATAGTCTGTCCTTTGATGGTCTGCCAACCGGGGTCGTTGCTCAGCGGGTTCAGATCCACACGACCGCAGGTCGCATCCACCGGCTGCCCGTTTTCATCTTTTACCTCCAGTACAAACCGAGGCATCTGGTCTTCGCTATGCCCTGTCGGATCTTGTAGCACTATCGCATACCGCAGCAGCAGTATCTCGCTGTTCTTGTCCACATAATACGGATAGGTTATCGCCTCCGTGCCGTTACCGGTCTCCCAGTTGCCCAAACGCACACTCGAGGTCTCGCCTCGTGGTACCATACGCAGTTTTCCGCCTGTGCGAGGGTCGGTCGCCGTCGTGTCCCACACCACTGTATGGCGCGATAGTATTGAGTTCGGACCTTGGTCTATCACCCCCGTTTTCTCAAAGGGCTGGTTTTTATTTATTTCATATCCCTCCCCCGTGCTCGTGCCGTAAGTACAATGCGCCAACGTGGTATCGTGCAGGTTCGAGTAGTTGATGCAGTGCAGTTCGGGACAGAAAACCATAAAATTGTTTACGTACGCATAAGGACTGTACACCGTGTCCTGTTTGCCTTGCGCATCGGTCTGTACGTCCATACTCCGCACACGGAAATCATAAACCCCCTCCTTCATATTCTGCAGCGTATAGGTGCTGCTGTTGTTTACCCAACGGTTCTTCCACGTACTCTCCCCTATACCGCGGTATTGGAACTGATACCGTGTCGCCACCGGACTCCATTCGAACACCACGTGGTCGCAGTTCTCTACCGTACCCGCAAAACCGGTCGGTATCGGGAACTTATTTTCCACTATCTGTATGTTGTCTATAGCACCGCTGATACCCTGTTGTATCGAGTCCGCCTCCGAGTTTAACCACGCAAACCACAGCCGAACATAGCGCACTTCGCCGTTCGACGGTTGTGTTACGTTCAAATTGAAGTTAGCCGTATTCCACGTCTCCGCACCGCTTGCCGGACCTACTGCCGGGTTCACCGCCGGCAATACGTCCGTTCCGCGTTGCAGCGTTACTTTGTTCGATTGAGCCGTCGGAGGCTGAATAAACGTGATATACCCCGCCGCCAACTGCATATGCGGACTGATATAATCGAAACTAACATAGTAGTTACCCGTCGGTAGTGCAAAATCACGGTACGCAAACTGCACATATTTCGGGTTACCGATAATCAATTCAATCTCCCCGGTCATCTGATTGATAAACAGATAGCGTTTGCCTACCTCCGAGTTCTGCCCCCCGCTATTTGACATATAAAGCCCCTTGTCGCCGCTGCTCCGCAACGCCTCGCCTACACACCATTGGTCAATAAGAGAGTCGGTATCATACACGCCAATACCGGGGTTGAGCACCCATTTGCTCAACTCGGTCGCTTCTGCGTCTTCAAACCCGAATTCGTAAGGTAATGTCTCGAATGTCTGTCCGTAGCCTGCTATCGCTATGCACAGTAATGCAATACTGCAATATATGCGAAATAAATGATGTTTTCTCATCCTTTTTGTAGCCCTATAAAATGCGCTGCAAAGTTACGCAAAAAATGGCAATAATGCAATAACTCTGTGTAAATTTCATACAGCCGTCTCGAAAAACGGGTGTTATTCTGACTTGTTGGCTCTGATTTACGGCAACGAGACGGCAACGACACGGCAACGGGAACTGTTCTTGCAGGGCGTTTACCTATGAGTTGGCGTCATTCTTCCGCCGGGGATGCGGACGCCTCGTCCGCGGTAATTCGATTGTGGGGACGTGAAGCGTAAGGCAGGTGCGCCTATGCGTACTGAGTGCCGTAGCGAAAACGAAGCCCTGTGGGCTGCGTAGAACTCCTTATAGTCTCGCGTCGTCAAAAAAGCAACTTAAGGCTTCTTCCATTTTTCTTGCCGCTAATGCAGGTTGTGCAAAATCCTGCCCAACTATATAAAACACGAAAAATGTAGAAAAATGACTACCAAATTTGCATAATCCAAAAAATAGCAGTACCTTTGCACCCGCTTTTGAGAAAAAGCATTGTTTCATACAAATGTCTCCCTAGCTCAGTTGGTAGAGCAACTGACTCTTAATCAGTGGGTCGAGGGTTCGAGTCCCTCGGGGGACACAGAAAAGAGATTGTCTTCATGGGCAATCTCTTTTTCGTATGGATATTCCGTAAATCACATAATTGTGCTTGCAAAGTTGCACAACAAAAAAGAGAAACCATTTCCGATTTCTCTTTCTCTTGGTAGTGCTACCCGGACTCGAACCGGGGTTTACGGCGTGAGAGGCCGTTGTCCTAGGCCACTAGACGATAGCACCAAGGTGATTCTTTTGGCTTTCTTTCTCAAAAGCGGGTGCAAAGGTACTACATTTTTTTGACATACACAAATTTTACTATGTTTTTTCTGTACTTTTTCTGCATTTCCCCTCTTTTACGGCTTTTGCCATGCCATTTGAAATACCTTTGCTTGCCATATTCATATTTTATTGCTAACTTTGCGCCTGTCTCTTAATTCTTACTATCGGTATGCAAAATATAAATTTCGGTTTCGTGCGTGTGGCAGCAGCCGTACCTATGATCCGCGTGGCGGATTGTAAATACAATGCACAGCAAGTGAAACACCAAATACAGGAGGCGGTCTCTGAGGGAGTGGAGGTAATCTGTTTCCCCGAACTGACCCTTACCGGCTATACGTGTGCTGACCTGTTCTTTACCCGACAACTCCAGCAGGATGCCCTCGCTGCTCTCGAAGACGTTTGTGCTTTCACGCGAGAAAAACCGATCATTGTCCTTATCGGTGCACCTCTGCAGGTGGATAACAATCTTTTCAACTGCGCCTTTGTGATGACCGATGGCGAAGTACTGGGCGTCGTACCGAAGATCAACCTCCCCAATACGGGCGAGTTCTATGAGAAACGATGGTTCACTTCGGGGCGTCTGGCACTCGAATATTCATGGAACACCGTCGCACCGCGTATCCCGACCATCGAAATATGGAGCGGTGATGTGCCGTTTGGTCCCGACCTGCTTTTCACTACACGCAATTATAGTTTCGGTATCGAGATCTGCGAAGACCTCTGGAGTCCGCTCCCGCCATCCACACAGTTGGCTATCCAGGGTGCGGAACTGATATTCAACCTCTCAAGCAGCAACTGCCTCGTGGGCAAGAACGCTTTCCGCCGACAAATGATTACCCAGCAGTCGGCACGCGTCCATTGCGGCTATGTCTATACTTCTTCTGGGGTAGGGGAGAGTACCACCGATGTGGTCTATTCGGGTTCTACCTATATCGCCGAGAATGGCGACCTGCTCAGCGAGGGAGAGCGTTTCCTGCGCACCTCCTCGATGATTATTCAGGAAATTGATATAGAGCGGCTTCGCACCGACCGCCAGCGCAATACCAACTTCACCAAAGACAAGCACGGGCATTATCGTAAGATTAATGTGGCACCTTTGGAGCGGATGACCGAGGATATGGAAAGCGTTCGGACCGAACCGCTACACCGCATTTTCTCCACCACGCCTTTCTTGCCTGCCAAAGGCGAGGAGGATACTTATTGTATGGATGTCTTCTCTATCCAGACGAGCGGACTGATGCGCCGCTGGGAGCATACCCGTTCCGAGACGGTGGTCGTCGGTATATCGGGCGGCCTGGATTCAACGTTGGCACTCCTTGTCTGTGTCTTGGCGGCGGACAACCTCGGCTACGACCGCAAACGTGTCCTCGGTATCACCATGCCGGGCTTCGGCACCAGTGACCGCACCTACCAAAACGCCCTCGCTATGATGGAGCAACTCGGCGTTACCACCTACGAAATACCTATCCGCGATGTTGCTACACAGCACCTTGCGGACATCGGACACGATATAAATAACCACGATGTTACCTACGAGAATGCCCAAGCGCGTATCCGCACGCTTATCCTGATGGATATGGCGAACAAGCACAACGGCATCGTGGTTGGTACGGGCGACTTGAGCGAACTGGCACTCGGCTGGGCTACTTATTCGGGCGATCAGATGTCTATGTATGGTATCAATGCGGGTATCCCCAAGACCCTCGTGCGCTATATGGTGCGCTATGCGGCGGAGAATATGTTTGGCGAGGATACGCGCCGTGTCCTGCTGGATGTCATCGATACACCCGTCTCGCCCGAACTGCTGCCGGCGGACGAGAATGGTAACATCGCCCAGATCACCGAAGACAAAGTCGGTCCCTACGAACTCCACGATTTCTTTATCTACTATTATCTCCGCTACGGCTTCACGCGCGACAAAATAGCCTATATGGCTTCGCAGGCGTTTGCCGACAAGTACGACGAAGAGACTATCAATCATTGGCTTGACGTATTCTTCCGCCGTTTCTATCAGCAGCAGTTCAAGCGCTCTTGTATGCCCGACGGACCGAAAGTGGTGTGTGTCAGCCTTTCTCCACGCGGCGACTGGCGTATGCCTAGCGATGTCTGCTGCCCCAAATAAAAATAATCCATTACCGGAAGACTTATTAGTCCCATTGGTCTTATTAGTCCTATAAAATTACTATGACTATCCAAGAAAACATCTCCCTCCTCGGGCACAACACGTTCAAGATGAACGTGCGCACGCGTGTGTGGGCGGAATATGCCTCCGTCGCCGAACTGCAAGACCTGCTCCATCGCTATGCGGGGCAGCAGATAATGCCCATCGGCGCAGGCTCTAACCTGTTGTTTACCAAAGATTTCGATGGCGTCCTTCTCCATTCTGGTATGTGCCGTGCACGCGCCCTCGACGAGGACTCCGATTCGGTGCTTATTGAGGCGGAGTCGGGTTTGGTCTTGGACGAACTCATTGAGCAGATTGTCGATATGGGGCTCGGCGGCTTGGAAAACCTGAGTCATATCCCCGGCGAGGTGGGAGCCTCGGCGGTGCAGAATGTCGGTGCCTATGGAGTGGAAGCCAAAGATGTCATTGTCAGCGTCAATACGGTCGAAATCGCTACTGGCAAACCGCACACTTTCACCAACGAGGAGTGCCGTTACGGCTATCGCGACAGCATCTTCAAAAACGAACTCCGTGGGCGGTATGTTGTAACAAGCGTGGTCTATCGCTTGGAGAAACATCCCGTTTTGCACCTCGACTATGGCAACCTCCGCGCCCTCAATCCGCAGTCGTTGCGCGAGGTGCGCGATGCCGTCATCCGTATCCGTCGGCAGAAACTGCCCGAGGTGGACGAACTCGGTTCCGCAGGCAGTTTCTTCAAAAACCCCGTTATTCCCGTCTCGCAGTTCGAAGCCTTGCAATCGCAATATCCCGCCATCCCCCATTATGAAACCAAGGACGGTGTCAAAATTCCTGCTGCATGGCTCATCGAGCAATCCGGCTGCAAGGGAAAGACCGTCGGCGGCGCACAGGTCTTTGAGCGTCAGCCGCTGGTTATCATCAATGCCACCGGCACCGCCACCCCCGACGACATCATCGCCCTCGCCCGCTCTGTCATCACCTCCGTCCGTTCCCGCTTCTCCATCACCCTCTCCCCCGAAGTCAATTACATCTGATTGCCCATTAAAGCATTAAATTGCCATAGGAACATTATTTATGCTCTCTGCCATCACTATAATTGTCATAAAATTTAAGTTATCATACCATTTAAGCATTACAATTGGAATCCCTTACTATTTAATATCTTTTTAACATTAGACACTTTTAGTGCATAGGTTTGTCCGTCATCATACCCTTCAAAGTTGCCTGCCAATGTAACAATTCCTATCAATTGTCCCTTTGAATCAAATAAAGCCCCTCCACTATTGCCGTGCCAGGCACTGGCATTAACCGAATACAATTCTTTGATGCCAAAATGCTCGCCAAGGAGCCCCCCATTTACATTGCTGACAGTCCCTTCAGTGTAGGAGTATGCGCCTGCTGGAAAACCGACAATTGTAACTTTTTCTCCTGGTGCAATATCTCCGGAACCTATGCTACAAGGTTTAGCCAACTTGGAACCATCTACATGCATAATTTTCAATAAAGCATAGTCTTCCTCGGGATTTTGTTTTGGAAAGAACTTTCCGATAGCCAATATCTCTGCCTCGGCGTAAACGGTCTGTTTCTCGCCCTTTGGATCGCGAAACTCTATCTCACAGGTTTCATTAAGAGACATACTGGAAAGGACGTGGGCTGCAGTAAGAAGTTGGTTATTTCCGACCAATATGGCAGAACCTGTCCCATTCCCTGTATTCACAAATACCACATTGCTGAGGTTCCCTTCACCTTCATTGAAAATCTTTTCGGAAAAACAAACAGGAACGAGTATTCCAAGCAGGAAAATGATTATAAGAATCATTCGTGTTGGGAATAAAGCCTTTCTAATTAAAACGTATAATTTAGTTCGTTGGGTAGAACCTACAAATATCTGTTCCATAATTATTTAATTTTAATGTTAGCAGTATCAACTAATGTTGCTTTGTCTATATATGCCAAACGTACAGATTCTTCGTAATTGCCATTTGCAATTTTTGTTTGAATGGCTTGAAGAACTTGTGGTTGGTAAGAAAGATGTATCAATGGGTTAAATGCTTTGTGAACACCATTAACAATGCCAAGGTAACCATATTCCTGATAAATGACCACCGTGTTCTTCATCGAAGGTAGTTGTACAAAATTGCTGGAGTTTGGTGCAGGCTTAAAATTTTGCATCTGTGCAACAATACCGGCTGCGTTATTATTGTCTAATGGGGAAGCCACAATCAATTTCAAACAGTTGTGGTCTGCGAACTGTTCGGTATTAATCAGGCTTGCCATTGCAGGTACATCCTTTTGAATAGTAGCAGGCATACCGGTTAATAGATGATTGATTTTGTTGTACATAGGATGAGCCGGCTGCAAATGAGTCATAATTTGCACAATATCCGTATTCGCAAAGAGATTCATCTGTTGAATAACATTCATCGCACGTGAAATCATTTGGCTCTTCAGTGCAACAACATCATTGGTCAACAAAAATTCCCATAAACTGTCGTGTGAAATATCATTATATACGAGATGCTTACCACCGTTTTGATATTTCCCCTCTGCAACTATAATATCATCATCACACGTATTTCCGTTAAATAGTAAATTTATCTGGCTATTGCTATTATTTGCCATTTGTCCGTGTAAATCATTCTTGCGATACACAATTGATTGTTTGTTGTGAGAATTACGTAATGTGGCAACTTTTGCCGAAATCCTATACCAAGTATTTTGTGTAGGAAGAAGGACACCATCAGCAGTTATAATATCTATGTTATCATTACGATTCAGCATTGTATCTTCAATGATATGAATCATCGGGATAAATGCGTTATAGTAACAAAGCAAAGCCACTCCAAACAAGGCTTCTGTGTACCACTCCTGCTTTGTATTGGTAATAGCATAGATAAACTTGTTTGACAGACGCTCTTTTAGGAGAGTACCTAAGCCATTATTCCATTTGCTTGGAGTTCCATCAATTTTTAGTCGCTTAGCCCAATCTTTGGTAACCAATTCCAAAGCATTGGCAATTTGTTGCAACCAAATCTGAATAACCGTAAGGTTTTGGTACTCAGTGGATACTTCTTCAATTTTGTCCGCAATAGAATGAATCATAAGGTCACGCAATGTAGTTGCCTGACCGGCAATGGCGGCATAGAACTTGTTGGCTGCTTGGCTGTTGGCATCATAGAGACTATAGATGTAATTCTCAAGACTTGGAGCCTGATAGTTTCCTGATAGAATAGTGGCGATTTCTCCGTCTAAAGCCACCTTAAAGGTGGCTTTACCGAGGAATTGATACCCCATACATTTGCCCACGGCATTTTCAATGGCTTCATGTACAAAACGAAGTGCTTCAGATTTGATGCGAGCATCTAACGTAGAGAGGGCTGCTGCCGTTCCGTGATTGTCAATATAATGTTCCGTGTCAGCCCAACGGTCAAGCATACGCTCTGCCAATAGTTTGGTGGTGAGATATTCTTCCAAAAGCGATTCTGGATACTGGAATACGTTTATGCCGATGGTCGTAAAGATACCATTGGAAACATTAGAGGTGTAATCCACAAGACGAGCATTGATTAATGCTTGGAAAGGTGCCTGTTGATTGCTGACATCCAACATCCGCAGGACAAGATTAAAGCCTACAGTCTGAACCAGTTGAGAAAGATTAACCAACGATGCGGAAGCATCCGAAAAATCTTGTGTAAAGAACTGGACATTATAGAATGGTGCGTGAAGGTTGCTAATATCTGTACCTCCGGGTAGTATACATTCATAATTGATTGTCTTATTTACACCTATTTTTGAGAACTTGTCCAACGTGCGGAGTGAAGAATAAGCATTCTCATATATCATATCCTTCGTGGTATCACCTACATTGCGGCGGTCAGGCAACATAAACATACCATAGATATTATTGTTTTTAGTGCATTGGCGAACCATATATGCAATATCTATGAATATACCTGTACCTGTTCCTCCGGTCAATGAACCTACAATATAGATATTGGTAGATGAGTCGCCGCCAATTTTTGCATAAAGTTCGGTAATGGTATTTCGAACATTGGTTTCTTGTTCCCACAATGCTACACGTCCGTAAGCAGGTTGCCCCGCAGCACCGGCACCTGCATCAAGAATAGCAGCCGTAGAGGGGAGCCAATCCCATTTTCCGGATTGTTTCCAGTTGTCAAGAGTTGCTCCTACATTGTTGGGGCACAAGTAGCATGCTGTAATGTCAGTATCGCCACATGGGGCGGCTTCTGGTTCCCTGTTTTTATCAGTCTCCATATACAGGAATGCTGAATGGGGACCTGGACTGCATTGTTTTGTAAACTCATAATAGAATTGCTGAGCGCGTTCCATTGCCGCTAAGCCTGTAGAACCCACGCCGATAACTAAAATTGATGCCATATCGCTTATTTTATAGAATCCTTAACTTGTTGGTCAAGCCGCCAATAGACAGCAATCAATCCCAACATTAATACAAACTCTGGACACATCAGGAGATATCCGCAAAACCAACTCCATGAAAGTGCTTCCATAGTGAAATAGTGTAATCCATTTGTGCGAATCGTCAAAACAATTACTACGAAAAGTATCGCAATAGCGGCATCTATTCCGTACATAAAACACACCTTGAACCAATTGGAAAAGCCAATAGTATGCTCTTTCTTTTTGGTAATCTGAAGGATAACAAGAGCAACGAGATATACAACGATAATACTGCATAACAATTCAAGTCCAAATCGTGCAAATAGCAATGCTAACGACTGGCTAGAAAATTTAAAAATAGATAAAATAATGTCCATATTTGTATTGTTTAATTTTGATTTCTGTTATAAATAAGATCCCCGGGTGTGTGCTGCAACTTCATATGCGCCACTAAGAACGAAGCAACCACGGCTGCTATTACTGCCAATAATAAAAGTAACAAATTTTGCCATACCCAAACGTCAATCCAGTAATGACCAACTTCAATCTGGGATACAAAATCAAGAGAGATACTACAAATCCAAGCGAAAGTGAAAGCAATTGCAAAAGCAACAATTGTAATGCTTAGCAATAGAATAATGTAAATACAATATAAGGTTGAATTACGTATACCAAATGCCTTGAACGTTCCCAAATTGCGCTGAATTCGTTGAAAGTGCGCACTTAACATAAAATATATAAAGAAACAAATGAACAATACTGCAATCAAGATTATGCAAATCGAGAGAATGTTCCCCATTCGTTGAACAAACTGGAAATTGTTCTTTTGATCGATATTGGTCATTTCCAATTTGATGCCACACTTGTCATATAACTCCTTTTGGAATAATTTAATATTAGTAAGATCTTTGATTTGTACAGAGTAATATGCAGGAGTACCCAAACTAAAAGAGCCTTCTTGAACCGGTTGAAAATCATACACTCGTGTAATCCCTGTGTAATGATGTTTTAATTCGTGATACAAAGAATTATATGCGGTCAATAAGTCGGTTCTAGTAGCCTCGTTAGCGGTTTCTATGGTTAATTCTGATAGGTCAAGCCATGACTGTCGATATGAAGAAAGTTCACTTGTGGCAAAACCTTTCTCTGCAACGTATGAAACGACAGCATCTAATTCTTCCTTCGAACCGACAATTCGAATGGCTTGGCTGTTTTCTATATCTGTTATATCGAAAGCGGTCTTATTGTTGGCACTATAATCTTGAATAAAACGCTGCGTAAATAGAAAGGAATTCATTCCTGGCAATTGTTTAACAACTGCTACTATGGGAAACGCCACAGGATAATAGCCATTAACGTCATCTTCAATTCCTAACTCGTTGCATGCTTCTTCATCATAAGATAGTGCTAAGTCTATAAACGCCGGTGTTTCCGTATAACCTAAATCAATGAGTGTCCCCTGAGTTACAATAAGTCCTAATTCAGCGTTAGTTAGTGGCAAAGAACGCTTTTCAATGACATTGGAAACGTCCAAGATTTTCGGAAGAATACTACTATTGGCTTCTATACTTCGCCCCTGCAACTGTATATTTTTTCCTTTCTGCTGGTGTCGGAAATCTATATTTAGTAGATAGTTCGTCTCCGGCAACTCAAACTGTATCTCCAAACGGAGGACGGAATCATTGAGAAATTGCTCCAAAGGAATCTTCGAACTTTTGTCCGTTATCTTTTGACGAACTACAATATCTACCCAGTTAATGAACGGATCATCCATCTTGTATTGGAGATACTTCATACTTGCACTGCCAAAGCCAATACTGAATATGGCTACAACAAATATGGCAACCAAAACAAAGAAGTTAAAATTATGTTTACCTCTAAGTTCTTTCCCCTCTTTGTCCAAGAATAGTTTTATGGAATCCTTATTTTTCATCAGATTTCCTCCATCAATTTAGAGTAAAGTTTATCTTTTGTAAATACATCTCCACAATGCGACCATTGATCTCCGACGTTTTCATAAATGCTATAGTCATTGATTAGCCCGTAATAATGCTCTATACCTATTTGCTCAGTCTCTCGGACAACTCGTTGTATCTGAATAATCATATCGGCATAATTTACAGCCAAATGCATATCGTGCGAAACGATGATAGCCGAAGCCTGGCGTTCTTTAATGGCATCAATCAAGACTTGCATTAGGTTTTCTGCCGATTTGACATCTAGATTACCTGTCGGCTCATCACCAAAAAGAACCTTAAATTGAGGGATAATCGCACGCGCAAAAGCCAAACGCTGTTGCTGACCTCCTGAATACTGATAGATGGAACGATCCTCATCGGTAGGAAGATTCATCCGTTTAAGAACATTATTTGCCAATCTGTGTGCCTCCTCCTGTGTGGTGCCTTGTATCAGTGCAGTAACCATTACATTCTCGTAGGCAGTAAAGTTCTGCATTAGGTTGCACTGCTGGAATATAAAAGAGAACTCTTTATTTCGGAAATCTGAGATTTTGTTGTCCTCCCAATCCCATATAGAACGGACATCTTTACCGGCATACTCAAATTTGGAAACCGAAGCAACCGTCCGGTTCATAAAACCTAAAGTCTCCAAAATGGTACTCTTACCAATACCCGAAGGACCGATGAAGAATACCACCTTCCCATAGGGAATTCGTAGATTTTCTATTTCTAAAACAATATCAGATTGGAGTGCCTTTGACTTTTTATAGGAACACTTCATATCCTTTACGTCGAATATATAATCCATAATTTAATTATTTTGCAAAGGCATATCTTCAAAGAGAATATAATAATAACGAAGACCATTGGGACTGTCAAAGTAGCATGACTTATCAGTACGTTTTTTCTTCAAACGATCAACATCCTTGGCAATAGATTCCATAAAACTGTTTATTTGAGCCTCAGAAACCTTATTGGGATTAGTGATGTCTTTAATGTTAATGCCGGAAAGAATAGACTTACCGGTGATAGAAGTTAATCCGAGAACCGCCTCCATCACTTCATCCACTTCCAGATCATCAGAATTTGCATTCTGACCAATATAAATTAGTGCGAGATTTTTTATGGCATCCTGAAGATCTTTTCTGGGATTTTCTGAGATATTTTTATTGACAGAGGCTAAACTCTGTATCAACAAGTTTAACTCTGGTGCTGCCATAAATACACAAGGTGTAAATACATCTGATGTGCCTGCTACACGGGTCGCAAAGCCCTTAATCTTAAGAGCCATATTACGTTCTTTTAATATACGTATATCTGCGTCAGTAAGCCCTCGCTCTCTCAAAAAATCAATGGCTCCTTCTGCAAATTCTGTTGTTTCATTCGCCCCTCCAAAACTTTCCAAAGCCGTGCGAAGACGGGTTAAATTGTCTTCCGCTTGGCGCTTAAAATCAACAATCTTGTATTCTACCAGATCCCTAAGATTTGATTCCGACTCTGATTTGTTAATCTCAGCAAAACGAAAACCTGCCGAAATAGTCATAAAATTATCAGTGTTTTTGTAGGTATAAAGTTGATTTTTCAGATTAAAATCTGAACGGGATATTTTCTTGTTAGTTAAGCGTCCAAGTTCATTAAACATTATCTTTTGAACCTGAAGCGGAAAATTATGATAAGCCGTATGATCTAAGTGATTTGCTTGGAATGCAACAAAGTTAATACCCTTATCTGCCATTTTCTTGGATATTCCGTCTATGGTTCTTTGCTTTGCATCAGGAATCGCATTCGCTGCATCACCGACAAGAACCAAAAAATTGCAGTTGTCTTTGCTCCAATTCATCTGATTGAGAGCGGTTTCTATTCCATAGAACATCGCTTCATAATGGCTGGTACCAATAGAACGGCATTCTTGAGATACCAACCAATTAGCAACAGATCTGTAGTCTTGGGTGAGTTGCTTTTTATCTACCAAACGATTCTCACGTTCATCATCATAGTTACGATACACTACTGCGCCAAAGTACATATTCGCACCCTGCATCTCGTTTTGGGACATTGCTTGAATCAAAGCCTTTGCCATTGGTTGATAGTAGTTACGCATACTGCTTGTGCCATCCATAACAAAAACAACATTGATGCGGCGCAGTTTAGCCTCAATCGCGTCTATCTGGTCTGTAATATGATCAATTTCTGATGTGTTGACATTGCCATTAGAAGAGGTTAACGAACTGATTGTTCCGACAGTAGCGATATAACAACTTCTATCCATATCAATAACAGGAAAACGGACTTTTTTAGGTGCCCAACGCTTCTCACCCAAAATTTCCTTCCAAATAGGATTAAGGCTTCCGGAACTTCCTCCGGCAGACTTAAACAGACGTGCATTAGCCTTTTGAGAAAATACTGCGGCTTCTTTCCCCGCGACATTGCTGCCAAAGTTAGGCTCAAAACAGAGACGGTCGTTCCACATTGTATATAATCCTTGCCTCATCCAGCCTCTCTTGGAATACGCTACGGCTGGGGCAATCTTGTTATCTTCCAACAATAAGGCGGAACCATTGGAAATCTTATAAACGAAATAAAATTCTAAGTCTGTTGCACGCCGACCGGTAGGAATAGTCTTATTAGGAGATTTACTGAATTCTGGTGAGGATTCATTCAAATCTTGTCTGTTTTGAATAGCATCTACATCCTTTAGAATCACTGCTTTCTGATAAACCTGATTTATAGTTCTTGGACATGTCGACCATAGCAAAAGTTCATCTACAGATACCCAACCTTGAGACTTTGCCTTTTTGGAAATCTCCAAATTGGTCTGCTCATATTTTTCCTTATAAAGAAGAGCATATCCGTTTTGAATCTTTGCCACATAAAGAATATCATCTTTATCCATAAAATTAAAGGTATTGACAACGCGAGAGGTGGCATTCGGTGCTTCATATGCTCTCACACCATCACGATCTATATAAACACGCCAAAATTGGGAAGAACATTCGCCCCAACTTCTATTGGTTACAACATCTGTCCAATGCCAAGATTCTTCCTCTTCAAGAAAGACTTTAGGAATACCCATAGCCTTGCTGGGGAGGGACATGTCTGCCTTTACTATCTCGCAACACAAGATTGCGAATAAGAGAAAAAACAATACTTTCAAATTCACTCTCATATCATTTTGTAGTATTAAAATTAAACATTGTATTGGCTGGTATCTCTGCCAACGAAAGACGTTGCGAATCATTATAGGTAAGCACATTAACAGCCATCCGCGTTGTGAGTTCATTCACAGAGATTGTTTCTGCCAATGTTTCAAATTCCTCGGAATGAAGCATCGTTTCTGAAATGATAAACGTGCAACTCCATACTTTGTCTTCCGCACCTTTTATATGCAGATCTCGGTCAACCGTCTCAATAAACAAAGTGGCAAAATAGTCGTTCAATAGGGTTGCCTCGTCCTCCGCATAGTATTCATAGGAGGTTTGCATCCGCAGTAAACCGCTACGAACCTCTTCCCATTCTGTATTATTGGTGGCGATAATCGGAGAGGATGCTTGACTAACGAAGACCACTACCCGACCTTGATCTTTTTCTATCATTTCGTCAATAGCCCCTACAATAGCAGATGCATTTCCGTGTGTGGGATTATACCAGACATATACAAACCGGTTTTGTGAATAGGACAACCCCGTCCAAAAGAACAATACCAATAGTATGGATACCCTCTTGCTCATATTTTGCTCAGTCTTAATGAACCGGATTTAATTTTGTTCGTGTTAGGGTCATTTTGAAAACCTTCAACCCTGAATTTCACTCCCATTTCTGCTTCCATCAATGCGCCCCAGAGCGTGCTGATGTCGGGAGTAATTATAGATGCCAAGTTTACATTACCTTCTGCAAGTTTTTCTTGGGCATCTGATGCAGATATAGTTCCGGCAGATACCTTATCAAAAATATCTTGAACCTGTGCAGGAGTCAATGGAGGAGCCAAACTCTTTATGTCATTCAAAACGAGAGACTGGCTTGCTTCCACACCTTCTTCATTTCGTACCACGACAGTGTATGAACCTGGTTTAACATTATTAAACACGGGTTTATTTTGAACCTGGCTCCCAATAGTATAGGTAAAGTTGCCGTTCTTCTTCATTACTACCCTAACGTTGTTCCATACCAATGCTTCGCGGTCAGGCTTCCCTGATTCAATTCTGTCTATTTCGGGTTTCACGGGCGGAGTCGGAACACAGTATCGGTTGCTTGTCTTCCAAATCACATTCTTAATTGGCTTGCCATCCTTCCTCTCTATACTAAATGTATAGCAGTACCCCTCCATAAGTTGCATTACTGAGTATTGAGCGATTCTCTTTTTATGAATAAATCCCAAAGGCTCTCCATGTGGAGAATTCTGATCATCAAAAATAATAACTTTATACTCCTTGGATAGGGTGGTGGCACTAACCCCCTCCACTTCTATGGTAACAACCCCTTGGTCAACATTCATACTTGCTTCTAATTTATCATCACCACCCGCAAGAGCAATAATTAGACCTACCACACCTAACACTGCTGCACCGATGGCAAGCCATCTCTTGCTGATGTTAAAACCGGATTTTGCTTTTTTGATGTTGCTGCTGCCGCAATTAGGGCAACGCATCGTGGATAGGTCACCTTCAAATACCAGACCACAATCTTCACACTTATACTTAGCCATATTGTTAAAATTTTAGTTGTCAGAAATTATAATTGAATTTCATTTGTAGCCGTATATTTTGACCATAATAGGAACTGAACAAGTAAGAACCGGATTGCCAATCGTGGTTGTTCATCGTTAGATGGAAACCAGTCGGTAGGAGAGGCTTTCTGTAAATTTCTCCGGCATAAAGCACTTGCACGTCAAAAGACCATTTGGATCCCGGGATAAAATACTGCACGCCCAATCCTGCAAATACACTAATCCCCAAGTGGTTAATACCGGTTTCTTTGGTGCTTCCATTGATTTCAAAAGTACCGAAATCATATATGCCATTTTGTGTTATGGTAACATCAAACAACCAGTCATAATAACCGGAATATCGCGCATCTGCAAAGAAAGACGCTTCCTGCAATACATCGTATGATATATTCGCTCCTGCATTGATAAAAACTGACAGGTTGTTATATACAAAATAGTCATATCGGATGGCAATGGGGATATCTATGGTCATACGGCGGATGGTTTCTTGATAATGGTTCACATCAATCAAACGTACATAATTTCCTCCGTCAGGATCCGTTGCCTTATAAGAATCATGGTAACTATTGGAAGTAAGCCTTGTATTATTCTGTGAAAATGCCATCGAAAAATCAAATCCTAAACGATGGTTTCCTCTTAATAGTACTTGCCGGTAATATCCCAACGAAAAAGCGTAACTGACTCCGCCCTTAGGTGCAAACATCTTAGAATAATCATCGACCATATTCGCAGAATAGAAAGCATAACCGACACCACCTCCCAAGTGAATCTGATTTTTGATGGTATCTTGGTGAATATAAACCATCTGCGGATCAAAATTTGTAGATGTATAATTCCACTTGATAAGAGTAGATCCGTTTTCCTTACATACTCTTTCGAGTTCGCTCTGAGATGTATATTGGTTCACTGTCTCGGAATTTTTATTATGAAATACCATAATATCCCCAAACGAAATATCCGAGTGTATCTTACTGGCAAGTGCTTTTCCTGTTTGAACATTATACTTAATCCCGACCTTTGCGTGGTAAGTCTTTTTCGGATAGGCATACAGGTTATCCGACATATTCCCCCTTTCTTGAAAAGAAACAGTCTTGTCAAACTCTATGGTAAATACCATAGTCTCTTCGTTGTCAAGCCTTTCCGATGTTATTTTGGCATCTGAAATATCAAACGACATTGTATAAATTGCTTCGCGGTTTGCTAGAATATCCGCGTATGCCTTAACAGAAATCTGTTCGCCACGCATAGCCGCCAAAGGCAAATAGTCATTGAATATCTGTACAGACTCGTCTTCAAACAAATCTATGAATTTTTGAGCAGGATTACGTTTCCCATCCATCCGTGCATAGATATTATAGTCTCTCACCCACTGATACGCTGCCATCCGTGCTTCCTTGAGTTGAATAGGAGTAATCGCCTGAACCTGCATTGAGACAACAACTGTTAGTAAACAGATTGCAGCAATAATTTTCATCTTTCTCATTCTGCAATCAGTTTAATAGATTCGACATATTCACCCACTTCCACACGCACAATATACATTCCGGTTGTAAGAAAAACTGGCATAGATGTCGTTATGTAGGGTTCATTCCCCAATTCAAACTGCCCAATCAATGCTCCGAAAATAGTATAGATGGTGCAAATCACTTGTTCTCGCTCAGAATTCTGCACTACAATCGGTATACGATCCGGAGCATAGCCTACGGAGATTTTTGCACTGGTTGGGAAAATACTCTCATCATTGGACGCTGTGTAATAACTACGACTGTAGCAAGGCGAAGTTTCTGTCGGACGGAGAATTAACCAATAATCATACATCGTTGTATCAAAGGAGTGAGGCAGAAGTACATAGCGATGATTGGAATCGTCTATAGCCACTTCTTTCTGAGTGGCTTTCTCTGTATAACCCCATTGATAAAATAGTTCTCCATCCTCCCTGCAAACCAAAATATCGCTGTTGGGCTTGCGTACAATGAGAGTACGCTCAGGGGCTTGCTCGTTGCAAATAGCCACGCCTAATTTCAAATCACGTTCACAACCTGTAATGTCATTTCGTACACGCAGTACAACCGAATCTGAACAATTAGGTTTTTTCCAAAATACGTCTATGCTACCGGTATCTATACTCTCGGTCAGTATTTCACCTGCATTGCGTTCAATCAACCACTCGTATGTAAAACCGCTATTCAGTCTCTCAACGGAATAGGTCTCGTACTGGTTATGGCAGACATTATTGGAACCGCTTATCGCTTGTATCTCAGGAAGCGGGTTTACACGAATAAAAATACTGTTTGTATAAAGCGTATCACATTTGCAAGCCACTTGCAGACGGTAATCCGCTCCTTCAAACAACGCATTGGGGTGATATGTGATCCCCGTTTCGCCCGCTATAGACTGCCAAACACCATTTTTCTTATGTTGCCATTGGTAAGTGTATACACCGTCTGCACCGGACGCAGGTATATCCACATACAAACCATCTGTCGGAGCATAACTGTAACACGTGGAATCAATACCCCTTATCCTACCGGGCTGCAAAGCCTCATATACATTGACCGTTATAATCGGACTGATACGCGAGTAATTATCACATAGGTTGGAAGTTACAATACAACGATAATAGTACTCTCCGTCCGCTCGTGGTTCGGTTGTATAATTGCTGGAAACAGCACCCGCAATCTCTTGCCATACACCCCTTTGTTCTTCTTGCCATTGGTAACAGAAACTTCCTCCACCGCCTGTGACAACCACCGATAGAACCGTCGGAACCATATAACACATAGTGTCAGGCTTTTCCGCTGTGATATGCAGACTATCATATACGTTGATTGTAACTATATTGGAAAGAATATCCCCACAACCTTTCTCCGATGTCGATCGCAAACGATAATATGTTTTCTTAAGAAGTGCTTTCGGCTGATACTCGGTATCGACTGCACCTGCAATCTCTGTAAAGGCGACGCCGTCTTCCGAGACAAACCATTGATAACCAAATGAATCATCTATGCCCCCTGTCGCAACTGTAGAAGCAACAATCGGTTCCGGAATGGTATTGTAACAGATCGTATCCGGATATTCTGCCAACACCGCTGCTTGTATCTCATCTCGGACGAAAATCGAAGCGACATTGGTATAGCACACCCCGCACACATTGGTAACCTTCAACCGATATGCTGTCGATTTCAAAAGGGCGGGAGGGGCATAACTCGTACCTGTTCCCCCTGCTATATCGCGCCAAACAGCCTCTCCCTCCGTATGCGCCTGCCACTGATACACAAAACTCCCATCCCCGCCACTCGCAGGAGTAATGACAGAAACGGGCTCCGGTATACTCCCATAACAGATGCTATCCGCTCCTACCGGTGCAATACAGCCGGGGAAAATGCTATCATACACCTGAACCGTAATTACCGAACTCGTGTCAGGAGTACATCCTTTCGTCGGGCTGACTATACAACGGTAATAGTATGTCCCCCCTCCCCTTGCTGGAGTTGTGTAGGTTGCCAAAGTCCCATCGGCAACATCATTCCATTCCCCCTTTATAGAATCTTGCCACTGATATGCGTACAATCCGCCTGCACCGGTAGCCGACACTTGAATAGTACCACAGGACATATAGCAAAGTGGCTCAATACCGGTAGTGACAATCTCTAAATCACCATATACATCCACCCTGCGCACATTTGACACCACCTGACCGCAACCATACACCGACGTAGCCACCACACGGTATTGCTGTGCCTCGGTCATTGCCTCCGGCTGATAAGACAACGATGTCGCGCCTTTTATATCCTCCCAACTGCCGTCTTTATTTATCTGCCACTGATAAGTAAGGCTGTCGCGAACATCACAAATACCGGTGCGTGCCATAATCTCGCTTGGGGTCGAACCGTAACATATAGTATCAACGGAAGAACTGATTACAGGAGCCTCCAAATCACGGAGAACATATACCTCAATCTCTTTGGAAGCCACAGTGCCACAAGAAGTACTGGCAACCAAACGGAAATACGTTGTAGCATACAAATTATCAGGTTGATAACTTGTACCAATTTCCCCTGCAATATCACTCCAAACACCAATCGTGTCTTCACGTTGTTGCCACTGATATGTAAAATTGCCGTTTCCTCCCGTCGGAGGCGTAACCTGCTTTAATGCTGCAGGGGTGCTGTTGTAGCAAATGATTTGACTTCCCGAAATTACTCCGGGAGTAATCTGCGGATACAACTCAACGATTATCGGGGCTGACTGATAAAATAGGGAGCACTCATTGGGGCGTGCCAATGCACGGATAGTATATACCCCCTCTTCTTCAAACAGGTAGGTGAGTGCCTCGGTGGCTGCAACATCTTCATAATCAAGAGATGATGGCTTTTTAATCTCCCATTTGTATTGGCATATTGTTGCTGTCGCACCCGTATCGTTTTTCACAACCATAGAAAGTGTACGACTCTCTGCTTGGCAAAGCGTAAACGACTGCTCCTTAATGAAAACCGACCAACCGGAACAACGCTCTTCTGCTCTCAACCCCCAATACGAAAAAAGAAGAAGAGTAACAATCAGAATGTGGTTATAATTATGATTCATATTGATTTTATGTGTTTTGTAAAGTTATACTATGCTCACACACACACAAACAAAGCGCAGACTTTTCTCGTTTATGAGTATTTGGTCTCTGAGGATTTACCGGACTACCTATTCTTCCAAATATCTACGGAAAAAGCCCACGCTGACGCGTGAGCATTTGGCTTTTTCCTTGGAAGAATTAGTTCTAAAAATGTCCGGTTTTTAGAGACCAAGTATTAGAGCGAAACGCTTTATCTATATATGTCGTTGCATCGCCTTACCGATGCGTGGTTATGCCATAGGCAATATCAATTTTAAGTCTGTTTTTGACGGATTTAAGTCTGTTTTTATGTTTGCTTGTAAATTTTGTGAAATTCCGCCGCAAAGATAAGCATTCTTTTCCATACAAACAAGCAAAATTTGAGAAATTTATTTCAATTCCTTAAATTTGCAGAAAATCAACGAAATTTCTACAAAAATCGTATCTGATAATTGCCATTCCACACCCAAGGCACGATTATTGTATCTCAAACTGATAAGCATAGGTTATTCTTAGGTGATTCTTGGGTGATTCTTGGGTTATACTTGGGTGATTCAGCCGTCAATCCCTTATGAATACTGATGAAATACCACAAAAATAACATATAATTCCTCATTCTTAATTCTTAATTCATCATTACCTCTATGGCTCGTTCTGAATTTGAAATGCCCTTGGATAGCATCCACGGCAAACTCGGTAAAAAGTCCAAACTCATCTTCCGCCGCAAGACTGCCCGCAATGCCAACCGGCACGCCCTGTACGACTGCGTGCAAGAGATTTATGTCATCGAACACCCGCGCGACCGCAAAAAGAACCCGCCACAAGGGGCTGAATTGGCATCTATCAACCATTTCCGTCAGGCGTGCCGTCTCACTGCCGAGCAACTCTCCGACCCCGCCACACGAGCCCTCTGGGAGCAGCGTTTCGCCGCACAACAAAAGTACCCCGACCCCGATGCCCCATTCGACCCGCGCACAGGTCATCGTAAAATCTACGGGCAACTCTGGGCATATACCCGCGCCTGCATCCTCCGCCAACTGCAATCGGATGTATAATCTGCAAACACTTTTTCTGCTTGCCACTATTGCACAAACCAAATTATTTGACTAACTTTGCACGCTAACAAATAACTAACTTGATAGATAAACCTGATATGGCAAGTTTCATTGTAGAAGGCGGACACAAACTGCACGGCACAATCACCCCGCAGGGGGCGAAAAACGAAGCACTCCAGGTGCTATGTGCCGTACTCCTCACGCAGGACGAAATCATTATAAATAACCTGCCCGATATTCTCGATGTCAATAATCTGATTGACTTGCTCCAATCCATGGGCGTCTCGGTCACGCATCGCGCCAAAGGCAAGTACGCTTTCTGCGCCCGCAATATCGATACCGACTGGCTCCATAGTCCGGACTTCCTTCGCAAGTGCAACCGACTTCGCGGCTCAGTTATGCTTATCGGTCCTCTCCTTGCACGCTTCGGCGAAGTAACTTATGCCAAACCGGGAGGCGACAAGATCGGTCGCCGCCGCTTGGATACCCACTTCCAGGGTATGCTCAATCTCGGTGCTACCTTCACCTACGACCATGACCTCCGTGCATACCATTTCAGCGGACAGCGTCTCCGCGGCACCTATATGCTCCTCGACGAAGCCAGCGTAACCGGTACCGCAAACATCATTATGGCGTCCGTCCTTGCCGAGGGTACCACCACTATCTACAACGCCGCCTGCGAACCGTATATACAGCAACTCTGCCGTATGCTCAACCGTATGGGCGCACAGATACAGGGCGTTGGCTCCAACCTCCTTACAATCACAGGCGTCTCCGCCCTCCACGGCACTGAACATACACTCCTCCCCGATATGATCGAGGTCGGTTCGTTTATTGGTATGGCGGCTATCACGGGCAGTGAACTCACTATCAGCAATGTCTCCTATCGGGACCTCGGCATCATCCCCGAAGCCTTCCGCCGACTGGGTATTCATGTCATACAGCAGGGAGACAATATATACATACCCGCGCAGGAACACTACCAGATAGAATCTTTCCTCGACGGCTCTATACTCACCGTCGCAGACGCACCATGGCCCGGACTTACGCCCGACCTGCTCTCCGTTATCCTCGTAGTTGCCACGCAGGCACGCGGTTCCGTCCTCATTCATCAGAAAATGTTCGAAAGTCGTCTCTTCTTTGTGGATAAACTTATCGATATGGGGGCGCAGATTATTCTCTGCGACCCGCACCGTGCCGTTGTTATCGGACACGACCGCCAGATGCGTCTCCGCCACAACAATATGACCTCCCCCGATATTCGCGCGGGCATTGCACTGCTCATTGCGGCTATGGCGGCGGACGGTACCAGCCGTATCGACCATATCGACCAAATCGACCGCGGCTACGAGGATATCGAATACCGTCTCAACGCCATCGGTGCACACATCAAACGTGAAGAATAATACACCTGCATGACTAAAAAGATACTACTGACGCTCACCGTCTTGCTCCTCGTGATAACGGGAGCAATCGCACAAATCGTTAATCCCGTCCGATGGACAGGCTCTGTTGTCGGCGACAGCATCAAAATAGAAGCCGCCATAGACGCGGGCTGGCACATGACCCTTATCGAACTCAACGGCGCAACCGTCGGCAAGGAATACACCGGCACATGTACCCTTACCCTCCCCGACACTTCCTCCGTCTCTGTGCGCTACAACGCTTGCGATGACCGTATGTGTACCGCCCCCGAGGTCTGGGAGTATACGCCCAAAGCCGTAGTGCAGGACGCTCCCGTAACCGTTGATGCTCCGGATAATACCGCCGATAAATCCCTCTGGTGGGTATTCACTATGGGACTCCTGGGCGGACTGCTGGCTATCTTCACCCCTTGTGTATGGCCTATCATACCTATGACCGTCTCATTCTTTATCAAACGGAATGGAGCGGCACGCGGCACTACCAACCCACACATCGTACGCGACGCCATGCTTTACGGACTCAGTATCATCATCATCTATGTCGGACTGGGCTTGCTTGTAACACTCCTCTTTGGAGCCTCTGCACTTAATGCGCTCAGCACCAATGCGGTAGTGAACATCATTTTCTTCTTGATACTCGTTCTCTTTGCCGCCTCGTTCTTTGGCGCATTCGAACTGACACTGCCCGCCTCATGGTCCACCGCCCTCAGCAAAAAGTCGGGCAATACCACGGGTTTCCTCAGTATCATGCTCATGGCATTCACCCTCGTCATCGTCTCTTTCTCCTGTACGGGACCAATCATCGGCACTCTGCTCGTAGAAGCGGCAGGCAAGACCCTTCTTGCGCCCGCAATAGGTATGCTCGGCTTCGCTATCGCCCTCGCACTACCGTTCTCGCTATTCGCCCTATTCCCCTCTGTACTCAAAAAACTACCTAAATCGGGCGGTTGGATGAATACCTTCAAGGTAACGCTCGCTTTCCTCGAACTCGCACTCTCGCTCAAATTTCTCTCCGTGGCAGACCTTGCTTATGGCTGGCATATACTCGACAGAGAAGTCTTTATTGCACTTTGGATAGTCATCTTCGCCCTGCTCGGGCTCTATCTCTTGGGGCTTATTTCGTTCCCTAACGACGATGACTCCCACCGCAAGACCTCTGTACCACGCTTCTTCCTCGCTGTTATCTCTCTCGCATTTGCGGTCTATATGCTCCCCGGCTTGTGGGGCGCACCGCTGCGGGCTATATCTGCCTTCGCACCGCCTATGAGTACGCAGGACTGGTCTCTCGGGCAAAACACCGCTTCCGCGCCTGCGGATAAACAAATCACTTTCTCTGACTACGACGAGGGAATGGCGTATGCCCGCGCACATCGGATGCCTGTCTTCCTCGATTTTAACGGCTATGGCTGTGTCAACTGCCGCAAGATGGAAGCGGCAGTGCTCTCCAAACCCGAGGTCGAAGCACGCCTGCGCAACTATGTCCTGATCTCCCTTATCGTGGACGACAAGACCAAGTTGCCCGCCCCTGTACAAGTGGAGGAAAACGGCAAGACTGTCACGCTGAAAACCATTGGCGACAAGTGGAGTTACAAGCAGCGCACCGAATATGGTGCCAATGCCCAACCCTATTATATCCAGTTGGATGCCGACGGCAATCGTCTTACTTCCACCGCCTATTCCTACGACGAAGATATTTCTAAATTTCTTAATTGGTTACAATACTGACAACGAGATATGTATCAGAAAAGTTATAATCCGAATTTCAACCACGAGCGTCCTGCAATGCCGCGTCGTGAGAGTAAACCGCAATACGATACCAAGCGTCCGCCCGAGAAGGAGATGATCTTCGGTATCCGTGCCGTCATCGAAGCCATTGATGCGGGCAAGGTACTGGACAAAGTCCTCCTCCGCCGCGATATGAGCAGCACTATCGGCAAAGAACTACTGCAGAAACTGGAAGGTACTACCACCCCCATGCAGAAAGTGCCTGTCGAAAAACTCAATCAGTTCACCGACAAGAACCACCAGGGAGTCATCGCTTTTCTCTCGCCCATCGAGTTCTATCGTGTCGAGGATATAGTGCAATCGCTCTTCGATGAGGGCAAAACACCGCTGCTGATGGTGCTGGACGGTATCACCGATATGCGCAACTTCGGGGCGATTGCCCGTACGTGCGCCTGTGCGGGTGTGCATGCGCTCATTATCCCTACGCGCGGCTGTGTCTCTATCAACGGCGATGCTATCAAAACCTCTGCGGGGGCGCTCCATACACTCCCTGTCTGCAAGGTGGATAACCTGCAGAATTGTCTCGCCTATCTCCGAGATAGCGGTCTGCGTATCGTCGCCGCTACCGAGCATACCGACACTAACTATACCGATGTGGATATGACCGCCCCAACCGCGATCGTTATGGGATCGGAGGAAAAGGGAATCTATGAGGAGAACCTCAAACTCGCTACCGACCATGTCCGTATCCCGATGACCGATGCCATCGAGTCTCTCAATGTCTCTGTGGCTGCCGGCATTATGATCTACGAAGCCGTCCGCCAACGCACTAAAAACTGAAAACAAAAAACTCGCAACTTTCCAACTCCCCAACTTCTTTCAACTTTAATCTTTCAACTCTCAACTAACTATGACCGTCCTCTACGAAGATAACCATATCATCGCCGTCAATAAGACCTGCAACGAGATAGTACAGGGCGACAAGACGGGCGATACACCGCTTTCGGAGTTGGTAAAAGCCTATATCAAGGAGAAGTACAACAAACCGGGCGAGGTCTTTCTTGGTGTTACCCACCGTCTCGACCGTCCCACGAGTGGGGTAGTGCTCTTTGCCCGCACAAGCAAGGCTCTGGCGCGGCTCAACGATATGTTCAAGTCGCATACCGAGATCAAAAAGACCTACTGGGCAATCGTCGCCAATGCGCCCGCTGCACCCGAAGGACGTTTGGAAAACTACCTTATCCGCAACGAGCAGCAGAACAAGTCGTATATCGCCCGCCTTGACAAGGACGGCAATCCGCTCAACAAGGAAGCAAAGAAAGCCGTTCTTACTTATAAAACCATTGCCCGAGGCGACCGATACACATTGTTGGAAATCAATCTCGAGACCGGTCGTCATCACCAGATACGCTGCCAACTCGCGGCTATCGGCTGCCCCATCAAAGGCGACCTCAAATACGGAGCCAAGCGCAGTAATCCCGACGGCGGAATATGTCTCCACGCCCGCCGTATCGAGTTCATCCACCCCGTCAGCAAACAGCCCCTCTCCATCACCGCCCCCGTCCCCCAAGACACACTCTGGCAAGCCCTGGAACACCAAGTGGAATAATACACAATACCGGCACGCGCAATGCTACTATATGTCTAACCTTATAAAAACTACCATTATTATGAAACACAAATTATCTCTATTTTTGCTACTCTTTGTAGTTGTTTCGTCGTGCCAAAATGAGTTGGTTCAAGAGAACCGATCTCAACCACGAAAAGCATCTGTTATTGACCCTAAAATTTGCAATTCTCGGAATTTAGGTATGCCATTCACGGAACCTGATGAATTAGAAAGGCTGACTGAGAATAATGAGAATGTTATTGATTATCGTATCGCCCGTTATTTGGCAACTGTAGAATTATTGGCTGGTGCTAATTTTGAGTGTGATTATGGTTATTTATATGCCCATTATAATTTTCGGGGAATAGATGTAAAAGGATTAACCAAAGAAGCCGCAAGAACTAAATATATGGAACGCAGCGATACAGCAGATTATGGCTTGGCAGCATGTTTTTATCAAGAATCCGTCCCCCTATGGTGGGGTGAATGGCAATTTCCTCTTTATCATGGTGGTTTGAATCGAGGTTTTGATACTGCAACAGACGGAGAATATAAAGTCAAATTTACTTGTAAACCTTATGATTGGATTGTGTCAAGAGAAGAACCTGTGATTATCGGTGTGAATTGTGACCATTATCTTGTGGCTTTTGGTACAGGTACTACCCATAAGAAGAATGGTAAAATCAAAGATAAATACTTTGCTATAGTTGATAATGGATATACAACAGAAGCACATTGTTTTCATCCTTATATGCGTAAACATAATGGCTGGAATTTGCACTATGGTATGAAACGTAACGACTAATCATAAAAACAATAATCTATGAAGCGATACTTTAATTGGTTAATTTGTGTTGTAATGACATCTTGTGTTAGTTCTTGTACATATACTGATGGTGTAACATGGAGTTTGTGTGTACATTCTGATGATACATTGGAGATTGTTTGTCCGGTTACAGATAATCTTTTCAATCTGTATTATTACAATAATAACATACTAAATATGGATAGAGAAAAACATAGTATCACGATATTGGGGGATGCTTATGTCTGTGGGGATTATTTTTATACTAATAAAGACCATAAATATAGATATACAGAACGCCGTTTTACTATCAATCGTCTCTCTAAAAAAGAACCCATAAAAGCCTTTGTGTTATATCATAATACGCCCGCTTCTTCTTTTGGTTGGATACCTGCAGACATTTCAAAACGTGATTCTGTATTTGATGTAATGACACAATATTATGGAGAAGAAAATCTCATACAATTGCCGGTGAATGAAGAACAAATCTCATTTTCATTTCAACCTTGAAAACAAACTAAACCCTATATATCATGAAACATCTTCTTTTAGGCGATGAAGCGATAGCGCAAGGCGCTATTGACGCAGGCTTGAGCGGTGTCTATGCCTATCCGGGTACACCGTCAACGGAAATCACCGAGTACATCCAATTTCGCGAAGCGCGCAAGCAGAAGGCGGACAGCAAGGAGCCCCCTATCTTCTGCCGTTGGGCATCCAACGAGAAGACCGCTATGGAGGGTGCGCTCGGCATGTCCTACATGGGCAAACGCGCACTCGTATGTATGAAGCACGTGGGCATGAACGTCTGTGCAGACGCATTCATGAACGCCGCTATCACCGGTGTGAACGGCGGCTTGGTAGTGGTGGCTGCCGACGACCCCTCCATGCACTCCTCGCAAAACGAGCAGGACAGCCGTTTCTATGCCAAGTTTGCTATGATACCGTGCTTCGAGCCCACCAACCAACAGGAGGCGTACGAAATGACCAAAGAGGCGTTCCGCCTTTCCGAGGAACTGCGCACACCCATCCTTTTGCGCGTAACAACCCGTATGGCGCACTCGCGTGCCGTGGTCGAGACCTCTGATAACACACCCGTGCAGAACGAGATGTCGCTCCCCGAGAACGTACAGCACTTTATCCTGCTGCCGGCATTTGCCAAGAAAAACTATGCCGAACTCGTAGCCGCACAACCCGCATTCGTGCACAAGAGCGAGACTTCGCCCTTCAATTCCTACACCAAAGGCACGCACCCCGAGCGCGGTATCATCACCACGGGTATTGCCTACAACTACCTTATGGAAAACTACCAACCTGCTATGGGCTGCTCTATCCTCAAGGTCGCTCAGTACCCGCTGCCCGTTGCCCTCATCAACCAAATGGTGGCTGACGGCGCCAAGGAAATCCTCGTTATCGAAGAGGGGCAACCTGTCGTTGAGGAACTTATCCACGGACTCGTGCCTTCCACGGTTGCTGTCAAAGGACGCCTCACGGGCGACCTGCCGCGTATGGGCGAACTCACACCTGACAGCGTACGCCTGGCCATCGGTCTCGATGCACTGCCTACCCGCGAAGCGGATAATCTCGTTGTCAACCGTCCGCCTGCATTGTGCCAAGGTTGTGGACACCGTGATATGTATGCTGCCCTCAACGAGGTCGCACGCGAATACCCGCAACCCCGTATCTTCGGTGACATCGGTTGCTACACGCTGGGTGCCCTCTCGCCTTTCCACGCTATCCACGCGTGTGTGGAGATGGGAGCCTCTATCACCATGGCGAAAGGCGCTGCCGATGCAGGGCAACACCCCGCTATTGCCGTTATCGGCGACTCTACGTTCACCCACTCGGGTATGACCGGACTCTTGGACTGCGTCAACAGCAACGCCAATGTAGTGGTGCTTATCTCCGACAACCTCACCACCGGTATGACGGGCGGACAAGACTCTGCCGGTACGGGTCGCCTCGAGCAGATTTGCTATGGCGTCGGTGTGGACAAAGACCACGTGCGCGTCGTAGTGCCCCTGCCTAAGAATATGGACGAGATTAAGAACGTGCTCCGCGAGGAAATCGACTACCCGGGCACTTCCGTAGTCATCGCACGCCGCGAGTGCATCCAAACGCTCAAACGCCACTTGAAAGCAAAAAAGTAAAACCTCAAATTGAATACAGAATATGAAAAAAGATATTATTTTAGCAGGTGTCGGAGGACAAGGTATTCTCTCTATTGCTACAGTCATTGGTGAAGCCGCTTTGGCAGAGGGCTTGTATCTCAAGCAAGCCGAGGTACACGGCATGAGTCAGCGTGGCGGCGACGTGCAGTCCAACCTCCGTCTCTCGTCCGAACCTATCCACTCGGACCTCATTCCCGTTGGCGGAGCCGACCTTATCATCTCCTTGGAGCCTATGGAAGCACTCCGTTATGTGCAGTATCTCAAGCCCGAAGGCTGGATTGTAACATCGTCCGTACCTTTCGTCAATATCCCCAACTATCCCGAATTGGAGGAGGTTATCCGCCATATTGAAGCCCACAAGAACCACGTTCTTTTGGACGTAGAAGCCCTTGCCAAAGAGGCAGGCGCACCCTCGCAGGCGGCTAATATGGTGCTTCTCGGAGCAGCCATTCCGATGTTGGGTATCGACCACGACAAGATGATTGCCGGAGTGCAGCGTGTCTTCGCCCGCAAAGGCGACGCCATCGTCCAAAGCAACGTCTCCGCCGTCGAAGCAGGCTACCGCAACTCCAAACATATAGAATAATAGAAAGATAGAATAATAGAAACAATAAAACTCCCCGCACAATCTCCGTGCGGGGAGTTGTCGTAAACTATATACTATGGGCATTAAAATCTTGCTCTAACCCCTGCATTTTTTGTATTTTTCTTTCTATCCTTGTACAAACCAAAGAAAAGCAGTACCTTTGCAACTGCAAAGTAATGCTTTGCAGACATAATAATTAGCGTTTATTGACGCTTTGTTCTGACTTATAGAAATCTCGCAAATTTCAGAAACGACAGAACACAGCAATGGTAAATGCCCTGCGGGATATGAATATCTCGCCCTTTTGTGTATCTTGAACTATTCTCTATATTTAGAAATAGTTTTTGGGTGCATTTGATGGGTGTATTGTATATTCATATCAAGTGTGGGCTTGCGTTGTCTGTTCTATCGTTTCGGGCAATGCGAGAGCCTCTATAAGTGGAACATGACAATCGTCAAGTTCCACGCTTTTTTTATGCCTGTATGTTAATCTCAAAATAATAGACATAATGGACAGAAATACCCAAGTTCCGCAGGCTGGTAAGAAAGATTTACGGGTTCTCTCTTTGTTTTCCGGTTGCGGGGGAATGGATTTAGGTTTCGAGGGCGACTTTGTGTGCCATCGAAAGTCAATACCACCACACTCCGGTTGGATAAGCGAAGAGTTGGATGCTAACTGGATTCGAGTAAAAAGCACACGCTTCAAACTTTGTTTTGCCAACGATATTTTGCCCGAAGCGCAAATTGCGTGGACGCATTATTTTAGCCGATACGGTTATTCGCCGAATATCTATCATTTGGAGAGTATTGTCAATCTGGTGAAGAAACATCGTGCGGGACAAATAGTTTTTCCGCAGAATGTGGATATTGTTACAGGTGGTTTTCCCTGTCAGGATTTTTCGGTGGCAGGGAAACGTAACGGCTTTGCTTCGCAGCGTGACCATAACGGAAAACGTATGTCGGAAGAGGAACCTTCGGAAGAAACACGCGGAAAACTCTATTTCTGGATGAAACAGGTGATCGACATCGTCAAACCCAAGATGTTTGTCGCCGAGAATGTAAAAGGATTGGTTTCTTTGTCGGATGTGAAAGAGATTATTCAAAAAGATTTTTCCTCCGCCGACGAAAATGGTTATCTTGTTTTGCCTCCGTAAGTTTTGCATGCCGGAAACTATGGCGTACCCGAGTCCAGAGAACGTGTGATTTTTATCGGAATACGGAAAAGTGCCTTAACACCACAGACCTTGTCTGCACTGACCTCCGTCTCAATCCCTGCTGAATACAATCCCTATCCGCAGCCTACTCACAATTATTCCTGCACATCGGCAAGCGGACTGCCGTATGTATGCTGTGCAGATATTTTTGAGACGTTAGAGGAACCGGATTCGTCTGCCGATCCATCCCAACAAAGTTTTTCGCATGCCAAGTATATGGGGAAACATTGCCAAGGGCAGACGGAAATCAAATTGCACGGATTAGGACCGACCATTCGATCGGAACACCACGGAAACATTGAATTTCGCCTTTCGTCAGAGCATGGTGGAACTCATATGGAAGAATTGCAGCAAGGCTTACCGGAACGCCGACTGTCGGTGCGGGAATGTGCCTTGATACAGACTTTTCCGCCGGATTATCCGTTTGTATGGAAAGGTACTATCAACGGCAATCGTGTTTCGTTAAACGCTTCTGGTGGCTATAAAGTCATAGGTAATGCCGTGCCTCCTGTCTTGGCGTACCATATCGCTATGCGTTTGCAATCTTTATGGGAACTCTATTTCGGATAAACCTATGGAAAACATCATCGCAATACAGGAACGAAGTACGGCAGAGGCGGATCTTGCGTTTCGGGATTTTATGTCGTTGGCAGAACAGGAATTGAACAATCGTTCTCGTGAACACAAATCTATCTATCGGCATTGCTCGGCTTTTGAGTTGGAAAAAATATCCGAGCGGGTGTTGAAAGATGTTTCGCCTGCCACTCCCTTTCGGGCAGAACAGATACAACTGGTTTCGGGGGCGCATTTTCCCGATATATTGGCGGCACAATACTATGGTGTGGAAGTGAAATCAACGGAAAAAGACCATTGGACTTCCACCGGCAGCAGCATTATGGAATCAACACGCCTTTCAGATGTACGGGATATTTACCTTCTGTTTGGTAAGTTAGGCGGAGATACACCAGAGTTTATGTGCCGCCCTTATCAAGACTGTTTGTATGATATTGCTGTTACCCATTCACCGCGTTATCTGATAGATATGGAATTGAAAAAAGGCGAATCCATATTTGATAAGATGGGTACTACTTATGATGCATTGCGTTCTTCCGACAATACGATAGAGCAGGTACGTTCTTATTATCGCAACCGAGCCATTGCTGAGCATCGGGCGGAAATGCCGTGGTGGTTAGAATCCCCTACCAATATGTCCTTGCGACTGTGGAGCGACGGAACACGCGCATATACTACAGAGAACGAACACTTGGCAGCCAAAATGTTTATCTTGTTTCCTGAAGTTTTCAAAAGCGATTATAAACGGGCGGCAATGTGGTTATGCACCAAGTATTCTGTTTTGTTGTACAATGCACGGGATACTTTTTCGGCAGGAGGACAATTTACGCACATCAACGGACACAGGTTACCCTTCAAACTCCCGCATATCGTGGGCGAGGTCCTGAATTATTCAAAGTGCATAAAATTCTATTTGTACAATCCGACCCTTATTCAAAAAGAGGCGGAGGAACTGAATCCTGCCTTGTTGAGCAATACAGAAAACTTTTATCAACATTGGCTTAATCAAACACATACAATCATACAGAGTCTAAAGATAACTACTGCCCAAAAGACGATTGCACAGTTAGGGGGCATTCCTTTTCGTGAGTGGTTCGAAGCAGATGCCAAATTGCAAATAAGCAACTCCTGATGTGCGATGTAATTGGGAATACGAAATTTATGGCTAATTTGCGCTAATACGGCGCAGCCGTCCGTTCGAAACAGCCCCGCTAATGCCTATTAGTGGTCAATTTAATGGCAATTTGTTTTGCTATATACCAGTGGTTACTATACGGCTATCTGTTGTTTAATAGTTGTTGCTAGTTGTTTACCGACAAAGTCTCTTTCTTTCGCTATATCGAACTTACATTATATGCAATGTATACAATGAATATGCAATTCCTGTACTGCATAATACCGATTACGTAGAAAAGACGTAGAAAAGACGTAGAAAGAATTATCTTTTATGCGGTGCTTTTATACACTTTATGCACTATGCGTATTGCATAAAGTGCATATCTGTTGTTTTGATGCGGGCATAACGTAGATTGTTTTTTTTGATTTGGAGATTTGCATTTTTTTTTGTAATTTTGCGGGCTAATTGATACTATGGCAGAAAAAGACTTTATATTTCGTTGTTTTGCGAGTGGCAGTAGTGGAAACTGCTACTACTTGGGTACGTTGGAACGCGGCATCCTGATAGATGCCGGTATATCTGCACGATTGATACAGAAACATTTGCGTAGTATGGGGCTGGATTTTGAAAATATCTTGGGTGTATTGGTTACGCACGACCATGCCGACCATATACGTGCCGTGGGAACCCTCGGCGAGAGGGTGCACCTGCCTATATACAGCACCCGCCTGATACACGAGGGAATAGACCGCAACTACGGCGTTAGGGAGAAACTGAAGACCAGTCGCCGCTATTTCGAGAAAGGAGAAGAGTGGACACTCGGAGACTTGACAATCAATACATTCGGTATCAATCATGATTCTACTGAGTGTGTCGGATATATAATAGATTACGACGGACAGCGGTTTATGATCGCTACCGACTGTGGGGAACCCAATGAGCAAATGGAGGCGTATATCCGTACAGCCAACCACCTGGTCATAGAGGCCAACCACGACGAACATCTGCTGCTTAATGGTCCTTATCCTACCTACTTAAAAGAGCGTATCTTGTCCCCAAAAGGGCATCAGAGCAACGCCACTTGCGGCGACCTGCTGGCACGCAACTACCACGAGGGGTTGCGCAATGTATGGCTCTGCCATCTCAGTCTCGAGAACAACGACCCGGAAGTGGCATACAACACCGTGGCGGACAAACTCCGTGAAGTGGGGGTGGAACCGGGACGTGATGTGTACTTGAAAGCCTTGGAACGCACCAGTCCGAGCCGCATCTACCGCTTGGGAAATACAATATTGAAAGATACTGAAGAATAAACAAAAATGGGAGACAATATGGAACGATTAGTGATTATCCCTACCTACAACGAGAAGGAAAACATTGAGGCTATCATTACGGCGGTAATGAGTTTGCCTTTGGATTTCAGTGTATTGGTTATAGATGATGGTTCCCCTGATGGTACAGCGGATATCGTTAAGGGGTTGATGGAAAATCAATATAAAGACCGCCTGTTTATCATAGAGCGTGCAGGCAAATTAGGTCTCGGCACGGCATACATCACAGGGTTCAAATGGGCGATAGAGCACGAAGCGGACTATATCTTCGAGATGGATGCAGACTTTAGCCATAACCCGCAAGACTTGATGAAATTGTATGATGCATGTGCCAACGGCGGGGCGGATGTGGCTATAGGTAGTCGCTATGTGACGGGTGTGAATGTGGTAAACTGGCCTATGGGGCGTGTACTGATGAGTTATTTCGCCAGCAAATATGTGCGTTTTGTACTCGGTATGCCAATCAACGACACCACGGCAGGTTTTGTGTGCTACAAACGCAAGACATTGGAAACCATAGAATTGGATAAGATACGTTTCAAGGGCTATGCTTTCCAGATAGAGATGAAATTTACTGCCTACAAGTGCGGATTCAAGATAACGGAAGTGCCGATTGTCTTTGTGAACCGAGTGCTGGGTACAAGCAAGATGTCAGGCGGTATATTCTCCGAGGCGTTGTTAGGTGTCATACGCTTGAAAATCAGTTCATGGTTCCGCAACTATCCGAAGAAGAATGCGTAGCCGGTTTTTGATAAGTGTGCTGTGTCTGTGTGCGCTGTTGCTCTCAGCGTGCGGAAAACAAACGCCTGCCGAACAAGAGTACATCGAGGAGGAAATTGTGCCTATCCGCTACGAATACGGGTTGGCAATTGACTCCTTCCGCGTGGATACCGGGTATGTCGGCAATGGAGAGACCCTTGGTGGCATACTGAACCGCCTGGGGGCTACAGGGCAACAGGTGGGGCAAGTCGGAATGTTGCCGCGTGAGGAATTCGATGTGCGGCAGATACGTGCCGGCAAGCAGTATTTGGCTCTGTATGACACGGCAAACGTTTTGCAGTATTGGGTCTATCTGCCTGATGCACGGACGGCGAAAGTGCTGCATCTGACGGATTCTCTGCACGTCGAGCATATACAGAAACCGATACGTATCGTTCCCCGCAAGGCGGAGGTCGTGATCGAATCGAGCCTGTGGAACGCTATGGCGGGAAATGGATTCCCCGTGGAGTTGGCACTCGAACTGAGTGAAATATATGCTTGGACAATCGACTTCTTCGGCTTGCAGCAAGGCGACTCCATACGTGTCTTTTATGATGAACAATATGTGGACTCCACTCGCTGGGGAATAGGGCGTATCTATGCCGCAGACTTTTACCACGCTAAGCGTTGGCAGGAGGCGTTTTGGTTCGACATCTCCGATTATCAAGACGCAGACACACCCTGCAGAGGATATTTTGATGCGGACGGCAACAGCCTGCGCAAGGCGTTTTTGAAAGCACCACTCAACTACAAACGCATCTCCAGCAAGTTTACCTATGCCCGCAAACACCCGGTCTATAAGATTGTCCGCCCGCATACGGGAGTCGATTATGCCGCACCTGCGGGCACGCCCGTGGTTGCAATCGGTGATGGGGTCGTCATAGAGAAAGGCTACAAAGGTGGTGGAGGAAACACAGTCAAGATACGGCATAACTCCACCTACACAACGGCATATCTGCACTTGAGCAAGTACGGCGAGGGAATAGCAGTCGGAAAGCACGTGAATCAAGGACAGGTCATCGGGTATGTGGGCAGCACCGGGGCTTCTACGGGTCCGCACCTCGATTTCCGTGTTTGGAAAGGCGGCACTCCCATTGACCCGCTCAAGATGGTCTCGCCGCCTGTGGAGCCTGTACCTTCGCAATACCGAGCCACGTTTGATTCTGTAGTGGTGGCTCTGCGCGGGGAGTTGTAGGACGATGTATAACATTATGCGAAAATAATCATTCATATGACATTAGAGAATATATTGACCCAAAAGGTGCAGGAGGCGGTGAAGAACCTCTACGGCATCGAAGTGAGTGAACAGCAGGTACAACTGCAGAAAACGCGTCCCGAGTTTGAGGGCGATATCACCCTTGTGGTGTTCCCGTTTGTGAAAGCGGCACGCAAGACACCCGCACAAGTGGCGGCAGAGATAGGCGAGGCATTGCAGGGCGACCTTGTGGAGAAATTCAATGCTGTGCAGGGCTTCCTCAACCTCAGCATTGCGCAGACCTACTGGCTGGAACAGTTGCAAACCATTGCCAATACAGAGAACTACGGCTGCCGGACCCGTACCAAAGAGGACGGTACGCAGCCGCTGATGATGGTGGAATATAGTTCGCCGAACACCAACAAACCCCTTCACCTCGGGCATGTGCGCAACAACCTGTTGGGCTACTCAATAGCCAAAATACAGGAGGCAAATGGTTGGAAAGTGGTGAAGACCAATATCGTCAACGACCGGGGTATCCATATCTGCAAGTCGATGCTGGCATGGCTGAAATTCGGCAACGGTGAGACCCCCGAGTCAAGTGGCAAGAAAGGTGACCACCTGATTGGAGACTACTATGTGCGCTTTGATGTGGAATACAAAAAGCAAATCAAGGACTTGATGGCGCAGGGTATGGACGAGGAAACTGCCAAGAAAGAGGCTCCGCTTATCAAAGAGGCGCAGGCAATGCTGCTCAAGTGGGAGCAAGGCGACCCCGAGGTGCGTGCGCTCTGGCAGAAAATGAATGGTTGGGTATATGCCGGTTTTGATGAGACCTACAAGCAGATGGGCGTCAGTTTCGATAAGATTTACTATGAGTCAAACACCTATCTCGAGGGCAAGAAAGAGGTGGAGCGCGGTCTGAAAGAGGGCTTGTTCTACCGCCGCGAAGACGGTTCCGTATGGGCAGACCTTACGCAAGACGGTTTGGACGAGAAACTGCTCCTCCGCTCCGACGGCACCTCGGTCTATATGACGCAGGACATCGGTACTGCCAAACTGCGCTTCCAAGACTATCCTATTGACAAGATGGTGTATGTGGTGGGCAACGAGCAAGAGTACCATTTCAAGGTGCTGTCTATCCTCCTCGACCGACTCGGGTTCCCCTTCGGCAAGGAGTTGGTGCATTTCAGTTACGGAATGGTGGAACTGCCCAACGGTAAGATGAAGAGCCGTGAGGGTACGGTGGTGGACGCCGATGACCTGATGGCGCAGATGATTGCCGATGCCCGCGAGATTTCCAAAGACAAAGTGAATACCCTGCCCGACATCACCGCCGACGAGGCAAACGAGATAGCGCGTATTGTGGGCTTGGGGGCATTGAAGTACTTTATTCTCAAAGTGGACCCCCGCAAGAATATGCTCTTCAATCCCGCTGAGAGTATTGATTTCAATGGCAATACGGGACCGTTTATCCAATACACCTACGCGCGTATTCAGAGCGTACTGCGCAAGGCGGAAGCAAATGATTTACAAACTGACAAATTTACAAATTTACAAATTGCTTCCAAAGAGTTGGCACTTATTCAGCGTCTTGCCGATTATCCCGCTGCAGTTCGTCAGGCAGGTAATGATTTCTCGCCTGCCGTGATTGCGAACTATGCATATGCGTTGGCGTGTGATTTCAACTCGTTCTATCACGATTACAGCATTCTCAACGAACCCGATGCACAAGTGCGTGCCATGCGTCTGACGCTCTCCGCTACGGTGGCAAAGGTTATCCGCAGTGCGATGTCGCTGCTGGGTATTGATGTGCCGAACCGTATGTAAAAACGAAGATAAATTATTCATCAAAATCCTTTTGTGTTATGAAAAAGAGCATTTTTTTGACTGCCTTGGCAGTGATCGCAATGGTATGTGCCGGTTGCGACAGCGAGCGTTTGACACCTACGCACGATTCAACCGAACTATGGCCTGCGGTGAGCCGTGAAACCGGTAAGTGGGGGTATATTGATGCCAAAGGAACCTTTGTTATTCCTGCCAATTATGATGCGGCAACGGGTTTCTCGTGTGGCTATGCGTTAGTAGAAAGCGGTGATAATCAGTTCTTTATTGATACAAAAGGCAAAATGCAGAATGCACCCCACTTCGACGAGGCAGAGAGTTTCTATTATAAGTACGCACGCGTGGAAGTGGACGACTTGTATGGTATGCTGAATACCAGATTCAAGTATGCTATCCAGCCGACATTCTACGACTTGGGGACTATGGGCGACAATGGTTTGGTGGCTGCGCAACAGACAGAGGATGGTTTAACCGGTTATGTCAATAGCAAAGGCAACTGGGTTATACAACCGATCTATGAAGATGCGGAGTCGTTCCGAGACGGAATGGCTATTATAGAGTTAGGTGATAAGGAAGGTGTTATTGATGCTAATGGCGAGTTCCTGATCCCGCCTACGTATGACAGACTGATGTCTGTGGGCAGTAATATGGTGGCATATCGGCTCAACAACAAATGGGGTGTATTGGACAAGAAAGGCAAGGTGCTGATTGCGCCGGTGTATGATGGTCTCGGTACTATGGTGGATAACAACCTTTTGCCTGCTGCCCAAAACGGGAAATGCGGTTACCTGAACAGCAAAGGCGATACCAAAATTAACTTTATATACTATGATGTGTATCCCTTCTTTGAGGGCTATGCCTTTGTTCAACAATCTGGGAATGGTGTGTGGATGTCAATCAACACCAAGGGAACCATTCAGTTACCGCTACAAAATGACGAGAAGCCTATAACGGGTTTCCACAACGGCTTGGCATTGGTTGTACGAACAAACTCGAATGAGGATGTAATGACATATCGTTATATCAATGTACAGGGAGAACAGATTTATTCGTGGGATACTGCTAAGTCTTCCTATTACAGTGCACCCGCGCATGTAGCAGGAAATGTATCGCCTGCAGAAATGACCCTGCATTTCGATTCTCGTAATCTGTGATCTGCCACACAATAGAAAAAACGCACACCCGAACAATGTCAGGTGTGCGTTTTTTTTAGTGTAGAATTTACTGACCTGTCCGTGTGCTTTCGCAGTATTCTGTAGGTGAACAGCCGGCGATGGCGGTGAAATTGCGCCATGCACTGGTGCGGGAGCGATACCCTGCGTCGTAGAACAGGCTTTGCAGGTTTTGTGCGGGATCGTCATGCAATTGCTCCTGTATGTATGCCACTCGGCGGCGGTTGATCATATCGGGGTAACTGTCATATCCCAGTTGCTTGATGCCCAATTGCAGGTAGCGTCGGTTGGTACGCACCATACGCACCAAATCATCTTGTGTCAGGTCTGGGTTCTGCCATATATCGGGATTTTCCAATGCCATTTGTATGCGTTGCGAGACTTCTGTAATAACGTCCGGCTTTTGTTCCGGTTCTTCTGATGGCAGAGGAGTCTCCGGTAGTTCCAATGTTACGACGGGCGGCATGTAATCTGCTTCTTCAGTATGGATGGAACGTTGTACGTTGAGACGCACCACCAACTCGATGTATAAGATTAAGAGAGTCAATCCGATATACAATGCTTCGTGTACGATATTCGCCCAGAAAAGACGCAGTCCGCGGCTGGCAAAATAGGTAATGGTCATGCATAGCGTAATAATCACCACTGCCCGTACCCATACCAATGGAGCGTTGCTGTTCCGCCAGTTGTGCTGCATCAGAAGAAGCCATACCCCATAGGGGATAAAGATAAACGTCAGCACTATGCGAAGCCATACATTCGGTTCGCCGATATAGGTAACGATGTCGCTGATGGTATAAAGCGGACGAATGTCAAAATGGTGCAGCATCAGCAATGCCGCCATAAAGACCAACCACGGAGAGAGTAACAGCAACCCGCGCCGCCAGTCTATCCAACCGGGGCGCAACATCTCTATGGGATAGAGCCACAACAGAAAGAAAATCAAGAATCCGAAGAGAATGATGATCGGATCCATCAGCAGAAAACCGTCTGCGTACTCTGGTGCGCACAGGGCGATGACTATCTCGCCCAGCGAGGCAATAGACGAGGCAAGAAAGAAAAAAGCGATGAACAGACGTGAACGGTCGCTTTGGCGTTTGTGTTCGGCAAAAACAAGGTACGCTGCCACTGCTTCCAAAATCATATTCAGGAAGAATAGCCCCAATGTGGCGGTATAGTTGTCGGGTAATGTGCCAAACATAGAAAATGTGTATTACAAAAGACTGCTTAGCAATCTGTTAAGCAGTCTTTTGTAACACGTCGTGTTAGTTATAATGCTTTCAGCGTAGCGAGCAGGAATTGGTAGAATTTCTGCACGGTCTTGATGTTTACACGCTCATCGGGCGAGTGGGGGTGCTCTATGGTAGGACCGAATGAAATCATATCCATACCGGGATAGTTGCGCCCGATAATACCGCACTCCAAGCCCGCATGGATGGTAATCACCCGCGCTTCCTGATTGAACTCCTTTTTATAGATGGCTTTCATCACCTCAAGGATATGGCTGTGCAGGTTGGGCTTCCAACCGGGATACGACCCCGAGAACTCCACCTGCGCACCTGCCAACGAGAAGGCAGAATCGATAACCGATTGCAGTTCCTCTTTGCGCGATTCTACCGACGAGCGGGTGAGACAGTAAACGAGTATCTGCTTGCCCTGCGTCTCGATCATAGCGAGGTTGTTGCTGGTCTCCACCACATCGGGCATCTCGGGAATCATACGATAGACTCCGTGCGGCACAAGCGTAATGGCATGAATGAGAAAATCCTGCACGTCTTCGGGCAGTTCCACTTTCGGGCACTCTACCTCCTCTGCGGTTAGCGAGATGTTGTCCTCTACACCGTCGTACTCGCGGATAAAGAGGTCTTCATAGTCGGCTACCAAATCGAGTACATCATCTTTGCTCTCGGCGGGAATGGTGATGAGTGCACTTGCTTCTCGCGGGATAGCATTGCGCAGGCTGCCGCCCTCTACGTATGCCAAACGCGCCTCGTAGTTAGCCACAGCATCTTTCAGAAAGCGGAACAGCAGTTTGATGGCGTTGGCACGCTGCATATTGATGTCGCAGCCCGAGTGTCCGCCTTTGCAGCCGCGCAGCGCAACACGCAATGCGATGTCTCCCTCCTCGGTATCTACGGGTTCAAAGTCGAAAGTCGCCGTGGTGTCCACGCCGCCGGCACAGCCTACATAGAGTTCGCCTTCGCTCTCCGAGTCGAGGTTGATCAGCGTTTTGCCTTTCAATACACCGCCTTCGAGTGCAAAAGCACCGTACATACCGGTTTCTTCGTCCACGGTGAAGAGTGCTTCCAAGGGCGGGTGAGCCACGCTCTTGTCTGCAAGGATCGCCATAGCCGTAGCCACACCGATGCCATTGTCCGCCCCCAGAGTGGTACCGTTGGCAGTAACCCATTCGCCGTTCTCTTCCACGTAGGCTTCTATGGGGTCTTTCTCAAAATCGAATACTTTGTCCGAGTTCTTCTGCGGCACCATATCCATGTGCCCCTGCAGGATTACTCCCGGGTGGGTCTCCATTCCCTCGCTGGCGGGTTTGCGGATAAGCACGTTGCCTATCTCGTCCACGATAGTCTCCAGCCCGAGACTGCGCCCGTAGTTGGCGATGAACTCCGAGATTTCTTTCTTCTTGCCGCTGGGGCGAGGGATCTGAGTGAGGTTGTAGAAATTGTTCCACAAACTCTTAGGTTCGAGATTTTTCATATTCGTTGGTTTTTATTTAACCTGTATATTTGCAAAATGTTCTATTTTTATGTCCCTGACAAGGGTAGCCTATCCTATAAGCATCCTATGCTCATCCTCCTTACTTTTTACCTTACCTGCCACGGTGCAAAATGTTCTGTTTTTCGATGCCGTTTTGCACGAAAGGAATTAATGATTAATTAACGATAATTAACGGAGAATTTTAATGGTACTTTCAATGGGCTTTAATGGAAGATTATATAATACGTTATTAACGGATATATTATGGCTCCAGCACACTCTCAGCATTGCCCGCAACAGGAACGGTCAACTCCCCACAGAGACTCTTTTGAAGCAGTTTTTTTACCGTGTCAATGTCGTTGGTGTCTTCCCCTAACAGGTACATCATTTTGGTGAGTAGTGCCTCTGTGGTGATGTCGTAGCCCGAGATGACCCCCGCTTTGAGCAGGTTCATTGAGACAGCATAGCGCCCCATCTCTACAGACCCCGTGTTGCACTGGGTTTTGTTCACGATGATGATACCGCGGTTCACTGCATCGCGCAACTGGCGGTACAGCCACTCCGACGACGGCGCATTGCCCGCACCGAAAGTCTCCAATACCAACCCGCGCAGACCGGGGGTGGTCAGCACCTGGTGTACGATCGACTCTTGTATGCCCGGAAATAGTTTCAGCACACCCACATTCTCGTCGGTCTTCACGCGCAGGCGAAGCGGTTGACTCGGGTCGTTGTAGTGGATCAGGTGCGGCTGGTAAGTGATATGCACACCCGCCTTGGCAAGGGCTGGGTAGTTGTACGAGTTGAATGCCGAGAAATGTTCCGCATTGCGTTTGGTGGTACGGTTGCCGCGGAAAAGCCTGTCCTCGAAGAATATCGTTACCTCCGGCACTATCGGATTGCCGTATTCGTCTTTGGCTGCAGCTATCTCTATGGCGGTCAGCAGATTCTCTTTGGCATCCGAACGCAATAACCCTACCGGCAACTGGCTCCCCGTGAATACCACAGGTTTGCTCAGGTTTTCAAGCATAAATGATAATGCCGATGCTGAATAAGACATCGTGTCTGTACCATGCAGAATGACAAAACCATCATATTGGTCGTAATGGTCATAGACAAGATGCGCCATTTTTGCCCAATTGTCGGGATTGACATCCGATGAGTCAAGCAGCGGATCAAAAGCCACCGTCTCTATATTTACATCGCCGGAGAAAAGTTCAGGCATAAAGGCTTTGAATGTCTCCATATCCGCAGGATACAGCGCACCTGTAGCCTTGTCGCGCACCATCGAAATAGTGCCTCCTGTAAAAATAAGCAGTACTTTACTCATAATCCCATTGTGCATTACGCATTGTGCATTGCAAAGGTACACTATTTCTGCGGAATATACAAATAAACGGATATTTTTGTGTTTTCTTTTTACTTGTGTATAATTTGGCATAATGTTTGTTATAATCTTTTAAGTGAATGTAAAACCCTTAATTTTTATAATATGCTGACCTCTAAAGTAAACATTTTAATTTGTGACAACGACATCAATTTGAGTACGCTTTTGGCTGATTACCTCAAAAGTCGTGACTACAATGTAACTACCGTAATCGACGGGCAGGACGCTCTGAATGCAATGCAGGAAACGCACTTCGACCTCTGCCTGATGGATATCAATCTGCCGACATTGGACGGTTTTGAGGTGCTGACGTTTATGCGTCGCGCGGGCAAACAAATCCCCGTGATAATGCTCACATCTCGTTCCGCTAAAGAAGATATGCTTCGCGCATTTGAACTCGGTTGTGATGACTATGTTACCAAACCGTTTAGTATGGATATCCTCATCTATCGTATTCAGGCTGTTCTGCGCCGCTATATGGCAGGTACGGATAACTCAACTACGACATTTGAGATTGCGGGCAAGAAATTTGATTCGGTTCATCAGACTTTCGACGGGCAGCATATGTCCTCGCGTGAGAGTGACTTGTTGCTGATGCTTTGCCGGAATATGAATAATTTGGTCGAGCGTCAGGCTATCTTGGCGGCTTTGTGGAAGACTGAAGACTATTTTGCTTCGCGTTCTCTGTCTGTGTATATTAACCATTTGCGCCGGTTCCTTGATGGAACGGGGTATCGTATCCTCGGCGTACACGGTAAGGGCTACAAACTGGTGGATGCTGTTGAAGAATAAGTCCTGTTGCTGTATATAGGCTGGGTTACGCATTGTGTGTAATCCGTTTGGGATAGTGCCGTTTGCGCAGTTGTGCAAACGGCACTATTTTTTTTGTTGGTTTTTCGGAAACTCGCTGCTCCAATTCTCTGTATCCTCGTGCTGTCAGGTCTATGTGATTATCGGGTGATTATCGGGTGATTATCGGGTGATTATCGGGTGATTAACGGGTGATTAACGGGTGATTAACGGGTGATTAACGGGTTGTTCAGCATAGAATCTATGGCGTTTACCCATGAGTTGGCACCAAGTTCCGCCGGGGGCGCGGACGCCTCGTCCGCGGTAATTTCGGAGCACAAACGTGTGAGGATGTGAAGCGTAAGGCAGGTGCGTGGCACTGGGTGCTTTCGTAGCGATACGAAGTCCTGTGGGCTGGGTAGAATTCCCTATCGTCTTGCGTCATTAAAAAAGCAACTTTAGGCTTGTTTTCTTCCATTTTTCTATCCGCTTGCATCATAGGAGATATTTTTTATCCTGATGCCTGTGTAATGAATACTCCGTTTTGCAAAATATGAGAAAATACTTAAAATGTTGATTTTCTTGTGATAAAAGTTTGCACAATCCGGAAAAAAGTCGTACCTTTGCATGCTTTTTCGCGGTTTGCCCGTCTTTCGCGCATACGCACGCGAGGTTTCGTGTGCAAAATGGTAAGGTTACGAGTAATGGCGGATAGCAAAGATATAAATGATAAATTATTAACAAACAACAAGTTACAATGCCTACAATTCAACAATTAGTTAGAAAAGGAAGAGCAGAACTTATCGACAAGAGCAAAAGCCCTGCATTGGACAGTTGCCCGCAACGTCGTGGCGTATGTGTGCGTGTTTACACAACAACTCCTAAAAAGCCTAACTCCGCTATGCGTAAGGTGGCTCGTGTTCGTCTGACGAACCAGAAGGAGGTAAATGCATACATTCCGGGAGAAGGACATAACTTGCAAGAGCACAGTATCGTAATGGTGCGTGGTGGTCGTGTGAAAGACCTTCCTGGTGTACGTTATCACATCGTTCGTGGTACACTGGATACGGCGGGTGTGGCTAATCGTTTGCAACGTCGAAGCAAATACGGTGCGAAGCGCCCGAAAGCAAAGAAGTAATACGTTCTGAAAACTACAAAAACTAACTGAGAGTTCCATATTTGGGACGATTAATCGGGTTGATCGGTTGAGTAAGTCGAAATAATTGTGAATCATGCATTGTGCATTGTGAGTTGTTTCGGCTGAAGCGATGACAACCAAAAAAATTAAAAACAACAATGAGAAAAGCAAAACCAACAAAACGTGTAATCCTTCCGGATCCCGTTTATGGCGAGGTGATGGTGGCTAAGTTTGTAAACCACTTGATGCTCGATGGTAAGAAAAACACTTCGTATGGTGTGTTCTATACCGCTTTGGGAGTAGTAGAACAGAAGATGAAGTCGGAGGATAAGTCCGCTTTGGATATCTGGAAGCAGGCTCTCGATAATATCACTCCTCTGGTTGAGGTAAAATCGAAACGTATCGGTGGCGCTACTTTCCAAGTACCTACGGAGATTCGTGCTGACCGCAAGGGTTCGATTGCAATGAAGAATATGATTGCTTTCGCACGTAAACGTGGCGGTCATTCGATGGCAGAGAAATTGGCAGCCGAGATTATGGATGCCTACAATAACCAGGGTGGTGCCTTTAAACGTAAAGAGGATATGCACCGTATGGCTGAGGCTAACCGTGCATTCGCACATTTCCGTTTCTAATACGCACGTACGCGCGTGTATATAATAAGGAAAAGAAACAATGGCTAAACACGATCTGAAATTAAACAGAAACATCGGTATCATGGCGCACATTGATGCCGGTAAGACAACTACCTCCGAGCGTATTCTGTACTACACCGGTCTTACGCATAAAATCGGTGAGGTACACGATGGTGCTGCTACTATGGACTGGATGGTTCAGGAGCAGGAGCGTGGTATTACTATCACTTCTGCAGCAACTACCACTTATTGGCCGTACAAGGGCGATAAGTACAAAATCAACTTGATTGACACTCCGGGGCACGTGGACTTTACCGTAGAGGTGGAGCGCTCGCTTCGTATTCTTGATGGTGCCGTGATGGCTCTCTGTGCTGTAGGTGGTGTTCAACCGCAGTCGGAAACCGTTTGGCGCCAGGCTGATAAATACAATGTGCCGCGTCTCTGCTATGTCAACAAGATGGACCGTTCGGGTGCCAACTTCTTCGATGTGGTTCGCCAGATTAAAGAGGTACTTGGTGCTACCCCTTGCCCTATCCAGATTCCTGTAGGAAACGAGGAAACGTTCAAAGGCGTAGTGGATCTTGTCAAGATGAAGGCTATCCTTTGGCACGATGAGACTATGGGCGCTGAGTATGAGGTGGATGACATCCCTGCTGACCTCGTTGCAGAGGCTGAGGAGTGGCGCGACAAAATGCTCGAGACTATCGCAGAGTTCGATGATACATTGATGGAGAAGTATTTCTCTGATCCTTCTACTATTACTGAGGATGAGATCCGTGCCGCTATCCGTAAGGGTACTATTGGTATGCATATTTTCCCCGTAATCTGCGGTTCTTCGTTCAAGAACAAAGGTGTGCAGACTATGCTTGATGCAGTCTGCGCTTATCTGCCGAGTCCGCTGGATACTCCGGAAATCGATGGTACAGATCCCCGTACAGGTGATGCTATCAGCCGCAAACCGGATGACAATGAACCGCTTTGCGCATTGGCGTTCAAGATCGCTACCGACCCGTATGTAGGTCGTCTCTGCTATTTCCGCGTTTATTCGGGTAAGTTGGAGGCGGGTTCGTATGTTTACAACCCCCGTTCGGGCAAGAAAGAGCGTATCTCGCGTATCTTCCAAATGCACTCCAACCATCAGAATCCTGTTGACTTTATCGCAGCAGGCGATATCGGAGCCGGCGTAGGTTTCAAGGATATCCGCACGGGTGATACCCTTTGTGATGAGGAAAATCCTATCGTGCTTGAATCTATCGAATTCCCCGCTCCTGTGATTGGCGTTTCAGTTGAGCCGAAGAGTCAGGCTGACCTTGATAAACTCGGTGTAGGTTTGGCTAAGTTGGCAGAGGAAGACCCGACATTCACCGTTAAAACCGACGAGCAGACCGGTCAAACCGTCATCTCCGGTATGGGTGAGTTGCACCTCGAGATTATTATCGACCGTCTGAAACGTGAGTTCAAGGTAGAGTGCAACCAGGGTCGTCCGCAGGTAGCATACCGCGAGGCCATCTCTATGCCTGTTGAACTCCGTGAGACCTACAAGAAACAATCCGGTGGTCGTGGTAAATTTGCCGATATGTTCGTGCGCGTTGAACCGGCTGATCCTGAATTCGAAGGTTCGCTCCAATTCGTGAACGAGGTTAAGGGTGGTAACATTCCTAAGGAGTTTATCCCCTCTATCGAAAAGGGTTTCCAGGCTGCGATGAAGAATGGTGTACTTGCCGGCTATCCGGTTGACCAACTTAAGGTTACTGTCATTGATGGTAGTTTCCACCCCGTTGACTCCGACCAGTTGTCATTCGAAATCTGCGCCCAGATGGCATTCAAGAACGCTTGCGTTAAGGCCAAACCGGTTCTTATGGAGCCTATTATGAAGGTAGAGGTGGTAACACCCGAGGAGAATATGGGTGATGTCATCGGCGACTTGACCAAACGTCGTGGACAGGTCGAGGGTATGGATACCGCTCGTACGGGTGCACGTATCGTTAAGGCGAAAGTGCCTTTGAGCGAGATGTTCGGTTACGTAACCGCTCTTCGTACCATCACTTCCGGTCGTGCTACTTCCAGTATGGAATTCTCGCACTACGAGGCTGTTTCGAGCGCAATCGCCAAGGCAGTTCTTACCGAGTGCGGCGGACGTGCAGATTTGGTATAATGAATCAATAAGAACGTGCGCAGGTGAGCGCACAGGCGCACGTTCTTAACATAATAAATAGGTCGCGGGTCATTCCAAGCAAATGACTCTTTGGATGTCTCGCGCTCTGTTCTTAAATAGACAATTCGTGAAATTGTCAAATTGTAAAATTATTAATTCAAAAAACAGACATGAGTCAGAAAATTCGTATCAAACTGAAATCTTTCGACCACAACTTAGTGGACAAGTCGGCAGAGAAAATCGTTAAAACAGTTAAGGCTACCGGTGCTGTAATCAGCGGTCCTATTCCATTGCCTACTCACAAACGTATCTTTACCGTTAACCGTTCCACTTTCGTTAACAAGAAAAGTCGCGAGCAGTTTGAACTATCGAGTTACAAACGTCTGATTGACATCTACAATGCAAATAGCAAGACCATCGAAGCTCTGATGAAACTCGAACTTGCTAGCGGTGTTGAGGTAGAAATCAAAGCGTAATCGAAAAAGAAACAACATTTGCATTGTGCATTACGCATTATGCATCGACAAACGACCGTTTCCCTCGGTAAATGACCGAGTAATCTTCGGGTGAAGGCGTCAGTCCGCGGGCGAGAACGGCAATTTATTAACAAACTAACAATCGGTAAAATGCCAGGATTATTAGGAAAAAAAATCGGAATGACTTCCGTATTCGGTGCTGATGGCAAGAATATCCCATGCACCGTTATCGAGGCAGGTCCTTGCGTTGTAACGCAACTGAAAACCGTTGAGAAAGATGGCTATCAGGCTGTTCAGGTAGGTTTCATGCAGAAGAGCGAGAAACATACCAACAAGGCTGAAGCAGGTCACTTCAAGGCTGCAGGCGTTCAACCTATGCGTCACCTCGCTGAGTTCGACGAGTTCGACAAAGAACTCCATTTGGGCGATACCATCACGGTCGCTGACGTATTCGAGGAGAATACCTACATCGATGTGATTGGTACCAGCAAAGGTAAAGGTTTCCAAGGTGTCGTAAAACGCCACGGTTTTGGTGGTGTTGGTCAATCGACTCACGGTCAGGACGACCGTCTGCGCGCACCGGGTTCTGTAGGTGCTTGTGCATACCCGAGCCGTATCTTCCCGGGTACACGTATGGGCGGACATATGGGACAAGACCGCATCACGGTTCAAAACCTTGTTGTTCTCAAAGTTATCCCTGAGTACAACTTGATTATGGTCAAGGGTAGTATTCCGGGTGCTAAAAATTCAATCGTTATTCTTAACAAGTAATTTAGTATGGAACTTAGTATTTTGAATATGGCCGGCAAAGAGACCGGCAAGAAGGTCGTCCTCAACGACGCAATCTTCGGTATTGAGCCTAACGAACATGCTATCTACTTGGACGTTAAGCAATACTTGGCAAACAACCGCCAGGGAACAGCCAAAGCAAAACAACGTAGCGAGAATGCCCACTCTACACGCAAACTCGGTCGTCAGAAGGGCGGCGGAGGTGCACGCCCGGGTGATTTCAAATCGCCGGTTCGCGTAGGTGGTGGTACCATCTTCGGTCCCGTTCCCCGTAGTTATGCTTTCAAACTCAACCGCAAGGTGAAACAATTGGCTCGTAAATCGGCTCTCAGCCTTCGCGCTAAACAAGAGCAAATCCTTGTTTTGGACGCTCTTACTTTCGAGGCTCCTAAAACCAAGGCAATGGTCGAGGTTCTCAATAACCTCAATGTAGCAGGCAAAAAGGTTACTTTCATCGTCAGCGATGCTAACACCAATGCAATCAAGTCGGCTGCCAACCTGCAACGAGTTAACGTTGTTTCGGCTAACGAACTGAATACTTATACTATTATGAACTCGAATGTAGTGGTTCTTACCGAGGCTTCGGCTGCCGCTATCGAGGCAACTTTTAACGCATAAGGAGGTTACAACTATGGCAATTATTATCAAACCGATCGTCACTGAGAAGATGACCGCCGCTGGCGAAAAGTTGAACCGTTATGGTTTTAGAGTAGAACGTACTGCCAACAAAGTTGAAATCAAAAAGGCAGTAGAGGAAATGTACAATGTACAGGTAGAGGATGTAAATACCCTTATTGTGGCTCCCAAAGTAAAACAACGCTATACCAAGAGCGGTTTGCTTCGCGGTGCGCAGCAGGCTTACAAAAAGGCTATCGTTACATTGAAACAAGGTGAAACAATCGATTTTTATAGCAATATCTAAAAATGGCTGTACGTAAATTTAAGCCCACTACACCAGGGCAAAGACACAAAGTTATCGGTGCATTTGAGACAATTACCGCAAGTGCTCCGGAGAAATCTCTTGTGTTCGGCAAACGCAAAACGGGTGGTCGTAACCATACTGGTAAGATGACCATGCGCTACATCGGCGGCGGACATAAGCAGAAATATCGTGTAATTGACTTCAAACGTAACAAAGATGGTGTACCCGCTACAGTTAAAACAATTGAGTATGATCCGAACCGTTCGGCTCGCATCGCTCTCTTGTTCTATGCTGATGGTGAGAAACGTTACATTCTTGCACCTAACGGACTGCAAGTAGGTCAAACGGTTATGTCGGGAGCAGAGGCCGCTCCTGAAGTAGGAAATGCCCTTCCTATGGCAAACATCCCTCTCGGAACGCTCATTCACAACATTGAGTTGCGTCCGGGGCAGGGGGCTTGCATGGTTCGCTCGGCTGGCGTGTTTGCACAACTCTCTTCGCGTGAAGATAAGTATGCAATCATCAAGTTGCCTTCGGGTGAATTGCGCAAGGTGCTCGCCACATGCAAGGCTACCGTTGGTGTAGTCGGCAATAGCGATCACGCATTGGAGAAGAGTGGTAAGGCTGGTCGTAGCCGTTGGCTCGGTCGCCGTCCTCGCAACCGTGGTGTTGTTATGAACCCTGTAGATCACCCGATGGGTGGTGGTGAAGGACGTGCATCTGGTGGACACCCGCGTTCTCGTAAGGGCTTGCTCGCTAAGGGTTACAAGACTCGTCACCCCAAGAACCAGAGCAATCAGTTCATAATCGAAAGAAGAAAGAAATAACCTATTAAAATCGTAACAACATTATGAGTCGTTCATTAAAAAAAGGACCGTTTATCAATGTCAAGTTGGAGGACAAGGTGTTGGCTATGAATGAGTCGGGCAAAAAAGAAGTTGTCAAGACTTGGAGCCGTGCTTCTATGATTTCTCCGGATTTTGTAGGTCATACTATTGCAGTTCACAATGGAAACAAGTTCATTCCTGTTTATGTAACGGAGAATATGGTTGGACACAAGTTGGGAGAATTCGCTCCTACTCGTACCTTCCGTGGTCATGCCGGCAACAACAAGAAGTAATCCATTGAATCATTCAAACAACAAATTAAATTTTAGAATTCAAAATGGGTGCTAGAAAACATAATACAGCCGAGGCAATGAAAGAGGCTCGCAAGAGTCAATACTTTGCCAAGGTAAACAACGTTCCTACATCTCCACGCAAAATGCGCCTTGTTGCTGACATGATTCGTGGCATGGAAGTGAACCGCGCACTGGGTGCTTTGCATTTCTCTACCCGGGAGGCATCGCGCGCTATGGAAAAAGTACTGAAATCGGCTATCGCTAACTGGGAAACAAAAACCGGTAAGAAGGCTGATCAGGAAACATTGTATGTAAGCAATATCATGGTTGACGGCGGAATGATGCTCAAGCGTCTGCTGACCGCTCCTCAAGGTCGTGGCTACCGCGTCCGCAAACGTTCCAATCATGTTACTGTATTCGTAGATACTAAAAATACTAACGCTGAAAAGTAATCAACAAAATGGGACAGAAAATTAATCCTATTGCAAACCGTCTCGGTATTGTTCGTGGTTGGGATTCCAACTGGTTTGGCGGTAAGAATTACGGAGATACTATCGTAGAGGATACTAAAATTCGTAAGTACCTCAACGCCCGTCTTGCTGAGGCTAGTATTTCCCGTATCGTTATCGAAAGAACTCTGAAACTTGTAACTGTAACTGTCTGCACCGCTCGCCCCGGTTTTATCATCGGTAAGGGTGGACAAGAGGTTGACAAATTGAAGGAGGAACTCAAAAAAATCACCAAACAAGATGTTCAAATCAACATCTTCGAGGTAAAACGTCCTGAGTTGGATGCAACTATCGTTGCTACCAAAATTGCACGTCAATTGGAAGGCAAAGTGGCTTACCGTCGTGCCGTTAAGATGGCCATCGCTTCTACTATGCGTATGGGCGCTGAGGGTATCAAGGTGCAAGTCAGCGGCCGTCTGAACGGTGCCGAGATGGCACGTAAAGAGATGTACAAAGAAGGACGTACTCCTCTACACACACTGCGTGCCGACATCGACTATTGCCAGATTGGTGCTATCACCAAAGTGGGCGTTATCGGTGTTAAGGTTTGGATTTGCCGTGGCGAAGTTTACGGCAAAAAGGATCTCGCTCCTAACTTTACCCAGAAACAGGAAGGTCGTGGCATGGATCGCCGCAACGACCGCCGTGATGGTGACCGTAAGGGCGGCTTCCGCAGAAACAAAAAACAATAAGTTTAACCGATTTGTAGATTACAACAGTTATGTTACAACCTAAGAAAACGAAATTCCGCCGCTCGCAAAAAGGCCGTATCAAAGGCATCGCGCAACGCGGCAATGAGTTGGCATTCGGCTCATTCGGTATCAAATCGCTTGGTACCATCTGGTTGACAGGTCGTCAAATCGAAGCAGCCCGTGTTGCTGTAACACGTTACATGCAACGTCAAGGTCAGGTATGGATTCGCGTGTTCCCGGATAAACCTATCACTAAAAAACCTCTGGATGTCCGTATGGGTAAAGGTAAAGGTGCTCCTGAGGGATTCGTAGTTCCATTGGAGCCCGGACGTATCATCTTCGAGGTTGACGGCGTTCCTTACGAGGTTGCCAAAGAGGCTCTTCGTTTGGCTGCTCAGAAACTTCCTATCACTACTAAGTTTGTCGTAAGACGTGATTACGACCCAACCCAAAATGTTTAATCAGGATTATGAAAACAGCTGAAATTAAAGAATTAACTACCGCTGAGATCCAAGAGCGTCTTGCTGCAGAAAAAGATGCACTCGTACGTCTCAAACTGAATCACAGCATTTCTCCGCTCGACAATCCGTTGCAGATTAAGGTTGCTCGTAAGACAATCGCACGCCTTGCAACCGAACTCCGTGCAAGAGAATTAACCAAGTAAAAAACGAAAGTGAAATGGAAACAAGAAATTTAAGAAAAGAGCGTGTGGGCGTTGTCGTTTCCAACAAGATGGATAAGACCATTGTCGTAGCCGTTAAGTGGAAAGAGAAACACCCCATCTATGGCAAGTTTGTCAATAAAACTCGCAAGTTCCATGTTCATGACGAGAAAAACGAGTGTGGTATCGGCGATACCGTCCGCATTATGGAGACTCGTCCGCTGAGCAAAACTGTTCGTTGGCGTCTAACTCAAATTATTGAAAGGGCTAAGTAATTATGATACAACAAGAATCAAGACTTACGGTTGCGGACAACTCCGGTGCTAAAGAGGCATTGTGCATCCGCGTACTGGGCGGAACCAAAAAACGTTACGCCACCCTCGGCGACACCATCGTGGTAGCAGTTAAGGGCGTTATTCCTTCCTCTGACATCAAGGACGGTGCGGTTAGCCGCGCTATCGTTGTCCGCGTGAAGAAAGAGGTTCGCCGTGCCGATGGTAGTTACATCCGCTTCGATGACAATGCATGCGTGCTTGTTAACAACGCCGGTGAACTGCGAGGCTCGCGTATCTTCGGCCCCGTTGCTCGTGAACTTCGTCAAACCAATATGAAGATTATTTCTCTGGCACCTGAAGTGCTTTAATCATCTAAATTATTACAGTAATGGCAAAATTACATATTAAGAAAGGTGATACCGTTTACGTTAACGCGGGTGCATCGAAAGGCAAAACCGGTCGTGTGCTGGAGGTGCTTGTAGATAAGCAACGTGCTATCGTAGAAGGTGTTAATATGGTATCGAAAAGTACCAAACCTAATGCAAAGAACCCGCAAGGGGGTATCGTAAAACAAGAGGCTTCTATCCATATCTCCAACCTCAACCCCGTTGAGAATGGCAAACCGGTTCGCGTAGGCCGTGTGGAGAAAGACGGAAAGTTAGTCCGTGTATCTAAAAAAACCGGAAAGGAGATTTAATGATGAATACAGCAAGTCTGAAGCAAGATTATCAGGAACGTATCGTTCCTATCTTGATGAAAGAGTTCAACTACACTACAGTAATGCAGTGCCCGAAACTCACCAAGATTGTCCTCAATCAAGGTCTGGGCGAGGCTGTTGCCGACAAGAAGATCGTTGATGTCGCTCAAGCAGAAATGACAGCCATCTCCGGTCAGAAAGCCGTTGCTACACTCTCCAAGAAGGATATTGCCAACTTCAAGGTTCGTAAAAAAATGCCTATCGGTGTTCGCGTAACCCTTCGTGGCGAGCGTATGTACGAGTTCTTAGAGCGTCTCGTTCGCGTCGCTCTCCCTCGTATCCGCGACTTCAAAGGTATCGAGAACAAGATGGACGGACGTGGTAACTATACCCTTGGTATCCAAGAGCAAATTATCTTCCCGGAAATTAACATTGATAACATTACCAAACTGCTCGGTATGAACATCACGTTCGTTACCACTGCGCAAACCGATGAAGAAGGTTTCGCTCTCCTCCGCGAGTTTGGCTTACCATTCAAAAAGTAATCGCTATGGCAAAAGAATCAATGAAAGCCCGCGAGGTAAAACGCGCCGCTCTCGTCGCTAAATATGCTGCGAAACGCGCCCAACTCCTCAAGGATGGCGACTATATCGGTCTCCAGTCTCTGCCTAAGAACGCTAGCCCTGTCCGTCTGCACAACCGTTGCAAGATCACGGGTCGTCCGAAAGGTTATATGCGTGCATTCGGTTTGTCACGTATTCAGTTCCGTGAGATGGCTTCCAAAGGGCTTATCCCCGGAGTGAAGAAGGCAAGTTGGTAATCGTACTGAAACTATACGCCCCGAAGGAGTTTCCTTACTCCTTCGGGACTGCCATATAGTCATTGGCATTTTCCCTCTTGGGAACTGCCGACTCTATCTGCAAATGACTGACACTATGTCATTGTAGGATAATAAATGTTAAATACGTTTTGTGCGCCATTCAGCATAGGATGTGCATAGGATGTGAGGAGGATAGGCTACTTTTAACTATCCGTTCTGTTGATGTTTATTTATTTTGCAATATATTGTGGCACGATATTTGTGGATGTGAAAAGGTTGCGCCATCTGTAAAGATGTCAGCGACTAAAATCAACTTATTATTAAATATTGTCCCGGCAGCCGGGATTAATTTAACAACAAAACATTTATGACAGATCCTATCGCAGATTATCTGACTCGTCTCAGAAATGCAATCAAAGCCGGTCATCGCGTAGTTGAGGTGCCTGCTTCGAATCTGAAGAAAGAGATCACTCGTATCTTGTTTGAGAAAGGTTATATCCTCTCTTACAAGTTCGTGGAAGATGGACCTCAGGGCACAATCAAGATCGCTCTGAAGTATGATCCCGTTAACAAAGTTAACGCCATCAAGAGTTTGCAACGTGTATCCACCCCGGGTCTTCGTAAGTATGTGGGCTATCGTGAGATGCCGCGCGTACTGAATGGATTGGGTATCGCTATCCTTTCTACTTCGAAAGGTGTGATGACCAACAAGGAAGCCCTTGGTCAGCAATTGGGTGGTGAGGTTATTTGTTATGTTTATTAATGTAAGGAGGAGAAGACTATGTCAAGAATTGGTAAATTACCTATCGCAATCCCTGCAGGCGTAACCGTAACCGTTAGCCCTGAAAATGTAGTAACAGTAAAAGGTCCTAAGGGGGAACTCACTCAGGCTGTTGACCCTCTGATTACCGTTACCGTTGAGGATGGCGTTTGCCACGTTACTCGTCCGAATGACGAAAAAGAAAGCCGCGCTAAACATGGTTTGTATCGCGCGCTGATTCATAATATGGTTGTTGGTGTGCACGATGGCTATAAGAAAGTTCTCGAACTTGTCGGTGTCGGTTTCCGCGTGGAAATGCTCCAGCCGCAGGTGCTGAATCTTACTTTGGGCTATACTCACCCTATCTATCTCGGCTTGCCGAAAGAGATTAAGGTAGAGACCAAGTCGGAGCGTAACCAGAACCCGCTTATTTTCTTGGAATCGGCTGACAAACAACTTCTTGGTCAGGTTTGTGCCAAGATTCGCTCGTTCCGTCGTCCTGAACCTTACAAAGGCAAGGGTGTTAAGTTCCAAGGTGAAGTTGTACGTCGTAAGGCTGGTAAATCGGCTGGTAAATAATAGAAAGGAATAAGTTATGAATCAGAAAATTGCAAGAAGACTTAAGATTAAAGCATCTATCCGTACCAAAGTATCGGGTACTGCTGAGCGTCCTCGTCTGACCGTATTCCGTAGCAACAGCCAAATTTACGCTCAAGTAATTGATGATACCAAGGGCGTTACACTCGCTAATGCTTCATCTCTCGGAATTAAAGATAAAATGACCAAGAGCGAGAAAGCCGCTCAGGTAGGCAAAATGATTGCACAGGCTGCTCAGAAAGCCGGCATTCAGGAGGTTGTGTTCGATCGTAACGGCTACCTCTACCATGGTCGAGTTCAATCATTGGCAGATGCTGCTCGTGAAGCAGGTCTCAAATTCTAAACACGCTGACTAACAATGAATCGAGTTAAAACAACACAAGACTTGGAACTCAAGGAGCGCCTTGTCGCAGTTAACCGCGTAACCAAAGTTACGAAAGGTGGACGTACCTTTACATTTGCAGCCATCGTTGTTGTAGGAGACGGAAACGGCATCGTAGGTTATGGCTTGGGTAAAGCAGGTGAGGTTACCGCTGCTATCGCAAAGGCTACCGAGTCCGCTAAAAAGAACCTTATCCAAGTGCCTGTACTCAATGGTACAATTCCTCACGAGCAATATGCCAAGTTCGGCGGTGCTCGCGTATATATCCAACCCGCTACTCACGGTACCGGTGTGAAGGCCGGTGGTGCCATGCGTGCCGTTCTCGAGTCTGTTGGTGTTACCGACGTGCTCGCTAAGGCAAAAGGCTCTTCCAACCCTCACAATCTCGTCAAGGCTACCGTTGCCGCTCTCGCAGAACTGCGTGACGCACGTACCGTGGCTCAGAACCGTGGCGTAAGCCTCTCTACAGTGTTTAACGGATAATTTTCTCATCACTATGGCTACTATCAAGATTCAACAAGTACGCAGCATTATCCGCTGCCCGAAAGTACAGAAGGCTACTATGGAAGCTCTCGGTCTTCGTAAAATCAACGCCATCGTGGAGCACGAGGCTACTCCTGCTGTTCTCGGAATGGTAGAGAAGGTAAAACATTTGGTTAAAGTAATTGATTAATACGTAAAAGCAATGGAATTACATAATTTAACTCCGGCTGCTGGCTCGGTGAAAACCGCAAAACGTATCGGTCGTGGTGCCGGTTCGGGACTCGGTGGAACCTCTACCCGTGGTCATAAGGGTGCAAAATCGCGTTCGGGCTATTCTAAGAAGATCGGGTTCGAAGGTGGTCAGATGCCTATGCAACGTCGTTTGCCTAAGTTCGGTTTCAAGAATATCAACCGCGTTGAGTACAAGGCTATCAACCTCTCTACTCTTCAGGCTTTGGCTGATGCAAAGCATCTCGAGAAAATCGGCTTGGTCGAATTGCACGAGGCTGGTTTCATCAACAAGACAACCCTTGTTAAAATTCTTGGCAACGGTACACTTACCGCAAAACTGACTGTCGAGGCGAACGCATTCAGCAAATCTGCTGAAGAGGCTATCACGGCTGTTGGTGGTACTATCGTTAAGATCTAATTTACTGAGAGGTTTCCCGAACAGGTCCTGTTACCTGCTCGGGAATACTTCTGCAAACAACGCAAAGTATGAAATTTATCGAAACATGTAAGAATATCTGGAAGATAGAGGATCTCCGCAACCGATTGCTGACCACGCTTTTGTTCGTACTGATCTATCGCTTCGGTTCGTTCATCGTTCTTCCCGGTATTGACCCGACGGCACTTACTGCTTTGCATTCGCAGACGGCAGGCGGCTTGATGGCGCTTCTGGATATGTTCTCTGGTGGTGCATTTTCTAATGCATCTATCTTTGCGCTCGGTATTATGCCTTACATCTCTGCTTCTATCGTAATCCAACTGCTGACCATAGCGGTACCTTACTTCCAGAAAATGCAGAAAGAGGGTGAATCCGGACGCCAGAAAATGAACCAGATCACGCGCTATCTGACCGTTGCTATCCTTCTGTTCCAGGGACCGAGTTACTTGGTTAACCTTTCGGTACAGATGGCGCAGGCAGGTCAACCGTTGGTTATCGGTTTCAACTGGTTTACGATTTCTTCTACAATCCTCCTCTGTGCAGGCTCAATGTTTGTGATGTGGTTGGGTGAGCGTATTACCGATCGTGGTATTGGAAACGGTATTTCCTTTATCATCTTGATCGGTATTATTGCGCGTTTCCCGAGTGCACTCATCCAAGAGTTCTCCAGTCGTTTGAACGATGCAGGTGGCGGTTTGATCGTCTTTATCGCAGAAATCGTAATCTTGCTCTTCGTATTTGCTTTTGCAATTATGCTGGTACAGGGTACTCGTAAGATTCCTGTACAATATGCAAAACGTATCCAAGGTAATAAACAATATGGTGGTGTGCGTCAGTACATTCCTCTCAAGGTGAATGCTGCTAACGTAATGCCTATCATCTTCGCTCAGGCGATTATGTTTATTCCTATCGCTATTGTTGGTTTCCGTGCTGATGGCAGCAATGCGTTTGTAAGAGCATTTATGGATAACAACGGCTTTTGGTATAATCTCGTTTTTGCTATCCTTATCATCGCTTTCACCTATTTCTACACCGCTATTATCATCAATCCCGTTCAGATGGCAGAGAATCTGAAACTGAACAACGGATTTATTCCAGGTGTGAAACCCGGTAAGAAAACGGCTGAGTATATTGATACGATTATGTCTCGTATCACATTGCCCGGTTCTATTCTTTTGGCAATCATCGCTGTCCTGCCTGCTTTTGCTCGCCTTTGTGGTGTTAGTATGGGCTTTGCACAGTTCTTCGGCGGTACCTCTTTGCTGATTATGGTAGGTGTTATCTTGGATACCCTCCAACAGATCGAGAGCCACTTGCTGATGCGCCACTATGATGGCTTCTTTGAGTCGGGGATGCGTATCAAAGGTCGTTCGGGAGCGATGGCTTACTAATTACGGACTTATTTGGTAATCTTTTAAGATGATTTTCCTTAAGACTGACGAAGAAGTAGAACTTATGCGAGAGAGCAACATCTTGCTAGGTAAGACCTATGCCGAAGTGGCAAAGGCTATTCAGCCGGGTGTTTCTACCGCTCAGTTGGACAAGATAGCCTACGAGTTTATTATGGACAATGGCGGTGTTCCCGCTTGTCTTGGTTACGAAGGCTATCCTGCTACTCTTTGTACTTCGGTCAATGAGCAGGTTGTGCATGGTATTCCTTCTGAAAAACAGATTCTGAAAGATGGCGACATTGTTTCCGTGGATTCTGTTATCAATCTGAAAGGATATTGTTCGGATAGTGCTTATACTTTTCCTGTTGGAAATGTAGCACCTGAGACGCTGCAACTGATGCGTACTACCAAAGAGGCACTTTATCTTGGTATTGGGCAGGCCGTTACTGGTCGCCGTTTGGGAGACATAGGTGCTACTATCCAGGAACATTGCGAGCGCGCAGGGTATTCTGTGGTTCGTGAGTTTGTCGGACATGGTATTGGACGCGAGATGCACGAAGATCCGGAAGTGTGCAACTACGGACGCCGCGGCAATGGTATCGTGCTCAAGTCGGGGATGACTTTGGCCATAGAGCCGATGATTTGTCTCGGACGTCGCAATATCATTATCGAAGAAGACGGTTGGACGGCGCGTACGGCTGACCGCAAGCCGGCAGCACACTACGAATTGTCGGTTTGTGTGCGTAATGGCAAAGCGGACATTCTTTCTACGTTTGACTACATTAAGGAGGTCTTGGGAGACCGTTTTATTTAATCACTATTAAATCCAACGTTTTTAGTATGGCAAAGCAAGATGCTATCGAAGTGGACGGCGTCATTACCGAGGCTCTCTCGAATGCGATGTTCCGTGTTCAACTCGAAAATGGTCCGCTTATCACAGCGCATATCTCCGGTAAGATGCGTATGCATTACATCAAGATTCTTGCAGGAGACCGCGTGAAGGTGGAGATGAGTCCTTATGATTTAACCAAAGGGCGTATTTCGTTCCGTTATAAATAAAACAACAAAACTCTACAACAATGAAAGTTAGAGCATCTATCAAGAAGCGCAATGCCGACTGCAAAATTGTACGTCGCAAAGGCCACTTGTATGTAATCAACAAGAAAGACCCAAAGATGAAGATGCGTCAAGGATAAGCGCAATCGGAATCTATAGGTCGAAGAACATCAGTTCTCTAAATTAAGAAACAATTAAAAACAAATTTATCCTTTAGTTTAAAATTATGGCTATAAGAATTGTCGGTGTAGATCTGCCGCAGAACAAATGCGGTGAAGTCGGTTTGACTTACATCTACGGAATAGGTCGTTCAAGCGCAAAGAAGATCCTGGCAGAGGCAGGCGTTGACCCAAGCATCAAGGTGCAGGATTGGACGGATGACCAAGCAGCTAAAATCCGTGAGATCATCGGTGCTAAGTACAAAGTAGAAGGTGATCTTCGTTCGGAAACTCAACTCAACATCAAACGTTTGATGGATATCGGTTGTTACCGTGGGGTTCGTCATCGTCTCGGTTTGCCTGTTCGTGGTCAATCGACGAAGAACAACGCTCGTACGCGCAAAGGTAAAAAGAAAACCGTTGCTAACAAGAAGAAGGCTACGAAGTAATCTTCAAGCAGTTAGCAAGTTTAATCAATACATAATATCTATCAAATTATGGCAAAGAAAGCAATTGCAGCTAAGAAGCGCGTTGTAAAGATTGACGGTGTCGGTCAGTTGCACGTGATGTCTTCTTTCAACAATGTTATCGTTACTATTGCTAATGCAGATGGGCAGGTTATTTCTTGGTCGTCGGCAGGCAAGATGGGCTTCCGTGGCTCCAAAAAAAATACTCCTTATGCAGCACAGATGGCTGCACAAGATTGCGGCAAAGTCGCTTACGACTTGGGTCTCCGCAAAGTGAAAGCATACGTTAAAGGTCCGGGACAAGGTCGTGAGTCCGCAATCCGTGCTTGCGTTGCAGCAGGTATTGAGGTTACTGAGATTATCGATGTTACTCCTATGCCACACAACGGTTGTCGTCCTCCCAAACGTCGCCGTGTTTAATCATTAAGTATGGTTCTGATGGTACAAACCGCTTTACCCGCGATAAGTTTTCGCCCGGTCGAGTAATAGAAACGGTCTGATAGCAAAAGTCAGTCGGATAATAGATACAAAAACGTTTTGTAGCCAGAAGAACACTAACCCTTTTAACTTACAAAAAATTATGGCAAGATATACAGGTCCAAAATCACGTATTGCACGTCGTTTCGGTGAACCAATCTTCGGTCCTGACAAAGTGTTGGATAAGCGCAACTATGCTCCGGGACAACACGGTGTAAACCGTCGTAAAAAGAATTCTGAGTATGGTACTCAGTTAGCAGAGAAGCAGAAAGCAAAGTACACCTATGGTGTTCTTGAACGTCAGTTCCGTCTCCTGTTTGCACAAGCACAGCGTGCAAAGGGTATTACGGGTGAGATTCTGCTCCAACTCCTTGAGAGTCGTTTGGATAATATCGTTTATCGTCTCGGCATTGCTCCTACTCGTGCTGCAGCACGTCAGATGGTAAGCCACCGTCACATCACCGTTGACGGAAAGGTAGTGAACATTCCTTCGTATCAGGTAAAACCCGGTCAGGTAGTGGCTGTTCGCGAAAAGGCTAAGTCTCTTGAGGTTATTGCTGCTTCTCTCGAAGGTTTCAACCACAGCAAGTATAGTTGGTTGGAGTGGAACGAGGCTGACAAGGCAGGTAAATATCTCAACGTTCCGCAACGTGAGGAGATTCCTGAGAACATCAAGGAGCAGTTAATCGTCGAGTTGTACTCTAAACAATAAACTTTAAATTCATGGCAATATTAGATTTCATCAAACCTGACAAGGTGATAATGTTGGATTCGAGTGCGACGAAAGGTACTTTCGAATTTCGTCCTCTCGAACCGGGGTATGGTATTACGATAGGCAATGCTATCCGTCGCGTGCTGCTTGGCTCACTGGAGGGATACGCTATTTGCGCTGTCAAGATCAGCGGTATTGATCATGAATTTGCTACTATCCCCGGTGTCATCACAGATGTAACTAATCTCATTCTCAACCTCAAACAGGTTCGCTTCATCCGCAAGGAAGGCTCTGAAGCCAATGGTGAAACCGTTAAACTCCACGTCTCGAATGCGAAAGCATTCTTGGCGGGTGAGTTGAATTCGGCTCTCCAAAACTTTGAAGTCCTCAATCCGGACCTCCAACTCGCAGAGATGGACGAGGTTGCAGATTTTGAGATAGAACTGACTATCAATAAGGGACGTGGCTACGTACCCGGAGACGAGAACCGTCATGCCGATGATCCTATCGGTGTACTCGCTATCGACTCCATCTACACGCCTATCCGCAATGTTATGATTTCGGTTGACCAGTTCCGTGTCGAGCAACGTACTGACTACGAGAAACTGACTATCGAGATTACCACCGATGGCTCTATCACCCCGCAGAAGGCTCTTACAGAGGCTGCTAAAATTCTAATTTACCACTTTATGCTTTTCTCGGACGAGCGTATCGTTCTCGAGGAAGACACAAAGAAGAATAATAGTGCACTTGATGAGGAAATGCTGCGTATGCGCCAGTTGCTCAACCAAAAACTCCAGGATATGGATCTTAGCGTCCGTGCGCTCAACTGCTTGAAAGCAGCAGAGGTGGAGACTTTGGGCGAGTTGGTCAAGTATCATCGTTCCGACCTGCTTAAGTTCCGTAATTTCGGTAAGAAGTCTCTCACCGAATTGGACGAACTGCTTGAGCGTAACGGTTTGGCCTTCGGTATGGATATCTCGCGTTATCGTACTACGGAGTAATTATTCAGGGGAGAGATCCCCGTAGTTCCCAACTATTAAATTTATAAAACTATTATGAGACATAATAAGAAATTCAATCATCTTAGCCGCAAAGCCAACCATCGTGCTGCTTTGATGTCGAATATGGCCTGCTCTCTGATTATGCACAAGCGTATTTCGACAACTTTGGCTAAGGCAAAAGCTCTCCGTATGTACGTTGAGCCAATCCTCACTCGTGCGAAAGAGGATAATATGGCGAACCGCCGTCTTGCGTTCAGCCAACTGAAGCAGAAAGAAGTAGTTACCGAATTGTTCCAAAACGTAGGCGAGAAGATCGCTAACCGTCCGGGTGGTTACACGCGTATTCTCCGCACCGGTTTCCGTTTGGGTGATGCAGCAGAGATGTGTATCATTGAGTTGGTAGACTACAATGATAATATGCTCAAAGAGGCTAAGAAAGCCACCAAGAAGGCTACTCGTCGTGCCGGCAAGAAGGCAGTGAAAGAAGCCGTTGAGGAGGCTGCTACTGAAGCAACTGAGGCTCCTAAAGCAGAGTAATTTCTCTAAACAAGGAACAAGGAGCAAGGAATAAAGACTTACACAACTGTCTTTGCTCCTTGCTCCTTGACTTTTATATCTACCCATCTGCAAGTGCAACCGTATGGTGAAAAATGCCGCTACAGATGCAATATGCTGAAAAACGCCGCTGATAATTATAGCGGAAACATATCATAAAGATACAATGGCATGGTACGCCGCTAAGTGTGGTACACCACTAATAGTATGGTGGAGCATTATCAGCCGGCAATATAGTGAAAAAAATGTCGCTAATGATGCAAATGATATGGTGGAAGCACTATATAAAAAGGCAGCAGGCAGGATGGGGCAGAGATATAAGAGAAACAACAATAGATAGAATAGAGGAGTAAATAGAGAGTAGAGCAATAGGGTAGGAAATATAGATAGTTAGTAGAAAAAAGTAATATCAAAAATAACAAATTATGTTACTTGATTTGACACAACATAACGCTGCCAAGACCACGATTGACAACTGCAAGCCGGGTGATACCGTTACGGTAAGCGGTATGATTCACAATGTACGCGTTACCAAGTGGGGTGGCTTTATCATTCTGCGCAAGTCGCGCGGTTTGCTGCAGGCAGTAGTACAGAACGAAACATCGCATTTCTATGACGAGAACGGCGAGGAAATAGCACTCAACGGACTTTGCCGCGAGATGGCGGTAACGATCGAGGGAACAGTGAACGAGGCAAAGATTAAAGACCCCGCAGCGTTCTACAATACGATTGAGATTGCTGTATCGACTGTGCGTGTTCTCTCGCGTCCGACAACCTCGGAGGTAGTGGATATCAATGCGCTGAAATTTGGCGATGAGGAAACGATGCTGCGCTTTAAGTTCGACAATCGTCAGGTTACGCTCCGTAACCCGCGAGATATGGCGATACTGAAAGTGCAATCGACCATAGCCAAGGCGTTTGCTGATTTCTTGACAGAGAACGGCTTTACGCAGATCTATACCCCGAAGATTGTGTCGGAGGGGGCAGAAGGCGGTGCCAATGTATTCAAGTTGGACTATTTTGGCAAACAGGTCTATCTGGCGCAGTCGCCACAGTTCTACAAACAGATAGGTGTGGGTGTGTATGAGCGTGTGTTTGAGATTGCACCGGCATACCGTGCCGAGAAGCACAACACATCGCGCCACTTGAACGAGTATATCTCGCTTGATGTGGAGATGGGCTTTATCAAAGGGCAGGAGGATGTGATGACCCTGGAGGCTGCATTGCTGCATTATATCATCAACCGTGTGGAAAAGGATTGTGCACACGAACTGAACCTGCTCGGTGCTACGGCTCCGAAACTGCCGACCAATGTGCCGGCATGGAAACTGAGCGAGGTACACGAGATACTTTTTGAGAACCACCTGACGGAGGAAGACCACAGGGGTGAGGACGACCTGGCTCCCGAGGAGGAACGCGCTATCTGCAAGTATGCTTTGGAGAAATACGGTTCGGACTTTGTGTTCGTTACCCATTTCCCGAGCCAGCACCGTGCGTTCTATGCTATGGACGACCCCGAAGACCCGTCGCTCACATTGAGTTTCGACCTATTGATGCGCGGTCTGGAGATTACCTCGGGCGGTCAGCGTATTCATAAGGAGCAGGACTATCGCGAGAAGATGCTGCGCCGCGGTATGAACCCCGATAATTTCCGTTTCTACCTTGACACATTCCGCAACGGTATGCCGCCTCACGGAGGTTTTGCCATCGGTCTGGAGCGTATCACGGCATGTTTCTTAGGCATTGCCAACGTAAAGGAATGTTCGATGTTCCCCCGCGATATCAATCGTGTGGCACCATAAAAAACAGGAAGAATATATGACAAAAACGACCATTTGACCTCGTGTCAGATGGTCGTTTTTTAGTGTGTTTATTGTATAAAAAGTGAATATTGTGCATAAAATAGCGGCTTAAACACATTGTAAAATGCAATTCTTTCTACGTCCTTTCTACGTCCTTTCTACGTCTTTTCTACGTAATTGGTATTACGAAGTACAGGCATTGTATATTCTGCATATTTCTTGTATAGACAGGTGTGTGGCTGTGGGGGTTGCGTATGTCGGATTTTTGCTGTACCTTTGCGTTCTATTTATGACAATGCACAATTTACAATGTACAATGCGTAATGAAATATATAATGACCCAAACAATATGAAGAAACACAACAATTTATTATGGTTTGTAATGCTTTTTGTGCTCTGTGGGAGCGTGGGGAGCATAGAGGCAGAGGACTGGACACGCGTAACCGATGTGTCGGTGTTGGCAGCGGGCGACCGTATCGTAATGGCTTGTCCGAGCAAGGGCGTCGCCGCCGGTGAGTTGGACGCAAGCAAGAAGATGCTGACGAGCGTAGCCGCCACTTTTTCGGAAGACGAGTCGATAATGACCTCGGAGGGCAAAGCGCAGGTATTCATCATAGGCGGCAAGAACGGCGTATGGACGCTGGCTACACCCTCCGGGGAACTGCTCAGTGCGTCGGATACGAAGAGCGTGGGCTACGGGCTGACCACCCATACATGGGCTATCTCGGTGGATGACAACGGTTTGGCAACTGTGCAATGTACGAACACCCAATACGGGCGTTTTCTCTACAACGTGAATAGTCCTCGATTTACAACTTACACGAGCAAGACCACGGCGGTTATGCTGCTGCCTACGCTTTATCGCAAGGGTTACAAGGAGTATCATTTTGAGTACCAGGGTTATACGGAGAAGACTACCCGTTGCCAGGAGTATGCTTATGCAGAAGGCACACAGATAACGCTCTCGACGGGCGAGCCGATCAAAGAGGGCTATACGTTTGCAGGATGGCTGTTCGGCGGCAAGATATACCAGCCCGGTGAGGTGTTTACGATGCCGGCAGAAGACGTGTCGCTGGTAGCACAATGGAAAAGTGGCGAGACCGGTTTGCGCGAGACGGAGACGGCTGCAAAGGCAAAGAAGGTGCTGCGGGATAACACTCTCTATATAGAGAAAGACGGAAACTTGTATGATGTATTAGGAAACAAACACTGATTATGAAAAAGCGAATTATTCTTTCTGCTCTGGCTATTGCCACTGCCCTTACGATAGATGCTGTACCTGCTTACCGCGGTTGGCAAACCAGGACCCAGCCCGACGGCACAACGATACAGGTGCGGCAGAACGGCGATGAGGTGTATCACTATTTCACCAACACAAAGGGTGATATCGTGCGTATGGATGCGGACGGCTATTGGCGTGTGGTAGAGAAACAACCGACGGCGGAGACTATCCGTGCACGGCGTGCAAAAGCGCACCGCCAGCCCCGCCGTGTTGGCGGCATCAACTTGGCCCCGCGCGGGTTGTTTATTTTGGTTAATTTTGCCGACACCCAATACCAGTCGGGCAACACACCGGCACAGATGGACTCGATGATGAACGCTGTGAATTATACGTATGGCAGTTCGTACGGGTCGGCACGGAAATACTTTATCGACCAATCGAACGGAGTCTATACGCCGACATTTGATGTAGTGGGGCCTGTTACACTCACCAAGCAGGCGGCTTACTATGGTGAGAATGCCGGCGGAGAGGAAGGACAAGATATGTACCCCGGTGATATGGTGATAGAGGCGTGCAAGTTGGCAAAATCGCAGTTCGGTGTGGACTTTACACAATATGACAACGACCACGACGGTGAAGTGGATTTTGTATATATCATTTATGCGGGCAAAGGCGAAGCGGACGGCGGGGGCACCAATACCATTTGGCCGCACAACTGGAATATAGAGTCGGCAATCTATTACGGCAACTGCACTTATACGGCAGCGGAATGCAAGGTGGACGGACTGAGTATCAACAACTATGCCTGCTCGGGCGAGTTGAACGGGCAGACAGGCGACCGCAACGGTATCGGCACGCTTTGCCACGAGTTCGGACACGTATTGGGACTGCCGGATTTCTACGATACCGACTATGGAAGTAACTATACTACCGGAAGGACGCCCGGCGATTGGGATATAATGGATAGCGGCAGTTACAACGGCGACGGTTGCTGTCCGCCGAACTACAGTGCGTTTGAGAAGTATTTCTTCGGTTGGGCAGCCCCGATCAATCCCGGTGCGGACGGGCAGGGATTGACGCTTTACCCCGCAGGCGATGCGCAATACCAAGCCTATCAAGTGAATGCATCGGGGGCGTTGCAGGCGGTGACGACTGAGGGACTGAACTACTACATCGAGAACCGGCAGCAGACAGGTTGGGACCAATACCTGCCCGGGCATGGTATGATTGTCTGGTATGTGAACTATAGTCAGACGGCATGGGACAGCAATACGCCGAACAATACAACCTCTTACCCACGCTACACAGTGGAGTCGGCAAGCGGATACACGACCAATATAGGGGCGGCACGTGATCCGTTCCCCGGTAAGGGCAATGTTACCGTGTGGTCGAAGATATCGGGTACTCCACTGAAAGATATACGGGAGGAGAATGGCTTGATAATGCTTACCTACAAAGATGTGTTCTTGGGCTATACGGTGAATTGGGTAGCCGACGGCGAGACGATAGAGAGCAAGGTCTATACCGAGGCGGGCGCACCGCTCGAGATGCCGACGGCTACTGTTACGCCCTGTGAGGGAATGCGTTTGATAGGCTGGACCACCGAGGCGGACTACCACGACCCGTTTGTGCTGCCCGAAGACCTATTTACGGATGCAGAGGGCAAAAACGTAACCAACCATACCACGTATTATGCTGTATTTGAGTGATTTTGGGGTAGGAAAGAACGTTAATTATCGTGTAATTGGACGTTAATTATTATTGAACCATTCATTTTAGAGTCTTGAATTATAAAGCCTTATCGGGTGTCGGTTTGCGGTCGCTTTGCTTCCAACGCACTGCGTTGCAAGCCGATTCCCGATAAGGCTTTAATATGGGCATTTATGGAGACTTACCCCAAAGCGGTTTGCGTATTCGGGGAAAAATGTGTATCTTTGCACGTTTGTTTTGGATTTTTAGAAAGATACGACAGATATGAAGTACAATTGGACTTTTGCGAATGTAGGCGGGACTACCCGCGTGAAGATTCAGTCGGGCGAAGATATCCGCCACTTGGGGGAGTTGGATCAGAAGATGTGGACGGTGCTTTCCTGCCCCACTACGGGATTGGAGATCAGCGAGGAGAGCCTGAAACTGATAGACATAGACGGCGATGGCAAACTGCGCGTGAAAGAGGTGGTGCAGACCGCCGATTGGTTGTGCAGCATGCTGCGCAACCCGGAGAGCCTGCTCGCGGGCAAAGCCGAGGTGGCATTGGCGAATATAGCCGATGAGGCACTGCTTGCTGTTGCAGAGCAAGTGGCAGGCGGCAAGGAGACGGTTACGTTAGCGGATGTGGACGCGGCTATTGCGGGCGTTACCATTGAAGCACAGGCGGCTCCCGAGGCACCTTTTGCCGCAGATGTGATAGCGGCATACAAAGCCAAACAGGCGGAATATGCCGCCTACTATGAGCAGGAGAAACTGCAGCAGTTGGGACTTGCCACCATAGCCGAAGACGCTGCCAAACCCGGTTTGCCGGAGACAGAGTTTGCGGAGATGGGCAACAAGATTGCCGCTTACGAGGCCGGTACGGCGGCAGCCAACGATGCGAATGCAAAGGCTTTGGCGGCAGCGCAAGCGCAATATATGCCGCTGCGTAAGTTGCTGCTGCTCAGCCGCGATTTCTATCGTTTGCTGCGTAACTTTATCACCTTTGAGGATTTCTACGACAAGAACCAGACCACCAAGGCGATATTTCAGGCGGGTACGCTCATTATCGACCAGCGTGCCTGCTCGCTGTGCGTGCGTGTGAACGATATGGCAAAGCAGAACGCACAGGCAGGACTGAGCGGTATGTATCTGATTTACTGCGACTGCGAGAGCAAGAAACTTGGCAAGAAAATGCAGATTGCGGCGGCGATGACCGTAGGGGGAATACGCAATCTGTCGGTGGGCAAGAACGCCCTGTTCTATGACAACGAGGGCAACGACTGGGATGCGGTGGTAACGAAGATTATCGACAATCCGATTTCTATCAGTCAGGCATTCTGGAGTCCGTATCGCAAGTTCGGCGCATGGGTAACCGACTTGATCAACAAGTCGGCAGCCGAGAAAGACAGCAAAGTGTTCTCGGAAGCAACTGCCAAAGTCCAAGAGAATGCAGGCAAGACACCCGCTGAAGGCGAGAAACCTAAACCGCAGGCATTTGATATAGCGAAGTTTGCCGGTATCTTTGCGGCTATTGGTATGGCTGTCGGATATATCGGGGCGTTCTTTACCAGCGTGATAGGCGGTTTTGCCGAACTCAAATGGTGGCAGGATATTTTGGCAGTACTGGGGATTGTGTTGGTTATCAGCGGTCCGTCGATGTTTCTGGCTTGGACGAAACTGCGCAAACGCAACCTCGCTCCCGTGCTGAATGCCAACGGTTGGGCAATCAATGCGGAGGTAATGGTTAGTGTGATGTTTGGCGCAACGCTTACGCAGCAGGCACAGTTCCCGATGCTCCAGTTGGTGGATCCGTTGGCAAAGAAAGGTATGCCGGCATGGAAGAAATGGCTGATTTCTATTGCGTCCGTACTGGTGGTGTTGCTCGGTTTGTGGCTTGGCAACCTGCTGAATTGGTGCAAACTGCCCAGTCCGCTGCCTTGCTTCCACAAAGAGCAGGTAGAAGAGACGGTAGTAGAAACACCCGCTGTTGAAGAAGCCCCCGCAGAAGTAGTCGTAATAGAGGAGGGCACAAAATGAAAATCAATGCACAATGCACAATGCACAATGCACAATGGGCATTATTGGTTCTATTGCTCTTGTTACCATTGACTGTATCGGCAAAGCGTCCGAGTAAGCGGACTGCAGTGGCTCCGGTTGATACCATTCCCGCAGTGTTGGCAGATACGGCGGATTTGGCGGACAGCGAGGGCGATGAACCCGGTTCGCTGGACGATATAGAGGTGGAGAGCGTAGGTATTCCCGAGTGGCTGCAAACGCATATCTCGGGTGATACGCTCTATGTGGCGTGTGCGCAGGATATGTTGCCGCGCCGGTTGGTGGTGATGACCAACGACGGCGAGTGTCTCTATAAACTGCTGCCTGCCACGATGGGCGAATTGGCGCAGATTGACCACCCCGCAGACAGCGTCTATAAGCATATATGGACGGCAGCACGGGTCAATCCGTATGCTACGCCGATAGACTCGCTGCAAGACAGTATTCAGATTGATATGCGCGGGTTCTGTATGCCGGTGGTGAACACTCCCGTTCCCGACGGGCAACACCCGCTGCGGGGGTATGTAACCTCGAAGTTCGGTTTCCGCAAATATCGTTTCCACTATGGCACGGATGTAAAAGTGCAGATTGGCGACTCGGTGCGTGCGTCGTGGGACGGGCAGGTGCGTATTGTAGGTTGGGATCCGCGCGGGTACGGCTACTATGTGGTTATCCGCCACCCCAACGGGTTGGAGACCGTCTATGGGCACTTGTCGCGCCCGCTGTTCGACGAGGGCGAGGCTATCTATGCGGGCGAGGTACTCGGTTTGGGCGGCAACACGGGGCGCAGCACGGGCAGCCACCTGCACTACGAGATACGCTATCTCGGCAATGCCATCAATCCCGAACTGTTGGTTGATTTTGCCAAAGGCGAGATACGCTATCCCGAGACGTATATGCTGACCAAGAAAAGCACTTTCGGACACAGCACCGAACTGAAAGCCGCACAGCAGGCACAGTATCACCGTGTCCGCCAAGGCGATACCCTCGGCGCCATCGCCCGCAAGTATCATACCACGGTGGGGGCACTCTGCCGTATGAACAGGATCAAGGAGACATCGCTGCTGCAGATCGGGCAGAAGATACGGGTGCGGTAGTGTCCGTTAAGGTATGGTTTGTCTCCATTAATGACCATTAAATAGTCATTAAAAAGCATTATCGGGTAGAGTTCTCCGTTAATTGCCGTTAATCAACCATTAATTGTATCTATGGAGAACGTTAATGAACGTCAGTTGCGCTAATTTTGGATATAAAATTTATGGTTAATTTGTGGTAATACGGCGTAGCCATCCGTTCCAAACAGCCCCTATTGGGCTATTTGGATAATTTTTGACCATATTTGTCTAAAAAGCGCGGGGCGTGTTGCCCCGCAAAAAAAAGTTTTGCAAGTTTTGTTTTTATAGATTCTCGTTATGTTGAACTCACGTTAATTATCCATATAATTGAGCCTTTGATTGCGAGGTATGTATATTGAACATAATTATTACTTGGAGAGTGAAAATACTTGCATATCTCAATAAGAAATCGTATCTTTGCAACATGATTTATAATGAGATACAAATTATAGAATAGAATTATTATATTGCAAAACTATAATTATGATATTCTTAGACCGCACAGAATACATCCGGCGTCTGCAAAATGCACTGTTACGTTCCGAGACGCAGTTTTTGGTACTATATGGCAGGCGTCGTATAGGCAAATCCACGTTGCTCAAGCATGTCTTGGAATTAGAGCAGCGCGATGTGTATTTTCTTAGCGACCAAACTTCGGAAGTACACCAGCGCACCCTGCTTGCCAAGGCTATTGCAGAACGGATAGAGGGTTTTGATAAGGTGATTTATCCTGATTGGGAAACGCTGTTCGTGGCACTCAATCGCCAACTGACAAGTCGTTTGGTGCTCTGCTTGGACGAGTTTCCTTATATGGTCAAGAGTTGCCCATCGTTGCCGTCGGTATTGCAGAAACTACTTAATGGCAAACTGTTGCGTTTCGATTTGATTATATGCGGTTCGTCGCAACAACTGATGCAAGGCTATGTACTCAACAAACGCGAACCTCTGTACGGTTTGGCGAATGAGATTATCAAACTGACTCCTATTCCTGCTTATTACCTGAAACAGGCTTTGCTATGTAGTGCTGTAGATGCAGTGGAGGAGTTTGCTATATGGGGTGGTATCCCACGCTATTGGGAGTTGCGGTGCGACTATACCGACAAGGGTAGTGCCGTCCGCCAATTGCTTTTATCGCCGCAGGGTATTTTGCACGAAGAGCCGTTGCGACTGCTGCGTGACGATATGCGGGATACTGTACAGACCTCTACGCTGCTGTCTATCATTGCGGAGGGTGCCAACCGTATTTCCGAAATAGCATCCCGTGCCGGTAAAGAGACGAGTGCTTTGTCCGAACCGCTGACCAACCTGCGCGATCTGGGGTATATACGGCGCGAGATACCTTTCGGCGATGATGAGAGGAACTGTAAGAAAGGTATTTATCGGATAAACGATAATCTGCTATTGTTCTATTATCGCTTTGTTACGCCCAATAACTCGCTGTTGGAATTGGGAAGGTACGCTATTGTGGAGGAGGTTATCCGCAGTCAGTTCACTCAGTTTGCCGGAGATACATGGGAATATCTGTGTCGGCAATATGTGAGTGGTAATATGTTAGGCGGTATTGCTTACAAAGTTGCTTCCCGCTGGTGGGGAAAAATACAGACCTCAACGAGAGATAATGAGATGGTGGAGTTGGACGTGGTAGCCGAGTCGCCGGATAAGAAACATATACTTATCGGCGAGTGTAAATGGACACAACAGGAAAATCCTCATCGTCTGCTTCATCGCTTGCAATCCATAGCACCCGCATTGCCCTTTGTCAAGAAGGGGCAGCAAGTACATTTTGCCTTATTCTTGAAAAATATGCCTACAGATGTGTCCGCAAATGATGTAATGATATACACTCCTGCAGATGTGCTGTGTAGTGAATAAGAGTATAGTTGATTTTTCTTTGAAACATTAATTTTCTTTGGACATATAATTATCCGTATAATTGGGGCATTAATTGCGAGGTAAGGATATTATTGGCTAATTGGTGAATCAGGGCAATCGTATCAAAATCGGATGATAGTTCGGAGCCCGGTTATACCGGCTACTCTCTATGCCGGTAGTTTTTGCATTCTTTTCATTCTTCGCAAACGTATATTTCCCCAAAATATGCAGAATATGCAAATTCCATACCTCATAATATAATTTACGGCAACGACACGATAACGAGATAGGCTTTTATGCAGTGCTTTTATGCAGTTTATGCATTGTATATGTTGCATAAAGTGTATAGGTGTTGTTTTGCGGTTGCCCTGTTGGTGGATGATTTTATGTTTTTCAAAATGTCAATTTTACGATAAATTATACGATAATTAACGTTTTTTGCAACCAACTCTTGCGTGGGTCAATAAAAAGCAGTACCTTTGTGCGGATTTAGAATGAACAACGGTTAAGACACTCTTTCTATGACTACTACTGCTTGCCCGCAGGGCATACTGCGTTTCCCTAATACCCCCCCCTATGTCTTAATTGTACGCAATAGTGTGCTGTCTTTCAGCGCAATAACGATGTGTCAAATAGGCGAAAGGCTGTTTGATGCAGATTCTTTGTATCCTTATTTCTCATCGCTTTGACTTTCAGCCATTGTCTGCATTAGCAGGCAGTGGCTTTTTGCTATAGAATTATTAACTCTAAAAACAATACAATAGTGAAACAAACAAAACTATTTTTATCCCTGCTGATGCTGGTTGTGTTCGGCATCGGGAATGTGTGGGGAGCGGAGTATACGACAGTTTATACATTGGCAAGTACAGATAATGGCAAGTCTGTAACAAAAGATGGCGTTCAATGGGCAATGGGGAATGATGCTATTACAGCATCTTCTAACAATAGTACTAAATTAACAGGTTTTATTACTCTTACATTGCCTAAAGGGGCTACTTTAATTAAAGTAGAACTGACAAAAAGTAATCAGTGGGGAACTGGCGCAAAAGTGATCTTTGCTTCGAATGACATTACATTGAATGAATTTACAAATAGTGGAGTATTCAACTTAACAACCAATAAGACAGAACTTGTTTATACGTTTACTAAAGGAGGAACTTCTTCTAAAAATGCGTGGGTTAAAGAAATTAAAATAACATATGAAATAAGTGTACAAAAGCCGAGCGTTTCTTTGACACCCCAGGAGATGACTTTGAATGTGGGTGATGCAAGTAAAGAAATATCTGCAACTATTGAAAATTATACCGGTAATCTGAGTTGGACATGTTCTTCGGAAGGAATTATAAAACTGATATCCGGTGCAGATACAAAAACTGCCACAATAGAGCCTATTGCGGAAGGAACGTGTGATGTTACGGCATCTTTTACGGTGGAGGGTACAACGTACTCTGGCAGTTGCCATGTAATTGTGGCACCTGCTGTCTCGCGTTATACCATTACATACGAGACGAATGGAGGTACTGCGGTAGAAAAGTCCGAGCAACAAACTAATCTGCCCTCTACATTCCCGACCACAATGAAGGCTGGATATAATTTTTATGGTTGGTATGTAGATGCAGATTGCAAAACATTAGCCGAGGCGGGTGCGCCGCTTACCGATAACGTAACTCTTTATGCGAAATGGGAAGAACCTTATGAGGTATCGTATGCATGGAGTTTGATTGATGAGGGGTTGGCAGAGAAGGATGTCAATGTATATGTGAAAGGGTATGTTTCTGCAATAGATGATGTGTCGGGGATAGAAAAATATGGCAACATTACCTATACAATATCGGATGATAGCAAAACATTAACGGTATTTAGAGGGTATAATCTAAATAATGAGAAATTCACTTCGACAGACAAACTGCACTTGGGTGATGTGGTGGTTGTTTATGGAAAACTGGTAAACTATAAAAGTAAGTATGAGATAGACGCATCTAACTATATTTATTCGCGCACAGAGGCAGTTGCCCATAATATCACTCTTTTGCAGGATGCTGATGCTTATGGCACAATAGATGTTGATAAGACTGCTGCCAAATTGGGTGAGATTGTAAATCTAACAGCAACACCTGCATCTCACTGTAAGTTTACAGATTGGATGGTATCTGTTAAGGGAAGCAGCAAGAATATAACGGTTACGGATAATACGTTCATCATGCCTAATGCAGATGTTGAGGTTATGGGTGGTTTTGAGGAACTACCCAAGTACACCATTTCTTTGGCAGTTGCGAAAAATGGCGAAACAGCATGTGGAACTGTGTATTTTGAGAATACCACAGATGATATCCTTGAATGGTATGCTGATGAAGAACCTAAGATTATCGCAAAATCAGCTGATAAAGATGCCTATATATTTGAAAAATGGGAAGTAACATCTGGAACGGCTACTATTGCAGATCCTACGTCTGCCAATACGACTTTGCAGTTGAGTGCAGATGCAGAGATTACGGCTTATTTTATACCCAAGCCAGTTGCTGCCACCATTACATTGTGGGAGAATGGGGTGGAGAATCCGAGTAAGTTGAATGGTAATGTGGGTGAGGCGATTACGCTGCCGACCACGGCGGGAGGAAACTGCAATAAGTCAGTGGCTTTTGTGGGCTGGAGCGAGGTGGAGATCGCCAACTCGGCAAATGCACCTGCAGACAAGTTCTATGCTCCCGGTACGGTTTATACAATACAACAGGAGAATACTACGCTCTATGCGGTGTATGCAAAGGACTTGAAACAAGTATTTTTATCGGAAGATTTTAGTGAGTTAACAACAGGTAATCTTGATAATCAGGGGAGCCTGTGGAATGGTAATGCAAACTTTACTGCAAATACTGCATATCCTGCTGGCGGAGTGGTAAAATTGGGAGGTAAGAGTAGTACGGGTTCTTTGAAATCGAAAGTATTAACTATTGCCGCGGGGAATACTATTAATGTTTCATTTGATGTGTTAGGTTGGACTACGGTAGAAGGTAATATTAAGGTTACGGTTGCTGGCACAGGTAATCAGACAATCACATACAAAGCAACTAAATCTGATAAGTTTGAAAGTAAGTCTGTAGATTTTGTTTTAACAAAAGAAAATCCGACAATTACTATAGAAACTACGGCTAAACGTGCGTTTATAGACAATGTAATTGTGTCAGCAAAAGGTTATTCCGACTATTCGACTACTTGTGCGGAGGCGGTAGAGGTGGCAATGCCGACGTTCTCCGTGGCGGGCGGTGAATACACCGAGGCACAAAGCGTGGAAATCAGTTGCGCAACGGCTGGTGCCATCATCTATTATACCTTCGACGGTACGGAACCGACGAGTGCTTCAAATAAATATAGCGGTGCAATCAACGTGGATAAATCGATGTTTATCAAAGCGATTGCATATATCGGGACAGATAACTATAGCGATGTAGCGACAGCAGAGTATGTGGTATTGCAAGCGCAAACAATCAAAGTAACCAATGGGGATAATGAAGAATTTACGGAGGCTACTATTTATGCCGATGGCGAGGGCAATGCACTGACTGCATATATTGATTATAATTCAACAGGGGCAGTAACCGTTACAGCAGATGATGAGACATTGGTGGATATTACTACCAATGATATGTATGGTACGCTGGTAGTTTCGCTTGTAGCCAAAGGCAAAGCGGGTACGACGACCATTACCGTGAATGTCGCAAAAGATGAGACCTACGTTTCAGGTAGTGCATCGTTTGTGCTGCACGTGATTGAGCATAAGACGATAGTAAGTATGTCGTTTGCTGCGGCTTCGTACGAGGCTACATTGGGCGAGGAGTTCACTGCACCAACATTGACCGTCAGCCCGTCTGTTGTACCGATTGTATATAGCAGTTCGGACGAGAATGCGGCAAAGGTGGATGCTACTACGGGCGAAATTACGTTGGTGGGTATGGGTACCACTACAATTACGGCTACATACGCCGGCGATGAGACCCACGATCCCGCTACGGCACAATATACACTCAATGTTACCGACCCGAATGCTGATATAATTGATGTGGCATTTACAGGAGCAGAATATATTTCTTCCATTTCGTATATTGATTGGGAAAAGGAAGGTAATACACATACTATTTATAAGGGCAATTCTGCTCAATCAGAACCGAAAAATGGTAGTGGTATTCAAATTCGAAGTTCAAATAGCACTTCCGGTATTGTTTCTACGGTTTCAAAAGGTTTTATCAAAAGTGTATCCATTACATTTGCTAAAGAAAACACAAATGGCATAGATATTTATGCTAATTTGACTCCATATAAATCTGCTGCTGACTTATATGATGGAGGAACATCAGGTGTTAAGTTGACGTCTTTGAAAGGACTGGCAGATGAAACTGTGACATTTGTTCCTACGGCAAATTATCCATATATTGGTATTCGCTCAAATAAAAATGCTGCCTATATCAAGCAGATTGCTATTGCGTGGACACCGACAGAGGTCGTACGTATGGGATTGACGGAAGGCAAGTTCGGGACGATCTGTCTGGAAAAGAGTGTTACTACATCGCTTGGGGCTTCGTTCTATGAGATTGCGTACCGCGAAGACCAAAACGGCGAACCGTATAAGGTGCTCTTTGATGAGGTGAAGACTCTCGAAGCGGGTGTACCGTATATATTCTTGGCAGAAGACGAGCAGATAACCGTGGTGTACGGCGATGAGACGGCAATCGTAGCCGGTAGCCGAAACGGTCTGGTGGGCACGTTTGCGGCTATACAAGACGGTGCTGCGGGGACGGCAGGCAATACATTAGAGAACAACTATCTGGTGAACAACAACCAGATCCGCAAGTGCGGAGGCAACTGCAGTCTGCCGGCCAACAGGGCATATATCCGTATGGGCGATGTAAGCACACTGCAGACGGCACCGCAACCGGGTCGCCGCCGTGTAACGCTGCAGAACGCCGCTACCGGTACTGCTACCGGTTGGGAAGGCATAACGGAGGACTGCACTGTGGCACCGATACAGGAGGGTATCTATGATGTTCTCGGACGTAAGTTGGAAAACGCTGAAAGCGGATTCTATATTATCAATGGTAAGAAACAAGTGATTGTAAAATAATTCTCTAAAACGCCGAAACGTATGAAAAAGCAATATAATCAACCCCGTGTGGAGACAGTGGGGATGGAATCGGAAACAAATATCCTTTATGCCGTCAGTATGATGGTGAATACATTCAGTACGGATGGTATGGTAGGCGACTAACGGGGGGAAATCTTCGATGTTGGCTCGGGCTGCTTGGCAATTTGCCAAGCAGCCCGAATGCGTTTATGGGGGCTTCCCCCGCATAGGGGGCTAATAGGACTAATAGAACCAATAAGACTAATAGAGGAATGGGGAATAGGGACAAAAATGGGGTGGGTATTGTGTATTTTAGGAAAAAGCAGTATCTTTGCGGGGTAAAAACTATGCAACGTGCAACCACTAACGCGGCGCAGCCGCCACCAACGCATAGCCACAAACGTGCAACCACCAAACGCAGAGCCACAAACGTTTGCACAACAAACCACTAACACGACGGAACAAACCTTTTAACAAAACATACTATGTACACCGAATTTCAAAAACATCTGCAGCAGACGCTGCAAGAGATTCGCGATGCGGGACTCTACAAGAACGAACGCGTCATCGTTACCCCCCAGTCGTCCGGCATCCAAGTGGAGAATGGCGGCAAACGTGTGGATGTAATCAATTTCTGCGCGAACAACTACCTCGGGCTGGCAGATAACCAAGAACTGATTGAGGCAGCCAAAGAGCGTATGGACAGCCGCGGATACGGAATGGCTTCGGTGCGTTTTATTTGCGGCACGCAAGATACACACAAGCAGTTGGAGAAGGCTATTTCGGACTTTTTCGGTACGGAAGATACCATACTCTATGCGGCTTGTTTCGATGCCAACGGTGGTTTGTTCGAGCCGCTGCTGACCGACGAGGATGCGATCATCTCTGACGCACTCAACCATGCGTCAATCATTGATGGGGTGCGTCTCTGCAAGGCGGTGCGCTACCGCTATGCCAACGGCGATATGGCAGACTTGGAGGAGCAACTGAAGAAAGCACAGGCACAGCGTTTCCGTATCATCGCCACCGATGGTGTGTTCTCAATGGACGGCAATGTATGTCCGCTGGACAAGATATACGAACTGGCACAGAAATACAATGCTCTGGTGATGGTGGACGAGAGCCACTCGGCGGGCGTGGTCGGCAAGACGGGACACGGCGTAACGGAGCAGTTCGGTCTGCGCGGCAAGATAGAGATACTGACTGGTACGCTCGGCAAAGCCTTCGGCGGCTCGGTAGGCGGTTTTACGACGGGCAAGAAAGAGATTATCGACCTGCTCCGCCAGCGCAGCCGTCCCTACCTGTTCTCCAACTCCATCCCTCCGATGATTGCCGCCGCCGGACTGAAGACGTTTGAGATACTGACACGCAGCAACGAGTTGCAAGACCGTTTGCATGCCAATACGGAGTATTTCGTAGGCAAGATGAAAGAAGCGGGTTTCGACATCAAGCCGACCCAGTCGGCTATCTGTGCCGTGATGCTCTACGATGCACGCCTGAGCCAGGACTTCGCTGCGGCTCTGCAGGACGAGGGTATCTATGTAACAGGTTTCTACTATCCCGTAGTGCCAAAAGGGCAGGCGCGTATCCGCGTGCAACTATCCGCCGCACACACCCGCGAGCAGTTGGACAAAGGTATCGAGGCGTTTGTCAAGGTGGGCAAACAACTTGGTGTATTGAAATGAACGATGAACGAAAAACAATGAACAAAGAACAAAAGACAGGATACTAAACGGAGTATTTTATTCTTTGTTCATTGTCCTTAATTCATTGTCTTAAAGAACGAATGTTATGAAAGCATTACGAAAATCGCGTCCCGAATACGGGATTTGGATGGAAGAAGTACCTATGCCCGAAGTGGGGGTAAACGATGTGCTTATCAAGGTGAAGAAAGCCGCCATCTGCGGAACTGACCTGCATATGTACAAATGGGACGACTGGTCGCAGAAACACTGCGTGCCGCCCTATACGATGGGGCATGAGTTTGTGGGCGAGGTAGTGGAGATTGGTCCCGGTGTGCGCAATACGAAAGTGGGTGAGCGCGTAACCGCCGAGGGGCATATTGTCTGCGGGCATTGCCGCAACTGCCGCCGCGGAATGGGGCATGTATGCGAGAACAGCCTGTCGGTGGGTATATTCGGCAAAGACGGTGCTTTTGCGGAATATGTTACGATTCCCGAGTCAAACATCGTACACCTTAACCCCGCCATACCCGATGACTTCGCGGCGATTATGGACCCGTTCGGCAATGCCACGCATACGGCATTGGCATTCCCACTCTTGGGCGAGGATGTGCTGATTACGGGTGCCGGTCTGATCGGTACTATGGCGGCGGGTATATGCCGCTACGCGGGGGCGAAACATGTGGTGGTGACCGACATCAATCCGCTGCGCTTGGAGATAGCCAAGAAGATGGGTGCGACGCTGACAGTAGATGGCTCGAAGGGGGAGACTGTAGAGGACGCTATGAAGCAACTCGGTATCCGCGGTTTCGATGTGGGACTTGAGATGTCGGGTGCGCCGTCGGCGTTCAACGATATGATACAGCATATGTACAAAGGTTCGAACATCGCGCAACTCGGTATTCTGCCATCGAATACGCAGGTTAACTGGTCGGACGTGATATTCAATGCGCTGACTATCAAGGGTATCACGGGCCGCCGTATGTGGGAGACATGGTACCAGATGGAGCAGATGCTGCTGGGCGGGCTCGACCTCAGTCCGGTGATTACCCACCACTTCAAGTTCGACGACTTCCAAAAGGGCTTCGATGTGATGGTAAGCGGGCAATGCGGCAAGGTGCTATTAGAGTGGTAAGGCTTGATTTGGCACATTGTTTGTAACAAGATGATTAATACTAAGGTCAAAATATAATTTGGATGAAAAAACTATTTCTATCAACGCTGTTCCTTACGATAGGATTGACAGCCACATTCGCTTTATCTCGTGAGGGATTGAGCGAGTACAAATTGGACAACGGACTTACTGTGCTTCTGTGGGAAGATCATGACCAACCGGATGTTACCGGTTATGTAGTGGTGCGCGCGGGTGCTGTGGATGAGCCGAGTGAATATACAGGATTGGCGCACTATCTGGAGCATATGCTTTTCAAGGGTACGCAGCGCATCGGTGCTCTCGATTGGGAAAAAGAGAAACCGATGTACGACTCTATCATTGCTTTGTACGACCAATACTCCGAGACCACCGACGAGAAACTGCGTGCGCAACTGGCTACCCAAATCAACGAAGTGTCTATGCGCGAGGCAAAGATTTCCTCTACCGAAGATTTCTTCAATATGATGGATCTGATAGGTGCCGAGGGCGTCAATGCCTACACCAGTTATGATGTAACCTGCTACCACAACTCGTTCCCCGCAGTGGAGATGTACCGTTGGCTCACTCTGTTCTCTGATCGTTTTATCAACCCCGTATTTCGTACCTTCCAGGCCGAATTGGAAAACGTATTTGAGGAGTATAATATGTACGCCAATGAGCCGTCGTCGCAGGTATCGAACAAACTCTTTGAGGATATTTATGCCGGTTCACCCTATGAACGCAATGTGATCGGTAAACCGGAGCATTTGAAGAACCCGCGTCTGAGTAAACTGATAGACTTTTACAATACGTGGTATGTGCCTAATAATATGGCACTTATACTGGTTGGTGATTTCGATACCGAGAGCACCAAACCAATGATAGAAGCAACTTTCTCGCGTCTCCAACCCAAGGAACTGCCTGCGCGTCCAACCTATCAAGACCCTGCTATGGCTGGTTCCAAACACTACAAGATGGGGTATAACCCGCAGATTGCGTGGGTGTTCCAAGGTGTTAAAGAAGGTGATCCGGACGAGGATGTCTTGGGTTTTGTAGTGGCTTTGCTCACCAATGGGCAGACCGGTCTTCTTGACAAACTGAACATTAATGGTGATGTGCAGGGAGTGTCGGCTTACAACGATTCGCGTCGCAACACCGGACGTATCATTATTGAGGCTGTGCCATACTACGATGCCAATCAGCAAATGTTTGAATCGGACAAGGCAACGCAGAACATTGTGTTTAACGAGATTAACAAACTGATTCATGGCGAGATCTCTGACGAACTGATTGCTTCGGTCAAGCGTATGTATGATCAAGCGGATAAATTGTCATCCGAGCGTTCTTCTTCCAAGATGGCGCAACTCGTCGATTGTTTCACCTATGGCAAACCGACAGATGATATCTTTACTGCCAATGCAAAGATACAAGCCCTGACCAAAGATGAAATTGTACGTGTGGCAAAGAAATACTTTGATGCAAGTTTTATGACTCTCTCCTTTGACGAAGGAACTGTGAAATCCAAGACGTTGCCCAAACCGCAGATCAAACCGCTTGATCCTGTTAAGGATGCGCACTCGGCATATGTGGATGAGTTTATGCAACTCCCCAAAGGCGAACTGAAGCAGACTTTCAACAACTTTGCCGATGTTCAGATCGCATCATTGGGCGAAAATGTGAAACTGCACTATACGCCAAACACGAAAAACGATATTTTCTCTCTCACATTGCGTTATGGTGTAGGGGAACATAAACTGCCTCTGCTGCCATGGGCTGCCGCATTGATGAATAATGCCGGTGTATTGCCAAAGACTGAAGGTAAGGACTTTAAGGTGCAACTTTCTGAGTTAGGAGCCGATGTGTCGTATAGTTGCTCTGACAGTTACTTTACAATCTCTATCACGGGTGAGGATCAGAACCTCGGTGAGGTGATGAATCTGATTAATCGACAGATCCTGATGCCGTATCTTGATACCAAGCAGTTGGACAATTTGAAAGGCTCGGAGTTCTATTCGCGCTATACCCGGCAAAAACGTACGGCCGTCCAAAAATCGGCATTGCTGCAATATGCTATGTATGGGGACAAATCGGACTATCTTGACGAGGTTCCTTTTGCAGACGTGTGGGAATTGAACGGTGGGAAAGTACAATCGCTCATTGCTTCAGCGCGCACGTATGCACTGGATATCTTCTATTGCGGAACGCTGACGCAGGAGCAGTTGGCCGCCCATCTGCCTCTGACGGAGGGAATGCAGCCTTCAGAGTCGCCTGTGGTGAAAGAGCGCAAATCATACGATAAGCCGACGATACTATTCCTGCCGAATAGCAATGTACAGCAGGCTGACCTGTATTTCTATATTAGTGGCAAGCCATACAGCATTGCTGATGATGTTGTATCGGATGCATTCAATCAGTATTTCTCCGGTGGATTTACAGGTTTGGTGATGAATGAAATACGTGTGAAACGGTCGTTGGCCTATTCGGCTTATGGCAATTGGTCAACACCAATCCTTCCCGGCAAGAATAGTTGTTTTATCGGTTACGTAGGAACGCAGTCGGATAAGGTGGCAGACGCAGTCAACGTCTATATGGATCTGCTCAACGAGATGCCGAATGATTCGTCAAAGATGAATGCCGTCCGTGCTGCTCTCAAACAAGCACAGCAGACTGCCAAGCCATCGATGCGTAACAAAGCATATACTTTCGAGTATTGGACACGCCTCGGCTACACCGATGATCCGGCACGTGTGAATGCAGATAAAGTGGACAACCTGACCTACGAGGATATAGAATCGTTCTATAAAGAAAATATCCAAGGCAAACCGGTAACAATCATTCTGATGGGAGACCCGAAGAAAATTGACTTGAAAGCACTTCAGACAAAGTTGGACTGCAAGGTTACCAAGCTCTCGCCGTCTAAATTGTTTACCTCGTTGGACGACCTCAATATATTCTAAGTTTCAACCATAAATAAAGAGGGCTATGTATTGTTTTTCCGGTACATACGCCCTCTTTATTCATATTATCTCTGACAATTATGCACAAAGCAGGTTTCGTAAATATAGTGGGTAACCCCAATGTGGGGAAGTCCACACTGATGAACGCCCTGGTGGGTGAGCGTTTGTCGATAATCACCTCCAAGGCGCAAACCACACGTCATCGAATTATGGGTATCGTCAATGGCGAGGATTTCCAAATGGTCTATTCCGATACTCCCGGTGTCCTCCATCCTAATTATAAGTTGCAGGAGCAGATGCTTGAGTTTTCGCGCTCTGCATTGCTGGACGCCGATGTACTGCTTTATGTAACCGATGTGCAGGACAATGTGGAGAAAAATGCCGATTTTCTCAATAAGGTGAAAAAGATGGCTGCGCAGCCGGGCAAATGCCGTGTATTCTTGGTAATCAATAAGATAGACCTTACCACACAGGACACATTGGAGCGGTTGGTGGAGTTCTGGCACAGCCAATTGCCGGAAGCCACGATATTCCCCATCTCCGCGAAGGAGCGTTTTGGCGTAGCACAACTCTTCGACGCTATCCGTGATGCCCTACCCGAATGTCCGCCATTCTTCCCCAAAGATCAACTCACCGACAAGCCCGCACGGTTCTTCGTGGACGAGATCATTCGTGAGAAAATCTTGCTTTCCTACGATAAGGAGATACCCTATTCGGTAGAGGTGGAAGTGGAGTCGTTCAAAGACGAAGAACCCTCGCCGCAACACCCCAAGGGGCTGATACGCATCAGTGCGGTGATATATGTGGAGCGAGACAGCCAAAAGGGTATTATCATCGGCAAGGCAGGCACTGCTCTCAAACGCGTCGGCACTATGGCACGCACCGAGATAGAGGAATTTTTCCAAAAACCGGTCTTCCTGCAACTATTCGTCAAGGTGGACAAAGATTGGCGCAGCAACCAATCCCGCCTCAAACACTACGGTTACGACCTGAATTAACTAAGATTTATGAAGAAACAAATAGTTCTCCTCTGTGCACTGGTTGTTTCGGCAACCGTCCTTGCCGATGTGCTGTTTACGGAAGATTTTACTACCAGGATTGGTAAACCGGTTGAGGGAAACAATGACTGGTTTACACCATATGACGGTGCATCAAATATAGACATAACCAACGGACTGGAGTTTGCCGGCTATGCGATGTCGGGTGTTGGTAATGCCGCTCTGCTTAATGGTCAAAGCGGGCAGTATCAACCGCACCATTCTTTTACGGAGGTAAACGAAGGTGCTTTGTATGTAGCATTTATGTTCCAACCTGCTATTGTCGCCAAAGCGGGCTGGTTTTTCTCGTTGCGCGATGCCTATTCCACTGCGACCTACAACTATGTAGGACGTATCCATATGTCTGCAGAGGGTTATTTAGGGCTGCGGTTCTACAAAACAGCCGATGCCGTATATGACGATACAATGCAGTTGGACGGACAGCAAACCTACCTCGTAGTGCTCAAATATACTATTAACAAGGGGGATCACAACGATGCAGTTTCACTCTATGCTTTTGATACAATGCCTTCCGATGAACCTGCAACGCCGCTTATTGGTCCGCTCACCGATGCTCAAGCCCCCGACATCTGTCCGCAAAATATCGTTCTCCGTGCTTATGACGCTAATTCGTGGTTAGTTATTGACGGCATCCGTGTAGCCACCACGTGGAGCGAAGCCGCAGCCCGCTTGAGCACAGCCTTGCCGGATGCAACAGAGGTGCGAAGTGCTGCCCCTTCTTATAACTTGCTTGGTCTGCCGGTTTCGCCTGCATACCGTGGTATCGTTATCCGAAACGGACAAAAGTACCTGCAATAAACCTTTTCTATACAAAAACAGGCTGCCCCCAACGGAGTAGCCTGTTTTTTGTATTTGTTTTTCAATCAAATGCGTTCGAGGTTGGAGAGACGAATCCAGCCTTGGTTGTTTCCCACACGGATATTACACCACTCGCCGAGTGTCTCGCGGATGTCCACTTTGGTACCCTCGTGGAGAGTGAATAGGTCTGTACCCGACCGGTCGGGCGACGACTTGGCATTGACCACGCCTTGTGTGATAATCGCCTCTTCGCGGAGGGTATCGCGGCGGTGGAGCGAACCGGCATTCACGCCGCTGAGAATGGCTACAAGCAGCAATACCCATACAGTATGGAAAGCCGTCTTGCGCAGCCATGTGGTACGGCAGAGCAGGAACAGCAGCAACCCTACCAAACTGATGAAAAACAGCGAGACAGACAGCCACATCCACGTTTGCTCCGTGAGCAGATTACGCAGCGAGCGCACCCAGTTGCTGATAAAGAACGCTTGCGTGTCGGTGATATTGTCCGTGATACGCGATTGGGCAAATTCCAAGTTGTATTTGGCATCGGAGTAAGTCGGACGCAATCGTAAAGCCCGCTCATAGGCAAGAATGGATTGTGCCAATTCGCCTTGTTTGAAATGGGCATTGCCGAGGTTGTAATAGACTACGGCATAGTCCTTGCTTACGCCCGTTCCCGCCTCGTCAATAAGTGTTTGATAGAGAGCCGCCGCATCGGCATAGTTACCTGCCGCGTACTGCTCATTCGCTGCCTCAAAAACCGTTTGTGCAGTTGCCGAAAGGGACACACACCATGTGCAAAAGGCAATGATACATATAGTGAAAAATCGCTTCATATTCGTTTGAATGTTAAAACAATATAATCTTTGGGTCGGTACAACCACCTTCCATCCTATAACTATCCTATAAGCATCCACCAACGTTTTCACAATGGGCGGAAAGGTGGAGACAGGCATTCGTGTTTTAGAAAATTTATAGTTTCTGTTCTTCCAGTTGGTCAATAAGACGGCTTGTTGCTTTGTAGAGGTCGTCCATAGTGTGGTCGGACGATGGTGCGTAGCGGGCAAACTCCGCAGTAGAGAGGACGTTGTTCACCTCCTTAATCAAGTCTTCGCCAACACCTTTTTCACGCAAGATAGACGCTATATTGTCCTTGTTGAGGTCGGCAGTCGGGATAGACAGACGGTCGCTGAGGTATGTCCATGCGGCACGCTCTATTTCCTCGTAGAATGCTTCTTTCTGATTTTCTTTGAGCAGTTTGCCGGCTTTCTTCAGGCGTTTCTGTGCCACTTTGTTAGCGTGTTTGTAGCGTACGCGTGTGATGTCGGCATTCTCCTTGATCTGCTTGCGGAAAATCACAAACACGAGCAATGCCACGCAGAGCGGAACGATATAGAGCAACCAGAAAGTGAGGCTGCCATATTCCACCAATGCCGTGCGCTTTGGCTGCAAGGTCGGTACTGCGGTGTTAATATAGCGTATGTCGGAGCCTAACTGCTTGATGTCCTCCTTGTTGACATAGTTGTTCACCACTGTATTATTGCTTTGCTCGTTGGCACCTTTTTTTACGTGAATGGTATATTCGGGGGTGGAGAGCGTCTTGTAGGCATCGTCCTGCGTATCGAAATACGAGAACGTAACGGCGGGGATGGTGTAGTCGCCCGATGCACGCGGAATAGCCAGGTACTCAATCGATTTGGTGCCGCTAACGCCCGCAGTGGTGGTCTTGAAATTGTTGGTCACTTTCGGGTCGTACGGCTCAAAGCCCTCCGGCCAATCGACGGCAGGCGTTTTGAGCAGTTTCATATTGCCCGTACCCGTGATGTCGAGGCGGATAGTAACGGCATCGTTGGTCTGCAACTCGGTTTGCGAGATCGACGGCGTTAGCGTGAAATGTCCGACACCGCCCGAGAAACTTGCGGGTTTGCCGCCAGGCAATGCGTCCACGTGGACGGTTACGCTCGGGGCAGTGATAGCACGGGTTACGTTGGTGTATGTGCCAAAGAAATCGTCGAAGATACTACGTACCTGCGCACGGGTCTGCACACGAAGCACTGCCTCAAACGAAGCGGGGTCAATCTTGATGTCGCCTGAGTGCTGCGGATAGAGTAGAGTGCGGTAGAGTGTGGCGGTCTGGTAGTTGCGCCCGTTGTAATGCTCCAGTTCGGTCTGTATCTCGCCCTGCTCAAGGTCTTGTTTGAGGAAACCGGTGAACTCGGGTATCTTCGTGTTGTTGGTGAACTGCGCCACGTCCACGCCTGCGAAATAGAGTTTGTAACTCAGGAGTATGGCTTCCTGTTCGTGCACGCGCGTTTTGCTCACGATGGTGCGGATAAACAGGTTCTCACTGCTTACGTTGCCCGAGTTGCTGCTCTGTTGCGTCTGTTGCGCACCGGTCTGACGGCTCGGCTGTTGAGTCTGCTGCGGCTGTTCGTCTTCAGGCAAGACGGTGATACGTACGCCGTTGGAGGTATATTCGCTGCCGCTGACCCGTATGCTCGCAGGGGCAATGGTGAACGTACCTTCGCGTTGCGCCATCAGGGTATAGGTGTAGGTCTGCGAGAACGACGAAGTGCGTTTGCCGTTGACAAACGAGGTTGAACTGGAAGTGGAGGTGTACGGTCCTGCCAGGACATCAAAGTCGGGCATCTCAGGGGCACGCAAGTCTTTGCTGCGCTGGTTGACCGAATAGGTGAGTTGGAACGGTTTGCCGACAATTACCTGCGATGGGGCGGTGGCACGGAATACCACATCGTCTGCCCATACAGTCCCTGCCACAATGCACAGAAGGCATTGTAATACACACAATATCTTTGTTTTATGCTTCATTGTTCATTGTTCATTGTTCATTGTTCTTTGTCTCGGATTACCAGTCTTTCTCTACGCGGCGTTTCTGCCCCTGCTGGCGTTGCAGTTTCTCTTGTGTCTCCTGTTCGTCCTGTTCCAAAGCCTGCAGTATTTGCTCGGCAGTCTCTTTGTTCATTTTGGAATCGTCCTGTTGGTCTTGTTGTTCCTGCTGTTGTTGCTGTTGCTCTTGTTGGTCTTGATTCTGCTCGTTCTGTTGGTCTTGCTGCTGTTGCTGATCCTGTTGATTCTGTTGTTGGTCTTGATTCTGATCTTTGTTTTGGTCTTGATTTTGTTGCTGCTGTTCTTGGAGCATTTGCATAGCCTTTACCAGGTTGTAACGTGTGTCGTTATCTTTCGGGTTGTTGCGGAGCGACTGTTGGTAAGCCGCAATGGCTTTGTCGTATTGCTGTTGTGCAAAATAGGCATTGCCGAGGTTGTGGTAACTCTCGGCAAGTTGTTTCTTGTCTTGTTTGCTGTCAAGCAGTTGTGCGGCTTTTTGATACTCGGCTTGTGCCTCGGGGTACTTGTCTTGTTTGAAAAGCGCATTGCCTAAGTTGTAGTGCCCCTCAAAGGAGTTGGGGTTTTTCTCCAATCCGCGGCGGTAGTCCACTTCAGCAGCAGTGAAATCCTGCTTGTTGTATTGTTTGTTGCCTCTGCGTACATCGGGGGCTTCCTGTTGTGCAAAAGCCCCTGCTGCACAGAGTAATACATTGAATATCAAAAATATGCGTTTCATATCATTTCGTCTTTTTCTCTTCGTTGAAGATGTCCAAACGGGTGAGCGATTTGTTTTTGCGGTTGAAGATAAAGAAATCTATTGCGAGAAGCAGCAATGCTACCAATACAAACGACTGGAATTGTTCGTTGTATTCGGTATAGACCTTGGTCTCGATTTCGGTAGTAGCCAGAGTATCAATCTCTTTTTGTAGTGCACGCATTGCGGTGTTGGTGTTGTCGCAGCGTACATAGATGCCGTTGCCCGCTTTGGCAATCTCGCGGCACATATCCTCGTTCAGACGGCTCACCACCACATTGCCCTGTCGGTCTTTGCGGAAATTGTTGGTGCCGGGGATGGGTATAGGCGAACCTTCGGGCTTGCCGATACCTACTACCATCACTTTGATGCCCAATTCCTTAGCCTTTGCAGCCACGGCAGCGGCATCGTCCTCGTGGTTCTCACCGTCGGTAATCAGGATAATGGCACGACTGGCATCCGTCTCCTCGCTGCCAAACGATTGAATGGCGGTGTTGAGTGCCGCACCGATAGCCGTTCCCTGCGTCTTGATGAGATCGGGGGTGATGCTGTTGAGGAACATCTTTGCCGATACGTAGTCGCACGTGATGGGTAACTGGGTGTATGCCTCGCCCGCAAAAACCACCAGTCCCACTTTGTCGTCCACCATCTGGTCAATCATCTTGCTCAGCATCTGTTTGGCGCGGTCCAGACGGCACGGAGCCACGTCCTCAGCCAGCATCGAGTTGGATATGTCTAAAGCGATGATCGCCTCTATTCCTTGCCGTTTCACGGTCTGTTCGCGTTGTCCGTATTGCGGACGCGCAGCAGCCACAATCAGCAGTATCAACGCCACCATTAGGATGGAGAACTTCACATTCGGTCGTACCCGCGAGGCATTGGGCATCAGTTCGCTCACCAATGCAGGGTCGCCGAACTCAGCCAACTGACGGCGTTTGCGGCGGGTGTACCATATATATAGCCCGATGAATACCGGCACCACTGCCAGCATCCAAAGCATTTCTATATTTGCAAAACGAAACATATTGAATTAACAGGTAATAATTAACAATTAACATTCATTGTTCATTGTTCATTGTTCTTTGTCCATTGTCCATTGTTCTAATTGGTTACGGTGCGCAGCACAAAATAGCGCAGGATGATTTCCGCAATTAGGCAGAGCAGCGCAGCCAAAAGGAACGGCGGGAAGATGTCGGTATGTTTGGCATACTCGCGTACGCGCAGTTTGGTCTTCTCCAACTGGTCAATCTGCTCATATATTGATTTTAGGCTCGAGTTGTCCGTCGCACGGAAATACTGTCCGCCGGTTGTGCTGGCTATGCGCTGCAATGTGCTTTCGTCGAACTCGCTGTCCATCATCATATATTGTACGCCTACGGGCGTTTGTACGGGTACGCGTGCCTGCCCGTGTGAGCCTACGCCGATCGCATACACGCGTATGCCGTAGGTCTTCGCTATCTCGGCTGCCGTTTGCGGGTCAATCTCGCCGCGGTTGTTGCTACCGTCTGTCAGCAGAATAATCACCTTCGATTTGGTCTTCGAGTCTTTCATTCGGTTCACCGCATTCGCCAAACCCAAGCCGATGGCGGTACCGTCCTCTATCATACCGAATTTCACCGATTTGAACAGGTTGATCAGTACTGCGTGGTCGGTGGTCAGTGGGCATTGCGTAAAACTCTCACCGGCGAACACCACCAGACCGATTTGGTCGTTGGGGCGGGCGATGACGAAATCCGATGCTACTTGTTTGGCGGCCTCCAAGCGGTTCGGCTTCAGGTCTTCCGCCTGCATAGTACCCGATATATCGAGTGCCATCATAATGTCGATACCCTCGGTCGATTCCGACGACCAGCGGTTGGTCAGTTGCGGGCGTGCCAAGGCTACCGAAAGCAGTGTGATACACGCCACCCGTAGTACAAACGGCACGTGCAGCAGATACACGCGTGCTGACCTCGGCTGTTTTTTTAGCACCTGTGTGTCGGACATCTGCAAACTGGCATCTGCCTTGCGCAGTTCGTAGATATACCACCCAACAACAGGTATCAACAGCAGAAGCAGAAATAAATATGCTGGACTTGCAAAAGTCATAATCTATCGTAATTGTAGTATATAATTAATGGTTTAATTATATGGAAATTATATGTTCTTTCATTCGTTTGCAGTGGATGCCTTCTCCTCCGCGGGGATTTCCTGTGGTGTCGTCTCCTTGACGAAATCATAGGCGGTCTTCAGTGCGCTCTCGTTCTCATCGGGGGTAGCCGTCCATTTGGCGAATTTGACTAAATCGGCAAGCGACAGCATCTTGCGCAAACGCTCAAACAGATCTTTTTGTTCCTTCATCAGCGGCTTCAGTTCCTGCAATGTCTCATCGCTCGTCTTTTCCGTACTCGATACCTCGTAGCGGCGCGAGATATATTCACGGATGACATCGGTCAACTCTGTGTGATACTCTTTCACTTTGCCGTCCTGCCAAATCTTCTCGGCTTTTATCTCGTCCAGTTTCTCCAAAGCCACTTCTTCTGCAGGGCGCAACGGCTCTTGTTTCTCCTCTTCGACTGTACCCGTTTTGTGCTTTCGGATATAGCGCACTAAATAGTAAATACCTACCCCTAATCCGATAATCAGCAGTGCCAATAGTATCCAACGGATGATTCCCCACCACCATATCGGGGCTTTCTGTATATCCTTGATATCGGTGATGGCAAGCGTGGTATCCACTTCAAACGGCTGCACCACATTGAGCGACAACGGCTCACTCCATATTGTATCTTCGCCGCTCACAAACGGCTGCGGAGCAATATAGAAAAGCGAATCCTTAAACGATGTAAGTGTCAGATACTGATTTACTTGTATGCGCCCGTCGGATAGTGTAGTCGTGTCGGCTATGGTGCGATCGACTATCTCTACCTCGGGCATCAGGGTCTCGCCGTAAGCGGGTAGGGCAACCTGCTCACCGGCATTCAGCGTGGCTTGCAGGTGCAAGTCTGTCTGGTCGCCGATGAAGATAGTCGTCGAATCAAGTGCGGCTGAAACCACTATGGCTAATAAAAGGTTCATCCTTGTTAATTATGAATTATGAATTATGAATTGCAACCATTCCAACCTCTAACATCCAACAGCGCAGCGGTCTAACATCTAATTTCTACATCTTAAACAGCCTCATCAACGCTCTTACGTAGTCCTCGTCTGTGCGTATGCTGATGCTGTTGATGCCCGCTTTCGTGTAGAGCGTCTGCAGGTTCTCCTGCTGCTTGCGCCACGCTTCGGCGTAGTTGTTGCGCACGCTTGCCGGTGTGGTGTCTATCCATATGCGCTCACCTGTCTCTGCGTCTTTCACTTTCAGCAGCCCCATATCAGGAAGTTCCGCATCACGGCGGTCATATATCTGTATCACGTTCAGATCGTGCTTGTGCGAAGCAATCACGAGTGGGGTCGCTCCCGCTTTCTTATCGGGTACGGTAGCAAAAGCAGGGTCTTGACAGTCGCTGATCAGGAAAGCCGTACAGCGGCGTTTCTGCGCATTCGCAAAATAGTGCAACGCCCCGTTGATGTCCGTCCCCGTCGAGGTCGGCTCAAACGACAGCAGTTCGCGGATGATATGCAGCACGTGCGACTTGCCCTTCTTCGCAGGGATAAATTTCTCTATCTTGTCCGAGAAAAATATCACGCCCACTTTGTCATTGTTCTCTATGGTCGAGAATGCCAGCGTAGCCGCTACTTCCGCCATCATATCGCGCTTCATCTGCGTCTGTGTACCGAAATTGCGGCTCCCACTCACGTCCACCAGCAGCATCACCGTCAGTTCGCGCTCCTCTTCAAACACCTTTATATAGGGTTTGTTCAGCCGTGCCGTAACATTCCAGTCTATCGAACGCACATCGTCTCCCGGCTGGTACTCGCGCACCTCAGAGAACGCCATACCGCGCCCCTTGAACTGCGAGTGGTACTCACCCGCAAAGATGTTCCGACTAAGACCGTGCGTCTTAATCTCTATCTTCCGTACCCGTTGTAGTAGTTCTTCTGAAGTCATTTATTCAATGCATAATGCGCAATGCATAATGCGTAATTAAAGAATCTCTAAATATCTAACCTCTAACAGCGTCAGCGGTCTAACTTCTAACCTCTAACAGCGTCAGCGGTCTAACTTCTAACCTCTAACAGCCGCAGGCGGTCTAAATCGAAAACGATCTGCGTTTTCGATTTACGGCACTTGCACAGCATTCAGCACCTCGGTAATCACGTCCTCTGTGCTTACGTTGTTTGCCTCTGCCTCATAGGTCAAGCCGATACGGTGGCGCAGTACGTCGTAGCATACGGCACGCACATCCTCGGGAATGACATATCCGCGACGGTGGATGAAAGCATACGCACGTGCGGCACGCGCCAGATTGATGCTTGCACGGGGCGAACCGCCGAACTGTATCATCGTCTTCAGGTCTTGCAGCCCGTATTCCTCCGGATTACGTGTTGCAAACACAATATCCACAATATATTTCTCTATTTTTTCGTCTAAATATACTTCGTTCACTACGTTGCGTGCTTTGCGTATATCCTCTGTCGAAAGTATAGGCAGCACCTGCTTCTTCTCGCCCGAGATGTTCTGGCGGATAATCTGCTGCTCTTCCTCTTTCTTCGGATAACCAATCACCACTTTCAGCATAAAACGGTCAGTCTGCGCTTCGGGTAGCGGATACGTACCCTCTTGCTCTATTGGGTTTTGTGTAGCCAATACGAGGAACGGGTCGTCCAACTTGAACGTTTCCTCGCCTATCGTTATCTGACGCTCCTGCATCGCCTCAAGCAATGCCGACTGCACCTTCGCCGGTGCACGGTTAATTTCGTCCGCCAATACGAAATTGGCAAAGATCGGACCTTTCTTTATATGAAACTCCTCCGTCTTCTGCGAGTAGATTTGTGTACCGAGTACATCGGCAGGCAACAGGTCGGGGGTAAACTGAATACGCGAGAAATAGGCTTTTATCAAGTCTGCCAATGTTTTGATAGCCAGCGTTTTTGCCAAACCGGGTACACCCTCCAACAGAATATGTCCGTCGCTCAGCAGACCAATCAGCAGGCTTTCTACAAGATGTTTCTGCCCTACAATCACTTGGTTCATACCCAGCGTCAGGGCATCTACAAACGAACTCTCGCGCTCAATGCGCTCTTGCAGTTCGCGAATATCTACGGTAGTTTGCATAGTTGTATTTTGATATTGAATTTTTTTTCAAAAAAATAAATGGAATGCTTTGCTGCGCAATCAACTTTCGGGTACTTTCGATTGCCCGTTAATCGTTATGCAAACTTTGTGCCAAACTGCTTTTCTTCGCTTCTCGGCATCTTTCCTTAAAAATTTTATTAGTCTTATAGGTCCTATTGATCCTATTCGTCTCGTTAGCCCTATTCGCCCCATTACCTTCCGTTTACCTTTATGCTATCAAGAGTAGGTGATTAGTAGGTGATTCTTTATAGGATAACACTCTTTTCGACTGGTAGTGGCGCAAAGCACCGCTTTGTGTGCAGCACGCGCCGCTATCAGTCGCCAATACATACTTCCTACCAAAACTATACAATTGATGCATATTTATGCAGCAAAATGAATGTATTTTCGTGCATAAATATGCAAAGTGTAATAAAAATGCGCCTTAAAATAACTTTTTGTCATATAAAATTTGCGTATGTGAATTGTTTGCTGTACTTTTGCGCCCAATTTCAGTATAAACAAAATTTAAGGGGATTTTATCGCCCGTTGAGGGGCGGGGAATTCCGAGGTATTAACTAATTTTATGTAAGGTATGAAAAGGATTTTGCTCCTTATGTCTGCCTGCTTCGTAAGCATCGGTCTCGCCTTTGCGCAGTTGCAGACATTCAACGGAGTCGTACTTAGCGAAGCGGACGGCGAACCTGTGATAGGTGCCTCCGTGCAAGTGAAAGGTACGACGCAGGGTACCATCACGGATTTCGATGGTAAGTTTTCAATCATTGCCGACAAAGGAGGCATACTCGTAGTGTCGTTCATCGGTATGCAGACGGTGGAGGTACCGGTGGCGCAAGACTTGAAGATTGTGCTTTCCGAGAACACTTCCGAGTTGGACGAGGTGATGGTCGTCGCCTTCGGTACAACCACCAAGAAATCGTTCACGGGGTCGGCTTCGGTCGTGAAGAGCGACGACATCGTCAAACGCCAGACGAGCAACGTTACCAACTCGCTCAGCGGGCAGGTGGCGGGTGTCCAGGGTGTCAGCACCGACGGTGCACCGGGTGCCGTAACGAAAATACGTATCCGCGGTATCGGCTCTATGAATGCCGACAACTCCCCGCTCTACGTGGTGGATGGTGTGCCTGCAGACGACAACACGATTGCCACGCTCAACAATAATGATATCGAGTCCATTACTGTTCTCAAAGACGCTGCCAGCAACGCCCTCTATGGTGCGCGCGGTGCCAACGGCGTAGTGTTGATCACTACCCGCCGCGGTAATACGCAGGATGCACAGATTACCATAGATGCCAAGTGGGGTAGCAACTCGCGCGAGGTGCCTACCTACTCGGTTATGACCGACCCCGCTATGTACTACGAGACTTTCTATCAGGGCTTGTACAACAGCCAGTACCTCGCAGGACAATCGTCGGCTTACTCGCACGAGTACGCCAACACCTACCTGCTTGACCCCAAAAACGGCGGTCTCGGCTATCAGGTATATACGGTGCCGAGCGGGCAACGCCTTATAGGTCGCAACGGCAAACTGAACCCCAATGCTACCCTCGGTTACAACGACGGCAGCAACTACTATCTGCCCGACAGTTGGTATGGCGAATTGTTCAATTCCAACAACCTTCGTCAGGAGTACAACCTCAGCGTTTCCGGTTCCACTGACAAAATCAACTACTTTGCTTCTGCAGGCTATCTCGACGACTCCGGTATTATTGAGAACTCTGACTATCAGCGTTTCACTTCCCGTGTGAATGTGGACTACCAAGCCAAGAAATGGCTCAAGATTGGTACTGCGATGAGTTATGCCCACGCCGATCAGAAGTACCCGACCGACCAGACAAGCGACGATGCGGCTTCTTCGTCGGGCAACCTCTTCTTTGTCAGCAATTTTATGGCACCTGTTTACCCGCTTTATATCCGTAATGCCGATGGCTCTATCGCACACGATGCCAACGGCTATACGATGTACGACTATGGTGACGGTGTTTCCGTGGCAGCGGGTACGCAGCGTCCGTTTATGAGCCAGTCGAACCCCGCTTCGGCTATTGCACTCGACAAGTCGAAATACACCAACGATATGTTTACCGGCAAGTGGTACGCCACCATTGAGTTCTACAAGGGCTTGAAGGCTACCGCCAATGTGGGTGTCAACTATTTCAGCAGCCGCTACCAGCAGACCACCAACCCCTACTATGGTCAGTATGCCACCTCGGGCGGTCTTGCGTATGTGGAGTCCGACCGCTATCTGACAGTCAACCAGCAGTATATGCTCACCTACAACAACCGTTTTGCCGGTCTCCACAATGTGGATTTGCTGCTCGGTTACGAGAACTATCAATATACCGAGTCCGCTGTTTATGGACAGAAGACCAAACTCTTCTCGCCCGACATCGCCGAGGTGAGCAATGCCATTCTCTCCCCGCTGACGGGCTCGCTTACCCACCACTACGCTACGCAGGGTATTCTGGCGCAAGCCAAATATGATTACGACAGCAAGTACTATTTCTCGGCTTCCTACCGTCGCGACGCTTCTTCGCGTTTCGCCAAAGAGCATCGCTGGGGTAACTTCTGGTCGGTGGGTGCCGCATGGGACATCAACTCCGAGTCGTGGATGGAACCGGCAAAGGATGTGGTCAACCTGCTGAAACTGAAAGTCAGTTACGGTGCGCAGGGTAACGACAACCTGCTTACCGGCGACGGCAAGGTGAACTATTACCTCTATACCGACCAGTACGAAGTGAGCGAGAACAATGGTGCTTTTGCCACCACGCTGACCTACAAAGGCAACAATGACATCACGTGGGAGACCTCCTACAATCTGAATGCAGGTATCGACTTTGCCATCTTCGATGAGCGGTTGAGCGGTACTATCGAGGGCTTCCAACGCCGCACGGTGGATATGCTCTACTACAAACCCGTACCCTCATCGCTGGGCTATAGTACGCTGCCGGTTAATATCGGTTCGGTCAGCAACGCCGGTCTCGACCTTGAGTTGCACGGTGTACCCGTCCGCACCAAAAACGTAACGTGGACGATCTTCGCCAATATGACCTATTTCAAGAATAAGATTCTCCAACTCTCCCCCGAGTTGAACGGTCAGTGGATTAGCGGCAACTATATATATAAGGAGGGCGAGAGCCTCTACAATTTCTATCTCCGTAAATATGCAGGCGTTGACCCCAGTACGGGCAAATCGCTCTGGTATCAGGACATCACGGACGCGGAAGGCAATGTAACGGGGCTGACCGTAACCGATGTGTGGTCCAACGCTACACAGTATGAGACGGGCGACATTCTGCCGAAAGTATATGGCGGTTTCGGTACATCCTTGGATGCGTACGGACTGGATTTCTCTGTCAGTTTCGCCTACCAACTCGGCGGACGTATCTACGATGATGGCTATCGTATGTTGATGCACTCGGGCAACTCGTCCTTTGCCGGTCAGAACTGGCACACCGATATTCTCAATGCGTGGACACCCGAGAACACCGACACCGATGTACCCCGTGTGGACGCAGCCGACCTCTACACCAACTCAAGTTCCGACCGTTGGCTCATTTCGTCGAACTACTTGAACCTGCAGAATATCACCCTCGGCTACACGCTGCCCGCCAAGTGGACGCGCAAGATCAAAGTGGAGAAACTGCGTATCTACGGCGTCGCAGACAACGTGGCGCTCGTTTCTGCCCGCAAAGGTCTCGACCCGCGCCAGAGTTACACCACCTCCAGTATGAATACCTACGCTTCCATGCGCAGCATCTCCGGTGGTCTCAGTATTACATTCTAAATGACTACAACAATGAAAACAATAGCAAGATATATAGCCCTTTTCGGCTTGGTCTTCGGTCTGGCGGCGTGCGACAGTATGCTTGATACTGCTCCCGAAGGTGCTACCAAGACCGAATCTCAGAAACAGGATGCGTTCAGCAAGAACCCTTCTACTTCGGCAGCCGACATCTCGGCAATGTATGCACAGATGATTCAACTCTTTGCCGGTTTGGGCGAAGACGATTTGGAACGCCACTATGACTTCGGATATGCTTCGATGTGTATTATGCGCGATTGTATGGGGCAGGACTATGTGCGCCCCAATATCGGCTACAACTGGTTTGCTTCGGCAGGCGAATACTCCGACCGTGTCTATACTTCGCTCGAGATGCGTATGCACTGGCGTGAGTACTACAAGATTATCCGTGCCGCCAATGCGGTGATCGGAGGTATCGACAGCACCGCTACCGACGCTACCCTGCGTGCCAACCTCGGTCAGGCACGTGCCGTACGTGCGTTCTGCTATCTCGAGATGGCGCAACTCTACCAGTTCACCTACAGCGACGCTACCAAGAACCTCCCTTGCGTGCCTATCGTAACGGAGCAACTGACCTCGGAGCAGTCGGAGAACAACCCCCGTGCCACCGTGCAGCAGGTCTATGACCTCGTGCTGCGCGACCTCAACTATTCGGTCAGTGCGCTTGCCGGTTTCAATCGTGCCGACAAAGGTTATGTCAATCAGGCGGTTGCACTCGGTCTGCGTGCCCGCGCTAACCTTGCCCTCAAGAACTGGGTGGCTGCGGCTTCCGATGCCGATAGCGCACTCATCGTCTCGGGTGCAAGTATCTACACCCGTGAGGAGGTCTCCAAACCTACTTTCTGCTCCGCGGACGCCTCGTCCGTCCTGTGGGCGAATATCCTCACCGAGAGCAACGATGTCGTTTCGTCGGGTATTGTCAACTGGCAGGGACATGTCAGTTCGTTCTATACGCAGGGCTACACCAGCGTAGGTGCCTACAGTTCGATTTCTTCAATGCTCTACGCTAAAATCTCCGACACCGATGTGCGCAAAGGCTGGTGGCTCAATGAGAACAAAACTTCGCCGCTCCTCGACAATGTAGCCTACTCGTGGTGGAAAGAGACCGCTGCCGGAGACGGAATGGAGTATGTGAACGTCAAATGGGGCTTGGCTGACGACAACAGCACCTCTATGACCGCTGCGGCGGATTGGATCCTGATGCGTGCCGAAGAAATGCTCCTTATCAAAGCCGAAGGCTTGGCTCGCTCGGGCGACGAAGCAGGCGCACGTGCCGCACTCGCACAACTGACCGCGGAGCGCGACCCGCAGTACCAACAGACCGAGAGCAATCTCTTGGACGAAATCTGGTTCCAGCGCCGTATCGAACTCTGGGGTGAAGGTTTTGCGTTCTTCGATATTCTCCGTCTTGAGAAAACCATCAACCGCAAGAGCACCAACCTCGCTACCAGCAACTGGCCTGCGGCTTGGCAATATACTATCCAACCCAACGACCCCGTGCTGCTCTTCCTTATCCCCAGCGTGGAGATCGAGGCAAACCGGGGCATCAGCAATAGCGACAACAACCAACAGGTGGCTACGCCTTCCGTTTAATTACTAAAAGTTTACTATAATGAAAACAAAATATCTGTATATCGCCCTTGCCGCCGTCGCGTTGGCGGGGTGCAACAACGAGATACCTACGCGCGGCGACTCGCCCGCATCAGAGGGGCTCTATATCTTCGACAATACACACACCTCGGTGGTCTATAAACCCGCCGACGTGGCAATCGACAGCGCAATCATCTTCGGCCGTACTTCCTATCTTGAGGCGGCTGACTATGCCCTTACTCTGTCGGATTATATCGAGGGCTATTTGGATGTGGCTGCCACTATCCATTTCAACGCCGGTCAGCAGTTCGACACCCTCATCGTGGACGCAACCAACCTGCCGATAGGTGCTTCTACCAATCTGACCATCGCTATTGCTGACGAAGATGCTACTCTCTACGGACGCAATGCCATTACCATCCGTTATGAGAAAGACTACAACTGGGCAAGCCGCGGCAAGGTACATTTCGTTTCCGGTTTCTGGAACGAAGAAGGCGATGTGGCTATCGAGAAAGCCGTCGAGGCAACCGATTCGCTCTTCCGTCTGGTAAGCCCCTATTTCTATATCGATCCGGCCGATGAGACCGAAGAGGGTAGCGGCGTGAAAGAAGGCGACGGCTATTCGGTTGAGCAGGGATACCACCTCAAGTTCATCTTGGATGCCGACTACAATGCCGTAAGCCTTGACGGTACACAAGATGGAGAGTACTTTGTTTATGAGGCATTTACGGGTATTACCGGTGCAACGGATGGCGAATACTCACTCTACTATTCTTCAAGATATGACCCGGACTATTGTACTTTCTCTAACAATGGCAATGTGTTTACGTTTAGTGCCCTTCTGCCGTTAGCCGATGGTATGTACGGACCTTATGCCGAGCAATGGACGTGGACGGATGGTTGCCCCGCTTCGCTGCAAGGCGATGACACCGAGACCCCCGAAGAAGGCGAAACTCCCGAAACCGAAGAATAATGTATGACTAACAAACGAACAAACTGTATGAAAAAGTATATTTTGGTTTTACCTCTTGTTCTTGCAGCCTGCCTCGTAGGCTGCAAGCAAGAGAAAAATGGCAATTTGGACGAGATTTTACTCGCCCGTCAGACGCTCACCAATGCCGATGCGTACTACTATGTGGAGACCGACGACGAAGGCAATACCTATTACGGTGCTACCGCCGATGTACGCAAACTGACCGTCGCTTTCTCGTCGGCCAACCTCTCGTTTGACTACACCGCCGGTGCGTTTGCAGGCGAGGGGGAGTTCTTCGAGTTGGAGTTCTGCGTTCCAGTGGACAGCCAATCGCTGGCAGTCGGCAAGTACGTGGGCGGTGAAGTGGCTCCGTTTGCCATCAACTTGGAAAACTCTTTTGCCGCTTCGGTAAACAACTCCACCCCTGTGAACCAACTGCCGTCGGCTGTTGAGGTCAATGTCAGCAAATCGGGCGACGAGTACACCGTCGAGATTGATTACACCAATACGTGGGGCGGTAAACTCAAAGGCATCTATACGGGCAAAATCGAGTTCAAGGATGTAGCCTGGTATGGCGAACCAACCGAGGCAACCGAGTTCCATATCGAGCACCCCGAATCGGTAGAGATTGAAGCCGATGAGCAGAACGAAGCCTACTGGACATATTATGAGGTAACGCTCCATACCGTTACCATCACCGATACCGTTGGCAACACGTTGGTCATCGACTTGGAGGCGGAAGACGAGAATGCCATCGAATCCCTTCCTGCAGGCGAATACGATGCTATCTATTCCGGCACCTGGGCATTAGGCGATACCTTTGCCGATTTCTATCGTTCCGGTGAAGCCGAGACCTCCTATCTGCTTACTCCCGACGGGCATTACTATTACCTCACTGCTACTGCGCCTTTGGTCATCGCTTATGACGAGACCGGCGAACTGACCACCCTCACTTTTTCTGCCGAGAGTGCATATGGTACGGTTGTAACGGTAGCATTATAAGATTGGTCTGTACTATAAAAGAGACTGCCAGACACTGGTCAGACGGTCTCTTTTATATGTCGTTTTTTCTTGAAATTATACAATATGGTCGGGGACGCGGACGCCTCGTCTGCGGTCAAGTCGTCAGACTTGTTTGCTTTTTCGATGTCTTTTTAGGCTTGTTAGACATCCTCTTTTATTGTATAGAGTTATCTATAGACAATAACTGGAAATATGCATTATATGCAACACGTATGCTTTCTAATACCAATTACGTAGAAAAGACGTAGAAAGGACGGAGAAAGAATTTGCTTTTATGCTTAGAGTAAGCCGCTTTTTTATTCAGATTATACACTTTTTTTATGCATATCTGCATATATTTTCGTATAGTGTTGCCTGTATGCATATTCGGTGTCTTGCGTATGTCAAAATAAAGTCGTAATTTTGTGCGCTTTTTATAAAATGGTGTTATTATGTCAATGAAAGAACGCATACAGAACCTGTTACTGCAGGTGGGCGATATGAAGGCAACTAATGCCGAGGAATTGGAATCGCTGCGTATCAAGTATCTCAGTAAGAAAGGTGAGATTACCGAATTGTTCAACGAGTTCCGCGAGGTGCCTAAAGAGGAAAAGAAAGAACTCGGTCAGGCACTCAACCAACTCCGTCAGCAAGCCGAAGCACGCATCAACGAGATGCGTGAACAGTTTGAGGCAACCCGTGCGCAGCAGGATAAACTCGACCTTACACGTACGCCCGATCCTATTGAGTTGGGGACACGCCATCCGCTTTCGCTGGTGCGTGAGGAGATTATCGACATCTTTTCCCGTATAGGCTTTACGGTTGCAGAGGGACCTGAGGTGGAGGACGATAAGCACGTATATGGTATGCTCAATTTCCCCCCCGAGCACCCCGCACGCGATATGCAGGATACTTTCTTTATAGAGAAAGAAATTGGCGTGCAGAAGCCGACCGATGTACTGCTCCGTTCGCATACCAGTAGTGTGCAGACACGTGTGATGACAAGTCAGAAACCACCTATCCGTGTTCTCTGCCCCGGTCGCGTCTATCGCAACGAGGCGATCTCTGCGCGTGCGCATTGTTTCTTCCACCAGGTGGAGGGGCTCTATGTGGATAAGAATGTGTCGTTTGCCGATTTGCGCGAGGTGTTGCTCTATTTCGCCAAGGAGATGTTCGGTCCCGATACCAAGATTCGTCTGCGCCCCTCTTATTTCCCGTTTACGGAGCCTTCTGCCGAGATGGACATCTCCTGCGACCTCTGCGGCGGTAAGGGATGTTCGTTCTGCAAAGGTACAGGATGGGTGGAAATACTCGGATGCGGTATGGTTGACCCGAATGTATTGGAGTCGTGTGGTATCGATTCTAAGGTATATACCGGTTATGCGTTCGGTATGGGCGTAGAACGTATCACCAACCTGAAATATCGTGTCAAAGACCTGCGTCTCTTCTCGGAGAACGATGTCCGTTTCCTCCGCCAGTTTGAGAGTTGCTAATCTCTAATCTCTCAACTAAAACACTGCTCCCTCGTAAGTTTTTTGCTTGCGGGGGAACAGTGTTTTATGTCTGCTATATTTCGTTTTCTTTCTCTTTCTTCTACTACACGAATACACATTGCATTTGCTTTGTGTAAATCGTCGTTGTGAAATTGATGTATTGTTTTATATTGCATATTATCAGTTTATTATGGTTTTAATGTAGTAGTATTGTGTAGTTCGTAAAAATATGAATTATGTTATAAAACATATTTTCAAAATTTGTTTCCTTATTAAATATGCTGTACTTTTGCACCGCTTTTCAATAATCAACTACGATGATGAAACAGAAACTATTTTCGATTTTAAGTTTGATCCTTTTCTCTGCTTCTATGCTCTGTGCGCAGACTATCACCGTATCAGGTGTCGTTATGGCAGAGGGCGAACCCGACCCTGTTATCGGTGCTAACGTGATGGTTAAGGGAACTACCAATGGTACCATTACCGATTTCGATGGTAATTTCTCCCTCCAAGCCAAGAGCGGAGATGTGCTGCTCATATCTTATATGGGCTACAAGTCTCAGGAACTAAAAGCCACCGCTTCTCCTATGCGCATTACTCTCAAACCCGACAATGTGATGCTTGAGGAGGTTGTTGCTATCGGATATGGTACTATGAAGAAATCAGACCTTACAGGCGCAGTTACTTCTGTGAAAGCCGATGAACTGATGAAAGCCCCGGTTTCCGGTCTCGACCAGGCACTTCAAGGGCGTGCAGCGGGCGTTACGGTTACTACCAACTCCGGTCAGCCCGGTGAGGCGGCCACTATCCGCATTCGCGGTATCGGTTCGGCTATCGGTGGTAACGACCCTCTGTACGTGGTCGATGGTGTGATTACGAGCGACATCTCCTTCCTCGCACCCAACGACATACAATCGATGGAGATACTCAAAGACGCTTCCGCTACTGCCATATATGGTTCGCGTGGTGCTAACGGCGTTATCCTCGTTACTACCAAGTCCGGTGCACAGACAGGCGCAAAGCCAAACATTACTTTCGATGCCTATTGGGGCTTCCAAAACCGTTGGAAGAAACTCGACTTGATGGACTCTCGCGCTCAGGCAGAGACCGAGTTGCGTATCGGTGCTATGCGTAATGGTGCGGAAGAGATAGCCTATTATAATACGAACGGCTTTTCTGCATGGCTCAAGAACTATAAATTGGGAAAATCGGTTTATTACCCCAACAATTTCGATTATTCGCTTCAGGAAACCGATTGGCAGGACGAGGTATTCAATAGCAATGCCTTTATGCACAATTATAATTTGAGTGTGGACGGCGGTAATGACAAGGGACATTATGCTCTCTCTGCCAACTACTTCGGGCAGGACGGTACTATCATAGGCAGTAACTACAACCGCTTCACCATTCGTTTGAACTCGGACTACGAGATTCGCAAGTGGTTGAAAGTAGGCGAGCATTTGTCTTTTATGACCTCCTCCGGGCGTAATGCAATGAACAATAGTTCGTCCGCAGGCGCATCTGTTATCTCTGCTGCTTTGGCAATGGGGCAATGGGATCCCGTATATTATCCCGAGGGTAGTACAAACGTAAATGGCGAAGACTTGTCAGGACACTATGCTGCGGGGTCTAATTTCAAGAATGTAACCAACCCATACCAGATGGTGTATAATACGGAACCCTCAAAGAAAACGGAACGTGCCGTAGGAGATATTTATTTGGAAATCAAACCTATTGACGGATTGACGATTCGTCCGAGTTTCTCAATGGACTATGCGCTGATTCGTGAACGCAATTTTACCTACCCGAATACGTATACTTCGTACAACTATTCGGAGAAGAACTCTATCACTTCTTCTATGGAGCGGGATTGCTCGTTGCTGGAAGAAACAACTATTACGTATGCCAAGAAAATAGGCAAGCATAATTTCTCCATCATGGCAGGACAAACATGGCAGGAGTATAACACGTATAGTATCAGCGGTTCGGGTTCGCAGATTATGAACCCGATTTCCAGTAACTGGTATTTGAGTAACGCTACCGATGACCAAATGCCTACTGGCGACGGTGTATCGCGTATTCGTCGTATCTCTTTCTTGGGGCGTGCGTTCTATTCGTATGGCGACCGTTATATGATTACCGCAAACTTCCGTGCCGACGCTTCCTCCCGCTTCAGCAAAGACCCATGGGGCTATTTCCCGTCAGTGGCTTTGGCATGGCGTATGAGTGAGGAAAGTTGGTTGAAAGAGGTAGAGTGGCTCGACAACTTGAAACTGCGTGCCGGTTTCGGTCAGGTTGGTAATGATGGTATTCCTTCGAGTTCGTTTGTAGCAAATATGGAGTCCGGCAACAAATTGTTCTTCGGTTATCCGCTGGGTATCGGTCAGACTTCCGCCACGGGTGCCGCTGTACAGGTGCAGGTGAATACCGATGGCAAGTGGGAAACCAACCAACAGTGGGATGCCGGTGTGGACTTTGCTTTCTGGAATGGCAAATTGAGCGGAACGGTGGATTATTTCCTGCGTGATACCAAGGATGCGCTCCTGTACGTGAATGCTCCTGCACACGTGGGCAACCGCGGCTCTATGATTAAGAATGTAGGTAACATCCGCAACCAGGGTGTGGAAATCTCTCTCAACCACGAGAACCAAGTGGCTAAGGTGCACTATAATATAGGCGGTAATGTAAGTTATATTCACAACGAACTGACGGCCGTCAATGGCGGTTCTCCGTTGTGGGGTACGCATACCAAGACCGATGTCGGTATGCCTCTCAACTCCTTCTGGGGTTATAAGTATGAAGGTATCTACCAGTCGGACGAGGAGGCATTGGAGCAGTTGTATTCCTACACGGAGAGTACCATCGGTGTGCATGCGGGTGATGCTCGCTATACCGACCTGAACGGTGACGGAAAGTTGGACGAGAACGACAGAACCAATATAGGCAATCCGTTCCCGAAATTGACGTATGGTTTGAATCTCGGTGCAGAGTTCTATGGCGTGGACATACAGTTGTTCTTCCAAGGTGTGTATGGCAATAAAATCTACAATGCGCTTCGTGAACGATTGGAGGGAGATGGTACAAGCAACGCTTTGGCTACTTATATGACAGACAATGTGTGGGTAGGCTACACCGATGTTGTACGTGAGGCATTGTTGAACCAAGGTGTGAACTGGATGGAAATGGAAAATCGCCAAGGTACTATTCCTAACCCGCTTGGCAGTCCGACCAATACGGAACATTCCACCCGTTTCATTGAGGACGGTAGTTATTTCCGCTTGAAGAACGCACAGATAGGCTATACATTGCCTAAGAACATCACGCAGAAGTTCCTGTGCAATCGCCTGCGTTTCTATGTTACGGCAAGCAACCTGTTCACTATCACCAAGTATTCAGGATATGACCCGGAAGTGGGAGACGGTGTGGACTATGGTAACTATCCGCAGAGCCGTACATTCACATTTGGTCTGAATGCTACGTTCTAAAGTGTGATGAACAACGAACAAAGGAATTAAGAACGAAGAATAAATTGGTACTTATTATGAAAAAGATACAATATATAGCGTTGGTGTTGATAGGCTGCTCGGTGCTGACGGGCTGCAAGGACTATCTGACAGAGATAGAACCGGGTACGACGCGTTTGGAGGATTATTTTACTTCCACAGCGGCGGCAACGGCTAATGTGAATGGGTGTTATGTGCCGATGATGTGGGAGTACAACAAGACCTATTGCTCGGAGTGGTTTATAGGTGATATTGTGAGTGATGATGCCCTTAAAGGTGGCGGTAGCACTTCTGATATGGCAGATGCTTATGATATGGAGAACTGGCGTACCACATCGCAGAATACACTTTTGCTCGATTTCTACCGCGCTCAATACATCGGTATCGGGCGTTGCAATCTGGCTATTCAGTACATCTCCAATATGGAGGTCGGAACAGACAAGGAGTTTACGCAGAGTATGAAAGAGCGTCTGCTGGGCGAAGCCTATTATCTGCGTGCCTATTACTATTTCCGTCTGGTGCGTATCTATGCGGGCGTGCCGTTGGTCGTAGATGTGATTGACGATGCGGCTCGCTGGGGGCAACCGCGTGCTTCGGTGGATGCTATTTATACGCAGATACTCTCGGACTTGGAAATGGCAAACAAGTACTTGTGGGTGCGCAGCCGGTTGGGAGATGATGACTTAGGGCGTGCTACCCAAGGGGCGGCGCAAGCCATGTTGCTGAAAACCAATCTCTATATGGCATCGCCTTATTGGAGCAGCCAAGTGACCAAGGCGCAGGCCGATTGCTATGCGGACGCCAAAGCATGGGGCGATTCTATCATATCGTCGGGGGAATATACTCTGTGTCCCAAATATGAAGACAATTTTACTCTGGCAGGTGAGAACGGACAAGAGTCGGTATTTGAAATCCAGTATGCGGAAGAAGAGTGGGGAGACTATGGCGATGGGCAAGACCCTATCAACTTTGGTCATACCAGTGGTTCGTTTACGCAGATATTGATGCGCTCCCGTTCTTCCCGCATCGGTGGCGGTTGGGGCTTTGACAAGCCGACAAAAAATTTGTATGCTGAGTTCGAAAAAGCAGATTCGGTTCGCCGTGATGTAGCAATACTGAACCCTGCGGATTCATTGATAGAGACTCCGGCTCAAGAAATCTATTTGGGTTCACGCTATTTGAATAACAAATATGCTATGTACCGTGATACGGCTGTTTCCGGTGCAGGTTGGGGACAATGGGGAATCCATGCCAGCCGCGGTCCGCTCAACAACCGGCAGATTCGTTATGCCGATGTGCTGCTGATGTACGCAGAAGCCTGCTTGGGTATGGGGGATGAGGCAACGGCAAAGACCTATATCAACAAGGTGCGTGAGCGTGCCGGTCTTGGTGAGGTGGGAACCTACACATTCAAGTTGAACGGTACAGAGATTGCCAATCCGACTGTGGAACAATGCTTGCGCCACGAGCGTCGTATGGAATTGGCTATGGAGGGACACCGTTGGTTCGACCTTGTACGCTGGCAGGGTGTGGACGGCAAAGGCTTGAAAGAACACATGGACGCTTATGCTAAAACGGAATCGGCAGAGGCTCAATCGCATATTCAGGCATTTGTGAAAGGCAAACATGAGATATTCCCCATTCCGCAGGAGGAGATACAACTCAACCCGACACAAATGGAACAGAATAACGGATATTGATGTAAATGTTAATAAGATTGAATGTGTGTGTAGGTCAAAGGTAGCATAAGGGTTGCGTATCCTATGCGCATCCTATGCTGTTTGACACGAACCTTTTACGAGCAGAAAAGAGAAAAATATATAACAATAATTAACCATTAAATTTTTTCATTGTATGAAAGCAAACAAAATTTTTGCGGCTGCTTTGGCAGCATTCGCATTGCTTGGTTTCACCGCTTGCGAGAAACCGGAAAGTGAAAAACTCGAATTGACCGAGACTTCTATTAGCATGAAAGTGGGCGAGACCCATCAACTGGTTGCCAATGTAACCGTTGAGACTTGGACTACTTCGGAAGAGAAAGTGGCTACTGTGGACAACAAAGGTCTCGTAACCGCAGTGGCAGAAGGTACGGCCATCATCTCGGCTACCGCTAACGGTCTGACCAAGACTTGCGTGGTAAAAGTAGAGAAAGAAGGTCAAGGTGGCGGAGATGCAAAAACTGTAAAGGGTAGCCAAATTTGGCCGATTGTGTTAGATGGTGTTACCTATGAAACCTGTGCTTCGAAAGTCGTTGCGGATTTCCGTATTGATGATTCTGTCAATAATCTGTATGTATGGGCTTCTGGTGAAACTTATGCTGCAGGTGAAGGAACGGGTGTGAATTTCTTTGGCAATAACGAAGGATATGTTTCTTTGACAGTAGTGGCTCCTGCCGGTTGGTCGGGTTGCGGTTTTAATATTGGTGCAGCCAATATCAGCAAAATGAAAGAATTGCGTGACGCAATTGTTGCAAGTCCTGATGATTTTTATTTGCATCTTGCAATGAAAGCAACCACCACAGGTAACCATCAATTCTATACTTTTGCCGAAAAAGCCACTTCCTTTGCTGTTGGAACTGCTACTATCGAGGCGGGGGCTGTTATCGGTGATTTTACTCGTGATGGTGCATGGCATGAGTTTGATGTGCCTATGGCTCAGTTTGCTGCAGCCTTGTCAAAGGTAAATATTCCGGATGCAGGTTTGGATATATTCTCTTGTCTGTCCGGTGCACAGGCAGGTTCGCAGTTGAATCTTGATGCTGTGTATTTCTATAAGAAGTAACACTTTCCTATTGCTTTGAGGAGGCTGATTACCTCCTCATTGCCCTAAAACAAATGATTATGCGTAAACAGTTTTATTTTCTGTTATTGCTTTGTGCGGTAGTGGTATCGGCTTGCCAGAGCGAACCCGATTTCTCATTGAACCCGAATTCTATACAGATGAAAGTGGGGGATATGCAGACGATTGAGTTGGTGGGCAATGCAACCGATGTATCGTGGAGTTCATCCAACGATTCGGTGGCTACGGTATATTATGGTGTAGTAACCGCTAAGGCAATAGGTGCAACAACGATTGTGGCTCGTTCGGGCAAGAAAGAGGTCAACTGCCATGTGTTTGTGAGTGGTAGCGATGGGGCTACGCTACGTATAACGCCGGGGATGGTATCGCTCAAGAAAGGGGAGACTTTTCAATTTCAGTATGGTAATTCCTATGAGTTGCCTATGACGTGGACATCAAGTGATGAGACGATAGCCAAAGTCTCAAGCGATGGGGTGGTTACTGCGTTGAAGAGTGGTAATGCTACTATCACACTGGCGACTAACATTGAGACAGTTACGGCATTGGTGGCTGTAGAGCACCAATACGGAGAGTATAAGTTGGTATGGAGCGATGAATTCAATGGCAGTGCTTTGGATGAGTCGGTGTGGACGATACAAACCGGAGGTGCAGGTTGGGGAAATAACGAAAAGCAATTCTATACAGGGCGCAATGAGAATTTGCGTGTGGAAGGCGGCAACCTTATTATAGAAGCACGCAAAGAACAGTATGATAAAAATGAATACACATCTGCCCGTATTATGTCTAAGGACAAAAAGACTTTTACGTATGGTAAGATGGAGGCGCGTATCTCTTTGCCTTCTGGAGGTGGTCTGTGGCCTGCGTTTTGGATGATGGGAAATACCGGCAGTTGGCCTCAGTGCGGTGAAATAGATATAATGGAGTATGTGGGCAATGTCCCGAACCGCATATTGGGTACGTTGCACTCTACCAAAGACCGTTCGGGCAGCAAAAGCAGCAAGGCATATTGGGGCGAAAATATAGAGGAAAACTACCATGTGTACGGTATAGAGTGGACACAGGAAGAAAAGAAGGGACACGATGTCATACGTTTCTATGTGGACGATAATGTGTTCTCAGAGCAAGTGGAATCGGTAATAGATGACAACGACTATTGGCCGTTCAATAAGCCGCACTTCTTTATCATCAACTTGGCTGTCGGCGGTAATTTGGGAGGTGATGTTAATGATGCAATCTTTGCAACTCCGCGTTTGATGAAAGTGGATTGGGTACGTGTTTACCAACGTGAAGAAATAGAGTGATGAGGCACGGCAGTTGGTATAAGGTGATAATGGTGCTGATGGGCGCAATGGTGGTATTGAGTGCGTGCAAAGGCAGACAAGTGGACGAGAGCACCCACTCGGAGATGCATAAGAGTGCCAAGCGCGGTGTGGCGTTCAACTTTAAGCAAGTTGAGGACTTGCCCCTGCTGTCGCCGTCCTGTTCGTGGGCATACAACTGGGGCAATACGCAGACCGACGATGCAGCACTATGGTTTGATGCCAACGATATGGATTTCTGCTCAATGACGTGGAACGGAAACTATAATGCCGACCATATCCGTGCTTACGTCAAAGCGCATCCGAAGACCAAGTTCCTATTGGCTTTCAACGAACCAAACCTGACAGACCAAGCCAATATGACACCTGCTGAGGCGGCTGCGCGTTGGGGTGAGGTAGTAGCATTGGCGAAAGAATTGGGGCTGCAACTGGTATCGCCTGCTATGAACTACGGCACGTTGTCGGGCTATTCCGATCCCGTAAAGTGGCTTGACGAGTTCTTTGCACAGCCTACTGTCTCGGTAGATGATGTATGTGCTATAGCAGTGCATTGCTATATGTCCTCGCCATCGGCGGTGAAAAACTATATAGAGATGTTCCGCAAATACGGCAAACCGGTTTGGCTCACGGAATTTTGTGCATGGGACCCTGTGCCGGGTAGCGTGGAAAGCCAAATGGACTATATGTGTGCAGTGCTGAATTATCTGGAACAAGAACCGTTAGTGGAGCGGTATGCGTGGTTCATTCCGCGTACATCTAATGCGATAGACAAGGCGCCGTATATGCAGTTGCTTACTCATACATCACCTGTGAAATTGACGGACTTGGGTGTGCTATATACACAGTTCTCGTCGTTTGACAAAAAGGCTTATTTGCCGTTGCAGAATGGTATCGGTGCGCATCAATATACGGCATTGAGCAACAATATGATTTCTTTGCGTGTTGCCGAGGACAAAACCCCATATATACAAGGTCTGCAGTCAGGAATGTGGGTGGACTATCAAGTGCAGGTTACATCTGCCGAACCGTTGCAACTGACCTATGCCACGATTGCGAGCAGTCAGGTCTGTGTTTATGTGGACGATGTCGCACAAGCCATTGTTGATGTACCGAAGACAAGTGATATGAATACGTGGAATACACTGAATACCAATGTCGTGTGTGCAAAAGGACGGCATACGGTGCGTGTGGAGATGCTGAAAGGAGTAATAAATCTACAAAAAATAAAAAATTAGATATGAAAAAGGTTTTGTTGATTGGTTTCGGGCTGTTGTTTGCATTGGTTTCCAATGCAAACCTGGCAGCCGATTATCAACTCGTTTGGAATATGGATTTTACAGGCGCATCGCTCAACTCAGATGCGTTTAATATAGAGGTGAACGGCGACGGCGGCGGCAACAACGAGTTGCAGTACTATTGCGAGAAAGGTGTCAGTCTCGGTGTGGAACCAACCACGGGTAAGCATTGCCTTATCCTCACTGCCACCAAGGAGAACTACCAAGGTAAAACCTGCACTTCGGGGCGCGTGAATACCAAAAATAAGGTAACTTTCACCTATGGTAAAGTTGAGGCGCGTATCCGTTTCCCGCAGACTGCCAACGGCTTGTGGCCTGCGTTTTGGATGATGGGCAACAACTACGACCGAGTAGGATGGCCGCGTTGTGGCGAGTTGGATATTATCGAACTCGGACATCAGGATGGTATAAAAAACGGTACACAAGACCGCTATTTTAATGGGGCAATGCATCTCGGTTCTGCGTGGAACAGCGTGTGGAGCGACGCTCAGTCAACAACCTATGGCTATCCGGTGGAGGATGGTTTCCATACCATCTCGTGTGAGTGGACACCCACGACTGTGGAGATGTTTATCGATAAAGACATCTATCCCAATGTACAGCCTTATTTTCATGCCGACCTTGAACCCAATGATAACGACGACTACAACCGCCAACTCGTCTGGAGCAAACCCTATTTTATTATATTCAACCTCGCTATCGGGGGAAATTTTCCGGGTATCTACGACATCAATGGCATCACGGCTTTGCAGGGGGGCTCCCGTGCAATGTACATCGATTATCTCCGCATCTACCAGCGCGGGGACGTAGGCGAGACTTTCGTATCAAAGGTTGCCTCCGAACCGATAGAAGACGCCACGGGTATAGCGTCTCCTTCTGTGAAAGACCCGGCTCGCAAAATCCTTCGCAACGGCGAAATCCATATCCTCTACAAAGGTTCCGAGTACACTATTCTCGGTGAGAAAATTAACGAATAATTAACGTCAATTAACGGAGAATTTTAGTGGTTCTTTAATAGTCTTTAATGGAGAATTATAACGCCCTTAAACGGAGCAAAAAGTAAATAATATGCAATACACACGCACATATCTGTCCTTTGTTCTTTGCTTGTTCCTGGTCTTTCTTTCGGCGTGCACACCGAAAGAAACCTACACCCTCGTATGGGAGGACAATTTCGATGCCGATACTATCAACACCGCATACTGGAATTTCGAGGACAACGCCCGCGGCGGCGGCAATGCCGAGATGCAATACTACACTCCTCGCAATGCCACTATCGAGAACCACCCCGTTACGGGCGACCGCTGTCTCGTTCTCAATGCCAAGCGTGAGGACTACTGTAACCGTCCTGCCACCTCGGTGCGCATGAATACGCAGGACAAGGTTACAGTCCAATACGGCAAAATCGAAGCCCGTATCGCTTTTCCTAACACTGCCAATGGTCTATGGCCCGCTTTCTGGATGCTGGGCAACGACCTCGCTACCGACCTCGGCAACAACGATGATGTGGATGCCCGCGCAGCCGAACTCGCCCGCCAAGGACGCTGTGTCTGGCCCCGTTGTGGAGAAATCGACATCGTCGAGATGGGACACAAAGACGGCATCAGCAAAGGACTCCAAGACCGCTATTTCAATGGCGCAGCCCACTGGGGCGAAGCCTTCAACAACGGCAAATACCCCAACAAAGCAGGGGTGTGCGAAGCACCGTACCCTGTCCAGGGCGACTTCCATCTCTTCACGGTCCTATGGACTGCGGACTCGCTGGCTATGTATCTCGACCAAGACCAATACCCCGATGCCGCACCCTATTTCGCCATCTCGCTTCGCAACAAAGACATCAACCAACCGGGGCATTATTTCAACAAGCCTTTCTATCTTGTCTTGAACCTTGCTGTCGGCGGTTTCTTTCCCGGATTGCCCACCACTCCTAAGTATCCCGAACTTGTTACGGCGGACGACCCCAATTTTCAGCAGATTACCGCCCTCCCTGCCGATGGCACTCCTGTCAAGATGTACGTGGACTACATCCGTGTCTATCAACATAAATAATGTGTAGATTTGTAAATTAGGAAATGCTATTTACAAATTTACACACTTACAAATTTACAAATTGGATTTTATGCACCTCTCCGTCAAAGAAAAATTAGGTTACAGTCTCGGTGACACCGCCTCCCATTTCGTGTGGGATATGGTCAATTTCTGGTTGATTTTCTATTACACCGATGTGGCGGGCATCAGTATCGGTTGGGCAACCACCATCGCTATCCTCGGTACGATTATGGATGCCGTTATGGACCCGATTGTCGGTATCTTGGCTGACCGCACAAACACCCGTTGGGGCAAGTTTCGTCCGTTCATTCTCTTTGGTGCCGTTCCGTTTGCGCTCTGTGCGCTCCTCGCTTTCTGGGGACCATCGCTTACCGGCAATGCGCAGATCGCCTACGTGCTGATCACGTTTGTTATGCTCCGTGTCATCTATGCTATCGTCAATATCCCCTATTCGTCTCTCGGTGCCGTGATGACCAACGACTCTATCGAGCGGGCGGGACTCAACTCCTATCGCTTCGTGGCAGCCAACATAGGGCAACTCATCGTCTCCGGACTCGCCCTCTACGGCGTCTATTATCTCGGTACAATGTGTGTCTCCGGTCTCGACTACTCCACTATGGCAAACGATGAAGCACGCAAACTCTTTGCCGAGACTTCCGCAGACAATGCCGCTTTGGTCAGCAGTGCCTATCGGTACGGTTTCCGCTGTCTCGTGGCTGTTTTCGGTTTGATTAGCGTGGTGCTGCTGTTTTTTACGTTCTTCTCCACGCGCGAGCGTATCGCTCCCGCTGCCAAGCAGGACACCAATCTTTTCCGCGATTTCGGATCGCTCTTCAGAAACCGTCCGTGGGTGGTTCTTACGCTGGTTGGTATTGTGTCGTTTATTATGTTCGCTATCCAGAATATCTCCGCCACCTACTACTTCAAGTATTTCTGCGATGCCGAGTCCAAGAGCCAGTTGTTCAACCTCTTGGGTACTGTCGCTCTCATCATTGCCATCCCGTTCACCAAGCCCCTTGTTGCACGCTATGGCGGGCGTAACCTCTATATCGTCTGCTCGCTCTTGTCGGGGTTCTTCTTCTGTATGCTTTTCTTCGCAGGCACCAACTTTGTGCTGATCAATGTATTCAACTGCCTTGCGAAAATCTCCTATGCTCCCGCTATCTCGCTCCTATGGACTATGCTTGCCGATGCGGCGGACTATGGCGACTGGAAATTCAACCGCCGCACCACGGGGCTTTGTCTCTCTGCGGCGGTCTTTGCACAGAAGATAGGTTGGTCTATTGGTGCAGCCATTCTCGGGGCTATTATGAGCCGCGTCGGCTTTGATCCGGCTACTATGACCACTTCCGAGATACAGGCGGTTCCCGAGATTATGTCCACTATCCATATCCTCTTCGGTATAGTCCCCGGTGTCCTCTATGCTTCGTGTGCTATCCTCCTCGCTTTCTACAATATCGACAAGCCTACGCTGGAGATTATGAAAAAAGAGTTGGAAGAGCGCCGTACCGCAGAGCAATAACTTAATGCTTAAAAGAGTAGGTGATTAGTAGGTGATTAGTAGGTGATTAGTAGGTGATTTCCGAGTGGATACCGAGTGGATACCCTTCGGGGACGCGGGCGCCTCGCCCGCGGTAAATAAAGTATGGGGACGACGCGTCCCGCATCGTCATAGATGAAGAATATACATTTTCTCTATTTCTCTTGCCGCTTGCGGCATAGGATACTAAAATATAAACAATGAACACAATAGAAAATACAAATGTAGCAGGACGCTACCTGACTATCAACGGTGAAAAATTTTACCTGATAGAGAACTACGACCAAATGCAGCCGTTCTTTATCAGTCTTGCCAGTGATACCGACCTTTGGATGTACATCGCCTCCACGGGTGGGCTCACCTGCGGTCGCCGCAATCCCGAGCAAGTCCTTTTCCCTTATTACACCGACGATAAAGTTACCGAGAACTACGAGCACACCGGCGCCAAGACCCTCATCAGAGTACTCTCTACTTCAAACTCGCCACTGCCCTCAACTCTCAACTCTCAACTCTCAACCATAGTATGGGAACCTTTCTCCAACCGCTACATGGGGCTATATTCTGTCCGTCGTAGCATTGCCAAGTCGGTTACAGGAAACAAACTCCTCTTTATCGAGCAGAACCTCGACCTCGGACTGACCTTTTCATACGAGTGGACAGCCGCCGACCGTTTCGGTTGGGTACGACGTGCCGTACTCCATAACGATACCGACCAACCCATAGAGGTGGAACTGATAGACGGCTTGCAGAACGTGATGCCATCGGGCGTGGAGCAGAAAACGCAGAACGTGTTCTCTACTCTTGTCGATGCCTACAAGAAAACCGAACAGGTGCCGGGCACAGGTATGGTCTTGTTTCGTATGGAGGCTATCCTTGTCGATAGAGCCGAACCGAGTGAGTCTCTACGTTGCAATAGTATATACACTCTGGGCTTGCACAATGCCGAATATCTGACCTCCTCACACCAACTGGATGCTTTCCGCAAAGGCGAAACCATCGTACCCGAACCCGAATCGAAAGGTGTTCGTGGGGCTATATTTGCTCATACCAAGCAAACCCTTACCGCTGGCGACTCCCATACGTGGTACAATATCTGCGATGTCATGCAGGATGCCGCACAGGTGCGCAGCAGTCTGCGTTTCATGCAGCAGTCGGACGCCATAGCGCAGGTCGAGACCGCCATTGCCAATGCCACCGACACTCTCCGCGCTATCGTGGGGAAGAACGACGGTATCCAGCAGACAGCCGATGAAGCCGGTATGGCACGCCATTTTGCCAATACGCTGTTCAATACCATGCGTGGCGGCTTCTATTGCGACAACTATACGATTGATACACGGGCGTTTGCCAAGCACGTCGCTACTTTCAATCACGCACTCGCAGACCAATACCGCGGCTTCCTCAGCGGGCTGCCCGAGCATATTGCGTACAGCCGTCTCGAGGAACTGGTGCTTGCGCAGCAGGATCATCAGTTGCACCGTCTCTTTATGGAGTACTTGCCGCTCACTTTCTCCCGCCGGCACGGAGACCCCAGTCGCCCGTGGAATATGTTTGACATTCGAGTCAATGACAAAGACGGCAAGCGGCTCATCTCCTATCAGGGCAACTGGCGCGACATCTTCCAGAACTGGGAAGCACTCTCGCTCTCCTATCCCGACTATGTCAACGGTATCATAGCCAAGTTCCTCAATGCCACTACTGCCGATGGCTACAACCCATACAAAGTAACCTCCGAAGGCATCGATTGGGAGGTCATCGAACCCGAGAACCCGTGGTCGAACATCGGCTATTGGGGCGACCACCAGATTATCTACCTCTGCCGTCTGCTCGAACTCAGTTTTGCACACGACCCCTCCGCCCTCCGCGATATGTTGGGCAACCGTGAGTTTGCTTTCGCCAACGTTCCCTACCGCTTCCGTTCTTACGACGAAATCGTAGCGAACCCGAAAGACTCTATCTATTTCGATACCGACCTGCACAAGCATATCTTCGCTCTCCTGCCTACCTACGGACAGGATGCACGCCTTGTGTTGGACAAACATAACCAACCGCTTTTGGTTACTTTCACAGAGAAAATCCTCGTTACCCTGCTTACCAAACTGAGCAACTTCATTCCCGAAGCAGGTATATGGATGAATACCCTCCGTCCCGAGTGGAACGATGCCAACAACGCCCTCGTCGGCTATGGTACCTCAATGGTAACGCTCTGTTATATACGTCGTTTCGTAGCGTTCTTGCAGCAATTATATACAGGTGTGGACGCTTCGTATGCACTCTCCAAAGAGGTCGTTGTCTTCCTCCGTGATATTCTTTCTGCCTTTGCTGCCCACGATGCGGAGTGTGTAGGCAAACACTTGTCGTTCACCGATGAGACTCGCCGCACCTTTATCGATACAGTCGGACGTGCCGGTGAAAACTACCGCAATGCCGTCTATGCTGGTCATTCAGGCGAGAAAGTCGAACTTTCAACCGACCTCCTGCTCCAATTCCTCGCCAAAGTACAAACTTACATCGACGCCTCCATAGCCATCAACAAACGCAAAGACGGTCTCTACCACGCCTATAATCTTGTATCTTTCAACTCTCCACTGCACTCAACTCTCAACTCTCAACTCTCAACTGTCCAAGTCACTCCTTTGTACGAGATGCTCGAAGGTCAGGTCGCAGTCCTCTCTGCGGGTGTCCTTTCTCCTGCCGAGGCGGCAGACTTGTTGGACGCAATGCGCCAATCGGCTCTATACCGTCCTGACCAGCGCAGTTATATGCTCTACCCGAACCGTCGCCGTTCATCGTTCTTGGAGAAGAACAACCTCCCTGCGGACGCTCTCACATTACCCGTAATACAACGCCTGTTGGCTGACCACGCTACGGACATCCTCATTCAGGACTGCGAGGGTGGGGTACACTTCAATGCAGGTTTCAACAACGCCGACTTCCTTGCCCGTGCCATTGACGCTTCGCAGGAGACCATCAGCGCAGAGGAACGCCGTCAACTGCTTGACCTCTACGAGCGTATGTTCAACCACCACGCTTTCACCGGTCGCTCGGGTACATTCTACAAGTACGAGGGCTTGGGGTGTATCTACTGGCATATGGTCAGCAAACTCCTTGTTGCTATCGGTGAGAATATCCAAACCGCCCTTGACACCCACGCTGATGAAACCACCATCGACCGTCTCAAAGCCCACTATGCTGCTGTGCAGGAGGGTATCGGTGCCCACAAGTCCCCTGCCGAATATGGCTCATTCCCGTTTGATGCCTATTCTCATACACCTACAATGCTGGGATGCCAGCAGCCGGGTATGACCGGTCAGGTCAAAGAGGACATCATCTCCCGTTTCTTTGAACTCGGTCTGCACGTCGTCAATGGCGAGATACATATCCAAACGACTATGTTCCGCCCTGAAGAGTTCCTCAACGGCGAACTGCGTTTCACTTACTGCCAAACGCCTTTCGTCTATCGCCTTGCCGACACAGAGGGTATAGACATCGAACTGTCCGACGGTACCATTACGCATTGCGCATTATGCATTGCGCATTCTCTTGCCCGCCACATCTTCGCCCGCGACACCCAAATAAAACAAGTAATAGTCAATATAAACAAGTAATATGAGAGTACCCAACATGTTCCGTTCTGTTCTCCCCCTCCTTTGGAGGGGGCTGGGAGGAGGTCTTTTCTTTCTTTTGTTATTGTCTTGCCAACCTCAAGACTCCACTGAGCAGCAAATCGACCGTCTCCTTGCGCAGATGACTCTCGAAGAGAAGATTGGTCAGATGACCCAGGTCTGTGGCGGTTGGATATCCGATGACCTTGAGAACCAGGTGCGCAAAGGCGCAGGTTCTATGCTCAATAGCGTGGGTGCAGAGGCTAACCACTACCAGCGTATTGCTGTCGAAGAGACACGTCTCGGTATCCCTATGATCTTTGCACGCGACATCATTCACGGCTTCCATACTATCTATCCTATTCCGCTCGGTCAGGCGGCTACTTTCGACCCCGCTCTTGTGGAGGAGGCTGCCCGTCTTACTGCCGACGAGGCTATCCAAGCCGGTCTCCGCTGGACGTTCTCACCTATGGTCGATGTCTCGCGCGACCCCCGCTGGGGACGTGTCGCCGAGGGCTATGGTGAAGACACCTACCTCGCCTCTGTCATGGGTGCCGCCTGCGTTCGAGGATATCAATACCCTGCATCTAACAGCGAACGCAGTGAGCGTTCTAACAGCGCAAGCGTTCTAACTTCTAACAGCGAGCAGCGCGAGCGGTCTGTGGAACCAATCCGCCTTGCTGCCTGTGTCAAACACTTCGCCGGCTATGGTGCCAGTGAGAGCGGACGCGACTACAACACCACGTGGATTCCCGAGGTGCAACTCCGTGAGACCTATCTCCCGCCCTTCAAGGCTGCCCTTGATGCGGGTAGTGCCACTATCATGTGCTCCTTCAACGACATCAACGGCGTACCTGCGTCGGCGAACCGTCATCTCAATGTGGACATTCTCCGCAACGAGTGGCATTATGATGGTATGCTCGTGTCCGACTGGGCTTCATCGGCGAATATGATTGCCCACGGCAACTGTGCCGACCTCAAAGAGGCTACGCTCCTCAGTATCAATGCCCAAATGGAAATGGATATGGAGGGACATGGCTATCCCTTGTACCTCAAGGAACTTGTTGAGAGCGGCAAAGTAAGTGAGGAACAAATCAACGCCTGTGTGCGCGACATCCTCCGTCTCAAGTTTCGTCTCGGCTTGTTCGACAATCCCTATTGCGCTGTCGATACCCCTGCCTATTTCACCCCTGCTGCCCTCGCAGCCGCACAACGTGCCGCCGAAGAATCCGCCGTCCTTCTCAAAAACAACGGTATTCTTCCTATTAGCCCCCTCTCTGAGGGGGGTGGGGGAGTCACCCTTTTCATCTGCGGTCCTCTCGCCGACTCTCAGCACGACCAGAACGGCACTTGGTGCTTCGACAAGGTCGATTCGATGACCGTCACTCCGCTGATGGCTTTCCGTGCATTGGCTAAAGAGGGTAAAATACGCCTCATTGAGCAGACCGGCAAACACTGGTCGCGTGAGGTCAGCCCGAGCAACATAAAAGAGTTAGTTCAAAAGGCAAAGCAAGCCGACATCATTCTTTATTTCGGAGGTGAGGAGAGTATTCTATCCGGCGAAGCACGCTGCCGTGCCCATCTCAACCTCCCCGGAGACCAGACCGAGCAACTCCGTGCCCTCAAAGCCACAGGAAAACCTCTGGTTCTCACCGTTATGGCAGGGCGTCCGCTCTGTATCGGCGAGGAGGTCGCACTTGCAGACGCTGTCCTCTATGCTTTTCACGGCGGCACTATGCAAGGGCCCGCATTGGCAAACCTCCTCACGGGCGTAGTCGCTCCCTCGGGGCGCCTGCCGATGACCTTCCCGCAAGCCGTCGGGCAAATCCCTATGTACTACAACAAGAAGAACACCGGCCGCCCCACCTCGCACCCTGTCCTTATTGACCAAATACCCGTCGGCGCCCCCCAGTTCTCTCTCGGCGAGTCCAGTTATTGGCTCGAGTATGGCGACCAACCGCTCTTCCCCTTTGGCTACGGACTCACCTACACCACCTTTGAATACAGCCCCGTCGTCCTCTCCGACACTGTTCTGCACATAGGCAAACCGCAGTCGCTTACTGCCACTTGCACCATCCGCAACACGGGCAACACCGATGCCGTCGCTGTGCCGCAACTCTATATCCGCGACCTCGTCGGCTCGCTCACACGCCCTGTCCGCGAACTCAAAGGTTTCGACCGCATCGCTATCCCCGCAGGTGAAAGCCGCAACATCTCCTTCACCCTCACCGAAGACGACCTCGCCTATTGGCATCTGGCAGAGAACATCACCCTCGGTGCCGACGGTGCCTATACCCGCTCCGCCGAACCGGGCGACTTCCTCCTTTGGATAGCCCCCGACTCCGCCGAAGGCACTCCCGTCAAATTTACTTTGAAGGATTAATAAAGTATAAAATAAATACCTTATATTCTATATCAAAAAGTAAGGAGGATGCTTATAGGATGCTTATAGGATAAGACAACTTTGATTTTAACAAACAATAAACTAATCAAAACAATTCAATTAACCAATGCGCTTTGGTGCAAGTAACAAACTCTTAAATTACAACTATTATGAAAAAACTTTTTTCTTTAGTGGCAGTGGCTCTGATGTCAGCATCCGTGTTTTCTGCAGTACAGTATTGCCAGGAACCGATTACGGCAAATGACGGACAAAATACAGCCCATCTATCATTGAAACACATCTCGGAGCAAACGTATGCCATAGAATTGGCAGCGCAAGGCGATTTGGCTTTTGAGAGTGCTTATAATGTCAATTGTGGTGTTAATCAAACGGAAGGAGCAGGCATTTATTTTGCTAATGCAGGGTGGACTTTTTCTGCCGATGGTAAGGTCGCTTCGTTTGAATTTGAAACAGCCACAGCAACATCGCAGCCTACAGGTTTGTATGGACAATATATTTGTTTAGCCAAAGTGGGCGGCGGTTTGGTGGAATTTAATCTGGCAGCAATCACCGACATTGACTGGACAGCGAATTGTGCAGAAGGTCCTGCCGATGAAGAGGCTCCTGTAATGGGAACGGCTGCATTTGTGTCGGCTACTTATTCGTCTGTTACGTTGGCGGTAACTGCTACTGATAATGTGGCTGTCAAACGCTATCATGTGGTAGCCGCCGGAGTGGACAAAGATTTTACGCCCAACAACGGAAATATCGTTATCACAGGTCTTACGGCTGGCACCGCCTATACATTTGTTGTTACCGCCAAAGATGCGGCAGGCAATGTCTCTGCCAATTCGGCTATGGTAACTGATGTCAAGACATTGGATTATCCTGCTGCTCCTGCCGCTCCTACCCATACACAAACCAATGTCCGTTCTATTTATTCGGATACCTATATTTCGGCTCTTGCACACGATTTCAGCAAAAACTCTTGGAGTGGTATTAAATATGAGGAAATAACGTTTGATGAAAACAACCATTATCTTCTCTATACTGCCACAGCCACTTGGATAGCATGGGGGAGCAACGGGGACGGCAACGATGCCATTATTGCGGCTGACGGTTTCAATGACGGTACCAACAATGGTTTGGATATCTCCTCTATGGAGTATCTGCACGTGGATATGTTTGTGGACGCAGACTTTGTATCGGGTGTGATGACCATCAATGACGATCGTTTGGCAGAACTCGGTGCTATCAAAGGCGGAGAATGGAACTCTATTGATTTGCCGTTGAATGTACTGGCTGCTGAAAAACTCAACAATCTCCGTTGGATGAAATTTGAAGGTTTCAATGGAGTGAGCCTGATTATTCTCGACAACGTCTATGCTTGGAAAAATGGTACATCTACATCAATCATAGATGTAAACACCCTTCCCGAGACAACCAAGACAATCATCAACGGACAACTCATTATCATCCGTGATGGCATCCGCTACAACGCACAAGGTCAAGTGATGGATAAATAAAATACTATCGCACCTGCCTGTTCTATACGCAAGTATGGTTGGGCAGGTGCGGTTTTTAATATAATCAACTTTTTTCTAACCAAAACAAATCTATTTTTTATGAAAAAGATGTTTACTTTTGTTGCCGCTATGCTGCTATGCACAGTGGCTTTTGCAGAGGACAAAGAACTCTTCAATCCCGCTACCGCTTCTATTAAGGAAACCTACTTCGCTCCGGGCTGGAGTCCGGATGGTAAAAGTACGGCTACCTACGATGCCGCTACCGGTACTGTCTCTGTGGATATCCAAAGCAACCTCGGTGCACAATGGCAGGGGCAAGTGAAATTGCAACACGATGTAACCTTTGACCCCGCTAAAAGTTATGTCCTCTCTGTAAAGTTCCACTCCAATAAAGATTTGGGCGGCGTTACCCTGAAAATGGACGACAATGCCGAGGTCGTTTACGCAAATCAGGAAATCAAACTGCCTGCAGATGCCGATTATGTGTTCACTTCCGCAAAGAGCAATGGCGTTGCCGGCAACAACAAGGTTATGGTCTTTGATTTCGGTTATGCCGCTGCTGGTACGCAAATCACTATCAGCAATATCTCTATCAAGGAGGTCGGCAATGCCACTGTCGTTGAACCGGTTGAGCACCCCGCACCGGCTACCGCTCCTGTCCGTGCGGCTGCAGATGTGTTCTCAATCTATTCCGATGTCTATACCGCTGGAACGGCTATGGCTATCGGTGGTTGGGGACAGAAAACCAAAATCGAGGAAGTCAATCTGTCTGAAACCGACAAGGCATTCTATTGCACTAAGAGCAACTATATGGGCTGGGAACTCAATGCCAATGTCGCTATTGCCCAACTGGCTGGCTATCCTTATCTCCATATGGATATTTATGTAGCCGAAGAGGGGTCTGTTATGTTCCAACCTATTTGGGGGGCCGGCGGAATGGTTACCTATACCCTGGCTGCTGGTTGGAATAGCCTGGATATCGACCTTCTTGAAAAATATGCAGGGATAGACCTCGCTAAGATATTCCAACTCAAATGGGACGGAATGCCCGCTACGTGTTATTTCGACAACGTCTATTTCTACAAAGATACCGAAACGGCTATCCGCAATACTGCAGTTGTAGAGAAAGCACAAAAGACCATCATCAATGGTCAGATGCTTATCATCCGCGATGGCATCCGCTACAATGCCCTCGGTCAGGTGATAGAATAAGCATATGGATGATCGCATAAGAATAATCATCAGTGTGATAGAATAAGAAATTAGTTAGTAGTTGTTGGGGAGCGGACAGAGTTCATTCTGCCCGCTCCTGTTTTGTTTGTAAAGCGAGACTAAATATATCCGTTTGCCATCCGTTTACTTTCCGGCTAATAAGCATAGGTTAAACTTGGGTGATTCTTGGGTGATTCTTGGGTGATTCTTGGGTGATTCTTGGGTTATTCAGCCGTCAATCCCGATAGAATAAGCCCTCTTGGCTCATAGTGGCGCACATTCCGCAGGGGACGCGGGCGCCTCGCCCGCGGTGTGAATACTTTTCAGCCCGTTTAGTGGCGCACATTCCGCAGGGGACGCGGGCGCCTCGCCCGCGGTGTGAATACTTTTCAGTCCGCTTAGTGGCGCACAATACCATTGTGTGCGCAGCACGCGCCACTATCAACCGCCGACGCTTGCCATAGAGGCTGTATCCACACCTTTTGCAGGAAAAATGAGTGATAATTTGCGTAATCCAAATAAATATTGTACCTTTGCAGCGTGATTCGAATTGAGGGGACCGGGCGGTTCCCTCAATTTCGTAGATAAAGGGCATATAAACGTGCAACCAACAACGCACCGCCACTAACGTACAACCACTAACGCACAGCAAATAATATGGACAAATCTTTGGTAGAAAACCTGGTGCAAACGTACCTAAAGGATACCGACTATGCACTGATTACACTGGATATCAATCCGCAAAATGAGATTCTCATCGAGGTGGATCGGCTGCAGGGCGTGGATGTGGAGTTCTGCGTGGCTCTTAACCAATATATGGTGGAGCAGTTGGATGCTGCAGGCATAGAGGACTACTCGCTTGAGGTCGGTAGCGTAAGTCTGACCGACCCGTTTAAGACAAAATTGCAGTACGAGAAAAACCTCGGACATGATGTCGAGGTGCTGACTAAGGAGGGAAAGAAACTGCGTGGGCAGTTGGTCAGTGTGGACGATGATACCTTTGCTGTGGATGTGGATACTCTCGTTGCTGTAGAGGGGAAGAAACGTAAACAGCACGAGATGGTTACCCGCACTTTTGCCTATGGTGATGTCAAATACACCAAGTACGACCTTAAATTCTAATTAGCCCTATCTGCCCGATTGGACTGATTAAACCTATTCGACTAATAACAAGAACAAATATATAACAATGGCTAAAGCACAAAATTCAATCAACTTGATTGATATTTTCTCGGAGTTCAAAGAACTCAAAAACATTGACCGCCAGACGTTTATCAACGTACTGGAGGATTCGTTCCGCAATGTGATTGCAAAGATGTATGGTTCGGACGCAAACTACGACGTAATTATCAACCCTGATAAAGGCGACTTGGAGGTATATCGTAACCGCCTTGTCATGGAGGACGACGATGTGGCTAACCCCAATACGCAAATCGCATTAAGTGATGCACTCAAGATTGACGACGAAGCGGAAATCGGTGAGGAAGTAACCGACAAAGTCGATTTCCAATCTTTCGGTCGCCGTATGATTCTCAATCTGCGCCAGACCCTTGCTAGCAAGATACTCGAGTTGCAGAAAGAGAATATCTATATCAAGTATAGCGATATGCTCGGGCAGATTGTGTCGGGCGAACTCTATCAGGTATGGAAGAAAGAAATGCTCCTTCTTGACGAGGACGGCAACGAACTCTACCTGCCCAAGCAGAACCAGATACCTAACGACTATTTCCGCAAAGGTGAAACCGTACGTGCCGTAGTGGTACAAGTGGATAACAAGAACCAGAACCCCAAAATCATCCTCAGCCGTACATCGCCGCTGTTCCTGCAACGCCTCTTCGAGCAGGAGGTACCCGAGGTGCACGACGGACTGATTGCTATCAAAAATATCGCTCGTATCCCCGGTGAACGTGCTAAGGTGGCTGTTGAGTCATTCGATGACCGTATCGATCCTGTAGGTGCCTGCGTGGGCATCAAGGGCGCACGTATTCACGGTATCGTACGCGAGTTGCGCAATGAGAATATTGATGTCATCAACTATACAAGCAATACCAACCTCTTTATCCAGCGTGCATTGGCTCCGGCTAAAATATCTTCGATGAACATCAACGAAGAGGAAAAGAAAGCCGAGGTGTATCTGCAACCCGATGAGGTAAGTCTCGCTATCGGTAAAGGCGGCTTCAATATCAAGTTGGCTTCTATGCTTACCGGCTATCAGATTGATGTATATCGTGAGATGGATGGCGATGACTCGGATATCTATCTGGACGAGTTCAACGACGAAATCGACCAGTGGGTGATTGATGCGCTCAAGGCTATCGGACTGGATACCGCAAAACAGGTACTCAATACTCCGAAGGAAGAACTGTTGGAGCGTACCGACCTCGAAGAGGAGACTATCGACGATGTCATCCGTATCCTCGAAGCCGAGTTCGCAAACGACTAAATAATAAACAAAACAAACTGGAATATCTAGAATTTCTAGAACATCTAGAACGTCTATAAAACAAACAACAAACACCAATACACATTTCGCATGGCAATAAAACTTATCAAGGCTTGTAAAGAACTCAATATCGGTATGTCCACCGCCGTAACCTTCTGTGCAAAGCAGGGTAAGGAAATCAATGCAGACCCTAATGTCCGCATTGATGACGACCTGTATCTGCTTCTCGCCAAGGAATTTAACAAGGATATGGCACTCAAACTCGAAGCGGAACGCAGGGCGCAGGAACGCCAGGAACGCGAAATGCCTCAGACGGTTTCTATCGAGAAACCCAAAGAGCCTGTGCATATCCCTACAGAGGTGCCGCAACCGAAAGTTGTGGGTAAGATCGATCTTGACGCAGAGCGCAAAGCCAAAGAGGAAGCCGAGGCAAAAGCCAAAGCCGAAGAGGCTGCCGCACGTGCCAAGGCAGAGGCGGAGGCTGCTGCACGGGAGAAAGCCGAGCGTATCGCACGCGAGGAGGCTGAACGCAAGGCGAAAGCCGAAGCCGAGGCGAAAGCCAAAGCAGAGGCTGAGGCACGTAAAGCCGCAGAGCAGCAGGCTAAAATAGAGGCGGAACAGGCGGCTCCACAGCAGGAAGAACCCAAGAAAACGGAGATTTTCCGCTTGGAGAAACCTGTGCTGAAGAATGCTCCGAAAGTGGTCGGGAAGATTGACTTGAGCAGTATCAACCAATCTACTCACCCCACCAAGAAAACCAAGGAGGAAAAACGCAAAGAGCGTCAGGAACGCCAACAGCAGCAACAGCAGGCGAACCAACAGGCTACCGAGAAACGGAAACGCGAGCGCATCAAGCAAAACAAGGTGGACATCAATGATGCACGCAACCAGAAAGGCAAGCCCAACACCAAGAAAAAAGGTGTAAAAGTGGAGGTTGACGACGAGGAGGTACAGCGTCAGATCAAGGAGACTATCCAGCGTCTGCAAGGGCAGAAAGGTAAAACCAATACCAGCAAATACAAGCGTGAACGTCGTGAACTCGAGCGCGAAAAAGTAGCGCACGAGAAGGAAGCAGAACAGGCACAGTCCAAGGTGCTGAAACTGACAGAGTTTGTTACCGCCAACGACCTTGCAGTGATGATGAATGTGCCGGTTACCAAAGTGATCAGCACCTGTATGATGCTCGGTATGTTTGTCAGCATCAACCAGCGTCTTGATGCCGAGACCATCAATCTGGTAGCCGAGGAATTCGGCTTCTCTACCGAGTATGTCAGTGCACACGTAGTAGAAGAACTCAATGCCGATGAGGAAATCAACGAGGAAGACATCGAACCGCGCTGCCCGATCGTTACCGTTATGGGACACGTCGACCATGGTAAGACTTCGCTTCTTGACCATATCCGCAACACCAACGTCATCGCCGGTGAGGCGGGGGGTATCACTCAGCATATCGGTGCATACAATGTGAAACTGAAGAACGGACAGCGTATCACATTCCTTGATACTCCGGGACACGAGGCGTTTACCGCTATGCGTGCACGTGGTGCGAAAGTAACCGATATTGCTATCATCATCATTGCTGCCGACGATGCCGTTATGCCGCAGACTATCGAGGCTATCAACCACGCACAGGCTGCCGGAGTACCGATGATCTTCGCTATCAACAAGTGCGATAAGCCGGGTGCTAACCCCGATAAGATCAAAGAGCAACTCTCTAATATGAATATCTTGGTCGAGGACTGGGGGGGTAAGTACCAATGCCAGGAGATTTCGGCTAAGAAAGGCGACGGTGTCTTCGAACTCTTGGAGAAAGTACTTCTCGAAGCCGAGATGCTCGACCTTAAAGCGAACCCGAAACGCCGTGCTAAGGGGTCTATCATCGAGTCGTCTCTTGACAAAGGTCGTGGCTACGTGGCTACTCTGCTTGTGTCCGATGGTACGCTCCATATGGGCGACGTTGTCCTTGCTGGTACGTTTCACGGCAAGGTAAAAGCGATGTTCAACGAGCGTGGACAGAAAATTACCGAGGTATTGCCGGGCGAACCGTGTACAATCCTCGGTTTGAACGGTGCTCCGCAGGCAGGTGATGAGTTCAATGTGATGGCTACCGAGCAGGAAGCGCGAGAGATTGCCAACAAGCGTGAGCAACTCCAGCGCGAACAATCCATCCGCACCAAGAAACACGTCGGATTGGAAGAAATCGGTCGTCGTCTGGCTATCGGCGACTTTAAGGAACTGAATATCATCGTCAAAGGTGATGTGGACGGTTCGGTGGAGGCACTGACCGACTCGCTCTTGAAACTCTCTACCGAGAATATCCAGGTGAACGTCATCCACGGCGCTGTCGGTGCTATCTCGGATAGTGATGTGCTGCTGGCTGCGGCTTCCGATGCCATCATTGTCGGCTTCAACGTCCGTCCGACTGCTACGGCACGCAAGATGGCGGACAGCGAAGAGGTGGATATACGTATCTACTCTATTATCTACGATGCGCTCGAGGAAATCAAGGCCGCTATGGAGGGTATGCTTTCGCCCGAAATCAAGGAGGAGGTTACCGCTACGTTGGAGGTACTGCAAACGTTCCATATCTCCAAGGTGGGTACGATCGCCGGTTGTATCGTGCGTGAAGGTAAGGTGAAACGCGGTAATAAATGCCGTGTCATCCGTGATGGTATCGTAATCCAAACCAGTGAATTGAGTTCGCTCAAGCATGGTAAGGACGACATCAAGGAAGCGGGTGTCAATACCGAGTGCGGTTTAAGCATCAAGTCGTTCAACGATGTGGTCGCAGGCGACCTCATTGAGACCTTTGAGCAAGTGGAAGTGGCAAAGACCTTGTGATGATAATAGTAAATGCAAATAAAAAAGAGACTGCCTAATGTCTTTTGGGCAGTCTCTTTTTTGTTTGCTATTGGCTTAACTGGTATGCCAGCCTAAACAGCGGGTTATCGGCTTGTATATCTTCTTGTACAGGTTGGAGTTCTTTCGGCAGCCGTTCCGATAAGAGGATGTTGCCGCAATAGCGGAACCCGTATTTCTGTAGCAGGTGCTGCATACGCAGGTTGTCTTGGTGGGTATCGGCACGCACATTGTCATATCGGCTTGCTACGTATTCCAGTACTGCTGCAAAGATACCGTGATACCCCTCTAACGATGCTAAGCGATGAATAGTGGCGTATGGTTCGTTGTTCAGCCACGCACCGGCTATGTGGCTATATGACGGGTCGGGTTCGGTAAGCATTACAAACGTACCGACTATGTCGCCGTTATCCAATACAAGATAATTGCGACCGAGTTGTATATCTTGGGTAATCAGTTCTGTGGACGGGTAATTGTTCCCCCATTGATTAGGGTTTCCTGCCGTCCGCATCTTCTCTCTCGCCACAGCATATATCTGTTCCAATTGTGGCAAATCCGTTATTTCCGCTTTCTGTATTGTGTACATAGTCATAGTTTCTTGCAAATTTCTTTGCAAAGATACTGCTTTTTGCACAGATACACAATATAATATGGCTATCCTCTCGGGGATCATTCGATGCAGTTATGTGGATGCTATACGGCAGCCAATGCATAGCGGGTGGTATAAGACGATACTGCCGTCAGATCATAATAATCTATCCCCAATGGGGCGTTATGAATATAATCTTCGATGTATGTCTGCGGCAGGTGTGCCAATATGGCACTCGCTTCGGGAAAATTGACTCTCCCGCATGTAGAGCGTACTCGCAGCAATATCATAAGCCAATAAAAATCGATGTAACTTATTCGTAAAATTACATTCTTAAAAACATAGAGTAAACGACGTCATCTTATTTTGGAGCGTAGAAACCCACTATGATTTTAGGAATTCTTGTAAGGATAGAGTCGTTATACCTAGTCCAGAAGCACGACTTTGTAACATTACATCAGAAGTAAGCAAAATCGGATTTTGTGATTTATATTTCAATGCAACGGACAATATCATACAATCTGGATTTGTTCTATCAAAACCATTCGGTAGTAAAGTTGTGTCAGCATCTTCCATGTGAGAAAAATGTTGTACAAATGCGGTATTGATATTTTTAGCAGCCTCGTTCAATTTGGTTTTGTCAACAGATGGTTTTAATTTCAACTTATCCAATTCTTCCAATACTTTTGAAGGAACTATAATTTTATAATTTTTGCCTATTCGTTTGATAATGTCGGGGCAATTAACAAATACATTTGTGTCAATTATATATATGTTTTCTTTGTCTTTTTGACGCTCTTTATGACGTTCAGGTAGTTCTATTCTACCTAAAATCTTAGGACCACTTAGTTGCGGAACCTTAGTACGAAAAATGCCATCATCAACGCCTATTGGAGTAGCAACTACATCATTAAAGACAACATATTTGTCTTCTTGTGCTTTCAGAATGTATTCGCGCACGTTTGTTGGCATATTCTCTCGGAGCATATTGCTATCTCCGACAAGAATTGTATTATATCGCGCACGAGACGTTGCAACATTAAATAGGCTTTCACTTAAGGAATAACGGAGTGAGACATTCGGAATGAAATAAATACAATAGTCTGTTGTTAATCCTTGTACACTATCAACCGTATCTATTTGTATAGCGTTGTATAGTTCTTCGTCCCCATACAGCAGGAAATACCTTTGAAGTGCACCAATAGTACTTCTGAACTTGCTAAGAATTACCAATTTGGCATTTTTATTCTCGGAAATAATAGCCTGCGCTATTTCTAACACTTTTTGTAGCCCTTCCTGAGGACATTTGTCTCCAATAGGAAGTTTGAGGTCTATCACAGATGGTCCTCCATCTGTTTTCATAAAAGGCAAATGTGATGGTGTTTGTTGATTAGGAGAAACAGAACGCAATTCATTTTCATAAAAAACTCCTGTACAGTTTGCTGCGCGGCAAGAAAGACGGTAGGTGTCCTTTAACATATAGGACACATATCCGCTATATTTGCAAACAGTATCAAAACCTGTTACTATCGGGAGCCAATCAAAACGAGCAATAACATCTTCGTTCATAGTCACGATAGGAGATAGTTGATTTTGATCTCCTATCCAAATTACTTTCTTCCCCAACAAAAATGTTGCAGCAATCATAGGTAGAAATGCTTGGCTCGCCTCGTCCATAATTACATAATCAAAAGGAGATTCTTGTGCATCCACAGCCCACCGGCTTGCAATATAGAAACTTGCTAGGGTCAAACGCCCTTGAGAGGCATTGCATTTGTTACTACAAATTGGTAATAAGCCAGGTAATTCTTTAGTTTCATCCGTTGATAAATTTGTCTTTGATATCAATCCTTTTTTTAGGAAAGATTTGAGTTGTTCTTTATTTGCTAATTCTATTAAAGCCCGATTTGTGAGTGCTATTACTAATACACTTTTCTCTTTGCTCATCAGATTTGCAGCCAAATCTGCCATACGATGTGTCTTCCCTGTCCCCGGAGGTCCTTGCACTATAATTTGATTTGTGGTTTCCCAATCTTTAAGAATAATATCTTTGAATGGAACATCAGATTCTATTTTATTAGGATTCCATAAATTGGATTTTTTTTCGTAATTCAATATATTAGCGGCAGAAGACGGCAATGTTTTGTTGAGAATATCAATTAGATTACACAGATATTGGAGCGGAGGTTCTTTTGGGCCAAATGCAATAATAGGGAACTCTTCCTGCATAATTTGCGCGAACTCCATCGGAATGCTTTTGATTCCTACCAAACAAAAAGCATGATCTGTAGTCTTACTAACCCAAACACAATATGCATCCGAGAAATCACGTTGATAATGTTCACGTAAATATCCCCACGAGTAGTCTCCCCAATTTTTAAAACTGCTCATCTCATTAATTAGATATACAGCAGTCCAATAAGTGCGGCGACGAGGGATATGTTCCCCGTTGCGTACTTTAAATACAGCGATGCCATTATCATCAATTTTTATAAATTTGCCTACAAAGAGACCCCCATTATCTTTAAGGGTGATAGCCTTTGTGTTTTTGACAGATTCATACTCTTTATTTTGAGCATCAATCTCTTTTGCAAGAAATTGTATGTAGTCTTTATGTTGGTATTTCATACTTATAAATCATCATCTCCGGTATGACATTGAGTTCCTTCGTGCTTGTTATACATATTACGGATAGATTGTGCCCTTTCTGTTATGTTGAAACTGGCAAAATCAAAATGGATATCTTTAAAGAAGTGAAGAATATTGGATAACTCTTGAACCTTATCTTCGATTTGTAGATTCTGAGTGCTAAACGAGAGCGTTATATTGCTTTGGTTCTGAAGAATATCTTCTTTGCTCATTTCAACAATGTCATTGTTTGTATAGATTAGAAGATGTGCGTTCTTTTGGAAAATATAGTCCCACTCTTCAGGATTGATTTTGAAAGGTTTATCCTGGTATTTATAACTCTTAAGAACAATAAATATCTTATTACCATCTCCATCCTCTATTGTAGATGTACTGAAGTGACATAACCGATCAGCATCATCAAGTTCACCATAATTGCTCTCAAATTTCCAAATGCCGAATTTCATCTGCTTCAAAAATCTTTGCGCCTCCAATTGTGCTTCTATCTGCTCATTTTTATTGATAGGGTCATCAGTTCCTGCGCCAAACTCTGTCGAATATCTATAATTCTCTTTCAAACGCTGATTTTCTTCCCTTAAGTGCCGATTCTCTTCTTCTAAATGATTGCGTTCTTCCTCTAAGTTATGATAGTCTTTGTTTGATATCATAAACAAACGATACCAATCATCTCTAGTAAATGTCTGACTATATTTGCTGACGACATCATTCATTGCATCCTGTATGTCAAGGCGCTCTGAGACATAAATGTCATTATTGTAGCAAAATGGTTTGTCGTCAAACAAAGTGCAAAATGTATATTCACCATAATATAATTCATACGGAACTCCTTGGGGACAAACAAAAATACGACGACTCCTTTCGTTTTTCCATTCGGCATATATTTCAGTGCCAGACCATTCTTTGGCATATTTTCTACATAGTTCTACGTTTTTCCGCTCAAATGAACGATTCGTCTTTTCTAACATTCGTTTTAGTAGTTCAATGCGCAAGCCTCGTTTTTCGTCTTTTTCGGACAATTTCTTTTTCGATAAGTTTGCTATCCATTGAAAGTTTGAACTATCACAGGAAATATCGCCGTCATATTGAACTCCATTCCAAAAAGCCTCCCTCGTTCGGATGATAACATCATCTTTTCGCTTTACTCCCAAATTATACAAAAAATCAACTTTTTCAGGAGTATCTGCCCATATTCGAATATCAGATGATAGTATTTCACTCTCTAATAACAAATTAGGAATATCAAAATACTTATTTGATATGTTCCAATTAACTATTCCTTGTTTCCTAAACAGGAGTAAATTGCGAGCGATATTATGTGCGTAGCAATAGTCTAAACATTCAATGATGTGGTTGTTTATACTTTCAACCTGTTCATTTGAAAATGGGGAATAAGTTGTTGTATAATTCCGACTTGTATTCCACAAACATATAAATACAAATTGTGCGGGCGAGATAGATTTTCCGGTAGTGTTAAGTTCCTGCAAAATCTCTTCTGCTATTCGCCCTTTGTCTAATTCTATCAAATCTATATGGACAAATGGAAAACACCTTTCAAATCGTGTTGCTATATAAGTTTTCCGAGAAGGTAGAATTTCAGACAATAATAAATGATATGGTTTATCCTCAATGACTATTGTTATATCATCTTTGATAGTATAGTTGCTGACAAGTTCGCCATCAATATATGTTTTCTCCAAAAGAATCTTGGTATTGTGGGTGTCGTTCGCCAATTTGTAAACACCATACTCGAAATCTTGTTCTAAATAGATATCTTTGTCTAACTGAATATCAGGAACTTGTTTTAAGTATTCTGCAACGATTTCAGAATTTGCATTATGCATAATAGGAAGCATTGCTTTCACGGGCAGAGATTTTACCAATTCTTTCCAGAAGGGTTGTGTCCAATCGTTATGATAGTCATTATAAATTTCAACAACATTATCATTGTTAAAGATGTTGAATTTGTATGAAGTACATAGGAGTTTGTCATAGACATCAGAATCTTGAAGTAATAATTTATCCAATTCTTCGTTATAATCTTCATCACAGATGGCAAAATTGCAGAGATATGACTTCTCCGTCTTTACCAAAGAATCCAGAGGCGTAACGTTTCCAAGTTTGTTGCGGAATATATGCATTGATTGAATAGTAGTTGTGCCTACACCATCGAATTCTAACAATCCTAATACCAAATTCCTTTTTTCCGTAGGGGATAGTTCTGTAAAAGGACATTTTGTATTGATTCTATCAAATACCGATTTATCTGTAGGAACATCAATCAAATCAAATAAAGGATGTTTAGATATAACATCTTCTGTACAAGTGAACCCTAACTTTGATAGTATAGCACGCAATGGAGCAATATGTTCTGTTAATAAGATATATTGAGGACGACTTGTGAGTTCTGCAAGGGTCAGCATCTCAGTTCCGCATTTCAAAATAGGTAGTGATGATATCAAACCATCACAATCTTTTCCATTTTTTGCAATCCATTGAAAGAAAGTATCCTGACATTCTTTTTCTGCGGTTCTTAGCCAATTCTGAATGGACTCATTTTCAACGAGTAGTGAACATACCTTAGGGGCATTAATGATTTCAATTTTATTAAATAATTTATCACCGTTAGTGTCTTTACTTTGTTCCAGAATCTCTGTATTAATTTGCCTATTGGGAAGTCTTCTTTGAGTATTAAGTATGTACCTAAACAAATCAGAGCCGATAATGTCGGATAAACCGGATTTGTCAATGATAATATCTTCTTGTTTTGCAAGATGTCCATATTCATCTAATATGAAAGGTACATTTTCTATTGATTCCAAGTAACCCCGATTGAAATGATGAGATAATTCATCATCAGCCGCAAATAACTGACTTTGAAGCAGATTAAGATATTCGGAATTATTTACAGATGCTGATTCTGAGACCCACTTAGGAATACGAGTACCGATTTGATAGAATAGATACCAATTCCATGGATTGTTAGTTTGAACCCCCTCCCTATCCGAAGTTGGAATAAAATCTGCATTGATGTAAAACCTGAAACAATATGACATCTGGTTCATCGGTAGATACGCAAATAGAGTATTGCCAACGTTTGTGCTTATTGGTTGTATTTGCCCTTTTTGATTCAAAGGTATGGCATAGGATATTGTTGTCATAGTAGAGGCTGCAATTCTGTTAGGAACTTCCACTTTCTTATGGCTTCCCGTTACAGAATCGAATTGTTCCAAGATATCCTCTTTTTCGTCTTGCCCGGGAATTAATTCTTGATTCTTCCTTATGGAAATATGACAGGTTTGAAAAGCATCATCAGAAACAGGGATGTCATCATTATTTCTGACATCAAATAGCCTCTTTGTGCTATTGTATGAACTAATAATTTCGGTCTTGCCCTCTCTGTATTCTTTTTGAATAGTTATAATCTGCTTATTATGTAATAATTGCACACGCTTAGTGTTTCTCAAAAATAGCAAAAACAGTGGTTCTAATAGTACTTTATTAATTGATTCATCGACTTCTTGAATATCTATTGGGGATTTCTTGATAGCAATCGCCACATTAGCCGTTTGTCTAAAAGAAGTATTGCGTAATTCTTCTGGAATACTATTCTCCCAAATGGGTAATAATTGCCATGGAATATCTTTAACGCCTCCAAATTCTTTTTTGTTATCACGGTATTTTTTCAAGAATATCTCTCTATCCTCCTCTGTCTTGATGTTGTTGACATTAAAATAAAATTTATCAAAATTATTATATTCCGCATAAGTACTATCGAAAGAAAAGAATAAGCCTCCTGTCTTGATAAGCACTTTTTGTGTTCCTGTAAATACAGACTTAAATCCGATACCTTTATAGCCGGTTTTCTTCAAGTTGGCTCTTTTGGTGCTTTTTGCTGCTGAAATAATTGATTCAAAGTCTTCAGCATTAAAGGAAAGTCCATTGTGAGTAACAATAAGATATTCGTTTGTTATCTCTACATTAAACTTTACACCATCAAGCGCAGAAGAATCGTCTGCATTTTGGAGAAGTTCAAAGAACATTCTTTTTTTACTAGAATATAAATTTTCTCCGACTTCATCCAAAAGTCGCGCTACACTTTGATTGGTTGCCGGACTTGTGTGCTTGGCATAGGCTAATTCAACTGCTGCTTTGTAGGGATTATTGGAAATTTCTTTAATTACGCTATGTATGCAAAATATAAAAGGATCACGAGAACGGAATCTATATTGCTCAGAAGCCAAACCTAAAGTTATTTGGTAGTAGCCATCTGCGTATTGAGTCTGGTCGTTCGGTATCCAAATAGATATGTTTTTCCCTGTGATTGGATCTACAAGAAGCCTTCCTCTGTCGTCATTTTCTCCATCAATCACAGCAATGTTTGTCAAAACGGCTTGACTACCTGTATTATTGGCTTTGGCAATAAATTCATTGGTATGTATTCCCATTAAGTCTAATAATTCAAGAAGTGTTTTTTTATATAAGGATTGGTCATAAATATCGGCACATAACTCTTTAAGACTGAATTCTAAGGTGTCGGAATTATACAATCCGATGCATTTTGCCTTCAATTGCTCTCCTACAAAAACTTCCTCCTGCATATTCCTGACTTTGTTTACAGATAAATGTTCTTTTCTAATAACAGCAGGACAATGATTATAGTCTGCAGTTACCAATTTGTGATTGTCATCAAATCCTGTAATCGTAATATAAACAGGCTCTGTTAGTTGTTTTGATAAAGTCTCGGCAACTCTTTTGAGGCTTAGCAAAATTCTACCTTGTGAGTCAATATCCTTTATCATAACTCTAATCTCTTGACCTTTAGTTACGATATCAGAAGGATTAGAGATGCGTCTCCATGACATTTCAGAAATGTGCAACAGTCCGCTTTTGTTATCCGAGAATTTGACAAAAACACCATATTCTACGATGTTGCTGACGGTGCCAACAACAATCTGACCTATGGTTAGGGCGCGTTGTCTTGTGTATTCCATTTTTGTATCATTATTTTGGGGCGTAGCACTAATAGGAGTTGTCTCTGATCCTTTATATCCTTGTTCCGCTTCGAGTTTGAGTGCCATGTCCTTATTAAATTCCTTGGCAAGAAGCAGATACAAGTCGTTATCAATGCGGACATTGGGGGCTGCATTGATTTCCTTACCCAACGATGCACAGAAGGTTACGGCGGCGGACATACCGATATTGAGTTCCTTGCAGGCTTTTATCAATTTGATAGACATAAAAATAAGTAGTTTAAGAATGGATTATTGTTTTGATGCGTCTTTGATATAAAAATTCTTTTTCCCTTCTCCCATAGTTTTTATATTTGTTGGATAATTTGGGGCAGTTTGGGATGCTTTCTGGCTTTGTATTAAGGTAAATCTTATGGGAAAGTTATTATGTCCTATAAACAGAAAGACTGATTCTTTTCTGCGGCAAAGTTACAACTAAATTTTAATATATGCAAGTGTAATCTAATAGGCATATAAACAAAAACAGAGTGCACTACTATTGTAGCACACTCTGCTAATAAATTATGCTTCCTGCATTTTTACATCATTCCACCCATACCGGGGTTGGGCATTGCGGCGGGAGCGGGGTTCTCCTCTTTCTTGTCCACTATCACGCACTCGGTAGTAAGGAACATTCCGGCGATAGAAGCGGCGTTCTCCAGAGCCACACGGGTAACCTTTGCGGGGTCAACCACACCGGCAGCCAACAGGTGCTCATAAGTGTCTTTGCGGGCATTGTAACCGAAATCGCCTTCGCCCGAACGAACCTTGTCCACAACCACTGCGCCCTCTTTGCCTGCGTTGGTAACAATCTGACGCAATGGCTCCTCGATAGCACGGCGGACAATCTCGATACCTGTCTGCTCGTCTTCGTTGTCGCCTTTGAGCGTATCCAAAGCCTTCTGGGCGCGGATATATGCCACACCGCCACCGGCTACGATACCTTCTTCGATAGCCGCACGCGTTGCGCTCAGCGCATCGTCCACACGGTCTTTCTTCTCTTTCATCTCCACTTCGCTGGCTGCACCTACGTTCAGTTGTGCTACCCCGCCTGCGAGTTTGGCGAGACGCTCCTGGAGTTTCTCTTTGTCGTAGGTCGATTTGGTAGCCGCAATCTGTGCCTTGATTTGTGCAACACGGTTGGCAATAGCCTCTTTGTCGCCCGCACCGTTCACAATCGTGGTGTTGTCTTTGTTTACGGTAATGCTTTCTGCCGTACCCAGCATATCAATGGTAGCACTTTCCAGTTTGATACCTTTCTCCTCGCTGATGACGGTACCACCTGTCAGGATAGCGATGTCTTCCAGCATCTCTTTTCTGCGGTCGCCGAAACCCGGAGCCTTAACGGCACAAATCTTCAGTTGCGCACGCAAACGGTTGACAACCAATGTGGTCAGTGCCTCGCTATCTACATCCTCTGCAATAATGAGCAACGGACGGCCGCTCTGTACTGCGGGCTCCAATACCGGCAGCAACTCCTTCAGGTTGGAAATCTTCTTGTCGTAAATCAGAATATACGGCTTGTCCATCTCTACCTCCATCGTCTCGGTGTTGGTTACGAAATACGGACTGATATAGCCGCGGTCGAACTGCATACCTTGTACCACATCAATCGTGGTGTCCATACCTTTGGCTTCACCGATGGTGATCACACCGTCTTTGCTTACTTTGCGCATAGCGTCGGCAATCAGTTTGCCGATCTCGGCATCGTTGTTGGCGGATATGGTAGCCACCTGCTCAATCTTGTCGAAATCGTTGCCTACCACCTCGCTTTGCTTCTTGATTTCAGCCACTACAGTGCTGACAGCCTTGTCAATACCGCGCTTCAAATCCATCGGGTTAGCACCGGCGGTTACGTTTTTCAGTCCTACGCCTACGATGGCTTGTGCCAGTACGGTTGCCGTCGTTGTACCGTCGCCTGCCTGGTCGCCGGTCTTCGATGCTACCTCTTTCACTAATTGTGCACCCAGATTCTCTGCTGCGTCAGCCAACTCAATCTCTTTGGCTACCGTTACGCCGTCTTTCGTGATGTGCGGAGCGCCGTATTTCTTGTCAATGATGACGTTGCGTCCCTTCGGACCGAGCGTTACTTTTACTGCATTAGCCAACTGGTCAACGCCTTTTTTCAGAGCCTCACGAGCCTCTGTATTATATGTGATTTCCTTTGCCATAGTTATTGCATATTAATTGTTAATTATTAATTGTTAATTGAGTACGGCGAGTACATCGCTCTGACGCATAATCAGATATTTCTCGCCCTCATATTCGAGTTCCGTACCGGCATATTTGCCATACAGCACTTGGTCTCCGGCTTTGAGCACCATCTCCTCGTCTTTGGTACCTTTGCCTACTGCCAAAACCTCTCCGCGAAGAGGCTTCTCTTTTGCGCTGTCAGGAATGATAATACCGCCAACGGTCTTCTCTTCTGCTGCCACGGGTCTTACCAACACGCGGTCTGCTAATGGTTGAATCTTACTCATGATATTTGCGTTTTTAATAATTTGTACATTTTGTGCATTATGCATTGTCAAAAGTGCGGGCTTCGGTCGGCTTTCCATACCCTGCCTTCCTACGCCCCCGCTCTTCCTTTCTCAAACTCTGTGCCAAAAGCCGTTTGGCATCTTTTGCAGTATCTCAACTGACAGTTTGGCAGATAATACCCCTGCAATTATTACAGGACTATGCAGAAAATATACATAATATGCAATTCTCGTACCTCTATATACCAATTACGTAGAAAAGACGTAGAAAGGACGTAGAAAGAATTGGAGTTTATAAGGGGTTTAAGCCCATTTTTTATGCATAATATTCATTTTTTTTATGCAAAGTTTCTTCGTTGTCAGGTATCATACAAAGGCGTACCGTATATGGCAAGATTGGCAGATTTCTGAAATTTTATGCATTGTCCGGAGCATATGGCTATCTTTCTCTCTCTAATTTCTTGATTTATATAGAAAAACACGATTTTCATTTGGAAATATCAAAAAAAAGTTGTACCTTTGCGCACTTTTTGCCCGGTTAGACTTGTTCAAATACTCTAAACGGGCAGAACGTGTGCAAACGAGTTGGTTAGGTAGTACACTATGTGGTTGCACTAATCAAAATGACAAAATCCCATTTTGTCATTTTGAAGAGGAGGAGTTGCGGAGCGCTAAAACTCGCAGAGCGAGTTTTCTTTTGCGTAGCACACTCCGACGACAGGTCCGGTAGCTCAGTTGGATAGAGCAACAGCCTTCTAAGCTGTGGGTCTCGGGTTCGAATCCCGACCGGATCACCTAATTTATTCAAAAACGGTGGAATACCGCTGAAAAGATGACGGCATGGTCTTTCTTGGACTGTTGTTGTCGTCTTTGTACCACGCTTTTTGCGTAGGATGGCGGTGGCTAAACCGAAATAAACTATGCGTCAATTAAAGATTACTAAATCCATTACGAACCGTGAGTCGGCTTCGCTTGACAAGTATCTGCAAGAGATTGGTCGGGAGGAACTTATTACGGTAGAGGAAGAAGTGGAATTGGCAGGTCGTATTCGTAATGGCGACCGTGCCGCATTGGAGAAACTGACACGCTCGAACTTGCGTTTCGTGGTGTCGGTGGCAAAACAGTATCAGAACCAGGGACTCAGTTTGCCGGACCTGATCAACGAGGGAAACCTCGGACTTATCAAGGCTGCAGAGAAATTCGACGAAACACGTGGCTTTAAGTTCATCTCTTATGCCGTGTGGTGGATTCGCCAATCTATTCTGCAGGCCCTTGCAGAGCAGTCCCGTATTGTGCGCCTTCCGCTCAACCAAGTGGGCTCGCTCAACAAAATCAACAAGGCATACCAGCGTTTTGAGCAGGAGCATGAGCGCAAACCCTCGGCTGAGGAATTGGCAGAGGAACTGGATATACCGGTAGATAAAATCGCCGATACCCTCAAGATGTCCGGACGCCACGTCAGTGTGGATGCACCATTTGTAGAAGGCGAGGACAACTGCCTGATTGATGTGATGGTCAATGAGGATTCGCCTAATGCCGACCGCGGACTGATCAACGAGTCGCTCTCTACCGAGATCGCCCGTGCTTTGGCTACGCTTACTCCGCGCGAGGCAGACATCCTGCGTAAGTTCTTTGGTATCGGTACTCCCGAGAAGACTCTCGAAGAGATTGGCGAGGAACTGCACCTTACCCGTGAGCGTGTCCGCCAGATTAAGGAGAAGGCAATCCGCAAACTCTATACCGGGCAACGCAGCAAGACGCTCCAAACCTATTTGGGCTAAGAGCCAACTGCAGCAATATAAAAACGGCTGTCTTACAAATGTAGGGCAGCCGTTTTTTATATCTATTTTGTTTTTGTTATTGCCGTAGCGCAATGGATAGTTCGTATAGCACAATGCCGGCGGTAACGCTCACATTGAGCGAGTGCTTGGTACCGTATTGCGGTATCTCTATACACGCATCGCAGGCGTCCACCACCTCCTGCTGCACGCCGAACACTTCATGCCCCATAACAACGGCAATGCCGTTTGGCTTATTGGTCTCATTGGACTTATTAGTCCGATTGGCAAGCAGTTCCTGCTTGGCTTGCTCGAGGGTGATGGAGTCGTGTGCCTGCTCGATGGCATAGACGCGATAACCGCGCTCATGGAGCGCACGGACAGCCTCAATGGTGTTGTCGAAGTGCTGCCAATCCATGGTCAGTTCCGCACCGAGTGCCGTCTTGTGTATCTCCGCATTGGGCGGGCAGCAACAGATACCGCACAGATAGACCCCCCCCAATAGGAACGCATCAGCAGTACGGAACACCGCCCCGACGTTGTGCTGGCTGCGTACATTGTCCAGCACCACCACAAAAGGCAGTTTTTCGGCTTGGTGGAATGCCTCGGGTGTGAGGCGGTGCATCTCCTGAGTAGTTAGTTTCTTCATACAGATCCGGTTAGTGTAAGCCGTTATAGTCCTTCGGGCAGGGAGACATAGAGAACATGCTGTTGGTCGTCAATGCGGCGGATGAGGTCTTCGTGGATAGGCAGCAGACGCCCGTCTTCCATTTCGAGCAAGGTGTTGATGGTCGATTCGTCCACCGATAGCACTTTGCCCAATGTCCCCTGTGTGTCGTCCTCTACGGTGTAGCCCGTAAGGTCCTGCCATGTCATCTGTTCCTGTTCGTCCTCGGTGAGGTCGCGGCGGAGCATATAGGCGGTGCAACCGGTCAGTCGTGCAGCCTGCTCCTCGGTATCAATACCCGACAGACGGAAAATGAGTGTGTCAGCCCCTTTGCCGCGCCAGTCTTCTACACGGAACGGCACGAGAATACCGTCTATATCCAGAATGAGGAAGTCGGCTTCGGCATTGTCCCAATACTCGTTATCCATCTGGCATTGTATCTCGCCCTGCTTGCCGTGCGGGCGGCGGAGTGTGCCGATTTGTATCACTTCGGAGAGGGTTATCATAGATTGTGGCTGCGCGTTATTGGTTACACGTTATTGGTTACACGTTTGTGGTGTTGCGTTAGTTGCGGACGGTGAGTATCTCGCCCGAGTAGAGGGTGGAGTAGCGGCGGAGTGCCTCATGGGATATACCTTGTGAGGGCGTGCCATATACGTCCAGGTTGTATTGCTCGCCGCACACGGGGCAGGTGGCGAACAATCCGTCTATCTCCACCGGTTTGTCTTGCCGCAGGCATTTTGGGCAGCACATGTCGTATGCCAAGTATTCGCTGTTGCCTGATATATAGACCACTACGCCCGCATAGCCGAACATGTCTCCCATAGCCTGACGGGGCATAGTCTGCCCGTTGAAGTGGTAGCCGTCCTGGTCCAGTATGGTGTAAGAATAGATGTTGGTCGGTTTGAAATGTACAAAGAATGCCAAGCGTGTATCTATCTTTGCGGAAACAGGGTAGGTTGGCACCGAACTGCGGAAAGTGGTATCCTCGCAGGCGGTGCACAGAAAGAGCACTGCAGGCAATATGTAACGCCACAGACGTTGCATATCAGTTGCTTACACTGCTGAGATGCACATTGAAAATCATTACCGAATAGGGCGGAATATAACTCTGCGTACCTTCCGTTCCGTTCCCCTCGGCATCACCGATTTTGTCGTTGGTGAATACCTCTTCATCGTAGCCGAGATAGTATGGCACATATATTTCTATGTCGCCGTGGGTATGTATTTTGCGCAATGCCTCCGAGAAACCGGTTACAAGATTTGACATTGTAAATTGTGCTGTCCCGCCATCAAACTGATAGCCGTTGATGAGTTTGCCTGTATAATCGCATATTACGGTACTGCCTGCATTAGGGCGTGTCTCATTGGGCGTCGGGTCGGCAATAATGCGGTATTGCAGTCCGTCAGACAGCACATAGAAATTAGAATCACCCTCGTGGGCGGCGATGTTCTGCTCCAGCCAAAGGTCGTTCTGTGCTTTCCAGTCCATCCATTGATTTTCCTTGCAGCCCACTAATAGTGCCGCAAAGAAAGTAAGTATCAAAAATCTGTATTTCATATCATTCTTTGTCCTTTGTCCTTTGTCCATTGTTCTACTTGCACAGCCACAGGCTCGGGTTGAGGATTGTGCGGTCTTGATATATTTGGAAATAGAGTTCGGTCTTGTTGTCCTGTTCGGGGTCGGAGTAGATTGTACCGAGTTTCTGTTTGGTTTCTACTTTATCGCCCTGCTTGACCGCCAGTTTGCTCAGGTTTGAATACACGGTGCGGTAGTTGCCATGCTGCACAATGACGGCATAGGTGTTGCCCACAAGGAAACAACTCGTAACCTCTCCTTTATATACCGCCCGTGCGGAAGCACCTGCGGTGGTTTGCAGATAGATACCCTTGTTGTCGGTTACCACGTGTTCATACACAGGGTGTTGCTGTTTGCCGAACCGCCCGCTGATAAAGCCTTTTTCCACCGGCCACGGTAGTTTGCCCTTGTTCTGCTCGAAACCGCCTGCCACGAGTTTCTGCTCCTTGGTAAGGGTGGTCTTGGTCGCAGTCTGCTTGCGCACCATCTCGTCGATTTTCTTGTTGAGTTGGGCGACCTGTTGTTGCTGTTTCTTGAGTTTTGCACCGAGGTCTTTCTCCTGTTTCTTCAGTTGCGTGAGCATTGACTGGTGCTTTTTCTCGTCGCGGGCAAGGTTCTCTTGCTGCCGTTTGCGGCTCTGCAATGCCTCCTGCTTGGTCTTACGGTGTTCTTGCAGGGCTGTATTCTGAATGTCTATCTCGGTTTGCGTGCGCTCAATGCGTTCCACTTGTTCTTGCCTGTATTTGGCAAACTCCTGCATATAGCGCACACGGCGTACCATCTGCTGGAAACTGTCGGATGACAACACAAAGAGCAGGGGCGACTGTTGCATCTGTGCATAGTGGCTCTCACGCACGAGACGGGCGTAGTCGGCTTTGTAGGTTTCAAGGTCGGACTGGAGTGAGTCGCGTTTCTGTCCGAGGAGTGCCATCTCGTCGTCGAGGGCGGTTATCTCGTTGCCGAGGGTGTGAATGAGTTGCCGCTGCGTCTTGATGTTCTTGTTGAGCAACTGCAACTTATTGAGTGTGGCAGTCTCGTTCTGCTTGGTCTGGTTGAGCATCTTGTTGGTGTTCTCAATCTGCTTTTGCAGTTCCTGCTGCTTCTTTTGCAGGTTTTTGACCGATTCTGCATTGACGTTCAGCGCAAGAAGACAGACACATATATATATCAGTAGTCGTTTCATTGGAGCAAAGTATGAATGTCTATTTGTTGATAACGTACGAGGTTGGCGGCTTGGGTGCGTACGGGTACGTCCAGTTGCCGTTCCGGATAGGTGAGATGCAGCATAATCGTCTGTTCGCCTGCCGTATAGCCTACAAATGCCTCTTTGTCGCCGGTGGGCAGTTCACCCGTGGCGAGGGCTTGCAGGTCGTGCCACGTGATGGAGGGAGCCAGATAACGGTTGATTTCGTCGTAGGTGGCAATGGCATACCTGTGGTTGATCTTGTCAATACCCGTAACCTGTGCGGGGGTGGCTTCTATGCGGAGCATCTCTATGCCGAGCATAGGCATAATGCTTAGTACCATCATCGAGTCGCGTACGGTCTGCATAGTGCAGTTGGCACGCATAGTCTCGTCGCCGAGCGTAACCACAGCCTGTGCGTTCTGTATCAGGCACGTATGCCATTGCGGTGCGGCGGGTTCTTCCACAACTTGTGTCTCGGTCTTGGTGATATGCTTTGTGGTGTGGCAGCCCGTGAAACCGATACAGAAACCAGCCGACAGAGCCACAACTGTTACGATTTCAAAAGCCGTGCCAAACGCCACTTTGGTGGCAATGGCAAAGGCGTTTCTCGTCGTGCGGTGAATAGCGTTGCGGCACTCGCGCAGGATATATTTGAGGATACGTGTGTCCATATTTATCGGATGATTGCGTGGTAATGCGCCTCTATTTCAGTGCGCTCATCGGGTGCAGCGTTCTGCATGGCTTTGCGGATATAGAAAGCCGCTAATGAGTCTTGCCCTTGCAGGTGGAGTATCCATGCGTAGGTATCGAGGAACGTGGCGTTCTCGGGCTGCTCGCGAATAGTCAGTTGGCTCATCTGCTCCGCCTTGCGCAAGTCGCCGCCCGTGGTGGCAAGCAGGTAGGCGTAGTTGTTGAGTATCATCAGGTTCGCGGGGTCGATACGCAGGATATGCTCGTAGTTTTCCAGCAGTTGCGCCGTCGGTGCTTTGGTGGCGGTCAGCAGTTCGGCACGGAAGAGGAGGAATTGCAGGTCGTCGGGATATAGGGCGAGATAGTCGTCTATTGCCTGAATGGCTTTCCCAAATTTACCCCAGATGACATATATCCGATAGCGGTTGATAGCACTCATACCATCGTAGCCCTGCAGTTGGTCGATGCGGTCTTGCGCCTGAATGGCTTGTTTGTATTTGCCGTTCACGAGGGCGGCTTGGCGCATGTAGTCCCAGACGGACGCATCCTTCTGGTTGATACGTGTGGCTTGTTCCATTACGGTAAGCAACTCTTTGCGCGACTGCTTGTCCTCGTTCTTGTAGAGCGACAGGGCGTAGTGGAACCAATGGTCGCGCGGGTCGAGCAGGTAGGCTTGGCGGAAATACTCAAATCCTTTTTCGGGTTGCTTGAGGGCATTGTAGATTACGCCGAGATAGTCCTTGGTAGTGGCGTCTTGCGGGTTGAGTTGCTCGCAGAACAGCAGTTGCATCAATGCCTCGGGGTATTGCTCCCTATCAAGGCTTTGTCTGGCGGCATAGAAATAGTAGGTGAACTGCTGCTCACGCTCCACGCTCAGTGGCTGCGGCTGTTGTTTTTTTGCCGACAGCGAAAATGCACAAACAGAAAAAAGGAATATCGAAACTATACGCTTCATCCAAATATAAACCCGATATGTATGTTAATTGTTAATTGTTAATTGTACATTGTTAATTATTTGATGCCGCTGTGTCCGAAGCCGCCTGCACCGCGTTCGGTCTCGCTCAGGTTCTCCACCTCCACCACCTCGGGTTGCTCGTGGCGGGCGATGACCATCTGGCACACACGCTCGCCCGACTCGATCGTCTGCGGCTCGTTGCTTAGGTTGATCAGGATGATGCCTATCTCTCCGCGGTAGTCGGCATCGATAGTGCCGGGGCTGTTGAGTACGGTCAGTCCGCGTTTGAGTGCCAGTCCGCTGCGTGGGCGAATCTGCGCTTCGTAGCCCTCGGGCAGTTCGAGATAGAGCCCTGTAGGCAGCAGTTTGCGCTCGAGGGGTTGCAGGGTGACGGGTTCGCTCAAGAAGCAGCGGATATCCATCCCCGCGGCTTGTGCACTCTCATATTTCGGCAACGGATTGTTGCTTTTGTTGATAAAACGTATGGTCATAAATGTTCTATATTTCTATTGCGTAAGGGTAGCCTATCCTATGCCTATCCTATGCTCATCCTCCTGACTTTGCCATGGAGTGGAATGTTCTATATTTCTTTCGCGGAGCGAATGTCAGAACCGTTTTTCGGCGAGGACTTTCAAACCGTCAGGGACGATGCGGATATGGATATCCTTGGGCATCTCCACTGGGTCGCCGTCGATATGGAAGGGGGCTGCCTCTTCACGCTCGAGGGTAATCTCGCGGGTGCGAATCGTATCCATAAAAAGGCTGTTGTCAATGCTCTTGGTAAACAGGCGTAATGCCAGTCCCGGTGCGCCGAGTAGGGCGGAACTACTCATAATACAGATGTCCATCTTGCCGTCCTGAATGCTCGCCTTGGGGGCGATATACGCCTCGTAGCCCCATTGACTGGCATTGGCGAACGTAATCAGAAACGCCTTGTGCGTTACGTCGATGCCCTCGCCTACCAGGTGATAGGTCTGTGCCTTGTAGGTCAGTACGTCCTTGACGATATTCTCGAAATAGGTCTTAAAACCGCGTTTGGTAGAACCTGCGAACTGGTCGGCAATCAGTGCGTCAAAACCTGTACCGCAGGTGCTGACGAACAGCCGTCCGTTGGCCAACCCGTAGTCGGCGCGTATCGGCTCGCAATGGTTGAGCATCTCTATGGCACGGGTGGTCTGTACAGGGATACCGAGATGCCGGGCAAAGCCGTTCCCGCTACCCATCGGCAGGATACCCATTGCCGTCTCGGTGTCGCGCAGCCCGCGTGCCACCTCGTTCACCGTACCATCGCCCCCCACCGCCACCACGGCATCGAAGCCCATACGGGCAAACTGCTGCGCCAGTTCGGTGGCATGCCCTGCCCGTTCCGTAAAGACGATGTTGGGCAGCCATTGCTCCTGATCCAGCAGTTGCTGTATCTGTTTGGGCAGTTTCTTTTTATTCTGTGTCCCCGAAATGGGGTTGATGATAAATGCTATATTTTTCATTCTGTGTGTCTCTTTTGGCACGCAATGCACCACGTTAATCAGCGGACAAAGTTACGCTTTTTTTTGCACATATCCAAATAAATGCGTAACTTTGCGGCAAACTAATAAAACTATGGACACATTATTTACACCGCAAGACATTGAGCAACTGGAGACGCACGGTATCTCGCTTGAGAAAGCCGAACAGCAGATGGAGCATTTCCGCACAGGCTTCCCCGCATTGGACATCGTGGCACCTGCTGCAACCAAGAAAGGAAAAGGTATCTTGGCACCAACCCGCAAGGAGCAGGAAGAATATATCAATGCATGGCAACAATACCTTGCCGAGAACCACAAAATCTTGAAGTTCGTACCCGCCAGCGGTGCGGCGAGCCGAATGTTCAAAAACCTGTTTCAGTATCTTGAAGACGGGGTGGAGACCGAGTTTATTCAGATGTTCCTGACCCATATCGATGATTTCGCTTTCGGTAGTGAACTGGCAGGCCTGACAGGACAAGAGGCGGTGCGCCATCTGTTGTACGATATGCACTATGGCGACCTGCCCAAGGGGTTGCTGCTCTTCCACAAATACCGCGACGGCGCACGTACACCTGCATTGGAACATTTGGTTGAGGGGGCCCTCTATGCCGCAAGCAACGGCGTGTCGGCATTGCATTTTACGGTTTCGCACCAGCATCTGCCGCTTTTCCGCCAGCATATTGCCGAACATCTGCAGAAATACCAAGAGAAATATGGTGTGCGCTACGATATATCTTTCTCAGAGCAGATGCCATCTACCGATACGCTTGCCGCCAATACCGACGGCACGCCTTTCCGCGACAAAGACGGCAATCTGCTTTTCCGTCCGGGCGGACACGGAGCACTGATAGAGAACCTCAATGAGCAGGATGCGGATATTGTGTTTATCAAGAATATCGATAATGTGGTGCCCGACCGCTTGAAGAAGGATACGGTGCATTACAAACAAGTGCTGGCAGGTGTGCTGGTTACGGAGCAAAAACGTATCTTCGAGCGTCTGCAAGACCCGACTCTGTCCGACGAGGAGCGTGCGCGTCTCAACCGCCCGATTCGTGTCTGCGGCGTGGTGCGCAATACGGGAGAACCCGGTGGAGGTCCGTTCCTTGTGCGCGATGCCGATGGCTCTATATCCTACCAGATATTGGAGTCAAGCCAGATCAATGACCCCGAACTGATGGCAAAATCCACCCATTTCAATCCCGTGGATTTGGTGTGCGCCATTCGTGATTATCAGGGCAATAAGTTCCACTTGCCAGACTATGTGGATCCGCAGACGGGCTTTATCTCCCATAAGTCGAAAGACGGCAAGGAACTATTAGCGTTGGAGTTGCCCGGCTTGTGGAATGGGGCAATGGCACACTGGAACACGATCTTCGTGGAAGTCCCCGTTTCAACGTTCAACCCCGTCAAGACGGTGAACGACCTTCTCCGCCCGCAGCATCAATAAATCCGCTCTGCAACATCCATAAGCAGTATAGCAGAGACATATAAAAAGGTCGCCAAACATTGTGTTTGGCGACCTTTTCTTTACCCTTTCTTCGTGCTATCGGGTGTATGTGATTCGTATGTGATTCGTATGTGATTGGGCGGTTTTTGCTTGTATCATAGCAAGTTAGTATTTTGCTACTATCCGTTCCATCTCCTTTTGCACTTTCTCCTGCTCTTCCACCAGGCGCAGTTGGGCGCGGGTGCGGACAAGGTTATGCTCGGGATATTGTATCTTGTAATAGGTGTCGCCGTTCAGATAGTCGGTATAGAAGCGGACGGTCTGCATATAACTGAGCAGGCGGCAGCCGAAGGGCAATAATTGCTTTTCGATGGGGGTTAAAAACTTTGCCTCGCGCAGATAACCGCGGGTGTAGGCCTCGAAGATTGCCATATCCACGCGGATATTGTCGAGATGCAAGTCGTCCTCGGCACCCGTGTTGGCGGCAGTACGCATAAAATCACCGAAATCGCTCAGTACATAGCCGGGCATCACGGTGTCCAAATCCACGATACAGAGCGGTTTGCCCTGCTCGTCGAAGAGCATATTGTTCACCTTGGTGTCGCAGTGGTTGATATGCTTGGGCAGTTTGCCCTCGCGGAACAGGCGTTCCGCCATACACATCTCCTCGCGGCGGCTGTTGAGCGCACGGAGTATATCCATCGTGTCATGCAGACGGTGCGCACGGTCGGCTTGTACGGCTTCGTCCAACTGCTGCAGGCGGAACTCCATATTGTGGAAATTCGGAATGGACTCGCATAGTTCCGAGAAAGGCAGGTCAGACAATTGGTTCTGAAACCGCCCGAAAGCCTCGCCTGCCAGTTCAGCCGACCGGGGCGTAACACGTTCTTGCGATGAGGCGTTTTCTATCAACACATAGACACGCCAGTATTCACCCTCGGGAGTGCGGTAGTAGAGTTGTCCGTCCTTGGTGGGGATCAGACGCAGCACCTTGCGGTCGATGTCGGTTTCGCCTGCGGCTTGCAGTTTGGTGCGGATATGGTCGGTTACACGCTGTATGTTCTGTTGCAACCCCTCCACGTTCTCGAAGATGTGGTGGTTGATATGCTGCAGAAAATAGGATGTCTCGCCCGGGTGTTTGGCACGGACGATGTAACTGTCGTTGATAAAACCGATCTTGAGCGGATGCGGCTGCTCCACCTCGTTCGGGATGGCAAATTGCGAAATGATGTCTTTCATAATAGTTAGTTGAGGAGTTGATAAGTTTATGAGTAGTTGAAAGAGTTTAGAAAGTTTATAAGTTGAGAGTGTTTATACCCGCTATGCATATTAATTATTAATTGTTAACTGAGTTTATACTGTACAAACGCCTCGATGGCTTCGTAGTTGGCAAGTCCGAGTTGGGCGTATAGTTCGGCGGTGGCGTGGTTGCGGTCTTCGGCACGCTGCCAGAAGAGCCGTTCGTCGTTGCCCATAAACGGTGCCGACTCCATCTGCGACTGGTGCTTGAGTATCGTATTCCGCTTGAACCGCAGTTCCTCGGGCGACATCGGTACCGCCATCTCTATCAGATCCACTTCCCATTCCATCCATGCACCGCGGTACATCCATATACGGCAGTCGCGCAACCAAGGCTCGCTGTCTTTCAGTTCGTCCAGTGCTGCCAGCACAGCATCAAGACACACCTTGTGCGTGCCGTGCGGGTCGGCAAGGTCGCCTGCCACGAACATCTCGTTGGGGTGTACGTCCAGAATGATCTGTTTCACAATATCTACATCCTTTTGGCTCAGGTTGCCTTTCTTGATGGTTCCTGTCTCGTAGAAAGGCAGGTTGAGGAAATGGATATGGTCGGTGGGCAACCCCATATGGCGGCAGGCGGCAGTGGCTTCCCCGCGGCGGATAAGTGCTTTGAGGTCAAGTATCTCGCGCGTGTCCCGGTCGCCGGTTTTCTCCTGCGAAAGAAAATGCGTATATTCCTGATACTTGCTCTCTATGAGGTCGCCTCCCGTCGGGTGCAGACGGTCGAATCCGCGTATGAAATCCATAAAACGGATGACCTCGTCGTCGCATACGGCGATGCAACCGCTGGTCTCGTAGGCGATATGTACGTTATGTCCCTGTTTGATCAGGCGGGCAAACGTGCCGCCCATCGAGATGACATCGTCGTCGGGGTGTGGGGAGAAGATAAGCACATCCTTGGGGTAGGGGTTGGCTCTCTCGGGGCGGTCGGTATCATCGGCATTGGGCTTACCGCCGGGCCAACCCGTAATGGTATGCTGCAGGTCGTTGAATATACGTATGTTGCAGTTGTATGCCGACCCGTGCAGGGTGATCAGTTCGCTCAGCCCGTAGTCGTTGTAGTCGCGGTTGGTCAGTTTCAGTATCGGTTTGCCGGTCTGCTGGCAGAGCCAGACGATAGCGCGGCGGGTCAGTTGGTTGTCCCAGTCGCAGGACGTAACCAACCACGGGTGGTGGATACGTGTCAGTTGGGTGGCGGCGCTCAGGTCGCAGACGACATGCGCGTTGCTGTGCAGTTGCAGTGCCGAGGCGGGGCAGGCGGTGTCGGGTTGTCCCTCCACGGCTGCCAGCAGGCGGTCGGCTTTGTGTTCGCCCCATGCCACCAGTACTATCTCTTTGGCACGCAGTATCGTACCGATACCCATCGTGATAGCCGAAGCGGGTACCTGCTCGATAGTACCGAACATATTCTTTGCCTCGTCGCGGGAGATGTTGTCTAACACCACCAGACGCGTGTTGCTTGACATCGACGAACCCGGTTCGTTGAAACCGATGTTCCCGCTCCGTCCGATACCGAGCAGTTGCAGATCCACTCCCCCGTACTCCTGTATCTTGCGCTCGCAGCGCGACATCATCGGTATCAGGTCGCGCTGATCCATTGTGCCGTCGAAGGTGTAGATATGTTCTTTGCGAATATCCACGCGGTCAATCAACTGCTCTTTGATTTGCCCGAAGCAGGCTTGCGTAGGCGATTGCAGCGGATAGTACTCGAAGAGATTGAACAGCACTACATTGCGGAAACTCAGTTTCTCCTCGTCGTGCATACGTACCAGTTCGGCAAAGATGTCCGTCATGCTTCGCCCGCAAACCAGTGAGAATACAAATTTCTCTCCCTCTGCCTGCCGTTGCCGGATACGCTCGGCAATCAGTCGGGCAACCGCTTGCGAACCCTCTTTGGCGGTCTCATAGATAGTGGTGGGTATTTTCTCCATACGGCTGATGCGGCTCATTTCGAGTACATCGTCCGTGCGGTACAACTTCGGCGATACGCGCGATAGCGAGATTTGGGAAGACAGATTGTTTTTCATAATTGAAGCAGGTAAAAACTTTGTCCGCAAAGTTACGCCTATTCCGCCGTGTGAACAAACAAACGGAAATGCTTTTTGTTTCGCAATGTGCCAAAGTAAAGCACTGCTGTGCGTAATCGGCTGTGTATCAACCAAAAGAAAAGGGTTGCGAAACCGGCAAAAAGCCGTTCGCAACCTTTCGAAATAATTGTGCATTGTGCATTACGCATTATGCATTATGCATTGATTAGTTGTTCCACCAACTGCGGTACACCTACCGATGCTTTTTCGCGGATATGGGTTACTCTGTCGCGGTAGATACCGAAGTCGGGCAGCCCCGGATCGATTACATATATCTTGGCGGTGCGTGGAACGTATTCCAACAGCGATGCTGCGGGATAGACATTCAGGCTCGTTCCCACCACGATCATCAGGTCGGCTTGCGAAGCAATCTGACACGCTACGGGAAAATACGGTACGTTCTCGCCGAAGAACACGATGTACGGGCGCAGCAGACTGCCGTCAGGGTGCCGGTCGCCGTAGTGCTGCTCCCAGCCTTGCAGCGGCACGGTAGCGGTCTCGTTGATGTCCGAACGCAGTTTGGTTATCTCGCCGTGCAGGTGCGTGATGTGGGTCGAACCGGCACGCTCGTGCAGGTCGTCGATGTTCTGCGTGATGATCTGCGTGTCGGGAAATGCCTGCTGCAGGCGGGTAATCGCCAAGTGGGCGGCATTGGGCTGTGCGGCAAGCGTATCACGGCGGCGTGCGTTGTAGAAATCCACGCATAGTTGCGGGTTGCGCAGCCATGCCTCGTGGGTGCATACGTCTTCTATGCGGTATTTTTCCCACAATCCGTCTGCATCCCGGAATGTCCCCAGTCCGCTCTCTGCACTCACTCCCGCACCGGTAAATACAACAATTTTCATAATAAACACACTTTTCTTGAAATCGCACAACAACTATGCCACGATGATACCCAAAACGGTCGGTTTATATAGACTACTGACCGTTTTTGTATATGTGTCCGTATAGATAGTAGGGCTCTGATATAGACATTTAGCATAACTCGACATTATCGACAGTGTCAATAAGACTTATCAACTTATGCCCGTCCACGTCCATTTGCTCTAACAGCGCATTAGTAGTTGGGAAAGTCTCCAATAAAGGTTTTTTTGTCTCGTCTGTCCGAAAAGCACAATCTTCGTACACCCGAATGAAATACTGCTTGCCATTATACCAAAATGATACATCGGTTCCTTGTACAGCGAATTCATAAAAGAAAACCTGTTGGTTCCACGTGGCATAGCCCAAGTTTTCACCACCGTACTTAGCCATGTTCGGTGGATATTTGATATTGTACGGATAGCCCAACAAATCCCGTCCGACTACACCTTGTTCTACTTTAGAAAGTGCCATAGTTTATAATCTGTTTGTATAGTTTTTGCATATCAGATGTTAGCGGATGCCCTTCTTTATCTTGTCTCCCATCTTTCCAATAGTGGAAATGCGGGGATAAGCCATAGTGGTCGTGAGTATGGATAGAATACTTCTTTTTACCATTTTTATCATACTCCGCTATCTCTTTTACATTCTTTCCGTCCTTATAGAATGACACATAAATTCTGTTTGGTGTATGGCTTTCCTCTGGCAATTTACCACCTCGTCCATTTGCCTTCATTTCCAAAAATTTGATATTATCTCCTATGGAAAACAAAGTATAGTACTCCCGATTTTCAGTACTTTCCAATACGCCCGAAGCGTGGCTTCCGTTAGCACCCATAGCGCATCCTCCTGATTATAGGGTTCTCAAAATAGACACTTATCGTCTCATCTTCATTAGGCATTTTCGTGCCATAGCGGATAATACGCTCCGGTTGCAGTGTCTCTATTGCCCTTTCATAACCGCGTAACCAGAGATTTCGTGCCATCGGATCCGAATTCACACCATTACTATTGATGGCGATTGTGGTATATTTTGGAATACCCGCAAAAGCATACTCATAACTATCGGGGAGCGACCAACTCACATTGGCAATAACATTCACACCGTACGCCTGCAAATACGCCCCCATTGCATTATTCATACAATTATTGTGATAGCGTGTAAAATACGGCATATCACGATATTGCGACATATCGGGTGTAATCACATATTTGAATTGCCGCAATCGCTCCACATACTTTTCGGGTGTCCGATAGAGCGGAGCAAACCGCCAATCGTGTATATAAAAATGCACTACGGCATCATAATCTGTGCATTTCTTACTCATTGCCTCTTGAAAATTCAGCAACACATCGGGTAATTCACCTACTTGATAAGGTGCTATCACTGGTACGCCCGTCTTGGGGTCTGTTAGTAGATTTTTTTGGCACGCAAGCCATAGCGTTTCTGCATTTCGCTGCCCATTATTAAAAATAGAACTACTTGTTTTCATACTTAAACCAATTAGTAGTTAAACGAAATCTATTATTTTCTGCACATAATAGCGCGAAAAACGCATTTTTATCACTCCAAATTTGCCCAACTATGAAAAAAGCAGTAATTTTGCAAGCCGATTTTCCCATAGATGGTGTGACTAAAAAGGCTTTTATAAAGTGTTCCTACGACTTCCATAAACCTTTGTTTCTCGCGCTGTCTTTATCCCGTTTCAATGTGCAAGATTGAAACGGGATTTCTTTTCAAAGATCATCTCCATTATTCCGGCGCACCTCCTTTTTCTTATTTGTTTTCCGTCTTGACATTCTATAAACGATCCCGCCGGCAATACAATCCAAAGCACTTTCGCGAGATAAATCGAATATATATGTCCATGTCTTATAATCGTATTTAAGCAAATCAAACATTGCTTGTGTGGGAACATAATAGTATACTCCTGCTTTTGCCACTTTCAATGTTTGCTCATCCTCTTCTGCCACAAAAACCATATACAATACATCTTTGTTTTCGTCGTCTTGTGCAAATTTTACGTATTTCCCTTTTTCTAATTGTATAGCCTCTGCAGTACCGGCAGGAAATCCTAATTTTCCGCTGGATTGTATAGTGCATTTTAGTTTTTGTTTACACAAACTTGTATCGATAAATTTTAATCCCATATCTATTTCTTTTGTTTGATTTGCTGCAAAAGTACGATATTATTCTTATATATGCAAATTATTTTGTATTATTATTTGCTTGTTGTTTTTTCTTATTAGTGTCTTGTATGTGTTGCTTGTATTTTGATAATTATTGTGTGTATTGTCTCTTGTATGGTTTGGCAATAAATAGTATTGATTTTTTTGATAAGTATTGTGTACCTGAAAAAAACTGTGTATCTTTGCAGGCATAAACGATAAAGTATCAACAATTTAATAACAAACTGCTTATGTAAACCGGTGCCGTGAAGGCGGCACATGACATATTTTTAACAGCATTGGCTATTATTTCGCGTTCGCCAGAAATCTCACAACTAAAGAACTCTTGAAATAATAGGATAAGGTGTATTGTACACTTTCGTCTATACGGATAAGGCTAATGACACTCCTGTGGAGTGCACAGACTTATCATAGACGAAGGTGGTGAGATACCTTGGCGAACAATAAGAAAGTGCTACTCCTTTTTTATTGTTCACGAGTGATAGCATTGCATAAATCTATCACTATCTATGCCACAAGAAAACTTAACGCAAGCAAGAATTGCCAGGAATGATGAGTTCTACACCCAATTGGATGACATCTCAAAGGAACTTAAACACTACAAAGAATATTTTTGTAACAAGGTTGTATTCTGCAACTGCGACGACCCGTATGAGAGTAATTTCTTCAAGTATTTTGCCCTCAATTTCAACGCACTCAAACTGAAAAAGTTAATAGCCACTTGTTATAACGGTTCGCCTGTATCTGGGAATGAATTGTTGTTAGACTTTGGCAATACGGTAGACGACCCGAAAAAGATTGCGTACAAAGTGGAGATATCCGAGGTTACAGATGTAAATGGTGACGGAGCAATTAACCTGACGGATATTAAATACCTCATTCAAAACGATAAAAATGTTCTCTCTGTATTGAGAGAGAATGGGGACTTTAGGAGCCAAGAGTGCATAAAATTATTGCAAGAAGCAGATGTAGTGGTAACTAACCCTCCGTTTTCGTTATTTCGCGAGTATATTGCTCAATTATTTCAGTATGATAAAAAATTTATTATATTGGGAAATATGAATGCTATGACCTATCGGGAAATCTTCCCATTGCTAAAAAATAACAGAATGTGGATAGGCTATGGCTTTAATATGTCTATGGTATTTCGAACCACCTATCCTAATCTGTTAGAAGCCAACCGCCAATATGTTCGGAACAAAGGCTATGACCCTGATCAGAATTATGTCAAGACACCTGCGATAGCATGGTTTACCAATTTGGATATTAAGAAAAGGCATAAAATTTTAGATCTGTACAAACATTACACGCCTGAAGAATATCCCAAATTCGATAACTACGATGCTATCAATGTAGATCGTGTGTCGGATATACCAATGGATTATGATGGAGTGATGGGAGTACCTATTACGTTTCTTGACAAATATAACCCTGACCAATTTGAGATTATTTGGCAGGCATCTGGTAACACACGCGTTTGTGCACCTAAAGACGTGTTGGCAGAGTTGAATTACACGCCAATGAAAGAAGATAGAGGCGGTTGTGCCTTGGTAAAGGGAAAACGTTGCTATTCTCGAGTTCTTATTCGCAGAAAATAATGCCAATCTTAAAATTTGACACTTTTTATGGGTAGCGCAAGGGTAGCCTATCCTATGCGCATCCTATGCTGATTGAAGCGACTTTTTTACAGAGATGAAAGGGAGAAGAATCTTAACAAAAAGCACTTTTTGAAGATGGGCGATAGTATCGCCCTGCTAAGAAACAATATAGAATAGGACTAATGGGGCGAATGGGACTAATAAGACGAATAGGGTGGATAAGGGGGTATTAACGGGTAATTATACGGACAATTAACGGAGAATAGAAACAAATAACTTAACGGAATATGATGAAGATTGATTTGGTGCCGATTACGGTGCGGGAACTGTGTGCCAGTTACGAGGACTTGTCGGTGAACGAAGAGGGTATCACCGGTTACGGCGGGCGGCTGAATATACGTCCGAAGTACCAGCGGGAGTTCGTGTATGACGACAAGAAACGCAATGCCGTGATGGACACCCTCTGGCACGGCTTCCCGCTCAATGTGATGTACTGGGTGCGTATCGGCGAGAACCAATATGAGTTGCTGGACGGGCAGCAGCGGACTATCTCGATATGCTCGTTTATTGCGGGCGAGTATATGATGACTTTCGACGGCAATCTGCTCGGCTTCGAGAACATGACCGACACGCAGAAGAACCGTATTCTCGACTACACGCTGCAGGTGTATATTTGCGAGGGGACGGACGAGGAGAAACTGAAATGGTTTCAGACTATCAATATCGCAGGCGAGAAACTGACCGAACAGGAGATACGCAACGCCATCTACACGGGTCCGTGGACGACGCAAGCCAAGCGGCGTTTCTCGAAGTCGGGCTGCGTGGCGTACAAGATTGGTTCGGACTATATGACGGGTTCGCCGATACGGCAGGACTATTTCGAGACCGCCTTGCGCTGGATAGGCGACGCACAGGGGCTGACGATTGAGCAGTATATGGCGCGGCACCAGAACGACACGGATGCCGACGAACTATGGCAGTACTTCCAGAATGTGATACATTGGGTGCAGGTGCATTTCACGAAACTGTACAAGAAAGAGATGAAAGCGGTGGAGTGGGGGCTGCTGTACAATCGCTACAAGGACACCGCGCTGACCGCTACGGCGTTAGGCGACGAGGTGGCACGGCTGATGCGGGACTCGGACGTGCAGAAGAAATCGGGCATCTTCGAGTATGTGTTCGACCACGACATACGGCACCTGGGTATCCGCGCTTTCGACGACAACACCAAGCGGGAGGTCTATGAGCGGCAGGGCGGTGTGTGTCCGCTGTGCGGTAAGCATTTCGAGATAGAGCAGATGGAGGCCGACCATATCACGCCGTGGGTGGAAGGCGGCCGGACGGTGGCAGAGAACTGCCAGATGCTGTGCCGAGAGTGCAACAGACGGAAGAGTGCGAAATAAAACGAGGGGCTGCCCGAATGAGCAGCCCCCTGATAGTACTAATCGCGTCTCTCGAGCCGCACCACATTCTCCACGTGCTGCGTGTGCGGGAACATATCCACCGGTTGCACGGCGGTTACCTTGTATTTGGCGTCCAATAGCGACAGGTCGCGTGCCTGCGTGGCGGGGTTGCAACTGACATACACTATCCGCTGCGGCTCGGCAAACAGAATGGTGTTTACCACGTCCTCGTGCATACCCGCACGCGGCGGGTCGGTGATAATCACATCCGGGCGACCGTAGCGGGCAATGAAATCCCTGTTCAGTATATCCTTCATGTCCCCGGCAAAGAACAGCGTGTTGTCCAATCGATTGCAGGCGGCATTCACCTTGGCATCCTCTATTGCCTCCGGAACGTACTCAATACCAATTACTTGCCGTGCCTGCTTGGCTACGAAATTTGCTATCGTACCTGTACCCGTATAGAGGTCGAACACCAGTTCCTTGCCGGTCAGTCCCGCAAAATTACGTGCCACTTTGTATAGTTCGTATGCCTGCTCGGTGTTGGTCTGGTAGAACGATTTGGGTCCCACCTTGAACTGCAGATCTTCCATCTGCTCCATTATATGGTCCTGCCCTGCGAACACGTGCACTTCTTGGTCGCCGATGGTGTCGTTCATCTTCTCGTTCTCCACATAGAGCAGGCTCACTACTTCGGGGAACTCGCCGTGCAGCCACTCCAACAGCCCGCGGCAGGCATCGTTGATTTTCTCGCCGAAGCAGACTATCAGCATGATTTCCCCCTTGTGGTTCGAGCGGATGATGAGCGTGCGCAACTGTCCCGAGTGGGTGTGCTCGTTGTAGAAACTCAGTCCGTGCGTCCGTGCGTAGTCGCGTATGCCGTTGCGCAGACGGTTGTTGATTTCGGGCATCAAGTGACATTCCTCAATGTCTAACACTTTGTCGAAGCAGTTGGGTATATGGAAGCCTGCCCCATAAGTGCAATCCACGTTCTCTATCCCGCCTGCCGCCTGAATAGTCTCCCATGGCAGCCATTTGCGGTCGGCAAACGTAAACTCCAACTTGTTGCGGTATTCGTAGATATGCTTGCTTCCGAGTATGGGGCTTATCTTGGGCAGTTCCACCTTGCCGATACGCCGCAGGTTGTCCTCTATCTGCTGCTGTTTGTAGCGCAACTGCTCGGGGTAGGGCAGTATCTGCCATTTGCAGCCGCCGCACGTGCCATAGTGCTTGCACACCGCCTCGCAGCGTTTCTCCGATGGGCGCACAATCCGCTCCACACGCGCTTCCATAAAGTTGTGCTTCTTCTTTGTAATCTGCAGATCCACTATGTCGCCGGGTACGCAGTACGGCACAAACACCACCATATCATTGATGCGTGTCAGTGCCTTGCCCTCGGCGGCAATACCCGTTATCTCCACATTCTCTATCAGGGGTAAGTTCTTCTTTTTCATCGTTTTTTGTTTTTTGCCCGCTTGTTGGTCGCCAACTGCTGCGGCTGTTCAAGCGGTGCCATCAGTTGCTCTATGCTGTATTTGTATATCGTTTCAAAGTCCTCGGCAGTCTCTAACGGGAAACCCCATACAAGCGTACCCGAAGTAAGGTGGATGTCGGGTGGATAAGCGGTGGATACGCCTTTCCAAAGCACGCCCGCACCCACACGCATATCTTGATAAATGCCTGCCCGTTGGGCTCCGTTCATCGGTTTCAATCCCTCTGCTGCCTCGGCAAACAGTCCATCGGGGTTCGGGCGTGTCCTAATTACGCATTGCGTATTATTTACGCATTGAACCCGTCCGCTCCGTGTCGCTTTCTCTGCCGCCAATCCGTAGTGTAGCACCTGTTCCGCCCATAGTTTGTCGGCGGGGCGTGCCATTCCGCTGCCTAAGTAACTGCCGCTCAGCAGTACCTTCCCGCCCCGGATTAAGTAGTGTTGCAGTGCCTGTTGCAAATGCTGTGGCAGCACCGCCGTGCTATCCGTACTCCGCTCCTTTCCCGCAATAATATCCACTATCGCAAACGTGCTGTCTATCTCCGTCAGTGCTTCCACGTTGGTCGAGATATACGAATAGCCCAACTGCTGCAGCACGCGTCCGTGCAGGGTGGGGTAGTCGTGCGTATTGCCTTTGACGATAGTCCCCTGATAGTCTCTGTAGCACATTCCCCAACCGCAGTTGTCGTCGTCCTTCCATTGGTGCGACCGCGTCCGGTCGTTCTGCTCACCGATGTATGCCATACTCAGTCCGTCCTCTACGGCGTATGTGTTCGGCACTATGCCCGCATACGTGGAATCTGCAAACCATTGTGGACCGTAGGTCTGGTTGAAGTTGTTCACTATCAGCACCGTCGGCGCATTCTCATCGGGGGCAAGATATGCACTCAGTACCTCGCTTTTCATACTCCGTCCGCCCGCATTGGCAGCCACTACATAGAAATCATACCGCTTCCCCCGCTCCAACGCCAGCGTGGCAGTCGGCTCTTCCGTTTTCCGTTCCGTCCAATCTCCGTCATCCACGCGCGTATATATATAATAATGTGTCGCCTTTGCGCTCGGCTCTAACGGATCAAAAGTATCTTTCCAAGAAAGAATAACACCCGATTCTGCATCCCCCCTCTCTGAGGGGGTAAGGGGGAGTCGGGGCGTTTTTGGAAGTTGTATATTAAGTTGTTTTACTGCCAGCGGCTGCACGACCACTTTCCGCCCGTCCTGCTCGTGCAGATAGCGCAGCAGCCCTTTGTACACCGCCCGTGCGGCAATCTGCCGGAACTGCGGGTCTAACCCGTACCGCATATCCGCCATATTCTTGTGGCTCAGCAGTTCCACCAATACCGACGGCACTACGGGGTATCTTGATTCGCAGTAGTTGCCGTTCTGCAGTTGCCGCCGCGTCCATTCGGGGGCTACCGTCCGCTGCAGGTCTTCCACCACCTGCGTCTGTATATAGTCCGCCAAGTCGCGGTTCAGTTGCCGTGTAACGCCGTTAGCAAAGGTCTTGCGCCCCTGGTCGTCGTGGTCGGTGTATATAGCCAGTGTCCCCACGATCGTTGTGTCGTTCAAGGCATCATACCCGTCGGTATGCAGCGCCAGGCACACATCCACTGGTATGCCCAATCCCGATTGGTCGGGGTTCGCCTTGCTGCCGCCTGTCAGGTAGTTCACCCATAGTCCGCGGCTGCGCAGGTCTTCTGTGTACTCGTTCCCGTTGTCCGACTGTTTCCATACCGTCTCCGGGTATCCGGCGTCCTCCAACCAATAGCGTGCCGCCTCTGCCCAACGGGGCAAGCCGCTACGCCCGGTCTCCTTGTCTGCGTGGTCATCTGTGAGACACCATACACTATCTGCGTTCATTCGGAAGTTCGCCCCGTAAAATGTGGCTCTCGGTTGCAGCACCGTAGCCCCGGCGTTCTCGAGCATCTCTGTGATAAGCCGCACATACTCTGTGGTGTACAGGTCTTCTACAGTGGTCCACATCGTTGCCCGCTGCCAGATCCAACAGCCCTTGTCTTGGTTGTAATAGGTGCCGTGGCTTGCCCAGAGGGCGATGTTCTTTCCGCTCAGTCCGTTCTTATAGATGTCGTCCGTGGGCGTATAGCCTGTTCTCGGGATGGCAGGCTTCGTATAGTCGGGGTATTTCTCTTTGCGTTTCTGCAATCGGGCGGGTATGAGTTCCGCCAGTTCATACTTGTCGGAATAAATTTGTACTTTCCCCCTTCCGTTGCCTAATACCCAGCGGCTTACATCGTTGCGCATTTGTTTCAGTTCCTCGGGCGTGAAGACAATATCTCCTAATGTGCCGTTGGTGCGTACCACCACCGAGTTGCCGTTCACCCGCAACTGTTTCACCCGCACGGGCGGAGCCCATACCGCGGCTGACCGTTGCAGCGTGGCGGAGTCCCCCGCTACGGGGAAGAAAAACCGGTTGTAGTACAGGTTCAGCGAGTCTCCCAGTTCCCGCACTCCGATGGCTTGTATCTCTGTGGCGGCAGCCAGCAGAATAAGTGTAAATAAAATGTGTTGTAATTGTTTCTTCATTGTGTTGTTATTTTTCCTCCCACGTGCCGTTCTCTATCTTGCCGAGCAGGTTGATGGCACCGCCTACGGTCTGCACTTGCATAATCGTGGCGTAGCGGCGTCCCGTCGGCTTGCCTTTCTTATCTTTCTCTTCCACCAACTGGCAGCGTTGCGCCCGATTGACGACAAACGAGATAATCTTGCCAAACGCCTCGCTGTGCCAGTAGCGGTCGTCGTTCTGTACGAAATACAGCACCAGCCGCCCGCTCTTGAGCATCACTTTCTCCACGCCCAATCGGCAGCATATCCAGCGCAGGCGCACCACATTGAGCAACTCGTCCGCCTCCTCGGGCAGAGGTCCGAAGCGGTCTATCATTCGTTTCTTGAACTCGGTCAGTTGGTCTTCGTTGCGCAGTCCGTCCAACTCGCGGTAGAGCGCAATACGCTCCGAGATGTTCTCCACATAGTCGTTGGGGAAACCGAGGGGTAGGTCGCTTTCCAACTGGCTGTCCTGTACCCATAGTTTGCGGTTGTCGTCTCCGCCGAGGAGCAGAGCCGTACTCTCGTCGGTCTCGTCGCCGTTGAGCAATTCGTCTTTCAGTTCCTGTACCGCTTCGTTCAGAATACGCTGATAGGTCTCGTACCCGAGGTCGGCGATAAATCCGCTCTGTTCCGCCCCGAGCAGGTTGCCCGCTCCGCGTATATCCAGATCCTGCATGGCGAGGTTGAAACCAGCCCCCAACTCCGCAAAGGTCGATAGCGCGTCCAGTCGGCGGCGTGCGTCCTCGGTCAGCAGTTCGCGCGACGGTGCCACCAGATAGCAGTAGGCTTTCTTGTTCGACCGCCCCACGCGTCCGCGCAATTGGTGCAGGTCTGCCAAACCGTAGTGCTGCGCCGAATAGATGATGATTGTGTTTACGTTGGGTATATCCACTCCCGATTCGATAATCGTCGTCGAGAGCAGGATGTCGTAGTCGTAGTTGATAAAGTCCTCGAGCCGCTGCTCCATCTCCTCGGTTGGCATCTGTCCGTGTGCCACCACGATGCGTGCCTCGGGGCATAGGGCGTGTATCTTGCGCTCTATGCGCTCCAGCATCTCGATGCGGTTGTTTACGATGAAGATCTGTCCGTTGCGCTGCATCTCGAGGTCAATCGCCTCTTTGATGATGTCCTCGTCGTCGGGCGTGATGAGTTCGGTCTGTACGGGATAGCGGTTCTGCGGCGGGGTGGTCATCACGCTCAAGTCGCGTGCGCCGAGCAGCGAGAACTGCAGTGTGCGTGGTATCGGCGTCGCCGTCAGTGTCAGCACGTCCACATTTGTCCGCAGGCTCTTCAGTTTGTCCTTCACTGCCACACCGAATTTCTGCTCCTCGTCAATGATCAGCAGACCCAGGTCGTGCCATTTCACGCTTTTGCCCACCAACTTGTGCGTGCCGATCAGTATGTCTATCTTGCCCGCTTCTAAGTCGGCAAGCAGTTCGCGCACCTCCTTAGCCGACTTGCCACGGCTCAGGTACTCGATCCGCACGGGGAAATTCTTCATACGCTCTTTGAACGTATTGTAGTGCTGCAGTGCCAATACGGTTGTCGGCACCAGTACCGCCACCTGCTTGCCGTCGGTAGCCGCTTTGAACGCCGCACGCATAGCCACCTCGGTCTTGCCGAAACCCACATCGCCGCATACAAGCCTGTCCATCGGCATCGGACTCTCCATATCCCGCTTGATGTCGGCGGTGGCTTTCGCCTGGTCGGGCGTGTCCTCATAGAGGAACGAGGCCTCCAACTCGTGCTGCATATACCCGTCCGGCGTGTAGGCAAAGCCTTTCTGCTGCTTGCGGGTGGCGTATAGTTTGATCAGGTCGCGGGCTATATCCTTTACCTTGTCTTTTGTCCGCTCTTTGAGCCGCTCCCATGCGCCCGAACCCAACTTCGATATGGTCGGCTCCGACCCCTCGCGTCCTTTGTACTTCGAGATACGGTGCAGGTTGTGTATCGAGACGAACACGCAGTCCCCGTCGCGGAACACCAACTTGATCATCTCCTGCGGCTTGCCGTTCACGGGCGTGGTAACCAGTCCGCCGAAACGCGCTATACCGTGGTCGCTGTGTACCACATAGTCGCCTATCTGCAACTGGTTGATCTCCTTGAGGGTGATGATAGCCTTGCCGCGGCGGGCGTTCTCGCTCGTGAGTGCCACGCGGTGGAAACGCTCGAAGATCTCGTGGTCGGTATAGCAGCATATCTTCAGCCCTTTGTCCACAAAACCCGCATGCAACGTCCTGTCCACTGCCGTAAAGCGTATCGGATCACCCGCAATATCTTCAAAGATAGCCGCCAGACGGTCGGTCTGCTTCTTCTGGTCGGCAAGGATATAGAGTTTGTAGCCTTCCGCCGTCTTGCCACGCAGATCATCGGTCAGCAGGTCGAAATTCTTGTGGAAAACAGGTTGCGGCAGGGTGTCAAATGCAAGGCGCGAGTGGTTGCCGAAGTAACTCTTTTCGTTCACCTCTATCGTGTCCGTCTCTGCCAAACGCTTCTTCAGCACTTCCGAGAGGTCGCTCTCTTTGAGTTCCGTACTGCCCACTTGCCCGCCGAGTTTGTAAAACAGCAGCGAGAAATCGTTGCTTGCCCATATCGTATCCTCGCCTATATAGTCCGCAATCGTATAGTCTTTTCCCTGTTCTTTCCCTGAGGTTACCCCGACGATATCAATCTGCCGTACCTTGTCTTTCGACAACTGCGTCTCGATGTCAAACGTGCGTATCGAGTCTATCTCGTCGCCGAAGAAATCCAATCGGAACGGGTCGTCGTGCGAATAACTGTACACGTCCACAATCCCGCCGCGCACGGCATACTGCCCCGGTTCGTACACAAAATCCACCCGCGTGAACCCCAATTCGCCTAATTGCTCCCCGAGCCGGCTTACTTGTATCTCCTGCCCTGTTGTTAGGTAAAGCGTGTTCTGCTCCAATGCTTGCGGTGCAGGTACGCTCTCCATAATCGCTTCGGGATACGTAACAATCACTGTGCATTGCGAAGCCTTTGCCCCGCTTTGCATGTTAATTGTTAATTGTTCATTGTTAATTGCCAACTGGCTCAGCGTCTCCGTCCTTTGTATCGCCAGCGCCTCGTCCACGCCCTGCCGTCTTCGTTTCGAAACGGGGAAGAACAGCACCTTTATTCCAACCGGTATGTTAATGGTTGATTGTTTATCGTTAATTGCAGAAAGGTCGCTGTACATATACTGCGCCTCGTCCGCATTATCCATCACCACCACCATCGGGCGGGAGGTTCTCTGTTGTATCGCACAGAGAAGCATACTCCGTGCCGAGGCATACAAACCGCTCAATAGCAAGTGCTTCCCTTTGCCCTTACCCAACTCTTTGCTTGCAGCCTCCACCTCGGGGTGCATAGCCATCAGTTCCGCCAATTCCTCTATGTGCATACGTGAAGTCCGTGTCCCGCTTTGTATGTTAATTGTTAATTATTAATTATTAATTGTTACCCGGGTCAGAACGCCCAGCCGATATAGTAGTTGATGCCCCAGTTGGTATCGTCTCTGTAACCGAAACCGGGAATATAATAGGGCAGGACACCCTCGTCTTTGGCTTTGCGGGTAAACAGCACCTTGAACCGCAGATACCACCCCATCTGGAATCCTTCCCATACCTGCACCTGGCAGCCGGCTACAACTTCGCCCCAGCAGTCGGCGTGAAACAGTCCCGTGTAGTCGGCACGCGTATCACCCCAGTAGCCGGCGTTCAGACTCACATTCGTCAAATCGTACCCTTGCAGAGCCGTTCCCAACCGCAGCCCCACCAACAGTGCATTCCGGTTCTCGGGGTGTTTCTTCAGTCCGTTGATGTCCAGTCCTATACGTGCAAAACCGCCCTGCCCATGGTGCCTGCCGCCTTCGGCTTCGGCATCCGCAAGGGCATAACCCAGTTCCAATGTGGGGTACAGGCGACGGATAATCCGCCAGTTCATCGCTATCTCATAACTCTGCACCTGCGCTTTGCTTGTCGCCAATTCGATAATCGTATTGCCCAAGTCGGCTTTCAGGCTCATACCCTGATAAACGGCACTGTCGGCATAGATACGCGTACCGTCTTTGTAGCGCGGTACAGCCGTCTCTTCCGCCCATAGTCCCCCGACCGGCAGCAGCAACGCCACCAAGAAAATGAAACTAATATGTAGGGAACCATTGGGCTTACAATGCATGTTAATTATTAATTATTCATTATTAATTGTACATTCTCCTGCTCTTCGCTCTCCACCGTGCTGTTGAGTATCGCCACCGAGTCTATCGCATTGCCGCTATGCCATACGGTGTCAATGGTGTGATACACCATACACCCGCAGGCTTGCGAAACGAAATGCCGCGTGTTGTCGTGGCGGACAAACAGCGTGTCCTCCGTGCCGTGCCACAGCAGCGCAAACGCCGTTACGCATGTATCCGCCCGCAGCGGCAACCGCAGTGCGGACAGGTTCTTGCTGTTGTCGTACAGTACGGAATCGCTCCCTACACCCTGCACGCGTATGCTGTCGAAAGCGGTCTGCTCGGTGGTCGTACCCGTGCTGTCCGTCAGTAGCCAACGGACACTCACGCCCATCGCCACATCGGTATCCTGCCGGCACACCGTATCCGGTCGGCAACCCGCTAATACGCACAAGCCGACCAGCCACACGGATATAAACAAATGATGTATTCTCATAAAGCCCGCAAAGTTACAAAAAAAAAACGAAACAGAAAAGAATAATCAGTAAATTTGTAAATACCTTCTTCGGGGCATATCCTTAAAGACCTTAAAGACCTTAAAGACCTTACTGTCCTTACTGACCTTAACAGTCCTTCCCGCCCCCCATATCCTTCGAAAGACACTGCAAAGATACATCATTTCCGCCCTTTTTGTTGCGCATAGTGCGCAATCACACGCCGTATATGGCTCTCCGACAACCAAAACCGTTCCCCTGTCTCCGCATACGCCCGCATAAACGGCATACCCTGCCGTATCAGTTCATAATAGGTCTCGCAAATCGCCTTGTTGCGCCGCGCTGTTTTATTACTGTCTCTATTCATAATTCATAATTAAAAAGTCCTGTGGATGTCCTGTGGATACCCTGTGGATAACCTCCCCCCTCCTATCTGTCCCATTTGTCCTATTAGTCTTATTCGCCCCATTTCGCCAACCTCGCCAACCAACCAACCTTTTTCCAAACTCTATATACCCGTGTGCGCGTGTATGTGTATATATTTTATAAAAAGGTTGGTTGGTTGGCAGGTCGGTTATTGGGCTTGCGCATAATGTATCTTGTTGATTTTCACTTCTTCCGATGTTCGTTGATATACTATCCAACCTCGGCTCGAACCCACCCGCTTGGCTTTGTACCCCTGCTTCTGCAGTATCATTCCCAGCCGTTGCAGACTCATCGGACGCTTTATGCTCCCCTCCCGTACCAACACATCGCTTATCTGTGCGGTGGTCAGAAACTCGCCACGCCCCTCGGCGGGGATGTCGAAGAGCACGGAGAGGAGTTGTTCCTCGTTGTCTTGTGCGCGGAACTCGTCCTGGTGCTC
>CAKVEC010000004.1 GCA_934728255.1 uncultured Bacteroidales bacterium
AGCACGTTGGAGCCGTGCTGCTTGCGGCTTTCCAATACTTCCGCATCGGACAAGCCTGTGTAATGATGTTGTGCCATTGTATAGTATAAAATTGGTTTTCTTACAGGACAGACGCTGTTCTAAATTGCATATCAAACAGAAATATGCATTAAACCAATGCATAATCTGCATAAAACAACCGTTTATCCTATATAAAAAAGGGTATTCTTTCTACGTCCTTTCTACGTCCTTTCTACGTAATTGATATTATAAAGTACGCTATTGTATATTATGCATATTTCTCGGGACAAGTCGGGGACTTACATATTCCCTGTACTTATTTAAGAAATTCCTCCTCGCTGATTTCTTCCGTACGGAAATTGTTTTCCATACGACCGTTCACAACATTCAGTTGCAAAATATAATTGACCATTTCCCGTGAGTTCTTCTTGCCGAAATCATAAGCGGAACAACTCCGTTCATACAACACATTTTGCGTAAATTTGCCTATTTTGAGACCATCGCTTTCACGCTCCATCCATGCCTGCCCGAATGCCAACTTGATATAGTATCGCCCTTGCGGTATCTGATTGATGGTAACCGTCTTATTTTGCGGGACATAGACACACCTAACGGTTTGCTCCGTATTGATATCCACAATCTTCAGAACAACATCATAACCGTTGCCCACCTGGATGTCAAAATAGTTATCCTGCATCCCATAACGCGGCGTGATGCCATAGTCTTTCCCGATCTCGCCTCCCGAGCGGTCAACGAAATTCCAGCCTTGCGAAAGCAACTGCTCTTGGACTACATTTATCGAACTATCGCCGCATTGCCGTTGTGCAGTCCGGTTGGTACAAGCAACAAACATGCAAGCAGACAGGAAAATTAAAAATATATTCTTCATACCTGAATTCATAGCATTGGCAGGTTGGCAACAAAGTGCCAACCTGCCAATTTATTTTGTTAAAGCCCATTGCTTTCCCTATAGATTTCGTTTACCCGATTTTGGATTTCCGAGTACCGGTCTCCCAATCTCTCGCGGCGTTCCGCGCCGTTACCATAATCACCACGGATGACCCGACGGGCTTGTTCTTCCAACGAGCCAGATAATGCGGCAGGGGTTGAGGCTGTTGTTTTGCGGACAGTATTTTCTTTTTGTTCCGCAACAGAAGTCGCCGGTTCATGTACTTTTTCTGCAGGAATCTCTTCCGCCTCGATTTCTTCTGCAACAGGAGCATCGGGACCGGGGATTGTTTCTTCTGCAACAGACTCTTCCGATTGCGCCGGAACGGGCATTTCGGTCTTGCCCGTTGCCTCAATCGGTGTATTCTCCGTATTTGAGTCAGTATCTCTGAAAATAAAGGACAGGGCTACAGCCAGAGCCACTACAACGAGAATAACAACGATCCACCATTTCTTGGTGCCATTGCCCTTATTCCCCGCAGGTGCGGCAACAGGTTCTTCCTCAGCCACTTTCGTACGGAGCGTAACTTTGTGTTTCAGTGTTGTTGCCATACCAGAAGATCAGTTACAAATCAACGAAAAACCGGGGATTTCCTCGAAGGCGGTACCCAAATCCATCACGCGACTTTCATTTTTCAACGCATTGACACCATCGTTGTTTTTGATAGAGCATACACAATAGATTGGTCCTTCGTCTTTGGAATCGGCAAGCACCTCCAGATAATCACCCGAATCACTTTGCAGTTCCACACGTCCTCCCTCATCTGCATAGGTAACGTTCTCCTGCTCAATAGCCGCATCGTAATTGACAATGCAGACATAAGCAGTATCTATCTCGGCAAGACTTGCCACATTGATCTGCTCAACCTCTTCACCACCGGCAGAAGGTTCTTTCTTGTCACCCATGTGAAGGATATAGGGGAACTGGTCGAGACTGCCGAGATCGCTTTTCTTACCACGATACTCATTAGAGAATACGCCACCGACATTTCCATCTTTTTTCTTAAAGAACAGGCACAAATCAAGATCTGTAGCGGAACTCCACATCAACTTGATTTTGAGTTTACCTCCAAAGGTAAAATCTGCAGTTTCACCCTTCTTTTTAAGGGTGATTTTCTTTTTAAGTGTTACTTCAGCCATAATGCTTTTAATTTGGTTTGTTATTTTCCTGTTATTCCAACTATGCAGAATAACCAAGTTTGCTTAAAAATCAAAGTCCGAATTATGCGGAGATGTATTCCTGGGATCCTTCTTTTTTTTGTTTGGCATATCCATATCAAAGAAATCATCCCCCGTTTGAGCGGTTACTTTTCCTTTCGGTTTTGGAACAGCACCTGACACCGGTCGGGTTGCCCTTCCAAAGAAATCATCGTCCGAAACGGGCTGGTGTTTTGGCGAGACTGTCTCCACCCGCTGTTCCTCGGCGGCAAAGATACGTATTCTTAAATCTTTATAGGTGTCTATGTAATCCGGTTGTTCCGATTGGAGAGACTGCAATTCTTTTTCTGCCGTTTCCAATCGTCCATCAGCAATAAGTGTTTTAATTTCTGCTACCTTAGTTTCAAAGTTCCGTCGTTTGTTCTCTTCTTCCCTTTTTTTATTCTCTGCCTGTATTTTGGCACGTGCTTTTTCCAACTTACAACGGATGTCCTCTGCAGAGTCTATGGATAAGGCATTTTCACAAAGTGTAGCCACCAAAGTCCAATTCTCATCAAAGAATGCGGTATCAATATCCGAGCGTAATTGTTGTAGCCGTTGTTTACGCTGTTCGTTTTCCTGTATGCTACTCTGCAGTTGCTGTGCTTTTTCGCTCCATCTGCGCACGTTGGAAGAGTCCCAATCCGCCAACTGTCCGCAGATCTCTACTGCAGCATCCAGCCTCTTGGTTTGTTCTGCGTTTTGAAGTTGCGTTTTCAGTTCCTGCAGTTTGCTCAAAAACTCCTGCTGACGCAGTTCCAATCCATGCAGTCGCTCGGTGGCGGCTGCATTTTTCTCATCCAGGCTCAATGCTTTTTTCAACTCTGCAGCAGCCTCCGCGTACGATTTCTGCGCTTCAAACAAGTCCGCACGAGTCAGATATTCTTTGATACGGTCTTCGATAGCAAGATGATTTTTCGATTCCTCATAGATACGCTGTGCCTCCAAAGAGGAAGGTTTTATATTCAACGCATTTTCCGCCTGTGCCTTGGCTTCATTCCATTGTTTGTTGTCAAAACTTTGTTTTGCCCTTTGTATAATGGAGTTATACTGCTTTGCCGTGGCGGCTTCTTCGGCAGCAAGGCGAATGGCATCTTGCAGTTTTTGGGCAGCCTCAGGATCCTCCGGGCGCACTGCCAAAGCATCCCTGCAATTATCCTGCATACCCATATAATCTTGCCGCCGTTCACATTCTGCAGCGGCCTCCATATAGGTTTGGTATCGCACATCGGCCTCGTGAGCCTCCCGCTCTGCTGTTGCCGCTTTTTCCTGTTCTACCGCTGCCTGTTTTTTCCGTTCTTCCTCTTCGCGTGCGTTTTTCAACCTGAGCGCCTCCGCCTCTGCGCTTTGTTCAAAAAGCGTAGTGGCATCCGAAAATTGAGAACAATCCAAGACCGAATACACCCCGACGATATTAGGCAGTTCGGATTCCTTGTACCTGACTATCTTATCAACCAAGAAACGTTCTGAAATACCGCGTTCAAATTGTGCGTTGGTAAACGTATTTCCCAAGAACAAAATGCCCTTGATTTCATCTACACGGATATTCAATTGGCGAATAAATTCAGATATTATCCGAATAATATCATCCACAATAACACTTGTCCGATCATCTATCTTTTTCTTCACGATGGAAACCGAGCAAGCATTTGCCTTATGTCCGGAGAAGAATACATTGGGAATAGAGATCGGGATACCCGATTTGGCGTTGGATAGTTTAATCAACCAATCATCCACGAACTGGCACATTCGGAGACATTCGTCATTGATTTCCGTCTGTGAGGACAAAAAATGCAAACGGCTGTTCAGATTCTCGACAATGGTTTCAATCAATGCGCGTCCTCTCTGATCCGTCCCCATACCAGGGAGTACACTCTCTGCCAAACGGTTGAAATAATTGCCCTCGTGCTTAAAAACGGAATAGTGCAGGTTCTCATTACAGGCATCCAAAACCAAATAATCTCCCGCTGCACGGAAATAACCGTGCCGATAGCCATACTCCAATGCCAGGTGTCCTATCCGAGCCACACTTTCCTTTACAACGAAGCCATTCTCGTCCAAAATATCAAGGAATGCTTTACGCGCAACATCCATAATATCGGAAGAAAAAGAGACAAAAGTAGTGATGTCTTTTTCCATATCCAACTCTCTTTTGATATGATTGAATATGCCGGACACCTCAAATATGTCTTTCAGTTCCCGTTGTCGACCATAGATGGTAAAAGACCGGCGCGGGTCAGCCAGCAGAGAAAAAATATCTCCATAATAGTGTAATTCTTTATCCCGATAATGCGACTGGTTATCCTTGCCATAGACAATCTGATTATTGGCAATATCTTCGTAGAAATAGAGCCAGAAACGGTCTTCTCTATTCGGCAACCGGATAAGACGAGGCACCCCATCGATGCAAACCGCACCGATGAGATACCACTTATCCACATATAACGCAAGCGATTTCATTTACCGCTATATGAACTACCGATTAAACACCTTTTTTATCAATGTATTCAAGAAACACGAGCCTTCTGCAATAATAATGGGTTGATGATAATGGAATCCATCTGTATTTTTCTTACATGCTTTCTTGTACTCATCATCATTATTGCAAATAAAACTTGCCACTTTATTAGGAAGATCCTCCAAATCTTCACGCAAAGCAGCATCCGCCTGTTGATATAACTTGGTTTTCTTGCTGACAAACTCAATAAAGACATTCATAAACACCTCAAAGTTCTCAGCACCGGAAAAATCAAAATTATTCATCTGGTTGCCGAAGTAGTCTCCAGTAAGTTCATCATCAATATGCAGTTCGCGCAAAGAGCCATCCGGCATTGTAAAGCGGATACCCGTTTCACCGCATATATCCGAGTCTTTTTGCTGAATGGACAGAACCAGATCTTTAGGGTCGCACAAACCTTTCGCCACTTCCGCCTTGTTATCAATCTCTATCTCGTCGCGATATTTTATATCCAAATCGGTATCCGCTATGAGCCGAACCCCCTCATTGACACACCGAGCATAGTATTCCGCAGTGGCACGATGTCCGGCAGAATTGCGCAACCAATGGAACAAGCGTCCTCCCTTTCCAAACGACAGAATATCTATCCGCTTAATATGTTCAAGATGTTGCGTTTTGATCGTTTTGCCTATCAAAATACCAGAATAGAACAGCAGCAGACCAGTAACGTAAGCAGGAATGGTAAATACAAACCGAGCATTAGCATCAATTGATTGATAGAATGTTTCGTATTCTTCCGGCGTTTTCAGTTGATCAAAAATACTATTCAGGTAATAAGGTGCCTTAGACGGCTCAGTGAGAATCTCGCGTATATTTGCCACATATACATTGGTTTTACCTCCTTCGTGGAAATTAACCAATGCCTGTCGGAAACTCTGCGACTTGATAACAGCATTGAAGAAAACACCCGCAGCAAGTCTGACGGAACTTTCCCTATACAACGTAGCCTTATTGCCATTATTGGGATCTTTTGCCAAGAGCAGAATATCGCTTGTACTGCCTCCGACATCGATACCCAAAAACATATTATCCCTATTCAAGCCAAAATCTTGAGACAAGGCGAAACTGCATACCGCCTCCGCTTCAGTAGTCAGATGATCGGACAGAACAGGATGACAACCGCTGATAGGAGTAATTTTACACAAATCCTCAAATATCTTTTCCACATCATTTACGTCCGCTTCCATCATAGACCCCGGATAACTCCAAGCAATCTGTTCCGGACGCATTTTGTTGGTATATAGGAAAGCACACACTTGCAGCCAAATCGTTTTTAGAAAAGCCCGCTTTTTCTGCATACCTTTCTCATTGTCCAACCACTTCATATTGTAGTGCAGAACACCCGCCTGAGTTTTGATCTCATACTGATCCATTTCTTTGACGAGCACATTGGGGCGATTAACCGGCACGCCCCCGGCAATCTCTTCGGACTCATTGTACGGATTGTAACGTGGATCATGCTCATGGAGCCAAGATTTCATCTGACCATTCTCCGCCGGGAAATTAGTGAAGAACAATAGTTCGTTGTTCTCCGCAATAGCACGGCGATCTTCATTCTCGCGTCCGACCAATACCGTACGATAATTTCTAAACTCTACCGGTTCGGCACCTCTATCATCCACATTATAATACACACATGTGTTGTTGCTACCGAAATCCACACCGACGACAGCATTACCGTTAGACTCGATAGTTGTCAGGTCTTTGATTATATCCGATCGGAAAATAAGATAACCGGCATGCAAATCCTTTCCTGTTTCTTTCACTGTAGCGGAGAGCCCCATAGCAGGTTTATCCACACTCAATATATTATATTTAGGAAGGTCATCGCCCACGCCGGCAGGATAAGATACCAATGTCTTAACCGTAACCTGTTTTTGTTCTGACACGACCGGCACATAATTGGCTGTAAGAAAATGATTATCAATCGTACGTAGGATGCGTTTCTGCCATCTGAATATAGGAGTGAACTGCTCTACTGCATCTGCAGTGAATTCAGTATAGAAATAATATTTGTTCCATTTTTCCGAGACAAAATTCGGCCACATGATCACCTTGCCAAGATCCGTCATCCAATCTATTTCATATTCACGGGTATTCAAGGATACCTTTTGCCCGTCGATTTCCACGACCAGTGAAACCGCTAATTGTCCGGCGTCAGTAATCACCGCCGAGAGACTTGTATTACCCGAATTGTTATATCCAAGCAATGAGCCGAAACTATTTTGGAATATGTCGACACCTGTCTCAGAGAGAGGTAAAGTAAAATAACACGTAGTACGATCTTGTATATTTTTTACCTGCAGGAAAAATACGGGTGCATCGGATAACTTGGAGTGTTCAGAGTTGTCTTCTGACCAGCCGATAACAAAACGATCATCGCTCAATAACTTCTGCACATCGCCCACCAGACGATAATCACCGTCATTGGTATAAGTAAACGTGAAATCCGGTTTCAGATATACAGGGACATCGCTATGATATAAAACAGAAAATGGAGAGAATAGATTTGTATATTGCGCCACAGGTCCTTTGCCACGCAATGCTCCCTTACCTTTCTTAGCCAACTGTTCTTCCCACAGACGGCTCATATTCTTCAGTCCACCAATACCTACAAACGGTTTATCTCCCCTATGGGAATTGATCAGTCTCTCAAATTCCTCAATATTCGTATTCATATTACGAACAAAGAGATATACTTTTTGCAACTGATCAAAGGTTAGGAAAGTGGTCGGATCTTCAAATTTCCCATTCCTATACCAGTTGATATCCGAAGCATCCGCACCCAAATGATCATAGTTAATGCCGGTAAACACACCTGTCAGCGGAGACGTTCCCCCGACAAGATGATCACGATAATAGATCAACTGAATGAAAGGCTGAGCATCCGGATCTTTAGACAGTATTTCCGGGTTGCTCCAAATATCCCGATCCTCAAACAACATACGCCCGAATGCGGAAGCGATATCGTAGTCTTCGCCCTTCACATCCATATAAACCGGCGAAGAAAAACGAATTCTATCCGGATACAAAGCAATCAATGCCATCAGCCCTTTCCACTCGCCGAACAATAATTCATAGAACTGATTCAACCCCGCTTGGTCTATATTCGGATCCGGCGTGGACAAGGTCTGCATAGCAAACTTGAACAACTTGGCACGCGCCTACGGAGTAGGCACGCCAGAAATAAGAGCACTCAACTTGTCGGCCGTAATGCCCTCTAGTATTTTTCCGGTTTCAATACCCTGAATATATGATGGTGCGTCATCCAGTTCATTCCACTTACCCTGAGTACCCGTTGTTTTGGTGGTATAACTCTTGATTAATAAGGCTTTTGACATATTCCCGCTTAATTAAATTGATACATTTTGGCCAATGTATCGTACGTTAACTTATATAATTGTTCGCCCGCATCCGTTATATTCTGCGGTTTGCCGTTGTGAAGGGTATTGATGAATTCCTTTTTGAACTCATCGAATTTTGTACTGAACAAGCCCACCTTGAACATATTATCCTTGCCAATCCCTTCCGTGCGATAAATAGACTTATTCCAGTCAAATTTCATCAATTCTTTGTATGTAGCGGGTTGGAACAGTTTCGCATTGAACAAGAACTTGTCTCCTCCACCTGCAGAACGATGTATCTGCTTCAACCAACCTTCTTGCAATACGTCATTATTAACTCTCCGAACAAAAAACAAGCGAAAATATTTTTTGAGCGATTCCACCTGACTGACATCAATACCATCAAATCCAGAGATTTCTTTCTGGCTGCCATTGCGTACACTTTCCACGAAATCGTCATCCCCATTGTTGAGAAAACCGAAAGCTATCAGCAAACCAAATTTCTTTGCAAACTCACCGGCACGTTCCGTTCCGACAAAGTCTTGAAAATCCAGCCTGCCGGTATTATCAATAGCACGGTATTGATAATCGGTTTTATGCAACGATTTATTTTGAGAGAGTACACTTTCATCCTCATTCAGGAAATCAAGTGCCGCACAAGCCGCCAACAATTCTATATAATGTGAATCATTCTTCTGCTGTTCGCCTCCGGTAATAGTAGCGGTAATGCTATCCGCTTCACGCTGCATCGGATCCCAATTCAGCCCATCCGTACCCATCATATAGAACTTCTGGTAAGTACTTTTCACCGTAGCATCGTCGTTATAAAACATCATAGCCACCTGCGAATTGAGAGCGAACTTATCGCTGGTTGCAATAATTTTCTGGTTATCCAACTCAGCACCAGTCGGGGCTTTGAAACTGAAATAAGCCGTAAGCAACGTAGAGCCAAAATAAGCGCTTTTCAATACATTGGCCGCCCCATTACTCAGTATCTCTGCGGCTTTGGAAATTGCTTGTGGGATAATAGGAATTGACGATGCCCCCGTTCCGCCAAAGACAGAGCCAAGTATAAATACTTTAGGCGTGCCGTTTTGCGAACTTTTAATCAATTCTTGCAAGAATTTCTTCAAGTCGCTATTGGCTTGCGAACGTGCATCTTCGATAATCGAATGATACATCATCATCGATCCAAGATGCGTTTGCGCACGATAACCATGCCGAAGGTTAAAATCCTCTACATTATTCGATAGTACAAGATCTGCCAAATCGGTTTCCTCGCGATGATTATACTGTGTATCGCCATAATTGAACACCGCCTTAAAAGTACTTTTCTGCTCATAATTCGGGCTAAACTCATAATACTTGATATTTGCAGAAAAGAACGTATCAGTATGAGCCACATGATTGGTCTTATCCAACCCTTTAGCATTCACGTACGCCTCTTTGACCTCCTTAAGACGAGAAAAATTACCATTATTCTTGTCGGTATCCAACGCCAACAAATGGATATCGGTATTATCAAACATCCCCATAGCGCACAAATGGATGAGCGACTCTATGCCACGCATACCCGTCCCACCTATGCCTAATACAAAATACTGTTTCGCCATAACCTATTTCTCCAAACAAAAATCACTTTTTCTCCTTACCCAAAATAGAACCAAACTTGGAATGTCGGAATACAAACATAACTATCAAACTGACAGCCACTGAACCACCAATGGTAATTGCCAAGCAAATCAAGTTGGTGGTTGCAAACTGATGACGGAAAGCCACTTGCTGGATAAACGAAGACACATACAAATTATTGTACAGCCAAAATCCCAAGGCTCCCAATAGCACGCAAACAATAAAGCCGATGCGACGTTTGATGTAAGAACGGTCGTTTCCTCCCTGATAAGGAATCATATTCGCAATAAGGAAGGCTACAAGAAAAATAGCGATTGCAACAACGGCTGCATAGATAAAAGTCTCTGTCTGCAAATCCTGCAGTTGAGGAAGAGTTTGAACGTTTCTCATAAGTATATATTTTAATTATTTTCTCTCACTTTTGATATATATGGTGTATGCCACCTGACCGATCATTCGTTTTTGCACCTCGTCGTCAGCCAGACATTGCTCGATGCTAGTGGCTACCGATACATTCATATCGCCGGGATTAGAAATAGATTCAAATTCAAATTTCTCTCTATGGCGATCAAATATCGGTTCTACCTTGTCAATCAGGATATCCAATTTGAAATAATTATAAGGATCCCCCGTAAGATTAGCCGGATCAAACCAAAGCCGGTTGAAATAGATATTGATATTGCCATGTGCCGTAAATTCCTGTTTATCTATAAGCATAAAATTAAGAATCTCTGCAGGCTGATAATCCAAATGCCCGACCGGTGCACCAGACTCTTTGGCAAAATAATAGTCGGCATACTCTTGATTGATATCATAGACTTTCAGATCTATATCCGTAATCCGATAACCACCAAATGAATTTCTATCTATGCCCAAACTGATGATATTCTCTCCGTTTTCCAGAGGTTCACCGGTAGCCGAGTCATACGCATTGATAATATATCTTTCTATAGTTCCCCAATCACAACCGTACCAATCGGCAACCTCATACGAACCATAACCTGTTACTTTACATTGGAGAGTCGGGTTGTAAACAGCGGAGTTGTTTCCATTGCCCTTCATTTGCGCACGGGAAACCGAAAGATGGAACTCGTCCACATCGGGGAAAGTGTCCAAGTGTGCCGTTTTTACGATATTAGTATACACATTGTTCTTTTTTTGATCATCCGTAAAAATAATATAAAAACGTTTCTTATGATACACCTTTCCTTTATTCACTTCATCATACGGTTCTGCAAAAATATGTATATCATATCCTTTTAGGATCCATGTTTTCAACGCCGTTGCCAACCATGGATTATTGTCATTTCCACGAGCCATATTCCGAGTAAAATACTCTCCATCCGTAAGCAGCACTGCCTCCTGCGAGCCGTTTGCTATTTGTATAGCAGCCGCTTGCAAATCCGCATAGTTTACTTCCTGTATATTCCGAAGGAGCGAATATACACCTTCAGTATCCAGATCTTCTTTTATGATTTCCGAACCTTTGATAGAGAAATAGGAAGTTGCCAACTTAACGAATGTCGGTTCCAGAGACTGGAAGAAAGGAGAATCCTGACCTAACTTATTACAGGTGGAATAGTCCACATACAATGCCAGCCCCGGATCAAGAACGGAAACCGAAGAACAAAAATTAGCCGTATGAAAATCGGATATATATCGGGTATCAATAGGAGTCGGAACTCCATTATGACAAGAACACAGTACAAAAGACACCACTATAGCAGTCAACCTACTCCGGTTCTGCCATTTTAGAAATGTTTCATTTTTCATATTCGTATTAAACAAAAAGCATCTATATCATGCAGAAAAACATCTATATTTTTCTACTTTGCTAAAGCAAATTATAAAATCAGGCGACAAAGGTAAAAAAAAAACGACCCTTGCAATTTTTTGACAATAAAAATGGTATAAATAATCATTTTTTCAAAGAAAATGCAATAATCGAATCATATAGCCTTATATTTACAATGGATTTGGCTTTTATTTCATAAAGACTATGAACAATGAACAATGAACAATGAACAATGAACAATGGACAATGGACAAAAAAACAAGGCTGCCGAGGAGGCAGCCTTGTTGAAACGTTATATAGTATGATACTATATAGTTAGGACGGGATTAGCCGTTGACTTTTGCCATGTGGGCGATGAGGTCGAGGACTTTGTTGGAGTAACCGATCTCGTTGTCGTACCAAGAGATAACTTTTACGAAAGTATCTGTGAGGTAAACACCGGCGTTAGCGTCGAAGATAGAAGTCAGTTTGCAGCCGAGGAAATCGCTCGAAACCACTGCATCCTCGGTATAACCGAGTACCCCTTTGAGTTCGCCCTCGCTAGCCTCTTTCATAGCAGCGCAGATGTCCTCTTTGGTAGCGGGTTTAGCCAAGTTGGCAGTAAGGTCAACAACCGAAACATCGAGAGTCGGAACACGCATCGAAATACCGGTCAGTTTGCCGTTGAGTTCAGGAATAACTTTACCTACAGCCTTAGCAGCACCGGTAGAAGAGGGGATGATGTTGCCCGAAGCGGCACGACCACCACGCCAATCTTTGAGCGACGGACCGTCAACAGTCTTCTGAGTAGCGGTAGTAGAGTGAACGGTAGTCATCAAGCCGTTAACGATACCGAATTTGTCGTTGAGGACTTTAGCGATAGGAGCCAAGCAGTTGGTGGTGCAAGAAGCGTTGGATACGAACTGGGTACCCTTAACGTATTTGTCGAAGTTAACACCGCAAACGAACATAGGAGTGTCGTCCTTGGAAGGAGCGGACATAACTACGTATTTAGCACCGGCGTTGATGTGAGCCTGTGCTTTCTCTTTGGTAAGGAAGAGACCGGTAGACTCAACAACATACTCTGCGCCAACCTCGTTCCAAGCGAGTTCGTTAGGATCTTTGCAAGCGGTTACGCGGATAGCCTTACCATTAACGATAAGTTTGCTATTCTCTACATCAGCCTCGATAGTGCCTTCGAATGCACCGTGCATGGTGTCATACTTGAGCATATAAGCCAAATAATCAACAGGGCAAAGGTCGTTGATACCAACGATCTCGATGTCGTTACGAGTCTGGGCAGCACGGAAAACGAAACGTCCGATACGGCCAAAACCATTAATACCTACTTTTGTCATAATCGTATTAAATTAAATGATTGTTAGTTTACTTGACGATTGGATAATTGACAAGATTGACAATTATCCCTTTTCGGGCTGCAAAATTACGTCTTTTTTACGGAATATGGAAATTTTGCCGCCATTATCTGTATTTTGTCAGTTGAGTTTTGCAAAAAGAAAAGACGCCATAGGGTCAGCGGTGCGAGATGACAAGTATGCATAAAATATGTATAAATATGCACTTATACTCCCAATAAAAGCCTCAGAAACACAAATCCTTTCTACGTCCTTTCTACGTCTTTTCTACGTAATTGGTATTATGAGGTATAGGAATTGCATATTCCGTATAATTTATGCATATTTCGTGCAAGGTATTCCTGTTCGGGTTGCCCGGGGGTAGGAATGAGTTCGATACGCTTTTGCGGATTGGTATTAGGCAGCAGTCCGAGGGCGGAAAGATCCATAATAGTGGAGTAGCCGGAGCGGGCAATGATATGGCGGGCGGAGAGAAGAGCCGCAGCGAGGTCGGTATCGTTGAGGTGCGGCACGAGGGTGATATTCGCATGCGAGAGACATGTGGCGGGTCGGTCGGGTTTACCTTGAACGATTAGGACTTTTTGGGGGCTATGGGCATAGCGGTTGAGGATATGCTCTTCGAGAAGGGTGCGCTGGGGTTCCAATCCGCTAAGGACGGCGACTACATCATAAGAGGCAAAACGGCTGTCTAAGTGCAGTTTTGCGCCCTCCTCAAAGCGGGAAAGCGCACCGATATAGCGGATACGGTCTGTTGAGGAAAGCGGTGTACTGAGTATGCCGCTAAGGGTATGAGCGGGCGTATCGGGTATCCAGACCTCAGCGAAACGGCTATAAACTGCCGCATGAAGACGGCTGACAAACGGAGAGAGCCATTGCCACGGGCGGGGAAGGAGGATATGGAGTTGGTGGGTGATATAGACGCACTTTGTTCGGGAGGAAAAGAGCCCGAAACGGTTGTCGGAGATAACAAGGTCGAAATGCTCGGCTTTTAGGTAGCGGTTAAGCAAGCGATGGTCGCGGAGGGAGAAGCGCACTATTTTCGGCAAGGCACGGAGCATCGCCCCGACCTGGCTGTTGCCCGCAGAATAGGTCAGGCAGAGGGGAGCCAAAGGCAATACGGGGAGATCGGGGAAATGGCGGCGGAGAAGCAACAGACTGTCGCCATCGCCGCCGAGGACGACCTCATCGCCTGCGGCAAGATGTTGGCGGACAAGCGGAATACAGCGGGATGCGTGTCCCAGTCCCCAGTTGAGTGGTGCAATGAGAAGTTTCACTTCTTTAATTAACAGTTAATAATTAACAATTAACATACAGAGTGGTTATGCACTGATGATGACTTTGTAGCCTTTGGCGATGAGGGGTGCGGCGATGGATTCCATTTCGGTGCGGGAGAGTTTTTCCAAGGTCTTAACAGGCGTGGCACGGTCGATGACGTAGATCATTATCTCGTGCGGACGGAGACGCTCTACAGCCGCATACCAAGCAGACAGTTCCTCGGGGGTGGTATTATCGATTGTTTTGCCGAGATGCTCGCCACGCAGGAAACATGTTTGGAGGATAAAATCACCGTCGAACTGCGAGAGATACTGCTCTATTTGATTGACAGTAAGGGCATTATTCACGGGCTGATCGATACGACGCATAGTCTCGTCGATGGCAGAATCGAGTTTGAGGATACGGTTGTCGCACTGCCACAGTGCTTCGACCACATCGGGGCGGGCGAGTTGCGTAGAGTTGGAAAGGACGGACACGCGGGCAGTAGGGCAATACGTATTGCGCAGGGCGATGGTATCGGCGATTATTCCCTTGAAATCGGGGTGCAGTGTAGGTTCGCCGTTGCCACTAAAAGTGATGACATCGGGGGTAACGCCCTCGGTTTGGAGCGATTGCAGTTTACGCTCCAACGCTTGGCGCACCTCTTCGCGGGTAGGCAGGACGGGGTGCGAGACGGGCTGATTGAAACCACATTCGCAATAGACACAATCGAAGGTGCAGAGTTTGTGCTGCAGAGGCATCAGTTCCATTCCCAGCGAGATACCGAGACGGCGGGAATGAATGGGGCCATAGACGATTTCAGGGAAAAGCATAGTCAATTAACAATTAAAAATTAACAATTAACATACACCGTAATTTATTCTCGTTCTGCATATTAATTGTTAGTTGTTACTTTTTAATTACACAATCACTCGGTTGCCGAGTTGGCGGCAGATGATGTTGCGCACTTCGAGGAGTTGCGATTGGACTGCCAGTTGCGCTTTTTTCTGTTCCCAGTCGGAGTCGGTTTTCAGCAGTTGCTCCACCTCGTCGAGGCGTATCTCGATAACGGTCAGTTTGATTTCCAAAAGAAGACGACTGACCAATTTGTCCAGATGCTCGGTAGGTTCTTCGGGTTTTACCTCCTGCACCACATTTTCGGAGATACTCTGTTTGGAGTATATCTGACTGAGTTGGTATCGGTCGGCGATGAGATCGACCGCCAGACTGCTGACAGCAGGATTAGGGTGGAATTTAAAGAACGTCTCCGCCACAAAACCGGCATCGTGGCAATGGGCGAGGTACTCGTCAATAACGGTTTGACAGAGCGCATCGGGCGCGGCAATACCATCGGCTGACAATTGCGCAAGGATATACTCGCCGGTCTGAACTGGCTGTCCGTTTTCCTGCACATAGAGCGTGCGCTCTCCGTAGCGGACGATTACCTGCAGGAGGTTGCGGTAGTTCTCAGCCAATTTGTTCTGCTTCTTATTCTGTTGCGGGGACGGAGAGGCTGCCAATGCAGTTTGCTCTGCGTCCTCGGCGAAAGCCGCCATCCGTTCCTGCTCATCCTGCTGTTTTTTTGCCTCGTTGGCTTTGTTGCGGCGCAGGCGTATCACTTCGCGAGTGAGGAGTTGCTCGTTGATCATCAGTTTGTCCGCCGAGTCCTTGATATATACTTGCCTGGTAATCATATCGGGGATTTGGGCAATAGACTGCGTGATGTCTTTGATAAGAGCGGCACGTTTCTGCGGGTCGCCACCTGCCTCCTCTTTCAAAAGCGTTGATTTGAACCGAATAAAATCGGTTTGGTGGGATTGGATATACTCGATAAAATCAGAAGCGTTGTGGCTCTGTGCATAGGAGTCGGGGTCTTCACCGTCAGGCAGCAGCACGACCTTGACATTGAATCCCTCTTCGAGGAACATATCGATACCCCTCAAGGCGGCATGGATACCCGCCGCATCGCCATCGTAGAGGACGGTGATATTAGTTGTAAAACGCTTGATGAGCCGTATCTGCGGCTTGGTAAGAGCGGTGCCACCGCTGGCAACCACGTTCTGAATACCGGACTGGTGCATAGAGATGACATCCATCTGCCCCTCGACGAGATAGCAGAGGTCTAAACGGGAGATAGCCTGTTTGGCGAGGAAGAGACCATATAGTTCGTTTGTCTTGGAGTAGATGAGCGAGTCGGGGGAATTGACATACTTGCCGACATTCTCTTTCTTCTTCATGATACGCCCTGCAAAGGCGACCGTCTTGCCCGAGACGGTATGGATAGGGAACATCACGCGGTCGCGGAAACGGTCGTAGATACGTCCGTCCTCGCTCTTACCGCAAACGCCCGTGCCAATCTTGGTATCGACATTGTTGACGATGTATTTCTCAACGAAGCCCTGCTGCTTGAGAGCCGCAGCGAGAGGATTGCCTTTCTCGGGGGAATAGCCGAGTTGGAACTTGCGGATGATGTCGTCGCGCAGTCCGCGCTCGCGGAAGTAAGCCAGACCGATAGCCTGCCCCTCGGGGGTATCCCACAGTTGGGACTGAAACCAACGGTTGCAGAAATCGTTGACCACGAACATCGACTCGCGGTCATCCTGACGCTGCTGTTCCTCTGGGGTCAGTTCGCGTTCAGGGACTTCAATATGGTATTTCCGTCCCAGTTGCTTGACCGCCTCCACGAAAGAGCATTGCTCAATGTCCATAATGAAGCCCACCGCATGCCCCGACTTGCCGCAACCGAAGCACTTATAAATACCCTTGCTCGGGCTGACAGTGAAAGAGCCTGTTTTCTCGTTATGGAACGGACAAAGCCCAATCAGGTTAGCACCACGCCGCTTGAGCGTAACGTAGTCGCCGACCACCTCTTCTATCTTGGCGGCGGCAAAAATACGGTCTATGGTTTCACGAGGAATCACTTTTCAGTTAACAATTAAGAATTAGCAATTAATATGCAAGGTGGGGTACTATGCATCGTGCATTGTTATTTGCGCCAGAGGTACATACCGAGGCGGATATTCCACTGATCGAGACGCCCGCGAGTGTAGCGGTCGTTGGCGGAACCCATTTTATTGAAATTGGTCTCTTTGTAGGGGTTGATCAGACCAAAGTCGTACCCGCCACGGAGAAAAAACTGCCGGTATTGGAAACCGATGCCCACGCCCCACGTGATATTGAAACGGTTGAGGTCGCGGCTCAGTTCGGAGTCGTTGTAATCAAAGAGGGAGTATTTCAGTTTCTCGGAGGTATCTCCTTCCAGTTGCCGCTCAAACACCTTTTCGTCCATAGCCACAGCACATTGAACAGAAGGTCCCGTGTAGAGAATAATATAGGTTTCGCCTGCTATCTCGAATTTGTATTGCCAATCCACAAAAAGTTCCAACTGGTGATAGGTAGTGCGGGTGCAGGTTTGGGGATAGGTGGAGAAAGCACTATTGCTCTTCCATTTGGTCTGCCCTTGTGCAAAGGTATAGTTGATACCGATGCTTGAACCAAAGCCTTTGATATAGGTAGCATCGTAAACGAGTCCCAATTTCAGTCCGTTGAGAACAGTGGTATTGACCAAAGAGTCCTGTGCATAGCGGGTATCAGGGGAGTTGAGACGCAGGATCGGTTGTGCAAAGCCTATTTGGAAGCCAAAACCCTGCGGTAGGTCTTGTGCAAAAGCAGCGATAGTAAAAAGGGCAATAAGCAGTGTAGTTGATAAACGTTTCATATACTTTTCGTTATTTCGTTGATTTCAGTTTGCGGGGTGAACGGTTGGTGCTTTCATTGTGTGTTTCTTGTGCGGTTGTTTCCGTCTCCTGTTCGGTGGCAGCGGCACTAACGGCACCGCTTATGGGGCGTGGTGTACGCTGCGGGCGGAGAAAGACATCTGCGGGCTGCTGCGGTCGTTCCTGTTCCGCCCAGAAGAAACCACTAAGACGGTCTTTGCCGTCCGGCACCTGATCCAGCGGATAGAGCGTGCCCGTGGTCTGCGCCGTAAAGAGGATATGGTGTATCTTCTGATTTTCGAGATAGACTTTGACAAAACTCGATTGCGTGGTATTCACACCGAGGAACGAACCGTCGTCCTCCTTGGGGAAGAAAACCGTCAGGGCATTGCCGTTCACGTCCACTTGTCGCAGTTCGCCGTCTCGGATATAGGCAATCATCTCTTTTCCCGCCATTTGGTCGAAATAGGTGCGGGTCTCCTGCTGTATAGTAAGGGCACTGCCGATACCGCGGGCATAATCGACCGTACCATTGCGCATATATATATATATAGTGTCAGCAGAGATCTGGTGGTTGTCGCTCCAGCACACGGGTTCGGTATAGAGCGTCATCACCGAGTCGCGTCCGTTGTAGGACATAGAGTCGCATACTGCCTGCATATCCTCGCGATAGACGCGCACGTTATGGAACGCACGCATAGCACGGTAGGTGGTATCCTGCCAGAGGGTATCGGGGGCAACAGCAGTCAGCACGCTGTCTATCAAGATACTGTCGCGGGGAATGAGGTGCATCAGTTGGTACGGCATCTGCTCGGTGTAGAGGGTATCGGCGTGCATATAGCCGTAGGCAGTAGAGTCCGACCAATCGACCATAAGGGCACTATCCGTCACGTAGCCGTACTCGCCGTCTCGGAACATCTCGCCATAGTTGCCGAAGAGCGTTGCCATCTGTATGGTATCTTTCATTTCCATACCGCCAATAATCTTGCCGTAACCAAGATGTTTATTATAGAAGATAGTGTCGCCCGTCATAGATTTGCCGTCGGTATGGACGACACGGGAGCGGTCGAGAAGCATTGACTGTTCGGTTTCCGTATTGTACCACCCACGTGAGGAATAGATATTGGTTTCCTTCTCATAGACGATAACGGTCGGGCTGACCAAATCGGCGACGTGAGTAGCGGTATTGTAGAGTAGCGTATCGGTAGTAAGGTCGAACTTAGGGTTCTCCAGATGCACGCGGTGGCTGAACACCGCCTGCTTGGTATTGGGTGTATATTGCCCCCACACGGAAGTGAGGGTATTGAGTGTATCGCTGATCGTGCCGCCCGTGTAGTAGTAGGCGATGTCACGGGTACGGTCATAATTGAGGCTATCGGTAGTGAGAATGGTAGGGTTGTCTTTGCCGTGGACGAGACGCACATGCCGGCGCAGGCGGGCGAACTTAGTGTTGCCGTTGTAGAACAACTTATCGCCGTAGCCGAGGAGGGTATCGCCCTGCACAAAGCGCACATGCCCGAAAGCGTCGAGGGAGTTCTCTTTCTCGTAGAAATAGGCAGAGTCGCAATACATGAGGGCTGAGTCGTGGCGGAAGATAACGTTACCGCGGAGGATTTGCGCATCGGCAATGCGCTCCTGATCGAAATTGAGTGTCTCAGAGTGCTCCAGATAGACCATTGTCTGTGCTTGCAGTCCCAAGCACAGCAACAAACTTAATATAGCCGTTACACAACGCACCACCCTATGGTAATTATGAATTATGAATTACGCATTAGTCGTGTATCCAGCCCGGATATTGAAAGTCGCATCCTGCCCATTTGGGGTCGATTTGGATATAGGTAGTTTTCTGCTTCTGTAAGATCCAGTTGTGGATAAACTCGGCAGACAGTTTCTGCTCCAGCATACCTTTGATGGTCTGGAAATCGTCGGTCAGGTTGGCGCGATGCACATCGGTTTTCTTGCGCAGACGCACGATGGCGCAGACCTCTTTATTACGCTGCTGATCCATCATCACAAACGGAGCGGAGATGTCTCCTTCCTGCATGGAATAAATCTGTTTGGCAATCTCAGGGGCAAGGTCCTGGTACTCAAAGCGTGTACTGCCCGTGTTCGGGTTGGTCATCACACCCGCATTCATAGCGGTGTTCTTGTCCTCTGAGTAGCGTATAACCGCCTGTTCAAAGGTCATCTCACCTGCCTTGATCTTTTGACTGATCGTATCCAAGCGGTTGATGGCATTCACCTTGTCATCGGCACTGATACGCGGACGGAGCAGGATATGGCGGCAGTTGATACGCTCGCCCTTTTTCTCAATAAGTTGAATGATATGGTAGCCGTATTCGGTTTGTACGATACGCGACACCTTCTTCGGATCGTTGAGGTTGAATGCCACATCAGCGAACTCGCTTACGAGTTGCCCGCGTCCAACGAAGCCCAACTCGCCACCGCGCTTGGCTGACTCGGTATCCTCGGAATAGAGACGTGCGAGCATTGCAAAATCGGCTTTGCCCGAATTGACACGCTCGGTGAACTCACGCAGACGGCTTTTGATACGCTCGGTTTCCTCCACAGGCACAGGGGGCTCGAAACTGAGTATCTGCACCTCGACCTGCGCGGGCATCGGCGGAACAGAGTCCTCGGGCAGGGAGTTGTAATAGCGGCGTATCTCGGCGGGGGTCGGCTTGATATGCTCGGTGAGTTTCTGCTGCATCTGCTGGATAATCATCTGGTTGCGCACGGTGGTCATCATCTCCTCGCGTATCTCGCTGCTCGTCTTGCGGAAATACTCCTCCATCTTCTCCTTGGAACCGATTTGGGAGATATAGTAGTTGATACGCATATCCACCTGGTGGCTTACCGACGACTCGTTAGCCACCACCGAGTCGATCTCCGCCTGGTGGAGAAAGAGTTTCTGTATGGCTATCTGCTCGGGAATGACGCAATAGGGGTCGCCCGGTATCTGCTGCCCCTCGTACTGTGCACGGAGGCGTTCTTCCTCGACCTCACTTTTAAGGATCGCCTCATCGCCCACTATCCAGATTACTTCATCTATCACGTTATCCTGCGCATGCACAGCGGGCATAGAGACCACAGCCGCCACCAGCAGCAAAAAAGTATATACTCGGTTTTTCATATTCATTGTTCAGATAAACTTTATTCGCTTTATGCAATAATCGTGCAAATGTACTGCTTTTTTTGCAGTTGTGCAAATGAAAACATTTTATGATACGAATAAGAGGAAGTAATAGCGGGCTTGCCAAGCCCGCAACGGAGACACCATTGAGCATCCGATGTCGGACGGATTGCCCTACCACTACCCTACCACTCATTGCCCATGCACCACTATTGTACCTATTTCCCTGTATATGGGGAAATACAGAAGTGCCAGGGAGGCAATGCTATCCTATCTGGAATCACCTACTAATCACCTACTAATCACCCACTAATCACCTACTAATCACCTACTAATCACCAACTAATCACCCACTAATCACCTACTCTTGCTATATAGATAGCAAGGGAATGAAATGGCAGGTCATTTTGCAATACAGAAAAGGCTACTCAGGAATGCATTTTGGTGTAGGGCTTGCGTATGTGTGGGAAAAGTTGTAACTTTGTGGCGGTTTAGGTACGGACAAAAGATGCAGACGACATTATCCTATAACCATCCTATAAGCATCCTATAACAAATTTAATAACGATTGCATAACAAAAAAAACATACATACCATGACTCTGACTTTTCAAATCAATTATCGCGCGGAATACGGACAGACACTCTGTGTGATTGAGACCAAACCCTCCATCCTTGGCTGGACTCCCGAAAAACCGCTATTGCTCTCCTGCCAAGGGCAGGATTTCTGGTCGGCGACCCTACCCGTCTCGGATTTTGCGGGCGAGATATGCTACAAATACGCTATCCGTTTGCAGGACGGCGGCTATATCTATGAGGCAGGCGACCCGCGCACGCTGACGCTGCGCAACACGGACAAACACCTTGTGGTACGCGACGCATGGCAGGTGGAAGACTACGAAAAATCGTTCTATACAACGGCGTTCGTAAAATCCCTTTTCCGCCGCCAAAAGCCGATGCGCGCCAAAGCCCCGAAAGGCAATGTGCGCTTCTCGATAGACCTGCCGCAGATAGAGCCGGCACAGGGTGTGGCGATAGTAGGCAACGTACCCGAATTGGGCAACTGGGACAACGACCGGAAAGTGGTGATGAACGATGCGGAGTTTCCGCTGTGGCGTGCCGACATCGAAGTAGCGGGCGACCAAATCATCGAATACAAATACGTAATCTATGATCTCCATTCGGGCAATGTAGTGGATATGGAATGGGGCGAGAACCGCAAAATATGGGGTTTGCAAAAAGGCTTGATTATTCAGCAGAACGACCGGTCGTTCCGCCGCACGCAGCCGCGTTTCAAGGGGGCGGGTGTGGCGATACCCGTTTTCTCGCTGCGCACGGAGGACGGTTTCGGTATCGGCGAGTTCCAAGACCTGAAGAAAATGGCGGACTGGGCAGCCAAGACGGGGCAAAAGATGATACAGACCCTGCCTATCAACGACACCACGCTGACGCACACCAACCGCGACTCGTATCCGTACAACGCCGTAAGTGTGTTTGCATTGCACCCGATCTATATCAACATAGAGAAAATGGGGCGTCTGACACCCGCACAGAAAAAGAAATACCTGGCTACCAAAGAGGAGTTCAACCAAAAAGCGATTGCGGATTACCAGTGCGTGTATGACGAGAAGATGAAGTACTTCAAGTTGCTCTACAAAGCCGACAAAGAGGCATTGTTCAGCAGCGAAGAATACAAGACTTTCTACCAAAAGAACCGCGAATGGCTGGAACCATATGCGGCATTTCTCTCGAAGCGCGACAAGCAGCCGAAAGACTTCTATTGCTATTTGCAGTTCCACGCCGACAAACAATTGGCGGACGCCGTGGCTTATGCGCACTCAATAGGCGTGGCGATGAAAGGGGATATACCTATCGGTATCTCGCCCGACTCGGTGGATGCCTGCACCGACCCGCAACTGTTCAACCTCGACGCTTCGGCGGGGGCACCACCCGACGACTTCTCCATCAGCGGGCAGAACTGGGGTTTCCCTACCTACAACTGGGACGAGATGGCGAAGGACGGCTTCCTATGGTGGCGCAAGCGTTTCCAAAAAATGCAGGACTATTTCGACGCATACCGTATCGATCATATCCTCGGATTCTTCCGTATCTGGCAGATGCGCAAGACCGACGTGTGGGGGCTTTGCGGACATTTCAGCCCCGCTATGCCGTACAGTGCACAAGACCTGTGGAATATGGGTGTATGCCTCGACATCGACCGTATGACGAAGCCGTATATCCGTGCGAACTTCCTCGGCGAGGTATTCGGCTACGATACCGAGTACGCCAAACAGCATTTTCTGAATACCAACGACGGGTATGTCTATTATTTCAAGGACGAGTTTGACACACAGGTAAAGGTACAGGACTATTTCGATGCGCTCTTGGCAGACGAGGCGAAACTGCAAGCCGCCGGGCTGGCGCGGGAGCAGGCGAAGAACCTCTGCAACGGGCTGATCTACCTGCATTGCGAGGTGCTCTTTGTGCGCGACCAGCGCAGTCCGGAGATGCTCCACCCGCGTATCTCGATCTACCAGTCGCACTCGTTCAACGAACTGTACGACGACCAGAAGCAGGTGCTGATGCGGATATACAACGACTATTTCTTCCACCGCCACACCGATTTCTGGCGCGAGAGCGCAATGCGCAAACTGCCGACGCTCATCAACGCCACACATATGCTCTGCTGCGGCGAAGACTTGGGTATGGTACCCGCCTGCGTACCCGACGTGATGCACCGCCTGCAAATACTGAGCCTTGAGATACAGCGTATGCCCAAAGACCCGAATGTGGCATTTGCGCACCCCGCCAATGCACCGTATCTGAGCGTATGCACCACGGGCACGCACGATATGAACCCGCTGCGTGCATGGTGGGAAGAAGACCGCGCCGTAACGCAACGTTTCTACAACGAGCAGATGGGTTGGCAAGGCGAGGCTCCGCGCGAGATGTCGCCCGAGATAGCCGAATTTATCATCAACCAGCATATGTACAGCCCCGCCATGTGGGTGATTCTGCCGCTGCAGGACTGGCTCGCCATTGATGGGAACATACGCATACAGGATCAGCACGCCGACCGTATCAACGTGCCTGCCGACCCGCACCATTTCTGGAACTACCGTATGCATATCACCCTTGAGGATTTGCTCCAAAAGGACGAATACAATGCACACGTGCGCAGGCTGACCGCCGTACGGTAAGAGACAATACAGCAGACCGACTGCCGAAAAAGGGTCGGTCTGTTGTGTTTTTATGATTTCACACCCAATCGTTTAGACGATGAAAAAGATATTTCCAACTCTGTTATTACTGTTATTCAGCACTTTGGCTATGGCACAAACATATTTCTACAAAGGCAATTCGACCTACTCAGGCAACATACTCTATACGTGGGACGGCAAACACCTATACAAAGGGAACTCGACCTATTCGGGAAACATATTGCTCACATGGGACGGCAAATATGTCTATCGCGGGAACTCGACCTATTCGGGCGATATACTCTATACATGGGACGGGCAAAAGGTATATAAAGGGCGTTCCACCTACTCGGGCGACATACTCTACACATGGGACGGAAGCAAGATATACAAAGGCAATTCGACCTACTCGGGCAACATTCTCTATACCTGCGACGGAAAACATATCTACAACGGAAACTCGACCTACTCGGGCAACATATTGTCCACCATGGACGGTATGATACCCGTTCCGATACTGCTGATGATATTGTAGGGGCAACGGAGCGGATGCCTATCCACCTGACATCCACCTGACATCCACCTGTGTTTGATATGCCGTCGGCTAACACTTGCAGTATTATTATTTACTATTTGATAGTGCCAAAACACCATTTAACCTCAAAGCGCTGATTTATCACGAATTACGCGCGCTTAATGCACTTATTTTCCTGTTTTTACTATTTTCTAATGCACTTATTTTCCGCTTTTTGAGTAAATTTAATGCACTTATTTTCCCACAATCCTGACAATTTATTGTTGCAATAACCACTCCATAGCAGGCATAATGTGTATAGTCATATCATCTTGCACTATTTCTTTTTTCTCTCCCTCTAACACAATCAGCATAAGATTGGAGCAATGCAATTGTTTGGCAGCCAACCATAAAGAAGAGGTCTCACGATTGTAGGTATTCATATCCGATAATGCATAGCAAACCTGAATCAGTTCCACCACACGACTGCGTTCACATACCACAAAATCCACTTCTTTATGCGTCTTAGGGTGTTTATAGTAGAAAATGTCTTGAAAATTGGCAGCGGCACGCCGAAGCAGTTCTATATACACCACATTCTCTAATCGCCAGCCCCAGTTCTCGGAAGATAGCACACCATTGCGGTTGCTCAATAACGCCACATCTATCACGTAGTTTTTCTCTTGTGTAATGCGCTCTTTGGCTTTGAATGAGTACTTGTGCAGCCCTAACAATAAATAGGCTTGCCGCAGATAAGCGATATAGTTGTCTATGGTTCGCAGAGAGGTAATGCCGCAGGTAGTGGCGATATTCTTGCGTACTACCTCTTGGCAGAAATTATCCATCAAATAATCAGCCAAACGCTCCAATGCTGCCACGAGACGGATATGGTAGCGCTCGCGAATGTCCTTGTGGATAATCACGTTCACCAACTGCTGCACATATCCCCGTTTGTCACGCACGTGCAATAATTCGGGGAAACCACCGTCCTGCAGGTAGTGCAACAGCCCTTCCTGCCGAAAGGCAAGAGCCTGCGTGGTCAGAGAGGTGGTGTCAATTTTATTCGCATCACAATACTCCGCAAACGAGAATGGAAAGAGCCGTATCTCGTTGTACCGCCCTGCCAAGTGGGTTGCCAGTTCAGCACTCAGAAGTTTGGCATTGCTGCCTGTAACTATAAGATGTACTCCTTGGCGCAAGAGCCGATTGACAAACAAATGCCAACCGTCCACGTTCTGTACCTCGTCCAAAAATAAGAACTCAAAGTTGCCATATATGCGATACAGACAAGTCAGTACAATATTGAGATCATCAATATGTATATTTGCCAAGCGGTCATCATCAAAATTGATAAACGCATAGTTGATTTTTGCTTCGTGCAACACTTTGTGACAAAGTACAGACTTTCCGCTTCGGCGCACACCTATTACAATTTGTGCCAACGGGCTTTGCAAATCGAACCATTGCTCCTCCATGCGTTTCACCCATGCAGAGGGGCGCATACGTTCTATTTCCTGCCGCTGGTCGGCTACTACTTGCAGTATTATTTGCTCTTCCATATTGCTCAAAAAATGTAATATGCTACAAAAGTACTGATTTTGTACGAATTACACAAGTCTACTGCACTTATTTTCCCGTTTTTATCATTTTCTACTGCACTTATTTTCCGCTTTTTGAGTAAATTTAATGCACTTATTTTCCTACGATATAACCCATATCGCTCTTTGTAGGAAACAAACAACCTCGGTTAGCCATTATGGAAAACCGAGGTTGCAATACAAAGTACAGACACTTACGAAAGTATGTCTACCATATCATCAAACACTTTGAAAATCAAATCATTAGCCTTTCTATAGAGTTTGTATGCTTCTTCAGGATAAATTCCGGCGTATGGGTCATTTACAGGATAGAAAGTGGCTTCATGACCGATGAATAGGGCGTTGCAGACGATTCAAAAGGTTCAGACTAAAAATCAACGTTCAGAAGTGCTCTATGGGTCATTTTGCAGGCTGGAAAATGACCCATACGCCAGAAAATAGATAAAACAAAACCTTATCTTGCGGCGCAACCATCACCCTGCTGCACGTTGTTTGCAGGGAATCCGTAACATGCGCCGCGCTTATGGTCATACAGACACTTGGTGCCAACTGCTGGGTAAACACCCAAGCAGGACGGCATTATCGACCGTGTATATACCGTATATCAACCGTAGTTGGTAATGGGAAGGGGCATATAAATAGGCTGTCCGAAATTGTCGGGCAGCCTACTTGTATATTTAGGTAGTATATTTGAGGCGGATAGCCAAATGTGCTTACCAGTTGATTACGAATCCTGCGTGGACGTTGATGCCTGCCTGGGCATAGTACCAAGGCCAGCAATCCGTACCGTCGGTGGTGTAGGAATAGTCGCTACCGCCATTGCTGGCATACTTGGCATCGAAGATGTTATTGAGTTGGCAGAGCAGGCGGATTTGCGGCACATTATTTTTACCACACCATTTGTTCATCGGCAGTTGGTACTGGAGGTTCACATTGGTAGTGGTGAATGCTTTGAGTGCAGCCGTCTCGTTCTGCATATTGTCGAGATACTGCTTGCTCGTTACGTTGGTCTGGATGGTTGCCAGGAAACCTGCCACATCAAACGTAAAGAGCGACATAGCGGTAATCATCGGCGAGAAAGCGATGGTAGTCTCTTTGAGTTCGATTTCCTTTTCGCCTACCCAGTTGTAGTCTGCATCGTACTCGGTGATGACATCGGTGTAGTTGAGAATCTTGTTGCGCGAGAGAACAAAGTTACCATCCCAACGGAACCAGTCGAGAATCTTCACACCCGCGGTAATCTCCGCACCCATACGGTAGGAGTCCTTCACATTCTTGGTGGATTGCGCACCTACATCGTTGATACGCCCTGTGAGCACCAACTGGTTGTCGTAGTCCATGAAATAGAGATTGGCACCGACAGTGAAACGCGGGTGCGAGTAGGTGTAGCCCACCTCATAGTCATACAGACGCTCGGGCTTGGGCATATCGCCTTTCAGGGTTTGTGTGGCAGCATCATACCAAACATTCTCGGTATAATTATTGCGGCTCGGCTCGCGGTTAGCCATTGCAAAAGAGCCATAGAGCAAATGTCCGCCGTTTTGGTAAGTAAGACCTGCCTTCGGGTTGAAGAAATGGTAATCAACCGTCAGCGGAAGTTCCTGCATATCCTCGGAGTTGATACCGCTCATCGTATAATGAATATAACGGTATTGCAGGTCGGCATACAGACTCAGTTTCTCCTGTGCGCGGTTGATAACACGCCAGTTGGCCTTGGCATACACATTAGCATCCACTTTGTTGCTCTTGGAGCGATAGTATTCATAGTTCGGATCCAACTTGGGTGCATAGACCGAGTCGTGCATATAGATAATGGTGCCGAAGTGGTTTCCGATGTAGTCATTAGCCGCTACTCCCATCTGCGCATCGACATCTTCCGACACATATTTGGTAGAGAATACTACGCCTGCGAAATGGTTATCCAAGAACTTACGATATATAGTATTCGCTTTCTTCACAGCCACGGTGTCTGTCATACCAGTTTCTTCATTGTACATATACACATTATAAGGGGACAAGCCGAAGTAGGAGAATTTCTTATTTTTCATCTGCTCGTAGTAGCCGCCACCGTGGGTATAGTGGAGCGTAGTACTGAGACTCCAGTTCGGATTGAAGCGATGGTTGACAGACAATTGCGCATGCTGCTGCGCATAGTTATCGGTCTGGTTGTCATAGTATTTTGTTTCACCATTCTCCTCATATTCGCCTGCGGGGTTGTAGCGGCGGTCAGCGCCATTGAGACCGTACGCCACATCTTTGGTAACACCGTCCCAGCCCATACCGGTTTTTTCCTTACCACCGAAGAAACGCCCGATGACCTGTGTCTGCTTGCCATACCAGCCGAGGTCGCCATAATAGGAATAGAGGTCTGAACCGGCACGATACAGGAAGCCATCGGAATTGACCTTGCTGAAACGCGCATTGGCACGCCAGTTGTTGGGCAACACCACGTGAGCCGATGCCATCTCGCGGAACGTATTGTACATACCGCCGTTGAAACTCAATGTGTAGTGGCTCACGGTGTCATTGTCTCCTGTTTGCATGTTCAGGCTTGCACCAAAGGAAGCCGAGCCGTTGGTGGACGTACCTACACCGCGCTGCACGTCAATGCTCGACATAGAGGCTGCCATATCCGTCATATTCACCCAGAAAACGGTCTGGCTCTCCTGATCGTTGAGCGGCACATCGTTGACGGTCATGTTGATGCGCGTATGGTCGGTACCGCGCACACGGAAATAGGTGTAGCCCACGCCGAGACCATCGTCGCTCGTTACCTGCAACGCCGGTACCGTGGAGAGCAGATAGGGCAGGTTTTGCCCCGTGTTCTCCCGATTAAGGGTCTCATGAGAGACAATCTCGTGATTGGTAGTGGTTTGTTGAACTCGTTGTGCCACGACTTGCACGTCCTGCAAGTCGTTCATCACAACCGTGAGCGTGTCATCTGCAGCGTACGCACGCACGCCGCTGACCGCAAGTGCCGCCGAAAGGCAGCACACAGAAAGCATGTAGTTTTTTTTCATTTTCCCTCTACAGAATTACCTGTGCAGGTTCCACGGGTTTGATCTCAGCCGTCACGGCACCCCGAACGAATCTGAACGAAAGTTCTTTGTATAGTTAGAATTTATAACTGAAACTAACGTACCAACTCCATTCCCACAGATGTTGGTCGTTGATTATCTTCGTTTTAACCAAGTTGTTCAACCCGAAATCATACCCCGATTGCAGGCGGTATCTGTCCCATTCAAAACCACCGCCGACACCCAACTGGATATTCGTGCGGTAGAGTTCGTCGCTGCTATAGCGGTCGTACTGCTCGGTCTGTAGGCCTTTCTCTTGGAGCCATTGGAGTGTACCTTCGCTCAGGTGTAAATGCATATAGTCGGTTTGTGCCATACCTATTTGCAACTGCGGACCGGTATAGAAAAACATATTCAGTTGTTTCCAAAGCGGAATGGTATAGAAACAGCGCACCGGGATAGTGAGGTTATGCTCCAAGACACAGTGCCTGATATATTCGGTTTGCACGCTCGGTGCGTCCATAGAACGCCAATGCTGCTCATTGCGTCCATAGGTAATGGAGTAAAGTACACCTGTTTGCAGGCTAAAATGGATAGGCAGCAGGAAAGTGAACGTGACACCTATGCGTGCGCCATGAAGGAACATATCGGGATAGGAATAGTTCTTCGTACGCTGGTTGGCTTGTACGTAGCCCGCCTCGGCACGATACTCCACACCGAATTTGTACGCCTCCTGCTTTTTTTCTTTGCGTGTAGGGTCGAAGAAACTATTGTCCGCCACCTGCAAATCAGGCTGACGAACACTCTCCTGTGCATACACATATGCGCACAATGCACATACCATAAACAAGGTGCAATATATTTTTCTCGGCAGAAGTTTCATAGAAGCAGACATAGTTTGCGGTGCAAAGGTACAACAATTAGACCAAATACGCAATAATTGAGCCGAAAAAGCATTTTTTCTTTCAAAAATTTGCACAATTCAAACTTTTGCAGTACCTTTGCACCCGCTTTTCGTCAGAAAGGTGTCGTGTATATTCGACGAGGTCCATTCGTCTATCGGTTAGGACGAGAGATTTTCATTCTCTAAAGAGCAGTTCGACTCTGCTATGGACTACTTAACAATCGCAAAGAAAACCTTCCTCAAAGGTAACACATTTGTATTAACAATTTCATCTATTTACTAAGATGGCAAATCACAAATCTTCTTTGAAGCGCATCCGCCAAACGGCTACCCGCAAGGCTCGCAATCACTATTACGCAAAAACCGCCCGCAACGCCGTTCGCGACCTGCGTGCAACCACCGATAAGGCAGCCGCTGCAGCAGCACTGCCGAAAGTAAGTTCGATGCTGGACAAACTGGCTAAACGCAACATTATTCATCAGAACAAGGCTGCGAACTTGAAATCGAAATTGGCGATTTACGTTAACAAACTCGCTTAATTCAATAAACCGATATATACGAGAGACTGCTTCTATAAAGCAGTCTCTTTTTTATGCCTTTTTTTCAGGAACTAACGAAGTGCCTTTAGCAAAGGCAGAGGGCAATAACATTGCCCACAATTGCCGAAGACAAACAACACGCGCTGTGCTCATAGTCATACAGACACTTAGTGCCAACTCCTGGGCAAACGCCACGTATTCTATAACGAACAACCCGATAATCACCCGTTAATCACCCGATAAAGTTAGCATAAAGAAAGGACTATGAATGGGAACAGATACAAAAAAAGAGATTGCCACACCACGTAGCAATCTCTTTTTTGTTCGGTTTTATGCACGTATCAGATAGACAGGATCTGCATAGCCGCCCACTTGTCGGCTTTGACATCTTTTTTCTCTTTGATGGCTTTGATGAGCGGCACATAAACAATCTCATCATTCTGAATGCCCACCATGATACTACGCTGTTCCTCGAGTAGTGCCTGGATAGCGGCAATACCCATACGGGAAGCGAGGATACGGTCGTCGGCTGTAGGCGATCCGCCACGCTGCAAGTGCCCAAGAATGGTTACGCGCGGGCTGTACTCGGGGTGCGCTTCCGCAATCAGGTTAGCCACAGCCGTAGCACCGCCCTCGATAGCATGCTCCTGCACGAGGACGATACTGGAGTTTTTGCTCTTGCGCCGCCCTTGACCGATAGCCGCTTCTATCTGTTCCATAATAGTAGCCCTCTCAGGAATGATCGCTGCCTCGGCTCCAGCAGCAATAGCCGCATTGAGTGTCAGGAAACCGGCATCACGCCCCATCACCTCAACGAGGAACACGCGCTCATGCGACGAAGCCGTGTCGCGCAGAATGTCCACGCAGTGCATAATCGTATTGAGAGCGGTATCATAGCCGATAGTGGTATCCGTTCCCCACAGGTCATTGTCAATAGTACCCGGAATACCGATAATGGGTACATTATACTCCTGCGCAAACATACGTGCGCCCGTAAACGTACCATCACCGCCGATAGCCACAAGGGCATCTATCTGCTCCTTAACGAGGTTATCATACGCCTGTTTGCGCCCCTCGGGGGTCTTGAATTCCTCACAACGAGCCGATTTGATGATTGTTCCGCCGCGTTGGATGATGTCGCTCACGTCCTGGGTGGTGAACTCTTTTATGTCGTCGTCTATCAGGCCTTTGTAGCCGCGATAGATAGCCTTCACTTTGATACCGTTGCTGATAGCCGCACGCGTTACGGCACGCACGGCAGCATTCATACCGGGCGCATCACCACCGGAGGTGAACACACCCACTGTGTTAATTTTGTATTCCATTGTTATGTAGTTGGTTTTAGGATTTACATTTTTATAAGGTCTTTAATGTCTTTAAGGACATTAAGGTCATTAAGGTCATTAAGGACTTTAGTGTTTCTTCACTTTCTCCGCGACCCGTTGCATCAACCATAGGGGGGTGGAGGTAGCACCGCAGATGCCCACACGCTCGACTTTGCGGCAGGCAGACTGGATGTTTTCGGTCAGTTCCGTATCACTACTAACAAAAATCGTGCGAGGATTGGCTTCTTGGCAGTGTTGGAATAGTACTTTGGCGTTGGAAGACTTTTTGCCACCGACAAAGATGACAATATCATTTGCCTGCGCAAAGCGGCGCAGTTTCTCCACACGGTTTGCCACATTGCGGCAGATGGTATCGTGCCATTCAAACGAGACCCCCGTTTGCATACGGTTCTGTATGGTTTCTACTAATTGTTGGAACTCCTCGACCGACTTGGTCGTTTGCGAAAAAAGATAGATAGGGCGGGTAAAATCCAGCCGCTCTATGTCCGCCAAGCGCTCCACGACGATGGCGGTGTTGTTGGTTTGCCCCTGCAAGCCGATGACCTCCGCATGCCCTTGCTTGCCAAAGATGACAATTTGCGAGTGCCCGCCCGGTTCGGTTTGGCGCAAGCGTTGATAGGTATCACGAATACGCTTTTGCAGGTGCAGCACCACAGGGCAACTGGCATCGATAATCTCGATATTATTTTGCTCGGCGATATGGTAGGTGCTGGGCGGTTCCCCGTGCGCCCGCAGCAACACACGCACATTGTGGAGTGTGCGCAGGTCATCATAGTCAATGGTTTCCAGACCGAGAGCAGCCAGCCGCTCCACCTCCTGCCCGTTGTGTACGATGTCGCCCAAACAATAGAGAGCCCCCCGTTGGAGTTCCTCTTCCGCTTTTTGTATCGCACTCGTTACACCAAAGCAGAACCCGCTACCGCTGTCGATGGTTACAATCATTTTATGATTGGGACAATGAACAATGGACAATGAACAAAGAATGAATTACCTTATACTCATTCAATGCTTATTTATTCATTGTTCTTCGTTCTTTATTCTTTGTTAAAAATATTCTTTGTCGAAAAAGTTCAATGACTTTTTCCATTTGTTCCTCTCGCGTCATCTTGCTGTTATCCACCACAATAGCGTCGTCTGCCTGACGGAGAGGACTCTCTGCACGGTGGGTATCACGGTAATCGCGGTCGTTGACATCTGCCAAAACGTCAGCATACTGCGGGTGTTCGCCTTTGGCTGTCAGTTCATCAAAACGGCGTTGCGCCCGCACTTCAGGCGAGGCGGTAAGGAACAGTTTCAGTTCCGCCCCCGGAAATACCACCGTACCGATGTCGCGCCCGTCCATTACGATACCCTTCTCTGCGCCCATTGCCTGCTGCTGCGCTACGAGGAACTGCCTAACCTCGCGTATCTGCGATACCTGCGAAGCCCTATTGCCCACTTCGAGGGTACGGATCTGCGCTTCGACATCCTGTCCGTTGAGCATCGTATGCTGCGTGCCGTCCGCCTGCAAAGCAAAGCGGATACTTACCTCGGGCAGCAGGGCAACAATCTGCCCGTTGCTATCGGCCTGATGCTGCATCATATAGAGTGCCGTAGCACGATACATTGCCCCCGTGTCCACATACATATATCCCGCATACTTCGCCAATGCTTTCGCAATGGTCGATTTGCCGCACGACGAATAGCCGTCAATGGCAACAATGATTTTTTTCATTTCAGTAGAGAATTGATATCGAGGCTTAAGCCCACTTGATAGGAGAAATTACTCTTGGTCATCTGCGACATCGCAAAGCCGAGACGGAACTTATAAATACGTACACCTGCACCAAAAGCGAAACCCGCCAATGAACGTTGATCCACGAGATTCATCTCAGCACGGCGGCGATGATTGTAACTGATGGTCAGATAAAAACGCTCACTTTTCGGCACAATATCCACTGCGAATATTGTATGGCGGAACATCATATCATACCATTGTACAGGTTTCGACTCATCGGTCAGCGACGACACATCGGCACGATTGGTAACCTCATAGCCGAGATTCCACTGCTGCATATTGTGGATAGTCATTGAGAAACGCAGCGGCGCATGTGCCACGCGGTAACTGAGACCTAATTGCAGATTGATAGGCAGCATTTCGTGGTTGGAACCGCCCTCATCGCTATAGAAACCTTTGACCTGCCAACCGATGTTTTGGAGTGAGAGTCCGAGTTGGAAAGTAGAATCACGCGTTTGATAATGCGCCCCGACATCAGCCCCGAGCGCAAAAGAGTGGTATGCCTCGTATATAGAATAGACCGGTTTGAGCGTAACGCCCACCGAGAAGCATTGCCCCAACTGGCGTGCGTACATCACGTCTATCAGTATATCTTTTGCCGTAAATGTGCCGCCCGTAAGGTTACCATCACCATCAGCGTACTGCATACGCCCGTAGTCCAGATAGTGAATACCCACGGCGAAATAGTTCGGTTTATCGGGTTGCCCATCGCCCGAATAGGGTTTTTCTATCTTGGAACGCCCAAAATTATGCCCGTATAGCACACTTCCGAACATCGTACCGGGCAGATAGTAGGAGTAGTTGAGTTGCAGCACGTTGTCGGTCATAGCACCTAACAAGGCAGGGTTGTTCATTGCCATAGATATATCCCCGTCGCGCACACTCACATTATTACCGCCGAGCGCGTTCATACGCGAAGAGACCGGCAATCCGAGAAAGGTAAAGACACTGCTTCCGCTCCCCGTATATTGCGCCTGCACAGGCATTGCCGTTAGCACAGCGATGCCTATCCAAACCAATATATGTAGTCTATTTCTTCGCAAAATCTATTCTGTTTCAAGGCGCAAAGATACTGCTTTTTTCCGAAATATCCAAGTGCCTACTTTTCAGAATCGGTTTCGTCCTCATCGGCATAGTAGGAGGTATTCGTCGTAAAATCCTTACGGAGTATAGCCGCCCACAGACGTTCTAACTTGTAACGCAGCCCTGTTTTATTCGCCTTGTGCGGATTGCCATAGCCGTAACCGTAGCCATAACCGTAACCGTATTTATAGCCATAGCCGTAACCGTAACCATGTCGGGAATCATTGGGTATATCAGACAATACCAGTTGTACTTTATCGGGATTATCCACCACTTCGGTCATCTGTTGCAAAGTCTGTTTGCAGAACGATTTATTGGTCTGCATACAGCGGATCACATAGAGACACAGATCGGTCTGATCAATGAGCATATAAGCATCCGGTACCAAACCGATAGGCGATGTATCAATGACTATATACACATATTTCTGCCGCATCTCAGTAATCAAAGCCGCCAATTCGTCGGAGTGGATCAGTTCACCCGGATTAGGCGGGATAGTACCGGCACGCATAACATCAAACCCGATCTTATCATTATGTATAATCGTATCCTCCAACGCACAATCGCCTATGAGATAATTGGAGACACCGACTCCGTTCTCCAAACCGAGTTTGGTATGTACATTGGGTTTGCGCAGATCGAGGTCTATAAGCAGTGTTTTCTTACCCGTCATAGCATAGAGCGAAGCGAGATTGGTGCTAAGGAAGGTCTTGCCATCGCCCGATTCTGTAGAGGTAACCACTACCGCCACATTCTCTTTGCGCTTGGTAATAAACTCGATACGGGTACGAATAGCACGCATCATCTCGGCATACGCCGAGCGGGGACTATCACGCACAAGGGTAGGATTGGTATGATGCGTATGCCGCAGGGTTCCGATAAGGCGGAAGAGGTGCAATTTTTGCACATCCTTTGGTGAACGCAACTTTGTATTAAGCAATTCACTCAGTACAATGATAACAAAAGGAATCAGCAAACCGATAAGCAGACACATCGTGGTTGTTTTGCTCTTGGCTTTTGAATTGACAACAGCCGTAGTACGTGCCTTGTCCAAAATAGTATTATCAGGCGTGTTGCTGGCTTTCTGTATCTCCGCCTCGGCACGTTTCTGCAGGAAGAAGGTATAGTAATTGTCGTCTATGCGGTAGTTGCGCTCGATAGCCACCATCTGCAACTCTTTGGTCGGCAGGTTTTGTATTTCCTTTTCTACATCCGAGTAGCGGGTCTGCAAGTCTTTTTTCTCGATTTCGAGCGATGCCCGCATACTGCTTACCACCTCATTGATTGCAGTTTTGACATTCTCTATATCCTTGGTATATTTGGCATAATAGACGTTTTTTTCTGTCAGTTCCCCACGCTGAATACGCAGGTCGTTGAGTTGCTGAACAAGCGTCATCAGCATCGGCTCGTTCAACCCGAGGGAAGTCGGGGCGATGACTGCTCCGTTCTCGATATTGGTCTTGAGATAGTTGGTAAGGTAATCGAAATACGTTTCTTTGAGACGAAGTTCCATCTCCTGTTGGTCATAACCGGAGATACGGGTCATCAACTGCCCGGCATACGAACTGACATCCACGAACTTGTTCTCCTGACGAAAATTTGTCATTGCCCCCTCGCTGGCTTCGAGGGCGGTTTGCAGGTGCACCAACTGCTCGTTGATAAAACGGATGGAGTTTTCCGCCACCTCGTTCTTTTGTTCCAGGTTCTTTTGGAGATAAATCTCTGCCAGTTTGTCTATGAACTCGCAATCACGTTCCGGTGTCTCGCTTGTCATAGAGAGTGCTAAAACTGTACTTCCGTCGCCGATGAAGTGAAGTTGCAGACGTCCCATAAACTCGTTCACCAATGACTCGTGCGAACGGAAGCGGAAAAACATCTTGCCGGAAATAACCATATGGTCGGTAGGCCAGATAGTACCGCTGAACAGCGGGCATTGGACAGGTTCACCATAGCGAGCCACGAAACTGCACGGATTTTCCTCGTTCTGATACGATATAGTCATCGTCCCATCGCCATTGAACACCACTTGGAACATAGCATCATATCCACGCGGGTCAATAGCGGTAGGTTCCACTATAATAGGTGTTTGCCGATAGAGATTCCTCGTTTTGAAACGCCCCTGCGTTATATATTCCGTCTGCATAAAAGGCAGAGAGTCCACCACGCGGCACATAAGGTCGTACGACCCGAGCATGATTACCTGGTTGTTCACATTGCGGTATCCTGCATCCACACCGAAGCCCTGCATCAAGGCGGAATTGGAACCGCCATAGCCCATGGTTTCTTTGATGATGATTGTCCCTTGCGAGTAGTAAGACGGCAGCCAACGGCGGTTTTTGAGCAAAGATACGCCAAGAGCTATCACTACGCCGATAGCAAAAAGATACCAATAATGCACGAAGAGCATCACCCACTCCATCAGGTTGAAGTTGGATTGCCCCTCCTCGCCATCACCGTTCTGATCACCCTGGTTATAGTAGTTGCCATTACCATAGTACTGCCCGTTGCCATAAGACGCATTGCCTCCATAGAGGTAGTTACTATTGCCGGTAGGTGTATATTGTTGATTTGTATCCATCTATTTAGAACTTGGAATAAGCATTGTATAGTTGAGCACGGTAACAAGGAGTGATACCGAACTGGTTATCAGACCGAGAAAACCCGAATAACTGGCGGTCTTAAAGAAACTATCCTTGGTACGCGCCACATAGATGACATCGTTGGGATAGACATAATAATACTTGGAGTCGATGATGGAATTAGTACGTATATCGAACTCCAGCACCTCGGGTTCGGCACCGTCGTGCGGACGAATGATACGCACATGCTTGCGGTCGCCCGAGTTCATCAAGTCGCCCGTCATAGCCAACGCCTGAAAGATATTGAGTTTCTCCTTATATATATAGTACTCACCCGAGTTGATATCACCGATAACCGTAAAATACTTGTTATAGAGTGCCAGTTTCACATCCGCATCGGGTATTATCTCGCGAAAAGCGGCACGCAGAGTATCTTGCGCCTGCTCCACCGTCAAACCCGCTATATGCACGGGTTTCAGGAACGGCACGTCGATGGTTCCATCGGAATAGACGCGATAGGAATTGGCGTACTGTCCTGCCGTATTCTGGTTATTGCCCATTATGGACTTGGATATGGTCTCATCCATAGTGATCAGGCGGTAGATAATCTCGTCATTTACCCGTATCTTATACGGCACATACTCCGCGCTGTCGTATTGCGGCAGTTTGTTGCACTTGGTCGGCTCCTGAAGCAGTCCTATCTCACGGTGTGTATAGCACCCGGTAAGCGTTAGACCCAGCACGCAAAGGAAACAGATATAGAACAACTTTTTCATCATTTGCCTCCTGCTTTTTGAGATAGGTTGATACACGTCTGTACGACAGAATAAACAAACACACCGAACGAAATGGTCGTTGCCACCACGCTCACGGCAGTGGCTGCCGAGTTGATACCGAACTGATAGCCACCGATCTTACGGATATAGATGATATCATTCGGTTCCACATAGTAGTATTCCGAGTTGATAATATCCTTGGAACGCACATCGAAAGTTTTGATCACCGTCTTCCCGTCTTTCTCGCGCACAAGTTTAATCTCCGCACGGTCGCCAAACTCACCGATATCGCCCGCCATAGCCAACGCCTCGAAGATGGTCATTTTCTCTTTGGTAATCGAATAGCGCCCGCTCTGCATACCGATGATAGAGAAAGAGCGTTGTACGATATTGGCTTCTACGGAAACAGATGAGAAACCGGGTATCTCTTTCATAAGCGTGCTCAGTTCTTCTTCCAACTTACGTTTGACTTCACGGGTGGTCAGTCCCTCTACCTGCACCTTTCCCACGGTCGGGAAATCGATGTTGCCGTCTTTGTCCACCAAATAGGTATAGAGGTCATACGACCCGTTCATACTTCCGCTGTTTGACTGCTGGCGCAGATAGGAGGAGTTGCCACCGGCGTTGTACATCTGCGTAATTTTCGGGTCTAACGAATAGACGTAGATATAGAGGCGGTCGCCCTCGCGCAGAGTATAATCCTCAAAATTAAGCGTATCGGCATAGTGCGGGATATGCCTGTCCGGTTCCTGCATATAGTTCACCTTTCGTGCCGTAATACAAGAATTGAACAACGCACACAGTGCACAGAGCACAAAAAGGATATGTGTTCGTTTGGTCATTCCGAAGCGTAGTTTAGCGTTTTTCGTCCCAACCGAATGGATGTTTGGCAAGGGGCAGTTTGGCAAGGGGGTGATAGTCTCCCACCAAACCGATAGGATCTGCATGGCGGATTTGGCTAACAATCTCGATGCAGGGGCGTGCCTCGGAGATACGGAAGCCGTCGCCCGCAAGGATATGTTTGTAACTCTCTGTGTGCAACTCGGTAAAGCCCTGGCTGAACTCGAACTCCTCTCCGTCGATACTCAGCGTACGATAGGTGCGCTTCTCGCCCTGCACGGCATTCGGAGGGAGACACTCTGCATTAATACTCAGGAAATAACGCACACGCGCCTGCTTGAGTTCCAGATACCCCGCCACACGGTCAAACGACATTACATGAACGATATTCTTCTGTACCGGTCCGAAAATCCATTGTAGCATATCATAGAAATGCACACCGATATTGGTGGCTATACCGCCCGACTTATGTATATCGCCTTTCCATGAACTGTAATACCACTTGCCGCGGCTGGTGATATAGGTCAAATCCACATCGTAAATCTTGTCTTTCGGACCGTTCTTCACCTTCTCGTGCAAGGCTCTTATCTTGTCGTGCAAACGGAGTTGCAGGATAGTATAGGCCTGATGCCCGCTCTCCTGCTCCAATTCCACAAGATTGTCGATATTATACGGATTGAGCACCAACGGTTTCTCACAAATCACATTGCAACCAAGGCGCAAACCATAGCGGATAAACGCATCGTGTGTATAGTTCGGTGTACAGATGGACAACCATGAAAGCGGGTTATCCGTCCGCATCTGTTTCGAACAAAAACGGTCGAACTGCTCATTTTCGGTAAAAAAAGAACAATCGGGGAAACTGCTATCCAAACGCCCTACAGAGTCGAACTTGTCATATGCGACCATCAGATTGTTTCCGGTGTCAGCAATGGCTTTTATGTGTCTCGGAGCAATGTATCCTGCTGCGCCGATAAGTGCAAAATTTTTCGGACTTTCCATTTTAATTCTAAATTTAGCGTGCAAAGTTACAAAAAAAAACAAATATATACAAGTATCCTACACAAGTTCGGCAAAAAAGGTAGATAGCGGAGAAACTTTTCTTGCGACGCGATATGCGGCGCACTGCACGTTGGTAGTGGAGATAAAGGCGAGAGCGGCGGATCGTGGCGCGTGCTATGCACACAATGGTATTGTGCGCCACTATCCGCCGAACGATATGGCAAGCACAGCATATCCTATAACGAACAACCCGTTAATCACCCGTTAATCACCCGATAATCACCCGTTAATCACCCGTTAATCACCCGATGCGGTTATACGGAAGTATAAAACGGGGCTCAGGCGGGACGAGGCAGCAATGGAAAATTTATGCACAATGGGTAATTTATAGATGGATTTGCGGTTTTGGTTTGCATAATTCAAACTTTTGGTGTATCTTTGTGCGCTAATGCGGCATTTTTACACGTATGACATCTACTGAATTACAAGGCATAAAACAGCGTTTCGAGATTATCGGAAACAGTCCGTTGCTGAACCGCGATATAGAGGTGGCAGTGCAGGTGGCACGCACCGACCTGAGTGTATTGGTTACCGGCGAATCGGGTGTAGGAAAGGAACATTTTCCGAAGATTATCCACGCTTTTTCGGCACGCAAACACGGTCCGTATTTTGCCGTGAACTGCGGTGCCATCCCGGAAGGCACAATAGACAGCGAACTATTCGGACACGAGAAAGGTGCATTTACCGATGCAAAAGCCGAGCGCAAGGGTTATTTTGAGATAGCGAATGGTGGGACGCTGTTTTTGGACGAGGTGGGGGAACTGCCGCTACAGACGCAGGTGCGGTTGCTGCGTGTACTGGAGACGGGTGAGTTTATCCGTATGGGTTCGAGCCAGGTGCAGAAGACGAATGTGCGCGTGGTGGCAGCCACCAACCTGAATATGCAGAAAGCCATTGACGACGGGCGTTTCCGCGAGGATTTGTATTACCGGTTGAACACGGTGGAGATACGTGTGCCTGCGCTGCGCGACCGCAAAGAGGATATACCGTTGCTGTTCAGGAAGTTCTCGGTGGACTTCTGCAACCGGTACCAGATGCCGCCATTGCGTTTGGACGATGAGGCGACACGGTTGCTGCAGTCCTACTACTGGAACGGCAATATCCGTCAGTTGAAGAACATCGCGGAACAGGTGTCGGTGATAGAGATGGATCATCACATCAATGCCGAGACGCTGCACCGCTACCTGCCGGATAACGAGCGTCAGAGAGGGTTGGTTGTTTCGTCGCAATCCGGCAGCAACACCGGTGGGAAAGACTATTCGCATGAGATAGGTATTCTCTACAATATGATGATGAAGATGCAGCAGGAGATGCGCGACATGAAGGCACAGATAGATGCAGCACCGCATACCCCGGAGCAACCGCTGTATTCCACTCCCGCCGTGTCGCACCCGCTGGTACAGGACACGGGGGGACATCATACTGACGAGGTGCAAGAGGCGGAGGTGGTCAATCCGGAGACAACGCACCACCTGCAGAGTTTGGAGGATACGCAACGCGAGATGATTGAACATACTTTGGAGCAGTGCAACGGCAACCGGAAAGCCGCAGCCTCACAACTCGGGATATCAGAACGGACGCTGTACCGGAAGATAAAGGAATACGGGTTGTGAGGGATAGTTAAGGTCATTAAGGACTTTAAGGATATTAAGGTCGTTGAAAGAAAACAGAATGCAAAAAATATATCAGATTTTGTTGGTCAGTGTGCTGACTTGGGCGTTGCAGGGGTGTGCCATATCGTACAAGTTCAATGGTGCGAGCATTGACTATTCGACGACACACTCCATTTCGATTGCGGATTTTCCGAACAATGCAGCGATGGTGAACCCTGCGCTGAGCAACGACCTGAGCGAGGGCATACGCGACTTGTTCCAGCGTCAGACCCGCTTGCAGGTGCTGCGCAAGGGCGGAGACTTGGAATTGGAGGGGGAGATAGTGGGTTACGATCTGACGGCGATGGCGATTTCGGCAGACAGCTATTCAGCAGAGACCAAACTGACGATACGTATCCAGGTGCGTTTTACGAACAACATCCATCCCGAGGAGAGTTTTGAGAAGACGTATAGTGCGTATCAGACATTTGACTCATCGCGAATGCTAAGCGACGTGCAGGACGAACTATGCGCCACGATGATAACCGAACTATCGGAGAGTATCTACAACGACACCGTGGCCAAATGGTAAACTTGAAAAAAAGACTATTCCTATATTTGCTTTTGTGGGCGGTTTGCGGGCAGACAATTGCCCGCAATATGCGTATATACGGCTATGTAACCGACAGCGAGAACCGCGGTATTGAACTGGCGAATGTAACGATTGCGGAAACGACAACGGGTACAACGACTAACAAAAACGGTTACTATGAACTGCTGTTTGCCGACCGCGACACGGTGGAACTGGTGTTTTCGATGATTGGTTATACCACTATCCGCCAGCGTATTATCGATCCGCAGGAGGTGATGAACATCAATGTGGAGATGCCCACTGACGAGCAATGGATTGAGGAGGTGGAGGTGCGCGGACTGAAACGGCAGGACGGCACTATGGGGAGCATAGAGGCAAAGACCACACGCGTGATGCCCGATGCGACAGGCGGTTCGATAGAGAGTCTGCTGATCACGTTTGCGGGTGTGAACCAAAACAACGAACTATCGTCGCAGTACAACGTGCGCGGCGGCAGTTTTGACGAGAACCAGGTGTATGTGAACGGGTTGGAGGTGCACCGTCCGTTGCTGATACGTAGCGGTCAGCAGGAGGGACTGAGTTTTGTAAACCCGTATATGGTGGAGAATGTGCAGTTCTCGGCAGGCGGGTACGATGCACAGTACGGCGACAAGATGTCGTCGGTATTGGATATAGAGTACAAGCGTCCCGACCGTTTTGAGGCAAGCGTAGGGGCGAGCCTTCTCGGGGCTAACGTATATGTGGGGCACGGCGATAGTACGTATTCGCAGATGCACGGCATACGCTACAAGACGAGCCGCTATATGCTCGGTGCACTGGCAACGGCGGGTAATTATCAGCCGGATTTTATTGATTACCAAACCTATATCACGTGGGCAACAGGCAAGAAACGCCACCCGCAGAGCGACTGGCGGATGTCCTTCCTTGGTAATTTCAGCCAGAACACCTATCGCTTTACCCCTGAATCAATGATTGAGAGTTTCGGCGGGCAGGATGCCAAGCACTTGCAGATCTTCTATGACGGGCAGGAGAAAGACCGCTTCACTACGGGATTTGCGGCTCTCGGTGCACACGGACACGTGTCGAAAGAAGTGGAGTTGGGTTTCGACCTGAGCGGTTTCTACACATACGAGCAGGAGACCTACGACATCACGGGCGAATACTACCTGACCGACAAACCGCTGGACAGTATCCGCGGGGAAGTACCCGAGATAGGCAGCGGTGCGACAAGTATCACCGCCACGACAACGGGCGTATTGGGTACGGGGGTGTATCACCAGCATGCCCGCAACCGTCTGCAAGCGGGAGTGGTAACGCTTTCGCACTCGGGAAAATGGAAATACGCGGACAACACCCTGAGTTGGGGTGTGAGCGGGCAGGCGGAACTAATCAAAGACCACATCAGCGAGTGGGAATGGCGCGACTCGACGGGGTACAGCCTGCCGAACAACAATGAGGAGATGTTGCTCTACTATACGATGAACGGCGACAGCCGGATGCAGTCGGCACGCATACAGGGCTATATACAGAATACACACAAATGGAATACCGAGAAGGGGCAAGTGATACTGACCATCGGCGGACGTCTACAATGGTGGAGCCTCAACAACGAGGTGCTGCCGAGTCCGCGGGCAAGCATCGTCTATAACCCCGGTTGGAAACGCGATTTCAGTTTCCGCCTTGCCACAGGACTCTATTACCAATCCCCGTTTTACAAAGAGTTGCGCGATACGCTGACGGGCGACGACGGCGTAACGCGTATCACGCTCAACAAAGACCTGCGGGCGCAACGCTCCGTGCATGTGGTACTGGGCGGAGACTATTATTTCCGTGCGTGGGGTCGTCCGTTCAAACTGACGGCGGAAGCGTATTACAAGTACATCGACCGTATGGAGAGTTACACCGTGGACAATGTGCGGGTGCGCTATTCGGGGCAGAATGACGCCGTAGGCTATGCGGCGGGACTTGACCTGAAACTCTACGGAGAATTAGTACCCGGCGCAGACAGTTGGATCAGTTTCTCGACAATGTCCGCCCGCCAGCGTCTGATAGACCAGCCCGAACTCGGTTGGATACCCTCGCCTCAGGAGCAACGTTACTCGTTCTCGATGTTCTTCCAAGATTATATCCCGCAGTTCCCGCAACTGAAGTTCCACCTAAAAATGCTCTGGAGCGACGGTATGCCGTTTGCCTCGCCGCGCAACCTTGCCAGCCAGAAAACACTGCGTATGCCAGACTACAGGCGTATCGACCTCGGAGCAACCTACGCTTTCAATGCCAAGACGGCGAAGTTTATGCGTGCGCCGAGTGCGAAACATATTGCCGAATGGGCGGTGCAGTTCGAGGTCTTCAACCTGGTGGACTGGCGGAACGTGAACTCGTATTTCTGGGTGAGCGACGCCTACGGCAACCAGTGGGCAAGCCCCAACTACCTGACGGGACGGCGGTACAACCTGAAGATAACGGTGGACTTGAAGTGAGACCGCCTGCGGCTGTTAGAGGTTTGACCGCCTATGGCTGTTAGAAGTTAGATCGCTGCGCTGTTAGAAGTTAGATATTAGACCGATAGCAGTGATACATATTCATAATTTGTAATTCATACTTAGAAAAATGGCAAAAGACAAGGAACAGACTCCGATGATGAAACAGTTTCGGGACATCAAGGCGCAGTACCCCGATGCGCTGCTGCTGTTCCGTTGCGGCGACTTCTATGAGACCTACTGCGAGGATGCCCTGCGTGCCAGCAAGATACTCAACATCACGCTGACCCACCGCAGCAACGGTGCCGGCGGGCTCAACCAGACGCAGGAGATGGCGGGGTTTCCGTTCCATGCCCTCGATACCTATCTGCCCAAATTGGTGCGGGCAGGCTTGCGCGTGGCGATATGCGACCAATTGGAAGACCCGAAACTGACCAAGAAATTAGTCAAACGCGGAGTAACGGAGTTGGTTACGCCGGGTGTCAGTTACTCCGATACCACCCTTACACAGAAAGAAAACACATGGGTCGGCTGTCTCCATTTTGCCAAACATTCGATAGGCATTGCCTTTCTTGACATCTCTACGGGCGAGTTCCTCGCCGCCGAAGGGTCTGCTGACTACATCGACAAACTGCTGACCGACTTTGCGCCCAAAGAGGTGCTCTTCCTGCGCGGGAAGAAACCCGAGTTTGAAACCCGCTTCGGCAACAAGTTCTTTACATTCGAACTCGAAGACTGGATGCTCACGCCCGAATCGGCGCAGGAGCGTTTGGAGAAACAATGGCAGGTGAAGAACCTCAAGGGGTTCGGACTTGACAAGATGCCCAACGGCGTAGTTGCCGCGGGGGGCATCCTCCATTATCTGGATATGACGCAGCACCTGCAAACGGGTCATATACAGCACCTGAGCCGTATTGAGGAAGACAAATACGTATGGCTCGACCGCTTTACCATTCATAACCTCGAACTCCTCGGCGGGCAGACGGCAGAGAGCAAGACGCTCTACGATGTCCTCGACCATACCATTTCGCCGATGGGCGGGCGTCTGCTGCACCGCTGGTTGGCACTCCCGCTCAAGGATGTGCGCCCGATACGCAACCGCCAGTCGGTGGTGGAGTATTTTTTCCGCCACCCTGACGAACGCGACCTGCTGCGGGAACAGATCGGGCAGATACAAGATATGGAGCGTATCGTGAGCAAAGTCGCAACCGGGCGTATTGCTCCGCGCGAGATGGTGCAACTCGCCACCGCCCTGCGTGCGTTGGTCGCTATCCGTGAGGTGTGCCTCGGAGCGGACGACAACTCATACCTGCATCTCCTCGGCGAGCAGATAGACCTCTGCACCGAAATGCGCGAGCGTATAGAGCAGCAGATACAACCCAATCCGCCCGCTGTGCAAGGGCGGCCGAACGTGATTGCCAATGGCGTGGACAGCGAACTCGATTCGCTGCGCGACATACACACCAACGGCAAGGATTACCTGCTACGCATCCAACAGCGTGAGGCGGAGCAGACGGGAATACAGAGCCTGAAGATCGGGTACAACAATGTCTTCGGCTATTACCTGGAGGTGCGCAATACCTACAAAGACCAGGTGCCTCAGGAGTGGATCCGCAAGCAGACACTCGTCAATGCCGAGCGGTATATTACCGAAGAACTCAAGCAATACGAAGAGACCATTCTCTCTGCCGAAGAGAAAATACAGATTATCGAGAACCGCCTCTATCAGGAACTGATGCTGGCATTGAGCGGGTTTGTGCCGCAGATGCAGACCGATGCCAATGTGGTGGCGCAACTCGACTGTCTGCTCAGTTTTGCCACGACTGCAACAGAAAACAAGTATATCTGCCCCGATGTGAACGATAGTTTGGTGATTGATATCCGCCAGGGGCGGCATCCTGTGATTGAACAGCAGTTGCCTGCCGGCGAACAATATGTAGCGAATGATGTCCTTCTCGACAACAACGGGCAGCAGATCATCATCATCACGGGTCCGAATATGGCTGGTAAATCCGCGCTCCTGCGCCAGACGGCACTGATCGTGCTGATGGCTCAGATTGGCAGTTTCGTTCCCGCCGAGAGTGCATCGATCGGTATAGTAGACAAGATTTTCACCCGTGTTGGCGCGAGCGACAATATCTCGATGGGCGAGAGTACGTTTATGGTAGAGATGAATGAGGCGGCAAGTATATTGAACAACCTCAGCGAGCGGAGCCTTGTTCTTTTCGATGAACTCGGACGCGGTACCAGTACCTATGATGGTATCAGTATTGCCTGGGCGATTGTAGAGTATATCCACGAGCAGCGCGGACATGCGAAGACGCTCTTTGCCACCCACTACCACGAACTTAACGAGATGGAACAGTCGTTCTCGCGCATACGCAATTATAATGTGTCCGTACGGGAGGTGAACGGGAAAGTGATCTTCCTGCGCAAACTCGTCCGAGGCGGTTCGGAGCATAGTTTCGGTATCCATGTGGCGAAACTGGCGGGTATGCCCGAGAGTATCATTATCCGTGCCAACGAGATTTTGCATGAATTGGAGGGGAACAGCAATGGAGTATCGGGAACAAGCGGTGAGAGTGCTGCCGTCGTTTCATCTGTTTTGGCAGAAAGCAACAATCTTCGTCAGAATGTAAAGAAAGTAGGCAGCGGCAAAGCCACCATCAATGCCCCGGAGGGTATGCAATTGAGTTTCTTCCAGTTGGACGACCCCGTCCTTGAGCAGATCCGCGACGAACTCACCCGTCTTGACATCGACAGTCTGACCCCTCTCGAAGCCCTCAACAAACTCAATGACATCAAGAAATTAGTAGGCGGGAAATAAAAAACACCATACAAAAAACACGGCAAGGAAATTTCCATGCCGTGTTTTTTGTATATATGCTAAACGATATATTAGAAATTGTATGCTAATCCTACACCGTTTTTGCTTGTTTGGATACTCCAATAGGGGCGCACTTGCGCTGTGGTACAAGCCACATTATAGACATCCACACTATTGTGCATCTTTGCATAACCGACAGCAATAGTCGGAATAGAGGCTACGATACTGAATGCACCTACACAATAAACAGCAGTCAAACCCAAAGCGGTATGCATCTTGGCATCTGCTTCAGCATAACCGTAATCGCTATCTATCGTACTGCCTGCTGTGGCAATCAAACCGATTAGTCCGCCTAATTCAAATCCTGCACCGATACCGAGCAAGCACCAACCGGCAGTAGCAGTCTTGTAACCGCTGTTGGCTTTCTGCCACGCTGCGGGGCAGTTGGTTTCCAGAAAACGGATATAGGCTTTCTTGTCCATCGCCTGATTGCCCAGGAAATAGGTATTCCCGCTGCGGGTCAGTGCTTTCTGGTAATCCGTACGAGTGGACGGGTCATTCTTGTTGACCGTTACCTGATAGATGACATTCTCTTTCTCTTGCGGCACCTGTGTAAATCCCGCTGCACATACAGCCAACAATACCAACGCAAGCAATGATTTTTTCATATCTGTTTCGTTTTTTAATGGTTAAACACCCCTAATGTCCTTAAAGTCCTTAGGGTCCTTAAGGACTTTAACGGACAAGTTAATGGTTATCGCAGTTTTGCGCCGAACTTCTCTTCAAAGGTTTTTTGCAGGCGTTGCATAATAGCCTCTATCTGCTTGTCCTTGAGTGTATTTTCCGGGTCTTGCAGAATAAATGACAAAGCATAGGATTTCTTGCCATTCTCAAGGTTCTTGCCCTCATAGACATCGAACAGATACACATTTTTGAGCAACTTACGCTCGGTCTCAAAGGCAGCACGTGCAAGGTCTGCAAACTCCACCTGCTTGTCCACAAGCAGGGCAAAATCGCGTTTCACCTCGGGGAACTTTGGCAGGTCGTTGATAACGGGTTTGTACTGTTTGTTCTGGCGCAGGAGTTGCTTCCAGTCGAGGTCGGCAAAGAAGACTGCCTCATCGATATCAAACTGCTTGGCAAGTTTCTTATCCACAATCGCCAGTTGTCCCAACTCCTTGCCGTTCTGTGCCTTGAGTATCAAACCGTCGGAAAACAACTCGTTGCTGAACGCCTCCATAGTGCAGTGCGCCACCTCCACACCCATACGGGTCAGTACACCGTTTACGTATGCATGAAGCATATAGAATGTGGTCTTTTCGCCTTTGTTAATCCACGACTGCTGTGTCTTGTTACCCGTCAGCCAGAGTGCCAAATGCGGTTCCTCACTGTACTCCACAAGCGCATTCTCGGGGTTATGCTCACGCGCAGCGGGATTGGCGTGATAATGGTAGCAGTTGCCGAACTCGTAGAATTTTAGGTCGGCATTCTTGCGATTGACATTGCGCTGAATACTCTCCAAGCCGCCGAACAGCAGTGTCTGGCGCATTACACCGAGATCCTGGCTCAGCGGATTCTTGATCTTCACACACTCGCCCAACGGATAGGTCTGCAACGGCTCGTAGTATGCCACCTTGGTCAGCGAGTTATTCAGTATCTCATAGAAACCCTGCGCGGTCAGTTGCTCCGATATACGGGTCTGCAACTTCTGCGGATTGGGTTTCGGGCTGTAACTGAGGTTCGTATTCACTTTCTCGGGGAACTCGACATTGTTGTATCCGTAGATACGCAGAATATCCTCCACCACGTCGCACTCGCGCTGTACGTCCACACGGTAGCGCGGCACGGTGATATGCCAGTCGTCGCCCTCTTTGCTGACGATCTCCATCTCCAAACCGCGAAGAATGGTCTCTATCGTCTGCTCGCCAATCGCCTTGCCAATCAGCGCGTTCACACGCGGGATATTCAATGTTACGGGGAACGGCTCGAAATAGGTTTTCCCATTGTCGCTCACCTCCATCGCTACTTCGCCTCCGGCTACCTCCTGAATGAGCAATGCGCAGCGCTTCAGTATATATAAGGTATTGTTCGGGTCGCAACCACGCTCGTAGCGGAACGATGCGTCGGTCTGCAACTGGTGGCGGCGCGAGGTCTTGCGGATACAAACCGGGTTGAAATAGGCACTCTCGAGGAACACGTTTTTGGTCTCGTCGGTGATACCCGAGTTCAGTCCGCCGAACACACCCGCCATCGTCATCGGCTCCTCGGCATTGCAGATCATCAGGTCGGCAGCCGAGAGCGTACGCTCTATGCCGTCCAAGGTAGTAAATTTCTCGCCTTCGTGCGCCTTGCGTACGATGACGCGGTGTCCTTTTATCTTGTCTGCGTCAAACGAGTGGAGCGCCTGCCCCATCTCATGCAGCACAAAATTCGTTACGTCCACCACGTTGTTTATCGGGCGCAAACCGATGGTCGTCAAGGCTTTCTTGAGCCAGTCGGGCGACTCTTTGATGGTTACGCCCTGTATGCTCACGCCCGTGTAGCGGGGGCAATCCTCGGTGTCTTCAATCGTAATCTCAATCGGCAGGTTGTGGTTCTGTACGGCAAAAGCGTCCACACTCGGGCGGGTGAGAGCCACGTCCTGTCCATGTGCCAAATAGTAGGCATACAGGTCGCGTGCCACACCGTAGTGGCTGATAGCGTCCGATCGGTTCGGAGTAATATCCACCTCAATGAGCGTGTCGTCCTCCACATGGTAGTACTCCTTGGCGGGCATACCAACGGGCGTCGCTGCGGGCAGCACGATGATACCCGCATGGTCGCTGCCCACGCCTATCTCGTCTTCTGCACAAAGCATACCGAGCGATTCCTCGCCGCGTATCTTACCGCGCTTGATAGTAAAATGCTCATCGCCGTCATACAATACCGTGCCGATCGTAGCAACCACCACTTTCTGTCCGGCTGCCACATTCGGTGCCCCGCAAACGATATGCAGCGTATGCCGTCCCTGTCCGTCAGTAACGGCACCCTGTGCCTCTGCCGCACCGATGTTTACCTCCGTGATATGCAGGTGGTCGGAGTTGGGGTGCGGCACACAAGTCAGCACCTCGCCGATTACCAGTCCTTCCAAACCGCCTTTGATAGTCTGTACTTTCTCTACAGTTCCGACCTCCAAACCAATGGATGTCAGTATCTTTGCCACTGTCTCCGCATCGTCGGTCAAGGCGATGTAGCGTTTGAGCCAATTATACGATATATTCATAGTGCAATCTTTTAATAGTCTTTTTCAGCCCGCAAAGTTACGAAAAAAAATGCAGTTGTGCAATTAACTTGCCAATTAACAATTAATAATTAACAATTAACATACAGAGTATGCAAAAGTAAGAGTGCATAAAAGTGTATATAAGAGCCGTGTGTTCTAAGGAGTTCTACTCAGCCCACAGGGCTTCGTCTCGCTACGGCGCTCAGTGTGCTACGCACACCCGCCTTACGCTTCACATTGCCGTCTCGTTGCCGTAAATGCTTAAGGACTTTAAGGTCGTTAATGTCCTTAAAGACTTTGTCAAAACGGCTCGGCGTAGGTGCATCCCTCGCGCCAGCGGGAGCAGCCGTAGCGGGTATTACCGCGGATGACAACGCCCTGCCGGCAGACCGGGCAGAGCATACCCGCTTTGTTGGCTTTCACTTCGCGCACCACATCGGCAGTCATAGTCTTGAGTTCGTCCAAGAACTGCTGCGCCGTATATTCACCGCGCTCTATCTCGCGCAGTTTCTTCTCCCAACGTCCCGTCAGTTCCGCCGACTTCAGCAGCGGCGAAATGATCGTATGTATCAGGTCGATTCCCAGCGGTGTAGCACGAATGGATTTGCCCTGTTTGACAATATATTTTCGTTGGTAAAGTTTCTCTATGATTGCCGCGCGAGTGGACGGTCGCCCGATGCCGTTCTCTTTCATAGCATCGCGCAGTTCCTCATTATCCACCGTCTTACCCGCCGTCTCCATTGCCCGCAGAAGCGTTGCTTCGGTGTAGTACTTTGGCGGTGTGGTGGTTTTCTCCTGCAGTTGCGGTATATGCTCCCCGCTCTCTCCCTTTACAAAAGCAGGCAGGGTCTTGTTTTCAGAAGAAGCATCGTCTCCGTCCGTGCTTTCAGTTCCCTCCTGCGCAGGGGTAGCGTTTTGGTCTTTCTGATAGATCTCCCTCCATCCCGGTTTGAGTATCTGCCTACCGGTTACCTTAAAAACCACCTTTTTAAGGTCGTCATTCTCTGCAATTCCCGTGCGGGGCACTTCAGCCAGCACGGTCGTGTTGCTCACCTCGCAATCGGGATAGAAAACACCGATAAAACGCAATGCCACCAGATCGAACACCTTGCGCTCATCGGCAGTCAGTGCATCGGGGCGCTGACCGGTCGGGATAATCGCATGGTGGTCGGTAACTTTCTTGTTATCAAATACTTTTTTTGATTTCGGCAATGAACCTGCACCTTTCTTGCCGTCGGCTTTCAAGCCGAGCAAAGGCGTTGCTTGCGGATAAAAATCCTTGATGCCCGCCAGTGTGGCGGGTATCTTCGGATAGATGTCATCGCTCAGATAAGTGGTATCCACACGCGGATAAGTGGTGATTCGCTTCTCGTAGAGCGACTGAATGAGTTTCAGTGTCTGGTCGGCAGAAAACGCATATTTCTTGTTGCACTCCACCTGCAGGCTTGTCAGGTCGAACAATTTGGGAGCCGACTCAATTCCTTTCTTTTTCTCGACCGATATAATCGTCAGCGGATTATTTTTGATGGAATCCACCAATGCCTGCCCCTGATCAAGAGTGGTAATGGCGTATTCGTCCTCCTCAGCGGGCAGTTGCGCAGAAAAAAGAGTGTTGCGATAGGTGGTCTTCAGTTCCCAATAGGTCTTCGGCACGAAGTTCTCTATCTCGGCTTGCCGCTTGACCACCAAAGCCAGTGTGGGTGTCTGCACACGCCCTATAGACAGCACCTGTCTGTCCTTCCCCACTCCTTTCGCATAACGAATAGTATAAGCACGCGTGGCATTCATACCGAGCAGCCAGTCCCCGATAGCGCGCATCAGCCCCGCCTCGTAGAGGTGCTGGTATTCCGACTGGTCTTTCAGTTTTTTGAACCCCTCGGCAATTGCCTCTTCGGTCAGCGAACTGACCCACAGACGCTTCACGGGGATCTTACAACCCGCTTTCTGATACACCCATCGTTGTATCAGTTCCCCCTCCTGCCCGGCATCACCACAATTGATAACCTCGTCGGCTTGGGCAATCAGCGATTTTATAACGTCGAATTGTTTGTGTACTCCTTCATCGCCGTTCACTTTGATACTGAAACGCGGCGGAATCATCGGGAGCGAACTGAGGTTCCAGTTCTTCCATTGGTCAGTATATTCCTGCGGGTCAAGCAGCGCACAAAGATGTCCGAAAGTCCATGTAACACAATAGCCGTTCCCTTCGAAATAGCCGTTCCTGCGTTGGTTTGCCCCCAGCACCTTCGCTATATATTGCCCCACCGAGGGCTTCTCCGCTACACAAACGATCATAATTTTTGAATAATAAGAACCTTAAGGACTTTAAGGTCTTTAAGGTCTTTATTTTGGGGTGTTGCCGTAACCATACCCGTAACCATAACCGTAACCATAACCCGCTTTGGCGTTCTTTACGCCGTTAAATACACAGGCTATGTTCTTCAATCGTTTCTGTTCGGCTACCTGGTTAATAAAATCGGTCATCTCACGCGGTGTATAGTTGGCGCGGCTCACAAACAGCGTCATATCTGATATGCGGTCGAGCAGGAACGTATCGCTCACCATCGCCACCGGTGCCGTATCCACAATGATATAATCGTATCGCTTGCGCAATTCGGCAAAAAGCATATCCAAACGCTCTGTCTGTAGCAATTCGGCGGGGTTGGGCGGTATCACCCCCGCCGGGATGATGTCCAATTTCTTATGTGCCGGCGAATGCTGTATAGTGTCATCTACCGTAAATGAATCATCCGCCAAATAACTTGTCAGACATCCCTTATCGGTCAATTCAAAATATTTGGCCAACATCGGCTTGCGTATATCCAAGCCCACCAACACCACTTTCTTATCTAACAATGCCAGCGACAAGGCTATGTTGGTAGCAATATACGATTTGCCCTCACCGTTGATACACGATGTAACCAGTATCACCGGGTGTTGCACATCGGCGGGCAAGATAAAGCGCAGATTGGTACGCAACAGGCGGAACAACTCTGCTGAAATGGTTGATTCACCCTCATTGATGGCAATATGTTTTCCGCGAGAGTTTTCCACTATTTGCCCTGCAAAAGCCGTATGCACCAGACTCTCATACTCTTTAGCATCACCGAGTTTGTCATTGAACAAACTCCATATATACAATATACCGGCAGGAATACCCAAGCCAAGAATGATACATACCAGTAGCACCAACTTTCGCTTAGGCTGCGCACTACCCGTATCCACTTTCGGTACATCAATAATTTTGGCAGGCGTTGCCGTCGCGGCAAGCATCAGCGCATTCTCTTCGCGTTTCTGATAAAGGAACAGATATATTTCTTCTTTCAGTTCCTGCTGCCGTTTGATCTGTACGTACTGCCGCTCTTGGTTAGGCACTGATTTGATACGGGCGTTGAACCGGCTGTCCCGTTGGCGCAATCCGTCACGGGTAATGGTCAGGCTCTCGCGCACCGAAGCGATACTGGCAATGATATTCTGCCGCATACTGATCAACTGATCGTTGAGTTGCTCCACCACCGGGTTATTGTCGGTAGCCGTACGTAGCACGCGCATACGCTGAAGCAGCAGTGTGTTGTATTCCCCGATAAAAGAGGTCAGAGAAACATCGGTAATACCTATATTGGCAGGTATCAAACTGAAACGTTTTGTGTCGTCTTTCAAAAAATCTTCAATGTAGTTCACCAGATTGAGTTGCGTCTCCACATTGGCAAGTTCTTTCTGCTCATCGCTGTTGGCTTGCAGGAATATCTTTGCCTCTTCCGACAGATCGGTCAGGTTGTTCTTCGTCTTGTATGCCGCCACCGCATCTTCCGCATCGCTCAACTCGCGAGAGATAACAGCCAGTCGCTCATCAATAAACGCCGCCGTATTGGTCGCTATAATGTTCTTGTCAACCACCGTATTGAGATTATACTGTTCGATAATCTTGTTGAGCAGTGCTACATCGCGCCCTGGTATATCAGATGTAGTGGTCAGATTGATGATATTCGATTCTTTTTTCTCCAATGCGATGCTGACCGCCGCCCTATACTGATCCACTACAGCCGGTTTCGGAGTACACATAGTGCGATATTCCACCCGATCCTCTTGTATAGGTCGGTTTTGCGTAATGCGTATCGTGCCGACACAAGTCTCTATCGGCTCTTTCAGGTCTGCCACCCGGGTGGTTGACCCATGCCATCTTCCTTGTCTCACCTTGATCTTATACCCGTTGTCCAGCACCTTGATACTCACCCTGTAACTGCCGCGTTTCTTAGCCTTCTTGGTTATCTCTACGGGTTCAACGGTAAAAGTATGATTCGGATACTCGCCTATCCAGCGCATTCCGTCTTTCACGTAATAGGTATTCCACAGATCCAAGGCATCCAAAGCCTGGTGCATCAGGTCGCGCGACTGAAGCACCACCACCTCGTCGCTCGCCGCACCATTATTGCCCAGCCCCAGCATACTAAGCGATTCCAACTGCCCTGACAAACTCTCATCGCCTTTCTGCCGAAGCATAATTGCCCCCTGCGTGGTCAGTTTGGGCGTAGTGCGCACAATATAAAGTACGCCAAAAGCGCAGCACAATGCCACCCCTATTACAAACCACCACCAATGCGCCAGCACATCACGGCAAATCTTACGGACATCTATTTCGTTATTGTTATTTGTATCTTGCGCCATAACTCAATTCCTAATTCCTAATTATTTTGCGGTATTCACCACCGTAACTATCACCGTTGCTGCACTCGCAACCGTACTTACCATACTCAGCCACAAACCGATATTCTGACTGCTGACTGCACGCACCTTATTAGGCGAGACATAGATCACATCGTTCTGTTGCAAATAATAGTATGGAGACGTAAAAAGTTCGTCCGAGTTCAGGTTCAGACGATGAAATTCCAACTTACCATTGGTTTCACGTGTAATCAATATATTATCCCGCTTGCCGTAGATTGACAGGTCTCCGGCGGCTCCAAGCGCATCCAAAAGAGTCATACGTCCGTTGGGCATTGTATATTGCCCTGGTCTATTCACCTCGCCCATCACCGTTACTTTCGCATTGATCAATTGTACAATCACCATCGGGTTTACAATCTGTGTCGAGAGTTTTTCCTCTAAGAGATTCACCACCTCGGTCGTTTTCAACCCGAGTACGGAAATCTTGCCCAATACGGGAAATTCTATTTTGCCATCCGCACCCACGGTATAGTATTGCAAACTGGGTGTAGTGGTCAACTGGCTGCTGCCCGGATTGGCAAAAACAACGGTCGGCAGGTTGTAAGGCACTACCGCCTCCTGATCAAGTGCGGAAACGGTAATAGAAAGCGCATCACCCGCCTTGATAATCGGGTCAATCTGTGCCTCAAACACTTTGTTTACGCTATCTGCCGTCGCGGTATCCACCTCGCGAAAATAGGTCATCTGCTTTTGAGTAACACAACTGCTGAATGCTACCGCCGCCAATACAAACGGCAACAATTGGGATATTTTTCTCATGAAAATGCGTTGGAGTTGAAAATGTCGTAATTAGTTAAAAGTGCGCAAAGTTACAACATTTTTCTGACATAAGCAACCCAAATACACAATTCCGCCCAAATAGTCCACCCTATATGCAATATACAGAATATTCAATCTGCCTGCCTCATAATACCGATTACGTAGAAAAGACGTAGAAAGGACGTAGAAAGGACGTAGAAAAAATTTGAGGTTACTATATGGATAAGCCGACTTTTTATGCAATATATGCATTAATTTTTCTGCATACTGTGCATAGCAACAAGCAAAGTCGCATATAAAAAAACAGCAATGAAAATAGGACGACATTTGGCAGTTCCGTTTTTTTGTCGTAACTTTGCAGCCGATTTTGCACAGAGTCTCTGGCGATTGAAGTAGGAGACTGCCGAACAGGATGCAAATCCGCAAACAGGCAGACACCGAATAGTAGTGCATACTCTGTGCCGTAACCATTTAATTATCAAACGAAATGGATTTGATTAAGATTGCCGAACAGGCATTCGCCGGTGAGAAAAAAGAGTTTCCGGCATTCAAAGCCGGTGACCAAATCACCGTGGCTTATCGTATTAAAGAGGGTAACAAGGAGCGTATCCAGGAGTTCCGTGGCGATGTAATCGCTATCCACGGCAGCGAAGACAAAAAACGCTTCACCGTTCGCAAGATGTCGGGCAACGTAGGTGTAGAGCGTATCTTCCCTATGGACAGCCCTTTCATTGAGAGCATCGTTATCAACAAGTACGGTAAGGTTCGTCGCTCGAAGATCTACTACCTCCGCAACCTTACAGGTAAGAAGGCTCGTATTCAAGAACGCCGAGTTAAGTAAGAAAAAGAAAGAGCCGCAAGGCTCTTTTCTTTTTTATATGGGGCAGCGAACCAGACTTTCCCCGACGCCCTAATCCCGACTCCCCCCCCTCAAAGAGGGGGCTTACAGAACGGAAAAAACGGCTACGCATATTAATTGTTAATTCTTAATTGTTAATTGAACTTTGTTTCAGTTAGAGAGTGCATATAAGCCTACAGGCGATCAGCCGCAAGCCATCGAATCGCTGGTGAGCGGTGTGCGTGCGGGGGCACCCGCACAGGTGTTGCTCGGTGTTACGGGCAGCGGTAAGACCTTTACCGTGGCGAATGTCATTCAGCAACTCAACCGCCCGACGCTCATCATGAGCCACAACAAAACCCTTGCGGCACAGTTGTACTCGGAGATGAAAGCCTTCTTCCCGCACAACGCCGTGGAGTATTTTGTTTCCTACTACGACTACTACCAGCCCGAGGCATACATCCCCTCTACTGACACCTATATAGACAAGGACCTGAGTATCAACGAGGAGATCGACCGCCTGCGTCTGTCCGCCGTGGCAGCCCTGTTGAGTGGGCGAAAAGATGTGATTGTCGTCTCGTCGGTCAGTTGTATCTATGGTCTTGGCTCTCCGCAAGATTTTACGCAGAACTGCATCTCGCTCCGCCGCGGGGAGATACTGCCGATGGATACGTTCCTCAAGCAACTGGTGGCGGCACAGTATATCCGCAACGATATTGAATTAGCCCGCGGGCGTTTCCGTGTCAAAGGCGACACGGTGGATATAGCCCTTGCGTATGCCGATTATATCGTGCGCATCGAGTTCTTCGGCAACGAGGTGGATGCCATCTCAACGGTTGACCCTGTGAACAATAGTCTATTAGAGGAGTTCGACCACTACAACATCTCGCCCGCCACCATCTTCTGCACCAGCAAAGAGCATATCGAGGCGGCGATGGCGCAAATCAAACTGGATCTGGCAAACCAAGTGAACTATTTCCAAGAGATAGGTGAACCGCTCTATGCCAAGCGTATTGAGGAGCGTGTGAAATACGATCTGGAGATGATACAGGAACTCGGCTACTGCTCGGGTGTAGAGAACTACAGCCGTTATTTCGACGGGCGCGAAGCGGGCAGTCCGCCGTATTGCCTGCTGGACTATTTCCCGAAAGATATGCTGCTTGTGATCGACGAAAGCCACGTTACCGTACCGCAGATACGAGGTATGTACGGCGGCGACAAGTCGCGCAAGGACAACTTGGTAAACTACGGTTTCCGCCTGCCTGCCGCCCGCGACAACCGACCGCTCACCTTTGACGAGTTCGAAGCCAAGACCGGACAGACCATATACGTCTCCGCCACCCCCGACGAGTACGAGTTGCAGCGTTCCGAAGGCGTGGTCATCGACCAGGTCATCCGTCCCACGGGCTTGCTTGACCCCGAGATAGAAGTGCGCCCGACAGAGCACCAGGTGGACGACCTGATGGAAGAGATACAGCAGCGCATCAAAAGGGACGAGCGCATACTGGTAACGACGCTCACCAAGCGTATGGCAGAGGAGCTGGACGATTACCTGCGCCGCTACGGCATCCGCTCCGCCTATATCCATTCGGACATCGATACCATCGAGCGGGTGAAGATAATGGAAGACCTGCGCAAAGGGCTGTACGATGTGCTGGTGGGCGTAAACCTGCTGCGCGAGGGACTCGATCTGCCCGAGGTGAGCCTGGTAGCAATACTTGATGCCGACAAGCAGGGCTTCCTGCGAGACAAGCGCAGCCTGACGCAGACGGTGGGGCGTGCCGCCCGCAACGTGAACGGCAAGGCTATTATGTACGGCGATACGATTACGGGGGCTATGCAGGCAACCATAGACGAGACCAACCGCCGCCGGCGTATCCAAATGGCATACAACGAGGCACACCATATCACGCCTACGGCAATAAAGAAAGAAATCAACACCTCGGCATTGGCATCGCTCTACAAAGACCCCGAAGCAGAGAAAGAGCGGGTAGAAAAGGCGATACGCGAGTCGTGGAAGACGGCAGACTGGCAGAAAATGGACAAGAAAGCCCTCACGAAAGCCATCGAGCAGAAACGCCGTGCGATGCTTGCCGCCGCCAAAGACCTTGATTTTGACAACGCCGCCCGTCTCCGCGACGAGATGCTGGCTATGGAGAACCGTCTGGACGCCATCGGATAGTTTGTTAGGTATCCGTACCAAGCACTGCTGACTATAACAAAAAAATCCTGTTTGAATAATTCAAACAGGATTTTTCGTATGAGCCTTTTGCTCTTTGCTTATTTCGAGATAGCACCGCTCGGGCAAACATCTGCGCAGGTACCGCACTCGGTGCAGATATCCGGATCAATCGAATAGTGTTCGCCTTCAGAGATTGCGCCCATAGGGCATTCATCTTTACATGTACCGCATGCAATGCAGTCGTCAGAAATTACGTAAGCCATAATTGTATTTAAGTTATATGAGTTTATAAAGTTATTCTTTCGCACAGCCTTTGCCGTCTCTTTTGCAAACCGGAGTTGGCAAAAACCGAATTGCGGTGCAAAGGTACGACAAAAAAACCAATATACCAAGAAATAGGGATATATTTTTGCAGAAAATGCGTTTTACGTTATTTCTTCGTTTGCCGCAGAGCCGCCATCAGTTGCTGATTAGGAGTAGTGGAACCGCTATCTACCAGCCCTTTGCGCTTAGCAAACGTGGTCCAATCCTTGGCAGAATGGTCATCGGTAAGCGGCAAGCCCAACTGGAGGAAATGGCAGTAGGCAATACCCAATGCGTCGGTGGCATCTAATTTCTTGGGCATTTGGTCGTCGGGGATATGCAGGAAACGCTGCAACATTCCTGCTACTTGCTCTTTGCTCGAATGACCGTTGCCCGTAATCGCCATCTTGATCTTCATAGGCGAATACTCATTTATAGGGATGTCTCGGCTCAAAGCCGCAGCAATCGCCACCCCCTGCGCATGCACAATCTTAATCATTGTCTGCGGGTTCTTGTCCACAAACTGCGTCTCTATGGCAAGTTCCGTAGGCTTATATTGGTCTATCAGTTCCTGCAAGAAAAAGAACTCTTTCTGCAAACGGGCATATTGCCCGTCTAATTTATGCACATCCAATACGCCGAAATCCACCAACCGCACCCGCTGTCCCGCACTATCGAGCAAGGCATAACCCATAAAGAGCGTTCCCGGGTCAATACCCAGGATTCTATGTTGCTTTACCAAATGGTCTTGCATAGGTTAGTTGACAGGTACCCCTATTCCTGTGGTTTGTCATCGCGTTCACGGGTACGGAGGGCACCGCGGATAATAACCAGTACAGCCCCTGCTATCAGAACATAATTGGCATACGGCTGCACTTTGCAGATACTCAGGATTGCACCTATCAGAAGGACAATCATTCCGCTAATCAGAAATATGTTGGATTTTTTCATACTAAACCTAAATCATTACGCATTGTGCATTATTCTACCAAATATACATCCTCATTGGAGGCGTGCATATAATAATGCTCTCTGCCATACCGCTCCAGACTGTCGGTATTTTGCAGCATATGGATTCCCTGCCGTGCGGACTGTATGCCCCCGCGGTACATATCCCGTTGCTGCTCCAACTGATGTATCTCCCGCCCGCGGCGGATAGTGTGAATAAGGCTCTGTTCCCCTGCAAACAACATGATAAACAGGAATATCAGCACCGTAACGACATACTTATTGAGCAGATACTTTTTGATACGTATCCACAATAATGCCCAATCAAATTCCCGTTTGTTTTCTTCCATACCATTCTGCTATTTGCCTGCAAAGATACAACATTTTTCTTGGTTGTGCAAATTGAAGCAGATCCAACGAGACAAATCTGCATATTATCATTAATTAATAGATACACACAAGAAAATATATTTTCAGAGGTAAACAATCCACAACTAACTATACATATTATCCCTAATGTCCTTATATACAAAGAGTGGGTGATTAGTGGGTGATTCCTTATAGGATAGTAGGCGTTTATGTTTCAATACACAAACAGGGCGCGCATCACTGCGCACCCTGTTCACTACAATTTATATATAATCAAACTAATACTTTGTTCTATTGTTATCTTTAATTGGCTCTGACGCCCATGGCTGTGAATACTTGTCCCTGATGACGTATGTAGAGTGTACCGTTGTGCAAGAACTTGGTTGCGTTGGTCTGCTTTACAAGCGTATTTTCGATACCCGTACCTACTTCATACACCTTTTCGGCGGTTACCACCAAGTAGTAGTCGCGGGCTTCGGTAACGGTGAAATCAGGAGTTTGCTTGCCGTTGTTACCATTGTTGAAGATCAGATTGTAGGAACCCGCTTCGGTTACATCGTAAGGGAACACTTTGTAGGTAACGCCCTCCACCTCAACGGTATTGATCGGATATACACCGGGCCATTTGCCATAGAGTTCGCCTGTACCCCACGTATAGAGAGCCAGCGAAGCCCAGCCGGTTTGGTCATCGGCATAGATATAGTGTGCGGCTTCGGGTATCTCGGCTTCGAGGACGGTCATCGATACATTGTCGATGGCATAGCCCGGTGCACCGGCGCAGTTGTCGCCAGATGTAACGGAGATATTCCATGCCAGATAGAGGTCGGTGCCGGCGGTGAAGACAATATCCAGTGTATCGTGTACGTTAGTGGTATTCATCGGAACTACAGCCGCTCCGTTGGTGTCGGCATCGGGCGCATAAGAAGTCTTGAACTTATCGCCTGCGCTCTGCCACGTGTTGCCATTGGTGGAGTAGTAGAGTTGCACGGTAAAACCCTTGTCGTTGTTACCATTGCGGTATTTCTCGATATCGTAGGTCAGTTCGACACCCTCATAATTCGTTTTGCCGTTGTTGGTAAGGTGTGCCATCACGTTGATACCGCGTGTACCATTGGCAACGCCCGTAGTGAGTCCGCCGATAGCACGGTCGATATTGCCCGTTGCGCCAAAGTTCCACGTGCCGTTGTATGCTTTTGATACCAGCGACTGCCCGCCGATATACATTGTGCTGTCGGCAGCCGTACCATACATACCTACCTGACGCGGACCCGTGGTGTTGCGTTCGATGCGCCAACCTTCGGGGAGACGGGTGCCTTTGAGAATACCGGTCTTGGCATCGGTGGAAGGATCGACTTCCGCCCCACCAAGGGTATTGAAGTCCTGAACATATACCATAGCCTCCTCATTGAAAGCAATAGCGGGATAAGTGATAACCTCCGTTTTGGCAGCACCAACCGACACGGTAGCGGTGTATTGTTTGCCGTCGTACAGGGCTTTCACCATATGCTCCCCGGCAACAGTCAGTACGGTATCGCAGACGGTAGACAATGCACCGACAGACAGCCCGTTGGCATCGAGTTGGTGCATTTCGAAATGTACGGAATGCTTGTGCTGATCAACGACTTGAGTAAACGAGTTGTAGGTGTCGGCGGCATAAGTGCGCATAGCGGCAGCCTCATCGGCAGTAAGCGTAGAAGGAGTCCACGAGATAGTAGCAGGCGATACACCAAAGATGGTGGCATACTCGAGACAGCAAGCCATATAGGTAGCGTTCTGCTTGGGGTGGCGGTCGTCTTTGAACCAGTTTTGGAGAATAGTAGCGTCTTTCTCGTAGGCTTGCTCGTAAGCCACTCCTACGGGGCAGAGTACGACGCCGAACTCTTGTGCGACAGCACGATAGTTAGCCAGCATCTCGGCATTAGAAGCCGTGAAAGCCGCATCGGTGGCATATGCCCAGTTGACAGGCAGAATAATGACTGCATTAGGGTTGGGGCAATTTTCACGAATATACTCCACCCATGCTTTCACGCTGCTGCGGAAACCGCTGAAGTTGGTGCGCGGTTTGGCAGTCTGCTCCTGGAGAATAATATGCGTCCATGCCTGTGTGCGGACGAGCATACGTGCCGAGGGCGTACCTGCATCGGTCAGTCCCTCACCCTCATCGTAGTGGTATTGGAGCGACTTACCGAGATTGGTATGGGCAGTCCACGTGGCGTTCTTGCCCTCGGCGGCTGCCATTTGGTTGAACATATCGTCCTGCCACTCGTTCTCGTAGTGGATAAGCGAGTTGTTCATCGACAGTACCTTGACCTCGGCGGGTTGCTCGGTAAGGAGCGTGGTGTACGACGGCCAAAGTGCGATACCGCCCAAGACAGGATCGGGAATAGAGTCTTTGTGGGTAATCTCGCGTACTCCCTCTGCAGAAACAGCGAGATAGATGTCGCGGTTGATGGTGTAGGCAAAGTCTTTGAGTTGCGTACCACCATTGTTGTTATTGAATATAAGGCTCTCAGACTTACCTGTGTTGGCAGCCCCCATATCGAAATACTTGTATTCGATACCTTTGACGGTTTCGGTGCCGGTAACCTGCATACCTGGCCATGCGCCGTTGAGGCTATTGACATCGCCCCACATATAGAGGGCTATAGCGTCCCAACCCGTTTGGTCGAGAACAAAGACGGCATAGCCGTCGTGCTTTACCTCGTCAGCACGAGGCGCAGCGGTGGCAGTGCTCCAACCGAAAGAGAGCAGTGCCAAAGCAAAAAGAAAGAGTTTTTTCATGTCGTTTATTTAGAATAAATTATGTATTCGTAAGGTTGCAGCGATTGCGACTTGGGAGAATAGAGTTGCTCACCCGTGAGGGCGTTGGTGTATTTGTTGCGCTGCCAACGCATAGGCAGGGTTATCTCCTGTGCGGTGTCGGTTGTATTGACAACGACCAGTATCTCCTTACTGCCCTGCGAGCGGGAGAACATCGCCACATGGTCGGTGGAGTAGTCGGTAACAGCCCCGTAGCGTGCTTCGGCAGTAGCCGTGTAGGCTTTCATCAGGGCAATATATGCCTGACGGGTAGCGTTGTCTTCAAACGATAAGATGTTGTAGTTGAAGAAATTGATTTTGTCCATATTGCCGATTTCCTGCGAGGAGTAAATCATCGGTACTCCCTCAAGGAAGAACGTGAGACACGCTGCCGAGAGTTGCCCTTGTGCATCGGTGTAGAACGTAGAGGGTGCATTCTCTGACGAGGCATCGTGCGTTGTGGTATAGCGCAGGCGGCACTTACCTGCAGGCGTGGAAGACATCTCTTTGTCGCTAATGGTGTAGATAGTGCTTGTGGCTTTCTGCTTTTGGTAGAGCGACTGGATACCCGAGAGGTAGTCCCAACTATAGAGCCAGTCGAAGCCTGCATCGAAATACGACACTTTGTGGGTTTCGGCGAGCATGATTGCATCGGCTTTGAGGTTGCGGATAGCAGCGATAGCCGTTTGCCAGAAGGCGGTCGGCACACCGTGTGCATAGTCGCAACGGAAACCATCAATGCCGGCTTCGCGTACCCAATAGAGCATAGCGTCCTGCATAGCATCGCAGACAGCTGGCTTGGTATAGTCGAGCGGCACCACATCGTTCCAGTTCTTCTCGTCGTCCACAGGGGTGGTGTACCACTCGGGGTGGTCTATATACCATTGATTATCCCATGCAGTGTGGTTAGCCACCCAATCGAGAATGACCTTGATGCCGCGCTGATGGCACGCATTGACCAGCGACTGCAGGTCAGCGAGTGTACCGAAAGCCGGATCAATGGCGTAGTAGTCCTTTACGCAATAGGGCGAATTGACGGTCTTTACCGTTCCGCGCGGATGAATGGGCATCAGCCAAAGGACATTCACTTGCATCTCTTGGAGCGTAGGCAGATAAGCCTCGATAGCACGGAAGGCATTCTGCTTGGCAAAGAGACGCTCGTTGCACTCGTACACCACGGTGGTGTTCGCTTTCTTCAAATCCTCGACGGGGTCAGGCATCGGGGTGGGCGTATTCTCCCCTCCCTTGCACCCGGTGAGGCACAAGAAAAGAGAAAACAGAGTTAATAGGGATTTATGCATAATAGAGATAGAGGATTTCGACTCCCCCGCACCCCCTCAAAGAGGGGGACTAACAGAGTATCTGTAAGCCCCTCCTTGGGAGGGGTTGGGGAGGTCTTTATTTTGCACTTTCTTTGTCTGCGTGGAAGACGGTACAAGACACTTCCTCTGCGGGTTCGGGTGTGGGTACAGGTTCAGCGTCCAAGCCCCGTGCGCCGTTGGCGGTAAGAATGAGGAACGTATCACGGTCGATGGTATAGGCTACGTCCTTCAACTGTACCCCGCCTCCATTGTTATTGAAGATCAGGTTCTCGGCTTTGCCGCGATTGGCTTCGCCCATATCGAAGTACTTGTACTCCACGCCTTTGATTGTCTGCGTACCCGTAACAGGCATACCCGGCCAACCGCCATTGAGGTCATTCACATCGCCCCACATATAAAGAGTGAGTGCGTCCCAGCCTGTAGAGTCGAGGACAAAGACTACAGGACCATCGTGTTCAATTTCGGGTTCGTTGCTGATTTCCTCCACGCCCTCGGCAGTAAGACGGAGATAGAGGTCGCGGTCGATGGTGAAAGCAAAGTCGGACAACTGTGTACCGCCGCCGTTGTTGTTGAAGATAAGGTTCTCTGCCAAACCGGTATTGGCGGCACCCATATCAAAATACTTGTAGGTAACACCGTTGACAGTCTGCGTACCCGTAACCGCCATACCGGGCCAACCACCATTCAGGTCATTCACCTCGCCCCACATATAGAGCGTGAGGGCATCCCAACCGGTCTCGTCGAGGACAAAGACGGCATATCCGTCGTGCTCTATCTCAGGTTGCTGTGCAGCACCGCCCCAAGCGGCAATGCTTATCGTATAGCGGTTGCCTATTTCGCAGTTGTCCAAGATATGCGGCGTAGCGGGGCTTTCGATACCCTGCAACTTGCTGACAAAGAGGAACCCGTCGGCAAGCGACTTACCATCCTTGAAGTCATCGGGATAGAGGTAGATACCGTATTTAGAATCCACTTTCTCGGCTTTCTGCAAGCAGAAGTCGGCATTGACATAATTGACGGTGTCCTGTCCGTTGAATGCACCGACCATATAGATCTGGTCTTTGGCGGACGTACCCGCCGGGACGATAACCTCGAGGAGAATGGCGTTCTCTTTGAGTTCAAACTGCGGTTTCTCGTGCTCGAACACGATTTCCTCTTTGCGACAACCGACGAAGAGCACCGGCAGCGCGAGCATAAGGCTCAAAAATATCTTTTTCATAATGTGTTTCACGTAGTTTATGTAGTTTATGTAGGATATAGGCATTCTATGCTGAATCACATACACCTGCTATACACTTAATTCATAATTCGTCATTCCTAATTCCTAATTATATGCGGGGTTTTGCACCAGACCGGGGTTGACGGAAAGGGCACTCTGCGGAAGCGGATACCACTCGTACTTGCGATCGCGTTTGGCGGGGAAGGTCTGCCCTGCATCGTCGGTAGCGCGTCCGAAGAACCACCACTGCCCTTGCGTGAATTGGTCGAAGCGGCGTAGGTCGGTACGGCGGCGTCTGCCCTCGTTGAGGAACTCGATACCCCACTGGTGGAGCATCCACTGCTCGGGTGTCCACGAAGCGGCTTTGTCGGTCATAGCCCCTGCGCTTGCGAAATAGCGTTGGCGGACATGGTTAACAAGGTCTTGCGCACCTGCAAAATCACCTGCACGCATCTTGCACTCGGCGAGGGTGTAATAGACCTCCGCCCAGCGGAACTCAACCTCGGAGATGTCCTGATAGTCGATGCCCGTAGCGGCACGATACATCGGGTATTTCATCAGGCGGTAGCCTGAGTTGGTCTGCCCCCAGCGCGGCGACTGGACGGTTTCGAGGGAGCGTCCGAGGTCGGAGGTGGTACCTGCGAACTGCCCTACTTGGTCGATATAGATAAGCGGTTGTCCGTCGCGGTCGGCATCGGCGGGGATGGGTTCGCCCGTAGTGATATTTTTCATCTCGCCTTTGAGGAAGATACCGCCGTTCCACTCGGTGTCAAACGTATAACTCTGCTTACGGATGTCGCCGTCCTCAAAACGCTCATAGACAGCACCAAGACGGTCGTTGTAGTTTCCTTCAAGGAAGCAGACCGGGTTATCGGTACCGCCGTACATTTTGCCGTCGGGATAGACTTTTTCATTACCTGAGTTGTCATAGGACGGAGCGAGACAGACGCAGTTCCATGCCGACTGGTTGGTAGCGAAGATATCAAGGAAATCGTTGTAGTTATAGGGCAAGAACGGCACATTGCGCATCCAGCCTGTGTTGAGTTGCCCCTGCTGCTCGGCGAAAGCGAAGACCACCTCAGGGCAGTCGGCGTTGTTGAGCGAGAAGATCTGACGATAGTCGGAAACGATGTCGTAGGTGCCGTAGTCGCCATTGATGAGCGATTGTGCCAGTGTGGCGCAGTCGGTATAGTGCTCCTCGCCGATGAAGATCTGCGCATTGAGCAGCAGACGCATCTTGAGCATACGGTTCATAGCGGGGCTGACACGGTTGCCGCCTTTGTTCTGCAGGTCGGCAAGCGACTCATCCAATTCGGTAGCAATAAAGTCATACACTTTGCGGCAACCCGTGTTGAAGTCGGTGTCGGCACTGCCCGGCACCTCGGAGGAGACGGTTACACAAAGCGGAAGCGCACCGCCCCACAACTCGAAATTATTGTAGTACGCCCATGCACGGAGGGTACGTACCTCGGCGATATAACTGCGGACTGCCTCGTCGGTCATACCGAGTGCAGACGGGTCAATGGCTTGGAGGTCGGTGATGAGTTGGTTGCACATACCGATGGTTGTCCACGCCGACTCCCACGCCTGGAGGACTATTTTGGACTCGGATGTCCATGTCTGCGATGAGAGGACGAACTTCAGTCCTTCGTCCCACCCCCACTGACCGCCGTTCCACGTGCGCCATGCGATCTGGTCGGCAGAGAACTCCTGCAAGTAATAGAAATACTCGCAGAAACCATACGCCGCACGGGCATAGATAGCCGCCACAGCCCCTTTGACACTGGACTCGTTCTGATAATAGATGTCGCGGTCGATATTGGAGTAATTCTTCTCCGTCAGGTCGCAACCGCTCAAAGAAAGTATGCCGATGGCAAGAGCCAAAGAATAGATTATCTTTTTCATAATCGAGTAATTTATTTGAGGTTAAGAGTAATACCGAGTGCGAGTTGGGTAGCCGTAGGATAGGCACTCGATGAATCCACGCCAGGGGTGATACCTGTCTGCGTTACAATTGCGGGGTCGTTGCCCGAGTACTTGGTAATGGTGGCGATGTTCTTTGCCGTAACATAGATACGCATATTTTGGAAATACTTCGCCGACGGTACGACTACATTGTAGCCGATCGTAATGTTATCCAACTTAAAATAGTCGCCGCGCTCGAGGAAGTAACTCGAGATAACACCGCCGTGGCTCTTCACGCCGTCATTGCCCAGATAAGCAGAGCGGAGTACATTGTCGGTGCCGCACCCCTGCAAGCCCATACCGTATTTGCGGGCGTTATAGATGTCGAAATCGAACGCACCGCGCCACATCATAGAGAAATCCCAGTTCTTGTAGGTCCAGGTGTTGTTCCACGAGAGGAAATGCTTGGGTGCGCCGTTGCCGATATAGCGTTTCCAACTCAGGTCGGCCTGGCTGGCGAGTTGCGCATTGCCCTCGTTGTCCAATACCAGGAGGTTGCCGTTCTCGTCAGCACCGGCGGCTTCATAGCCGTAGAACTGACCGATCTCGCCGCCCTCTTCCACGCGGAAATAGTACTCGTTGGTACCCACACCCGCTTTCTGATAGAGTTCGAGATAGTCGGCCTTATAGACATCGGAGGAGAGTTTGCTCAGTACGGTCTTGCCCCAACTATAGTTGATATTCATATTCCAGAGGAAATCCTTACGCTTGATGACATCACCGTTCAGCACTACCTCGACACCCTGGTTGGTAACGGTACCGACATTGACGAGAATCTTGTTATAGACAAAAGGCGGTTGGGGTGCAGAGTAGTTGTAAAGCAGGTCTTGCGACTGGCGGTTGTAGTATTCCACGCTACCGCGGAGGCGTCCCCACAGGTCAAAATCCACCCCGACATTGAGTGCGGCATTCTTCTCCCATTGCAGGTTCGGGTTGCTGTTGGCGGTAGGCGCATAACCCACTACCCACTCGCCGTCCATAAAATAACTGTCCTTGGTGCCGTAGGTAGCCATCGACTGATAGGGGTCGAAGTCGGAACGACCGGTCAGACCATACGATACACGGGGTTTGAGGCTGCGAAGCGTCTCCTTGGCGGGAGCGGCGAAATCGCAACTCATAATCTCCCACGCCAGCGAAGCGGATGGGAAATCACCCCACTTGTTGTTCACACCGAATTTGGTGCTACCCTCGCGACGGTAACTTACCGATGCAAAGAGCATATCTTTATAATTATAGTTGATACGTCCGAAGAAACCGATCAGCGTCGCCTCATTCATATAACTGCTCATGCTTGCCAGTCCTTTGGTCAAGTACGAACCCGCACCGATATTGTTCCAGAGGGTGTTGTCATAGGAGAAATCGCGGTTCTGCTCATACATCTGCTCATAGATACTGCGCTCCCAACTATAGCCGACAACGGCTTTCAAGTCGTGGTCGCCATAGTGCATGCCATAGTTGGCAAGCCATTCCACACGGTGGGTCTGCCATTTCTGGTATTGCAGCGTAGCCGTACCGCGCACGCCGTCCCAATAACTGCTGTTGGCCTTCGACGAAGCATAGGTGTCCGATTTGAGGTCGTTGTACTGCAGCGCATAATTGACGTTGGTCGAGATATTATGGTGCTCATTGTGCCAGATATTGTATTTCAAATCCACATTGCCGAGCAGGTACATACGCTTCCCCTGACTTTTGGTCTCTTTCAACCGCGTTACGGGGTTCACTGCACCCGTTACATTCGTAGGCTGGTAGTACGACCCGTCCGCATTATATATAGGCATCGTGGGGTTGAGTTGCAGGGCGTTGTCCACCTGGTCGTCCGCACCCCAAGTCTCGTTCACGCGTCTGCCCGACAGGCTTCCGGACAACACCAAATGATCGCCGAGGAACTTCTGCTCGGCTGCAAAACGACCGCCGTACTCGCGGCGTGCGCTGACGATATCCAGACCCTTGGCGTCCTTGAAGTTGAACGAAGCGGCATAATAGCCGTGGTTGGTAGCGCCATTGATAGAGACATACTGGTTGATGTCGTAGGTGGCAGGCTTAATGATCTCGTCGTACCAGTTGGTCTCCGCACCATAGTCCGTACCACGGCGGCTGCGGCGGAACTCGTCAGCAGAAAGCACGTCGGGGTGCGCATTGGCGATGTTGCAATCGAAATACGAGTCGTAGGTAACGGTGAACTTGCCCGCCTCGTTGCCCGCGCCTTTCTTGGTAGTAACGAGGATAACGCCGTTCGCACCGCGCGTACCGTAGATAGCGGCGGAACCCGCATCTTTCAGCACGGTAATCGACTCAATGTCCTGTGCGGCAATGTTGCGGATGTCGCCGCCTGCGATACCATCAATCACCACAAGCGGACTATTGCTTGCCGTCAGACTACCCGCACCGCGGATCTGCAAGTCGCTGCTCGAGTTCGGGTTGGCGGCTGCGGAAGTAACCACGTTCAAACCCGCCACCTTGCCGTTGAGCATCTCCATCGGGTTGTTCATTGCACCGCGGTTAAAATCTTTGGCTTCCACCTGCACAATAGAAGAGGAGACCTCTTTCTTCGAGAGGCTTCCATAGCCAATCACAACCACTTGGTCGAGCATATGGCTTTCGTCTTCGAGAGTAACGTTTACCTGGTTACGCCCGTTGATGGCGATGGTTTGAGTGGTGTAGCCGACATAGGAGAATACCAACTTGGCGGTAGCGGCTACGTTTTGGAGAAGATAATGCCCATTAAAGTCGGTAATGGTACCCGTGTTAGTGCCTTCCACCATAACGGAAGCACCGATGAGAGGTTCGTTTTGGGCGTCTTTTACGATACCCTCAACGGCTTGCAAAGACTTCGCCTGTGCCCAAATCTGCGTGGGGGGGGTAGCGAACAATGCAAGCAAAATCAAAATACACACATTCGCAAGGAGAGCATGTTTTTTCATGTTGATTTGTTTTTGTTAGGTTAGTAATTAGCGGTTGCCACCACATACAAGACAATAGCAACCGGTTGTTTCTAAAATCGGTTGCAAAATTACGGCAAATCGTATATACGCGCAATGTATATAGATTTTTTCTAAATAATTATTGATTGAAATAAAAATTGAATATACTGACAATCAGCATATTATATATTTTTACACATGTCGTTTTATCTAAACGGTTTTATAGGTATATATACCGTATTTCTATAGGAAATCAATGCTTTTTATCAGCCGCAAATGAGGGAATAAGCATTAGGCGGCGGAAAAACTCGTCGTTGGAGAGGTCGGATCTGCCCTTTACCTTGGTTTTGTAAGTATAGATGGTAGTGATGTTATAGTCCAGCACCTGTGCAATAACCTCGCTATGGGTTACACCGAGACGCAGCAGCGCAAATATACGCAGTTCGGTGTTGAGTAGTTCGTTCTTCTTGACAACAATCTGCTCCCCCGGGCGCAGCAACGCATTGAAATCGGCGACGAAAGTGGGGAATATGCCGAGGAACATCTCGTCGAAACGCTTGTAGAACTCCTCACGCTGGCGGTGGGCATCCGCATTCTTCGGGATGGTAAGAATATCGTCGTACCGCTTTTCCTGAATACGCTTGCGCACCATCTGCTGATAGCGTTCCATCTCGCCGAGGTACTGCGACTGCCAGCATAGTGCCGTACCTATATACTCCTCTTTGAGGCGGTTCGCCACCAGCAGACTGCTATTCATTTCCTCGATAGTAGCACGTGCCGCACGTATCTGGCGCATACGGCGATAGAGCAGAAACATCACTGCCAGCGTAACGAGCAGAAACACAAACGAGACAATCACCCACCCCAGAATACGCCGGTTTTGGCTCTGCAAGAGTTTGGCATTCTCTGCATCGATGATAGGCAATATCTGCATCAGTTCCATCTCGCGATGGCGTGCACCGTAAAACTCGGCATCCTCTTTTGCCTCACGTATGTATTTGGCAGCCAACGTCAGATTGCCGTCCTCATAGAGCGTTTGCGCCACACGGCGGAGCGAGATAGTCTCTTTGGTACTGCTCCTGATGTCAGCAACGGCGGAAAGGATATTATAGTGCATCATCATATCGCGGTCGCCCATCTGCTCGTAGGCGAAGGCTATGGAAGAATAAGCCACCGCCGTATCATGCGGCGAGGCAGTGCTGCTCTTCAGGGAACGCAGATGATGGGTAATAGAACCCGTCCAGTCACCTTCAAACTCGGCAACCGAAGCCATACAATAATGGTAAAGAAACGTATCTTTCGGAGTCAGCAATGCAGTGGCTTGCTCGTAATTCCGCCGTTGCTCGGCGTGATAGGCGGTAGCGTACTTATCGCCCGAATAGACCGCAAGATCCAGCATCAAACGGGCGGAGATAATATGATAATTAACACGTACGAGAGTATCTTCGGCGGGAATATGTATCGATTGCAGTAAGTCATACCCCTCTTTGAAAAGACCCGCTGACAGCAATGCAAACACCTGGTCGCATTGGGCTTCATAGAGTTGGCGGGCGTCTCCGCTTTCCCCTGCATACTGCACCAATAGGTCTGCATAGTGTTTGCCCATGTCATAGTTGTACGATTTGTACTCGTCAAACAACTGCTGTACATCGCCAAATGTGAGCGGTTGCCGGGTTTCCAACTCGTGTATGCGTTCCTCTTTCTGTTGGTCGAATTGCTGTTTCTGCGCAAGGGTATTGTCCAGCAAGCGCAAGTCGTCCTGCAATGCCGCCTGCATCGGCTGCACAACAAAGCACAAAACCGACCATACAAAGGGGATAATATAGTTTTTCATCATAGAATCCTTTGCCAAATTATTTGCAAAGATACAAAAAATCAGTGAAATGCACAAATCAGCGAACAATATACAATTTATGCACTCACACACTGCATAATACCGATTACGTAGAAAAGACGTAGAAAAGACGTAGAAAGGACGTAGAAAGAATTGGAGTTTACACCGTGGATATGCATTGAATATACATTTTTTATGCAATTCATATAGTACGCAAAATCAGTTTTTTTGTGTCCGTTTCCTACCTTTGTTTCTGCTATTTCACCCCATTCCGCCAATTTTTGCACATTATATTGCATATTCCGTTGTATCTTTGCACCCGATTTATAATGCAATAAAAACAAAAATACCCATACTAATACACAATCAAACTCTTTATGAAATTGAAATTCAACGTATTCCGCAGCATTGTGCTGTCTGTTTTGCTCCTTACGGGCATCGCAGCCGAAGCACGTGTCATCAGCGGAACGGTAACAGACCAGACCGGCGAGACCATCATCTCGGCGTCTGTGGTGGTTAAGGGTACTACGATTGGTACCGTAACCGATTTTGACGGTAATTACTCGCTGGACGTACCTGCCGACGCCAAGACCCTGGTTTTCTCCTACATCGGCTTGAAGACACAGGAAATTGACATCACGAGCGATGTCATCAATGTGGTGCTTAAAGAGGACAGCGAAGTGCTGGAGGAAGTGGTGGTAACAGGCTATGGCACAACCAAGAAACGCGACGTAGTTACCTCGGTTGCAAGCGTAAACGCCGACCAACTCAAAGACATCCCCGTAACGAGTGCCGCCGAAGCATTGCAAGGTAAATTGTCAGGCGTAAGCGTAACCACTACCGAGGGTGCCCCCGATGCAGACGTAAAAATCCGTGTGCGTGGAGGAACGTCGCTTACCCAGTCGAATGACCCGCTTTACATCGTGGATGGTTTCCCCGTATCGAGCATCTCCGACATCGCACCGAGCGACATCGCCTCGATGGATGTACTGAAAGACGCTGCCGCCACCGCTATCTATGGTGCGCAGGGTGCCAACGGCGTTATCATCATCACTACCAAAGACGCCGATTCCAACGATGACGACAAGATGACTTTCCACGTGGACTATAGCGGCTATGTGGGATGGAAAACCATCGCTAAAAAGTACGATGTACTCAATCCTGAGGAATTCGCATTGTTGCAATACGAATGGGCATACCAAAAGGATAAGAGTTTGTCGGGATTGCGCAGCAATTTCTACGCCTATTTCGACCAACTGTACAACAGCACAAAATATAAGACAGACGAAGAAATCGAAAATACGAACATCAGCGACTTGCTTACCGAATACAAAGATGCTGAGCAGCATCCGTTCATTGATTGGCAAGACCAAACATTCGGCCGTACCGGATTTGCTTCTAACCAATCGGTAAGCGTAAGCGGCGGTAACAAGAATGCTAATTTCAACTTGAGTTACAACCGCATAGACGACAAAGCCATTATGGAGCAATCGGACTATGTGCGCAACAACCTGAGTCTGAAAGCAAAATTCAAGCCCTTCAAAAACTTCACGGTAGGCTTCACGGCACGCTATACCAACACGGGTGTTCTCGGTGCAGGTTCCAACGCCATCAAGGACAATGGTACAGCCACCGAATCGCGTCTGCGCAACTGCGTGGTTTACACACCTACTACACTATTGAGCAAGGATTCCGGGGAAGGGGACGAAGACGAGACATTCGGTTCGCTCTATGACCCGCTGACCACTATCCGCGACAACTACAAGTACAAAACGGACAACAAGTGGAATATGCAGGGCTATATGAGTTATAAGTTTGCCAAGTATTTCACCGCCCGTGTGGAATTGGGCTATGAGAGCCGCGACATTCTAACCAACCGCTACTACGGACCTACCACCTATTTCGCCCGCAACACGGGTCGCCCCGGTGTAGCAAGCGGTACAGCGCAACTGCAGGTTGACAAAGAGAAAACATCCACGCTGCGCAACGCCAATACGTTGGAATGGAAACAGACTTTCAGCAAATCGCACAATGTAAGCCTGTTGGTAGGCGAAGAGACCATCCTACGCAAAGGCGAAACCAACACACAACGCGGTTTCGGATACAATGGGCAGTATGACGTACTGAATGGAGAAATCTTCAACTATCTGGGGCAAGCGTCCTATATGGAGATAACCAACTATGTTGACCCGAAAGATAATCAGTTGTCGTTCTTCGCACGCGCGAACTATGATTACAGAGGACGCTACTACTTGACCGCCACATTCCGTGCCGATTGTTCCACCCGCTTCGAGAAAGAAAACCAGTGGGGCTATTTCCCCTCTGTGGCTGCGGCATGGCGTATGTCCGACGAACCGTGGATGGAAGGTGCACAAGATTGGATGTCCAACTGGAAATGGCGTTTGAGTTATGGTATGGCGGGTAACAACAATGTAGACCTCGGATACCTGCATCAGGATTTCCTGTCGCGCCAAATGACGTATTTTGACCTGGGTAACGGCTCTACAAGCAATATCCTGGTAGTAGGCGGTGCAGACAAGATTGCCAGCAACCCCCACCTGAAATGGGAGACCACTACCACCCGCGACTTCGGTTTCGACTATGGTTTCTTCCGCGACCGTCTGTCGGGTACGGTTGACCTGTATTGGAATACAACCAAAGACCTCATCATCCGTCAGACACTGCCCGCACGCTACAACTACCAGTACCAGAACATCGGTTCTACGCGCAATATGGGTATGGAATTTTCTATCAAGGGTGTAATTTTGGACAAACGCTCCAAAAACCTGAGTTACAACCTGTCGGTCGATGCAAATATCGCTTTCAACCGTACACGCGTAATGGACTTGGGTAATGTCAGTTCGCTCAGCGCACAGACCAGTTGCTTCGGATCGTCGGAGTATCTGACCCTGGCGGAGTTCCTCGTAGAAGTAGGGCAACCGGTAGGTAATGTAGTAGGATACGAAACCGATGGTTACTATACTGCAGCCGACTTTGTAAGTTACATCCCCGGCACCAACACTTGGGGACTCGCAGAGGGCGTTGCCAATTATGGCGACGGTTTCCTGACCAATCAGCCTGTACCGGGCGCTATCAAGTTCAAAGACCAGAACGGGGATGGTGTAATTGATGATAACGACAAAGTGGTTCTCGGCAACACCGTACCTACCCATACCGGCGGTTTCAACATCAATTTCAACATTGGTGGCGACAAATGGGGTCGTTTCGACCTTGCAGCAAACTTCACATTCTCGTTTGGCAACAAGATTCTGAATCTGAGCAATATGGAGTACACCACCGTAACGGAGAAAACCAAGATGCGTAACCTTGTTTCGTCTATGGCATATAGCAACCGCTACTCACTCTTCTCCGAACAAGGGCAATATATGCCGGAAGTATTGGCTACCTCGGGCTTTGTATTTGGCGATGCCTACACCGAGATGGCTAACCAACTTGACCAGATGAATACCGAGAAAGGGGCTACCACCTACTCTCCGATTATGTCGCACTACGTAGTTACCGATCAGCACCTGGAGGACGGTTCTTTCCTGCGTCTCAACCAACTCACATTGGGCTACTCGCTTCCGAAAGACTGGATGACCAAATCAAAGGTAATCAATAATATCCGCGTATATGTACAGGGTACCAATCTCTTCTGCGCTACCAAGTACAGCGGTCTCGACCCCGAAGTAGATACCCGCTCGTCGAAGAATCCGCTTACTCCCGGCGTAGATTTCTCCGCATACCCCAAGAGCCGCGGTATCAATATCGGTATGAACATTCAATTCTAATCACACAGCATATAAGAAGATATGAAAGCAAAATATATTATATATAGTGTTTTGGCATTGGCGTTGGCTGGTTGCGAGAAAGATTTCTTCGATACCAACTCGCCATCAGCCATGGATGAGTCGGTATTCAAATCCACAGAAATGACTGCCCAGGCTGTGGGCGCCATATATGACACTTTCGGCGAAGACAAATCGTTCCGCAACCGTCTGTGCGGAGGCTATGTAGCCATCAACACCGACATCGAGCACAGCAGCAAATCGGAGGATAAAGATTGGGCGGCTTATTGTACCAGCAAGGGAACAGGCGACCTGTCCACCTCTAACGGAAAAGATCCGTGGGCATACCTCAACTCCGCCATTGAGCGTTGCAACGTAGTGGCAGAGGGTATCCGTACCTATTCCGATACCACCAACAGCACATTCCGCTACCTGCTCGGCGAAACGCTTACGCTGCGTGCGTTCTGCTACCTCGAGATGATAAAACTCTGGGGCGATGTTCCTGCTTGCTTCAAGCCCTTCGACGGCAAGGACATCAACGACCTCTATGTGGACAAAGCCGACCGCAATGTCATCTACGAGCAACTGCGGCTTGACCTGAAAGAGGCAGCCGAACTGATGCCATGGTCGGAATCCTGCCCCGGTACGGCAGCCAACTACACCGGTCGCCCAAGCAAGGCATTGGCTTATGGTCTGCTGGCACGTATGGATATGATGTACGCCGGTCTGGCTATGCGTCCCAACACATTTACCAAAGGCGGCACCAAGGACTGCTCCGTACAATACAATGTAAAAGATGCCGACAAACGCAAAGAACTCTACCAGGAGGCGGTTTGGGCTTGCGCACAGATCATCAAGAAAGAAGACAACAAACTGCAAGACAGTTTCGAGCAGGTTTGGCGCGACCTCTGTGCTGACAAAAACAACTATGCCGAGTCTGAATTTATCTGGGCATTACCGTTCCTCAACGGTGCGCGTGGTCAGGTGCTCTCGCTTACCGGTCTGAAGATTGCCGATCGTGTCCCCGGACATTTGGTGAACACCGTTTCTTACGGTGACGGCAACAAAGAGAACACCAAGACGCAATCAATGATTGAGATTGTACCTACTTTCTATTTCAAATATGACAAAGCCGATTTGCGCCGCGATGTAACCATATGCCCCTTTGCCTGGGACTACGACAACGGTTCGGGCGTAAGCAGCGATGCAGCGGCTTGCTTCCCTGACACCCCGGCTTCCACCAAGAAACTCTACCAGAAATTAGCCGATGCATCGTCAATGCACTTGGGCAAACTGCGTGTGGAATGGATGACACGCGAGTACTCCAGCAACGAGGACTGTGTGGATATGCCCGTACTCCGCTATGCCGACATCCTGCTGATGTTCGCCGAAGCGGCTATCGGTTCCAAAGAGGGCAATGCCCCGGATAATCTCTACGGGCTGAATGCACAGGAGCAATTCGACAAAATACGCACCCGCGCAGGCTTGGCATCCAAACCTCTCACGTTCGAGGCAATCGTGGACGAGCGTGCATTTGAGTTCTGCGGCGAAAACATCCGCAAATACGATCTGATGCGCTGGGGCATGCTCAGAGAATCATTAGAGAACACAATGAAAGATTTGGCAGACCTGCAAGCCGGCGAAGGCAAATATGCCGGTCGCTGCGACTCTGTTTACTTCAAGTATCGCAAAGACAACTCGTTTGCCAAATCGGGTGATGCATACGTATTCGACAAGTTTGTCGGTCTGAACTTGGGCGACAGCCGACCTGCCGAATTTGACAAGGCACAAGGTTGGGTAGCCAAGGCTTTTTATGTAAAAACCAGCGATGATGCGGTTACCGAATATCTTGCACCGGACAAATACTATCTCTATAAGGAGGGCACCGACATCGATATGCACCAATACTGGCCTATCTTCGATGTCAATGTCAATGCTTCCAATGGAACACTTTGGAATGACTATTTATATTAAGCAATACTTGTTCTTTATGTTCTTCGCTGTCTGCCTCACTGCGTGCGGCGGTAGCGAAGAACCTTCTATCCCCGCCGTTCAGACAACGGCTTTCCCCGGTGCGGAAGGCGGTGGCAAGTACACCACGGGCGGACGTGGCGGTGTAGTACTGCACGTGACCAACCTCAGCGACGACCCTAACGATGCCGGTTCGTTGCGCCATGCGGTCAATCTGGCAGGCACACGCACCATTGTCTTTGATGTATCGGGCACGATCCACCTCAAAAGCCAGTTGAATATCGCCAACGGCTCGCTTACCATCGCAGGGCAAACCGCACCCGGAGACGGAATCTGTATAGCAGGTTATCCCGTGGAAATCAAGTGCAGCAACGTCATTGTCCGTTTCTTGCGTTTCCGTATGGGAGACCAAAACAAGGTGGAGGGCGATGCACTTACCATCCGCGGACGGAAGAACATCATTATCGACCACTGCTCGTTCTCGTGGAGCACCGACGAATGTGTCAGTTGCTACGGCAATACCTGTTTTACGCTCCAGTATTGTTTCATCACGGAGTCGCTCCGCCGTTCCGTCCACGTCAAAGGAAACCATGGTTACGGCGGCATCTGGGGAGGAACGAATGCTTCTTTCCATCATAACTTGCTTGCCCACCACGACTCACGCAACCCGCGTTTCGACCACTCGTATGTGGACAACCATTGTTTCGGACCGCTCGACTATATAAACAATGTGGTCTATAACTGGGGCGGCAACTCGTCTTACGGAGGAGAGGGAATTGACCAACCGCGACAGATCAATATGGTTGCCAACTACTACAAACCCGGTCCCGCCACCTCCAAGAAAACCCGCCTGCTCGACCCGACCGTTTCCTGTCCCTATTGTTCGGAAATAGGCACACTCATCCCTGCCAAGTTCTACTTGAATGGCAACTATATGTATGGTTCGGAGAGCGTTACCAACGACAACTGGCAGGGCTCTACCGTCAAAATAGACAACGTAAAAGCAAAAACACGTTGGACGGACGGACTGACCTTGCTCACAACCGAGCAGACCGCCGAACAGGCTTTCGAGACCGTGCTTGCCAAGGCGGGTTGCTCGCTTCGCCGTGATGCCATCGACACACGTATCGCCAATGAGGTTCGCAACGGAACAGCCTCATGCAAAGGCTCCAACGGCTCTACGGGCGGACTGATTGACTCTCCCGAAGATGCCGGCGGCTATATCGAATACAACTCCGAAACAGCCCTCAAGGACACCGACCGCGACGGTATGCCCGACGAATGGGAAACAGCACACGGCTTGGATCCCCACACCGCCTCCGACGGCAAAGCCACTACCCTGCAAGCCCCATACACCAACCTCGAAGTCTATCTCAATAGTCTGGTACAGGATTTGTACTAACCGTATGCCTGCTTCGTGCTATCAGGAGTAGGTGATTAGTGGGTGATTAGTAGGTGATTCGTTATAGGATAGGCTTAGGTTGGAGATATGTCAAAAGGCTATCCACCCGTCATCCACCTGACATCCACCTGACTATATACACTATATGTATTAACTGTTCATTGAATATGAAACGTCTTTTCTCATTATTCGCTTGTGCATTGTGCTTCGTGCATTGTGCATTGCTATCGGCTAACCCGTATGCCGAATACTATACCAACCTCCCTGTGGAGATGCAGCAGGTACAGCCCGTGGCATTCCGCAATGTAGAGGTGAATATCGCCAATATAGGTGCCGTAGCAGACGGAAAAACCAATGTAGGCGACATCATCAACAAGGTAATAAAGAAAGTCTCCAAGCAGGGTGGTGGGCATATCATTATTCCCGCAGGCACATGGCTTACAGGTCCTATCCGCCTGTACAGCAACATCGACCTGCACCTCGAAGACGGGGCTACCCTGCTCTTCTCCACCGACAAGGAACTCTATGTACAGAAATCGGATTCTCTCCGCGACGGCTCGAAGAAATGCAACGCCTGCGTCTATGGCTCCAAACTCGAGAACGTGGCTATCACCGGCAACGGCACCCTCGATGGACAAGGGTTCTATTGGCGTCCGATCAAAGAGAAAAAGGTAAAAAAGACCGACCCGCAAGTGTGGGAAGAGGCATTGGCTATGGGCGGTACACTCCGTCCCGACGACAAGAAACACTCTATCTGGTATCCCTACAACCTCAACAAAGAACTCGGTATCCCCAATATCGCTTCCGACGCGATCACACAGGAGAAGATGCGCCCGCATCTGGTGAACATCACCGACTCGAAAAACGTACTCATCCAGGGCGTTACACTGCTCAACTCGCCCAAGTTCCACCTTGTGCCGACGCGTGTGCAGAACTTGATTATCGACGGCATCACTATCCGCTGCCCGTGGTGGGCACAGAACGGCGATGCCATGGATCCGGGCAACATACAGACGGGGCTGATCGTGAACTGCAACATCAGTTGCGGCGATGATGGTATCTGTATGAAAGGCGGTGTAGGGCAGAAAGGTGTGGACGCAGGTCCGCAATCGGATATACTGATTATGAACGATACGGTCTATCGGGCGCACGGCGGGTTCGTCATCGGTTCGGAGTTCTCGGGCGGTATGCAGCGTATTGTAGTGCGCAACTGTGTGTTTGACGGCACCGACATCGGCTTCCGCTTCAAGTCTGCTCCCGGGCGCGGCGGCTGGTGCAAAGACATCTATTGCGTGGATAATGTGGTGCGCAATATCCGCGAAGATGTTATCCTGATCAGTTCGGGCTATGCTGACCGCGGCGCGGGCGTAAGTGCCACCGACAAAGACAAAAAGGACGCTTTCTTCCCCGACTGGAGCAATATCACTTTCCGCAATATCAATGGTGCTGTAGCCGAAAACGTAGTAAATATAGAGGGGCTGAAAGGTATGCCCGTGCATGACATCATCTTTGACAACATCACCATCTATGGCGTTACCGATACGGGTGTAAAGTTGAACTATGCCGAGAAACTCACGTTCACCAACTGCAGTTTCCGCACACGCCCTGGCAATGAGTTTGACATCAACCATTCCCGCGCCATTCTCTTCAACGGCAAAGACCCGCAGGCAGAATAGAGCAATTGCTCTCCACAAACAACTATCAACATTCAACTCTCAACTAAAAAAAATACACATATTCTGTCAAAATCTGTTTGCCCAATTGACATATTTGCACTACTTTTGCACCGTCGTTCAAAGGACGACTTATTCAATCGGATAACTTACATTAACCACATAAAAACAAACACATTATTATGAAGAAAATCTTCTTTTTCGCCGCTGCCCTCGTTGCAGCAGCAACTATCAACGCAGAGACCTATGATTTCTCGAAGTATGCTACAGAAGCAGACTGGACTGTAACTGATGCAACCAAGAATGCAACGGAAACTAAGGAGGACAAATTAGTGTATGACATCGCCGGTGGTGTAGAGGCTGTCGTATCTCCCAAAGGCGCAGAGAATATCCAATTCACTATCAAAAATGGTTCCGATAAGAAAAAAGCATTCAATATCAACTTGGGCAATAGTTTCGAATTCGGTGGCAAGAACGGTATCATCAAACTATCGGGTGTTCAAGTAGGTACAAGCATCAAGTTGGTTGTAGCCGCTAAGGGTGGTACTGCTGCTGACTTTGCAGACGCAGCCGGTGTATATCCGAAGGGTGCTATTGCAGTTTCTACCGATTTAATCTTGCCTGCAAAGGGTTCTGACGGTGCAGACGAGAAAGGTTATGTGTGGAAAACCTTGGAGTATCAGGCAACATCCGGCAATGTAGAAATCAAAGAGTTTGCAGCCGGTTATCGTATTTCTTCGCTGACCATCGGCGGTACTACCGCTATCAGCAACACCGCTGTAGAGGCTAAGGCTACCAAGTATATGGAGAACGGTGCTTTGGTTATCGTAAAGAACGGCGTTAAATACAATGCCCTCGGTGCTGTTATCGAGTAATATCGAATAGAAATAGTATTGTGTAATAGCACACAATACGCATACACAAATCCCGCTTGGTTGCAAGATCAAGCGGGATTTGTGTATCTCATAGTGCCATAGTAAAATGGGTACTAAAAAGAAAAAGTCCTTAAGGACTTTCGCGACCTTAAGGACCTTAGGGACTCTAATGTCTTTAATGACCTCTATAATAAAAAAAAGAGGATTGTCATCACGACAACCCAATCTTTTTACTTAACCTTAAATCTAATACCATGAAAAACACGGTGCAAAAGTACTGCATATTTTTGATACTACCAAATAAAATAGCAAGAAAATATGTTTTACAGCATACTTTTGCACATTTTGCAAAGTATAGTTTGCAAAATAAGGGGTATAATTGATTAGTCCAATTAGTCCAATTAGTCCAATAAGTCTCGTCTGACATATATGTCCAATTTGCATAACGAAAATAGCACTTGGAAACTACAAAAGTAAAAAAGTTTCCGTTTGTCATACTATTTTTACCCCTATGGCACGCTTATTGTATAGTGGTGCGTATTATGTGTGATAACCAACGGGAAAATATAGTTCAGTTTGCCGTAAAGAAAATGCGCGAGGTGGGGATACGTTCCCTGAGCATTGATGATATTTGCCGGGAGTTAGGCATTTCGAAGAAGACATTCTATGTATATTTTGAGTCGAAAGACCAACTGGTCAGCGAGATGCTAACCCTGCATGAGCAGAAATTGGAACGCAATATGTTGCGTGAGGTGGAAGGCAAAAGCACAACGCAAATACTACAGGAATGGGGAGCAATGGCAAAGAAAAACGAGAAAGACTTCGAGCAGCCACCTCCTATTATGTACGACCTGCAGAAGTATTACCCCAACCTGTTTGTACAACACAAAGAGCACCTATGCCAAATGATGTATCGCAATCTGGTGCGGTTTATTACGAAAGGACAAGACGAAGGCGTTTTCCGCAAGGACTTGGATTCGGATGTAACGGCACAGTTTTTCTCGTACACGCATTACATCATTATGGAGACAATACAAAACTATCCCAAACGCCGCAGCGAGATGATACGTATCGCCAAGCAGGGGATGGATATAATGGTGAGGGGAATACTAAGATTTCCCCAAGTCCCCTCAGAGAGGGAGAGGGGGATGAGTGTAGTAAATGAAGGCACACAAAACAGATAAATAATTATAAGGTATAAATAAGATGAAGAAACTAATTTCACTTATGGCGGCTGCGCTGCTGATTAGCGCGAGTGCCATAGCAGAAGACCACGTGATGGCGGCGACGAAAAAAGCACCACAGCGTGATGTACCTGCAGAATTGAGCCTCAGTGTGGAGGAGGCACAGGACTATGCGGTGAAAGCCAACCGCAGTCTGCGCAATGCCGACTTGGCCGTACAACAGGCGTATGCGCAACGCTGGCAGACCATTGCCGCAATGCTACCGCAAGCAGATGCTTCATGGAGTTATAGTTCGATGTGCGGGTATGAGATGGAGTTTGGGGGAATGAAGATTGCAATGCCCGACTATTCCACCACCGGCGTCAAGGCTTCAGTGGGTATCAGCGGGCAAGCCATTGTGGGTGCCGTACTGAACACGATTGCCATTGATATGCAAAAGATCGCATTAGAGCAGTCGGAGGACGATTTGCGTGCAAATATAAAAACTTCATATGCCTCGGTGCTGGTATTGCAAGATGTAGTGGCATTGCTTGATTCGTCGTTGCAGAATGTGGAGAAACTCGCCGAGATGACCCAACGCTCGGTAGATGTAGGTGCGGCAGAGCAAACATCGGCAGACCAGATTATGGTACGTGTGAACACGCTGCGCAACAACATCAACTCCAACAAGCGGTCCATTCTTCTGGCGCAAAACTCGCTGAAAGTGCTGCTTGACGTACCGGTAGAAACCGAACTGACGCTCACCTCCACTTTGGACGATATGCTGTCGGCAGAGGCGATCCTCAATCTGCTGGGAGAAGATTTTATTCCACAAAACAATCTCAATTACCAAACCCTTGAAAAAAATGTGGATTTGGCAAAAGCCAACGTACACATGGCAGGCTGGGCATATGGTCCGACAGTGGGCGTAGGGTATCAATACAGCAACCAGCACTACTATGCAGAGGGTGGTATGCGTATGACCCCGCCTCATGCTGTAAGTGTTAGCGTTTCGATGCCGCTGTGGTCGTCAGGTAAGCGTGCCGCTACGGTCGTGGATAAAAAGATTGCGCTTGAGTCTGCACGCAACACGCTTGCCGAGACAGCAGACAACCTCGGTATCCAGAACCAGCAGTTGCGCTTCAACCTACAAAACGCCTACGAGACCTATATGGTGGAGAAAGAGAATATGGAGGTTACACAACGCGTATTCCAATCAACCACCAATAAATACAACTATGGTGCGACCAGCAACCTCGAGTTGGTAAACGCCAGCAACGATGTGATTTCTGCTCAATCGACCTACGTACAGGCGGTGCTGACTCTGGTAAATGCGGAAGCAGACCTTGAAAAATTCTTAAACAACTAAAAAGACCGTGCCTGCGGCACTGTTAGACCGCCCTATCGGGCTGTTGGATATCAGACCGCTGTGCTGTTAGATAATAGAAAATAATTATAGCAAAGATATGAAAAAGGTATTTATTATGGCAACCGCCGCATTGGTATTAGTCGGTTGCGGCAAGAAAGAGGCTACTACTGCTACCGGTGAGGCAGGAGAGCGCACCGAGGTGGTGGAACTGACCACTCTGCACACCCGCGAGATACAGCGCGACATCACTCTATCATCGAACCTAATGGGCTACGAGACAGTAAATGTTGCCCCCTCGCTAACGGGCAAGATTGAGCATATATATGTGGAAGTGGGCGACCGCGTGCAAAAAGGCAGCGACCTCGTGCGTATGGATCAGCAGCAATACAAGACCACCAAACTGACCATCGCCAATCTCGAGACCGAGATGGTGCGTATGGAGGGCTTGATTCAGACGGGGTCGGTGTCGCAACAGCAATATGATCAGACCAAATTGTCATTAGACCAAACCAAAGAGAACATCGATTTCCTCGAGAAAAACACCTATGTAAAGGCTCCTTTTGCAGGCGTTATCTCGGCGAAGAACTACGAGGACGGAGAACTCTACAGCGGGCAGGCAATCCTTGTACTGACGCAGGTGGACAAACTGAAGACGCTGGTGGCTATCCCCGAGTCGTACATTCCACAAGTGAAAACGGGTATGCGCCTTACCTTACATTCGGATGTCTATCCCGACAAGACATTCCCCGCTACAATTGAGGTCGTTTATCCGACAGTGGACGCATCAAGCCATACCTTCCAGGTCAAAGTGGTGGTCAATAACCGAGAGGGGTTGCTCCGACCGGGTATGTACGTAACGACCACTCTCGGTTTGGGAAAAGCCGATGTCATCACCGCCCCATACTCTACCGTACTGAAACTCGTGGGTGCCAACGACCGCTATGTGTTTATCAACGACAACGGACGTGCAAAACGCGTGAGCGTGGAAATGGGACAACGCTTCGGAGATGATGTGGAAATCAGTGCACCGGAGATTGTGGACGGCGTGCAACTTGTTACCAAAGGCGAATCACGCCTTGTGGACGGCGTCAAGATCACCACGGGCAAAACTGCCGACGGCGAGTAAAGACAATGTGTAAATGTGTAAATTAGGAAATTTGTAAATTCTGTTTATACATTTACAAACCTACAAATTTACAAATTGAATTAAATATGGCTATTTATAAATCAGCGGTCCAAAAACCTGTAACCACCGCCCTTATCTTTGTGGCAGTGATTATCATAGGTATCTTCTGCTATGTGCAGTTGCCGGTCGATCAGTTTCCTGAGATGGACCCTCCGTATATTACGGTGATGACCACCTATCCGGGGGCATCCGCATCCGAAGTGGAAACCAACGTAACCAAGGTGATGGAGAACTCGCTCAACTCGGTCGATCACCTCAAAGAACTGACTTCCAAGTCGAAAGATAATATCTCGCAGGTAACGCTTGAGTTTGAATGGGGGACGAACCTGGACGAGGTCATCAACGATGTACGAACATACGTGGATCTTGTCAAGGACAACCTTCCGGACGGTTGTTCCAACCCGATTATCCTGCGTCTGTCCACCTCCATGATGCCGGTTATCCAGTACGCCGTTACCGCCAATGAGTCGTATCCTGCACTGGACAAGATGCTCGATGACGAGATTATCCCGCAGTTGAACCGTGTGGACGGTATCGGTAACTTGACCGTATCGGGTGCGCCGGATCGGTATGTATATGTCTATCTTGACCAGCAAAAACTTGATGCCTACGGACTGACAGTGGAGAATGTAGGCAACGTTATCTCCGCCAACAACCTGAATATGTCATCGGGTACGGTGAAACTGCAGAAAGAGCAATACCAGATGGAGGTACGCTCGGAGTTTGTCGAGTCGTCGGAGATTAACAATCTGGTGGTTACCACCACTGCTGACGGGCGACAAGTATATGTGCGCGATATCGCTACCGTAAAAGATACTATCAAAGAGTTGTCGCTGGACGAGAAAACGGACGGTATCGAGTGCGCCCGCTTGATGATTACCAAGCAGACCGGTGCCAATACGGTACAGATCTGCCGCGATGTACGCAAAGAGATTGCTAAAATACAGGAAACACTGCCGTCGGATGTGAAGTTCAAACTCATCTATGACTCGTCCGAAAACATCGAGAACTCTATCAACTCACTGAAAGAGTCTATCGGATATGCCTTGCTCTTTGTGGTATTGGTTGTGCTGTTCTTCCTCGGACGCTGGCGTGCAACGCTGATTATTGCGCTGACTATCCCTATATCGTTGATTGTGGCATTTATCTATCTGAAGTTAGTCGGTTCGTCGCTCAACATCATTTCGCTATGTTCGCTTACCGTGGCAATCGGTATGGTGGTGGACGATGCAATCGTTGTGTTGGAGAACATCACCAAGCATGTAGATCGTGGTGAGAACCCTCGGGAGGCGGCTATATATGCCACCAACGAGGTGTGGGTCTCGGTTATCGCCACCACGCTTGTACTGGCTGCAGTATTCGTTCCGCTGACTACACTGACGGGTATGTCGGGTATCTTGTTCCGCGAGTTGGGGTGGATTGTAACCATTGTTACTTCCACGTCTACACTCATCGCTATCTCGCTGACACCTATGCTGGCGAGCAAGTTGCTCAAACCGCGCAAAGTGCATGTGGACGAAAACGGTAACCTGATTGATGACGACAAAAACAAAAAATCATGGTACGATCGCACCGTGGTGCGCGGTTTGGACTGGATTGACGACAAGTATGCCAAAGGATTGGGGTGGTGTCTGAACCATAAAGCCATCACTTTCCTCGTTTTGTTGGGCTTGTTCGTCGCCTCTATGATACCGGCTATCACCGGACAGATTGGTACCGACTTTATGCAGCAACAGGATAACGGACGTATGTCTGTTACCATCAAACTGCAACGCGGTACACGTATCGAGGAAACGCTCAAAACCGCACGCGCCCTCGAAGCACGTTTCACGGAACTGGTGCCGGAAATACAGTTGATCAGTACCTCCGCCGGTAGCAACGACGATTCCGGTATGTCGGCTCTGTTCTCCTCTACGATGAACAACACGATCTCTATGACTATCCGCTGCAGCAAGAAGTATGAGCGCGAGCGCAGTATCTTCGAGATTGCCGAGGTTATCCGTCAGGAGATTGCCCGCTATCCGGAGATTACCGATTACCAGGTCAGCACTTCTAACGGCGGCGGAATGGCATCCAACTCGGTAGATATTGAGATCTATGGTTATGATTTTGATGCCACCTCGCTTTTGGCAGAAGAGATACAAGCCAAGTGTAACCACGACATCGCCGGTGCACGTGATGCCACTATCTCGCGTGACGACGAACGCCCGGAAATCAAGATCACCGTGGACAAAGAGAAAGCCAGCCGACTCGGACTCACTCCTGCCACTATCTCCACCTATCTGCGCAACCGTGTAAACGGTATGGCATGCGGCTACCTCAAAGAGGACGGTTCGGAGTACGACATCGTTGCCCGATTGCAGGAGCAGGATCGTAACACTATCCAGAAGATACAAGACCTGACCATTCCTACCCCGGCAGGAAAGAGCGTCAAACTATCCGAGGTTTGCTCCATCGGCGAGTATTGGACACCGCCTACCATTGAGCGCAAACTGCGCCAGCGTATTGTAACCGTGTCTGTTACCCCGTACAATGTACCGCTGGGTGAATTGGCACAGAAGATTCAAAACGAGGTAATCGACCGGTTGGATATTCCGCAAGGGGTTACTATCCGTTTGGCGGGCGACTACGAAGACCAGCAGGAGACATTCGGCAAGATGGGACTTTTGGCTGCACTCATTATCCTCCTTGTATATATCGTGATGGCATCGCAGTTCGAGTCGTTCAAGAAGCCCTTTGTCATTATGTTCACCATTCCTTTCGCCCTCTCGGGTGTGGTTATGGCATTGTGGATGACGGGGCGTTCGCTGGATATGATCGGTGCGTTGGGTCTGATTATGTTGGTGGGTATCGTGGTAAAGAACGGTATTGTGCTGATTGACTATATCGACTTGCTCCGTGAGCGAGGTGTGGAACTGAACAAAGCCGTTGTGATGGCGGGTAGAAGCCGTATGCGTCCTGTCTTGATGACCGCTTTCACCACTATCCTCGGTATGGTCCCGATGGCTATCTCCAACGGCGAAGGTAGTGAGATGTGGCAACCTATGGGTATCGTCGTTATAGGCGGTCTGTTGGTATCCACGTTGCTGACCTTCTTTATGGTTCCGACCCTCTATGCACTGATGTCCCGCCATGGCGAACGCGACAGAATCAGCCGTATGCGAAAGGGCTTTATCTTTATGAATATCAAGGTAAAGAAAGAGCAGGCACCCGCTGTGGAAGAGGCTAAAGCCACCGTTTTCCCCGAGACTACTCCTACCGAGTTGGAAAAATAAAAACAATGTGTAAATGTGTAAATTAGGAAATTTGTAAATTCCGTTTGCACATTTACATATCTACAAACTTACAAATTTACAAATTGCTTATGAAGTCTGTAATGATTATATTCAACCAGGCCAACACCGAGCGTGTGGAATATATGCTTGATGCATTGGAAATACGCGGTTTTACATTCTTTGAGCAGGTGCAAGGACGCGGCAGCCACGACGGCGACCCGCGACGCGGCACCCATGCATGGCCGGAGATGAACTCGTGCGTCATCACCGTGGTGGACGACGACAAGGTGCCTTCGCTCCTCGAAGCGGTAGAGAAACTCGATATGCGTAACAAGGAAGTGGGTGTCCGTGCTTTCGTCTGGAATATCGAAGCCACGGTATAGAAGACATCGTTAATAGAAAATCTATCTGAACATTCAAAAGAGGCTGTCTGACAAATATAGTCGGACAGCCTCTTTCGTTGTAATCCATTGATTGTAAAGAAGTTAATTCACAACAAGGTAAACAAACAAAAAAGGTGCACACATAACTGCTTGAAATACAAGCAAAAACCGCCTAATAACATACGAATCACATACGAATCACATACGAATGACATAGACCTGAGAGCATAAGGATACAGAGATTACAGTCAGGCTGGAATATGTGCCATATATGTCAGATTATCAGCGCATTATATGTCATTTTGTCTTATTATGGCGTCAAAATGGCATATAGCGGGCATTGGCACAAAAGTTGATTTGTATAAGGCGAATGCCACGATGAGTGAAGCAAGAACACTGGGGTACAGAACCCCTGCAAGAGTTGCTTACCACCGCAGACACTAAACCAACTATTAAATTTTACTACTATGTTACCATCAAGAAGAAATGACCAAAACTGGTTACCGAGTATGTTCAATGACTTTTTCAGTGAGGAATGGCCTCTAATGCACAATACAAATGCCGCAGCACCTGCTATTAACGTGTTGGAAGACGATAAGGCTTACCATGTAGAAGTAGCCGCTCCGGGTATGACCAAGGACGATTTCTCCATCCACGTAAACGACCAAGACGAGTTGGTTATTCTCGTAGAGAAGAAAGAAGAGAAGAACGACAAGGACTGCAACTGCGACAAGAAAGACGAGAAAAAGTGCAACTGCAAGTATTTGCGCCATGAGTTCTCTTACAGTCGTTTCGAGCAATCGCTCTTGCTGCCGGACAATGTAAACAAAGACGAGATTTCGGCAAAGGTGAACGACGGTATTCTCCGCATCGAATTGCCCAAACTCGATCCGACGGTTAAGAAAAATCCGAGTCGTGTCATAGACATCCAATAAACGACTGATCAACACTAACTATGGAAAGGAAGCGGGAGAAGCAATTCTCCCGTTTTGTGTGTATCCATATTTCAGCAAATACGCAAGATGTAAGGGGTTTTGGGCAGGTTTTGGGCAAATAATTTGTAAGAATCAAAAAAAAGCAGTACCTTTGCACATTGCTATAGTGTATAGCCCTAAGTGAAATTTAATTGATAAACTACTATGTATATTTTTCTTACCATTCTTATCGTTATTGCAGCCATACTGCTGACCTTGTTGGTACTCGTACAGAACAGCAAAGGCGGCGGATTGGCCAATAGTTTTGCGGGCGGGAACCAAGTGATGGGTGCGCCCAAGACGGCTGATTTCTTGGAGAAAACGACATGGACGCTCATCGCCATCATCGTGGTACTGAGCATTGCTGCCGTAGGTTTCAGCAAGGGCAAACAGCATCAGGACAACACCAACGAGAGCCAAATCACCAAGCAGGTGGAAGAGGCTGCCGACGCTATGCAGCAGACCGCTGCTCCCGCTGCTGATTTCAACGCCGAAAGCGAGAACACAGACGCAAACGCAGAGTAAATCCTGCTGTTTCCGAAAAACAACAAGGGCTGCCTACCTTATCGTAAGCAGCCCCTGTTTTTCTATTGTATCACCACTTGTTCTATGGGTTGTCTCTTTTCCTTATCCAACGGTGCCGACTGATATTTTACTCTACGAAAATTGATCTTACTCAAATCTATACAGCGTATAGTTGAGTTATACATTGTGCGGTAATAAAGCCGTCTGCCCTGCAGGTCGCACACAACCGTCCATTGGGTGGCACTCGGTATATCGGCAACCGCTTGCCCGTCAGCAAACTGCACGCCGACAGGTATATCAAAATTGTTGAGGATATGGAACGCCTCCGTTACCGTCTCATCCGTAGTTTCCATTTTGGGTGCCGATGCCTGGAAGAAAGCCGCCCGCACAAAGCGCGAAGGAGGAGTCATATCACCGGGGATACCGTGCAATCCTCCGCCTCCGCCAAAGGCGTTAAGTGCCAAATCGCCTATTCTGCGCGTACTGATCGTTCCCGTTGAAAGATTGATGTAATTGTTCAAGTTGGTCAGATGCCACTCGAATCCCGGTGCATTGGTAAGCACACCCAGCGTATTCTCATAGAAATGCGCCTGCCCGTCCGTTATCTCTATCACAATCTGCCGTCCACTAGGGTCTGTTACCCGCCAATGGACAGTAGAACTGCGTGGATCTATCCCCACCACGTGTATCAACGGCAAAGCGGTTTTCACTTCATCTATGGTTTTGAAACTACTCAATATCCAGGCTACCAATTGGAAATCGCTTATCGTCTGTGCTTTTAATGCTTCATCGTAGGTTTCATACCGCCCATACGCAGGGAAATAGAACAAGCCTGCCTCCAAACCCACTTCATTCATTCCGTTCATCACAAACTCGGATTGCTCTACAGTGAGCCCCACATAGCCATATTTGGCGGTAAAACGTTTGCCGTTCTGTGTACCATCGGGCAAGAAAGACTGCTGCTTATACCCGCGTGGCACCACCACATAACCGCTATGCAGTGCCTCAGCCGCCCATTCAATGGTGCGTGCTGTAACCACCTCGCCCTGCTCCGTACGCAAAGTGATACCCGTACATGCCTGTACATCCGACCGGTGAAAGAATACAGCCGATAGGGCTATGCCCATAAGAAGAAAAATACGTTTCATACACATAGAATTTAGAGGTTAATAATTGGTTATACGAACCCACATCCGTATATTCCAAATAGCGACAAATATAGTGCCATTATTTTATATTTCGCTATTTTTATATTCTTTTTCTTACTAAACAGAAATAAAAAAAGACCGCCCTACTGTACATAGAGCGGTCTTTTTATCACTTGAATACCAACTATCAGCGAATCATATCGCTGCCAAAGAACGGCTGTAAGGCTGCAGGAATACGGATACCATCTTCGGTCTGGTTGTTCTCCAACAAGGCAGCCACGATACGCGGCAGAGCGAGTGCCGAACCATTCAGCGTATGTGCAATAGCCACTTTCTTGTCGGCTGCACTACGATAGCGGCAGTGGAGACGGTTCGCCTGATAGGTATCAAAATTCGATGTAGAGGAAACCTCCAACCAGCGGTGCTGCGCCTCGGAATAGACCTCAAAGTCATAACAGATAGCCGCTGTGAACGACATATCGCCACCAGACAGACGCAAGATACGATAGGGCAACTCCAGTTTCTTGAGCAAGCCCTCTACGTGTGCCAGCATCTCTTTGTGGCTGGCATCACTGTGTTCGGGAGTATCGATACGTACAATCTCAATCTTTGAGAACTCATGCAGACGGTTCAAACCGCGCACGTCCTTGCCGTACGACCCTGCCTCACGACGGAAGCACTCGGTATAGGCGCAGTTCTTGATAGGCAGTTTGTCCTCGTCGATGATTACATCCCGATAAAGGTTCGTAACGGGCACCTCTGCCGTAGGAATCAGGTAGAGATCGTCCACCTCACAATGGTACATCTGTCCCTCTTTGTCGGGGAGTTGCCCTGTGCCGTAACCGCTGGCTTGGTTAACAACCGTCGGCGGCATAATCTCGGTGTAACCTGCCTTGTTCGCCTCGGCAAGGAAGAAGTTGATGAGCGCACGTTGCAGGCGTGCTCCCTGACCAATATAGACGGGGAAACCTGCACCCGAAATCTTCACACCGAGGTCGAAATCTATCAGGTTGTATTTCTTCGCCAGTTCCCAGTGCGGCAGTTTGGCATTGGCAGGCTCGGGGTTTTCTTCAGAAGGCCAGTCGCGCAAAGCGATGGCAGCACCTTCGGCAGAGAACGCCAAAGCATTATCCTGTTCCAGCACTTTCAGACGTGCACCTGTGGCGAACCCGCCTACTTTGACAGCAAGGTTATCTTCAGCACTTGCCCCCTGCGGCACTAACTCGTAGGGTACATTCGGGATAGTGAGCAGCAAGTCGCGCTGCGCCTGTTCGGCTTTCGCCATCTGCTCATCGTAGGCGGCAATATCCTGTTTGAGTGTACCGGTCTGTGCCTTGGCCTGCTCGGCTTCGTCTTTCTTGCCCTGTGCCATCAGCATACCGATGGATTTCGATATTTTGTTCATCTCGGCAGCCGCTGCATCTTTCTTTTGCTGGGCAGTCTTGCGCTCAGCATCCAATGCGATAACCTGCTCAATGGCTTCGCGTGCACCGTCGAAATGTTTCTTTTCCAATCCGGCGATTACTTTCTCTTTATCGTCGTAGATCTGTTTTAGCGTTAGCATAATTTTACTTCTTATTAAAAACAAATTTCTCCTGCCGAATTGCCGAAGCAACCGGTAGGAGAAATCAAAATACACCTGTTTCTCTCGCCGATTAAGCCTCTGCTATCGGCTGGATAGAGACGTAGGATTTATTGTTTTTCTTTCTGCGGAATGTAACCACGCCATCTACCAAAGCGTAGAGTGTGTGGTCGCTACCCATACCCATATTTTCACCAGGGTTGTGTACAGTACCGCGTTGGCGTACGATGATATTACCTGCTTTGGCGAATTGTCCGCCCCAGATTTTCACGCCAAGTCGTTTGCTTTCTGATTCACGGCCGTTCTTAGAACTACCGACACCTTTCTTATGTGCCATAATCTCTGTTCCTTTCTTTTAAGCAATAACGATTTCTTTAACTACGATATTCGTCAGGTCCTGACGATGACCGTTCAATTTACGGTAGCCTTTGCGACGTTTCTTGTGGAAAACGAGGATTTTCTCAGCACGGCACTCGTTGTCGAGTACTTCGCATACTACCTTTGCTCCCTCTACATACGGAGCACCTACAGTGATGTTGCCATCGTTGTCAATGAGCAACACGTTGTCGAACACAACCTCGGCACCTTTCTCGGTGTCCATACGGTTGATGAACAACTTTTTGCCAGCCTCTACTTTGAATTGCTGACCTTTCATTTCTACAATTGCGTACATTATCACAATTTTTATTAGATTACATCGTGCAGGGCGGCTTGATAGGTCTTTGACGCTGCTAATAACGCATTTTGTGCATTGATTTCATACGCTGCCTATGGCGACTTTTGTGAGCCCGAACCCGAAAAAGCGTGCAAAATTACAACTTTTTATTGATATACACAAATCTGCGAGCCATTAAAATGCAGGAATTTGCCATTAACCTCCATTTTTCCAACGGGTTATACCCGTTTGGCAGTAACATAAGTCGGTTTATTTCCCACCCGGGCGGCTATAACATACCACTCGCCCCCATCGCGCACACGAAGTTTCTTTTTCAGTTGCTCGGGCGAGAGAGGATAATTGCGGGTTACGATATTGCATTGCCGCAAAGGTTCGTCGGGCGTACAGGTCTCCCATACCCGTCCCGGGAAGTCCGCTATGAACTCATCGGATGTATAGAGGTGGGTGTTAGGCGATAACTTGGCTATAGAGAAATGCGCACCCACGTAATTATAGAGCCCCGCCTTGAGTATAGCGGCATTGGGTTCGTAGATATAGCGTTTGATTGCGTCCGCTATGGCAGCGACGGCATTACGTTCTGCATTTCTGTCCACCGAAAGGGATGTATAAGGCGACCCAGGCTGCCATTGTGCAGGCACATCCACGGCAGTCAGCCGGGGTTCACTGTCGGCAGCAGAGAGCAGCAACACCTCTTTCACCTCATTATCCACCGCCACCACATACGTATCCCAAGCAGCGGCGGACAAAGCACGCAGAGCCGCCGTAATATCGAGCATCGGACTGAGTTTGAACATCAGCACTTTTGCCTTTTGCTGCAAAAGCGGCAGGAGCGTTACCAAGTTGGGTTCACAATCCTCCAAACGGAACACTTTCCCACCATTGCGGTCGCGCCGTGCAGGGTCAACAAAGAGCAAGTCGCACGGCAACATATCCGAAAGATACGCCTCGGCGTCCATATTATGTATGCGTATACTGGGCGCATACCATCCGAAATTATGTGCGGCAATACGGCACAACTCTTCATTCCGCTCCACATAATCCACCTGCCCGAAAACCTGTCCGAAGAAATACGAATCCACTCCGTAGCCTCCCGTCAGATCGGTACAAACCGAACTTTGCGGTTGCAAAAGCGGGTGCGTAGCGGCAAGCAGGGCTTTGTAGCGCGCAGTAGCCTCTGAAGAGCATTGTTCGCACGACAGACGAACAGGATACCACCAATCGTCCAAAGCGGCAAACGCAGGCAGTTTGCGGGCGGTACGCTGCCGTCCATCCACCTGCTGCAACATAAAACGGAAGTCGTCATCCGACATATCGGGATAACGACTTCGTTGCAATGCCAATTGTTCTACATCTATCATACCCAATGCGTTTTCGAATAGTAGCGCAAAGGTACGCAAATTCTACAGATTGTACAACAATCCGATACAGTTTTTATTACAAACTACGGCGGATGGCGGCTTCCATACCGCGTATTTCGGCGAGTTCGCGGAGACGACCGAGGAGGGTGTAGCCGGGGTTGGTGCGTTTACCTTTAGCGAGGTCGTCGCAGATACAATGTCCGTGGTCTGGACGGAGGGGAATGGCGCACCCACGCTGCTGCTCCACCTCCACCATAGCACGGAGAAACTCATAGGTATCAAGGTCTCCCTCGAGCGTCCATTTCTCGTAGAAATCGCCCTCCGTGGTCTGAGTAACGGCACGGAGATGTACGAAATTGATACGATCGCCGAAACGGCGCATCATTCCGACCAAGTCGTGCTTTCCGGCACCGCCGAAAGAGCCCGTACAGAGACAGAGGCCGTTGCTCTTGTTGGGCACGGCATCGATGAGGGCTTGGAAATCGTCAGCCGACGACAGAACACGCGGCAAGCCCATAATAGGCATAGGCGGGTCGTCGGGGTGGATAACCAGCGAGACACCCGCTTCGTCTGCCGCAGGGCAAACCTCGCGCAGGAAGAAAATCAGGTTCTGCTGCAATCGCTCGCGAGTGATACCCCTGTAGCGCAGGAGTTGCTCGCGGAACTGCTCCAGCGTAAACGACTCCTCCGCACCGGGCAAGCCCATAATCATTGTACGAGTAAGACGCTGCTTGTCCTCGTCCGTCATCCGGTCGAAACGGGCTTTGGCACGGGCAATCTCCTCGGCGGTGTATTCGGTTTCCGCCCCCTCACGACGGAGGATATAGAGGTCGAATGCCATATAGGCGGCTTTTTCGAACATAAGTCCGTGGCTGCCGTCTGGGAAGATATAGTCGAGGTTGGTGCGCGTCCAGTCGAGCACGGGCATAAAATTGTAGGTAACCATACGGATACCGCATGCGCCGAGATTGCGGAGGGTCTGCTTGTAGTTATCAATATAACGCAGATAGTCGCCCTCCTGCGTTTTGATATGCTCATGGACAGGAACGGACTCGACGCCTGTCCACTCCAAGCCCGCGGCTTCCACTTCTGCTTTGCGGCGTTGTATCTCGCCAACAGACCAGACTTCCCCGTTGGGGATATGATGGAGGGCGGTTATTACCCCCGTGGCACCTGCCATACGGATATCTGCAAGACGAACGGGGTCATTGGGTCCGTACCAGCGCATTGTTTGAATCATTTGAAGTAACAATTAAAAATTAACAATTAATATGCAGGGCGGGTGAGTTGTTTCCTATGCCGCGGGGCGGCAAGAAAAATAGAGGAAAATATACCAACAGTGGCTGTTTGACGACGCGGGACGCGTCGTCTCCACACATCCTATACGTTTCAACGGTCCAAATACCGCGGACGAGGCGTCCGCGTCCCCGGTGGAAAACTTGGCACCAACTGCAGGGTAAACATCACCTATCCTATGCAGAATCACCCACTAATCACCCACTAATCACCTACTAATCACCTACTAATCACCTACTAATCACCTACTCCTTCTATACAGATGCTATACAGGGATCAGATAGAGAAGACATCGAAGCCTCCGTCCACGACGCTCAAGGCACCCGTAACGAAAGAGGATGCCTCGGAAATGAGGTAGTGGATAGTGCCGCAGAGTTCCTCGGGTACGGCAAAACGTCCGGCAGGAGTATGGCGGATAACATCCTCACCGCGAGCAGTAAGAGAGCCGTCGGGGTTGGTGAGCAAAGCACGGTTCTGGTTGGTAATAAGAAAGCCCGGTACGATAGCGTTGACGCGGATACGTGGGCTAAACTTCTGCGCCATTTCGGTAGCCATATACTTGGTGTAACTGGCGATAGCCGACTTGGCACAGCCGTAGCCGAAGACGCGTGTGAGCGGACGGAGGGCAGACTCGGAGCAGAAATTGACGATAGTCCCCTCTTTCTTCTCGCAAAGGATAGCACCGAGTATTTTGGTAGGCAGGATCGTACCGAAAAGATTGAGTTCGACCACCTTGCGGATTGCATCGTCAGACGCATCAAGAAACGTTTTGTCGGGTGCGATATTGGCAGCCGCCATATTACCGCCCGCCGCATTGAGCAGAACATCAATCGTACCGAAACGGGCAAGGATGTCGCGCTTGTTCTGCTCCAAGATGTCGGCATCAAGGACATTCGTACGGAGGAACATGGCGGGTGTAACAGCCGAGAGTTCCGCCTCGAAAGATTTACCTACTTCCTCGTTCATATCGAGGATGACCATGTGTGCGCCCTGCTCAGCGAGATAGCGCGCAATCGTTTGTCCGAGAACCCCGCAGCCGCCCGTGAGGACGACTACTTTGCCTTTAATATCAAAGAGATTTTTCATTGTTATGAAGAGATATAGAAACGTTAATTAACGTGTAATTAAACGTTAATTTTTACTTGATGATTTTTTTGCCGTTGAGGATGTAGGTACCGGAAGGGAGAACATCAAGGTTTGTGCCAACGTAAGCACCGAGGAGGGTGTAGATACGATTGTCGGGTTCAGCAACAGCGGTATTGACGGCAGTCGGGTTCTCGGGTTCTGCTTGCTTGGGGTAAATGGTGATGCTCTTCACATAGAAACGCTGATTTGCTGCCGTGATTTGGTTGATACGGATAGTCGTAACCACGCCTACTGGTTTCCATACGCAATCTTCAAAGACTTTGTTGCCTGCAGAAAGGGCGAAAGCAGCGGTATCCGTAAGTAGCACATTGATTGCCTTGAAGCCGTCAGCGCCTTCGGTTTGGCTGTACATAGCAGCAGAGATAACGATAGAATCCACCTCGGTAGGATTCGCCAAAGTAAAATTCAAGATACCTTTTTTAGACTGTGAACCAAATTTCGCGCCACATCCTTGACGCGCAGGAGAGACGTTATCACGTACATCTATAGACGCTACATACTCCGTAGCATCTGCACCAAAGATAGCCTCAACGGATTTTACATAATTATTGGCACTATCTTTATCCGTAGCAGAATACTCTACGAAATTGAGGGTGTACGATTGGGCGAAAGCCACGGAAGACAGCAGCACGGCTGCCATAGAAAGAAAAAGTTTTTTCATGTTGTTATTGTTTTTATAGGATTATTTGAATCGTTTGTTTGGGAGGGGTACACCGAAAAGAGTGTACTTGTTGCCCGCACGGAGGATATAGACTTGCCCGTTCTCGATGATTTTGGTAGCAGGAGAAGTGGCAACAGTATGCTCTATGGCATCGGGAAGTATATGATCTCCGTAGAAGGTAAGTATCAACAGGGGTTGCGCTTTGCTCTCGCGGGAGAAGAAAGATACAGCCTCGTCAGTCTTGGTAAGCGCATGCAGTTTGAACGATGGAGCAGCAGCGTGGTCGAGTACCCAGCGGGTAACATCAAACGTATAGGTGCTATCTGCCACGAAGGCTTGCTTATAGGACGCAAGGCGGTTGTAGGTGCTTTTCCACGAAGCATTGGCAGCACGCTGTGCGCCTGTGAGGGATTCCGTCCATGACGGGTCTTCCACGCCCGAGACGAGCAGGTTGTGCGGTTCGCCGTCGGAAGCGGCACAGGTGAGACGCAACTCGGCATTTTTGAGATAGGGCATCAATGCTTCCACCGATGAGAGGTCGAAACGCAGGAATGACTCGCGGCGTTGGTTCTCGGTGCCGTAATAGCGCACGAGCAGGGTCTGCTCCGCGCCGTGGGTGTCTTGTTGGTTAGCCCCCAACGTAACGTAGGTATCGGCTACGGGTGCAACCTGACAGCGGGTAAGGGTTGTTTCTTGCGGGCAACGGTTGGTGCCGTCGAAGAAATCAATGAGACGATAGACCTGCGAATTGAGTTCGGCGGCGTATTGTGTCATATCGGTGTATTCCTTGCGAGTGGCAGAGACGAGCCCTTTGTTGGAGTCATTGTTGTCCATAAAGCGGAAATACTGCCAGCCGATGAAACAGGGGTTCTTCAATAGTTGCAGGCAGGTATTCTGATACCATCGACCACGGTCAGCCTGACTATTGACATACCAACCTGCGCCCTCCTGTGTGCCGGACTTGTAATGCACATCCTTGGTATAGAACTCAGTAACGAGACAGGGGTGGTCATTCGTCCATGAGGTTTTGGCAATCTGGTCATTGGGGCAGAAATAGTCGTAGAAATTGACGGACGTAACATCACAGTACTTGTGCGACATATCCACCACGCCCTGAATACTGCGTGGTACGCCATGGAGGCGGCTGCCGAGAACCATATGATTCGGGGCCGCTGCATGGATAGCACCTGCCACTACGCTGTAATACCGCTCCGCAAGATAGGTAGCATATGCCTCTTTCTGCGCCTCTGTGGGTGCGGACAAATTCACTCCGTTGCGTGCTGCCCACACGACTGTACTGTCGTAAGTAGGGTCGCCCGCAGAAAGCGAGGAGACAACGAGTTCCAACTGGCGGATATTGAACGGCAGTTCGTTGTCGGTGAAATAGCCAAGCAGGTCGCGTTCGTTGCTGTACTGCGAGAAATTGCTTTTGGCTTGCGCATAGCAGAAGGTCTCGAACTGAGGGTCAAGCACCAGCAGATAATTGGCGGCTTTGTTCTGGACCTCAGCGGGCGTATCGTAATAGTCCGGGCGCACCTTGCGATAATTGACATAGAAATTATACCGCCGAGTATAGGACATCTGCCCATAGTTCCAGAGGTTGTTGCTATTCTTGGTTTGCGACTCGGAGGCAATGAAATTGCCCGTTCCGTTGAAGCCGTTGCGGCGCAAGACATCATAGTCGTCTTGCAAGGCACCGGCATCGAGACTGGTAACAGCCACATTGATGCCCGCATAGCCGTCGGGGTCGATGAGCCACCAGCGGTTATCGATTTTTGCCACGTGGTAGAAACCGGTAGAGTCGGCACGCAGCCAAGCGCATGCACCTGTGCGGGTATAGTCGGAAGCGGCGTTCTCCGCAGGGGTGTAGCCACCGAGCGTAGAGACCAGGTCGATCTTGTAACTACCCCACCCACCGTTGTACGAACTCTTGGCATTGAGTGTAGCGGCAGAGAGTGTCCCTGCCACTACGACAATACCGAATAACGAAAGTATGCGCTTTTTCATTGTGCTTTGAAACAAATACACGAAAAAATCAATCAAAAATTATTCAAGCAGGCAAGTTCTTTTGGCGACGCAGGATGCTTTGCCTCCATATTGTTCCTGTTTTCCGCGGGCGAGGCGCCCGCGCCCCCGGAGATGCTGCTTACAACTCTGTACCGAGGACGGTATATGTTGCGTTGCCGCGGCGTATAACGAGTTGTCCGTTCTCGATTGACTTGGTGGCTTTTGCCTCGGTGCGGGGATTATTGAGAGCGGTCTGTTTGCCGATTACGTCCTCCCATGCATAACCTACGCGGATACCGTCAATGATATAGGGTGCGATGGTGTTGGCTTTGCCCGGTTCGCCGCCACGCAGATAGAAACCGCGCAAGGAACCCATCTCCTTTCCACTGCCGGACAGACGATAAGCGTCTTTGCCGTCAGGGTCTTTCTGATAGAGGTTTGCCGTAGCGGGTTCTGCGCCCAGTGTCGGATTGATATAGAGCCACATCTCGTCGTCATAGTTGCCCTTTTCCTCTGCGGCGGTCTTGCCGTTGAGTTTGCCCACATGGTATTTCATCACAATGAGATAAGTCTTGTCGAAGGTGAAATACGGTTCGTTCTCGGGGTTCGTCCATTCGGCTTTGCCATCACTCGACTTGTTGATACCGAAAGAAATCTCCTGCCCCGTAAAAGGTGCACCCGTAATCTCGTCCATCGCCTCTACAGATGCATATAAGCGACCGGCAAAGTTGTTTGACGTGGCAGTAGGTTCCATCTTGATGCCCATGAAATAGTCAGGACTTGCGTAATTGACCTCCTGCTTGGGGAACTGAATCATAAAAGCGATATAAATGGTCGAGTCGTTCAATACGCCGTGTCCCCAATTCTTAAAAACAGATTGTCCGGTTTTGGACTGCGGGGTGAAACGCAAGGCATTGCCTATGCCCGAGCCGGCATAACCATCGTAGGTGAGCGGTGCATCGGCAATAGTGAAACGCGTTTGCCCCGAGTTTTTGTTAGCGGATGTACTCCACCCCGTTACACCATCGATATTGTCGGAAGATGTAATGGTATCGGTAATAAGGTTGGTGCCGGCCTCATACTCGAAATACTCCTCAAGGAGCAAGTTTTGGGCGTTGATACTCAGTGCCATAATGGCTACAGAAGCCAAAGAGAAAATCTTTTTCATAATATTGTTGGGTTTTAGTTAGAGACTTTAAGGACAATCATTACAAATTACAAATTACAAATTAATCAGTATCCCGGGTTTTGCGGGAAGGTGTGCATAATGTCGCGTTGGGCTTGGGGTATCGGCCAGCGGTTGTGGTAGTCGCTGACGTTGTCGCGGATAATGGTATCATTATTCAGCACCCCCCACCGCTCGCTATAGACATATTCACCGCCGTGCGCCTGCACCTGCTTGACCAGCAGGTTCTCCCGTTTAAGGAAGTTCCAGCGGTCGCCCTCCAGTGCCAACTCGCGTGCCTGCTCATCGGCAAGCATCCCGATGGTGATGGGGCGTGTTTCCGCTGCATTGCCCGCACGGGTATAGGTCTTGTTGTAGTAATAGGCAGCCGAGTCCTGTCTTCCGAGGTGGATATATGCCTCACAACCGAGGATATAGGCATCAGGGAGACGATAGATAATAATATCCTTGAACGACTGGTTATCGGTTGGCGAAGCCTTGGTATAGGAATCGTTGTACTTGGTGCACATCGGATGCACGTTCAGATACGCCGCCTGGGTGGTAGCGATAAGGGTGTCGCCCAAATGCCGTCCGCGGGGCAGGTTGTCGGGGTCGTTGTATGTCCAGGCGGTCTTATACCAGGCGGTATAGCGCAGGTCGTGCGCTTGGTCGTATAGACCGAGCAGGTATTGGTTCGGGAACACACGCCCCCACGGATAGCCTCCCGACGCATAGTCGATGAGCATACCTTTCTGCTGGTTGTACTGCGGCGTACAATGGATACACATACGGTGCCCGCTGTTGGTATTGGTAACTGTATTGGTAAACCAACCGCCGGTTGCCTTATTCCATTGCGAAACGAGTATTGCCTCCGAGTGGTTGAGGTTAGCCGCATCGAAGACCTCTGCAGGGTTAGAGAGCAATGTATATACCCCACTCTGCTCTATGGCATTGATCTGGTCGGCACACTCTTGCCATTTGCCTTGCCAAGCCGCCGACTTGGCACGCAACAGACGTGCCACGCCCTGCGTAAACCGTCCGGGCTGTATGGTTGTCAGGGGAAGGTGCTCAATAGCATAGTCGAGGTCTTCGTCCATCAAGGCATACACATCCTCTTTGGCAGCAGGAGTATAGGAAACAGAGTCGTTCACATTCTCGGGAGTAGTAACCCGTGTAGTGAGGTAGATATTGTCGTAGCGTTGGAGCAAGCGCAAGTAGGCATGCGCCCGGAAGAGCCGTGCCTCGGCTACCGCCTGTATCGCCACCGGGTCGGTCATATCCACCTTGTCGGCTGCGGCAATCACCATATTGGCATATCCGATCATAGCATACTGAGATTGCCACAAGCGGGCGACACTCGGGGTGGTAGGCAGCAGGTTCTCATAGCGACCGAACTGCGGAATACCCTCACCCGCACGGCAATAGGTGATGTCGTCGCCGATAAGCATATTCATCCAGAGTATCGTCTCCGAGTCATCGTTATTGCGGAAGATCTCACGGTCTTTGTAGTACATCGCCAGCACCGCACTCGCCATACCCGAGGGGGTGGAAACGATATACTCGCCTGTAGGTTGGGTATAGACTTTCTCGTCCAGCCAGTCGTGGCAGGAGGTCAGCAGCAATGCCACTATGAGAATATATACACTATGCTTTTTCATTGTTTTTGCTGTTTAATGAATAGGGTCTTTAAGGACTTTAAGGTCTTTAAGGTCCTTAACGGGTTAGAAACTCAGGTTGATGCCGCCGATGACAGTGCGTGGCTCGGGGTAACTGCCGGCACTTGCTTCGGGGCTGTAACTCTGGTATTTGGTGCAGGTAAAGACATTCGAAGCCGTGCAATAGATACGCAGGTTGCTCATCTTCGCTTTGGCAATCAGTTTCTTGGGGAACGAATAACCCACCGACAGCGTCCGCAAGCGGAAATACGATGCGTCCTGGTACGACAGCGACGAGAAATAGGAGATATTACCGTCTCTCGGACGCGGAGCCGTATTGCTCGGGTTCTCTATTGTCCAATAGTCCACTTTTATGCCGTTGCGCACACCCTTCAGGTCGCCGCCCTGGTTGCTGGCATAGAGGTAGTTGTTCTGCCTTACCGCCCCATAGACACCATAGAAATCAAACGATATATCCACACCGTAGAATTTGAATGAAGTAGCGAGCGAAGCCGTCCATTTCGGATCGCGGTCAATCACCACACGGTCGTTCTCGTCTATCTTGCCATCGTTGTTCACATCTTTGACACGGATATCACCGGGCTGGGGTTGGTACGTACCGCCATAGTCGGGAATGTCATCGCCGAGTTGCCAGATACCATCGAACACATAATCGTAGTAAGCATTGATATTATGCCCTATGAACCAGCCGTTAGCCTCGTCGTTGAGCGGCTTGCCGTCGATACCCGTAGCCCCATTGAGCGAGAGAATCTTGTTCTGGTTGTGTGCCAAGATCACATCCACCGTCCATGTAAAGTTCTTTATCTTGATGGGAACAAAGTTCGCCGTAATCTCCACACCCTGATTCAGTACCGAACCCATATTCACAAGTTGGGTATTGTATCCCGTCGTTTGGTTGATGCTCTTCTCTACGAGCAGGTCGGTGGTTTTCGAGCGATAGTACTCCACCGTACCCATGATACGGTCGCGCAGGAAACCGAAATCCACACCGACATTGTAACTTGTGGTAGTCTCCCACTTCAGGTCGGGGTTCTGCAACTGTCCCGACGGCAAATAGCCCACCAGGGCATTCCCGTCGCCGAACTGCATATAATAACTATCCACGAGTCCCTGTGTCTGATAGGGCGAGATAGCCTGGTTACCCACCGACCCCGCAGACAGACGCAGTTTGAGGTTGGTCAGCCAGTTCACATCCACCAACCAGTCCTCCTGGTTGATACGCCATGCAAACGACCCGGCGGGGAAGACACCCCATTTGCTATTTTTGCCGAACACACTGGAGCCGTCCACACGGGTGCTAACCGAAAAGAGGTACTTGTCCATCAGGCTATAGTTGACACGCCCCATAAAACTAACTAAGTGACGAGGGGTGATGGTACGCACGGTCGGGTTGGTGATTGATGCTGCTGATATATTATTATAGCCAAGGTCATCGGTGGCAAAGCCCGAACCGCTTGTAGTGGTCTTGGTGGTACGGATTGCCTCTATGGATTGCACCAAAGTGATGTTCAAATGGTGTTTGTCCTGCCATGTATGGTCGTAGCCGAGGATATTCTCCAAGAGATAGTCGGTGTATCGGGTATTGGCAATAGCCGCTGCTCCGCCTACCGAACTTCCCTTTTCATGTTGAGAATCCTGATAAGTGCCCTGCTCCTGGTTGCGATAGTTGACCGAAGTATTAAGCCGGTAGGTCAGTCCGCCCCAGATGTTCCAGTCGAGGTTCAACCCGAGCATAAAACGGTCGGTCTTCTTGTCCGAGGTATAGTGCGCATTGTTCCACAGCGGGCTCCACTTGCTGTCCGCCAGAAGCGACAGCATATTGCCATCGGCATCATAGGCACTAAGCAACGGCGACTCGGTCAGTACTTTGGCAAAATCGGAGTCTTCGGATTTTTGGTCGCTGTGTACATAATTGGCTTTCATACCGACTGTAACCCGCTTGCCGAGTTTCTGCGACACATCGAAACGCGCATTGTAACGGCGGTAGTTGGCAGGAGCGATCATACCCTCCTGATCGAAGAAACCGAGTGCCGCCGACATCTTGGTGCGGTCGTTGCCCGTGCGCACGCTCACATCGTATTTCTGCTGCAAGGCGGGCTTGATCATCAAGTTTTCCCAGTTGGTATAGTTCTCATCCACAAGGTTCTGATACATATTGCCGAACAGCGCGACATCGTCCTGATACTCACCCGTAGCGGTTTTGGTCGCAGGGTCATAGACAAACGAACGGTTCGCCTCGCGCTTGAGTGCCACCCATTCCGCACCGTTGTAGAGGTCAAAATTGCGCTTCACCATTTGCGCACCTGCGTAGGCGTTGATGTCCACACTCGTCTTGCCCTCAGTACCGCGCTTCGTGGTAACCAGTATCACGCCGTTGCTTGCCCGCGCACCGTAGATAGCCTGCGCCGAAGCGTCTTTCAGCACTTCGATCGACTCGATATCCTGCGCATTGAAGTCGTCTATATTGTCCACCGGCGTACCATCCACAATATAAAGAGGCGCATTGCCACCAGTGAGCGATTTCTTGCCGCGGATCACTATATCCGACTGTCCGCCCGGACGTGCGCTGTTCTGTGTTACCACCACACCCGCCGCTTGTCCGCGGAGCATCTCTGCCACACTGCTGGTCGGCACGGCATTCACATCATCGGCTTTCACCGATGCCACAGAACCCGTCAGGTCGGAGCGTTTCTGCGTACCATAACCCACTACCACCACCTCGTCAAGCGTCTTCGTATCCTCTTTTAATACAATAGACAACGCATCCTTACCCACACGCACATGCTCCGTGCGGTAGCCCATATAACTGATTTCGAGCGTCTGTCCCTCCGGTGCATTAAGCGAGAATTTACCGTCAAAGTCGGTAATCGTGCCCTGTGTCGTTCCCTCTATCAGCACCGACACACCAATAAGCGGTTCCCCCTGCTCATCGCGCACCACGCCCTGTACGTCCGCCCAAACAAGAGCCGAACACAGCACACATAACAATCCGAGAAATATCTTTTTCATATATTAGATAATATCATCATTTCCAATACTACAAGCAGGCTGCCGACAGAATATCTTTCTGTGCCTTCCGAACCCGCTGCAAAATTACAACAATATCCGCAATAGCAGTACCAATAAAATTCAAAATAATTGCATTTTTGTACAAAACACATCCATATGTACGATTATTATATTCATCAAGCGGTCAAGACAATCATATTCTGACAAAAATTACACATGATTTATCCTATACCTATCCACGTTTCCTTTCTACGTCCTTTCTACGTCTTTTCTACGTCTTTTCTACGTCTTTTCTACGTAATGGGTATTATGAGGTCAGCAGTAGGGTATGATAACTACGGAAAATACAGAATATAAATGTATTACGGTATTTTCGGGTATAGAGCAAGAACAATAGCCGAGAAATTTGCATATTTCCCAAAATTACGCTACCTTTGCATATCAAAACCATTATAAAATGTTGTACGATTTTGCTATAAAAAGGGTTCTAATCATTGCATTTCTGTCCGTATGGTCCATTCTTATGTATGCCATTCCAACATCGATGGAACATTTCGGTGTAGAAGACGGATTGTCGCACTATAGTATCAACGCCTTCTACCAAGATGAGTACGGACGTATGTGGGTCGCCACACGGGACGGCTTGAACTGCATTGCCGGCAACGACTGCCGTATATTCCGCGGCGACGAAACGGAAAACCCGCTTATACGCAACAATTATATCCATACCGTATGCGGAGACCGCCACGGCAATCTGCTTTTCCGCAGCGGAAGCAGCGTTCTTCGGTTAGACCTGCATACAGAGCGGCTCTCTGTAGTGGATTCTACGGGTGTACAAGCCGTAGTGTACGGGCGGGGGCGTTTTCTGATAGCCGCACGCGACACTCTCTTTGCCTACGATGGTACGACCCTCAGTCCGCTCTTTTTCATTTCACGCCCTATGGCCATCTATGAATCGGCAGAGCAGATCATTGTCAGCAACCGCGAGGGGGTATCGCTGTACAACACCGCCGGGCGTCTGTTGCAACATATCGCCATTCCCTCAGTGGTACAGATTTTCCGCGACAGCCGTCAGAACCTCTGGCTATGCTCGCGCACAGACGGACTATGGTGTCTGCGTCCGACGGGCGACCGGCAACAGATCATTGCCGGTAGCGACGTGCGTACTATCGCTGAAGACCACGAAGGCAACTACTGGGTTGGTACCTACAGCGGACTGATGTGCATTGATGCCACCGATATGCACGCCAAGCCTTTTGCCCAAGGGATACCCGATGACTATCCTTTCTCTGTACGGGCTATCACCTGCGACGAACAGGGGACACTATGGATAGGCAGTTTCTTCGGGGCGATTGACCTGTATAATCCACGCCATGCTATCTATACATATTATGGTGCAGGCACGGAGAAAAGGCAACCGCTCAGTTACCCTATCGTCAACAGTATCCTCTCCGACAGCCTCGGCACTATCTACATTGCCACGAACGGCGGAGGACTGAACGTACTGCACCCCAATGGCACAATAGAACAAATCCGCATAGATGCATCCACACCCCAACCGGCGATCAAATCGCTCCTGTTGGACGAAAAACGACACCTGCTCTATATGGGTACACACCAAGGCGGACTCATCACGATGGACACCCGCACAAAGCACCTGCGTACCTACACCGCAGAAGAGGGCTGTCTGCCCGATAACCGCGTGCGCGAATTGGTCGAATATGGAGATACGCTTTTCTTCTCCACAGAGCGGGGTATAGGGTTGCTGCAACGTAGTACGGGCGAGTTTTCGACACCGGATTCAATCAGTATATCCGGCGAGTTGGCACACCTCTACCGGCAAGACTCCATACTATGGTTTGCCCGCCAACACCTGACCTACGCCTATCATATCCCCACCCGCCGACTCACTGCCTATACGATACCGAAACCCGTCCATGTATTCGGCAACGACACCGAAGGACACCTATTAGCAGGGACAATAGATGGCATTCTGCGCTTTAATCCGGGAGCAGGCGTTTGGCAACCTTTTGCCGAACTCAATGCCTGCTTAGACAGCCGCAGCGTGATTGACATAGTAACCACACCCGAGTACTACATCATCGCCACCTCGGTAGGTCTGACCATAGTGTCTGCCGATTTCACAGACGTGCGCTATCTGACCGGCAAAACGGGCTTTCCCCTCGAGATACTCACCGAGCAAAGTCTCTATGCCGCCCCGCAAGGGATGGTTTATGTAGGCGGAATCGACGGAATGTGCCGTTTCTGCCTAAGAGACGTAATGACACCGGGAAAACCGGTACATATCTTTCCCGTGAGTATCACGATCCGCAACAGCGACGGCAAGGTGCGGCAGATTACGCAAGGGCTGCCCGTATTGGACACGCTATATCTGCAGCCTAACGAGAACGTGCTGACAATCCGATTCGGCAGTTCATCGTACAGCAACATACTGCGCCCGCAACTCTATTACCGATTGGACGGGTTTGACACCAACCGCCAACCCGCCACCGCTGCACAGAGCGCAACCTATACCAACTTGACACCCGGAGAATATGACTTCCTGCTGCAAGATAACATAGGCGACACCTATCGGCTACACATCATTGTAGAACCACATTGGTACGAGACATGGTGGGCAAAAACATTATTTATCACCCTGATTGTCTGCGCAGTACTGGCAACCGGCGGATACATTCTGCAACGTGCTTTGCGCAAGACAAAAGCCCGTTTGGCTGAGCAGGAAGCACAATTGACAAAGAAAAACGAGCAGTTGCGCCAAATGCGCGAACGGCTGCAAAACGAACGTTTCCTGTTTGCCACACAAGTACAGAACATCATCGAGGCACACCTCGATGACGCGGATTTTGATATTAACAGATTAGCACAAGAAATGTGTATGAGCCGCACAGGACTATATACCAAACTACAAGACGCAACGGGGAAAACACCCAACGAACTGATAGCCGAAATGCGCCTGCAACGCGCCGCTACCCTGCTAAAAGACGCACCAGAGAAATCTATTGCCGAAATAGCCTACATAGCAGGGTACAACACACCGAGTTACTTTATCCGCTGTTTCAGCAAACGCTACGGTATGACGCCGAGTGCGTATCGCAAGAATTTGTAAATTTGTAAATGAGTATATGCTCCGTTAATTTACAAATTTGCTAATTTACACATTTACAAATTGACTATCTCTACGGCATTGAGGATAGTCTCGCCTTTAATGGGACGGAAAGTAATATGTATTCCCTCGTTGCCCTCGACCTCCACCGTGTAGTGCAGTTCCGCAGCACGGTATCTGCCGTATTGGCGGGTGAGGTTGACCGTAACGGGGTCGGTATCTTGTACTTGCACCATCATTTCCCTTCCGCGGAAGCCCGTATCTATTGCCTCGTTGCCAAGGTTGTAAACCGACATCTGCTCCTGCTCTTCGCTCTCCAACTCCGCCAGATGCAGCACTACTTTGTATTTGCCCGCAGGTACATCGGCACGGAACGCCTCTATCCCTACACGGGCAGTCTGATAAAGCGGGTCTTGGTCAGTGCCGAGTATGTCCACATCGGCAGAAGGCAGTTGCCCGTACTTGGTTTTCTTGGTAAACGGTTCCCCGCCTACGTAGCCCCAGCCACCCTCTTGGTACGCCTGCTCGGGCTGCCAGATATGCGCACTATCGTCCGTAAAGAAACAGCGGCTGCCCATATTGACACGCAACGGCATAGACGTCGCTTGCGGCAGGCGTAACATCTGCTGCAATGTATCTTTCGCATGCAGTCCGACACTGTCCTTGCGCAGCACAGACTGATAATAGAAATAGGTCAGTTTACGCTGGCGGTCGGAAGTAACCAGTCCTTTGCAGTTGTAGTGCGGCAATGCCCCAAGACGCGCCTCGGAATGGAAATCGTTGTAGTTCCAAACCATACCGCCCGCAAGGTAATCGCAATTCAGAATAAATGGCAGATAATGCTTATGGAAAAGCAGAGCGTAATCCATCGAGTAGTCGAACCGCTCAGGGAAAGCGGTACGGATACGCGGATCGCAGTCGGCGCCGAACTCGGTAAGCAACAGCGGTTTGCCAGGCAAAGCCGTATGCACACGCTCTATGGTTCTATCCAAGCCGGAGAAGATACCCGAATACCAACCACTGTAGATATTCAGTCCAACCACATCGGCAGCCAGAGGAAAACCATATTTATTGTACTCCTTGAAATTATCGTGCAGAACAATCATTGTCGGTCGGGCGGGGTCTAACACATGGAGATGCGCATTGAGTCGACGGCAGAGAGCCGCAGCATACTCGCAATAGATATTATGGCGGGCAGTATCGCTCTTGAACGGTGGGCGGAGCAGTATCTCGTTGCTATACGCCCACAGCACCACCGACGGGTGGTTGCGGTTCTGCCACACCATCTCGGCAAGCATATCCTCGCAACGCTGTGCAAAAGCCTCGGTCTCGGTAATGGCATTGACCAGCGGAATCTCCACAGAGCAGAGCAAGCCGATACTATCGCACAAGTGCATAATATACTCTCCTTGCGGGTAGTGCGCCACACGGAGGAAATTCGCCCCCATCGCCTTGATAAGCATGATATCACGGCGTTGCAGTGAGTCGGGCAGAGCATTGCCCAACCCCTTGTAGCACTGGTGGCGACTGGTACCGATGAGTTTGGTCTGCTTGCCATTGAGGTAGAACATTCCGTCCTCGCCGAAGCCGTACCAGCGCAAGCCGAACTGCTCTTTCACCTCATCTTGCAGCCGACCATGCTTGTCATAAAGACGGCACTCCACCGCATAGAGATTAGGCGTATCAGGAGTCCACAAGGCGGGATTAGGGATGGTCAGTTCCGCACGGACTTTGCCCTGTTTTATTGTTTTTCGGATAGTCTTTGAGAAACCGTGCCCGCTGACAACGAACTCCACGTTGCCTTTGCCCTCTGCCAAGGCTTCAATCTGCACAGTGGCTTTCTCTTGTGAGACAGACGGAGTGGAGACATACACCCCGCGAGTAGCAAAGTGCGTGGTGGCAAAATGCAACGGTGAAGTCGCAGTCAGCACCACATCACGATAGAGCCCGCCGAAGAAAGTAAAATCAGCAGAAAGAGGGGGGATGTTCTCGTTGTATTCGTTGCTTACCACCATACGCACATGATTCCATTGCCCTACGCGGCAATAGCGGGTAAGATCAAACGCAAAAGCGGTATATCCGCCCGCGTGGTAGCCGACAGAATCACCATTCACATACACCCATGTCTCTTGGTTGGCAGCCCCACAAGAAAGGGTAAAGCACTTACCCTCCAACGCTTCGGGAATAAACACCGAGTCGGTACAGGTATAGCGGCGACGGCTGTAGCCCGGCTCCTCGTCCACCGCATCGGCTACATTCCATGTGTGCCGCTCAAAGAGCACACACTCGCTGCGTGTACCGCTTGTGTGCCACGGTTGCGCAGCCTGCGACGGGAAAGAACCACCAAACAGACAGAAACCGAATAAGGCAAGATATATCTTTTTCATAGTCATACTTTTGCAATATGGAATTTCTGCAAAAGTACCATTTTTGCCCTATTTGCACAATAGTGTACGCCTATTTTGTAGGTTTGTGGTATCGTTTTGGACGATTGTGGTATTTTATCAATTACTTAACCAAGATGAGATAATTGGAGTTTCCGGCATCCATACCTGTCAGTGTTAAAATATATACCCCGGATTGGTCGGGCGCTACAAGTCCCACTCCATCCGAAACGTATTGTGTACGGATATTCAGCCCGGAAGGAGTAAACCAGTGTGCAACAGTATTGACCGCACCTTTTATTCCGCGAATCTGCATAGGTTGTTGCGGAGCGACCAAGGTGGGTATATCCGGTTTTTCCTCGCTAGAAACAACAGTAGGTTTCACTGGACAGATAAATAACGAGACACCATCACTGAGACGCGTAACGAGTGCAGTATATTCGGCATTGGCATCCAAGTTCGGTTCTGCATAATAATAGGATTGTGTGGCTCCCGGAATAGGCGCATTATCCTTATACCATTGATAATCTGTAAAAGTATATCCGCCATTAAATTGGTCGTTACGAATTGCCAATATATCATTCCAACGCTGTGCAATCACACAAGAATTGTAGCGAAGTTCCAACGCAAACGGAAGTGTAACATTGCCACTAATAGAATCATAGAATGTTACGGTACCCCTATATATATCAGGGTGCAACATAGAATCAGCGGGGATAGCGATATCCAGGACAGGCTGTTCGGGCAACTCTGCTCTCTTTATTTCCGGGAACAATGTATTGGTAAAACTTACAGAGTATGTATTCGTCCAACCTTGTATGAATTTATAATTCAATGCGAAATCAGGGTCTCCGTGGCATGCTACAGCCAGTGTATCCATATCGACCATTAGTTTGTTATAAACACGCAGATTAAGCGTAAGCACACTATCACAGCCTGCTTCAGATTTAAGATACAGACGATAGTTTCCCGTTTCGGAGAACGTTTTTCCGCCTGCGGTATAGTTTTCTCCGCGCATGATGAGGGTATCGATGGTTTGATAGACGGTATCAGTCATCTGCAGGTTGATTGTAACAAGACTATCACAGCCAGTGGAGGCATGGAAAGTATAGGTGTATAATCCGGATTGTGCAAGATGTTCGGTTTGTGTAGCACCCAGTGTATCCACATAAACATAAGTATATTCCGTTCCAAAACATTGTTGAACAGGGATGGTATCGAAATTGGTACCGATAGCAGGCAGAATATCGTTGATCAACAATGTATCCACACAATCGGACAGATGTGCAATGAGTTTTACATTCATTGCTCCGCCTTGGTTAGGGAAAGTATGAATTGGGGAAGGCTCATAAGAGGTTGTTCCGTCACCAAAATCCCACATTACCCAATCGACAGGTTTACCGGTTTCTGTTACCACACCATTCATTTGATTGGTTTCCTTAACACAACTCAGATTGGTGAACCGCACCTCGTTTCGGCACTCTTTCGGTTGCCAATGCCAAGTGGCCTTTGCGGAGGGTTGGTACGGTTGTGCAGAGGCAGTAAGACTAAAATAGCAAGTGGTATCTTGTGCGAACATCAGATCAACCTGATAATGGCATGTATCCTGCGGCAACACTTCATATGCCTGTTCGTGGCTCAGTATTTTCCCCGGTTCGACAACCTTATACCAACGATATTTGAAGCCATCGGGGGCAGTAAACTTGAGGTTTTCGACAGCACAAGACATACCCGTAAGTTGTCCGTCAGAGCACCCGAGTGTAAAATATGCATATCCATAGTGTCCGCCACCTCCGCAATCGTAGGTGGTCAGTTGGATCGTAAGTGTCTCTCCGTCATGCTCTGCCAGATTGACCCCCACTGTAGTCCAATCTTTCCAGCGAACTTCTCCTGATTTGGTACAAGCATTCCAGTCTGCTGCAGCCGCAGCCTTATAGTCGAAATCCGCCGAAGCACATTTAGAGACCAAACGCCCGGTTTTATCCAAAACGCGGAGTAAGAATCCCGGATTGGGTTTGCAACCGTCGCCCGGTTTTTCCAATACGACTGCATACTTGAGGAGCAGCACCGGATTAACCGCGGCATCTACGTGGAACTTATACTCTATACGCTCCGCCTCACCGCCGGTATTCCAGTTGCCAAGACGTACGGATGCTATCTCGCCATCCGGTATGGTCTTCAATCCTCCACACGTCCGTGGATCTGTTTCATCCTGCCGAGTGTGTATCGTGTGTCGGCTGCCCTGTGAAACATATCCATAATCCACTTTCTTGTTTTTCCATGTAAGATTTGCGACCGGTGTATTTTGTACAGATTGTTCGGATATAAAGCAATTAGTGCTATCAAGTGTCAGGAAGTCGATGCAATGATTTTTGGGATCATATAAGAACTCAGATGTTTGTGCAGAGATGCTCTTCAAGTCATCTTCGCACAATGCACTCACATAAAAATCGCATACTCCATCCGGGATACCGGAGAAGGTAGCCGTGGTATCTGACACCACTTGCGTAGTCCATGTTTTTGTAGCATACGCATAACATCTCACCTCATAATTTGGGCTGGAGCCCTCCCAATCCAGACGAATCTGTTGGTTTCCCAGATTGGTGGTTTTGAGAGCAGTAGGCATAGGGCATTTGCCACTGTGAATGATATTGATATTATCCACGCAGGCTCCGGGGTTATACACACTATATTGACTGTTTGTCAGCCAAATAAATGCGAGCCGATGGTGCTTTCCGTCGGATGTAATTGTACTCCGATATGTTTTCCAAACGCCGCTCCCGCACAAACGTTCCGGCTCACCGGTTTCCGGCAAGACACATAATTTTAGGTCATTGGTAAGCGAAGCATTGGAACTATATTCTGCATAAACAGTATCCCCTCCGAAATCATCCGGAATCCAAGCGACATATAATCCCTCATCTACACCTGCTGTATATCCTACGGCACACCAATCAAACGAGATATCATAAGTTCCGGTACTGAGTGTTATATCGGTATAAGCAATAGCATACGAACTATGCGCAACATAACACGCAGTCTTGTTGGTATCGGCAGAGATATACAGGCTCTGCATACCCGTATTGCAGATTGCGCTGCCTATATACCACTTATTCGGCACGGATTTAGCTGCATCGCCATTAGCCAATACCCATGTTTTATTTTGGATACTATCCTCGAAATCACATGTATATGATGCAGATACTTGTGCAGACAGAGATGCTGTTCCTAACAGGAAGAAGAACAAGAAGAAAATATACTGATTCACTTTCATAGTCTGATTATCATTATGTTATTTATTTTTATTTTATAAAACAACAAGATGCTGTGTCCGGGTATTGCCATCTTGGTATTGGAACTCGACCAAATAGTTGCCCGGTAAAGTCGGGGCAATAATTTCTCCCTCTCCATTCGAAAGGGAAGTTGTAGAATACGTCTGTCCTAACGCAGTATAGACTTTGATTTGCATGACAGGCGATTCGTTATTTTCTCTACGAACAGGCAGGCGTTGCGCTGTGGTAGCCAAAGTAGGGAAAGGCGTAATATCATTATGCAGAGTAGGCGTAAATGCACAACTGCGGATAGTAGTGCCATCTGAGCGGGTGAGTGCAACACTATATTCCGATGTAAGTTCCAAAGGCTGATACAGATATGGTTTATTTTCGCCATCTATAAGTTGCCCATCCTTATACCACTGATATGCCGTAAAAGTATATCCGCCATTGTACTTGCTATTGAGGATAGCGAGTACATCATTCCACTTTTGTTCAATAATTGAAGCACGATACTGCACATCGAAATCCATGTCAAAGATCTGGTTTCCACACGAATGGTGCTGATAAAATTCCAACTGCACATGATAATGATTGGGTGTAGTAGTCTCCGGGAAAGGATATGTAATTTGGGTTTGCAGAGTATCGTAAATCATCTGATTGTAGAAAGCATCTTGTGGAGTAGTACTTGTAAAACGAACTGCCAAACTATCGAAGTGATGCTGCAACATATGGTAATCAATAATCAAGTTTTCCGCATCCGCACACAAAGTTGGCAGACTATCCACTTCAACCACGAACTTATCCACAATATGCAAGGAAAGATTTATTATACTATCACAGCCATATTGATTGTACAATTTTTGCGGATAAACACCGGGATAGAGGAAACTTATACCATTTAATACATACGGGATATTGGAAGAGCAAATAGTATCACTAATATACTGCACAGGACTTTGTGGATAAACCGTCAAGTTGAGAAATGTGATGCTATCGCAGCCGGCCACATTTAATTTGGAATCCTGATAAATACCGGTTTCCGTGTAGGCTTGCTGCGCAAAAATATACGTTTCTCCTTCACATGTAGATGCCACAATCGTACTATCCTTCGTTTTGATAGAGGGAATGATAATAGTCTCTTGCAAGATACTATCACATAATCCCCCACCCAAGACGGCACGCAAAGAAACGAGGATAGTATCTCCATTGGCATCACACTCGATCAAAGGATTGTCAGCGGGAGTGGTTGAAGAGCCCGTTTTTGTTGTAAAATTCCATACGACTTGATCACATGCCTCTTGTGTATGTTTCTCATAATCATCATATTTCACCAGGACATGACTACGATTGGTAAACTGAATAAAATTCCGGCAATTCTGCGGAACCGGTTTCCAATCGAACTGCGGTGCCGGATAGCGAGGTGCGAAGTCGGTTGAAAGTTGGTAACAGCAATCGGGGGCATCTTTCATACATGCGGTACAAGTATAAGTCTCATATCCTGCGTCTGCTTTTAGAATACGATCTGTTCCGACGACAGTTCCTTTCGAATCAGTCCAACGATAGTCGAATCCATCCGGTGCACTGACCTCGATCTGCGAGTTGCTACCACAGTTATCAGTTTGCAGCGAAGCAGATACACAATCCAATACATAGTAGGCATACCCGAAGTGCCCACCTTGTCCACAGTCTGTTGTGGTTACCCTTACCTTGAGCGTTCGGCCATGATAGCGCCGCAAGTCCAAACCAATAGAAGTCCAGTCTTTCCAATAGATGTCATTGTACCCCTCCTTAGAGGTCTTGTTCCATTCGCTCGCATCGTCAAATTCAAAATTAGCCTCTCCACAAGTAGCATCAATTTTTCTATCCAGAGAATCTAAGACTACGATATTGAAAGAGCATTGGTTTCCCGGGTGACTCGGGTCCTCAAAGACAATAGCATATTTAAGAATAAGAATTGCTTGTGATACAGAATCGACGACAAAGTTATATGTTACAGACTCACTCTCACTGCCATTATTCCAGTTGCCCAACCGGATAGATGCCAAATAACCATCCGGGATAGTCTGCAGCCCCGGCACACTTCTACCGAAAGCATCCCGACTATCAGTAGTAAGCGGATCTATTCTATCTTCTATCCAATTAACGGTATGACGACTTTCCATGGCATCTTCCCCAAAATCGATTACACCGAGCGTTTGCGGATTGGGCCAAACATCCATACCACCATAGCGGCATTCAGTATCAGGTCCTGTTAAATCAATATAATTGATGCAATGGTTATCCGGGCACCAATATACGACATTATTCAAACTGGTATATGCACTCGTTTCATTACCCCGATAGCCACGAATACGTATATTAAAACTACCCTCTTCACGCATAGGGATAGCATACGTTTGTATAGTATCGTCGGAAGCGGTGATGTTCGTAAATCTGCTCCAAAGCGTGGCGTTGGTGCTTTTGATTTCCAAATCATGAATGGGAGAATTGGATTTCCAAGACACTACTAATGTAGAATCTTCGCAATGCATTTCCGCCGTCATATTGGTGGGTTTCTTGATAGTAGCGGAAGCAATCTGGATATTATCAATACATGCGCCCATACGGCACGAATCCTCCTCTGTATTGTTGTTAGCCCAGATGAACGCCAAAACAAAGTTGGTATTGAGGGAAGAAGAATTGACACTGATACTGGTTTCCGGGTTTGCGCCATCCCCCTTGATTGCATAGTTCTGCCATTTATTACTTCCGGACAAAGATTCATATGTATTTGTTCCGTCTGTCAGTTTGCTCATTCGAGACAACACATTGCGATTTGTAAACAATCCGGACGTTTCGCTCACACAATCCAACAGACCATGTGTACCTCCCTTATTGTCGTTGTACATACCGGAAGTAAGCCACTGCTCGGGGATGATACATACATACAATTTGGATTTGCTATCATCTCCTATACATTTCCAATCGAACGAGATATTATACGCCCCTGCCTTGGGAAAACGAATGGTTTGATATGCCATTACGACATTGGGCTGAAAACCATAGCGCGTGGTGATACCACTATTGGAAGATATGTATAAGGAGCGCACCCCATCGGAGTAAGTGGCTCCACCGACCACCCATTGATCTGCAGCATTGGCACTATTGGGATTAAGCGTCCACATCCGCTGAATCTCCGCATCGTCCTCAAAACTGCATAAGAAAGGCACGGTGATAGGCTGTTGCGCCAATAATACAGGAATGGAGAATACGTATAATAGTATGAATAAGAAATATCTACGCATATGCTATTGCCTTAATAAACTTGTTGTATATTTTCTCCGTTGGTACTGAGAATTTCGAATTCAACACGGCGGTTTTGCGCACGTCCTTCCTCGGTGTCATTGGTAGCAATCGGTTCAGTTTCTCCCTTACCATCAAACTCTATACGGTCGGCATCAATACCACGCATAATAAGATTAGTACGCACTGCTTTGGCACGCCCGATAGACAAGCGCAGATTGGCAGCATCAGACCCTATAGCGTCAGTATGACCTGTGATACGGATAGAAACACTTGGATTGTCGTGCAAGAAGTCAGCCAGATCACTCAGTGCTTCTTCCGATTCAGGAAGGATGGTAGTCTTATTAGTAGCAAAGTAGAGATGGTTAATTTTCACCTTAACACCCTCTTTGATACGCTGCAAAAGCAGAGTAACGGTATCCTGATTGAAAGATACATCCTGCAATAGCGGCATATAGCCCGGACATATTGCATTGATAGTGTATTGCCCTGCTTCGAGATCACTGACAAACAGACCTTCGTCATTGGTAGCACCATGGTAAAGAATCGTGGTGTCTGCACTTGCAGCGATGCGAATATCTGCTTCCAGAACTTGTTTGGTATCAGCATCCAAAGCGTATCCGCACAACGTATAGACAACCGGTTGTGGCAACGGGTGTAATTGGAATTTTAAGGTGTCACCGAGATCCCTATGATGGCGATAATTCTCTATCGTATCACATGGCAGGAATCCTGATTTAGCCACCGCTACGCGATATGTACCTTTCGGCAAGCGTGTTTGTGCCATACCTTTGCTATTGGAGGCCTTGTTCGTTACTTTATCCGATGCAGTATCCAGAATGCTAACTTGCGCTCCAGCAATAGCCTTTCCTGTTTCAGCATTGGTAACTAATGCTAAGAAACGCGGTTTGGGTTCCGCAGGTAAAGAAAGCATCTTTTTATCCTTTCGCGGTAATTCATAGAACATTGTTACCTTGACTCCGACCAACAGGGGGTTCAGATACGCCTTACGTGCAGACTCTGTAGAGAGGGATGAACCATACGTGACTTTATTGTACAGATCAGAGGGGGCAGCCAACGGCTGTCCATTGAGGACAGAGGTAAAATCAGCAGGTATGTCCGAAGCATTATCTTTTATGTTGGCAACATTATTGATATTCAGCACTCCATATTCCGCAAAAAGAGCCACCCGATAATGCATAGACCGAGCAAACCGCTGTGCATCCGTCATTTTCCTTTTGCTTTTGATCTGCGGTTGCAACCAACGATCGAGACTTATGCCTATTTCTGCTGCAATAGCGGCATTAAAGCCAAAGCGTACAGGTTGTACCTGCTTATCGGCATTAAAGTCGTAGTTGTTGACCAAAGCATGAGAGTACATGTTCTGCAGGTCATCAATCAGTTCTTTATCCGTAATTTTAGTGGTCAGTAATCCTGAAAGACGCGAAGTTCCCATGACGTTCAATCCCACTTTTCCTCCCAGTTGCCAATACCAATCAGGCAATTCCATACCAAACATAAGAGGAATTTGTATATATCCTGCCTGCCAATAATCCTGCATTGTATAGTCGTAGGCATAGGTCATAGTCTCATATTGCTTTACGGGGAATGTACGTACTATATTTCCTAACTGTGTATGGGAATTGTACATCTGCCATTCAGCCCCAGTTGTAAATAGGAAACGCTTATACTGCAATTGATAGCCTAATCCGGCACCTCCTCCCACTCCACCGATGGTTTTCGGCAGGAAACCTAACGGAGTTTCCGCCTCATATGTAAAACTACGCGGAACAATAGCAGAGTATCCTATTTGCCCCCATAGACCTACCCGATGTGAGATGTCCCGTGTCATGTAGGCTGCTACTTTTGCATTATAGCGTTCCACTTTTGCTACCTGTTCCCTGTAATCCAATGCTTCCTGCTCCGGTGTTTTTGCAGGTACAGCGGTTTTTGTATTTTTCTTAGTTTGCTGCTTTGCAACCGTTTTAGACTTTTTCGCAGGAGCCTTTCGGACGTTGTTGTTCCGTGATTGCTTTTTCTTGACCGGTTGCTTGGGATTTGTCGCTTTCTTTGCAGTTGTCTTTCTCTGCGGAGTAGCAGCAGAGACCGTTGCAGACATTGTATCTCCCAGCAGAGACAGAACCGGAGTTCCCAGCAAGGAGAATACGAACAGGATTATAACTAAACAATGACGTTTCATAGACAGTTTTTATGGTTTAATCTTTGCAAATTACACAAGGTTTGCGCTGTGGCAACTCGAATAATATTGTAGCCTTGATACCGACCTGATATTGGTGTACTTCAACATCACGCAGTTCGTTAGAGAGGAGTGCCGGAGTCATATAGAATTGCAGACCGCTGTCAGCAGTTTCGCGATAGCCAAGTCGATCCCCAGTAGAAACATTACGGTGGATATTAAGTATTCCATAATCAGCATATAGCGCGACATAGAACCTTTGCTTTGGTTTTGGGACATCTGCCCCCGTCATGGAGATTAAGTCTCCCAATCGCATTCCGATCTCCATATGCGCCAATATGTCAATGTTCCACGTCAGTGGAAGTTTGCCACTTGATACAGGCGAGGTCTGGAATTGATGATTAGGCATATCTTCAAACACTCCGATATATCGTTCGTATTCACCTTTGGTGGTAAGCATAGCGGAGGATTCAGTTCGTCCGAAAAAATTATATGAGAATTTCGGTCCTAAGAGGAAGTAGAACTTACGGAACTCTCCGCCAAATAATACGGGGATATTCAAATTTAAGGAATGACACACATCTCTTCCATCGGAGGCATCTGCAATCAATGTAAAAGGCATTCCTTCGGTATCTATCATATTCAGATTGCGTTGCACCCCTGTCATAGAATGGGTGTTATAGAGATAATAGCCTTCTATACCCGTGGAGAAAAGAAAATGATTATAATATACTCTATACCCCACTCCGATATTAGCAGCAACACCGGTTCCCGATTTGAGATCCGCCGCCTTATTGTCGAGCGATGCATAGCCGATGGCCGCATCGACCGATAAAAAATGGTGTCTCTCAGGTGTCAAACGTGTGTAAGCGCCTGACACTTGAGAGAAACCCAACAAGATTGCTAAAAGATAGCAATGCGATTTCATTCTACATTTATTTATGCTTTCGCAAACAGGGATAGTGCACCTATCCATTCGGTATCCACAGCGGAATCACCCACTAATCACCCACTAATCACCCACTCTTGATACGGTAAGGTTATAGAAATCCGAAGAAGGAATACTACACCTCTTTGCGAAAGCCCAATTAATTATTTAACTATCACTCTACCCATATACTGTTTACCTTTCTCGTCGGTAATTTTAATGGTATAAAGTCCGGCGATATGGAATCCGTTGATAGAGATATTACGTCCCTTTTGATGTTCACGTTTGATACAACGTCCAACCATATCATAAACCTGTATTTCAACCTGCTGTCCACGGAAATTACCCGTAGCGGTAACCGTTTCACCGATACCGATCAAGTTCGGCTGCAGCGTAATCGCCTCGCAATCCACGTTATTGATACCCTGTCCGCCCTCTATTGTCAAGGTATGGATCAGTACGTAGTCACATTGTGCATCCGTTCCCTTAACAGAGATAGTATCTACATAGGTACCGGGTTCGGTACTTAGCGGATAGGTGATTTGCGTATTGGGATAGAAATACGGCAGATCCGAGAGTTTAATAAGTGTATCCACCCGCATTGTATCGGTATCATAGAACGATAGATGGAGTGTAACAACACTATCGCAGCCCCATACGGTTTTAACAGTATCCATATATGTCCCCTCGATAGTCAGTGCCGGATAGCGAGGAGTGAAATAATACGGTTGACCTGCACAGCCATGAGCATCCACCTCTACTTCAATGGGTTCATTAACCACGAGAACAAGTTTGGTAATGCTATCGCAGCCGGTAACAAGCGATGAAAGCGTATCCACATAGACGCCCGTCTTGTTGTACGATTTACCATTAAACTCGAACGATGTACCGGAACAGATATTCTCCTCAAGAGTAGTGTATTGACGGGGGATAACGGTTAGGTTGAGCGTAGTAATACTATCGCAGCCCGTAACCAACGAAGTAGTCTTTCGTTTGTAAACGCCCGTAGCAGTACGGTCGGCAAAGCCCCATTCGCTACCAACGGTTTCGCCCTCACAGATAGTTTGATTGATAACCACCTGCGGAGCCATATTGTAGGTAGCCGTCAGAGTATAGAGTGTGTCGATAGCATTATTACCGGTTTCGGCTGTTGCCAAAGCCACCTTTGTAAACACGTTCTCGCCCTCAACGACCTTGTCACCATCGACATAGAACAAGCCCATTGACTCAATATCCTCGAATTGGCAAGCGGTTTGTGCATCCGATTTCTTGGCGAAATAGTTGATATGCACATTACCGATATGAATGCCGTTGTAGGCGTTTTTGATAGTGGACTCGACATAGAAGCCGACCTTGATGGTTTTACCCTTATATGATGTAAGGTCAATGGTAACAGGTTCCTCTTTAACAGCCTTGTTCGGCAGCGAGTTGAGTACATAATCGCCCTTGCCATATAGATAGTTGGCATCCGTTTCGTCGTTGGAGGTCTCGTTATTCCAAACAGTAGCGTTCTCACGCTTCCAAGTGTTACCACCATCGTCGGAGATAACTACCATAAACTGGTCGTCCGAGCCGGTCTGCTCGGCAGCATCCGCCTTGTTGAAGTAGGTGAGCGCAGCATTGAATGTGAGCCAAGCATCTTGTGTATCGTTCAGCACGATAGCCGGCGTCATCAACCACGATTTTTTGGTTACTTGTTGACCTGTCTCGCCATAACTTGAGTTCAGTGGAGCCTGCATATGCGGACCTTCGACACCCACAATCTCCTCGGGGAATATACGAGCCCACCCGCTGGTGTATGAGCCGGAAGTGATGCGGTTAGTCATCGAAGCACCGGCAAATACATCCGCAGCACGGGTGCCATCCATCGTCCAGTCGGCGGGTATAGCAACCTCCTCAATAAACATCTCGTCGAACATCGGTATGCGCAAAGTTTTGAATTGTTCTGCCGCTGCCATAGATACCATAGTAGGAGTACACTGTGAGGCTACCGACCAATAATAGGTAGTAGCAGTATCCAAACCGGTAACTACGATGCGGTTGTTAGCCACAACTTCATTTTGCAGGACAAACGCATTCATATCGCTGAAAGTAGCATCAGACGATACATTTACAACGAACTGCGCATATTCATCTCCCTCCCAACTCAATGTAGCACTTGTAAGTGTAATATCACTTGTTGCCAAGTTGGTAGGTGTCGGGCAAGTATTGACATGTTCGAGTGCGATGTCATCGATGTACAATGATGTCCTGATACTGAATTGCTCGTACTCGGGGTGCGACTCTATCCAACCTTGTGCGTCGGTGCGGAAGGCAATGTAACCACCTTTCCCTTGCATTCCGGCAAGAGGTACTTCGAAACGCTGTGCCATATACTCATTGGCGGCAGTAGCCACCGCACCTGTAAGGTTACGAGAATAGGTGCAGGTATCCAAAGCCACAAAAGTGGAAAGGTCATTCGGGTCGGACATAACGCCCACAACAATGGTATTCAAGGCTGCGCCTTTGGCGATCGCCCCCGTTTGCGGATTATACGAACCGGGCAGGGCGTAGAACGAAATTTGCAAGGTATCCAAATCTACATTCTCCAAGACAGGCATTGCTATCCATTGGTCGTAGTAGTTCCCGTAGTTAGAAGTTGTCAGTTCCTTTGCACCGTTTCCTTCAAGACGCAAAGCCCAAACATTTTTCAGATTACTATTCAACGTATTATGCGAGTACCATGAAGATCCTGACGATTTTAGCAAACGAGGGGTATAATAGTAGGGTGATGTACATTCCTCCCCTACAGCCTCGCCATAAGTGGTGCCCACTACCCAACATTGCGGTTGATAGTATTCGCCGAAAGTAGCCTTAGGCAACATAATATGTTCATCCGTATTCTCAAAACTATTGGTGTAGCCACCCATAATCTCGGCGCACTCTGTGGTGAACGATTGAGCCATAGACCATTCGTTGACAAGATCGCAATCTTGGCGGACACGATAGTAGTAGGTGGTAGTACCATCCAGGCCTGCGACAATGGCTTTTTGTGTTGCCAAGGTATCTACGAAGATCAAGTCGGTTGTACCAAATTCCGTTGTAGAAGAAACTTGGAGGATACACGGCACATCCTCATCTGCTGCGCTCCAACTCAGGGTTGCCGAATGGCCGGTGATGTCGGTAGCACGCAGTTTGGTCGGCTTGAGGCAAGTGCGTTCGCTGAACGTGATGTCGTCAATGTACCATTGTCCTGCCACCGGCGCAGAGAATGCCAAGTATTGCCCGGCACGTCCTTTGAGGCGGACACCGATTTTCTCCCAGCCATTGTCGGTAAGGTTCTTTACCAAATCGGAAGTCGAGACTGCCGCATTGGAGTAGTAGAACGAGTCGATTGGCTCGAATGTAGCGATATTGTTCGGGTCGGTCATTGTACCTACCACGAGAGGACGGTTGTTGTAGGCAGTTCCCACTTTACCATCATTCTTTTGGTAGAACGGACGAGCATAGAAATTCACCTGGATAGTATCGTAGTCTGCATCCAATATCGGCATAGCAGCATACGCACCGAGATGTGTACCATATGTGTTGTATAGTTGCAAAGCACGAGTACCCGAGTGCGCTGCTACAGCACCACTGGCACTGCTTGTAGAGGTAGCATTGTAGTTATTCAACAATGCGCCCGGTTGCTGCAATGCCACCGTAGAAGCGTCATTGCCCACATACCAATTCTGCGGCACTACCAAACGGGTGGTCTTGCTGTCTTCGAAAGAAATAGTATCGCTCGTTGCCACCTTGACATCTGCCGGTGTTACAAACGTGCGGCGTGCAGATGTAGCCCCCAAGCCGTCAGCGTCTGCCACCTGTACAAAGGCAAAGTACTTGGTATTGGGTGTCAAACCGCTGAAAGTGGCTGTATTGGCAGTAACAGTTTGCTTGGCCACAATGTCCGCTTCCTTCGCGCCATCAATAGGGAAGACCTCTGCGCTCTTGGTGAGATATACATTCCACTTGGTGGAACCATTGGCATCCCAGTTGAGAGTTAGCGTGGTCGGTGTAATAGCGGTCTTGCCAATTATAGGAGTCTGATAGCCTTGTTTCTTCTCTATATATAGATTGTCAAGATAGAGTTTCAAATTCATCGGTTGCTTTATCATAAAGGCAACAAACTGATCCTTGATACCTGTAGGCAATGGGAATACCACCTGGTCGAAGAGTGCATTCTTGGCAGTCGTTACTTTCTCCGCATTCTCGTAGTCTGTGGTCTTATAGGTAGCCAACGGTTGGAACGAACTGATGTCGTGGTCTGCGTCAATCAAGCCAATCTCCAACTCCACAAACGGGAAAGTCTTTGTCCGGTCAATATTTGCACTTGCGCTTGCAGCCACTTCAGCGGCACGCATATCAAAGCGAATCTGCAAAGTATCAGAACCTAAAATCTCAGGTAGTGCTACGAAAGTAGGTGCTGAAGTTTCATTAAAATGCCAGAAACGCAATGCCTGTTGGCCGGTGCGAGCATACGCAGTACCATTGACATGGGTTGGCCAATAATTAGCGGTCTCTCCATAGACATACAGGCTCGGATGTATATAGTACTTGCTTGTCATGTTGGTACTCCAACTATAAGATACACGCTCTTCAGTTCCGTCTTCTTTCTCGAAACTATAGTACATACCGGCACCTATCTGGTACAATGTGCGGAACGACACCGCATCACTACTCCACTCGCTCATATCACCGGCACCACAATTGGTACGAACAAAGATATTGTAGTTGGTGGAAGGTTTCAGTCCTTTTATAAGGAGAGTGGTATCGGTAGAAGATGCTTGGATAGTATCCGTATAATCTGCACTGATACATAGGACATCCCATGCGTTGTCGGTAGCAAAATACGGGAGTACCGTTACTTTTACTTCCTTGGCACCGATACTATCCACTCTGACTTTCGGGACATAGCAGGTAGGTGTCTTCTGCACTTTGAAGTCATCCATATATACATCCGTGGTATTCTTGTAGAGTTCGGAAAGGACGATATATACATTCTCCCCCGTGCAGTCCTCCATCGTACGGATAATCTCCGTCCATTCTTTGGAATTAGCCAAAGGATAAACCGTATCTACATATTGGACGGTCTTGAGCAGACTATCTATATTCGTAACATCGGTAGCATAACCAATCATAATACCATTCGGTGATGCCACAGCAGAAGCAGTCTTCAGTTTGAAAGAAAGCATCACCTTGCTGATATCACCGCTTATTGGCAATGTGGCAATAGTCGGACGTTTGCTCTCGGTATTATTGGTTGTATTTATCTTCCATAGCAGACCATTACCGGTGTTACCATATTTGGCACTTGAGTATATTTGCGGGTACGAAGCGGCATCATCCATACTACCGGCATAGTAACGATGCCAGCAAGCCGGATAGTACTTGGTACCGGATTGGTATCGGTCAAAATCGTCGCTGTATGGCAGAGATGCCGCCTCCGGACAATCCGTAGTAAATGCAACACCCTCCAAACACCATTCGCCATCGCCACCATCGCAAAGCGATTTGACATACATATAGTAAGTGATATTACCATCCAAGCCTGCCAGCGTATGAGTAGTTCCGGTTATGGTATCATTAACCACATAATTGCGGTTGGATTCCAGGAACTTGTCCGGCAGTTCCGAAGTGGTAACCATTACACGGTATGTATCATTGATACCTTTCCATGAAGCAGTTGCCGAGTTTGCAGTAACATTACTTACATTCAAAGACACAGGAACACCGCAATCCGTAATAGTATCAAACTTGATATTATCAATAAAGAAGTAGTTATCTTGGTTGAACTCCGACAAGAATGCTACATGCTTACCATACTCGTGTTGGAAACCATCGTACGTATTGAAGCGCACAATAGCCTTATGTACCGCATTATCCGTATAAGTAATAGTATCTATAGCAGAGAACGTACCTATATCAGCAGGGTCAGTTACCACACCGACAATAATACTGCCCGCATAACCATTGTTTAAGGTTCTAATCTCTTTGATATTAGAAAATTGGTAATTGTCCGAGGCGCGTCCCAAGAAAGATATTTGCAAACGTTTGATGCTATCCACATCAACCGCAGGCATAATGGCATAAGCGCCATTCCCTGTTGAACCTTCTTCTGTGCGGAAACGCAGGAACGCCTTCCCCTCCGGAGCATCAGTTCCCGATGCCACAAAAGGTATATACAAACCATCCTGCACGCCTTTTTTCCCGACTGTCCAACATGGCATAATATGGGGATCCGAAGAACCGCCGTTCGTCTCCAACTCAAAGCCTTCCTCAAATGTGATTACGCCTGTTTCTGCTGCAGATAACGGAGCACACAGTGTCTGGAAAGAAGTTACGTTCCAAAGAGACTGATCTTCCTCACAAAGCGTTTGAACCGCCACATAATACGAGGTACTGCTCTCCAATTCTCTTAGCGCAAGGACACGGTTACTTAATATCGTGGTATCTTTCAACATTGCAGGATTAGCCAATATCTTTGCCAAATAAGCCGCTCCGTCTGTTTCCGAATTAAGACTATCCGCATCTATTACCATATCCTTCGACAAAAGCATACGCACATCGATGTTAGCCGAAGAATACATCAAACGTGCCGAATTATCCGTCAAACGCGAGATGGTCGGATAGGCTTTCGGACAAGCGGATTCGGAAATCTCAATATCATCAATGTAGTAACTTGTGGTATATGTAAGAGTGGCAGATGTAGAGAATGCTATATACTTACCCATTCCTTCTTTATATCCGCATGCACCCAAGTTGCACTCTACTTCATACCAAGAAGTCTTATCGGGTGCTTGATATTCATAGAGCGGTGTAAAAGTACTCCAATCATCCGGGTTCGTCATTACGCCGACAAACATCGACAGCGTTTTGCTGTCAGCACCGCGCGCATAGAACGACACCGTTACATTCTTCATATCTTTCGCATCGATCTCCGGCGTAGTAAACCACGACGGACCACCGGAAGAGGCTTGTGCGTACAAGGACGCTCCGGCATAGCCCGAATAGGAATAACTGTCTTTGCTCGGCACTGCCGTCGTAGTTTTACCCACATGGATAAAGGGTACGTAACTCGGTTTCAATTTATATTCATCACCACCATGACGCGTCCAACATTCCGGGAATGTACTCTTGTCGTATGACGTGATGGCTGTGGTTGAAGCAGTCAGATACTCCTCAAAGCCCTGACGCGAAGCCGCCGAGTTAGGAACCAACTTGATACATTGAGTCCAGGCATTATATCCCTCACTCCACTCTTCGCCATCTAATGCTTTCAGATATACATAATACCCTGTCTGAGGTTTCAATCCCGTAATAGTAAACGGATTGCTCGTGATAGTGCTATCTTTGATAATCACCTTGGACGCATCCGCTTTATCCAACTGATCCGTGTCTATCTCATCGGTGGTTACCCAAATCTTCCAACCATTCTCGGATTCACCTTGCCAAGAAATAGTTACGCTATTGTCCCCCGCATCCTCAGTCTTAAAACCAAATGGGGCGATATTATTCACGCTCTCAAAAAGGATATCATCCACATAAATATAACGCGTCGTTACGCCATTGTAGCAGAACTGCTGGAACACGAAATACTTGCCCATAGCAGCAGACCACTGCGGATTGACGCTATAGTACTTATCAAACTGACCTGTTTGCGGAACAGCAATCGTATCCAACCATGTGATAACCGCATTCGTATCCACCTGATTGGTAACACCTATACGTAAAGAATCAGCACCGGAAACACTATCGCCTTTCTTTGCCCAAAACGATACTTTCACTTTGCCATAATTGTCCGTATCCAATATAGGGGCAAACAATTTGCCCGCACGCTCCGAACCTGCACTTTTGAAATATACGCCGGCATAGTTGCTTGTACTGCCTGTACTACTATATTTTGCACTAGTATTGAGTTGCGGATAGTTATCTATCGTCAATACATTCCATCCTGCTGCCATCGTACCGACACCCGCACCATAGTAGTCAAAGTCCTCCATATAAGGCAACGCAACAGCCTCTGGTGTAGCCAAAGTAAACGCAACGGGACGACTCCAATAACTGTTTTCGTTCTCGCCACAAGCAGAACGGATATAGGCATAATATGTACGTCCCCAATGTAGTTTCCCTACAGGAATTGTAAATTCGTTTACATCATTGAGTGTATCGGTATATACCACCGCTGCCGGTGATTTCAGAGCCGCAGTCAAGTCGTTCTCCGTTTTGCTGCCATCGGTATCTATCAATATATGGAACGATTGCATATTGCGCGCCGTCCACTCCAATGTTGCAGTCGAAGAGGTAATATCTTTCACTCCCATTTTAGGCACTACGCAACCGGAAAGAACATCTATCGTAACATCATCCAAAATAGGATAGGATTTCATATAGGAACTGCTCGTAGCCCCTCCTGCTTCATTTTCCGTCCAACGGATAGCAATATACTTGCCATTCCCCGTGTAAGAAAGGAAATCGGTATAGCAAAGTGCATACGTTTCTGCTGCTGTTGCAAAAGACTCTACTGCTACGAAGGTGGTCAAATCCGCAGGATCAGTCATTACACCGACCGTTACTTCCGTATTTTTGTAGGACTTGGAATTCGCACGCAGATAGAACTCTATTTCCAAGTTTTGAACCAGCGAATCCTGAACAGGGAACGTAATCCATGCATCACGCCCCACCTCCAGCAAATAGGTCAATGCTTGCGCACCGCTATTGGCTCTTGTTTTAGTAGTCTCAAATTTCGGATAATCGCTCGCTGTTGAATATACACCTACATATTTCGGATACTTGGTTGTAGAAGTACCTATCGTGGTCGTTCCTTCTGCCGTCTCAAAACCGAACTTCATGGGCAGCGTCTTCTTGTACGAAGTCTGAAACGATTTTGCCGCCGACCATTCTCCGCCTTCTGCCTGTATGTATGCATAGTACTGCGTACCTTCAGTCAGACCGGTTGCCGTATAGCGGGCTGCAGACACCTTGGTCTCCACTACACGTTTTGCCGCGGCAATCGTACTTGCGTCATCCACATTCTCGGTAGAAATCAATACGTTATACGCCGAAGTCACATTATCCCATACCAATTCCGCACCCGTTGCCAGCGGAGCCGCCTGGATACCGCTCACCACAGGTACAGCAGGCTGCAATTCTATAGTCAAATCATCTATATAAAATTGGTTCGGTTCATCAAATTGGCTTACAAACGCCACATAACGCCCCTCACCCTTATAAGAAGACAAGTTAACAACCACATTCTCATAGGTGGCGTAACGCCACATCCTAACCGTATCTACTGCCACAAACGTGGTAATGTCGTCCGGATCATCCATCACACCTACGATTATCGCACGTGCATTGGTCTTATACGAACCATAGTTGCCCAGCGAACCCCAGAATTTCACCTGACACTTGCTGATGTCATCCACATCCATCATCGGCGTGGCAGCATAAGCAAAGTTATGAGCAGCGATATTCGCACCTGAACCCGGCGTGGTCTTGCCGGCAAAGCACAATGCATAACCACTGCGAACAAAATACTTTGCCGATGTTGCCGATTGATTTACATTGATATATGGCGCAGCAATCGCAAGATCCGTCCCGTATGTCCAATCCTGGTGATGTCCGACTGCTGACGATGCCGGCAAATCGAAATCCTCGTGATAGGGCAGATTCTCTATCGCCTTCATATAGAATGGGTAAGCCCCCCAATCACTATTCTCATTTTCACACAGAGAACGTACAAACGCCACGTAGTTGGTCTTGCCTTGTAGGTTTGTCAACTGAACATAAGTCTGCCAACCGCTGACAACTGTATCCTTTACAATCAATCCATTGGCTTTGGCTGCCTCTATATCCGTATCGTCTATATCAAAAATCTCATCTGTTTTAGCAACAATCACATGAAATTGCACTGCATCAAAACTTGCTAACCAGTTGAGGGTTACTTCGTTTTTATGCATATTGGTAACCGTCATATCATGCGGAATCGTACATTCCGGTTTGGATCGTACGACCACGCTATCCAGCACGATACCACGCCCCATATTCTCACTACCCTCAAAGCATACTTGATAGGTTTTGCTTACACGCGGCAACTCCACCGTCTCTTTGGTCCACATTTGAATAGGCTCGCCAAACTCTTGCAACAGCACCCAATTACTACTCTCCGACACACGATAGAAAACACGCAGCGTATCAAAATCCGCAGTCCATTTCATTTGGGCATGATAGTATCTCAAAATGGGTTGGAATACAGTATCCAGATTCATCACCGGTGTGATCAATCGGGTCTTGTAGCCTTTAGATTCCCCCGTCGTATTACGGAGCAAAGCACGTCCCCATCCGGATACTGCTCCGTCCGGGTACGACAACACGCCACCGGGAACCATTGCCTCGGTAACCCATGTCTGATTACCGACTACGCTTTCTTGCGTCCAACCCGCCGGCATACCCTCTTCAAAACTCTCCGACAAAACAATTGTCTGAGCCTGTTGGTTCACCACAATAGCCATCAAGGCTATCAGAAGAACGAGTAGTTTTTTCTTCATACGCTTAAAATTTGATATTATGAAATAATACTGAATAGTAATCAACAGCCTGTCTCTGATTACCACACTATATAATGTAGACAATGCCGATAATGCCGGCACTATCTACAAAAAACAAACACTACGAATATCTACAAAAAAGAGACATGCAAAAGCAAACCCCACTTTCAAAAGAAAGGGGTGCTTGAAATAGCAAAAATACGAAGAATTAAAAGAACGAATAATATCTTTGCATCCATGGGAGGAGTATTCGCCTATATAGATTTTACCCGCAGAAAAGCGCACGAAATGGGACTGAGCAGAGGACTCAACGACAAAGGCAGATAACAATATGCCTGCAAGAAAACCATAAAAAGCAGTCTTGTTCATAACTCGACCTGTTTTAGACATAAAACACTATGCGTCCCAAAACGCACGGCAAAGATACGAACAATGTGGCAAATACGCAAGAGTTAAACAAAAGAAAATGGCAAAAAGATACATTTTTTTGTTTTTCTCTACCCTTTTGAAACAGAAAATAAATATCTATACATTTTATGCAATCGACATTTACTCCACCACCCAAAAAATCACGGCTAAAAAAATGATTAAGCCGCCTGCAACTATTGTTTTCGCCGCTCGCGCACAATCAACAATGCCTCTTCGCGCACTTCGGCAGGCAGTTCGATATTGCGCAGTTGCAGACTCCGCACCCAACCCGCCACATCTTTCTCCTGCAATGTATCGAACACGTCTTCTATCTGTTTGCACTGGGCGGGGGTATATTGCTCGGCAGGAATACCCGCCAAAGCGTCCAACTCCTCGTCGTCGTAATACTCTATCTTCGCATTGGTCTGCAACAGCGTCTCGCGCTCGCACACCAAATGCTGCCCGCAGCACTCGCCGTCGGCAGGTTTGGGCGGCTCGGGTGTCTTGCCCTCTCTCGCGTCCTTGCGGGCACGCACCTCAAAAGCCGCCAGTATGGCGACACCGAGCAATATAAAGAGGATTAAGGCTGTCATAATTATGAATTATGAATTATGAATTATGAATTACGAATTACGCATTACGCATTACTCCACATCGTCTTCCTCGATAACGAGGTTGTTGATAATAAAGTTCTGCCGCTCAGCGGTGTTCTTGCCCATATAGTATGCCAGCAGATCGCCCACGGCATCCTCTTTGCGAAGCGTTACCTGGTCGAGGCGCATCTCTTTGCCGATAAACCCTTTGAACTCGTCGGGCGAAATCTCCCCCAAACCTTTGAATCGCGTTATCTCGGGGTTCTTTATCTCGTCTATCGCCCTGAGGCGCTCCTCCTCGGTGTAACAGTAGCGCACCTGCTGTTTGTCCTTCACGCGGAAAAGCGGCGTCTGCAATATATATACGTGTCCTTTCTTGACGAGGTCGGGGAAGAACTGCAGGAAGAAAGTCAGCATCAACAAGCGGATATGCATTCCGTCCACATCGGCATCCGTGGCAATGATCACCTTGTTGTACCTGAGTTCGTCCAACCCGTCCTCGATGTTCAGTGCCGACTGCAGGCAGTTGAACTCCTCGTTCTCATACACCACCGACTTGCTCAGCCCGTACGAGTTGAGCGGCTTCCCGCGCAGCGAGAACACCGCCTGCGTGCGCACATCGCGGCTCTTGGTAATCGAACCCGATGCGGACAAACCCTCCGTAATGAAAATACAACTATCCTGCCGCAGATCATCGTCCGCATTCTTCGCCGATTTAACAGGCTTCGCATCGTTGAAATGCACCTGGCAGTCCCGCAGTTTGGGATTGTTGAGCAGGTTCTTTTTCGACCGCTCGCGTGCCGCTTTCGTGATACCCGCAATGGCTTTGCGTTCCTTCTCCGAATCCTGTATCTTCTGCTGCATCACCTCCGCCACTTCCGGGTGCTTGTGCAGATAGTTATCCAACTGCTGCTTGACAAAATCGTTCACAAACTTGTTCACCGACAATCCGCCCGTGGGCGACATATCTTTCGAACCCAACTTCACCTTCGTCTGACTCTCGAACACAGGTTCCTCCACGTTGATGGCTATCGCCCCGACCACGCCGTTGCGGATGTCGGTCATATCCATATTCTTGTTAAAGAACTCTTTGATCGTGCGCCCGATAGCCTCGCGGAAAGCCGCCTGGTGCGTTCCGCCCTGTATAGTGTGCTGACCATTGACAAACGAATGGTACTCCTCGCCCGACTGGTTGGTGTGCGTCAGCGCAATCTCTATATCTTCACCCTTCAAATGAATAATCGGATACAGCGGCTCGGTCGTCATATTCTCCGTCAGTAGGTCGAGCAGACCGTTCTTCGAACTGAACTTTTTACCATTGTAAACCAACACAAGCCCCGTATTGAGATACGCATAGTTGCGCATCATCTCCTCTATGTAATCATCCCTGAACTGGTAATTCTCAAACAGCCCACGCGAGTTGTCGGGCGTAAACTCAATACACGTACCACGCCTTTCCGTACCCGTATATTCCTGCACATCGGTATCGCTCACCAAGTGCCCTTGGTGGAACACCGCACGGCGGGTCTTCCCGTCGCGGAACGACTGCACACAGAAGTCCATCGAAAGCGCATTCACCGCCTTCGTACCCACACCATTCAGTCCCACCGATTTCTTGAACGCCTTCGTATCGTACTTGCCGCCCGTATTGAGCAGCGACACAGCCTCCACCATCTTGCCCAGCGGAATACCGCGCCCGTAGTCGCGCACACGCACACTCCCATTCGCCACCGTTACCTCGATCACCTTGCCCTCACCCATACGGAACTCATCAATCGAGTTGTCAATAGTCTCCTTGATAAGCACATAGATACCATCGTCCGAGTGCGAACCATCACCGAGTTTACCGATATACATACCCGGGCGGCGGCGAATATGCTCGCGGTCGTCGAGATGAATGATGTTGTCGTCGTTGTACTCTGCTGCGTTCAAGTTGATTTCGTCTTCTGAAGCCATAATTCTCCTTTGCTTAGGGCGATACCACCCCATAATAATCCGCTTGCAAAGTTACTGCTTTTTTTTGATTTATACAACCCCACCCACCCGAACACAATTCCAAGTAGAGAAAAATATGCACTTTATGCAATCCGCCTGCCTCATAATACCGATTACGTAGAAAAGACGTAGAAAGGACGTAGAAAGGACGTAGAAAAAACGGAAACGAAATAGGGTTTTATATACACTTTATGCACTCCCTGCTATGCATACTCTGCATATTAATTGTTAATTATTAATTGCTAATTGCACACCTGCACTTTTTTCCGTAATTTTGCAGGCGGATTAAACGAATACAACAATGGAAACAGGACTGAAACACACTACTACACTCATAGTAGATGAGGCGCATACGGCTATAGCAATGGGTTCGGGCGATATGCCCGTTTTGGCTACACCTGCCATGCTGGCACTTATGGAAAATGCGGCAATGATGGCAGTAAAAGACCAACTGCCTGCGGGGAGTACCACCGTGGGCGGACACATCGAAAGCAGCCACCTGCGCCCGACCGCCATCGGACAAGAGGTGTCCGCCACCGCCGAACTGACCCGCATAGACGGGCGCAAACTCTATTTCCACGTATCCGCCCACCAGGGCGAAACCCTGCTCGGCGAAGGCGAACACCTGCGCTTCATCGTTGATAGAGAAAAATTCCTGAGCAAACTATAGCCCCAAGCGCAATAGTTAATTGTTTTCCTTACAATTATCATTCTGCTGCGTTCCCTGCCAATAAGCAATAGTCGTGTTGCTTACCGGGTGGTCGGGTGTAGCACGCAGAATGGTCATCATTTGTGTGAACAGGTTGGCGGAACACTGCGGGTGCCCCGTCTCGCGTAGCGACTGCAGCATACGGGTCATACGCAGAAAATTATGATAAGGCAACCCGTAAAATGGTCTGTCGCCACGATATGTATGGATATTTCCATCGCCACTGCAGTCAAAATCCATATACTGCAGATAGCGGCGGCACGATTTGCAATAGTTCTGCAACGCACATGGATTCCTATGCAGCATAACCGCAAAATGTTCATCTATCGTGGGTGCCTTAAAATAAAAACGGCTCGGCTGTGATGTTGGGAATATCCATTGAATGAAATCGTGGTACCTCTCCATATCATCATCCGTAAAATTCACAATATCCCCGTGCCGATGCGGAATACAAGCGTCTTCCTCATTTAGAAAGAAACGCAAAATCAGTTGGTCGTCCACTTGGTTATGAAGTGGTTGTTCCGCATCCCGTGCCGAGACAATCATCCCGACCATATTCTCCATTTGCCGTTCCCGCCGTCTGCCTAACAAGTCTGCTAATTTTCTAAAAACATTCGTCATACTATCGGTTTGTTGTTTTGGAGAATCAGTAACAATGACGCAAAGATACATAAAAAACTACATTTCTGCAAAAGCGAAATGTAGTTTTTTTTCTCAACCGGCTGATTTGTAGCGGAAGAACTAATACCTATTCCTGTATTCGTGCTTTCGTGTGCGCCACCACGTGGATACTCACCTCATACAGCATATACAGCGGCACCGTAACCAGCAGCAGCGTGAACACATCTGCCGTAGGCGTGATCACCGCCGCCAAAATACACAGCACCACAAACGCATGCTTCCTGTACTGCCGAAGCAGCGGAGCATCTATCAACCCGAGTTTGGCAAGGAAATACGCCACTATCGGTATCTCAAACAATATCCCCATCAGCAGCGACAGCACCAATAGCGTGGACATATACGACTTCAGCGCAATCTGGTTCACCACCGCCTCCTGCACCTGATACGTACTCAGAAAACGGAACGCGAAAGGGAATATCACAAAATAGTTAAGCAGCACCCCAAGCGCAAACAATACCACGCCGAAGCCAATCAGCATCACCGAGTACCGCCGTTCCTGCTTGTACAATGCGGGCGCAATAAAACCGTACAGTTGGATAATCAGGTACGGACACGCCACTACGCACCCGAACACCAACGCTGCCTCGAGGTGCACCATAAACTGCGATGCCAACTCGGTATTGATAAACTGTGTCCGGAAGTCCCCCAAGCACAGCGACTGCCAGCCCGTCAGTTCCGCCAGCCGGCACAGTCCCCGATACAGCGCAAAGTCCGACCGCGAGGGCGCAAACAGCACATCGAACAGCGTGTCCTTGAAGCAGAACGCCCCCACGGCGCACACCGCCCACACAATCAGGCAACGGACAATCACCTTTCGGAGCACCTCCACATGCTCCCAAAAGGTCATCTTCCCGTCATTGCTTGGGCTGCTCATCGCCTTTGTCTTTGGGCTGTTCCGCCTTGTGCGGCTCGTTGTCAAGCGGCTTCTTTATCTCCTCTTCCACATCGCTCATACCCTCTTTGAACGACCGCACGCCCTTGCCGAGACCGCGCATCAACTCGGGTATCTTCTTGCCGCCGAACAACAGCAGCACAATCAGCACGATGAAGATAATCTCCGGTGCTCCAATCATAAGTAATGTCATAATCAGTTGAATTTTAGACCTCCCCAACCCCTCCACAGGAGGGGCTTAAAAGGCTCAGGTTGATTTATTCGGGGTTGTTCAGAAATATCTCGCACGTCTCGAAATTGATTTCCCAGTTGCCGCCCTCGCAGGACTCCCAATGGTATTTCTGTGCCATCGTGTCCCACCAGTGCTGGAACTTTGTGCCTGTCTCGCCCATATCGCGGACGAGTTTCTCATACAGTTCGCCGTTGTCGGCAGTCAGAATCTTTGCCAACTCGTTGAGTCCGTTTCTGCGCTCAAACAGCGTCTGAATCTCATTCTTTTCTTCAGGTGTTACCTGACCTACTAATTTCTTCATTGTTTTTATTTTTCTTCTTGTTTTTAATCCCTAATCTCTAATCCCTCTCTCCCCTCCTTTGGAGGGGTCGGGGGAGGTCTCATTCCTCCCGCACATCAAACGGGTCGAGGTAGTCTATCTCCGGTATCTCGTTGCCGGTGTGCAAGCCTTGTGCCGCCAGTATCTGCTGCAACTCGCGGCTCGCATTGCGCTCCAAGTGGGCAAGCACGCACTGCTGGTGCGAGGGCGTGTTGACATCCATCGTCAGGCGGTCGTTGAGCCATATACAACGGTGGCAGTGATAGGCGTCGCACTTGCGGCAGAGCGGCGCATGGTCGAGTTGCAAGAGTTGCCGGTTGGGTATGTCGAGCCCGCTGTCCAAGTCGCCCACCGACCGCAAAGCGTCTTTCGTCCTGTGGTTCATACGGTTCGACACGCCCGTCTGCTCATCGTAGTAGAACGCCGGACAGAGATAGAACTTTCCGTTGGGTGCCACCGTGATATTGCCGATACCCGCCTCGCAGTTGTGCATCTCCGTCAGCACCAGGCGGTCGGTCAACAGATTGAGCGACGGCACCTCTTGCCCGCCCGTAGCGGCAGACGCATACAGGTTCGCCACCACTTTGGTCAGCGTCTCCAACGCCTTTCGGTAGTCCTCTGTCTGTTCGTCGCGGAAAGCCGCTATATCCGTCAGGCAGATGTTCAGCCGCTCCACCTGTGGCAGCAGGGCGGCAATGTCATACTGCCGCGCGATAAACTCGCCCATCGTCAGACGCAGCACCACATTCTTCCCCTCAACGCTCGCAGGCACACCGTTATGCACCCGCACATCACGCCCTATCTTCACATGGTCGATACTCTCTATCAACTCATTGTATGCCTCGGGCAGGTCGTAGTCGGGATAGACGTATTGTATCATCAGGTTCTGCTTCATGCCAAAGCGTATCGCTTTGCGCAGGGTCTCTATTGGCATCAGTCGTCGCTCCGTGAGCGGGTTGTCGGCATGGCAGTACGCCACACTCGTGTCGTCCAAAAGGATAACCAGGTATTGTAAGTACGGTTTCATGGCTTAGCAAATTATATCGTTGTTATGTTTGGCGGCTTGTTGTGCCTCAAACTCCTCGCGTTTGCCTTCCTGTTCCAACTTGCGGTAGAGTTTGTTCCAGTAATAGTTGTTCGCACGCACGCTCGCTTTGTGCATCAGGCATATCGCCGTGGCACGCTCATAGACGGTGTGTGTCTTGGCGGCATCGTAGTTCTCACCCTGACACCATGCGCACCCCTCCGCCACCTCGCAGTCCACACACTCAGGCTTCGACTGCGTACAGCGGTCGAGCGTCAGGAACGGGCGCAACTTGTTGTTGTCTATGCCGTCATGTATGTTGCCTATTATCCACGCTTCTTTGTCGCGCAACGAGTACTGTGCAAAGCGGGTGCATGGGTAGAAATTACCCGCCGCATCGATTGCCAACATCTTGCCCGCACCGCACCAGTTCTGGTTCTGCAGCGTACAATCCAGCGGCTTGCCCATATTCTCCGAGAAGAACGAACAGGCATACTGCTCATACAGCCCGCGGTCGATAATCTCGTCCGCAAGGTCGATCAGTTGCTCCTCAAACAAGGCATCGTCGCCCTCGTGCCATACGTCCTCGAACACGCAGTTGATGTTCACCTGGTGGATACCCAGGTCATAGAGGTGTAGCACGCTCTCTTTGATGTACGGAATATCCGCCGACGAGATGGTTACTTTCGTGCCATTGTCAGGAAATTGACTTTGCCATAGCGGGATATTGCGCACTACGTCATCGTATGACCCGCGCTCCGAGTTCTTATATACGCGGTTCAGGTCGTGCTTGCGCCGTGTGCCGTCGATAGTAATGCCGATACTCAGGTGCGATTTGTTCTTTTCGATGAACCGCTGCACCTTTTCGCTGTCGTAGTTGATGCCGTTGGTAGAGAAATGAAGACGGTACGAATTGAACCAGTGGTGATTACGGCGGTACATCTCGGCTTTGATATAGTCGCATATCTGGTCGATAAGGTCTATCTCGAGAAACGGTTCCCCACCGATAAAGTCCCATATCACGCTCTCGTAGGCAAAGTTCGGGTCGGTCTCTCTGTCCAATACATAGTCAATCGCCGCCTTGGCAGTACTCCACGGCATCCGCTCTTTCTCATTCTTCCCCACCAGATAGCAGTACTTGCATGCCAACTGGCAGTCCTTGGTAACAATAAAGGTAATGTTCTTGGCAGTACCAGACTGCCAAGCCTTGTTATTATCTTTTATCATAATACTTTATTTCCATTCGAAATCAGTTATTACAGAGTCTCCAATATGTATAGATATTATTTTTGATCGATTGCGTAAACCATTGTAAATTAGCCACATCTTAAGTTTATTAGCATAGAAATTCACAACCTATTCCGTTTATTCTCCTACGAAGAAAAAATGATAATCTCTACATGCTTGCTCAAAGAATTCTTCATTTACAGGCGTTAATGTAGAGAGTCTTACAATCTCACTATCATCTAAGCGCATTGATGTCTTATTTTGTGTATCAACCACGAAATAGAATAGTCCAATATTAGGAACTGCTGCTCTATAAAAATGCTCTGGCATATAAATTAAATCTATATATTGCTCTTTGCCTGCATTTATAGCGAGTATCTTTAATTTTTGAGGATATCCTCCTCTTTGGATAATGGAGAATTCAATCGCAAAAATCGAGATAGCAGATATGGTATATTTTTCGCTATAAGGTGCATATATTCCTGTTTCTGATGTTGCGAATAGTTGTCGTACTTTTATTTCTTCCATATTATTTTCTTTTTCTGCTGGTTAATAAACAATTCCCCATATTGGCTCTCAAATTTTATCTGATAAGCATGCTGAACATTCTTTCCTACAATAGGAGCCCAAATAGCGTCATGTCCAGATTTCCAACTCTTTGTCCGTTGGGACTTTCTGAGATTCTCGTAAGTTGCTGTAGTGGCTGCTCTATTTTTACATAATAAATGGCAATTTAGAAAATCTTGTTCTTGTATTTCATATTGAATAACGCCATAGTCTGTTTGCTTACTATTTTGGGCTTTCATCCATGCCCAAGAAAATGCTCTCCAAAGAGAACTCCCAACATAAAAGCCTTGCCCTAATTCTCCTGAACCTCGACTAATATCAATTCCACAATTCATAATTGCGTTAATGCTTTTAGCATCTGCTCCATGATAATATACCAACATATTTTTCTTCTGTTTGAATGCATCCGTAGACATCAGGCTACGGATGCATTTACAATTTAATAATAATAAGACATAGCGTTACAACTCATCTGGCACGAACCATAGCAAGAAGTATTACAACTACCTGAACAACTACCTGTACACCCCGAACATCTATCAGTACAGCCATCTGAACAAAGTGACATACATCCTGTAGGTGCTGCTTCGGATTTGAGGATTGGCAACGATGAAAGGACTACTGCGCCAACGACAGGCAGGGCGGCTTTGGCTGCCTTCTTGAAGAACTCGCGACGCGATTGGAGTTCTTCGCTTGAATTTTTGTTAGACATAAAACTTAAGTTTTTAGTGAGTCTTGGGCTCCGCAAGGCTCGGGTATATATATACAAAAAAAGCGTGGAACCTTGTTCTACGCTCATCCTATACATTGAGGTCCTAGCAAAACCTTTACCATTAAGAAGAACGACTTAGCCCACGCCGAATATGTATATACACCAATACACCACGGCACACTATCAGCATACTGCCAATAGTAGCACCATTGATGCACGGCGGAATACACATCCCGTAAGCATTCGCCACATTCTTGTCTTGGATGGTAAGAAAGTTGCTAGGTTTCAATGTACCAAAACAAGCGTTAACAAACGCCTTTTACAATTATGTCTTTGCAGGCATTTCACCCACACGTCCCCCGTCGGGCTACCACGGGAGCGACACTTCCTCCCACCCAACGGCGTGGCTGCTGTTTATCAGTTTATAGTCCCATAAACAGGGGGGACTTATATTGCTATATCTACAATATCTTATACCCCATACACATAGTTCTTATACAGCCATTCTTCATTGATACTTGTCTGTGTCTTGTCAATGCTCTGAATGGGTGAAAAGGATATAAGGTTGTTGGAGTAGCGGGTAAGGTACTGCAGCGTCTCCACCGAATCCAACTGACGCAACTCGCGGCGCACAATAGATGCGATAACCTTGTACTCCTTGGGGCTGTACAGTTGCTTGAGTACACTGAGTTTCTTCTCCGAGTGCATCACCTGCACTTTATCCTGTGCTATTGTGAGAATGCCCAAACTTAGGCGCTCATTTATCTCAGGGCGAATATCGGCGTAAATAATGCTATATTGAAGATTATTGTCCATAGTTACTATTAGATTTTAGACATTCTACAAAGTTATGCCACGTGGCGGCTACCCATTGCTCGGACAAGAGTTCATTTACCTTTCCGGATACCTTACTTGAGGGCACATTCCATTCTTTGGGCAATCGGAGAGCAATGGTGTTATATCTTTGACAACGTTTGATGCACATCTGATAGTCCGCTTCTAATTGTTGTACCAATGTGGCGAGTTGTTTGTCAGATACGGCTTTGGCAGTATGAGCAAACACATCCGCACAAAGAATACTATCCGTTTCAGTCAGTTGAGACAGCGGAAAGTCAAATGTAACATTGTTCAGTATGCCTCCATAGTCAATGGATATAAACTTGTCGTTCTCAATGTCATACAGCAGATTTGCATTGTTGTATGTCCTATCTTCGTTGGCACACCAAAAGTCAAACAAAGCGATCTTTAGCAATTGGTAAAGGGTGTACCGGTTGGCAGTAGTTTGCCGAAACGTGGTGGGCGTAATATCCACAACGCCATCTATCTTTCGAAAACCAATAGCAGGAGCGGAAGAACTATGTTGTACACTTGTTGTTGCCCAATGGACAGGCTGTATCTGAACGATTGCAAAAGGCGGGGTGTCTATCTTCCATAGTTCGGCAAATGTGGCACCCATAAACTCACAGGCTAATTTGTATGCAATAGTTGCGTTAGGACGCATATACTTGCAGATATACTGCTGTTTGTCCGAGCACAAGACCAACACAGGCATATCGCCGGTGCTGTATGTAACGGATATTTCTTGAATACTATGTAAGTGCAAAGCCTCCATACCATCCGACATTTTTATACAAAAACATAGACAATTCGTGGATTACACAACATCGGTAAGATATGACTTTAATCATTATTACTATTCTGCGGCAAAATTACGATAAATTTTTCATTTGTACAAATGCAAAATGGATTATACACATAAAATGCTGCCAGACCATATAAGCCAGGCAGCATTTTACATATACGGCTACAGAATAAATCTTACACAAACTTATAGATCGTTTCGCGGCGGAAGGTCTCGCCGGGGCGGAGGATAGTGGAGGGGAAGGCGGGTTGGTTGACTGCATCGGGGAAGTCTTCCGCCTCGAGGCAGATGGCGGTCTGCACATCGTACATCTTGCCCGACTTGCCCTCGTGTTTCTCCACATAGTTGCCCGTATAGACCTGCAGGCAGGGGAAATTCGTCCATACCTCCATCGTGAGGTTGCCGCCCTCTACCACGGCCACTTTCTGCGGTGCAGAGTTGCGTTTCTTGGCGTTCCAACCGGGTAATGCCCAGCCGTTGTCGATACCGAGACCCGACGCAAAGAAAGGCAGGTTGATGCGCTCGCCCACAGAGGTCGGCTGACGGAAATCCATCGGCGTTCCCTCCACGGGGGCTACCGTACCGACAGGCAGCGTCTCATCGTTGTAAGGGATATACTCGTCGGAAAGGACTTGCAACGTATGGTCGTGGATAGTGCCCTCTCCCTCGCCTTTGAGATTGAAATAAGCGTGGTTGGTCAGGTTCAGCACCGTCGGTTTGTCGGTTGTGGCTTTGTAGTTGATATGCAGGGCATTATCGCGCGAAAGCGAGTACTCGACCGTAACATCCAAGTTGCCGGGGAAGCCTTCTTCGCCATCAGCGGAGCGGTAGTGCAATGTAATGCTGTGCAGGCTCTGCCCGACCACATCCCAGACTTTGTCGTTGAAGCCGTGGTTGCCGCCGTGGAGCGAGTGGTTACCGCTGTTGCGGGTGGGGTGATACGTGGTACCGTCAATCGTAAACTCGGCATTGGAGATACGCCCTGCGCAACGCCCGTTGATACCGTTGAAATAGACCTCTTGGGTCAGCCATTCGTCCAACGTATTGAATCCCAGTACGATGTCGCGTTTGTTACCCTCTTTGTCGGCTACCACCCACGTTACAATCTTTGCACCGTAGTTGGTTACTTGCACTTGCATACCATTGCTGCCTATCAGCGTGTAGAGGCGCACCGGTTTGCCCTGTACGGTTTTGTTGAAACTCTCTTTGTTAATCATAGTTATGTTTAATTTGTTAATGTATAAACGAAAATGCACAATTATTGTGCCGTTTTGACCTCGCCTACCCTGTAAGCCGGATTTTCGTAAGCAAAGGGGGTATGTGCAAAGTCAGGTGGATGACGGGTGGATAGCCATTCTTTCCTACGCCTATCCTATGCTGAATCACCCGATAATCACCCGATAATCACCCGTTAATCACCCGATAATCACATAGACCTGCTATATAGAAGTTACCTTAATGATTAAACTCGTAGGCAAGGATGATGAGATGGTTGTATTGGTAGGCGTTGGTGAGTTCGATGTTGCCCGACTTGCGCTTGATATTGAGGTCGCGTTTGTAGCCGTAGTCGAAGCGGTAGGAGAGCGAGAGGCTGTTGCTTTTATCGATGCGCCAGCGCATCCCCACCTCGGGACGGATATGGGTGAGATACTGTCCGTACTGCGTAGTAGAGCAGGCGTTTAGGTAGTCGGTGGGCGCATTGAGCGTGTTGGCTAACTCGATGCCTACGTGGAACTTCAGGGGCTTTGCGAACATAGAGTAGGACGCCTGCAAACGGTGGCGCATAGTGAAGTCGATGGCGTTCTTCTCGTCGGGGTTGACGGAGTCGGTGCGACAATCCATCAGCAGCCGTTCCCGCAGCGACAGTTTCCAGCGGTTGATCTTCACCTGTCCCGTGAGATTGAGGAAAGCACGGTGGCGAATATACTCGGCGGGGTCTGTCCACCCCTTGTTGCCATAGAGTTTGAACGTATAGCCGAGGGCGATATTCAGGTATGGGATGGGTTCATAGTCAAGAGCCAACGTAGTGTAAGAACGCGTAAAAGCGGCAGGTGATGTACCGCCGAGGCAGGTACGTATTTCCTCGTCGATAGACAGTCCCAGTCCATAGCGGAAAGATTTGCTATAAGCCGCAGCGATACGCAGTTCAGCGTTCTGTTCGGTGGTGGTTTCGTTGCTGACTATCTCTTGTGCCTTCGCCACTTCCGGGGTGAGCAGAAGGCAAAATAAAAGTATGTAAATCAGTCGTTTCATCGTGGTTTTACTTGAGAGTCAATGGTATTGGTTTCGCCCTTTTGGAGCATATAATAGACCTTGATATACGCCACATCGCGGAGGAAATCGACGTGTCCTATCTCAAAGGACTCTATGGGTCGCCCGAGACGTTTCTCAAGGTCGGCTTTGAGTTCGGCGTGGCGTTCGGGGACGATATTCTCTATTTTCTCATAGAGGACGATTTTCTGCGAGCGGTGGGCAAGTCCGCGCCAGTTCTCGAAGAACGTTGCCACGGCGAGCAGGAGGATATTGACCAGCAGCAGATCCGACCAACTGACGGACATCGCCAGACCGTTGATGACACTCAGTCCGATAAGCACAAAGAGGTAGGTCATCTCGCGGATAGGCACCGTCTCGGTGCGGTAGCGGATCATTCCGAAGATAGCAAAGAGACCGAGGGCGAAGCCTATTTGCAGTTTGACGTTGTCGAGCATACAGAGCAGCAGGAACATCGTTGCCGAGAAGAGCATGAAAGTAACGTAATAGTCCATACGCTTCGACTTGCGGTAGTAGAGGAAATGCACCAATATCCACGCCACCACAAAGTTGAGCAGGAAACGCACGAGGATATTGATGATGCTGCTGCCATCGAAGAGCGGCACGCCGAGGAACGTGGTAGCCGTCTGCATCGGCACAGCGAACTCCGCCGCAATAGAGGGGTCGAACTCGGGGGCATTGACGATAGTGTCCGTTACCTGACCGATTGTGTTGGTGTCCATTAAGCCATCCATAATTGTATCTTTTTTTAAGGTGTTTAGAGTCCTTAAGGTCTTTAAGGACATTCAGGAGTTGTTATTTTCTGCAGTTGCCGCAGTTTGGGGCGGAAACGGTTGTTTTTTACTGTCGGGTTGGTGAAGGCGGTGCCGATACAGTACTTACTGATTTTCATCGGTTTGATACGCAAGGAGCGGAGTATATCCAGCATCTCGGAGGGTTGGTTGCCGTCGCGTTTGAGTTCGACGATTAACGCATCTCCGAGGGCGGCTATTTGCCCTGTCTGCACATTTTCCCAGCAAAGGGCGGTGTCGATAGTGAGGCGTTCGGTCTTGGCTCGGTTGACGAGGGTGATACGCTCGAAGCGGGTATGGAGTTGCGGTTGCAAGGTACTGATATCGTACCACGATTTGCCGGTGAGCCATTCGCGCTGCCCTGTATCTATGCTTTGCAAATCAACGGTTTGCACCACGATACGTTTCTTCTTGGTGCGCCCTTTGTTGTTCTTGTTTTTCACCTCCAAGAAAGTAAGATCGGAATCCAGATAGGTGCGGATACGTATCTTCTGGCGGCGCAGTTGGCGGTCGTGGTGGCGCAAGTACATCTGCAGATCGGGGGTGTCATAGTAGAGGGTATCATAAGCAGCAAGACGCTGACCATCAATCTCTTGTATATAATAGTCAGGTGTAGCCAAACGCAGAATCTCGGGCAAAAGACGGGCGGGAACGACAAACTTGGTATCAATACGATTCATCAGTTTGACGCTCTCCATCTCGGCAAGCGAGATAGGGGTCATATCAGTCATCGCTGAAAGCATACTCAAACACTTTGACCGAATAGAGTTTGCCGTTAGGCAGGTAGTTGTACTGTTTTTTCTTGGTGCCGTTGTCGTTGTATTCGTACTTGCGGATACGTACGGGCTTGTCTTTGTCGTTATAAACCACCTCGCGGGAGACGAAGCCCTCGGCATCGTACTCAATAGTGATACGCTGCACCTGCCCATAGGTGGCGTACTCTACCTCTTCCACCTTGCGCCCGAGGGAGTCGTAGGTGGTAACATGGTCGAGCCAGCGGGTCTTCGCCTTGGCATCGGTGTTCCATTCGCGGATAGTCAGGTTCTTGCGTTTGGCACGTTTGGCCAGTGTCTCGGGCGAGACATCGGCATACGCCATAGCGGGGAGCAGCAGGAGGAGAAAAAGCCAATATATACTTTTCTGTTTCATAGTAACTTGATTTTGGAGTGCAAAGATACAAAATATATACCATACGTGCAAAAAAAACACGCACAAGTCTGTAGCATCTTGCATCATTTTTATGTATAATTTGTATCAAAATGCAATAAACAGCACGTAAAAAGTACAGCAAACTAAGCAAATTGACACCTTAAAGACCGATGTGCAAGCGGAAACGCAATGCCCAGAGAGGCGTGGTCGGATCGTGGCGGTTGGTAAGCCGCCAGACAGAATAGAGGTCGCCGAGACGGAGGATATTGCCGATGCCGACCCCCATCTCTATATAAGGGATAGTTGTACCCGTGAGGGCCGGCAGCGTAGTCTCCGCCCAATCGGCACGGGCGGGGCTGTTGCGGTCGGAGAGGTAGCCATAGGCGAGTTTGAAACTGACCAATTCACGCAGGCGGAGATAACGGATACCGGGAATGAGATTGAATAAGATGCCCTGCCCGTTCCATTCGGTGTGCAGCGAGATATAGCGGTCGGCGGCATACTGATAATTGTTCATCAGCGTGAAACGATAGGGGTCGTAGGCATAGCCCTGATTGCCCTCAAAATGATGCAACATCGGGTATGGCACCTGCCCCAGTACCACGCCTGCCGACAATGCCCAGTCGAGCGAGCCGCCCATACCGAGACTGACCTGCTGACGCAGGAGCAGATTGAGTTTGCCATACATGCGGTAATGCGCCATAGGATCGGTCTGCCACGAACCCGTCTCCACCCCGAGATACAGGACCGGGTATTGGCTATAGACATGCACACGGCGGAAATACATATCCACTTTGCGCTCCTTGAAACCTATACGGCAGATTGCCCCGAGCGACTGATAGCGATAGCCGTGCATCGCATAGTAGCCTGCCAACGGGTCGCCGTACCCCATCCTGCCGAACCGCCCATAGAGGGTGGTCTCGAGGTGATCCGTCCAATCGTTCTCCGTGCAGAGTTGGAACTGCCGCTGCCGTGCGGCGGTGTTCTGTGCGTTGGGATTGGAGCGCAGTGCCTCGAAAGCATAAGCGGTGAAATCCATATTCTTCCAACCGATACTGTTCTCCCTGAGAAGGCGCGAGAAATCGTCCACCTCGGTCCATACATAGTGGTCCCGGTATTCGAGCGAAAGGACGTTGCGTCGCAGCGTCGGCAGGTTGACATTCACCCGCCCAAGTCCCTTCCATGCTTGGTCGCGGAAACCGTAGCCCACCGATGCCTCGAGCGATACATTGCGCCAGAGTTTCTCGTTGGTACGGAAAGGCAGGCCGAGGTGCACCGTCTCGTGTTGGTTCACCTGCAAGATCTCCTCGATATGCCCGATGTCCACGCATGTACCCGTCGGGATATAGCCCGTAGTGATGATAGTTGCCAACCAACGCGCCGTGCGAACAAGGGGTAACTCTTCTAATTCCGACTCCCCCAACCCCCTCAAAGAGGGGGCTTCCAATATCGGCTCACCCATTTCTGTCAGCCCCTCCTTTGGAGGGGTTGGGGAGGCCATTGTATGCTTTAACAGCACCGTCGGGAAGATGTGGGCAGTATCTGTTTTGACGGCGAAGTCCAAAAGGGTACTGATTTCCTCGCTTTGCAGGGTATGGTCGGGTGCAAAAGTTTGGGATATATGCAGGTTGCTCAAGTAATTGACACTTGTCTGTGCGGGCACGGTGGCTTCTATCTGCGAGACCGCCAGCGTAGCGGAATCGATATGCATCGTGCCGTTGAACGTGGCATAGAACGGGTTGCGGGTGCGGAAATCCACTGTGTAGGTCTTGCCCGACGGAGTCTGCACGGAATCAATGAGATAGTAGCGATAATAGGTTGCACCGGACGAAGCCAAAGGCGAGAGGAAACTGCGCCCAAGCAGAGAGACAGAGTTTTGATAGAAATTGAGGTTGCCCGTAGTGGTAAGCAAGGCGGAATAGTCGTCCGCCGTCAACACCAATGCCTGTGCTTTTTTCTCGCCTATTGGTAGAATATCTGTGCCTTGGAGACACACCGCCTGTTCGGCGCGGTAGAGGGGTAGCAGAAAGGTAGAGTCCTCGCCCGTCAGCAGCCCCGTTTGCAGGCTGCGCCATAGGTAGCGTTGCAGGTGCCGCTTCTGTATATTACTGATATATAGTTCCGTTACATCGGTTGCGGGTGTTTGCAGGTCGGGAAGCAACGTGCGGTCGTTCTGCCCACGGTGTGCCCGCACGGCGGCAATGAGCGGTATGGCGGGGTTCTCGCCGGGGGTGGCGATAACCTCCTCTATGAGTGCCGTTTTCTCGCGCAACGCCACCTGCATCCCCGCCATTGTGCCGGGCTCGACGGGGTAACGCTGCGTATGATAGCCCACTGCCGAGATGACGAGTGTCCGCTTGCGCGGCAGGTCGGCGCGGAGCATAAAAGAACCCGCTGCATCGGACGAAGTGCCTATGTGTGTTCCTGCGAAATAGATGTTCGCTCCTGCTATCGGTTCGCCTGTCTGCTCATTGAGAATATCCCCCACAAGAATCGTCTCCTGCGCCATTCCCACAGCGCAGCACAACACACAAAGTACTATCCAAAGCAGTCGTTTCAAGCAGGGTATAAACGTTAATTATCGTGTAATTAGTCGTTAATTTTCAGATTCGGAGGACACCGCACCAACTCTTATTCGTGTTTGCGGTTGGCAGGGTGGTATTGTAGGATGGCTTTGCGGAGGTCTTGCACATCGAGGTGGGTATAGATCTCGGTGGTGGAAAGTTCCTCGTGCCCGAGGAGTTGCTGAATGATACGCAGGTCGGCACCATTTTGCAGGAGGTGGGTAGCAAACGAATGGCGCAAGGTGTGCGGCGAGACGGTCTTCTCAATACCTGCTTTGGCGCACAGGCGGCGAATGATAGTAAACACCATCATACGGGTCAGTTGCTGCCCGCGGCGGTTGAGAAAAGCCAGATCCTCGCAACCGGGGGCTATCGTCCAATGACTACGGTCTTGCATCCAATAGCCGAACCACTCCTCTGCCACGGGGGAGATAGGCACTAATCGCTGCTTGCTACCCTTGCCGAGAATGACCATATAGCCCTCTTTGCGGTACATCTGCGACAGTTTGAGGTTCACCAGTTCGCTCACCCGCAGTCCGCTGCCGTAGAGCATCTCGATGATAGCGCGGTTGCGGTGTCCCTCGTTGGACGACAGGTCAATCGCCGCCGTCATCCGGTCGATCTCCTCCACGCTCAGCACCTGCGGCAGGTGCATCTCTTTCTTCGGTCCCTCAAGCAGTTCGGTGGGGTCGGCTTCTATATAGTTGTGATAGAGCAGGAAGCGGTAGAAAGAGTGCAGCGTAGCCAAAAGGCGAGCCTGCGTGCGCACATTGGATATTTCCTTAAAGGTCTGGAATACAAACTCCTGCAAGTCGTCAAACGTAACGCGCAACGGGTCGAGTTGATTATCGGAGAGATACTTTTTATATTTCTCCAGATCGAACTCGTAGGCTGTTACCGTATTTGGGGAGTATGATCTCTCTAAAAGCAGATAAGCGTGATATTCCGAGTATATAGGGTCTTTCTGTTTCTCGTTCATCGCCGGTCGTAATAGTTCAGCACTCCCTCAAAACGCCCCTCGTAGGTTTGCTTGCCATAATAGAGCATAAAGCGCATATCATACAGAGAATCTGAAGATAAGTTCACCTCGAACCGCCCCGAATCGACCACCTGTACACCCGCATTGGCAGACTCAACGACCGAGAACAGGTATATCCCCGTAGGTGTTCCCTCGAAATTCTGCCCGGGCAGGAATGTATGGTCGGCAGCGGTGGTATCGCTATGATATGTCCCCGCTGCAAGGAGCGAATCGGCGAGAAATATATCGCTGATATACAGGTTAGTACCCGTGCCGACGATATGCCGTGTCGAGTCAAGCGAAAGCCCGTCGGAGTACAGGTCGAGCGCAAACACATTGTGCGGCACGCTGTCATACGCCTTGCCGTATTGCTCCACATAGCAGGACGTAAACTCCGTGGCATACGATGTTTTTTTGTCCGGCTGATTGGTACCGCCGCACGCCATCAGTGCACACACGCACACAAGATATATGATAAAAAACCGGCTCTTCATTGTAATTGATTTTGTTATAGTATGCTTATAGGATAGTTATAGGATAAATTTGTTATTGCATGGGAAAGAAAAGCCTATCCTCCTTATATCCACCCTACTTTGCAATACACAATTAAGGGGCATGTTAATTGTTAATTGTTAATTTCCTTGTAGGGTACCACGCTGATACAAACCCGAGCAGCAATACGATAGCCGCCACAAGGAGTATATCCGTCGGTTGTACCAGCACGGGATATGCAGAAATCACATAGTCGTCTCCGCTACCTAATTTCAGGAAACCGAAATGCTGTTGCAGCAGACATATCGCCACGCCGAGCACCAGTCCGAGCAATGCCCCGAGTCCGCTGATGAGCCAGCCCTCGTAGAGGAACACCCTCCGTATGGTCTGTTGGTCGGCTCCGAGGTTACTAAGGATACGTATATCTTCCCGCTTGTCGATAATGAGCATCGAGAGCGAACCTATCACATTAAAGCACGCAATGAGCAGGATAAACGCCATCAGCAACGCCGTGAGCAGTTTCTCTATTTTCAAGATACGGAAGAAATCCGCTTGTTGCTCATAGCGGTCTTGCACCGCATAGCCGTCGCCCAAAGCCGCTACCATCTGCCGTTTGGCTTGCCGCATATTCGTACCCGGTTGCAGGAGCAGACTGAGCGATGTAACGGTCAGCGAATCATATTGGAAGATACGCCTTGCCAACGGCAGCGAGACTAGCAGCAGTTGGTCATCATACTGCACCTGGTTGACCGCAAACGTACCAGCGATAAAGCACACCTCGTGGCAGAAACTCTCGTCGGGGCGCAGCATATTCACCCGCTCCGTGCGCTTGGGTGCATACAGGTGTACGCCCCCTACAAAATGTGCGTTCATACCGAGTTGCGATGCCAACCCGCGCCCCATCACACAGCGGTCGAACGCCCCGTCGTGCACCAAGAAACAGCCGTCCGAGATGATAGAATCAATATGTGTGATTTCCCGGAAATGCGTATCCACGCCCATCAGCCGTGCGGGTTGCTGGTGCTCCTTGTAGCGCACAAGCGCCGTCTCTTCCACCACCTCCGACACCGTCTCCACACACGGCAGCGCACGCAGTTGCTGCACAGGCAGCGTATCGGTGCGGAAATACTTGCCGTCGGCTGCCACCACGCGTATCTCGGGGTCGAACTCCGAAAACATGTGCTCCACGAGGTTTCCGAAACCGTTCATCACGCTCAGCACACAGACCATAGCCGCCGTAACGACGCACACCGCCGCGGCACTCACACCCGAAACGATGTTGATGGCGTTATGCCCCTTCTTCGAGAACAGGTACCGCCATGCTATATGTCCTTCCAACCGGCTCATGCGTTACGCATTTGGCTCATTGTCATGGAGATGCGTATCGCTATGAAGCAGTTCGTCAATGCGCTCCATACGGTCGATGGTCTCGTCGATGTGGAAATTCAATTCGGGAATAATACGCAACTGATGACGCTCCAGCGTACCCATCTCGCCGCGGAATTTGCCTTTGTTTTCCTCTATTTTCTCCATCGTTACCGCCACTTTGTTTTGCGGAAAGATGGACAGATATACGTGCGCAATCGCCAAATCAGGCGACACACGAACCTCGCTCACCGAGATAAGCGTTCCGCCAAGTGTACGCGCATAGCGCAAAAAGATGTCGCTCAAATCCTTCTGTATCAGACGAGCAATCTTGTGTTGTCTTGTAGATTCCATGATTCTAATTAACAATTAATGATTAACAATTAACATACCCCGTTTCATTATGCATTACAAAAGGCTATCCACCCGACATCCACAGGACAACCACACGTGTTTTTAATACAGAATACAATGCGTAATGCATAATTTTCTCTGTTCTTACTCTATAAAAACCCGTCCTTCCGTTCTGTAAGCCCCTCCTCTCCTATGGAGTGGTTGAAATAGTCGGAGTTTGCAGGTCTCTAAGTACAAAACAAGGGAAAGGAGACACGGTCTCTTTTCCCTGTATTGGTATGTATCTAATTAGAAAACCTAATTAATACTTGTGGCGTCCTTCGTCAGCAACGGTCAGTTTCTTACGACCGTGAGCACGACGGGCAGCCAATACGCGGCGACCGTTAGCGGTAGCCATTCTCTCGCGGAAACCGTGTTTGTTACGACGCTTGCGTTGTGAGGGTTGGAATGTACGTTTCATCTCTATTTATCCGTTTTGTGCCCAATCCAAACTATCTCGCAATCCCCTGCGAAACACCTTGTAGGGCGGGTTCTATATATACGTTTATCTGTTTCGTCTTAGCCGTTAGACGAAAAGCGACTGCAAAATTACTGCTTTTTTTCGATATAGCAAAACTTTTACCGTATTTTTTTATACAGATAGCCTTTATTTCGTTTTTTTGTTGTACTTTTGTATGTATAATTTGCTTTTCGTATGCTTACCACCACCGAAGCCATCGTACTCAGTCTGCAACCGTATAGCGACAAGGCACATATCCTCCACGCTTTCACGTGCGCGGGCGGGCGCATGAACTATATGGTGTATGGTCTCGGGCGGAAAAAAAGTGCTGCGCAATATGCCCCACTCTCATTGGTGGAACTGACAGCAGACATACAGCCCAACCGGCAGTTTCAGGTTCTTCGGCAGGCACGGTTGACCTATATTCCCCGCAAGACACCTACCGACCTCAAGCGGCAGAGCGTAGCCATCTTTATTGCAGAAGTGCTGTTTCGTACTCTGCGCCACCCTATGGAAGACCCTACTCTGTTCGACTATCTCGCAGCCGTTGTGCGCGAATTGGACACCACCCCCGAACCCGAGAACCTGCATATCCGCTTTTTGGTCGGTTTGGCTACTAGGATGGGCTTTGGTATTGATGCCGAAATGCACCCCGAGTTGCTCCAAATCCCCGCTACCCGCCGGGAGCGGCAACGGCAACTCCAAGCGCTCTGCAACTACTTCGCCGACCAGATAGACGACTGGCAGTCTCCCCGTTCTATAGATGTCTTGATGGAACTGTTCGACTGATCTACAGCGTTGCCCGCAAGAGCAGATGCACATCAGTTCGGGTAGCCGCAGCCAAAGAACGAGACACACGCCACTCTTTGCCATAGACGGTTTCGCTCACGCGCAGATACAGCCCCAACTGCTTGATAATCTGCCAGCGCAGATTGATATAGGCTCTTCCGCCGCAACCATAGACAGCAGGAATGGAATAGCCGTACAACACATCATTCTCATAGTTATAGATCCGGTTATTCCAACTGCGGACATCAAATCCCTGCAACCATACCTGCACCGTGAGCGGGACGGCAGCAAAGGTATATTGCACATCCTGATACAGACTCACACCCCACGAGAATGACTGTACGCTGTCGCAAACCACGTTGGCATCGGCTTGTGTCCGCAGTCGCCAACCGCTATCCGACCAATTGAACTGATAACGTACGCTATATGTCCCGCGTTTGGCTTTCTCTCTTGCCCGCAGACGCAAATTCATATTCCATTGGTCATTTGGCATATACGCCGTTTCCGCCATTGCATCATACCCCCATGAGGGAGCATAAGGGATACCATATTTGATACCTGCAAAGCGGAACACATCCCCATAGACTGACCATCGCAAATGTCTCAACCGGGTAATCTCCATGCCGAGATAGGCACCGTTTTCGTCATTCAGTCGCGAAGTCTCGGAGAACGCATACCCCAACGCATTGTCAAACCACGGAGAATAGTAACGGTAGAGCAATAGTAATCCCACACCTTGCACGGGCATAACACGACTGCCTACCTCCAACCCTGCACCCCAATGCCTGTTTTGCGCCGTTGCCACTTCGCCGAATACATCAAAAATCCCGTAGTTGTATCGGAAATTCACGCCCAGTACCGCCTGCTGTCTGCCACGGAAATAGTGGACATTGTAGCGCATATCGCGATAGGGATACACCGAATCCGAATAGAGGTTTTCTACAGCGGTAACCCCTATTTTCAGACGCCGATAGCGCATCGTTATATTGGTTCCGAGAATATGATGACGCACGCTGTCGCGCGTCTTTTGCAGAGAATAGAGTGCAGACCAGTCGATATGCACGTTTCCTGTTTTCCACGCCAAAGTGGTTCCTGCTCCGTGCAATCCGTTGCCGTCCACACTGCTGTATTTGCGAAGCCCGTCTGCCTGGTTACCCGCATTGAGTACATACGCCGATTTACCTGTATGGAACGCATCGGCAAGCACCAGTCCCTGTCCGAAAGAGGCTTGGAAATTTCCTGCCACCACCGTGCGCACACAACCTATGTCGTTGAGTTGTATATAGCCACCATACTCCAAATCAGCGGCTTGCCCGCCTGTGGGGCGGCGTAAGTTCAAACCGAACTGCACCCGGTTCCGATAGTTGAACTTATAGCGGGTCTGCACAAACACCGGGTCACCCGTATAGTTTTCTGCATTGCGGACATCTATACGGGCGGTTATCTCATGTTTCGCATAGCGGAATACTTCGTGCGGATTCAGCCGGCTGGAGACTTCTACGGGTGCCACATACACAAATGCCCGCAGGTTGCGAATGTCATAGTCCTGCAAACAAGGGATCAGTTGCAGTTCCGCCACATCCTGCATCGGGTGCTGATAGACATAAAGCAGGATAGCATCTATCTGCGTATCATTCAGAAAGCGCAACCGTTCCAAGTCCTCCGCACGGGCGGTATTCAAGTTGATCGGGTGTACTGCTATGTCCGACAAGTCTTCCTGCAGTTCCTCATAATCTACCGCACTGACCTCCGTCAGTTGTTCATACACATCACCAATCACATTCTCCAACCACTCCCTGTCTCCCGCATATACGGCAACCGCACTCAGCAGACACAACCATATAGACAGCAGACGAGACAAAAGAGAATACGTATTGAGTATTAAGCCATCTTGGTGGCAGAAATACCGCCGTCGTCAGTATGACGGATGATATAATAGGGAACACCGAGAGCCTGTATCTCCTGCTCATAGCGTCGGAACAGTTCAAGACGGATCGCCTCGCCGCCATTCTCGCGAACGGGGTCGTCCACCCATACAAGGTCGGGATACAGAAGCAGATAGACATCCGGTTTGTATTGCCGCATTGCCTCCACAACCCAATCGGGCGTACCGCCATAGCAATAATCAAACCATACGCGGGTGATAATCAGTTCGGTATCAAAAAATACGATGCCATCGTTCGTATTGTCCGCATAGGCTTTCAGTTGCTCAATCTGGTAGCGGGCAATGGCACAGACATCATCGTAGGTATAATCCCTGCCCAACTGCTCCACATACTCCCGCGCATATTCGGGAACATAGATACCGTTATATCGTTGTGCCAACTGCTGCGCCAACGTGGACTTGCCTGTGGATTCAGGACCGATGATTGCTACTTTCAACATTGTTACCGCGTGAGCATCAGTTTGATGTTGATACCCACATTGTCTGCTTTGATCGGGTAAGAGGACGAGATTAGCGGGGTGGTTCCCTGGTGGTCGTAGAATAGTTGGAGGTTGATCTTCTGCGAAAGCACATAGTCGGCACTTATCTTGATAGCAAACACCTTGTTGCCGCTCGATGCCTGCGTGATACCCTCCTCTACCTTGCGAAGCAGCGTCTTGATATCCTTGTACGATATATCCACATTGAGTTTGAGGTCGTTGCTGACCTTCTTCTGCCCGCCGTCTTTCTTCTTGGTAATAAAACTGAGGTTCTTGATTGTATAGCCACCGCCGATAACAAACTCATTGGTGTGTCCTTCGGTCAGTTGCACACTCGTTACATTGAGGGCAAGGTTACGCTGCTTGCGATACTCGAACTTGCACGAAAGTGAGTTCTTCATTGAGAGATTCAGTCCGATAAGCGGCGAGAACGCCTCCGTAAGCGACACATTGGAGATGTCGTATGCCGAAGACGGCACGGGCATATCGGTAGTAACATCGCGCACGAAACCAACCATCTTATCCGTTTGCCCGTCGAGCGGCACCCATGTGGAGTAACTGCCATAACTGCCGATAGAGTACTTGCATGTATAGGCGTGCGTGAGTGTTACGGAGCGGAAATGGTCGCGCATCCATGGCAGTTTGCCCAATCCGTCGTAGGTAACCGACCAGTTGGGCAGCACACGCAGGATACCGAGGAACGGATTGAGGTTCATCGTGTTGGCATTGCGCCCCGTGTAGGCTGCCAGGAAAGCAGGTACAAGTACATCGGCAGAGTTCTTCGCTACCACACCATTCTTCGGATCATAGACCTGTCCGCCCGGGAGTATGCCTTTCATAAAGCCCGTAGTCGGGTATAGTACTCCGTCATATTGCGCCTGTACACGGCTTTGCATTACATCCAAATTTTGCAGGAACCGGTCATAGGTGGCATTGGCAAAATTGTCCTCCTGCGTACCTATCTTGCTGAACGCCGTACCGATAGCCACCTGTGTGATATTGAACGACCCTGTCATATTCTCCTGCAACTGGTCGTAAGAGTAGATGATAGAGGTAGAGTTGGCGTAATAGCGTTTGCCGTTGACCTGTATCTTCAGTCCGGGCAGCGGTTCGAGCGTCAGTTTGAGGTCGAAATCACTGGTAAATGCGCGAGTGGCAGGTTGTACCACCGCCGTATCGCCCGACAGCCAACCGTTCTCTTTGGCACGATTAACAAAGTCGGTCGGTACGAAGCCGAATGCGAAATCAAAGCCCGGTGCATAGAGTCCGTCCGTGCGTCGTTGTCCCATAAAGCCCGCCTCGGGATTGAAGCCCGGCACGGTCATCGAGTTGGTCTCGCGGTAGGTTACCTGCACACGGCGGAACATCGTTCCTACATAGGCGAACATATCGCCTGCCACCTGTGCGGGCGTACGTTGGTTCGGATCTTTGGTGGTAACGGTCAGCACCATTGCCTCACAATCGGCTTTCGGGGTTATCTTCACTTTGGTGTTGCCACTCGGTTTGAACGATACAGGCACACGGTGTCCCGCGCTGTCGGTGGCCGTAACGGTAAGCGTCTCGGAGTTGAGGCGGTGGGTTATCTCAATGGTCTTGCCTTTCTCGGCCTTGACGGTTTCGGAATAGGTCTTCGGACGGAACGCACGGCGGGTCTGACGGCGGGTGTAGAGTTGCGTCATCTGCTTCCAGTATTTCGACTTGCCGTAGAGTGTCTCAAAATTGATACCGCCGTCCACTTGCCACGACTGGAGCGAGGAGATCGTATTGCCCAGGTCGGTATCGGCTGTGGTCTGCGCCGTGCGTGCCCAGTTGTAGGTTGCATTATACGAGGCGTTGGCAGACAGGGCTTCGAGGTACGGGATACGGTTGAGCGGCACATTCCAACTGGCAGTAAAGACCTGCTGGTAGGTATAGGGCGAACCCCATTTCGCCAAACTGCGCTGTATGGTATCGCGCCATGCCTCATAGTAGTCGTTGGTAAAAGCATAGTCGCGCAGCACCTCGGGCGCATAGTAACCCTCGTCAATGGTGGCGTTCATAGCCGACTGGAACGAGAACTTCATATTCTTCGTCAGGTCGTATTTGAAATCGAAGTTACGATCCCACGTAAAGTCCTTGGAGAATGTCAAGTCCATTTGGTCGCCCGCCGATGCGGTCAGGTCGCGCATCTTCATGTGCGAGAACGTACGATGCATATTGGTCGAGAATGCCCACGACTGCGGCAGGTAATAGAAATTCATCTCCTTGAGGAACTTCACCTTCTGCACTTTCTGCACTTTCTTAAATGGCTCCCATGGCTGCGGATTGAACGAGTAAGCATAGTTGAACGACCCTTTGTGATCGGTGGTTACATTCTTTTCCATTTCAGGAGTATGCTCGTTCTGCTTGTTGTAGGATGCAGAGATGGAGAAGTTGGCAGGGTCGTAGAACATATCGCGTTTCTTCGACTTGATATTCACCTTCATATTCGTTACAGAGAACGAGGTGGATTCCTGCACGGTATTCGACATCGTGCGCACCGAGTCGCGCTGCTCCTTGTCGTCATAGGTATCAAGGGTCTCCTTGAGTTTGATATCCGTGTCGAGCGGGTCATAGTCGGGCGACAGCGTCTCGTTGGAATACGACACATAGAGCGGCATCTGTATCTTGGCTTTCTCTGGGAACAGACGCCCTGCCTCGAGAGCAGCACTGACCGACAACTGGTAGATATTATCCATATTGCGGTCAAGCACATTTGATTCGATAGAACCATAACCCGCCGTCTCCAAACGCCCTGCCACGTTCAGTTGCGCAATGTCGCTTACCGACAATGCCGCATTCGCCATGGCTGCCACACCACCCTGCTCGTTAAACTCGCTCAGACGCAGTTCGTTCACCCATATCTCGCCCGACGCATCGTGCGTACCCGAGTTGCGCACACCGATCATAATACATTCCACATCCTCCAATGTCGGGTTGCCGAGCACGGTTATCTTATTCTGCGGCTTACCGCTCGCATCATCATATACTATATAAGGTATATTGTTGCCCACATCGGTATTGCCCGCACGCTTGGCTTTGTTGCGTGCGGTCTTGGCATTGGTCAGCACCGAGAACGGGAAATCGAACATATTATCCTGTGGCCATACTTTCCATCGGTCGGTCTCATTATCATTGCTGTACAAGCCCGCTTCGGTCAGGTGAAGCGGAATCTCGTACTCATAGTAGTTGTTCTTCAGGTCGGTACCCAGGCGGATAAAGCAACTCAGATCGCCGTCTTGCAAGTCGGGGTCGATATTCTCCATCTTCTCCGCATGCACAAACATCTGCAGATTCTTGTAGTTGCGCATATCGTAGCCGGTGTTCTTATATACGGCACGCGCATCTTTCGGACTCAGGTCGGTAACACGCAGCACCATTGCCTGCTCATTGAGCGGAATGAGCGTCGCTTGTCCGGGGTCGGTTTGGCGGCTCACACCCGGCGGAAGCACATAGTTGACCGGCGTACGACTCGAGTTCTCCTCTATATTCACCGCCTGCACATTGAGTTGCGCCCCCGTATTGACGGAAGCACCGATCGGGTGGAGGGTTTTGGTATAATTACGCCATTCGCCGCGTACCAGATCGAGGGTAGCCAAACGAAGGTGCGTCTCATGGGAACAACCCGTCAGGTAGATACGCATAAAACGTATCGACTTGAAATTACGAATAGAACCGACTGTCTGCACATCGCTACTGTCGCCACGCAGAGGTATCTTGAACTGGTACCACGTTACATCTTCGGTCGAGCCATTGCGTAGTTTGACATTCACCACTTTCTTCTCCGTGATATGCTGGCGGCCTACCTCCATCATATCCGGACGGAGCAGCACTTTGTACTGGTAGTATTTCTCGTACTCGTTGAGGGTATTGTCGCCGTTGATGTCCTCTATATCGGGCTGCAACGTAGAGGCGGTTCCGTAACTCTCGGTCTGCGACTCGGTATCGGGCGAGTTACCCTCCGTGCCGTTATAGTGCTTGTAGCGGTCGAGAACAGACACCTCCTGCTGATCAAAGTCTGTACCGCGATAGTAGTGGAAATTATCACCGGCAGGGTCGTTGAGCGGGGAGAATGCGTCCATATTCCATGCCGCCAGCACATCTGCCGAAACGGTGTTGCGCAGTGTCTCTATGTATGTTCTGTACGCGCCGTAGTTCATCTCGTCAGCCGTGCTCAGACCATTGAGACCCACATCCTGTTTGGCGCGGGCGCCCGTCTCGTTGGAGAAAGCCGTAACGGTGGAGTTGGTACGCGGCACACGTCCCCAGACGGTGGTATCCACGCTATTGACATCATTGTCGGAGATGGGCAGACCATGCTCAAACGATTTCTTGCCGTCGCGCAGAATATCCTCGGATATGTCTCCGAGGTTGATATACATCTCCCCTTCATACCCGTCGGGATTGGTCAGTGCGGGATCCATCAGCCAGAACTCGATATACTCGATATTCGATTTCTCGAAATCCGTGTTATCCAATTTGCGCATCATACCGCCCCAGCGTTTCTTCGGATCTCTGAGTTTACCCGTAGCAGGGTCTATCTCGCTTGCCACAATGTTGTACGGACCGCGCTCCTCCGGATAGAAACTCAAGTTGAGGATACTCAGTTTGGTATCGGCATTCGCCACCTGTTCCTTGCTCGGATAGATCTCTTTCTCATAGACGATACGCACACGATGGTCGGACATGGCATCGGGGTCGTTCTTGAGATGCTGCGGAGTATTGGTCTGCGGATAAACCAGCAGAGGATCCACCGTGTACCACGCCAGAAGCGCACGGTTCTTGCCATACTCGATGTTGTTGCTCAGTTTCGATTCTTCAAACGGACTCGGCGTGGAAGCCAGAAACCAGTAACTCGGATAATGGACATCTATGTTCGTCGTCGTGGACTCGAAATCATCGATGTACGAGGTACCCACAGAACCGACATCGCGCGTATGCCCCGGTATCAGGTGCGCAAACTCGGCATTCACTTGGAACGTAGAGGGCGCACTCGCCGAAATCCACGGTATCTTGTCAATGGCATTGGTCAGCCACTGCATCTCGGTCTTCCAACTGCCGTTCACACCCCATATCGTGTTCGCCAGCGGCTCGCTACCCGTATTCACCTTGGTGGTCAGCGGGCGTTCGCGCAGGTGCATAACCGTTCCGCCGATAACCAGATCGGGGTTGAACTCATACTCCAAATGCGCCCCGAACAGGCTCTTGCGCTGCATGGAAAAAGTGGATTGGTTCTCCAACTTCACGTCCACATTCGTACCCGATTCGAGAATGGACTGGTTGAGAATCGTAACCGTTCCCATTGTATAGTCCACGGTATAGTCCACGTTCTCTATCAGCGTCGCACCGCCTGCCGTCACGGTAACACTTCCGCGCGGTACGTTCATCGCATTCAGGCGTATCTCGCTGCCGCTCGTGCCTTTGTATTTTCCTGTCAGGTGGAACTTGTTTTTCTCCGACATCTCCTGCGCCACCACCAACGTCGAATCGTACAACTCTTGGAATACGTACTTGTCCGCAATGGCATTGTTGCCTATGGCACTGCGCAAATGGCTGCCGAAAGGTTCCAGCACAGGGAAGATCACCCGTCCGTTGCTCGAATAGACGGTCATATTCTCTATATAGTCGAACTTGCCGTCGGGATAGGGGTTGTTCTTGCTGTCCAGTCGGTCGAGGTTCATCACACGCAGCAGTTGTTTGCCCGCTACCGCCCCCTCGGTCAGGTACTGCATATCTGTGCCCACCGAGTCGTTCCGATAAGTAATGTACAACTCGAACTTATCCGATGAGATACTGCTTGCCCCAAGAGAGTAGATGTTCTTCATCATCAAGTCCCACGTACCCGCATTTTTCTTCATCGGCGCATTGGAGGTGCTTTTCAGCAGTTTCAGTATCAGTGCATTCGGCGCACGCAGTTCGTCGCTTGCATCGGTAGAGAACTCACCTACCTGATAGACCTGTCCGCCGTAGGTATATTCATAAGCCACTGCCAGCACCTCGTCCTGGTTGAGCGCCGAGCGCAAGGAGATAAAGCCGAGTGCGGTATTCAATGTATATTCGCTTGACGACAGCAGACGTGCCGACTCTACTTTCTCGAAGTCGTCTCCGCCCTCCAAATCCGACAATGCCTGCGAAGTCTGCTGTATATCGCGTATATCGGCGCGGCTACGAACCGTATTGTATAGGTCATTGGTCTTGTTGTCAGGCACTTGCGTTGCATTAGCCACCCATGTATGGTTGGCTATGTGTGCATTGGTCTCGCCCAGGTCGGTAAAAGCAATGATATTACGGGCTTGGTCGTAGTTGCCGCGCTTGTTGGTAACCCAAACCTCTATCTTGTTGATGGTTACGCCGCTGGCGATATAAGGTGCCGTCGCCATCGCACTCTCGTATTGGTCGCGGAAGAAATAACCGAGGAAGAAATGCCGGTTCTCGTCGTAGTTGTCGCCCGACACATCAAACTTGGTCATCTGTGCACCGCCCTTCGAACTCACCGTCTGGCTCTCCGAGTTCTGCTGGCTCACCAATGCCTGTATGCGGAACTTGCCGAATTTCAAATTCGTTTTTATACCAAACAATGCCTGACTGCCGCGTATCAGACTCGAATTCAAATCCATCGTTACATTACCCGCCTCTATCGACTGGATAATGTCGTCCTCCTGCCCCTTGTAGGCAAGTTTGAGGTTCTGTTGGTCAAACGAGAAACTGGCTTCGGTGTTGTAGTTCATGTTGAAGTTGAGTTTCTCACCCACCTTGCCGTTCACGTTCACCTGTATCTTCTCGTCGAAGTCAAAGATATTGTTGTTCCTTGCCCGAAGCGTCAGACTCGGGTTCTCTATATATTGGTGCTTGAATCCGAACAGCAACTCCGCCGAACCCTGCATCTTCAGTTGCACACCGCCGGGACCGAAGACCTTGTCCGCCGGACCGATATTGAATTTCATATCGGTGATGTCGAATTTCTTCTCGTTGTTGTGCTCCACCTCGCTGATTTTCTGCTGCCAATAGGCGTGCATCAGTTTCTGCTCCGTGTAGGCTTTGTATTCGGCATCCGTCATCAGATACGGCGTTGCCACATCCACATCGCCGATCTTGGTGTGTATCACATAATACCCCGTATTCGGTTCGTAATCAACCGTCGTCGTGATGTTCGCCGGATTATTCAGATCAAGGCTGCTCTTGGGGGCGGAAAGTTGGTCATAGTCGTTCGCCCCTAGTTGCTGCACCTGCACCGGTGCCCAGACGGCACTGTCCGCCATAGCCGTCTCGGCGGGAATAGTCTCCACATCCTCGGGCGTCTGTGCGGTCTGTTGCCGGGCGGCTTGCTGTGCCGCCTGCTCCGCCATACGGCGGTCGTTCCGCTTGCTCGGAACAAGCGGCTGACGCTGTTGCGCCCACAGTATCATCGGGGCACACAAAAGCAATATACAGGCTAAACGTTTCAGAGAAATCAAAGCATTTTGAGGGCTTGGCGGATCACTTGTTCCACGCTGCAAGCGGGGTTGTCTTTCAGTATCTTGTCCACTGCTTTGCCGCTGGCAGCCGCTTGGAAACCGAGCATGGTGAGCGCACTCACCGCCTCGGTCTTCACTTCGCTGTCCACCGTGCCGAAACTGTCCTCCGTCGGCAACGCAGTCGGATCACCGTCTACATCTATTTTCAGCACCTTGTCCTTCAAGTCCACAATCACACGCTGCGCTGTCTTCGGACCGAGTCCTTTCACTTGCGACAACGCTTTTGCATTGCCCGTCGCTATAATCTGGCGTATCTCCGCCGCCGAAAAAGCCGACATAATCATACGTGCCGTGTTCGCACCTATGCCGCTTACGGTCATCAGCAGCACAAACAACGCCCGTTCCCCCTTGGTCTGAAAACCGAACACATCATGGGTATCCTCGCGGATAATCTCGGTGGTATAGAGTTTGGCTTCCTGCCCCTCTTTGCTCACCAATGCCGAGTAGGTCGGCAACGCAATGTTCACCTCATACCCCACCCCCGCAGCCTCTATCACCGCCACCGTCGGATTCAGTTCTGTCAGTTGTCCTTTGATATATTCAATCATACTTTTCCGTCTATATACAAAACAAGCGCACAAAGATACAACAAAAAACGCAAATATGCAAAAGTTTTTTGGCAACTCCGTTAATTCCCGTTAATTGCATTATCGGTTTTGAGAAATCTCCTATGCCAAGAGCGGCAAATAGTGGCACGTGCTACGCACAAAGCGTTGCTTTTCGCCACAATACACCGAAATAGGCTTATTCTATCAGCATCTATTCACGAATAACCCGTTAATCACCCGATAATCACCCGATAATCACCCGTTAATCACCCGATAATCACCCGATGCATTTATTATCTTGTTATACGGGAGGCTATGCGGAAGATAGTTATACGGAATGTACCTAATATGCCAAAATGGCAGCCAACCGCATTTGGCAAACTTTTTGACCTATACAATGCGTGCTATGCCCGTCATAGCCGTAACCAGAGTATTAACTAAAAAACACCAATATACTATGAGCAAAGGAAATATAGGGGTTACCTCAACCAACATCTTCCCCGTTATTAAAAAGTTTCTGTACAGCGATCACGAGATTTTCTTGCGTGAATTGATTTCGAATGCCGTGGATGCCACACAAAAATTGAAGACTCTCTCGAGCGTGGGCGAGTTCAAAGGCGAATTGGGCGACATACGCGTGCGCGTACTGATAGACAAGGACAAACATACCCTGACCGTACGCGACCACGGTATCGGTATGACCGCCGAGGAGGTGGATAAATACATCAACCAGATTGCCTTCTCGGGTGCGGAAGAGTTTGTAAATAAATACAAGGACAAAGCCGAGGCGATTATCGGACACTTCGGACTGGGTTTCTACAGTGCCTTTATGGTGGCTGACAAAGTGGAGATTTTCTCGCAGTCATACAAAGAGGACGCCAAGGCGGTGCACTGGAGTTGTGACGGTACGCCCGAATATACGATGGAGGACACTATCAAAGCCGACCGCGGAACGGACATCGTGCTGCATATCAGCGATGAATTTAAGCAGTATCTCGAAGATGTTACCATTGAGGGTCTGCTAAAGAAATACTGCAAGTTCCTGCCCGTAGAGATTGCTTTTGGCAAGAAGAAAGAGTGGAAAGACGGCAAGCAAGTAGAGACCGATGAGGACAACATCATCAACGATGTGAACCCCGCATGGATGCGCAAGCCGTCCGACCTGACGGACGAGGACTATGACAAGTTCTACCACGAACTCTACCCCACTCAGATGGACGAGCCACTATTTCATATCCATTTGAACGTGGACTACCCGTTCCACTTGACGGGTATTCTGTACTTCCCGAAGATAAAGAACAACTTGGATGTACATCGCAACAAGATACAACTCTATTGCAACCAAGTGTATGTAACCGATGAGGTGGAGAATATCGTACCAGAGTATTTGACGCTGTTGCACGGTGTGATTGATTCGCCGGATATACCGCTGAACGTAAGCCGCAGTTACCTGCAGAGCGACAACAACGTAAAGAAAATCAGTGGCTACATCACGAAGAAAGTGGCTGACAAATTGGCAGAACTATTCAAGAACAACCGTGAGGACTTCGAAAAGAAGTGGGACGATGTGAAGATGTTTATCCAGTTTGGTATGCTTACCGATGAGAAATTCTACGACAAGGCTATCGGTTTTGCATTGCTCAAGAACCTGGAAGGCAAGTACTTCACCTTTGACGAATACAAAGCCAAAGTGAAAGACAATCAGACGGACAAGAACGGCGACTTGATTTTGCTTTACACCCAAGACGCGGACGCTTCGTACTCGTATATCGAGCGCGCGAAAGCAAAAGGCTACGATGTGCTGCTGATGAACGGCGAATTAGACGTACACGCTATGTCGCAGATGGAGCAGAAGAGTATGGGCGACAGTGAGGAAAATAAGGGCACGGTGCGTTTCGTACGTGTGGACTCCGATGTGATAGAGAACCTGATTCTGAAGGAGGACAAGAAAGCCGTTTCGCTGACGACAGAGCAAGAAGATGCGCTCCGCTACAGTTTCGAGAGCCAGTTGCCGAAGGGCGAGAAGACCAATTTTGTGGTTAGTTTCGAGTCGGTTTCGGCAGACGCACTACCTGTGTTCTTGACCCAGAACGAGTTTATGCGCCGTATGAAAGAGATGTCGGCTCACCAGCAGGGTATGTCGTTCTACGGACAGATGCCCGACCAGTATAATATGGTAGTGAATACCGCCAACAGCAAGGTAACCGACCTGATGAACGAGTTGGTATCTGCTTGCGCAGAGGAGGCAAAACCGCTCAACGAGCAGATTGCCGCCAAAGAGAAAGAGGAGAACGACCTGCGAGACGCCCAGAAAGACAAGAAAGAGGCCGACCTAACGCAAGAGGAAAAAGATGCGGTTACCAACCTGACCAAAGAGGTAGGGGCACTGCGTCAGCAACTGAAAGACGTCTATGCAAAACACGCCGCCGGCAACGAGAAAGTTCACCAACTGATCGACATTGCCCTCTTGGCAAGCGGCTTGCTCAAAGGCGAAGCATTGGCAAAGTTTGTCAACCGTTCGGTGGAAATGCTGTAATTGATACATAAATAACCGACAAAAGGAGACCACCTGACCAACAACGTCAGATGGTCTTTTTTGTCTATTTATGCCGCTATTATTTTATGATAACTTTGCAGGAATATAAAGTAAACATATAATACACAATACTACAAAAATAAGCATTCAGAAACACTTTGCAAATAAATAGCGAAATATGATAACATAATGTATTGAATTGTTTTTTCTAAGCAACTATTTGTATATGTCATAAAATTATATTACCTTTGCGGCAATTTATAAAATAATAGCAATTATGATTAAAAAACTACTCTCAATTTTTCTCTGCCTCATCGGCATAGAACTTACCGGTTGTTCGGGATTATCCCAACCGGACGTGTCTGTCAAAGGCGACGAGCCAAGTGTTATCATTCCCGACGAATCTGATATTGAGGGTTATACGGAAGATACGGAAATTAAGTTAGGGGATGTACGGAAAAACCCATACAACATAGATGTGATGCGCGAAGCATTTGATATTCTCAGACACACTCCCATTTTGGATGAAGCGGCAAACATCCCCACAGATATATTATAGAGTATTGCCTACGGATTCTATGGAATTAGAATGTTTGTTAGCCGACACGGGAGTACATTATTTGAACATTCCGTTAGATCGCGATATTGTACAAAACGGTGCCTTTTATCGAGATGAAGATGTAAAAGATTTTCCTTATGTATGGTTATATACCGTTGTATCGGCTCGCAAGAATCTGCCTACGATAGGAAAAGTAGAAATATTGGATAAATTATTCATTCCCACAGAAAAAGAAGATGTAACAGACGGAGAAATAGATGGCGTGGGGGTCTTGGAATACGTTGCATATAAATTGACTTATAACTTGTCGGATTGGGAAGACGAAGACATTGCATATTACGAGGATCTCTTAGCCAAATACAACCTATCTGATATTGGCGAAAAACCAACCATTAAAAAAGCAACAGCCTCAACCGATGCAAGAATGGCTAAAAAAAGATGGCTATCCAAAGCATATCCGACAGGTATTTTCAGTGTTTGGAATACCTATACGCATACATTGGATGGCATTGCCGGCGCAGAAGTAATCATTCACAACTTTGTTAAAATGTACACCGGTGCATTGGACAGAGAGGGGAAATATACTTCAAACAAAGTTTTCCGCACCAAAGTATATTATTGGATACGTTTTTATAACGTCCCCACCCAAACATCCATTTTCCCCAAAGTTCCCCTCATCGGCTCGGCACTACACCCCTTACGCAAACATTCCAAAGAAGGGTTTGATTACCATTGTGAGCATAACTCCGTTGCATGGCGTTACGCCACAATCAACAATGCAGTTGTCAAAAATGCGAAATTCAACTATGAATATGAAATTCCTAATGCCAAAGGTCTTCGGATTTGGGTACTACCAAGCAATAAAGAATGGAGCGGTTCCACCCCGCTACTGCACTTTGCAAGGGGCGGATATCATAGCGTATTAGATTTGCTATTAGTTTTATGCGGTGTGCCTTATGCCATACCAATAACCCCGGATATGATGATATTTGCAACGCAGGGCGATGAAAATACCAAAGAACTACACGGCACGATGTATCACGAATTAGCCCACGTAGGGCATTACCTGCGAGTAGGCAATACGTATTGGGATCATTATATCACACATATTATCTGGCACGGCGGTTATGGGAATGACAAGTCCGGTTGGTATGCCGGCTATTGCGGTGTCGGCGAGATGTGGGGAGAATATGCCGGAAAGTTCTATTTGGCAAAGGATATATCAATCACCGAACTAAATACAATAGAGAAGGTCGCAAGAAACGATCATTGGTACAACCCTCCGATAATGGCTGCTATCGGCGACTATGCTATTTCTGAAGGCTACACATTCGGGGATTTGTATCACGTGCTTAATGCGGATATTCATTCATTAGATGCTCTTCGAGATGGTATGGTGCGTTTAGGATTGGATGAAAAGACAATTGATTGTATTATTGAAGAAAGAAAAGGTTGGGAGGTAGCAGAATGAAAAAGAGTATTATAGTAGGACTATTATGCACCGTTATATTATTCGGTTTTACCGGTTGTTTTCATTGGTTTGAGCGTGCGGCAACGTATCAGGAAAAATATGTATTTGTTGCCGATACAACTATCAAGATAGAAGACAGCATTCAACTCCAACTAAAAGGAAACATGGAAAATTTAAGACTATATGGGGATCGGTATTTAAGCACAGAAGAGAAGGCGGCATTTTTCACAAATACTCATACATTATCTTTTTATATTGCATACGATTCTATCGTAGGACTAAGGGAAAATAAAAAGATGGCTGACAGATACAGAACAGAGTTTCGCTATTTTGATGAACTTATGGCGCGTTTTGATACAATAATGCTATGTCAAAAGACGGATACTATCGTTATGTGGACACCGATAAGTGATAAATACAAGAATCCTTTCCTTCAGAGCAACTGGAAATTAGATAAGAACTATACAGATGATCTCTCTCCCGGCAATATGCGAGGTTTTGCTTATTACATAAGGAAGAGCGACATTGAGAAATTACGAATAAAGAAAGAAAAGGTTTGGAGGTAGCAAAATGAAAAAGAAGATTATATATAGACTATTTTATATTCTTATATTCTTTTGGGGGTATTGGCTGTAGTATAAATTGGTTTAATTATCCATATTATAACGAAAGATATGTATTTATTGCAGATTCCACACTGGAGGTAGAGGATAGCATTTATTTGGAATTGAAAGGAAATGTAAAAGATCTAAGTTTAATAACAGAAGATACAAGCGTACATTTTTTAGACTCTACTACATTAATTATTCATTTAGTTCCAAATTCTACAATTGATCACATCGGGAGAGATGGATATTATCGTTGGGGGGACGGATTCAAAATGAGCCAAAAACTATCTCAGGATTACAGGACTGAATTTCGCTATTTTGATGATACAATGAGGCATTTTGATAGTGTCATCCTATTTCAAAAGAACGACACATTAGCCGTTTGGACACCCACAGGTGAAGATTACAAGAATATGTTCAGTATATGCAATGGGAAGGAAATATGACGAATATCGCAATGCGAGTTTCCATGCCAACACGCGCACATTTGCCTATTATTTTAGCCGCTCCGATTTAGAGGAATTACGCGCCATAAAAGAATAATAGAATAGTTTGCATAGAGACGGAGGTCGCCTACTTAATTAGCATAGGGGATCTCCGTCTGTATTTTTTATGCTCTTATTTTATCCCACCGTGCCTTCGAGCGACACTTGCAGCAGTTTCTGCGCCTCGACGGCGAACTCCATCGGCAGTTTGTCCATCACCTCTTTGGCGTAGCCGTTGATAATCAGTCCTACCGCGTCTTCCAAACCAATACCGCGCTGCTGGCAGTAGAAGAGTTGGTTCTCGTTGATTTTGCTGGTAGTTGCCTCGTGTTCCACGGTGGCAGTCGGGTTGCTGATCTGCATATCGGGGAACGTGTGCGCCCCGCATTTGTCGCCCAGCAGCAGACTGTCGCACTGGCTGTAGTTGCGGGCATTGTCCGCCTTGCTTGCCACCTTGACGAGTCCTCGGTAGGAGTTTTGGCTGTGCCCTGCGCTGATACCCTTGCTGATAATCCGCGAGCGGGTATTCTTACCGAGGTGAATCATCTTCGTTCCCGTGTCCGCCTGCTGGTAGTTGTTGGTTACGGCTACCGAATAGAACTCGGCAGACGAATTGTCGCCCCGCAGAATACAACTCGGATATTTCCACGTAATAGCCGAACCGGTCTCCACCTGCGTCCAACTCAGCCGCGCATTCTCGTATGTGATACCGCGTTTGGTTACGAAATTATAGATACCGCCCTTGCCGTCCTTGTCGCCCGGGTACCAGTTCTGCACGGTAGAGTATTTCACCTCCGCATCTTTGCGCACCACAATCTCCACAATAGCGGCATGGAGTTGGTTCTCATCCCGCATTGGCGCAGTACAGCCCTCCAAATAACTAAGGTACGCCCCCTCGTCGGCAATGAGCAACGTACGCTCAAACTGCCCCGTATTGCCCGCATTGATACGGAAATACGTACTCAGTTCCATCGGGCAGCGCACGCCCTTGGGGATATACACAAACGACCCATCGGAGAAGACCGCCGAATTGAGTGCCGCATAGAAATTGTCACTGTACGGCACCACGCTGCCGAGATATTCTTTGACGAGGTCTTCGTGCTCGCGCACCGCCTCAGAAATAGAACAGAAGATAATGCCTTTCTCCGCCAGCGTATCGCGGAACGTGGTTTTCACCGAGACAGAGTCCATCACGGCGTCCACCGCCATATTGCCTGCCAGTGCCGCACGTTCCTCCAGGGGGATACCCAGTTTGTCAAAGGTTTTCATTACCTCGGGGTCAATCTCCTTTTTATCCTCGGAGTGCGCTTTGGGCGCAGCGTAGTATGAGATAGCCTGAAAATCTATCTCGGGTATATCCAAGTGCGCCCACGTAGGCACCTCCATCGTGAGCCATTTGCGATAGGCTTTCAGGCGGAACTCCAGCAGCCATTCGGGTTCACCTTTCTTCTTAGAGATGGTGCGAATAACGTCCTCGTTCAGCCCACGCGACAGCACATCGGTTTCCACATCGGTGGTAAAGCCGTATTTGTACTCCTGCCGGGTAATATCTTCTATAATCTCATTTTCCATTGTTATCCTAGTTATTCTAGTTTATCTAGATTTTCTAGTATTTCTAGTTCCTAAAACAAAAAAGCACCGCCAAAACTGACGGTGCTTGTGGAGGTCGGTAGCAGATTCGAACCGCTGTCCCCGGTTTTGCAGACCGGTCCCTAACCACTCGGGCAACCGACCATTAACACTACTTCTATTGTGGTACCTCTTGGAGTTGAACCAAGGACACATGGATTTTCAGTCCATTGCTCTACCACCTGAGCTAAGGTACCTTGCGCTTTTCTTATATCTCTGCCCGCATTGGTTGGGCTTATCGGCGAAAAGCGAGTGCAAAAGTACTGCTTTTTTTTGACATAGCCAAATCTTTCAGCACTTTTTTTGTCTTTCAGTGCATTTTTATGCTAAAAGAGGCTCAATTGGTCGTCTTCTGATGGTTCTTTATGCGCTGATGTATCTTCAGGTTGCTCATTGGTTATAGTAAACGGCACACCTTCGACCTCGGTGGTAGCAGTGGCGCTGCCGCCGGCTTGCTCTGTTGATTCGTCTTCGGTCGGTGTTTCTTCTACGGGTTCGGGCGTAATATCCTCTATCTTTGCCACCTCCAGTGTGGTCAGGCGTTTGCCTTTAGCCTTTGGGGATTTGGCATCTATAAAGTCAGCCATCACCACATCCATCGGTTCGCGTGTGTCGTCGGCAAACAGCACTTGGAACGTGGCTTCCTCGCGGTCGGAGAGCAGGATGATACGTGAATCTCGATTGTCGCCGATCATACTCTGCGGCTTAAAATTGGCATCGTCCGCCAGCGAGAAACGCTTGGCGTAGTAGAACTTCTGGTCGGCGTTCCAGAGAGCCAGCGACCATATCTTGTCGGGGTCGAACTTCTCGATACGCAGGATATTCCGGTCGAAATGCGCCGTGAGGTCAAACGTGGTCAGATAGTACTCACCCGCCGTAGTGATTACCAAGATACGGTCTTCGTCCCAGAACTCGCCGAGATAATCGCCCTGCGCATCGTAGTTGATACGCAGCACATCGGGGTCGAACCACACCTGGCGCCCGCCGAGGGTGGAATGCCCTTTCTGCTTGAGCGTAATGGATTTCACCTCGTATTTGGTCAGCACATTGCCCCGTGCCGAGCGGCTTTTTACCGCTAGTTCACTCAGGTCTTTGCACACCTCCATCTTCTTGAGGTGCAGCGCGGGTTTGAGCGCGACACGTATGACCTCCGCCTCGCCGTTGGGGTTGGCTGTGAAATAGATGACTTTCGAACCCGGTTTGCCCTGCGTGAGGTCGTACTCTTTGTCGCGCGAAACGCCCATTACGTTAAAGCGTTTCATATAGTAGATACCGCCCTTGCCATCGCGATAGACCACATTATAGACCGTGCGGTCGTCGTTCTTCTTAAAAATAGCAATATGCAGAATATCCGTGCCGATAAAGAGTTTCTCCGCCACACGCATAATCTTGTATTTGCCGTCCTTGTGGAAGACAATCACATCGTCGATGTCCGAGCAGTTGCAAAGGAACTCGTCCTTCTTCAGCCCCGTGCCGATAAAACCCTCTTCGCGGTTGATGTAGAGTTTTTCGTTTGCCTCCACCACGGTCTTCACGTTGATATTCGCAAAATTGCGCACCTCGGTACGGCGCGGATAGTTGGCTCCATATTTCTGTTTGAGCGACTCGAACCACGCGATGGTATAGTCGGTCAGGTGGTTCAGATTTTTGACAGTCTCTTTGATTTTCCGATCGAGGTCACGCATCAGTTCGTCGGCTTTCTTCGAGTCGAACTTGGTAATGCGGATCATTCGTATATCAAAGAGTTTCTCTATATCTTCGGTCTTTACCTCACGAATCAACTGCGGTTTCCACGGCGTCAGTGCCTTGTCCACGAAAGCAATCAGTTTCTCCTTATTGGGAGCCGTCTCGTAGCCAGACTCCTTATATATGCGGTTCTCGATAAAGATTTTTTCCAATGAGGTATAGAAATAGCGTTCTTCGAGTTCGGCTTTCTCTATCTCCAACTCCCATTTGAGCAGTGACTTGGTATTCTCCGTTGATAGGCGCAGCAAGTTGCTCACATTGGTAAAAATCGGCTTTTTGTTCTCTATCACGCAGCAGTTGGGAGATACATTGACCTCACAATCGGTAAACGCATAGAGCGCATCAATCGCCTTGTCCGACGAACTGCCCGGTGCCAACTGCACGACGATACGCGCACTCTCGGCGGTAAAATCGTCGACCTTGCGCACCTTGATTTTGCCTTTCTGGTTCGCACGCAAGATGGTTTCAATAATCTTCGACGTGGTCGTACCGAAAGGTATCTCTGTAATAATCAGTGTCTTATTGTCGTCCGCCTTTTGTATTTTGGCGCGTATCTTGATCACACCGCCGCGCTCACCGTCGTTGTAGCGGCTCACATCAATCTCACCGCCCGTCGGGAAATCAGGGTATAGTTGGAAATCCTCTCCCCGCAAGTACGACAACGAGGCATCGCATAGTTCGCAGAAGTTGTGTGGCAAAATCTTCGAGTTCAGACCAACAGCAATGCCCTCCACGCCCTGTGCTAACAGGAGCGGGAACTTAATAGGCAAGTGTACAGGCTCTTTCTTGCGCCCATCGTAGGACAGCATCCAATGCGTGGTCTTGGGGTTGAACACCGCCTCGAGAGCGAACTTACTCAGTCGTGCTTCAATATATCGCGGAGCCGCAGCACCGTCGCCCGTCAGGATATTTCCCCAGTTTCCCTGGCAGTCAATCAGCAGATCTTTCTGCCCGAGTTGCACCAGCGCATCACCGATACTGGCATCACCGTGTGGGTGGTACTGCATCGTCTGCCCGACAATGTTTGCCACCTTGTTCATCTTGCCGTCGTCCACACACTTCATAGCATGCAAAATACGGCGTTGCACGGGTTTCAGTCCGTCCTCGATAGCAGGCACGGCACGTTCCAAAATCACATACGAAGCATAGTCCAGGAACCAATCCTGATACATCCCCGTCAAGTGGTACTTGATAGCATCATTGAAAGACTCCGGTTTGTAGGTAGAATGAGCCTGCGGAGCGGCTGCTGCCTCTTCGCCGTCTGCCTGTGTATTCTCGCCTATTGCCTCTTCCGGTTCTTCTCCATGCGGTTTCCCTGTTTCTTCCCCGAGGTTAGCGTTGTCTTTCTCCTCCAATTCGTCGTCTTTCATATCGTTGTGCCTTTCGCGTTGTTGTCTGTATCACACTATGTGCATTATATATACGATAAACCCTATCCTCGGTGGTTAGTCTGAGGATAGGCTGTATCTATGTACCTGCAATCTGTATATTGCAGGTCGGTAATCATCAGTCTATGCGTTTATTCAGAATGATATAGGTCAGAATACCCACAACCTCAAAAGCCAAACCGCAAACGAGCAGCCAGTTTTGTTGTACGGCAAACTGATATACCACAAAGAAAACCACGCCAATCAACAGCAGGATGACGCCTAAGTATTTGAGAAATGCTTTCATGTTGTTATATTCAAATAATTGTCTGCAAAGTTACTGCTTTTTTTTCGAAATCGCAAACCTGCCCCGTTTTTTGTCCGAAATCATCCTCTCTCTTGCAGGGTCAGCACTATTTTGCCCACATTGATTCCGCTTTTGCCCATCTGCACCACAGGCACCTCTATGCCGTCCAAATTACGGATACGCAGGTTGTCATACACCCTATGCGTATGCCCGCCGATTATCACATCTATATCACGTGTCTCTGCCGCCATCTCTACATCGCAATAATCCTGCTCCGTAGCCGGATAGGTGCCGAGATGGCTCAGACAAACCACCACATCGCATTTTTCCTCGTTGCGCAACATCGTTGCCACCTCTTGCGCAATCGGGTACGGAGGATTATACACAATCGGCTCAAAGTTCTTGTCCGCAATCAGTCCTTTCGGCTGCACGCCAAGACCGAAAATACCTATCTTCAGTCCGCCTTTATATACAATCGTATAAGGCTTTACCACACCTTCCAACGGTGTGTCCTGTACATCATAGTTGGCACAAACAATCGGGAAATCCGCCCGTTTGAGCATCATTGCCAGCGTATCCAAACCATAGTCGAACTCATGGTTACCGAGCGTGGCAGCATCATAGCCCATTCGGTTGAGAGCATCGATCTCAATGCGTCCATGATAGAAATTGAAATAGGGCGTTCCCTGACAGAAATCACCGGCATCTACCAGTAGCAAGTTTGGGTCTTGTTTCCGTTCTTCGGCTATCAATCCCATACGGCGTGCATATCCGCCTCGCCCATCGGCTTTGGGTTCAACCTGCGAATGGGTATCATTGGTGTGAAAAATAGTCAGCGTCGTTGCCTTTTCGGTGCATCCAACCAGTAGGCACAATGAAAACAATAGCGGTAAAATCTTTTGCATAACTCTGTATTTTATGGTATTATTTTTTCCTTATTTCTTTCTCTTGCCCGCATAGCGGCATAGGACACGTTTAGAACCGTTTGCTGATCTCCTCTTCAGTCATTAGGGCAATCACTCTCTTTCCATCGGGCGTGCGCTGATAGGCCGGCAATGCAAACAGATGTGTCAGCAAGTCGCGCATCTCCTCCATTGTCAGCGTTTTGCCATAAGGGATAGCCGTGTCGCTTGCCAATGAGAGTGCAATCTTATGCCGCCATTCGTCCCGTGCATTCGCCCCCGTTTCGCGCACCACTTGCAGGATATGCTGCAGTATCGGCAGTGCATTCTGCTGACCTAATTGCGCAGGCACGCCGTTGATGCTGTATGACGTCTTGCCAAACTGCTCCATATCGAACCCTATCGTCCGCAAGTCGTCCAACACAGGTGCAATAAGCAACATATCATCGGGCGTCAAATCCAATATCTCAGGGAAAAGCAACTGTTGCATCGGGGCTTTGGCACTCTGCCATTCGTGGATATACTGACTATATAGTACGCACACGTGTGCGCGATACTGGTTGATCAGCAGCACCCCCTGCGGAATGGATAGTAAGATATACTTGCCCGCATACTGCCACGGCGTCAGCGTAGCCATATCTATATCAAACAGCGTCGGCATCTCTGCCTGCGGCTGCGGTTCCCAACAGGGTGCAACCTCGCTCGGTTGTGTTGGGAACAGTTTTTCCCAACCGCTCACCGCCGGTTTCTCTGCCGAGACAAACGTGCTGCGTGTCTTAAACGGGTTGTAAGTCGGGTCGAACAGCACTTTCGGTGCTGTTGCAGGGCGCACATCATCTGTCGGTACCGGCATATCTATCTCCCCGTCACGATTAAAATCAATGGTAGGCGCAAGCGTAAACTTACCCAAAGCCTCACGCACTGAGGCAAGCAGTATCTGGAAGATTGTCTGTTCGTCGGCAAACTTGATTTCCGTTTTCGTCGGATGGATATTAACGTCTATTGCCTCCGGCGCGATGTCGAAATAGATAAAGAACGACGGCTGATAATCCCCGGGCAGCATACCTGAGTACGCCGTTTGCACCGCTTTCTGGAAATACGGATGGCGCATATACCGCCCGTTCACAAAGAAATACTGCTGCGCATTCTTGCCCGCTGTTTCGGGTTTGCTGACAAATCCGCGGATAGATACCAAGTCGGTGTCCGTCTTTATATCAACCAATCCCGAGGTATAATTTCTCCCCGTTCCCTTGCCAAACACCGCCTCTATACGCTGTTTCTCTGTCCCCGCAGGCAGTTCGAGCATTATCTCGTCATTGTTTACAAACGTGAACTGCACCTTCGGATAAACCAATACAATACGATAGAAATCCGTCAGCAAGTTGCGCAATTCAGTCTGGTCGGTCTTCAGGAACTTCCGCCGCACAGGTACATTATAAAACAGGTTCTTCACCTTGAAATTTGTCCCCACCGGGCATTGGCACGGCTCTTGCGACAACACTTCCGATCCGGCTATCTCAAGCCGTGTTCCCATCTCGTCTTGTGCACGGCGTGTCAATAGTTCTATCTGCGCCACAGCGCAAATACTTGCCAATGCTTCGCCACGGAAGCCCATTGTGCGAAGAGAGAATAGATCCGAGGCGGTTTGTATCTTCGACGTAGCGTGCCGTTCAAAAGCCATACGCGCATCGGTCTCGCTCATACCCGAACCGTCATCCACCACCTGCAATAATGTCCGCCCTGCATCGCGCACAATCACTTGGATATGGGTTGCCCCCGCATCCAAACTATTCTCCACCAACTCTTTCAAGCACGAAGCGGGGCGTTGTATCACCTCGCCTGCCGCTATCTGATTGGCGACACTATCCGGTAAAAGATGAATGATGTCCATATTCAACAGCCCATATCCGGCAGTTAGATTATAGGATTACATAAAATGCAATAATCAACATCGCCAGCAGCGCAATCCAAAACGCCAGTTTCGATTTCTTGCGCTGTCGCAGTTGCGTCATATTCTTCTCGTGTTCCTCACGAAAAGACCCGCGATGGAGGTGCTCCCTACGCTCCTTGCGTTCCTCCTTGTCCTTATCATAGTAGATAGGACGATAATCCCACTCGCGGGGCTTGGGTACTTTCGGAAAAAGCACAGACATATTCAATTAAAAATTAACAATTAACATACAGAGCAGTCCCCAATGACCCTAAAGTCCTTAATATCCTTAAAAGCCCCTATCACTTCTGCGGACAATAAACAAAAAGGGTCTGCCCGACAATTCCGTCAGGCAAACCCTTTTATGAGAGTAAACTTACTTTACGATTGCCTGGAATGCAGCATCCTCTGCATACTTAGCGAACTCAATATCTTTCTGTGCCTTAGCCTTCAACGAAGCGTCTTTGGCAACTGCCACTTTCATATTGCTGTAAACGGCCTCGCGGTCATTGGTGCGAGCAGCCACTACAGCGGTCAGATACGCAGTTGTAGCATTCGGCTCTTTTACGTTAGCCAAGGTCTGGCGAGCAGCAGCATAGTCCTCGTTCAGGATCTGCTGAACAGCAGCGTTGTTGGTAGCCGCATTGCCGTAAGCCGACTTAGCAGCCTTGTAGTCGCCCTTCATAGTGTAGAACGTACCCATAGCAGCCGACAAGTTACCCTGTGTACCGGCAGCCTTACCAAGGTACTCCTCGGCTTTCTTCAGATCATTGTCAGCCATTGCTGCCAAACCTGCATTATAGTTCACATCTGCATTGTTCGGAGCAATCTCCAATGCCTTGCCATAAGCACGACGAGCCTCAGCGATATTACCCTGTTCAAAGTAGATCATACCCATATTGTTGTATGCACGATAGTCGCCGAACTGCGAAGCCACTTTCTGATAAATAGCAATTTTCTCTGCATTGTCGTTGGTCAGCGTAGCCGCATAGAGCAACTCCTCCACGTTCAATTGTGCAGGGTCGTTCTTTGCCAACTCTTTAATCTCTTCGTCCGACTTTCCAATCAGGTCGGTAGTCAGAATCAAGCGGCTGCGACGCAATTCGGGCAGAATATCCTCGGCAATAGTTTTGTACACACTGCTCAAGTTCTTGATTTGCGCTTCGCGCTCCTCGGGATCGCTATACATACTCAGCACACGCAAAACCAAGTCTTTGTCCTGCATATTGCTATTCTCCATAGCAGCCTGGAAACCTGCCCAGTCCTCTGCAGTAATCTCCGAAGCGATGTCGGTTTTAACCTTATCTTTCTTCAGTTGTTTCTGCAAGAATTTCTGCGCATTCTTCTGACGGTCGGTAGCCAATTTGGTATTCAAATCCAAACCGCCTTCGGGGCTGGCATAACCGCTTACTTCCAATTTGTTGATAGCCTTCTTCTCATTTTCATCAGCCTCCTTGATAGCCGCACGCAGGTCCTTCATTTCCTGACTGCCGGTCTCCGAACTGCGGAGATTCGACTGTTGGATAAGGAACTTGATGTCTGCCTCTTGCATCTCTTGGATAACACGCTGGAACTTATCCGGGGTGATAGCCGCCTTGTTATCGCCGGCTTTTGCCAATTTTGCTGTAGCCATCAAACCGTCTGCTATTTTCAAATCAGGAATCTCAATCTCTTTCTTGCCTACTTTTGCCGTAAAACGCAAGTAGAGTTCCGATTTATCCATTGCAGGAACGTAATCAAAACTGCAAGATTGGCTGTAAGTGCCGCCATTCTTGTAACTTACCTTTTTGCCGTTCTCTTTTACTTTCTCACCCACATAAGTTACTGCTTCGCCTACCGACTCTTGACCGGCATATTTCAGCACCGGAGTAACGGTCAAAACGCCTTTTTTGGCAAATTTCTTTACAGGGAACGTACCCGTAATGTCCGCATTTACCTTATCCCCGACTACGGTAAGCGGGTTCGGATTAACAGTAATCTCTTCCGGTTTCGGCAGAGTCTTGCTGCAAGATGCCAACATTGCCACAGCAATGATCGACAATAATAAACCTTTTTTCATACGTATAAATTTGAGTTTTGTTAATATATTCATATTTCCACTCGTAGAACCGCTTTTGTCCGTTTTGATATAGGACATACCAGCGCACTACCTTTTGCGCTGCAAAATTACAAAACTTTTTCCATTCTTGCAACATTCTTTTCTATTTTTCCTACGACCACTCTTAAAAAGGTCGCACACATACCCTTTTCGACGGCGAATCTATCCCAATCACCCAATACAAGGCATTTTCAAAATCCATACTTTTTCAAGGTCAGATAAACGCGGTCGATCGGGAAACCCATCACATTGAAATAACTGCCCACCATCTTTTCCACACCGATATAGCCGATATATTCCTGCACCCCGTATGCCCCCGCTTTGTCCAACGGACGGTAGCGCTCCACATAATAGTCGATTTCAGCATCCGTCAGCCCGCGGAATGTAACGTCCGTGCAATCGACAAACGACTCCTGCGAAGTGGTCGTAGTCAGACTGACCCCCGTATAGACTTGGTGGGTATGCCCGCTCAGGCAGTGCAACATCTGTTTCGCTTCCTCCAAACTATGCGGTTTGCCGAGCATTCGCCCGTTGAGCCAAACAATCGTATCAGCAGTGATAAGCAACTCATCGGGGCACAAACCGGTATATGCCTGCGCTTTCTCACGCGATATATAGAGAGGAATATCCCCCGCTTGCAATTCGGCGGGGAAATGTTCGTCCGTATCAATAGTAACAGCCTCAAAGGGTATATCCAGCCCCGCTAGCAGACTGCGGCGGCGAGGGGATTGAGAACCGAGAATTAAACGCATTGGAACAATAAAAAAGTCAGGTGGATGTCTGGAGGATGTCTGGAGGATAGCCTACCTCATTGTGCATTGTGCATTGTGCATTGTGCATTGTGCATTGTGCATTGTGCATTACTCTACAGCATTCGCATAATCACAAAACTGAACAACATTCCGAGGAACATGATCAGTTTCATCAGCCCTTGCGCCCCGCGATAGTCCGATGGGATACGCGCCGCCCACAGCAGCCATAGTTCACACGCAAAGGGTATCTGCAACCCGAACACCATATAGCGCGTGGACAGCGACTGCCATATGTGCGGGAATGGCAGCAGCGCATACCATACATATACGATCAGCCCCATCGTCAACACAATCAGCATAGTTACAATCACTTTCGTCCACGTCTCCCCGAGGCGGATAGGTAATGTTCTACATTCCATCTCGCGGTCGCCCTGCTGATCTTGCATATCCTTGATAATCTCGCGTACCAGCGTGCAGAGAAAAGCAAACAGTGCAAACCCGCCCAACCAAACATACAGGTCATGCTCCAGCGGGGTGTATTCCAGTAGCACGCCATACCGGCTGCGCAACAATCCGACATTGGCAAAAGCAATCACAAGCGGTGTCAATGCGGCTACAAACGCCACCACTATATTGCCTATCAAAAAACGCCGCTTGTAACTCGACGAATAGAACCACAACAGCCCCGGTACAAACACATAAACGATTGCCACCGACCAACTGCGCACCAACCATGCCGCCGCTAATCCGCACACCATACCTACTCCGCCCAATGCCCAACCAATCCGCACAGCAGCGGTTTTACTTACGGTGTTGGTTACTATCAGTTTGTCAGGACGGTTGATACGATCTATCTTCACATCAAAATAGTCGTTCACCACATACCCTCCTGCAGCCACACAGATGGTTGCCACAATCAGAATTAGTAAAACATACCACGGCAGTTGCTCGCCGTAGAGTTGGCTGTCCAGTATCGGCACCGCCACCCATTTCTCCATCACCCACAGCAGTATGACAATAAAGATCAGGTTTTGATAGCGGATAAGTCGCAGAATATCTCCTATTTTTTGCACGTCTTTTTAGTTTTATTTATGGTTGTCTTGCGTGTCATTTTCGGCGTGATACGCAGGATTGCCCCTTTCCATGCGGGCAAAGTAATGCACGTCGGTTCAGAGGTAGTAAAAGTCAGGTTCGGATAAACCGTATCCGTCAGCAGATCCACCGCTTCGGCGTGCAGTATCTCATCCTGCTCCAGATAGACAAACGCATCGGCAGGGATATTGATATGCATATCCACTTGTCGGTCATCAAAGTTCAGCGCAATCAGCAGCACTTCATCGCCTGCTTTGCGCAGGTAAGCATACTGCTCGTGCTTGTTGAAACCGCCGTTTTGAGCATACTCCAAGTCATACATCTTGCCACTATTGATAGCTTGGTTATCCCGTGCCAAGGTCAGAAGGCGTTGATAGAATGCACGCAACTGCCGCTGCTCATCGTCCAAACCCGCACCGTCGAACTTGCCATGGTTCGCCCATGCCTGCAGCGATTTCACACCCCAATAGTCAAATATCGTTGTGCGTCCGTCCATGCCCGAGAAGCCCTCCATATCCATTCCCCGCTCGCCTAATTCCTGACCCGCATACACTAATACAGGGTTTTTGTGCAGCGTGGCGGCGGTAATCATCGCAGGTTCGGCACAAGCCCCCCGCCCGCAGAAAAAACCGCTCGCAATACGTTGTTCGTCATGGTTCTCAAGGAAATAGACCATATGGTCAAGTATGTCCCCTTGCGCCATCCATTGCATCGTGATGCCTTCTACCGCCCAGTTCTTGCTCGTTACGCCGCGCAGATAGTCATACATACCCACTTTATCGTACAGATAGTCGAACCCCGCATTCAGGTACGGGCGATACAGCCCCGGATTGTAGCACTCACCCATAAACTGTACCTCGGGATAGGCCTGTTTCACCTGCGGCAACGCCCATGCGAAGAACTCCACAGGCACCATCTCCGCCATATCCACACGGAACATATCCACGTGCTTACCCGCCCAGAAAAGCAGAATATCGCGCATCTTCTCCCACGTATTGGGTATCGGTTCAAACTGTTTCTCGCCGCCCCCCTGATAGAATACACCGTAATTCAGTTTCACGGTCTCATACCAGTCGTTGCGCGACGGGTGCGCTGTAAAGCAGTCGTTGCCCGTCGCCCGTGCAGGATATTCATTATATCCCTGTATATCAAAATCGGGTTGGAACTTCTCCCCCGGGATATAATAAAAATTGTTGAGCGGTGAGAATGCCCAGTTCGGATTGTCATCCTCGCCCAGGTCGCGCACCCCCGCAGGCTTACACTCCGAGTGGTACTCTCGCGCCACATGGTTCGGCACAAAATCCATCACCACTTTCAGTCCCGCTTTGTGTGTACGTGCCACCAGTGCCTCGAACTCCCGCATACGCTTCGGCTCGTCCGTCGCCAGATCTGGATCGACATCATAGTAATCGGTAATGGCATACGGACTCCCCGCCATACCTTTGACAATGGCAGCGGTGTTGCGCTCTGCGGTCGCATGACGGATGACACCCGTGTACCAAACATGGGTAGCACCCAAGTCGGCAATCGACTTGAGTGCTTTAGGCGTTATATCTGCAAACTTGCCGCAACCGTTCTCCTCGCGTGTACCATTATGCTTCCGCGTTTCATTATAGTTGCCGAAAAGTCGGGGCAATAGTTGATAGATAATCGGTTTCATGTTGCTCGAATTTTGGTTATACATAGCACATTACGAATACTGTGCCAAAATACCAACCCACGGCACCGGAAAAGTTAATCGGCTCGTGTTTTGCGAACAATTACGCATTGTGCATTATGCATTGTGCATTAAACAAGCGCCTGCGTATCGCTCGCTATCATCAACTCCTCGTCGGTCGGGATAACGCACATCGTTACCTTGCTTCCCGGGGTAGAGATTATCGCTTCGTCGCCGTGGATACCCGCATTCTTCTGCTCGTCTAATTCCGCACCGAGGTAGGTAAAACCTTTGGCAATCTCGCCGCGGATATAGGCATCGTTCTCACCGATACCGCCCGTGAACACAATAATATCCACACCGTTCATAGCCGCAGCATACGCACCGATATATTTCTTTACGCGGTAGATAAACATCTTGCGCGCCAGGTCGGCACGCTCGTTACCCGCCTTGATGGCAGCATCGATGTCGCGCGCATCACTTGATACACCGCTTACGCCCATCAAACCGGATTTTTTGTTCACAAGGTTGTTAAACTCGGCTGTCGTCAAGTGCTCCTTATCCATAATATAGGTCGCTGCCCCCAAGTCAAGGTCCCCCGAACGGGTACCCATCATCAAGCCTTCCACCGGAGTCAAACCCATCGATGTATCTACCGACTTGCCGTCCATTACGGCCGCACACGAACCGCCATTACCGATATGCGCGGTAATAATTTTCTTACCCTGCGGGTTCACACCAAGATATTCGCACACACGTGCCGATACATAGCGATGACTCGTGCCATGGAAACCATAACGACGGATGGCATATTTCTCATACAACTCGTACGGCAGAGCATACATATACGCATAGTCGGGCATCGTCTGATGGAAAGCCGTATCGAATACAGCCACTTGCGGCACACCCGGCAGGGTCTTTTCGATAGCCTCTATACCCTTTAGGTTCGCTGGGTTGTGCAGTGGAGCCAATTCGGCGCACTTCACAATCATCTCTTTCACCTCGGGGGTAATCAGCACCGATTTGTTAAATTTCTCGCCGCCATGCACCACACGGTGTCCTACGGCCTCTATCTCTTTCAAGTCTTTGATGCAACCGATCTTCTCATCCACCAACGTATCGAGAATCAACTGAATACCCACCGTATGTTCAGGCATATTCTTCTCGATTCTCACCTTCTCGCCATTCGGCAGTTTCACCTGCAGAAACGAGTCCGCCAAACCGATTTTCTCTACACCGCCCTGGGCCATCACGGTCTTGCTCTCCATATCGAAGAGTTTATACTTTATACTACTGCTACCGCAGTTCAAAACCAATATCTTCATATCTCTATATAATTTTATTTGTTATTATCTTCTATCTCTCTATGTAATAGCCTCCTAGAATTTCTAGTTCTTCTAGTTCTTCTATTTTTTCTACTATCTCCCAAAAAACGCAAAAAGAAGGTCGTCTGTCTCCAAGACGACCTCCCTATGCATTATTTTATAGCCTGGTTGGCAGTAATAATCACCATTTGTACAATATCCTGCACTTTGCAACCGCGGCTCAAGTCATTTACAGGAGCAGCAATACCCTGCAGAATCGGACCTACAGCGTCTGCACCCGAGAAACGCTCTACCAACTTGTACCCTATATTGCCGGCTTGCAGGTCGGGGAATACCAGTACATTGGCTTTTCCGGCTACCGGCGAACCCGGTGCTTTCGTTGCAGCCACACGCTCTACCAAAGCGGCATCTGCCTGCAACTCGCCATCGATAGCCAAGTCCGGTGCCAACTCTTTGGCGATACGGGTAGCCTCCGTCACCTTGTCCACCAACTCGTGCTTTGCCGAACCCTTCGTCGAGAACGACAGCATAGCCACCCTCGGCTCAAAACCGCCCAATGTGCGTGCAGTCTCTGCCGTCGAAATAGCAATCTGCGCCAACTGTTGCGCATCGGGATTGGGGTTCACAGCGCAGTCTGCAAATACCAGGAACCCATTCTCACCCAACTGCTTTGCTGGGGTAAACATCAGGAACGCACCCGATACAATCGATACACCCGGTTTGGTCTTCAGTATCTGGAAAGCGGGGCGGATAGTGTCTGCCGTCGTACCGCGTGCACCGGCCAACTCACCGTCTGCATCACCGTTCTTTATCATCAGACAGCCCAAGTACAAGGGGTCTTGCGCTTTCTTTGCCGCATCCTCAGGCGTCATGCCTTTTGCCTTACGCAGTTCATAAAGCAAATTGGCATATACCGGCATTTTTTCATCGTGCAAAGGGTCGATAATTGTGGCGTTTTTGATATATTCATAACCATTCTCCTCTGCCATTTTACGAATGGTCTCGGGATTGCCAATTAGGATAAGGTTGGCGATTTTGTCTTTCAGGATGATGTTTGCAGCCTCCAGAGTACGAGGTTCGTCTCCTTCGGGCAATACAATACGTTGCAAGTTAGCCTGCGCACGCTCGCGCATTTGTTGTAGAATGTCCATAATTTTATTGTGTTATAAATTTATTCCTGTGCTCGGTTTTCTATGTTCTGTTCCCTTGTCCTGTTTCTTTATCATCAGGCAACTTTTATGCACTTTATGCAAAAACGTACCTTATAGTACCGATTACGTAGAAAAGACGTAGAAAGGACGTAGAAAGAATAGGCTTTTTCTATACACTTATGCAGTTTGCTGACTGCATACAATGCATAATCAACGCATTTTTTCCGCCTAAATAGTGCCGCAAAGTTAAGAAAATATCGGCAATTATGCAATATCAGACTATAAAATTGAAGATTTTTACACTTTTTCTTTGTCAATCAAAAAAAAAGCAGTACTTTTGCAGACCGAATCGGAGCAATTCAATATTTTATGTTTTGTTATGTACAAGCGTTTTTTTATTACATTATTGTTGGCAGGTGCCTTGGTGTTGAGCGTTAATGCACAGCGTAGAGACGATATTAAGGGCGCTCATCCGTGGAAAACGGAGGAAAATAAGCAGATTGCTACCGATTATAGTCATTGGTCTTTGTTATTTAATGCAGGGTTCAACTCGTTTGACGGTGACTTCAATGCCGAGATGCTGCATCCGGTTTACGCTCCCGCGTTGGGATTGGACGTTGAATATGCTTTCAATCCGTTCTTGGCTTTGGGAGTGAACTATATGTTCGATATATACCGTGTTACCGGTAACACCAAAACAGGAGATAATGCGGATATTCTGCTCCGCGGGATGATGCATCGAGGAGGCGCATACTTGGCGGTTGACTTAATGAACTGCTTCTACCCGCGCGCAGAACGCAAGATCTTCAGTTTCCAACTTCTCGCCGGCGGTGGTGCAGGCTGGTTCAAAAACAGCACGTACTTTTTAGATGACTCGCGCAGTCATACCGGGAGTGCAGAACCGTTGAAAATGGATAGTTATAAGGGGCGTCCGTATTTGTTGGGAGGGGTAAATTTTGAATTCAACCTCAGCCGTGGTGTCGCTTTGGGTATCAAGGGTACATATTCCTATTTTACCAAAGATGATATCGATGGGCGCGGCTATCAGGGACTGGGCGCAGTTGCCAGCAAAAACAACGATGGTATATTCGATGTTACACTCAACTTGCGCTACAAGATTGATGCTGTGCATAAGACACACGTACGCAACATTACATCCTACTATGCAGTTGATCAACAGTTGGCTGCTAACGAATTGGACAAGCGACCTAAGAGCATCGATACAGGCGCACGCAGAGATACAGTCGTCGTCATACACAAAGATACGGTCGTTATGCAATCGAAAGTATCTGTGGAAAAACCGGAGGAGTCCTATTTTGTTTATTTCGAAACAGGCAAATCCGCTCTTACATCCGAGGGACTGATTACTATCCAGCAGGTTGCCGCTCGCTTGGAGCGTAACAAACAGCGTTATGCTGTAGTTATGGGCTATTGCGACAACACCGGTTCCGACAATATCAACAACATATTGGGCGAGAAACGTGCTGAAGAGGTAATGAATGAGTTGATCGAGGAATACGGCATCAGTGCAGATCGCATTACGGCTTGCGGATATGGCAGGGTAATCGGCAAACGCAGCAAAGCCGCTTACGGACCTAACCGCCGCGCAGAAATTCGTATCGTTACTCGCGAAGAATTCGAGCAGATGAAAGCCGAGTGCGCCGAAGGACGTATAAACACGAGCATGTCATTGAATAATGATACGGATTTGGAGACATTGGCGGACGCTGTTTTAGACAAAGTGGCAGTATCAAAAAATATGACGCTCAGTCAGTTGGCACGCCACTATTACCAAAATACGCATTGTTGGATTTTTATCTACCAAGCCAATAGGAAGGTTATTTCCAACCCGAATGCGTTGACAACCGGCACAGAGTTAGTAATCCCCGGACTTACCGAGGCACAACGTACCATCACCAAGGATAAATGCCTTGATATATACAAAAAACTCCGTGCCAACAAGTAATCTTTTGATTACAAATTACAAATTAGTAATTACAAATTAACAAAATAGGTTCGTATCGCCTTATAGATACGATGGTCTCATAGCTCAGTTGGTTAGTAGCACCTGACTCATAATCAGGGGGTCCTAGGTTCAAGCCCTAGTGGGACCACAAAAGGGGGATTATCCGAAAGGAAATCTCCCTTTTGTGTGCGTATTTCTTTCTTTATAGGTTTGGCGTGGTTTTTGCACGATTGGTACGTTATATTCTGTTTGCAAATTCTTGTAGCGTATGTATTCTCTTTCTGTAATGATGCTTATTGCGGCACTGGTAATGGGTATTTTGGTATGCCTTGTCCCAAATGTGATATGGTTTCTATGGTGGGTTATAGCCGAGATGTTCCGTTTCTCCACGCCGCGTTATACTCCTTTCTGTTGGACGGCTGCCGGTCTGGTAGCAGCCATGTGGCTCATTATGGCATACGGTTTCTTTGTCGGGCGTTTCCGCTTGGAGGTCAAACCGACCACCTACACCAATGCACAACTGCCCGAAACCTTCAAGGGCTATAAGATTGTTCATATCAGCGACCTGCACCTCTCTACGTACGACGACCGACCTGCGGCATTGCAACGCATTGTGGACTCTATCAATGCGCAGCAGCCAGACTTGATTTGCTTCACGGGCGATCTGGTAACAATCGGCATATCGGAAGCGGCACCCTATACCGACATCTTGCGCCAACTGCACGCCACCGACGGGGTAGTGAGCGTATTAGGCAACCATGATTTGCTGATTTATACCCACCTGACTGAGCAGCAGCGTCTCGCCGAAGTGGAGCGTTTGGCTGACTATGAGCGCACGCAATTAGGCTGGAATCTCTTGCGCAATGAGCATCGGACTGTCGAGCGCAACGGACAGCATATCAACATCATCGGTGTGGACAACTGCTCCTGCGAGGGGGAGGGTTTCCGTACTATCTATGCAGGTGATCTACAGAAAGCCAAGGCGGGGGCTGACGGTTTCTCCATTCTCCTTTCACACGATCCGAGCCATTGGCGTGCCGAGGTGCTGAATACCGATATTCCGCTCACCTTGAGCGGACATACCCATTCGGGACAAATGCGTATCTTCGGTTGGGCGGCATCAAGTATCAGTTTCCGCGAGTCGGCAGGCTGGTACGAGCAGAACGGACAGTCCTTGTATGTCAATTCCGGCATCGGTTGCACCCTCCCCGTCCGCCTCAACTGTCCGTCAGAGATAACAGTTATCACCCTGCAATAACCGCAATAGCACTACTCGCTATAATAGCCACAACCGCCCTGTCATAGCAAAGCAGGTACATTGCGTATTGTGTTAACACCATCAACGGCGGAGATAAGCGAGAACGAAGCGTATATCCTCATAGGAGACTTCTTTATCAAGTTCCTCATAGTAGATCTTGAGGTGCTCTTCATTGGGATGCTCATTGTACAAATCCCGTACACGAGAGATAGTCCAGTCATCCACCACTTGATGGATATCAATATCGCCACACTCAACATAAGGCAGAAGGTGTGATGCTATAGTAGAGACTGTGAGACAACGGCTATTGGCTATCTGCTCTATCGACTTACCACGACAGAAAGCATCGTAGGAAATATGGGCACTATTGGAAGACGAAGAAGAGGGAATGATAGAAGTTTTTTTACGAAAAGACATTCTGACAACGCCAGCAACCAATTTGTAGTGCAAGCCATTGCACTCAACACCGAGCGAGAGTGTAACAAAATACTTACTACCTCCGTTCGCCTCACCTATATCATTCTCCATTAGATGTCTAAATTCAGGATCTGTAACTGGGAAATCATATTCGTTGCCATTAAATGAGAAACTCATACGTGGCTGGGGTTGTTTGTCAACACGTTCTTTGAGATAGAAATGTGGTTTATCTGGACAGATCATCATCACCGAGTAGTCCAATCTATAGTAATAATTGTGATCAATATAGGTACGATTGTTGCCGAAAAGCACCTTACGATGTGTAGTGGATAGTTGTTTAAGCAAGTCTGCAGTAGGAGTCATAGTACCTACAACCGTTAGCGAGTCATAGTACCAATTTTCCTGTTGTGCCCCAGTTGGCACATGGCTTACATGTGAAGCACGGACAACATCAAACAATTCTATATTCAAAGCCTCATCATTAGGAACAGCACCAGCATCTGCGTAGCGGTTGATGGGTCTAAACCAGACAGGAGTGTTCCAATCATCTGTTACCAACTCATATCCAGCATCTGTCGAACGAACCTCTACCCCTGCAATGCAGCGGTTATCATGCTTGTACGAATTCGCCAAGCAAAGAAAATACTTATTCATGGTATATATCAAATAGGATTAGTGTAAATGTACAATACAAACATTCTTGTCTGCATTGTGATCACGGAAATACTCAGCAACGAGCCGGCGATGACAATGCTCAGGCGTATCCTCGGAGCATAGAAAGCAACAATTGTCATAGTCTTCGACGTTATATCGCTCGGCAATGCGTCGCTTAGCCAATATCTGAGCGAACTGTTTCTCATATCCACCCCAGTCAATATTCTTGTCTTGGTAGTCCTTGAGCAGTTCCTTTGTAGGGGCTAATTGTGTGTCGTGCTCGTATTGTGCACCACAGAGTTCTTTCATAAAATACTCAAGATCCTGTCCTTTGGCAAACCCGGCCAATTGACTGGAGTTGCTGATACGGATATCGACTAGTTTACGTACGTGTGCATTCTTGAGTAATGTAAAGAACTTACGTGCATCTTTCTTGGTAAATCCAATCGTGTAAAGAGTAATCATAGGTATTGTGTATCTGATTCTTGTTGATGATAAGCTATTTCCTTATTTTTTTGACGGTAAGCGAGTACTATTTGCTGCTCAGTCGTACACTCGTTCAGTCCAAAGAGGTCCGGTGGGCATACAGCGGGTATTTTACCTTTCTTCTCATACTCGGATATCATTTCATCTTGTAGTGTCTTATGATCCACGGTGTATATACTGAGTTCACCATTTGAGAGAATCTTCTTGACTATATGCTTGACATGTACCCCATGCTCGTAGAAATAGCGGGAAACGAGGGCAAAACGATGGCACTCCAGCGGATTACCTTCCGAGCACATAAGGGAAATTCGGAAGCCTTTATTAAGTCCATCCATAAGACGATCTACTCCGCGCAGAAAAGCGGGTGTCGTTACTGCTTTCTCAAAATCGACATTATTATGCTCGTCCAGGCAGTCGGTACGACGTGCTCCAAATTCCTTTCCAAAATGCATATAATGGATATGGTTACGCCCAAGTTCCAAACGGAGTATATCACTATTGAATTGGGGATTATACTTACTTGCAGGCACACTTCGCACATCCACTATCACATTAATAAATTGGGATTGCAACATTTGGAGAAACTCGCCGAAAGACTGGTTGGAATGTCCTATGGTATATAACGTAAATGTTTCCGCCATTTTAAAGTATTAATTGGAAGTGCAAAATTACGACTTTTTGGGGGATAAAACAAAATAAAAAATGCAAAAGCATATTTTCATCTAACAATATCGGCTATTTTTTATAATTTTACACATTGTGAAAGTGCAAAAGGCATAAAAAAGCATATTTCGTAGTAGGGCACTGCGGTGATATGGTGGTTTGTAATGTTCTGTCCATGAACACGGAAACTGGTCATTTTGGGGAGGGAATAATGTCTATGGCAGCGGTGCTGTAGGAGGTGTTTAGGCTTGAATACAAAGTAGCATAGCGAATGTCTCGTTCGCAGGAGACCAGATACTATGTGTGTATGTTATCTATATGTCTGCCAACGGCTGCATTGCAACGGTTTGCCGGTCTGGCATATACATTGCCCTCCCGCTTTCCCTTACCACGCAAGACGTTAGCAACCGCAAAAGTACAACAAATGTTTGAATTGTGCAAATGATTATTGATATTTATTATCAAACAGGGTCTAACAAGTTTACGGCGGAAACAAACAAAAAAAGAACCGCCCCTCTTTCTGGGGCAGTCCTTTTCTTTCATTATTTATATATCCTATTATGCTTTTTGCAGGTAGTCGTGCATGGCTTTGGCGGCGTGGCGGCCATCGGACATAGCAAGGATAACCGTCGCCCCGCCGCGGACGATGTCGCCGCCCGCAAAGAGCGTCGGGATAGACGACTGCATAGCATCATTCACCACAATCGTACCTTTTTTGCCGATTTCCAATCCTGCCACGCTGTGCGGAATAAGCGGGTTGGGGCTGACGCCCACGCTGACAATCACCAGATCAACCGGGATAGTGAGCGTCTGCCCCTCTACGGGTACGGGGCTGCGGCGTCCCGACTCGTCGGGCTCGCCCAACTCCATCACTTGCAGCACCGCCTCTTTCACGCGTCCGTTCTCATCGGCGTGGTACTCTATGGGGTTGTGCAGCGTAAGGAACTCAACACCCTCCTCCTTGGCGTGGCGCACCTCTTCGATACGCGCGGGCATCTCCTCTTCGGAACGGCGATAGACAATCATCGCCCGCTCTGCGCCCAAGCGTTTGGCGGTACGCACCGCGTCCATAGCGGTGTTTCCTCCGCCGATAACGGCTACATTCTTGCCATAGAGCAGCGGTGTATCGGTAGCCGCATTGCTGGCATCCATCAGGTTCACACGCGTGAGGTATTCGTTGCACGAGAGGACGCCGTTCAGGTTCTCGCCGGGGATACCCATAAAACGCGGCAGACCAGCCCCCGAACCGACAAAGATAGCGGAGTAGCCTTCTTGATGCAGTTGGTCGGTGCTGATCGTCTTGCCGATAATGGTATCGGTGCGGAAAGTAACGCCGAGGGCTTTCAGTCCGTTGATCTCTGCATCAACAATGCGATTGGGCAGACGGAACTCGGGAATACCGTATTTGAGTACGCCGCCGATCTCGTGGAGAGCCTCAAAGACCGTCACTTCGTAGCCGTACTTCGCCATATCGCCGGCAAAAGCCAGTCCTGCCGGTCCCGACCCGACCACGGCAATCTTCTTGCCGTTCTTTGGCACATTGTGCATTGTGCATTGTGCATTGTGCATTGCTGCGTGGTCTGCCACAAAGCGTTCCAGATAACCGATTGCCACGGGTTGGTGTCCCATTTTCAGGTGGATACACTGCGACTCGCATTGTTTCTCCTGCGGGCAGACACGGCCGCATACAGCGGGTAGAGACGAACTCTGTTTGATAACGTCCGCCGCCGCTTGGATATTGCCCTGCTCCAACTGCTTGATAAAACCCGGTATGTTGATATTCACGGGGCAGCCCTGCACGCAAGTAGGGGTCTTGCAGTTCAGGCAACGGTGCGATTCGCAGATTGCCTGCTCAGGAGTAAGTCCCTGATTGACCTCGGCATGGATAGAGCGCACACGCACCTCGGGTGCCAGTTCGTTCATCTGTACACGCGGGATAGCCACACGGTCTTTGGCTGTACCGGCAAAAGGCTCCACATCAATATGCGACAGGGGGGCAATAACGGTATCCGTACTGTTGTTCTGTGCCTTAGCCGTCGTGCCATTGAGATAGGTCTGATAGGCAGCAGCCTCTTCGGCTTTGTAGGAACGCAGACGCGAGAGCATCTCGTCGAAATCCACCTGGTGGGCATCAAACTCCGGTCCATCGACACAGACGAAGCGCGTCTTACCCCCCACCGTTACGCGGCATGCCCCACACATACCCGTACCGTCCACCATAATGGTATTGAGGCTCGCCTCGGTAGGTACGTTGTATTTCTGCGTGGTGAGGGCGACAAACTTCATCATAATGGCAGGACCAATGGTGATACATTTGTCCACTTTCTCCCGCTGAATCACCTGCTCGATACCCTGCGTAACGAGTCCTTTCTGCCCCATAGAGCCGTCGTCGGTCATGATAATAACCTCGTCGGAAAAACGGCTCAGTTGCTCTCTTAGGATAATCAGGTTCGCCGTGCGGGCAGCCAATACGGTAATGACGCGGTTGCCTGCGGCTTTCAAAGCCTGAGCAATAGGGAGCATCGGGGCAGCCCCCACTCCACCGCACGCACAGACGACCGTGCCATAGTTCTCGATATGCGTGGCACGCCCGAGAGGTCCGACTAAGTCTGCCAACTCGTCGCCCACGTTGAGCGCACAGAGTTTGGCGGACGATACACCGATACGCTGTACCACCAGAGTGATTGTACCTTTCTCTGGGTCTGCCCCCGCAATGGTAAGCGGCATACGCTCCGACTGTTTGTCCACACGCACGATGACGAAATGTCCCGCCTTGCGGCTACGTGCAATGAGCGGAGCCTCAATAATCAGCTCCGCCACATTCTCCGAGAAAAATCGCTTGTTTAGTACTCGAAACATATCGCCGAATTAGAAGTATTTGGTCTCTGTCCCCATAATAGAGGTTAGCAGGTTGTTTGCCAAACGGCTGGCGCCGAAACGGAAACTTTGGTTGTTGAGCCAATCGGCACCGAGAATTTCCTTCACAAGCGTATAGTGCTGCACCGCTTCTTCAGTGGTGCTGACACCGCCGGCGGGCTTGTAGCAAACCTTCTGACCGGTCTTTTCGTACCAATCCTTGATAGCATGGCACATTACATAGGTGGCTTCGGGGGTGGCGTTTACGGCAATCTTACCCGTGGAGGTCTTTATGAAGTCTGCACCTGCAGCCATAGCAAGAATCGAAGCCTTGTAGATATTCTCCGCTGTCTTCAGGGCACCCGTCTCGAGGATGACTTTGAGGTGCGCATGGCGGATAGCGGCTTTGATTTCGCTAATCTCATCGAAGACCTCCTGATACTTGCCCTCGAGGAACTTACCGATAGAGATCACTATGTCAATCTCGGTGGCACCTGCTGCCACAGCCATAGCCGCCTCGGCTACCTTGACCTCGATAAAAGTCTGCGAAGCGGGAAATCCTGCTGCTACGGCAGCCAAACCGATAGGCTCAGTAAGCGTATTGGCAGCCGTCTCCACCAAAGCGGGATAGACGCACATAGCCGCTACGTTGGGTACACCGGGGAAATGCTTGCCAAACTCGTTCACTTTCTGCGCCATACCTGCCACTTTGGCGGTGGTGTCGTCCCCGTTGAGGGTGGTTAGGTCTATCTGGTGGAGGCATTGTTTCCAAACCTCTACATTGTTGTTCTCATCAAAATGCTCCTTGAGGATTTCTGCGGTAGCCGCTTTTACTTCTTCGTCCTTTTGGCAGCAGTTATACTGCGCAAAGAGTTCTTCAAACTTCTCCATAGTATTTAGTTGTTTTCGTTGTTTATGTATTTGTCGTTCTCAGCCAGACGCCCGATGATGGTCTCGTTGCCGCGAACAGTATCGCCCACTGCGACAAACATCTCGGTATCTAGCGGCAGGTACATATCCACACGCGAACCGAGTTTAATAAATCCGAGGTGTGTATTACGGTGCGACTGCTTGCCGGGTTTGGCATAGGTAACGATACGGCGTGCCATAGCCCCCGCGATCTGACGAACGGCAATCCGCACTTTGTCCGGGGTCTCTATCACCACCAAAGAACGCTCGTTTTCCGTACTCGACTTCGGCAGCCATGCCCCTTTGTGGCGACCTTTCTGATGCTCCGATACAAGGATTGTACCCTCGATAGGATACCAGTTGGCATGGACATTGAACGGAGACATAAAAATACTGACCTGCAGACGCTCCTCGTGAAAATACTCGTTCTCCATTGTAGGTTCCACCACCACCACTTTGCCGTCGGCGGGAGCGATAAGAAAATCGGGGTCGTCCACCTCTAATACACGCACGGGATTGCGAAAGAAGTAGGTAACGAACACCAGAAGCATTGCAGTGAGTATCAGCGTAATAGCAAATATCCAATGCGGGAAATAGAGAAATATAGGTACGTTGATTACAAAAAGCAGCAGTACCAATCCGAAAATCAAATTGCGTCCTTCACGGTGTATGTGTAAGCGTTTCATTCTATGAACTTTAATTCCATTGTGTATAGGGGAACTTCGCCAGCATCTCTGCGGCTTGGTCGAGTCCCTGTTGCAGTTTCTTGTCAAGCATCATCTTGAACATCATCGGCAGATCGGCTTTCAGCGTCAGTTTGATGCGTGTATCTGTAGGATTTACCTCTTTGAGTTGAATCCAGAAATTCATCTCCATAGGGATATTCTCTGCACCGAACTTGATAGTGTCGTTTTCTATCTTGTCCACAATGCGGATAGCAATCTTTTGCCCCAGTCCGTCCACTTTCATGCGTACACAATCTTCGCTGATCTCCAACTCCTGCACCTTGTCCTGTGGGATAAGGTCTTTTACACGGTTGAGGTTATTCAGGTTGCTCAATACCTTATATATCTGTTCTGCCGAAGCGGTGGCAGATTGTATCTTGCTTTCGTATTTTACTTCCGACATATTAATTACGCATTACGAATTATGCATTGTGCATTGATTATTTCCATTTGGTGGGATTCTTGTGCCAATCTTGCAGCACTTTGAGGTCGCTATCGGAGAAAATATGCTCCTCGGCAGCCACTTTGACCAAGGCTTCAAAATTGGTAAGCGGCACCAATTCGACATCGGCATCGTGGAAGACACGTTTGGCGGTTGCCATCTGATAGTCGAATATAGTCACCACGCCCTCAATCGTACAACCATTGTTGCGCAGAACCTCGATAACCTTTTTCACGTTATCCCCCGCATTCACCTGGTTCTCAATGATTACCACTTTCTGACGCGGACGAAGGTCGCCCTCTATCTGGTTCTCCAGTCCGTGGTCTTTCGGAGTGGGGTGTACGTATATATAGGGCAATGCCAACTGCTCTGCCACCAACACGCCGTGGGCTATGGCATTAACTGCCACGCCGGCTATCACGTCGGCATCGGGGTAGAGTTCTGCCACGGTCTTTGCCAATTCCAACTTGATGAAATTGCGCATATAGGTATAGGAGAATATCTTGCGATCGTCGAAATAAATAGGCGATTTGCGGTTGTTTGCCCATATAAACGGGTTATTGACCTGGAGACTGAAGGTCTTCAGTTGCAACAACTTTTTCGCTACAAGCAGTTCAAGGTTTTCCATAACAGGTTTGTATTTTAGGGGGCAAAGGTACAACTTTTTTCCCACATATACAAGAGGCAGCCCTATGCGCTCCGTTTTTATTGTTTCTCAAGTCGTTTTTGGTACTTCTCTATTTGGAGCGAGGTGAGACGGATATGGGTCTCAAGGTCGCGTATGTCGCGCATCGTGACGCCTAAACGGTAAGTGCTCATAAGGGCTTTCTTATCGTTGTCGGAGATATAAAAGACCGCACGCGACTTGGAGCCGACCAGACTGACGCGGATACGTGCTGTAGAATAGACATCCACGAAATGCAGACAACGGAGAGCATCGTCCTGACCGAGAGTGAGCGTTTCGTGCCAACCCTCCGCCTCAAAAGCGTGGGTGGAACCGCGGAAGGTATCTTGCAGACTGTCAACGGACAAAACCACCTCCTGCAAGTCCGCCGGCTTGGCTCCATAGTAGAAGAATTTGACCTCGGTGGAGGCATCATCCCTGACACAGGCTTGTATATAGTTGCGGCTTGTATTCTGCGTGGTACGGAGGAGGCGATGGGTGTATTTGCCGTTTTGCTCGTACTGCTCGTTCTTCTCGTACCGGAACTCTTTGATCAGGGAGTCGGCAACAGGCAAAAGGGTTTGATACAGCGAATCATAGTACGCCAACGAACGCTCCTGCTCCGTAAGGGCAATGCTGTCCTGACGGTGTTTCTCGGCACGGCGTTCGGCGGCAGTAGGCTGTTTGGGTCCGCAGGAGACAAGAATAAGTAGCAAAAAGACAAGAAAAAGAGGGGCTGTAGTTTTCATAACGCAACAAATTACGATTTGCCGGCAAAGGTACGATTTTTTTTGCAAACAGACAAAATATAGACAGGCAGGCCAATAGAATAATAGCAGTGGCGCGTGCTGCGCACACAATGGTATTGTGCGCCACTGCCCGCCGAAGGCTTACTCTATCGGGATTGACGGCTGAATAACCCAAGTATAACCCAAGAATCACCCAAGAATCACCTAAGAATCACCTAAGTTTAACCTATGCTTGTTACCCGGAAGGTAAACGAAACCCAATGGTGCTTTAACGGTGTTTTATACGTTTTGAGGTTGACACGGTTACGTGTTTGGCAAAGAGAGGTCAAACTGAATCTACGCTTTTATGACTATTTCTTTGGACGTATCGGCATTTTTTTGTAATTTTGCGGCATGATTCTCAACTATATATGGATAGGGCTGATTTTGCTTGCGGTAGTAACGGGTATCGTGCAGGCACTATTCTTCGGGCAGACCGATATTTTCTCGGCTATCCTCAACTCGACGTTTACCAACGCCAAGACGGGCTTTGAGATTTCGCTCGGTCTGACGGGTGTGCTGTCGCTGTGGATGGGAATTATGAAAATAGGCGAACAGGCAGGCGTGGTGCGACAGATGTCGCGCGTAGTAACGCCGTTCTTCACCCGTATCTTTCCCGAACTGCCCAAAGGGCACCCTGCTTTCGGGAGCATGCTGATGAACATCTCCGCCACAATGCTCGGTATAGACAATGCCGCTACACCGCTCGGACTACAGGCTATGCGTGAGATGCAAGAGACAAATCCCGACAAGAGCAAAGCCAGCAACTCGATGATCATGTTTATGGTACTGGTTACCAGCGGACTGACGCTCGTACCCGTAAGCATAATGACCTATCGGGCACAGATGGGGGCAGCCAACCCCGCCGATGTATTTCTACCAATACTGCTATCCACCTATTTTGCAGCAATGGCAGGATTTATCTCGGTAGCAATTATACAGAAAATCAACCTCTTGGATAAAGTCATTCTCGGCACATTAGGCGGACTGACGCTGTTTGTGGGTTTGGTGATATGGGCGGCGATGCGGCTGCCGCAGGAAACCGTAAGCCGCTGGTCAGGGGTGATTGCCGCCGTACTGCTGTTAGGAGTAATCTGCTGGTTTGTCATTGCGGGGATGGTAAAGAAAATCAACGTATATGATGCGTTTATCGACGGAGCGAAAGACGGTTTCAAGACCGCTGTGGGGATCATACCGTATCTGATTGCGATGCTGGTGGCAGTAGGTATGTTCCGCGCCAGCGGGGCAATGGATCTGCTGGTGAACGGCATTGCGTGGCTGTTTGCGCTGATGGGACTGAACACGGATTTTGTCCCTGCACTGCCGACCGCACTGATGCGCCCGCTCTCTGGAAGCGGGGCACGCGGACTGATGGTGGACGCAATGATGCAATACGGGGCGGACAGTTTTGTGGGGCGGTTGGTGAGCATTGTACAGGGCAGCACGGACACCACATTCTATATACTGGCGGTGTATTTCGGCAGTATCAACATCAAAGATACGCGCTATGCGGTGGTGTGCGGATTGATTGCCGACTTCTGCGGCATAGTGGCAGCAATACTATTGGGATATTTGTTTTTCCATTGATTATGATACAGTTTCTTACATATAACGAGGAGCAGGAGTTGGTGGCGTTTGACCTCTCCGCTCTCGGGTTTTCCGCACGGCACATAGAGCGTTGGATACGCAGTGTGGCTGCCGACTACGGTTTCAACACAGGAGACATCACATATATTCTCTGCAACGACGAGAAGATACTTGCCGTGAACAGGGAGTTTTTGCAGCACGACTACTACACTGATGTGATAACCTTCGACTACACCACCGCTTCCTGCCTGAACGGAGACATCTTTATCTCGGAAGATACAGTGCGCTCGAATGCCGAGACGGTGGGTACCGACTATCCGCACGAACTGCTGCGTATCCTGATACACGGTGTACTGCACCTGACAGGGCAAGGCGACAAAACACCCGAGACGAAGGCGGAGATGACACGAAAAGAGGACTTGGCATTGGGGAAATGGAAACGTTAATTTCTCCATCAAAAGGGCATTAAAAATTCTCCGTTAATTACCGTTAATTTACCATTAATTTTGGGGTAACAAACACAAATACAATTGATATGATGAAATCTTCTTCCGAGTATCGTGCTATGGCACGAGAGAGTTTGAGCGGCGTATGGAACGAGTCCGCAGTGGCTTATCTGGTCATTATGGCTATTGCCTGTATCTTCAGTGTGAGCAGCGCGGTAGTACCACAAGAGATATTGTGGCTGCAAGGTTCGCTTTCGGGTGTACAAGTAGCGGTTTCGCTGCTGCTGATTGTGCCACTGACCTACGGTTTCAACAATGCAATGCTGTCGCTTGCCCGTCGCGAGAACAGCGCTCCCGCGAATGATATGTTCGACTATTTCAAACGTGATTATTCGCGCAGCGTACCCGCCTTGCTTTTAGCCGCTTTGGCAGAAGTGGGACTCGGTATTATTACTCTGTTTATAGGTACGGTTATCCTGCAATATGCTTATGCTATGGTGCCCTATCTGCTACGCGATTATCCCGAACTGACCGCTACGGAGGCTCTTCGTACCAGCCGGGAGATGATGCGCGGACACAAGTGGGATCTGTTTGTACTGGATCTGACGTTTATCGGTTGGGGTATTCTCTGCCTGTTTACCGCAGGCATCGGTCTGCTGTGGCTGCAACCGTATGTAAGTGCCGCTCATGCACATTTCTACGAAGACCTGAAAGCAGAAACGATCGTAGAGGAATAAAGGTTACGACCTATTCCGCCATGGGCGGAGTGTGAAATAACTGACGCTTTTTGTTTCTCCTGCGCCATTTGTTTGGTGCGGGAGAAACTTTTTTTGTATCTTTGCGGTACATTTAATGGTACAAAGAAATGAAAAAACTATTCACATTGTTATTCTTGTCGGTCTTTCTGACGACCAATGCACAAGTAAAGTATTGTGCTCCCGCCCCGGTGGGGTACGGGAAAAGTGCCACCGGTGGAGGAAATGCCACACCGACATTGGTCAGCACAGCGAGCGAGTTGCAGAATGCACTAAAAGCAAGCGGCAAGGTGATTATCATTACACAAGATATTACCGTTTCGTCGTGTATAAAAGTGAAGACCGGCGACTTGACATTGCTTGCGTTGCCGGGTGTAAAACTGATTTCCACACAGCAGAACAAAGATAATTCCGGTATTTTGTACTTTAGCGGTTCCAAGAATGTTATCTTGCGCAACCTGACGCTGGTCGGTCCGGGGGCATACGACTGCGACGGCTGGGACTTGCTCTGCTTTGACGGTGTAACGAATGCATGGGTGGACCATTGCGATTTTCAGGACGGTTGCGATGGAAACTTTGACAACAAAGGAAAGACGGATAATATCACGGTATCGTGGTGCCGTTTCCGCTATCTGAAACAGCCTAAGGCAGGCGGCAGCGGTGGCAGCGACGACCACCGTTATACCAACCTGCTCGGTTCGAGTTCCTCCGACAAACCCGCCGACGGCACATACAACATGACATGGGCGTACTGCTGGTGGGACGAGGGGTGCGTGGAACGTATGCTGCGCTGCCGCAATGCGAGTCTGCATTTCCTGAACTGCTACTGGAACTCGTCGGTGGCGCACTACTATATCGGTCCGGAGAACGCCGACTGCTACATAGAGGGTTGCACGTTTGCAGGCAAGCCCAAGTCGGAGAACATATTCAAGTCGTATGGAGGCAAGAACGGTGCCAAGTTTGTAAATTGTGTGTCGGCCAAAGGTGTGCCAGCGAATGTGAGCGATAGGAAAGTGGTTACTCCTTCGTATGCCTATACAGCACTCAGTGCAGATGAGTCCAAGACGATGATTACCGGCAGTTGCGGTGCGGGTGCGACGCTGACGGTGAAGACCGATGGCAGCGTGAACAGCACGTGCGACAGCGGTGATACTCCCGATCCCGATCCGGAACCCGATCCGGAGCCTCAACCGGGCGGGGATATAACGTGGAACTTCTCCGACAGCGAGTTTGCGGGATTAGGGGAAATTACAGAGACGAAGACTATCAACGGACTGACGATAGTTGCTACAAGCGGGAAATCGATAGTCGTAGATGCCAACAATAAGACATATGGTGAGAACCTCAAGTTTACATCACGTATGAAATTAGGCGGCACTATGGGCGAGACCTACCGCCATCTGCGCTTCGAGGTGAAAGGCAGTTGCACGATAGAGGTATATGGTATGAGCGGTAACAACAGCGACCCTCGCCCGATTGTATTGGCAAAAGACGAGTGGGATAATACGCTCCATACCTGGGAAAATGTACCGGGCAGCGAACTGAGCAAACTGACATACAACTATACAGGCGGCGCGGCAACCCTGTATATCGGCAGCGGCAAGAGCGGTGTCAATCTGTATGGCATCAATGTCATCTACGAACAGACGCCTTCCGCTATCCAAACTCCTGTTATTCAGAGCGGAAAGACCTACAACCTGTTGGGTATGGAGGTGGATGAGAACTACAAAGGTATTGTTATCCGAGAAGGGAAAAAATATCTGCAATAGACAAACCTATCTATACAACAAAAAGGCTGCTTCGCATTCCGAGGCAGCCTTTGTTGTATAGAGGTTGATTTATTTGGAGAGTGCGTACATAGCGAAAGCCGCACAAAGAAGACCTGCTATTTGGAGCGGGTTAGGGATGACTTGAAGAATGATCAGCGACAGCAGGACGGTAACCATAGGGGACAAGCCTTCCATAGGGGAGACAACCACCGCCTTGCCGTAACGGTAGGCATAGACGAGGGTAAGGGCACCGATTGAATTGAGTATCTGGATACCGAAGGACGACCAGAACGGAACACAAGCCCCCTCTTCTGCAAAGAAAGTCGCAGCATCGGGCGTCATAAAATAGGCAACCGGAATGAGCACCACAGCGGTGATGGTCATCCAGACAAAGATTGACTCGGCATCCATCGAGTTGTTGGCAAACTTCATAAAGAAGCCCTGCACACCCCAAGCAAGAAGGACGAGCACTGCGAGCAGTATCCACAGCCAGCCCGAGACAGGACTGCCCTCGGTATTGGTCTCGAGCGAGAGCAGGAGGATAGCCGCCAAAGCCACAGCGATACCCGCCATCTGCCAGCGGGTGGCTTTCTCATGCAAGAAGACCGCCGCCAGCGTAATGACGATAACGGGCGACATAGAGATGAAAGGATAGATGATGTAGGACGGACCGAGGGTAAGTGCCTTAAAAAGCACCAACTGTCCGCCTGCACCAAGGAAACCAACGGCGCAACCCAATCCGACCGATTTCCAATCGTGTTTGAGTTTGCCCTTGTTGATAATCAGTGCAACGATCGCGCAGGGAATCATAGAAACCGCCCAAGCGATATAGACTATGGTATCAGGTATTCCGTGCTGGATCTGATACCCCGAAAAGGCTCCCCATACACCCCACGTAGCGACGGTGATGAGGATAAAGACTAACCAGAGTTTGTTTTTCATTGTTTTTTACTATTAAAGTCCTTAAGGTCTTTAGGGTCTTTAAGGACATTGGTTATTTGATTTTTTCGAAATAAGGGAGACGGGCAAGGGGGACGGAGATGGTATAGGTACGACCGCCACGGTAGCGTTTGCCCTGCTCGTCGCGCCACGTACCCTTGGGAAGGGTAACGGTACGGGAAAGGGAGTCGGTTACTACGGGGGCTACCAAGTACTTGTCGCCAAGCATAAACTGGTCTTTACAGTTGGCAAAGCCCTGGTGCGGGAACTGGTACTCCATACAGCGCACGATGGGTTCACCGGTTTTAGCGGCACGGTGGGCATACTCCATGATATATGACGCAAAGCGGGCGTGGAGATGTGCCATATCGCGGACGATAGCAAGGTTTTCATCACTCAATACGCGCCATGGTGCAACGGAGAACTGCATCATCGGCATAAGCGCATGCACCTGCGCGGAACGGACGATGAGGGCTTGGTCGAACTCGTCGGAAGCGATACCCAGGAACGCCGCCCACTGCCCGCCACCGATCATGTCGGGGCAAGTATAGGCATAGCCGAGCAGCCCCGCTGTAGTCATACAGGGGATAAGCGACCGGACAGCCGCCCACGAATAGTCCTTGTCGCCAAGACGCTGGACAAGCGGTTGCCCGCCCATTTTCCATCCTGCGCGGTATTCGTTGAAGGGGAAAGAGAGACCGATGTTCGCCCACGAGGTGGTGTGATCGACAGTGGTGGCAGCAGGATTGAACGCCTTGATGGGTGCCGAGGCATAGCAGTTGTTATCACCCGCATCGAACTTGAAGCCGTCGATACCGTACTCGGTCTGCATATTGCGCAGTTGCGAGACGAGATATGCTGCGGCATCGGGGTTGGTAAGGTCGTAGCAAGCGGAGTAGCCGTTCCACCAGTTGAGGATAGCGGTACCGCCGTCCGGCGTTTGCAGGAGATAGCCTTTGGCTGCCAGGTCGCGGTATTCGGGTGAGTCGGGCGATACAAAGGGGCATACCCAGAGCATGACGCGGAAGCCGAGGGCGTGGAGTTCGTCCACCATGGCTTTGGGGTCGGGGAAACGCTCTGCCTTGAAGTCGAAATTGCCGTAGTAACGTTGCCAGTTGTCGTCAATCATCAGTACACCGGCGGGGAAGCCGTTGTCGATGATAGCATGGGCGTAACGGAGGATGTCCGCCTGGTTCTGGTTGTACATCAGTTCGATCCATGTGTTGTACTGCGGCATAGTAAAGAAGAGCGTATCGGGCAGGAGACCCGAAGCGGGGAAATACTTCGCCTGTGCGGCAAGGTAGGCTTCACGGAGGGTACTGCCCGCCTTGATGGTAGTGAGCGGATAGGAAGTGTGTATCCCGCCATTCTCAGCCGAGAATACAAAGGCACTATCCGACCACATATAGGTGCCGTCAGAGGAAAGAAAGAGCGGTACGAGTTGATTGTTCTCGTCCTGCGTATGAAGGTCGAAAGCGGGCTGGTCGGTATAGGGCTGATTAGCACCGAGACCGACGGACGCTCCCCACCAATAGGTTGCGGGCGCAGCCCACAACGGACAAAGAACGAGGAACAAAGAACAAAGAACAAAATGTATTTTCTTCATAATCGTATTTTTGAACGTTAATTATCGTGTAATTAGACGTTAATTTTTATAGAACATATAATTAGCCATTAATTGACCATCAATAGGGTATCCTAAGCGGAATCACATACGAATCACATACGAATCACATACACCTGCTATATAGTTTCTATATGATTACAGGGTGATGGTGGTAAGGTAGTTGTAGCCTGTAGTCTCGTCCCACATATCCTTGTTGGCAAGGCGGATAGAGAAGGCAGGGTTGTCGTGGAGAGAAGCGTAGGGGTCTGGTAGGTTGAGATAGACCTTGTACTCACCCGAGAGACTGCTGTCGAGGTTGGCATGGAGGGTTGTGGTGATAGTGTCGCCTGCAAACCAGAAGCGCGGATCGATATTGGTCTGCGGATAGACATATTTCTTGGCGGGGTCGGAGGCAGAGACGAGTACGAGTTCGACAGAGCGTTTGTTGACCGGTGCGGCAAAGCCGACATTGCGGAGCGTGAGGACGACTGCGAAATGCTCGCCCGCCTTTGGGGCTTGTGTAGGATAGGCTTTGTCGAGGACAAAACGGTAGCCGAGACGGCGTTTCACCTCGTCCATATGTTTGGTTTGTATCCACCAGTTGAGGATGTCCTTGTGGTAGTCGCGGTTGAGATATGTCCAGTGGAAACGCTCCATCTGGTCAATGGCGTTGCTACCCTCGGACTGGGCGCACTTGTTGCAAGTCTCACCGCCCATCATCGTATAGCGGGTATCGGCTTCCCAGTAGGTGCGGTCAGCACTATTGCGATAGGTACCGACATCGTTGCTACAGGAGACGAAGCAGTCGTTATGCCCGCCGAGACGTGCTTTAGGGGTATTTTGATAAGCCTCGGTATCGGTAAGCGGGTCGGTAGATAGATTACGGTCTTTGAGGTACTGCACTTTGTACTCGGGGGTACGCAAGCAGATTTGCCTGTCGGCAGGGAAAACCTCCAGCATATGGTCAATCATCTGCCAACGCGGCTCGTACTGCTCCGATGTTTTGGGGCTGGAGGGGAAACCCGATGTGTAGTACCACTCACCCCACGAACCGATAAAACCGGCTTGGATACAGAGGATGACATCGGCGTTCTTTTGCAGCACGGGGGCTACGGCATCTATATGTTTAGAAACCCACTCGGGCGTTGCGTCCCATGGTTTCTGATTGTTGGCATAACCATCTTTGTATGCAAAACGTATAATGGCTTTTGCACCGCCTCCACGGAGGGCATCGAAATTGGTTTGCATACGGTCGAGATAGGCTTGCGGTATCTCGCTCTCGATATAGTCTGTCAGGTAATAGATATGTAGCATAAGCGACACGCCCGTTTCACGCACAGAGGCAATAGTGCCAGCCGAAGCATGGGCATTCAGATCGGACGAGTTGTAAGACACGTGGGCATAGAAGCCACGCTCGGGATTGGGGAAAATCTCGTCGGATTCGGTATAATAGATTGTACCTTCAGGGTCTTTTTCCTCCTCGGGTTGAGGCGGATTTGGGGTATTGCAACCTGCGATGAAAGGCAGTGCCAGAAGCGGCAAAACAGACAGGAAACGATTCATTGTATGTTATGAAATAGAGATTAAAAGAAAAAACAAGTATGGGTGCGCGGTTATGCACCCCGACACCCATACTCTCAACCAACATTATTTAAGTGTAAAAAAGCACCCCTATCCTGCCTCTTGCTTGTGGCAAGACAGGGATACTTTGGGAAAAATTAGTCAGCGAGGTCGGTTTTAACGGTCATCAAGTTAGCCTTAACCTCTGCGCCGGTCTCGTCCTGGTCAGCGTTAGGCAGTACACCTACAGACGACCAACTTTGTTGGATATCGAAACCTATCTTGAACTCGTTCTCTATAGCAACCGGGATGAGTTCGCGAAGGATCTGGATTTCAACCATATTGTCGGAAATGATCTGCGATGCTCCGACAGGCAGGTCGCCCTCGCCAACGAGTGCACCCCATTTGTCGCTTGCATCGTGATCCTTGGTAGGATCAGACCAGATCCATCCCTCTGCACCTACTTCGCCCCACCATTTGAATACTGCGGGGTTGTAGTTGCTTGCCAATACACCGTCATCACCCTTCGAGAGAATAGCGGTCTCCAAGCATACATCCACGCTACCTACAGCGAACTCGTCAGCATAGCCACCGGTTGCATCGCTGTTGTCAGCATCAATATAGATATGGAAAGGAACCCATGCAAGGTCGGTAACCTTAGCAGCATCCCACTCAACGAGGAGGTTGAGATACATTTTGTCGTTGTACACCTTTACGCTCTTGAGGGCACTACGGTTCTCAACCGGGTTGGCAGCGGAAGTAGCGGTGAACACATATTCAGCGGGGAGGTTATCCCAGTCGGCAGCAGATTTGTCCGATACACTGATTTTCGATACGAACTCGGGTTCGTCGGGAGTTTCTCCACCACCGCCGTTACCACCATTGCCACCATTATTGGGCTCGTTTTGATTACATGCTACGAAAGCAAGTGTTGCTGCGCACATAAGTGCAAATTGAAACTTTTTCATAATGAAATTGTGTTTTTAATGTTGTTGATTGTAATTGTATGTTGATTGATTTTTAATATCCGGGGTTTTGTTGGATACCGCTTACCGTCCATTCGGAGTTCGGAATCGGATATTGGATATGATTGTAGTCAGGTTTGACCACAGCCCAAGGTTGTGCGCCCGGGTAACGGCGATCCATATCCAAGCCGTTGCGATAGACATCAAACATTCGGTAGCCCTCGAAAGCGAGTTCCAGACGGCGCTCGTCCATTACGACATCGAATGCGCTAGCATAGCCGTGCATATTCGATGTAGAGAACATACCCTCGTCAGGAATACCCGCACGCTTACGGATGACATTGACATCATTGAGTGCCTTTTGGTCTTCGCCCAATTTGGCATATGCCTCGGCACGGTTGAGGATAACCTCCCCCCAACGGCTGAAGACAGGACTCGAGAGAGTAGGACTGCCATCCTGATAGCCGAACTTCTTGACATAGTATTTTGGGAAGGTATTACGCACATCCATCTGTTGGGAAACACGTGCCAAGCAATCTTCACCTTTGTAATTAACGTGATATTCACTATACTCGCTGTTTACAGTACGTTTCTCCACAGTATAAGTTTGCCCATCGGCTGTGAAAGTATAGTTGTCGCCAGAAGGAGTAACGGCATAGCATAGGTCGGTACGCCCTGAAGCGTCATCAGGAGTTTCCGGATCGGGGAAATAAACAAACAATTTAGCAGGAGTTGCGTTCTTTGCCAACTGCGGGGCAATGAAAGCGGTATAGCGGACATCGGAAGGATAACGCTCATAGAGGTAGAGCAGAGGATCGGAAGGATAGATTTCGCCCCAACCGCCACCATCGGCATTGTACATAGAGCCGATACCACCTTGCCCACGGTCGTCGGTCAGTTCGTGAGCCACGCAGAACAGAGTCTCAGAGGAGGTTTTGGCATTAGCAAAATAGTTAGCAAAATCGGGGTCGAGTTTGCTCTCGGGAGTGGCACCATTGAGCATTTCATCTACCGTGGAGACAACTTCATCGTTCATACCCATATAGAGATAGACACGCGAGAGAAGACCGAGAGCGGCATCATGGCTTGCATAACCCGCATTGCCACGTTCCTTGCCCTTGACCATATACTGCGCTGCCAGTTTGAGGTCGGCAACAATCTGCTCATATACTTTTCCTACCGGTTCGCGTGTAGAAGCAGCAGATGTACTTGTCATAAGGGGAACACCCAAGTTGTCCGTACCTTGACTATATGGTTTAGCGTAAAGTGTAACCATATGCAGATGCATCAGCGCACGCATATAGTATGCTTCACCCAGTACCTGCGTATCCGTCAAGTCGGCTTTTTTGTTGAGGGTTTCGATGATTGTATTGGACATATAGATGGCTTTATATGCCGTCATCCAAAGCGTACCTACATTCTTGAGGTTGTCGGTCATCAGATATGCCGTAGCCTCATAAAGCGGGTCGGTGGTCTTACTACTGAGATTGGTGTTATCTGCAGGGAACTCCGCCATTTGGGTATAGTGGCGCACATAGGTATTGCCACTGGAGTAGCCCAGATATTCCACCTCATCTTTGAGATATGCATAGCAGCCGTCCATAATATACTCGGCTCCTGCTTCATCCTTGAGCAAGACATCGGAGTTCAACTCGTCAGACGGGAAGAAATCGAGATTGCAACTCGAGAGCAACAAACCGGCAACAACCGTCATTGATAAAATTATCTTTTTCATATTCTCTTTGCTCATTTAGAATTAGAAACTGATTTCTACACCACCTTGGAAGGTACGTCCAACAGGATAGGTATTGGAATACATACCTGCGAGGTCGTAAGTGGAGGTAGTAAGCGTGATTTCGGGGTCCATACCCGAGAACTTGGTAGCCGTCCACAAGTTGTCAGCCGAGAAATAGATGCGGCAACGGGTCATATGGGCTTTCTTGATAAGTTTGGTCGGGAAATCGTAACCTACCGTCAGGTTCTTGATACGGAAATAGGAACCATCCTCAAGATAACGCGACGAGATAGCGTTGGAGTTCTTGTTACCGTTGAGCATTGCCTTCGGATGGGTAGCAATGTCGCCTTTCTTTTCCCAACGCGACCAACCCTGTATCGAGTTTTCGATAGACATCTGGTTGTAGCCTACATAAGCGCCATCGGCATCGGTGGACATACGAGTGTAGTTGTAGATCTTATTGCCGTAGGTAAAGTTGGTGTTTACGCTCAAGAATATACCGTTCCAACTGAGTTGGGTATTGAGACCACCCGAGAAGAGCGGAGTAGCCTTGCCCACTACGTGTGCATTGGTAGCATTATAGTCGTTGGTCGTGGTTTTGTTGCCGTTCTCATCCAACACATACTGCTCGTTCTCATCCACAACATACCACAGCGGGTCACCGTTCTCGGGGTCAACACCCGCCCACTCTTTCATATACCAAGAGTAGATGTCTTGTCCCTCTTTCACCTGCTGGCTTACACTGGAAGCGGTCTGCAAGAACGGACCATTCGGAGTGTTGGTAACACGGTTGCGGTTGAAACCGATATTGAAACCGATGTTCCAGTTCCATTTGTCGATATTGAGTACATTGGCATCAAGGCGATACTCGATACCCTGGTTGCGGACAGAACCTGCGTTCTTGGTAACCTCGAAGAAACCTGTAGAAGGTGCAACCGGCACATTGAGGAGCAGACCCGTATTATCTGTATTGTAGAGGTCAATAGACATATCAATGCGGTCGATGAAAGTCAGGTCAATACCCACAGCCGCCATATTGGCAGTCTCCCAGTGGAGAACAGGGTTAGCCAAACGACTCGGCGTAGCCGACACCTTGTTCTGGTAAAGACTATTGAGCGCATAAGTAGCAAGATATTTGTAAGCAGGGATATTGTTGTTACCCGTGATACCATACGAAGCACGCAGTTTGAGGAACGAAACGACATCCTGCGACTTCATAAACTCCTCGTTGGAGATAAGCCATGAAGCAGCCACCGAGGGGAAATAACCTACACGGTTGTTCGGCGCAAAGATACTGCTTGCCTCTGCACGGAAAGTAGCCGTAACAAAATAGCGTTTAGCATAGTCATACTGCGCTTGGATAAATGTTGCCCAACTTGCACCAGGGATTTCGTAACCACCTACCGAGTAGGGAGTAGTGGAGTTAAGCGCGTCCACACCATTCGGCATACCCGTACCGGCAGCAGTGGTGTACTCGGATTTCCATGTGCTGTACTCGTAGCCGAGCATACCACTCAGGCTATGTTGCCCCCATTGTCCGTTGGCCTTGAGGATATTGATCGTACCGAAACTTTTGCTCAGACCGATACTGTTGTAGAGATAGCCCTTGGAATACTCGGAGTCGAACGCACGCGGGTCGCGGTATTCTGTGGATTTATAGTAACCCGTACCAAAGGTATTGGTAGTAGTAAAATGGAGCCAGTCGGTGAAATGTACATTGAAGACAAGCGTACCGTTGAAATCAAAGTTGTTCGATTTCGAGTAGTTGTATTGTGTGGTATTGAGTGCGTTCCACTTGCTCTGCGACCACCATTTGCCACCATTGTCGGAACGTGTATCACCGTCCACATAGAGGTACTTGCCCGTAGAATTGCCGTCAGCATCAAGTTCGTAGGGGTTATCCCACGGCATCTTGTTGAACGCATCGTCGAGCATAGTCCACGACGGAGCATAATCAACAGACGACTTGGAGAACGAAGCACGCACGCTCATATCGAGCCACTTGGTGAGGTCGGCATTCATAGAGAACTGACCACTCACTTTCTGCATACCCGTACATTTGAGAGTTCCTTCCTCGCCGTAGTAACTAAGACCGGCATAGTAGCCGATTTTCTCCGAGCCGCCCTTGACGGATACATAATAGTCCTGTACCACACCTGTGCGGAAGAACTCGTCCTGCCAGTTGTAGTCCTGATCAAGCAGGCTCTTGGGGTACTGGCTGTTGAAAACCGTCTTCGAATAGAGCGACTTATGGAAATTGTACAACTCGGCGGAGTTCATCATCTTATAGTTGCTGTAGAGTGCTTGTTTGGCACCTGCAGTAGCCTTGATATCAACAGAGAGTTTGTCGTTTTTCTTCCCCTGCTTGGTGGTAACAACGATAACACCACCGGCAGCGGCAGCACCATAGATACCCGTAGCACCTGCATCTTTGAGGACAGAGATGGTCTCTACATCCTGCGGGTTGAACGAAGCCCCCATCACACCATCGACGACATAGACAGGGTCGCTCGAAGCAGTAATCGAACCGGTACCACGCACACGGATCTGCGCTGCCTCACCGGGCTGTCCGCCCGCATTGGTAACCTGCACGCCTGCAATCTTACCCTGAAGCATATTTCCCACATCAGAAGTGGTAACATCTGTGAGTTGGTCAGCCGAAACAGTAACAACTGCCGATGACAATTCGGCTTTCTTCACCGACGAATAACCCAACGAGACAACCTCCTGCATCATGATAGCGTCGGATTGGAGCGTAACGCTCAAATGCGGGGTGGCTTTGTGTTCCTGGGACTTGTAGCCCATAAAGGAGAATACCAGTGTAGCACCATTATCGACTTCGATTTCGTAGTTACCATCGAAATCGGTGATAGTACCTGCTGTAGTCCCCTTGACTACGACACTTGCTCCCGGCATACCGAGACCGTCCTCAGCGGAAGTAACCTGACCCTTGACCGTGATTGATGCAAAAGCCGTGGTTGTCCCTAAGAGCAATGCCATACAAATAACATGAAATGTTTTCATCTGTACTTTATTTTAGGGTTTATGATTAGGTTTTTTAGTTTTTCTATAGAATATCTAGAGTCTATGTTTTCTATTTTTTCTCTTTGACTTCCAATAGGTAGTTGCCTTGGAAATCGGCAGAGATGGTTGGGTTGTCGCCGCTTACCTCAAACTCAGCAGGCGTCTCTGCGGTATAAGTAGAGGCAGTATAGGTCTTGCCTTTCTCCAAACCGCGCAACTCGATCTGACCAGTGTACCGGTCGGCATAGAAAGCGTAGTACATAGCACCATTTTGGCGAATGACATGTGCTTCCGGATAGTCGTAGCCATAGGTATAGAGGTTGAGATACTCACCCCGAGCAAGGTCTTTCTCCTTATAGATACGCATCCAATGACGAATGAGTTGCTCTTTCTCGGGCGTAAGGAGGAATGATGCCGAAGCATACGGATTGTCTTTCGGGTAGGTGAACTTGGTACCGATGACCGAGCCTGTACCTATCTGCGAAGCGAAGTCGGTGCCTCCGTCAGTAAGTTCGACATGGTCGCCATAGTACGCCATCTGCGGCACCATAGCGGCATACGCCTTACGCTTCATACGCACCTGTGCCGACGAGGTGGGGTCGGACGCAACTGCCTGGTTGATAAACGGCAGGAGGTAGTAGTTCATCGAGCAACCACATGGGCAGACTTGCACGACCGCATGCGGGTGGCTCTTGCGTGCCACAGTGTAGATATTCTCGAAATACGAAGGCAACTGTTCCACTGCCTGGTCGGGGTATTCGAGTTGGGACGCCTCGTTGTAGTCGGGCATACAGCAGTTAAGGTGCTGTCCGTCGATCTTCAGTCCGTCGAAGTTCCACACATCGAGGAAACGATGCAGGAGGTCGTCGGTATAAGCGATGGTAGCGGGGTTGACCGGCGAGAGATACCAAGAGTCCCACCATGTGATATACTCGGGTGCGCCCTCGTAGGTACGGAGAAGCATCTCGGGATGCTCCTTCAAGACTTTTGTATCAGGGTCAGCGGCAAGGGGAGCCCACCATAGTTTGGCATACATACCGCGACGGTGAATCTCGTCGGTCAGACGGCGCATATCACGGTCGCCACCGGGGAAACGGCTGTTGGTCTCCCAGTCGCCCTCGGCTATCTGGTAGCCGTCATCTACATCCACCCAACGGAAACCGAGTTCTGCAACCTTGTCAAGCGTACCGCTGACCTCGTCAATCGTAAAACGACGCTCATAGCCCCATGCGCACCATACGGGTTCGAACGCCTCGGGTTCGGAGGGTTGCATATGTATGTTCTCGTCCGCCTGCATGACCTCGCTGAAGGTGCGCAGCGCATTGAAAAAATCGCCCTGATGCTCATAGCGGAAAGCCGAGAAACAACGCAGAGTATCACCGGTATTGAGGGTCAGCGGCTGTTCGTACTCATAACGGAGCGACATAGTAACCTTGTTATCATAGCGTTTCCACTCCACAGGCATGGAGATCAGACGCAGCACGGGTTCGAAAAGACCGATAGCAACACCGCCATTGCGCGTCCAGAGATCCACCATAGGAATACCGCCTCCGTAGTCGCAGTTGTTCATACCGAGATAGTTCTGCTTATAAAAACCCTCGGTAACGGGCAGCACCCAGTCGAGACGTGCAGAGGTGGACGAAGGCTGGAGCGACCAAAGGACGGTATCCTCGGGCGAAACAGCGGTGCGGCACATCTCGTAGGCACGGACGGTAATGGGTTTACCAAGATTGACATAGTAGGTCTCTATGCGGGTGAGACCGGGGTAAGCAGCGACAGGCGTAGCAGTTTGATGCTTTTCTACGATGACTCCGTTCTCGGAGTACGGGAACTGAGTCATCGTAGCCGCATCACACTCGAGCAGGTCGGTTTCAGGTTTAGGTGAACTGCAACCTGCAGCAAGTGCTACAATACCAATTACTACTAACCAACAAACTTTTTTCATTTGTTTTGCTTTTATTCTATAAGTTCTAAAGGATCTATAGAACCAGGATTACTTATATTCGTTCAGGATGCGGGCAGCGTTCTTGTAGTAGATTTTCTCCAATACGCTATCGGGCAGATAGAAACCGGAAAGAGCCCAATGATAGTTGAAATCGTGGATATAGAAATGCTCATCGGCGGTCTCATAGACACGGAAGATATTGTGGTACATATCTGCGCTCATACCATTGTCGGTACCGAAGACCACACGATCCTGATATTTGATAAGGAACTCGCGTGTAGCACGGGGGGTCTGTGCAGCCTCAGCCACACGGGCAGCGATGTCCACATACAGATTGGGGTACTTATCCAGCAGCGCACCGAGACGCGGCAGATCCTGGTTCATATTGAGGTAGTGGCACGCAATGAATATGGTGTTCGGGTTCTCGCGCACGGCATTCTCAAACGAAGCCATCAAACCATTGTAGCCGAGGCAGCCGACCGCTGTGGTATCCACATGCCAAACGGCACCATTGGGCAGACCGTCGTTGTAGCGATCCTGCGGCAGGTACATCCAGTAAGGCTCCGCGATATGGATAGAGATAGGCATATGCAGTTCGCCGCACTTCTCCAAAACGGGGTGCAGACGCGGGTCGTCGAGGTGAATACCACGCCCCTCGGTGGGACGGGCGTAGAGGTCTCCCTCTCCTTTGTCGCCCATCTCGCCAACACCGACGACACCGAGGTCGTGACATTTCTCGAGGTAAGCGATTGCCTCATCGGCAGAACCGTCCTCGAGCATCTTAGTATAATCAAAACAACACCATACCTTAAAACGGTCGGGATAAGCAGCATAACGCTCAAGGATAGTCTCCACAGGGTCGCCAATCCATGCGCAGTGCATCACGTGGGTTTCGGTGATGCCGCAAGCGTCCATCGTCTTTACCCACTCGGCAACCTCTTCCGGCGAAGTGGCATAATCGTGCGAGTGAAGGTCGATAACAGGGAACTTGGCTTTCTCGACCAAGGTCTCGGGAATGTTATTGACATTGACGGGACGATAGTCGTTCAGCAGGATCGTATCCATAGGACTTTCCACCTGCTTGGTTGCAGGCCGGTTGGTGCAAGCCACCATTGCCAAAGCGGCGAGACTGATTATAAGTGTTTTTTTCATACTGTTTCTTTTTCCTTACTTATCCTTAAAACTATTATTTTATGCTTCAAAGCCGAAACGTTCTTTAGCGATGCGCTCCACGTCCTCACGGGAGGTAAAAGCACCCGTACCACCAGCGGCGGTGGTATTGATTGCGCCCGTCATATTGCCGTAGCGTTGGCAGTCCTCAAGTGGTTTCCCCTGTACAAACTGCGAGATAAAGCCTGAATTGAACGAATCGCCTGCGCCGATAGCGTCCACCACTTGGGTGTTGAGCATAGCCTCTTGCTGATGACGAAGCCCGTCCTTGGCAAGCAGAAGCGAACCGCGGCTGCCCTGCTTGATGACAGCGGCATTGATATAGGGCATAATCTTGTCGATTGCCTCGCTGACCGTCTTGCTGCGGGTAAGGGCACAGAGTTCTTTCTCATTGGGCATAAAAACCGAAATGAGCGGCAGCACCTCGCGATAATCCAGATCCCATTTCTCCACGGGGTCCCACTGGGTATCCAGAGAGGTGGTAACGCCGTTCTCTTTGGCAAGGCGCAGGATCTGCATCAGGTCGCGCTTGAGCGCACTCTGCATAAAGACGGACGAGATATGGATATGCTTGGTGGCAGTGAACACCTCGGGATTGATGTCTGCCAACCCCATAGCGTCCATTGCGCCTTGATAGGTCAGGTTGGCACGATCCTCGTCGTAGTTCATGCAGATTGTTGCCCCGGTGGCATACTTGTCGGTACGGATGAGGTAGCGGGTATCGACATGCTTGGCTTGCAGGCTGCTTTCTACAAGGTCGCCAAAAGAGTCGTTGCCAATCATTCCGCAGAAAGCCACCTTGCTGCCCAATGCAGCGGCATTGGCAGCAAAGATAGCGGTACTACTACCGAGGGTGAGCGTCATCTTGTGAGCAAACTTCTCCTTTCCAATCTCCGGAAAACCGTCGATTTGGTTGAGAATCAAGTCCACATTCAGTTCACCGAGGGCGATGATGTCAAACAATGCACAATTCATAGTTTATGCGTTGATGAGTTTATGAGTTTATGCGTGGTTTAATTGGTTTAACAAGTTAATGCGTTTATTCAGAATATAACTATTTCAACCCATTACTTTTTCAACACCGCATAAACCAATCAACTCCTAAACCTATTAACTATTATTTAATGTAATCGTTCAAGTCGATGAGGTTGAAAGCACGGTAGTACTTGTCCATGTTGTGCTCGATACGCATCAGCACCACCTCTTCGGCGTGAATACCGAGGTGCTCGAGGTTATCATAGAGCATCCGGCGTGCTACCAGGGCTTCCGGGGTCTGCCAGATATAGCGGCAACCCGTCTTCACAAGCCAGAGTTGACGGTCCGGATCCACTTCCTTGAGATCTTTGCCCACCTCTTCGCCATGGAGCCATTTCTTCCAACGGTTCGACTCGTACACTTTCTGCCAGAGTACGTCGGTGATATGGCTGAGTTGTGCCACACGACCTGCCTCAAACTGTTTTTTCTCCTCCTCTTCGAGTTCAGCCAAAGCGTCGTACTCGTTCATCGTAAACTCGGGACCTACGTTGGCGGCACCCATACCCGACAGCGGATACTCCTCGGGGTTGCTGACATCGTCGGTATAGTGTCCTTTGATATAACTGCCGTAGGGGCGTACCTTGGCGGTCAGTTCGCGTGCCACCTCGGGGTCGAAAGTGGTGGTATGCAGGTCGGTACCCACCTTACCCACGATGAAACAAGGCCATACATCTGCGAGTCCCACCTCAGCCAAACCGGCTTTCAGTCCGGTAAGGAACGTATCGAAAGTTTTCTCGTCTGCCAGTCCGCCGTGAACCTCCTCGGTACCTACCTCATACGAGATAGGCGCAATGTTGTGCGCTTTGCGGAAGTTCTCGGCGTGGAGAATCAGTTCCACAGTGCGTTTCACTACCACGTGAATATCAATAATTTGTCCCTTCGGCAGGAAAATATCCACCGTAGGATCAACGTGAATCAGGTCGTAACCGGCAAGGATAGCGGCTTCGTAGGATTTCTTCACACCCTCCATAGCACGCTCGGTGTCCCAACGCTCAATCGACTGTTTGTCCTTGAGCCACGGACCTCCGTGGTCGATAGCCACTACGTATTGACCGGTGTAATGAACCGCCTCTGCCTCACGGCGCAGCACCTTGGTAAACTCCGCCTGGGTCATACCCGTATAACCGCCATCGCAGTCCACCTGGTTGAGGGTGGTAGCGAAATAGATAGGAGCATTATTGCGTTTGGCAGCGCGGAACGATGCGCGGATTACCGACAACGAGTTGGGGCAAGCCGCAAACAAAGTGCGGGGCACACCGGTTTTCTCTTTCAGTTCCTCCATCACACGGAGGATGTTTTCTGTCTTTGCCATAGTTGTTTGATGTTTTTTATAGGGGTTATATATTAGTCCAATTGGGCTAATTAGTCCGATTAGACCAATAACATTCTATTCATAGATTTTCACGCCTTCTACCACGCGGTGGATATTGCCCGATACCGAGGGGGTGTCTGGGCAAAGCCCGTGGCTCAGAGAAGTATAGTAGCCGAGCAACTGACCTACCAGTACATACGGCAGAATGCCATAGATACTCGTCTCTGCACTGCCGAAAGGCATAACCACCTGCAAATCCTCTTTGACGCCATCGATCACCACACGCTTGCCTGCGATAACAATGATCTGCGCCACGAGACGGTTGTTGCCGTTCACCTGTTTGATCAGGTCGCGCTCATACTGCTGTATGTATTCGTCGTCCTGCATCAGATAAACCACGATAGAATGTTCGTTCACCACCGCTTTCGGTCCGTGGCGGAAACCCAGAAAACTGTCGAACTTGCAGACCACACCGCCGTCGGTCAGTTCCTGCAACTTGAGGTGGCACTCCTCGGCGATACCTTTCATCGGTCCGGAACCGAGGAACACCGCACGCTCGAACTTGCGGTTGGCAATCTCTTGCAGCGAAGCGGCATAGAGGTCGATGACCGTCTGCGCATTCTGCGCCGTATGCTCCACAGCCTCTTTTTCCTGCTCAATCGTATCTATCTTGCTCAGCATCAAGCAAGTAAGGAGCATCGTGGAGAAACTGCTGGTCATAGCCAGACTCTTGTCATCGGTCTCATCCGGCAGCAGAAGGGTCAGCACATTTTCTGCTTTGCCGGTCTGAGCCAGATGACCGTCCTTGTTACATGTTATGTATATATGTGCAATATGGGGGCATATACGATTTGCCAAAGCAACAGCACCCACGCTCTCAGGGCTGTTACCCGATCGGGCAAAACTGATAAGCAGCAGCGGTTTATTGGCATCAAGATAGTTCTCCGCATTGGTAACGAGGTCGGTAGTAGCCACCGCACGCACGTTCTCCCACGCTCCGCGCAAGATGGGAGCAATCGCATCACCGATAAACGCCGATGTACCTGCACCCGTAAGAACAATATCGGTTTCGGGCGTCAGATATTTTGCCAAAAATGCTTGTATTTCACTCTTTTTCTCTACCAATAATTGGTACTCCTTGCGCCATACTGCAGGTTGTTGCAGAATCTCTTTATGTGTAAATGTATCCATAGTTTTTGTGTGTATTTACTCGTTAAGACGCTGCAAAATTACTGCTTTATCTATCAACAATTCTGCCACAAAATATGTTGAAAAACATGTTTATGGGGGAGGGTAATTCAAGTGCATGATTTTCAGTATGTTAAATATGAAAAATGACACTATTTTGCATTTCGTAACCTTTCGAAACAAAGAAAAGAAAAACAAGTATTATCATATTTCGAAAATATGTCGTAATTTTGCTGCGAAATGCAAAATCGAAACACATATGACACAACTGACAAGCACCTCTGCCAAAAGCCGTAGAGCAATGATACTCAATCTATTGGAAAGCAATAATGAGGTTTCCGTAACCGAATTGAGCAAGAATCTGCATACTTCGGAAGTAACGATCCGAAAGGATCTGACAATTTTGCAGGAACGAAACCTGCTTGTCCGTACACGCGGTGGAGCAATACGCCGTCCGGTGGAAAATCAGAACGAAGACACCGCCATCGGACAGAAGCGGATGTTCAATTTCCGGGAAAAAGAGCGTATCGGTGCTTTTGCCGCCACGCTCATACAGGACGGCGACAACATTATGCTCGATTCGGGGACAACCACCCTCGAGATAGCCCGCCATCTCGATCGATTCAACAACCTGACCATTATCACCAATGCGATGAATATCGCCACCGAACTGATGCGCTACAAGCGGTTTACGGTCATCATCCTCGGCGGGCATGTGCGTATCAACAGCCACTCCACCGTCGGACCGCTCGCCCTCAATACGCTGAGCCACTTCAGCAACTACAAGTTGTTTCTCGGCGTGGACTCGTTCTCGTTAGATACCGGTATCTCCACCCCGAGCCTCGAAGAGGCTATGCTCAACCAGGCAATGATTGCCCAGGCGCGGGAGACTATCGCCGTGTTCGACTCATCGAAATTCAACAAACGCAGTTTCTGCCACATAGCCAATGCGGAGCAGGTACAAGCCATCGTAACCGACAACAACCTCCCGCAAGGTATGGCTACCCGCCTGAAAGAAAAGAATGTGCGGCTGTATTTAGCATAACTTTTCCCCTCCCAAAAAGGAGGGGATTTTTATTTATGATGCCTGTAAATTATTCATTAGCAAAGAAGTGAATAGTAACAAACTGAAATACAAGCAAAAACCGCCGAATCACATACGAATCACATACGAATCACATACACCCGATAGTATAAAGATAAGGAGGGGTATGCTGACAAAAACACAAAAAGGGACTGCCGCATTAGTTGCAAGGCAGTCCCTTTTCTATTATTCTATGCCATTTTGCACTTGCTATAGCGGTGCAGAGTACAAACGCCTGCAGTGAGAAGCACCAACAGCCATGGTATATCGCCTATGGGCAATTCTTTTGCACCCGGTTCGCCCAAACCGCCCTCGGCACTCACACGGCGAGGGCGGGTCATAGCGGCAGGCGTGGACGCTTCCTCATAGGGAGATTCGGCACCGACAGCCGACAGGCTGACACTCAACGCCTGTACCGTAAACCGCTGCATAGTTATGGGGCAGTTGTTGTTTCCTGTCGCCTGCACCATGCCTAATACCCGCGGACGCTCCGCCCCCGCCTCGGTAATACGATAGCCGTTGCGCGAAGGTGTCCAGACACGATAGTCGCATACGGTGGTATCAATCTGCATATCATCGGCGGCATAGGATGAAACGGATTCCATATCCTCCACAAGACCGATTCTGTTGTCAATATATTGCGCCTGCACAGGCAAGACAAGGAACAGTGCCGCAAGGCACAACAAAGATTGTTTCGTTTTCATATCAGGTCAGTATCTATGAAATTCAATGAAGCAATGTTTTCAAAATATAGGATTGGTCTCCTGTTGTAACCACCACCGTATAAACACCAGTCTGCGGCGCAGCCACATCGATGGTCTGTGCACCTGCGGGTGCGGAGAAACATATCCGCCCGAGGGCGTCATATACCTGCACCATAGCCTCGGCGGGCAGGTTGGCAATAGTGAGCATCCCGCTGCGCACTATCAGGTAGGGCGCATCGCCCGCAGCCGGTACAATATCGGTTACCACTTTCGGCGAGCGGCGTATATCCAACGTGTAGCCGTCCACAAGCCCTTTGCCTGCAGCGGTGAGGGTATAACCGGCTTGGAGCAGATCCGCCACCACCCTGCCCTCGTAGAGCAGGCAAACCGATTCCGCTTCGTTTACCCGGCTTACCGCACGGTTGAGCGACAGGGTATAGTCGCCCTTGGCAGGCACGTATATGCCAAGCGGGATAGCGTGTGCTTGTGCGTCCGGCAGGGCTTGGTATGCCATTCTGCCATAGAGCGCAACGGTGTAGAGTTGCGGTTTGCGGTCGGCGGAGTACATCTTGGTCAGGTCGCGCCCGATCTCATAGTCGGCGGTGTGGCTGTTGCCCACCCACAGACCGGCATTGTCTGTTGCGCTGCCATTAGCGAGCGTCAGTTCCACCAACATATCCTGCTCCGTTTCCTGCAGGCGTTGCGGGGCAAGCAACAGGCGTTGCGTCTTGCTGTAGGTGAGCGGCAGGGTGTTCGACTGCCCGTTCTCGGGGTCAACGGCTTGCACGAAATAGGCGGTGAAGGGTTTGAGTGTTACGCCCTCTGCTAGCGACTGGGTGTAGGTATTCTTGTTGCCGCCGTCGGGGATAGAGACATAGATATGCTCCATATCCTGCTGTTCGCCTTGGCGATCGGTATAGCCCATCTTCAGACCGGTGTTGTAGAGTCCTTCGCCCTCTGCGGCACCGAAGAGGGATATATACGGCGAGCCGACAAAGTTCCACCCGTGGTGGCGTTTGTCCGCCGAAAGGTTGTCCGCCCAGTTGGTAACGGTGGTCTGTTTGCTGTCCGCACTCTCGGTGTAGGCACTCTCGGTAGCGGGCGGGAAATTAACCGACTTCATCAGCGGTTCGTCGGCAGCGGGTACAAACAGCCCGATGATATAGCCCGTATAGGCTTTCAGCAAGCCGTCTTCGGGCATCATTGTCCAGTACTTGGACACCTCGCCGAAGGTCGTCTCGCTGTTGCCGTCGCTCTGACGACGCTGCCCGTCGTAGTACTTGATACCCCAGTCCATACCATAGACACCGAGCGGCTGTCCGTTGAGTTGGTCGATGTCGGCGATGTTGCAGTCGTAGGGCAGCGAGAACGGATACCAGTAGCGTCCGTCAATACGCTTCACGTGGCTGACCTCTTTGACCGAGATAGCCGCACCGGCATCCGTGCTGTTGTTGACAATAGCATAGGAGACACTGTCGTTGGTAGCAAACATACGCACTTTGTCGAGCGACATAGCCTGCCCTGCGGGGATAAGGAGACTGCTGCCGGTATAGACATACATATCGCGGAACTGCTGCTTGCCGCCCTCGGTGTGGGAGAGTTGCGATTTGTCGCGAATGACCACATCGCAGGTCTTGCACATCTCGTCGGTCAGTTTCTCGCCAAAGAACGTGGTATTACCGGTATTGGTGCTTTGGTTCACAATAATCGGCACTTTGTACTCGTTGGCTATTATCTCTTCATTATTGCTATTCTTAACGATGATCTTGATTTTCTGACAAGGTATGTTATCCAACGTATTATCCGCAGGCATATCTATCGTGATCGTTCCGTCAGGATTACGACTACTCTCCTCAAACTCTTTTTCCTCCATAAATGTTTCATACTCCGTGTAATATTCATTATAGTTAAAACCTAACACATTATCAAACTCACTACACGTAATGTCATTTTCCTTATCTTTATCTTTGGAAGACGGGACGATACGCCCTTCCCATTCTGTACACAGAGTATGGAAACCATCCGTATTAAGAGAAACCGCATTAGCACCGGAAACTACTGAATTTTTGCGTATCAGCAAATGGCGATTAGTGGATAATTGATATTGTACCTCAGGATTTCCTTCATATTCCGCCCCATCATCACATGTCCAACCAATCTTATCTCCATTAGTAGGTTGAGACATATCATCCGTCTGAATAATAGTTCGCTTTCCATTAGCGTCCGTTCCTGCAGCACCGATGATATCAATATCGGTATCCGCACCATCATCATCTGTTCGGATTAAACGGAACACCTTGTCTCCACCTGTGGCGATCTCTGTTTCGCCAAAAAGATTTTTGCATTCAGTATAACCTGCCCTGTTTAATACTTTTATGGTATTATCTCCAACAGGATACCATCCTTCCTGGTCAAAACCTATTTGATCTTGAATACATTCTGCAATAGTATAATCGGCAGTTGTAGGAGAAGATTCATAATGAGTGGCTAAAGAATATAATACAATCTCTTGCTCCGGAGCAATGCTACCTATAGGCGACAAATCTATTACAGCATACGGTTCAGCATTCCACACTTGCTCTTCAGTTGTAACAGCCATACCCTCAATGCGGATATTGCTCAGATCAATAGTCTGCTTTGTACCATTGTAAATCGCTAACAATTTCACTTCCGCCGCAGCCTCAAAATACTTAGAGAAAAATATATCCGAAGCATCTTGCCCTGTATGTTTGGTAACCTCATTTTCAAGGACTACCGATACTTTCTCCTCGGTATTGAGCGAAACATTGATTTTATCCACATCCCACTCTACCACGTCCATTTGTGGAGACTCGGTTTTCACTTCAAGCACCTCAGAGGCACATGAACCACCGGCAAACACCTTGACATAACGTACTATATTTTCAGGAAGTCCCTTGAAAGTACAAGTCTTCACATTTGCTGTCTGAATACCCACAATATCATCGTCTTCACATTCAGGATCAGAATAAAGAACTACTTTTGCTGAAGCCGCATTACATTTCCATGTGATTGTTACAGACGACAGATCTGAAGTGTAAGCCAAATCATAAGGTACATCGTCACAATCCACAGTCGTGAATACAAGACTTCCTATTTCCGAACAATTATCGTCTGTTTCAACCTTGGCACGCACAGAGATAGTATATCGGGTTGTGGGTGCAAGCCCGGAAAGCGTCCAAAAGACATCGCCATCACTGATTTTTACATCGGCACATTCAGTCCACGAAGTTTGTCCGTCAATACTATACTCATAACTCACTACTCCTGCGATTTGTTTCCATGTGAGTATTGCAGCAGTAGATCGCACTTGCTCCTCTTTCAATTCGGGCGCATCGAAACGTGTACAAAGTTTTTCCACAGGCAAGAAACGAAGTACCTGTTCCTGTTTATAGTTGGCTATTCTTTTTTCCCTCTTGTAATACGACAAGTTGCGTCCATCAGCAGAAGCATCCATACGCACTAAATAGTCGTTAAAATCATTGGTGGACAATACCCACACTTGCGTTTTCGGATCCGGTGAAGCCGACAACCATACTCGTGTAACAGCAGCAGATGTTGAACCTTGCAGGTAAGTACTATTTGCCGTGCTGAAGCGAATACCATCTGAACAAACATTTTCTTCTGCCCGCTTAGCAGATGTATAGACAGCCGTATATGGTGCCAATACAGCCTTGGTCGGGCGGTTGATATTGTCTACATCAATATGATATGCAGTTTTAACCGGATCATTTGCACTCAAAGACAGGTCAGCAGGAAGCGCCACCCAACCATCCGCTGTCTCGGCTGCGATGACGAACTGCTCCGGCAAAGAACGTCCCTGAACAGGTATATCCGCTGCTGCCAAAACATCATCTGCGCCATTGAGCAACTCAAAACGAATTGTTCCCTTGTCAGATGCGGCATAATCTGCGGGTGTATAACCTACAAAGTAATTGTGATCCGCAGCACTGATATTCTGAGGATCGACCATGGTTCCATCTGCATTATAGAGAGCAAAGCAACTATTGCTTACCTCCGACATAGTCTCATTCAGATAGGTTGCACGGATTGTTGTTGCATCGGCATCCAAGTATGAAACTGCTATGGTCAGCGGTGTAGTAACCCGAATACCACCATCGGCTGTATAACCACTGGTAAGCATCACATTACCTGTGACAACCAATTGGTTTTTGCATACAGATATATAGCCTGAAGCCCCCCCCGTGACGGATGTTTTCTTATATAACTGAACCGGTTCCTGACCACTGGCATAATAACGGAAACGGTTTTGCCCAGAAGCGGCATTAAACCTTAATAGGGCTCCACTACATTCAATTTTGACCGATTCTTCGTTAGCATCCCAACTTATTGCATTGGGTTGTTCTTTATCAGAGAAAAGCAACTTCTTGCTTATTCCATATACATAACTGCCAGTACTCGTCAAGATAGAGTACCCATCTGCCATTGGAGAAAGGGCAATAGTTAGAGGTTTAGACATTGAAATTGTATTATTCACAATCTCTTCCCGCTCTGCCCCGTTCGCCTCATCCACGCCTGTCCATACATAGGCCTGGGTTTCGGTGCTTTCATAAACAAGAATATATTCTCCTGTCCAATCTACCGGTTCGGAAGTGATCTTAGTAAAAGTGGTTGTACCGCTATTTGATGCGCCAAAAACCGCATAAAACTGCATATCTTCCGTCGGTACAAGACTTTCCGTTGCCTTTGTACCCTGCAATTCAGAAGTGGGTTTAGCAGGAGTTCCGTGCTGAATGGTGTACCAACCTACAAAATTAGCATAGTTAGGATCGCAACTCGTTGGATTAGTAACAGGCAACACTATCGGTTTTGTCTCGGTTACCATAGTTTGGGCGGTACCGTCCGGTGTTATCCAAGAAATAGAGAATGTTTTGTAATCTGTTGTAGTAAATTCCCCTGTATCACTTTCTTCGCTATCACAATAATTGTTTCCATCTCCCAGCGCACTTACAGTCCATAAATAATTTTCCTTGGCATCTAACCCAGTTGCAGAAATCGAGGTTACACTACCATTTTTTGTATCAAACTCATACACTTCCTTACTCCCTCCCAACACAACTATACGATACTTAACAGCATTCGGCACTGCGTCCCAAGAAAGTTCGGCTGTAGTTGCTGTGATTTCACCTACAGAGAGATTTGAGGGTACGTCTAAGGATGTACAAGGTGCAGCCTGAACAATGATGGTGAATGAGGTTGGGGCTTCGCAATAGGTATCGTCTGCCGCCATAGTGGCATTGATAGTGTAAGTACCGGCGGTTGCTGTATAGAAAGTGTTTCCATCTATCATTACATTTTCATCATTGCAAGAGTACGTAATCGCTCCCGTAGAACCTCCTTTGTTGATGGTCAGATTGGTAGACATATCATACAAGTTCGAGGCTTCAGACAGCGTAATAGTCTTGTCGGCTATCGTAAATGTAGGAGTGGTACAGGAATCCGCCGTCTCGTAGGTTATAGTGATAGATACTCTAAGTTGTTTACTGGCTGTGTTAGCATTTCTGAACTTAAATGAGTTTTTTGCAGAAATACCAGTTATTGACATAGTCGTACTATTCCATTTTCCTGTAATATCGGAACCACCATCAATATTGTATTTTACGGTCGGTGTATAACTACTACTAGTTGCCTTTAAAGTAATTCCTGTAATAGTAATTCCTGTTTGTGGAGTTATGGTCATACAACCACCATTACCGGAGGATGCATAATAAAATCTATAATGGTTAGAATTCCAAATCGGAGCATTCTGAGAATTCCCCTTGTCCGTATCCCATGATAGCACATTATTAACAGAACCCGATGTTGATTCTGAGATTGTACATGTTTCTGCCCAAGTATTCATACTCCCTACAGCCAGCAGGGTGAGGAGGGTGAGAAGTAGTCTAAATTGTTTCATTATATATAGAAAGTTAGAAATTACAACACAACTATGAAATAGCAAAAAGTGCTTTTTGTTAAGATTTAGGAAACAGAAAGGGTGGAACAAAGGCAGCCTATCCTAAGCACATCCTAAGCACATCCTATGCTGTTTGGAACGAAATGGGAAAATGTACGATTATTAAGATTCTGCATATTCATTCTACTAAAACAAGAACGTTAATTATCGTGTAATTAGACGTTAATTTTTATAGAACATTTAATTAGCCATTAATTTGACCATTAATTTTGTTCATTTCTCCAAGCAGGATGCACTATACATAAAAAGAAAAAGGATTTCGGACACGAGGTCGGAAATCCTTATAACGAAAGCGAATACACCTTACGAAAAGCCGGCATACGCATAGCCGACAAGACAATCGCTGCTATTGCGGCGAACACACGGCGAACAGCCGTATAGAAAAGCATCGTGCGAGCAGAGCGCACTATGTAAGCGAGGTGTATCATTTATAGTGGGATGTTTGCTCTGGAGGGTCAATACAACAATCATCATCACGTTCTCGGGTACAAAAGTACTGCTATTTCAAAAAACACGCAATAGTATATAGACAAATTAACAGAAAATTAACAGACGTTTTAAGCATCAATAACAGATGCAGCCGATATACTAATCAACGTATAATTATCGTTAATCAGACGTTAATTGTTTTTATAGGCATTCTTTGCATAGTAGCGGCAGTAGGGAGCAAGCCCGCAGCGGTCGCAATGCGGAGTGCGGGCTTGGCAGACATATCGCCCATGGAGGAGCAGCCAGTGGTGCGCCTTGGGGATGACGGCGGTGGGGATGTATTTAACTAATTGGTCTTCGGTTTGGCGTGGCGACTTGCTGCCGGTGGTCAGTCCAAGTCGCTCTGAGACACGGAATATATGGGTATCGACCGCCATAGTGGGTTGGTTCCAAATCACGGCACAGACCACATTGGCGGTCTTGCGCCCCACGCCGGGAAGGGTTTGCAGGTCGTCGATGTTATCGGGTACCTGCCCGCCATAGACACTGCAGAGACGCTGCGCCGTAGCCACAAGATGTGCCGCCTTGGCATTGGGGTAACTGACAGAGCGGACATAACGGAGTACCTCCTCCGTTGTGGCTTGCGCCATGGCTTCGGGGGTCGGATAGGCGGCAAAGAGAGCGGGCGTAACCATATTGACCCGTTTGTCGGTGCACTGCGCCGAGAGCATCACCGCAATAAGCAGTTGGAACGGATTGTCGTAGCAGAGTTCCGACTCCGCCACGGGCATATTCTCCGCGAACCACGACAAGATATGGGAAAAACGGTCTTTGGTTGTCATAGGTTGCCTCCGTTAAAGTTTTCTCTTTTCTCCATTAATGCCCATTAAAGTTCCATTAAAACATTATCGGAAATCATTCTCCGTTAATTGCCGTTAATGGGTCGTTAATTTTTAGGGAACATATAATCAGCCATATAATTGAACCATTAATGGGTAATTCGTGGTTAATTATATGTTATTTTCTTCCAATTCGGCATCGCGGGTGTCTCGATAGGTGCGGCTGAGGTACTGAAGCAGTCGGGTTACCTGCTGCTGCACCGCCTCGGTGTCAGCCGAAACAGGCTTGTGCTGCAGGTGGAGGAGCATAATCTGATAGAGCAGCACGAAGCACGCCTCAACATCGGACATAGCAGGGCGGTCGGTCTTCGACTTAAAGAGTGCCAGCGAGGGAGTCAGACGCAGCACCGCTGCCCGATACGTGGCTTCCTTATCGAGCAGGAGCAGGTGCAGTTCTTCCAACTCGGCGAGGGCGTTCTTCGCCAACTGGATATGCCCTTTCTCCACAACCCCCTCACGGTGCATCATCTCGCCCAGTTCGTGCAACTCGGGTGTGGCTTCCGCCTGTGCGGGAAAAGCCCGCAGGTAGTCCTCAATCTGCCATAGATAGAGGATATATTCGGCAATGTTGTCTTTCTTATTCTTCATCGTCGTCATCAAAATCTATGTCGTCCAAATAGTCGTCGCTCATAAACATCTCTATCTCGCGGCGGTCTTTCTTGGTGGGGCGTCCCGTACCGCGGTCGCGCCCGGTCTGCCCCGCGAGGCGTGCCAGTTCGAGCAATTCGAGTTGGTCGGGGGCAGTGATGTCCTGCAGATAGTCGGGCACGAATTTCGCGCCGAGGCGGTTCTCCGCCAACTGCTTGATGCGGTAGGTGTAGGTAACAGGTCCTTTGCGCACCGAGAAGACATCTCCCGTGCGAAACGTGCGGGCGGGTTTGAGTTGCGTACCGCCCATCGTAACACGCCCTTTCTTGCAGGCATCCGCAGCGATAGTGCGCGTCTTGTAGATACGCATAGCGAACAGGTATTTATCGACTCTTACTTCCATAATCCGTACAAGTTAATCGGTTCTCCACCATGCGGGAGATATATTGCTGAATATAGGCTTTGAGATAGGCGAGCATAGTCTGTACCTCGGCGGTCTGCTCTGCTGCGGGCAACAGGTTATGCTGCAAGAGGCGGTCGGTGCGGTAATCGTACACCGCTGTAACCACCTGCCCATCGAACTGCACCAGCAGACTATCGGACAGGATCTGATAGACCGGGTTGTTGTAGCATACCGCATACGGGTGCGGCTTGGTTTGCGTCAGTGCGTCCTCACCGAAAGCAAAATAGGGTTTATCATAACCGAGAAAGGACAATACGGACGGCATTATATCCGTCTGGCTGACAGCCGTCTGTGTCCGCATTTCGCCAACTGTATTCGGGCGGTAGAAGGCTATCGGTACCTCGAAAAGCCCTTTGGCATTGGTGTATTCGGGGTGCGTGAGTTGGTTGGTATGGTCGGCAGTCAGGACAAACAACGTATGGTCGAACCACGGCTGTATTTGAGCATAGGCAAAGAATTCTCGCAAGGCGTTGTCGGAATAGCCGATACATTGGTGAATAGGCTGCGTACCACGCGGGAACACGCCCTCATAACGGGCAGGCACACGGAAAGGATGATGACTCGACGCCGTAAAGACCGCCGTCATAAACGGCTCCTGCATTTGGCTCATCGTGCGAGCATAGTACTGCAGAAACTCCTCGTCCCATATCGCCCAGGTACCGTCGAAAGCCTCCTCACCATCGTACTCGTTCATACCGTAATAGGCTCCGAAACCAGCCGAACGCGCATATGCCTGAAAGCCCATACTGCCATTCGGTGCACCATGAAAGAACGCCGTAGTATAGCCCTTCCGCCCGAGGCAGTCCGCCAGCGAGGAGACAGCATTGGTGGAATAGGGCGTAACGATATACGGCTCTATCAACATCGGTATGGAAGACAGCACCGAGGGCATAGCGTCTATCGACTTGCGTCCGGAAGCAAACGAATACCGGTAGGTGATACTCTGCGAGAGCAGCGAGTCCAAGAATGGAGTATAACCCGTATAGGTGCCGCCGTCAAGGTCGTGGTTATAAAAACCGATGTACTCTTTGGAGAATGACTCCAATATCAGCACGACCACATTGAGCGGCTGCGCCTGCACCGTGGTGTCTGCCGGATGTACGGGTGTCATCACGCTTTCCAACTCGCTGTTCGCATAATAGTGCGGATTGACATAAGTCTCGTTCTCAAGCGACTTCATCAGCGAGAACGGCGTATTGAGCAGGATAGCCGTCTCCTGCGGAGTATCGGTATACTGCAGGGCATTGGAAATAGTAATCGGGCGTGTATAACTGCCAAAACCGCCTCGGATACCTATCACGCAGAAATATGCCGACACTAACAGGATTGCGGTTTCACGACCATAATACCACCATCTGCACTTCTCTTCGACAATATACGGTTTACGACGCGAAAGCAAGACAAGCAGTAGCAGCATGACTATGGCAAAAAGCGTTACATACCAGTACTGTGCAACGGCTTGGAAGAAAATAGAGCCGAGGTTGCTATCGTGTTGGAACTCGGAGAAGAACGTGCAAGTGGTGCGGCGGTCGGTGAACCGCACATAGACCATATCCGCACAATTAACGGCGATACCGAGAGCATTGGGTACCCAATAGAACCATTGCGCCGTGCGCTGATAATGCCTATTGTTGCGCCAACGGGCAGGCAGCGGCAGGAGCAGCAGCAATATATAGACCGAATTGAGATACAGCACCGCCGTGAGGTCGAACCGCACACCGCCACAGAGCATCTCCCACAAGTGCGCCGCTGACACACCGGGGAACATATCGGTATTGATAGCATAGAAGAACCACCGCGACAGCGAGTAAATCACCATCACGAGCAGCAGGTTACACACTGCCACCACCCACGGATGTTTCCAAAAACGAGCCATATTTAGAACGTTAATTGGCGTGTAATTAGACGTTAATTATTTTATAAGGAACATATAATTAAGCCATTAATTTTTCATTACTGAGATTTATGGGTAATTTATGGATTATTATATGTTTATACCTATCATTTCCCGTTATAGAGGTTCATAGTGCGGTCGATGCCTTGCAGGCAGAAGCAAGGAATGATGTCGCAGACCACTTTCAGGCGGTCGGGCATCTGTTGCTCTTCCTCGTCGGTCCATTTGCCCAGCACAAAGTTGCACTGCGCCCCGCGGCTGAAGTTGTTACCTATGCCGAAGCGCACCCGTGCATAATTTTCCGTACCGAGCACCGACTGGATATTCCCCAAGCCGTTATGCCCGCCATTGGAACCCTGCTTACGAATACGGATAGCGCCGAAAGGCAGGTTCAGGTCGTCCACCAGCACGAGCATATTCTCCACAGGGATTTTTTCCTGTCCGAGCCAATAGCGCACTGCATTCCCGCTCAGGTTCATATACGTGGAGGGCTTGAGCAATACCAGTTCGGCGTTCTTTACGCGGCATTTCGCCACCATTCCATAGCGTTTGTCCTCCCATATGGCGTTCACCTTTTCGGCAAAAGCATCAATCATGCGGAAACCGATATTGTGGCGCGTCCCCACATATTCATCACCTATATTACCCAAGCCGACTATCAAGTACTTCATTATTGAATGTGTAAATTTGTAAGTGTGTAAATTTGTATATCCCGATTGCAATTAAACGCCCCATTAACAATCAGAGGAGTTCTAAAAAGCAAAAAGAGCGGAAAAAGCCACTGCCTTTCCGCTCTTTGATTGGTTGCGTCCCTTTCGGATTATTGTGCTGCAGCAGCACTCTGACGAGTTGCTTTTACCTCTGCAACGCAAGCATCTTTCGGGTTCATCATTGTCAGCCCCTCGATGTGTACATCGCCAACGGCAATCTTCTTACCCAAGCCCAACTCGGTAACATCGATAACCACGCGGTCGGGGAACTGAGTATAGATACCGTTCACTTTCATCTTGCGCATATTCAACGCCAATTTACCACCGGCTTTTACACCTGCTGCGTGACCAGTCAGTTGGATAGGAATCTCAACGGTTACAGGCTTGTTCTCATCTACTGCAAGGAAATCGATGTGCATTACATCGCCACTCAGCGGGTGGAACTGCATCTCCTTTACGACAGCGGTACGCTTTGCATCACCAATAGTCAGCAATACAATCAGTGTGTCAGGCGTATAGATCAACTGACGAACATCAGCAGCAGCAACGGTAAAAGTAAGGTTCTCACCTACACCATAGATGTTGCAAGGAACAAGGTTTTCTGCACGAAGTGCCTTAGCGGCTTTCTTACCGAACTCCGAACGGAGGGTACCAGTCAATTCAAACGTTTTCATTGTGTTTAGTTTGTGTTACTCAATATGGGGCAGTAGGATTACATCCGCTTATGCACGATGTCTTGTGAGGCTGCCCGTATCCCATCACACTTGCCCGAAAGGGCTTAAAAAAAGAGCCTTTCAGGCTCTTCCTTTTGTTGTCCAACCCGGAATCGAACCAGGATCTTCAGAACCAAAATCTGACGTAATAGCCTTTATACCATTGGACACTATTGCCGTTGAAATCCGCTTGCGGTATGAAAACACCATACTCCGCAAAAGCGATTGCAAAGGTACTACTTTTTTTTGAACCTCGCAAATATCCACAGCATTTTTCTGTTTTTTCTTTCCAGAATAATCCGCAGTCTATAAAACGTAAGAAGCCTCGGGTATCAGTTGATACTCGAGGCTTCAAAAGTGGCGGCTACCTACTCTCACACAATAAATGCACTACCATCGGCGTGGCTGAGCTTAACGACCCTGT